>NZ_CP014513.1:1448632-2897264 GCF_001577365.1 Frondihabitans sp. PAMC 28766
ACAGGCGAGCCGGTAGGATTGCGGGTAAAGCGCCCTGTTGCTTTCGAGCGCTGTACCGGGAGGCACTGTTGACCGATCTCGTCGACACCACAGAGATGTACCTTCGCACGATCCTCGACCTCGAGGAGGAGAACATCGTGCCTCTCCGTGCCCGCATCTCCGAGCGCCTCGGCCACTCCGGCCCGACCGTCTCGCAGACGGTGGCCCGCATGGAGCGCGACGGCCTCGTGATCGTGTCGGGCGACCGCCACCTCGAGTTGACCGAGGCGGGGCGCACGAAGGCGACCCATGTGATCCGCAAGCACCGTCTCGCCGAGCGTCTGCTCGCCGACGTGATCGGCCTCGACTGGGCCTTCGTCCACGACGAGGCCTGCCGCTGGGAGCACGTGATGAGCGAGCAGGTCGAGCGCCGCCTGCTCGACATGCTCGACCACCCGACCGAGTCGCCCTACGGCAACCCCATCCCGGGTCTCGACGAGCTCGGCGACTCCCCGGCGGGGCGCTTCATGGACGGCGTCATCTCGATCGTCGACGTGGCAGCTCAGAATCCCAGCGGAAAGTCAGGAACGATTCGTCGCCTGGCAGAGCCCGTGCAGTTCGAGCCCGAGTTCCTCCAGCAGCTGCACGACTCCGGGGTACAACCCGGCAAGACGGCCACGGTGTCTGCGGCGGGCTCGTACATCTCCATCCGCGTCGAGGGGTACGACGCGGCGATCGAGCTCGCGCCCGACGTCGCATCGCACATCTACCTCTCCGCGTAGTTCTGCGGGCAGATCTTTACCTTTTCGTTACAAAGATCAGCCTTCAGGATGACACCGGCGTCGTACTCGGGTACGCTCGCCAAGTCCGAACAGCCAGGAAGGCCGGTTGTCGGATCCGTGGCAAGACGTCTCCGACCCCGTCTCTTGCTGTGAGTCGTTGATCCAACGAACGGGATGGGGACAGCCCTGCAGGCTGTCGAGGCGCAGGAGAGACCCACTCTTGACCAATGGCATCATCATGACGCCGAGCACACAGCTCGCCCGTCGATCGACTCCCCGCACCGACCCGATCCGCACCGGTCCCATCACGACCGTGACGCAGACCGCTGCCGCCGCACCGACCACCCGTCGTGCCGCTCGCGAGGCCGGACGAGCCCAGGAGCGCGCTGCCGCTGCGGCCGCCCGCTCGAAGCGCACCGGCGCCAAGAAGACGGTCGTGTCGGTCGCCGTCATGACGATCACCGCGGGCCTCTTCGGCACCATGGCCCTCCCCGCCTTCGCCCACCCGGCGACCACCGCCACCGGCTCGTCGGCCAGCGCCGCCGCCATCGCTTCGGCTCGCGCCACCGGCGCCCAGAACATGAAGGTCGCCAGCACCGTCGCCGGCGCCGCCGTCTCTCGCGACACGTACACGACGACCCTGCCCGTGGTGCAGACCGCGACCACGAAGCTGGCCTCGACCGCCACTGCGTCGACCACTGCGGCCGCCGAGGCCTCGCGTGCCACCTTCGCCGCGAGCACCGCCTACACCGGCCAGACCGCGGCCGACTACCTCGCCGCCCCGGCCCACCCCGCCTTCAGCCTCGCGGCCGTCTACCAGACGGCCCTGCAATACCAGGGCGTGCCCTACGTCTTCGGCGGCGCCACCCCGGCCGGCTTCGACTGCTCCGGCTTCGTCATGTACGTCTACGCGCAGTACGGCATCTCGCTCCAGCACTCCGTGCCGCTCGAAGACGCCGCAGGCACCACGATCTCGCAGGCCGACGCCGAGCCCGGCGATCTCGTCGTCTTCGACAACGAAGAGCACATCGGCTTCTACGCCGGCAACGGCATGATCCTCGACGCCCCCAAGCCCGGCGGCGTCGTGAGCGTCCGACCCATCTGGGACCAGGCGCACCACTTCGTGCGCCTCGGCATCAAGTAAGAGCCGAGCCGTCGGATCCTGCGGCCCTGTCGGCCTCGCAGCCAGGCTTCGCCCCGTGAACCCTTTGTAAACCATGAGCCGCCCTGCTATGTGCAGGGCGGCTCATGTCGTAACCTGGTGCTCTCGGAGTTCCAGTACGCCCTTGGGAGAGTCTGATGTCGCACACAGGAGTCATCCGCACCATGGATGCACGCCTGAGCTGTGCCATACAGACTGGATCGCCAGCCGCCTGAAGCACCGTCACGTCGTGACGGTGCTTTTTTCGTCGGGCCCCACCCCTTCGCGTGCAGCACCCCGAGAGATCGAATGCCTGGAAGCCGTCCAGGCCGTTTCGAAAGGGACCCAATGCGCACTCTTGTCCTCAACGCCGGCTACGAGCCGCTGGCCGTCGTGTCGTTCCGCCGAGCACTCGTACTCGTGATGAGCCAGAAGGCGACGGTGCTGGCGGCCGACGCCGAGCACCCGGTGCTCGCCGCCACGACCGTCTTCGACCGGCCTTCCGTGATCGTGCTCACGCGCTACGTGCGGCTGCCGCACCAGCGCCAGATCCCCGTGTCCCGCCGTGGCGTGCTGCGACGCGACGCGCACAAGTGCGCTTACTGCGGCAAGGCGGCGACCACGATCGACCACGTGCAGCCGCGGTCGCGCGGCGGCCGCGACTCGTGGGAGAACCTCGTCGCCTGCTGCCTGAAGTGCAACAACATCAAGAGCGACCGCACGCCGCTCGAGATGGGCTGGAACCTCCGCTTTGTGCCGAAGGCGCCGCACGGCGTCGGCTGGGTCGTGCGCGGGGTCGAGCAGCCGCAGGCCGTCTGGGACGAGTACCTCGCCGCCGCCTAGCCTTCGGTAGGCTGGAGGGTCAGCCTCTGTAGCTCAATGGAAGAGCAGTTCCGTCCTAAGGAAAGGGTTGGGGGTTCGAGTCCCTCCAGGGGCACCTAGTCGTTCGGTCCGAGGGTGGCGGCCTCGTCCAGCACGCGTTCGACGTTCGACGGGTCGTGGGCGAAACGACCCAGGAAGAGGCCGTCGACGGCGGGTCGCAGCGAGGCCAGGAGGCCGGGGCCGGCGCTTCCGCCGTAGATGAGGGGAATGTCGGCGAGGGCCTGGGGTAGGCCGGCCCGGATTCCCTCGACGACGGCGCGGACGTAGTCGGCGGGGGCGGCCTCCGGGGCGCCGATCGCCCAGACGGGCTCGTAGGCGAGCACGATCCGTCCCTCCGACGCGTCGGCGACCTGCGTCAGGCAGGCGTCGACCGCGCCGGTGACCGTGGTGCGTTCGCCCTCACCGATGCAGAGCAGCGAGGCCAGCCCGGCATCCCGCGCCTGGGCCAGCTTCGCTCGGATCACCTCGGGCGTCTCGCATCTCGTGGCTCGCCTCTCGGCGTGCCCGATCTCGACGAGTTGCACACCCATCTCGGCGAGCAGCGTCGCCGGGACATCGCCCGTGTGGGGCCCGGCAGCGTCTGAGGAGACGTCCTGCGCCGCGACGACCACGGCCGAGCCCGCGGCTAGACGGACGGCCGACTCGAGCAGCGGCTCGGAGGGTGCGATGAAGAGCCGCACCCGCCCGGAGGAGACGGCCTCGTGGTGCCGCGCGATGTCGGTGACCTGCTGCAGCCACTCCAGCGAGGCTCGGTAGCCGAGGTACGACTTGGTGCTGATTCCGACGATGACAGGGCGACTCGACATGGTTCGAGCGTAGGTCAGTGCGCCGTGAAGGCGCCGTCGATGAGCGGCTGCGGGGTCGTCAGATGGCGGGGATCGCCGACGGCGTCAGCTGCGAGCGGTCACCGTCGGCACCGTTTCGGAGGGCGCCGACGACGTCGTCGAACGGTGCGCCGAGACGAATGGCGCTCGCCGTCTCGAGAGCCTCGTAGTGCCGGTCGTCGAGCTCGACGTCGAGCGACGCCAGGTAGCCGTCGAGGTGGGCCGTCGTGCGGGGCCCCACGATGGGCACGAGCGACGTCGCCGACAGTGAGGCGCGCTTCCGCAGCCAGGCCAGCGCGATCTGGGCCGGCGGCGTCTCGAGGGCGGAGGCGACGTCGAGGACCGCGTCGAGGACGGCGTCGCGCTGCCCCGAGTGCAGCCGGTCGGAGGTGCTCAGCCTTCCCTCTTCGCCGCGTCGGTACTTGCCCGTGAGCAGGCCGCCGGCGAGCGGCGAGTACATCACGACACCGAGCCCGTGCGCCTCGGCCATCGGCAGCAGCTCTCGCTCGGCAGAGCGTTCTGCGAGGCTGTACTCGGTCTGAATGCCGATGACGGACGAGCCCGAGCCGAGCTCGGAGCGGAGGGCGGCCCCGGCGACGCGCCACGCGGGGAAGTTCGACAGGCCGCCGTAGCGGATCTTGCCCGCCTGGATGAGCTCGTCGAATCCTGCCAGGATCTCGGCCATGGGCGTGATGCCGTCAGGGAAGTGCGGCATGAGGATGTCGACGTAGTCCGTCTTCAAGCGAGCGAGGCTGTCTTCGACGGACCGCACCATCGACTTGCGGGAGTTGCCGGTGACGCTCGGCCGAGCCTGCGGGTCGATGCTGGCGCTGTATTTCGTCACCACGACGAAGCGGTCGCGCTCGTGGCCGAGCAGGGTGCCGAGAACTCGCTCGCTCTCGCCGGCCTGGTAGATGCTCGAGGTGTCGAAGGTCGTGCCTCCGGCTGCGACGAACGAGTCGAAGATCGCACGCGACCCCTCGACCCCCGCCGATGTCGGCGCGGACCCGAAGTTGGCTGTCCCGAGCACGAGTTCGGAGACGCGCAAGCCGCTCCGTCGCCCGAATGTCTGATAGCGCATGAGCGCTCCTTCCGTTCGCGATCGATTAGGCTAGGAACGTATCACAAAACGAAAGGTCGTTCTCTTTTGCCGAAGGTGAGCCAATCGCACCTCGACGCGCGTCGCGAGCAGATCCTCGACGCCGCTCGCGACCTCTTCGCCGCGCGAGGTTTCGCCCACACGTCGATGCCCGACATCGTCGAGAAGTCCGGGCTCTCGGTCGGCGCGATCTACCGCTACTTCACTGGCAAGGACGAGATCGTCCGGGCGATCTGCGAGCAGGGCGCCCAGTCGCTGCCCGGTGAATTGACGGCACCCGCCATCCGGGCCTTCCTGGAGGAGGTGCAGACGCTGTCGAAGCAGCGAGGGCACGCCCAGCTCGTCGCCCAGATCTACGCCGAGGCAGCTGTCTCGCCCGACGTGGCGGGCATCGTCCGCACTCAACTCGACGAGGTCCGGGCGCGCCTTGCGGCACTCGTGCCCGAGCGGGACGCCGCCGACGCCCGTCGAATGGCGGTGGCCTTCGCGGCGCTCTGCCAGGGGTACTCACTGCAGATGGCGGTGGGTGTCGACGTCGACGTCGATGCCGCCACCGCCGCGCTCCTGGCCGCGAGCAGGCTCTGACCGTCTCGACCCGGAGCTCGAGTGAGCCGGCCGCCGATGTCGCGCAGGTGCGTCGAGGGGTCAGGCGCCCGCGCCGCCGTCGACCGGGACGATGGCACCGGTGACCGCCGAGGCGCGGTCGCTGAGGAGGAACCCTGCGACCTCCGCCACCTCGCGAGGCGTCGCCATCCTGCCGATGGGGCTGGCCGCGTTGTTGGCCTCGATGATGCCGGGGGCCTGAGCCTCCCACTCGTCCATCATCTCGGTCGCGGTGCCGCCCGGAGTGATGCCGTTGACCCGGATGCCCTCGGCCGCCCAGGTGACGGCAGCGGTCTCGGTGATGCTGTTGAGGGCGCGCTTCATGGCGGCGTAGGCGGGCAGCGGAGGGACGGCCCGACGACTGCCGATGCTGGACGTGTTCACGATTGCACCCCCGCCGGACTTCCGCATGAGGGCCGCCTCGGCGACCATCGCGACCCAGTGCGAGCGGAAGTTCACGGTGAACTGCTCGTCGATGTCGTCGTCGGGGGTGCTGTCGAGCGGGCCGATGACCCGCTGGCCCACCCCGCCGTTGTTGAAGGCGGCGTCGAGGCGGCCGTGCAACTGCTCGACCCGATCGACGGCGGCGCGGATGGACGTGCGGTCGGTGAGGTCCATGGCGACGGAGTCGGCCGTGCCGCCGCCTGTGCGGATCTCGTCGACGAGAGCGTCGAGGGCCGTCGTGTTGCGGGCGGCGAGCACGACGGCTGCGCCCTCGCCGGCGAAGAGCCGAGCGGCCTCCGCGCCGATGCCGCGGCTGGCGCCGGTGATGAAGACGACCTTGCCGGCCAGCAGGGCGACGGGAGAGGATTCGGAGATGAGTGTCATATCGACACCGTCCCTCCTGTCGAGAACCGGATGCAGGCACAGACGGTACCAGGGTCGGCAGCCTCGAACGGCGCACACTGGGCGGATGGACAAGGACGAACTCGGCGCGTTCCTGCGCAGTCGGCGCGAGCGGCTCCACCCCGAAGACGTCGGGATGCCGTCAGGATCGAGGCGCCGCACCCCCGGGCTCCGGCGCGAGGAGATCGCCGTGCTCGCTCACATCTCCATCGAGTACTACGTGCGTCTCGAGCAGGGCCGGGCGCCTCGCCCGTCGGCCGAGGTCCTCGCCGGCATCGCGGGCGCGCTCCGGCTGACGGATGCGGAGTCCGACCACCTCCACCTCCTCGCCGGCACCGCGCCCACCCCGTCGGGCGTGCACCGGCGCGATGTCCGGCCGAGCGTCCTCGCGCTGCTCGAGCGACTGCCCCAGACCGCGGGCATCGTGCTGTCCGTCGCCTACGAGGTGCTCGCCTGGAACGATCTCGCAGCGGCTTTGATGGAGGACTTCGCGGCACTCGAGCCCCGCGATCGCAACCTCGCACGTCGCGCGTTTCTCAGCCCCGGTGATCCTGAGGCTGCGATCTACGGGATCTCGGACGGCGTCGAGTTCAAAGTCGGAGTCGTCACGCGACTCCGGTCGGCGCAGGCGCGGTACCCGTCCGACCGTGCGATCGCCGACCTGATCCAGGATCTCCGCGACGGCAGCGCCGAATTCGCTCGCCTCTGGGAGCGCCACGACGTTCACGTGCCGCCGCCGCTCACCAAGACGTTCAGCGACACCCCTGTCGGCCCGATCACCGTCGACTGCGATTCGCTCACGATCGGTGAGCGCGACCAGCACCTCGTGCTCTACACGGCACCCGTCGGGTCTCGTGACGCCGAGAACCTCGCACTGCTCGGCGTCATCGGGGCTCAGGCGCTGTCGACTCGTCCGCACGCCTCGTGAGGCCTTCGTCGCGGCTGTCGCCGATGTCCGAGATGCGCAAATGGCGAGAACGAGTGAGAACCGTTCAGCTAGTTCGGTGGGGCCCTCACACCGATCCACGGGCAGTGCGGGCGGCCAGAACGAGTCGAGCCGATGTCGCGGGCCGAGCCCTGCTACGCCGACTTCCTTCGGCTCGACCCCGACGAGCGTCAGCGTCTGAGCCAGGTGATCGGGGTTCGGGGTGGTGAGGCCCCGAACCCCGAAAGCGCCTCGACCCTGATCCACATGACGAGGTAGCCCCAGTCTGCGCCCCCCGAGAAAGTCTGGCGACCCCTCTTCGGGGGCCATGTCAGAAGGGGGCGCCGAGGCGCGGGCCCCGGTCGCTGGGGGAGCGCCCGGGGCCCGCGGCCGACGACATGCGAAAGCGTTGAGGGCCCGGATCAGGGGGTCCCCGCTGCCGCGGCGAGATCGCCGACCTCGACCGAGTAACCAGCCCGGTCGGGGCAAAGTTAGTCGTGAACCGCGCGGTTCACCAGGGGCTTGCGCAAATCGCTCCTGAATGCGGGTCGTGCGGAGTCGGCGCGACGGGCGTCGCGAAGAGCGTCGGGTCGATTGTCAGGCCTTCCAGAATGGGACTATGGTCGTTTTGTCGCCGTTTGCGCGACTTTCGACTGTCCATCAACAGAAGTCCTCCACGGGTCGACGACTCCGTCGCATCGGGCCCCGAAGGCACCAGGATCCAGGAGTTCCCATGGCTACCGAGACATCCGTCCAGCTCTACTCGGTGAGGGACGCGATCGCCGACGATCTCGTCGGCAGCATCGACCGTGTGGCTGCGATCGGCTACCAGAACGTCGAGCCGTACGGCTGGGTCGACCGGGCTCCCGCCTACGCGGCCGCGCTGAAGTCGGCCGGACTCGCCGCGCCCTCCGGCCACGCCCCCGCGATCGACTCCGATGACGCCGCTGTCATCTTCGACGCGGCAGCAGTGGTGGGCATCGAGACGGTCATCGACCCGTTCATCCCCTCCGACCGTTGGCAGACCGCCGACGACGCGAAGAAGATCGCCGAGCGCGTCAACCAGCTGAGCGCCCAGGCGGCGACGTCGGGTCTGCGCTTCGGCTACCACAACCACCAGTGGGAGTTCGGCAACAAGGTCGACGGCCGCTCGATCTATCACACGTTCGTCGAGAACCTCGACCCGGCGGTCGTGCTCGAGCTCGACACGTTCTGGTCCACCGTCGGCGGCGCCGACACGGTCCAGCTGTTGAAAGACCTCGGCGACCGCGTGCAGTTCATCCACGTGAAAGACGGCAAGGTCTCCGGCGACATCGCCGCGATCCTGCCCTCCTCCGAGAGCGCTCTCGTGGTGCCCGACGAGCTGATGGCCGCGTTCAAGCTGCAGCTTCCCGCGGGTAGCGGAGACGTCGATGTCGCCGGCATCCTGAAGGCCGCCCCGCAGGCGCTGCGTGTCGTCGAGTTCGACGGCTACGCCGGCGACGTCTTCGAGGGAATCGCCACGTCCCTGGCGTGGCTGAAGGCGAACGACCCCGAGACCGTCAGCGCATGACGACGACCAGCACAGCCGCGGTCGGAGTCGGCTTCATCGGCGCGGGTGTCATCAGCACCCAGTACCTCGACAACCTCACCAAGTTCGCCGATGTGAAGGTGCTCTTCATCGCCGACATCAACCTGGCCGCTGCCGAGGCTCAGGCGACGAAGTACGGCATCGAGGGCTTCGGCACGGTCGACCAGCTGCTCGCGATCGACGAGATCGAGATCGTCGTCAACCTCACGATCCCGGCCGTCCACGCCGAGGTGGGGCGTCAGATCCTGAAGGCCGGCAAGAACGTCTGGAGCGAGAAGCCGCTGGCGCTCGCCGCCGAAGACGCCTCGTCGCTGCTCGCCGACGCGTCGGCCGCAGGCCTGCGGGTCGCCTGCGCACCCGACACGGTGCTCGGCGCGGGCATCCAGTCGGCACTCCGCGCCATCCGTGCAGGCAAGATCGGCGCGCCGCTCACGGCGACGACGCTCTTCCAGGTGCCCGGCCCCGAGTCGTGGCACCCCGGCCCCGAGTTCTTGTTCGCCAAGGGTGCCGGCCCGCTGTTCGACATGGGCCCGTACTACGTGACCACGCTCGTGCACGCGTTCGGCTCGGTCGACCACGTGCAGGCGGTGTCGTCGAAGTCGCATGACACGCGCACCATCGGCTCGGGCCCGCGCGCCGGCACCGTCTTCCCCGTCGAGGTACCGACGCACCACGCGGCGCTGATCTCGTTCGAGGGCGGCCAGTCGTCGCAGTCGACGTTCTCGTTCCAGCAGGCGCTGCCCCGCATGGGCTTCGTCGAGATCACCGGCACCGAGGGCACGATCGTCCTGCCCGACCCGAACACGTTCGAGGGCGACTCGACGCTGTGGCGATTCGGCCAGAGCGAGCCCGAGACGCTGACGGCCGAGGGCTCGACCTGGGGCCGCGGCACCGGCGTGGTCGACCTCGCGCGATCGATCCGCGCAGGCGTCACCGAGCACGCCAGCGGCGCCATCGCGTCGCACGTGCTCGACGTGCTGCTCGGCATCCGCGACGCGGCCGTCTCGAGCGAGACCGTCGCCCTGACGAGCTCGGTCGAGCAGCCGGAGACGCTGCCGGTCGACTTCGACCCGGCTGCCGCGACGCTTTAGCTGCGGCTCGCGACACCCCGTCTTTCGGGCGACCTCCCAGCGCCGCGGCGCTGGGACCTCGGCCGGAATGCGGGGTGTCGCCGCGATGGTGGTCGCCACGTGGGTGGCGATGAGGTGCCGCGGCGTAGCGTGACGTATGCGCATCATCACGCTCGAAGAGCACACCATCGACGACGCCGTGATGGCGGCGTCCGCACCTTCGCCCCACGAGACGCCGATGTCTCCCTTCCCCAACACTCTGTCCGACACGCTCCGGGATCTCGACGAGGGCCGCCTCGCCGTCATGGACCAGAACGGCATCGACGTGCAGGTGCTGTCGACCCTCGGGGCGCAGACCCTGCCGGCGTCGGCGGCCGGGCTCGTCACTCGGGCGAACGATCGGATGGCAGCGGCGGTCGACCGGCATCCTGGCCGGTACAAGGCCTTCGCGTCTCTGCCGACCGCTGATCCTGCCGCCTCGGTGCACGAGCTGGAGAGGAGCATCGGCGACCTCGGGTTCGTGGGCGCGATGATCTTCGGCCGCACCCGGGGCGACTTCTTGGACGCCGAGCCGTTCGAGCCGATCCTCAAAGCCGCCGAGCGCCTCGACGTGCCGATCTACCTGCACCCGGCGCCGCCGCCTCGCGCCGTGGTCGACTGGAACTACGCCGGCCTCTCGCAACAGGTCACGGGCGTCTTCGAGACGGCCGGCTGGGGCTGGCACCAGGAGACCGCGGTGCACTTCTTGCACATGGCACTCAGTGGCGTCTTCGACCGGCACCCGCGCCTGCAGTTCGTGCTCGGGCACTGGGGTGAGATGATCCCCTTCTATCTCGACCGGCTCGACGACCGGCTGCCGAAAGGGATGACGGGGCTCGACCGGACTCTCGGCGAGTACATCCGCGACAACATGTACATCACTCCGAGCGGGCTCTTCACGCAGGCGCAACTGCAGTTCTGCGTCGAGACCGTCGGCGTCGACCGCATCATGTACGCGGTCGACTACCCCTTCATCGGCAACGAGAAGGCCGAGAGTTTTCTCGCCGAGGCCAGGCTGCAGGATGCCGAGAAGGAGGCGATCGCGCACGGCACCGCCGAGCGCGTGCTGCGGTTCTAGCCCGCCTTCAGGTCACACGCGAGTGCGCTCGAGGTGCGCGTAGTCGGGCAGCTCGATCTCGTCGGCCGGCGGCGAGAAGAGCTTGCTGCCGAGGCCGCCGACGAGCCTGCTGGACGCGACCCGCAGGCCGGCGTGGAAGGCAGCCAGGCCCGCGCGCGTCCGCGGGTTCGCGATGCGCGGCACCCCCGGCGGCAGCTTCTGCGCCTGATCGACGTACGGCCGCATGATCCGCTCGTAGCCGGCGAAGGCGTCTCGGTGGTCGACGTGCGCCGCGAGCTCGCCCGCGAGCACGTAGGCGCCGACCATCGAGAGGCTCGTGCCCATGCCGCTGACGGGGGAGGCGCACCAGGCGGCGTCGCCGAGGAGGGCCGTGCGGCCACGCGACCAGGCCGGGGCGTGGACCTGCCCGATCGACTCGGTGTAGGCATCCTGCGTCGCGTCGAGTGCGGCGAGCACTCGGGGAGCCTCCCAGCCGACTCCCGCGAACTCGTCATGGAGGCGCGCCTTCTGGTCGGCGAGCGAGCGCCGATCGACACCGGCCCCGCGAGCCTCGCCCGGGTCGTAGATCACGGTCGAGAGCACCGCGCGGATGGTGCCGTGGCGGTCGGGGCGCAGCGTGACCGAGAGGCCCGGGGTGGCGTTGAACCAGTTCCACCAGTCGTCGTCCGCGTCGGTGCGCGGGATGGTGAAGTAGGTCGTCTCCATGCCGAGCGAGGTGATCGAGACCTCGTCGCCGAAGACGAGACCGCGGGTCGCCGAGCCGATGCCGTCGGCGGCCACGACGAGGTCGAAGCTCTGTGACGGGCCCTGCTCGAAGGCGACCGTGACTTGCTCGCCCGAGTCGTCGAGCCCCGTGATCCTGTCGCCGTAGACGTAGGCGGTGCCGCCCTCGGAGTCGGGCCGGGTGGCGTCGACCAGGATGCGCGACAGGTCGCCGCGCAGGATCTCGACCTCCGCCGTCGGCCCCACCGTGTCGGACTTCGAGGCGGCGAACTCGGCGACCGGCCTGCCGTCGCTGCCGACGAAGCGCGTGCCGACCTCGCCGGTGGTCGCCTCACGGACGGCGTCTTCGAGGCCGGAGCGCCGCAGCACCTCGCGGCCGGCTCCGCGGATGTCGATGTTCTGGCCGCCCTCGCGGAAGGCGGCGGCGCGCTCGACGATCGTCGTGTCGTAGCCGTAGCGGTTCAGCCAGAAGGCGAGGGCGGGGCCGGCGATGCTGGCGCCGGCGATCAGGATGCGGGGTCGGGTGTGCGCGAGTGGCTGCTGCATCGACCCATCCTGGCCCGGCGAGGCTGGGCGCACGTCCGACTAGCCTGGCGAGATGAGCGTCGCCGACCTGACCATCCCGTTGACCAACGCCCCCGGCGTCGAGATGCCCCTGATCGGGTTCGGCACCTGGCAGGTGGATCACGCGGCCGTGGCCGTCGCGGCGGCCGCCGGCTACCGCGCATTCGACAGCGCCACGAGCTACCACACCGAGCGCGACGTCACCTCGGGCCTGGCCGACGAGGGGCTCGCCCCGACCGACCGCTTTCTGACCACGAAGATCTGGCGCACCGACATGTCCGACGGCGGGGTGCGCCGCGCCTTTCACCTGTCGAGCCGCAACTTCGGCGTCGACACCGTCGACCTGCTGCTGATCCACTGGCCGCAGAACGCCAAGAGCAATCTCGAGACCTGGAAGGCGATGGAAGACCTGCTGGACGCCGGCCAGGTGCGCGCCATCGGCGTCTCCAACTTCGACGCCGCCGACCTCGACGCGCTGGCCACCGGGTCGGACGTGGTGCCTGCGGTCAACCAGATCGAGCTGCACCCGCGCCGCCAGCGCAAGGCCCTCGTGGCCGAGAACCGTCAGCGGGGCATCGTGACGACCGCCTACTCGCCGCTCGGTCAGGGCGGGCCGGTGCTGCAGGATCCCGAGCTCGTCGCGGTCGCCGCCCAGCACGACGTGACCTGCGCGCAGGTCGCCCTGCGCTGGCTCGTGCAGAAGGGCATCGTCGCCATCCCGCGGTCGTCGAACCCCGAGCGCATCCGGCAGAACATCGCCCTCGACGGCTTCGCCCTCGACGACGGGCAGATGGCGCGGATCGATTCGCTGCCGCGGCAGCTCGCCAACTGAGTCCGTCGCCGAGGCACCTCCGATCCGACACGGACTGGCTCGTTGGCGCGCTCCATTCGTCTGATCGGAGGTGCTTCGGCGGCGGCGCTCGGCGGCGGCGCTCAGCGCCGCCGACCGTCGAGCACCAGGATCGCGGCGCCGACGACCACGTGGCAGGCGATGAGCCCGAGCACGACCAGGTGGAATGCCGCGGTGTAGACCGCCGCATGCCCCGGTGACCCTGACGCCACCGCGGCCGCGACGGAGCCTGGCAGCTGACGGGCGACGAGCGCGCTGATGCCGGCCGCGAACACCGCGAGGAACACCGCTTCGCTGCCCATCCGCACGAAGTTCAGCACCCCCGCGGCCAGACCGGTGCTCTGCGCCGGCAGCAGTGCGAGCGCGTTGCCGTCGACCACTCCGAGGGTGCAGCCGAACCCGGCCCCGATCAGGATCATCGGCACCACGAGCGCGACGTAGTGCATCCCGGGCCCGAACAGCAGCAGCCCGGCGTCACCGACGGTGAGCATGCCGATGCCGGCATACGCGACCTGCATCGGCGTGACAGTGCCCCGCGCCAGCAGGCGACCAGCCACGATCGGGGCTGCCAGCACCGGCAGGCTGAGCGGCAGGACGGCCAGGCCGGCGAGCCCGGTCGGCAGCCCCGCCACGCTCGAGAACGCCGTCGGCAGGTAGGCCAGGATCGCGACGAACCGGATCGAGCCCGAGACCGGCACGAGGCACCAGGCGATGTACGCGGGGTTCGCCAGCGGCCTCAGGTCGATTCGCCCGGAGGCGAGGTGGTGTCGGGCGATCGGCGGCACGAGCGCCAGCACGCCGATCAGCGACACGGTCAGCACGATGGCGTGCACGACGAACATGCCGCGCCAGCCGACCGCGGTGATCAGGGCGCCCGAGATCGTCGGGCTGAGGGCGATGCCGAACCCGAGCATCGTGGCGAAGATCGAGAAGGCGCGGGTGCGGGCCGTGCCCGACCAGAGGGTGCCGAGCGTGGCGCTCGCGCCGGTGAAGACAGCGGCGGCCCCGACCCCGGCCAGGATGCGCGCGAGATCCAGCACCCCGAGCGACGGCGACGTCGCGCTCGCGACGGCTGACAGCAGTACGAGCAGCACCCCGGCGCGCAGGGTCGTGCGGTGCCCGATGCGGTCGGAGAGCGCGCCCCACATCAGCATGAACACCGCGAACGCGACGTTGAAGCCGTTCACGACCGAGTGCAGCAGCGTCGGGTCCGTGCCGAGCGAGTCGGCGATCCGTGGCAGGGCCACCGTCGTGCCCGTGATGCTCATCGGCACGACGAAGACGCCGAGCAGGATCGCCGGCAGCGCGAGCCGCGCGGGCGTGGCGGTGGTGACGGGGGCGTCGACTCGGGTCATCCAGCACTCTCTCCGGCAAGGTGCGACAATCGTCGTACCTCGAAGTAGAGCAGGATCCCAGGTACGGTGCAAGTCGTACCTCGACCCGAAGTCACACGAGCGCGACGAACTGGAGGCGAACCCGTGACCGAACCCCTCGAGCATCCCGACGTCGACGACATGTCGCTCGGCGCCGTCATGGCGGCCCTCGCCGACCCGTCCCGCCGCAAGGTCGTCACCGACCTGCTGTTCGACCCGCCGGGAGTCGAGCGCACCTGCACGTCGTTCGGCCTGCCCGTCACGAAGTCGACGCGCACCCACCACTTCCGCGTCCTGCGCGAGGCGGGCCTCGTCTACGACCTCGACCTCGGCAACCGCAGCAGCATCACCCTCCGCCGCGACGACCTCGACCAGCGCTTCCCGGGCCTCCTCGACCTGGTCGCAGCCGAGGCCGCCACCCCCACGCCATCGAAGGAGTAGCCATGCCCACCACCCGTGTCCTCGTCACCGGGGGCTCCGGTTTCATCGCCGGCCACTGCATCCTGCAGCTTCTCGACCAGGGGTACGAGGTGCGCACCACGGTGCGGTCACTCGCGCGGGAGGCCTCGGTGCGATCGACGCTGAGCGCCGCGGGGATGGCGGCGGGGGAGCGGCTGAGCTTCGTCGCGGCCGACCTCACGAATGACGAGGGTTGGTTGGAAGCCGTCGACGGCGTCGACACCGTGCTGCACGTGGCCTCGCCGGTGCAGCCCGGAGACGTCGAGAACCCCGACGACCTCATCGTGCCGGCGCGCGAGGGCGCACTCCGGGTGCTGCGCGCGGCCCGCGACGCCGGGGTGCGTCGCGTCGTGTTGACGTCGGCCTTCCACGCGGTCAGCTGGGGCTGGCCGCACGACGACCACGTCTTCACCGAGGCCGACTGGACGGTGCTCGACGGCCCGGGCGTCGATGCCTACGGCACGAGCAAGACGCTCGCCGAGCGCGCCGCGTGGGACTTCGTGAAGGCGGAGGGCGGCTCGCTCGAGCTCGTCACGACGCTGCCCGTCGCGGTCGTCGGGCCGATCATGGGCAGAGACATCTCGGGTGCGAACCACCTCGTGCAGTCGATCCTGACCGGCACGATGGCGGTGCTGCCGCATCTGTACGTGCCGATCGTCGACGTGCGCGACGTCGCGGCCGCGCATATCCTGGCGATGACGACGCAGGAGGCCGCAGGTCAGCGCTTCCTGCTCTCGAACGGCCCGGCCGTGTCGATGCCCGACATCGGCGCGACGATCCGCAGGGGCCTCGGCACCGACGCGTCACGGGTGCCGACCCGGGTGGCCCCGAACTTCGTCGTGCGAATCAACGCGATCTTCAACAAGGGCTTCCGACCCGTCGTACGCGACCTCGGCTACTCGAAGAAGACGTCGAACGAGCGCGCTCGCACGCAGCTCGGCTGGTCGCCGCGCGACCCTCATGAGGCGATCGTGGCGGCGGCGCGGAGCATGGTCGGGGTGGAGGTGCCGGCGTGATGCCGTACAGCGTCGTCCGTATCGACGACAGCGGGCCCCTGCGGGTGCTCACCCTGGACCGCCCGGCCGTGATGAATGCCGTCGATGCGGGTCTGAACGCCGAGCTCGAGCGGGCGGTCGACGATTTCGACGAGCGCGACGATCTTCGCGTGATGGTCGTGACGGGCGCCGGGGGCAACTTCTGCACCGGCCTCGACCTCAAGGCGTTCGCGGCGACGGGGGTCGTTCCCCGAGGCCGGCGCGGCTTCGGCGGCATGACCGCGATCCGCCCGTCGAAACC
The DNA here is from genome assembly GCF_001577365.1 of Frondihabitans sp. PAMC 28766. Taxonomy (NCBI): domain Bacteria; kingdom Bacillati; phylum Actinomycetota; class Actinomycetes; order Micrococcales; family Microbacteriaceae; genus Frondihabitans; species Frondihabitans sp. PAMC 28766. Next base: position 1,464,736 of record NZ_CP014513.1, read on the forward strand.
CGTCATCGCGGCCGTCGAGGGGTATGCCGTCGCGGGCGGTTTCGAGCTCGTCCTGGCCTGCGACCTCGTCGTCGCAGCGCGTGACGCGACCTTCGGGCTGCCCGAGGTGCGGTCCGGTCTCGTGGCGATCGGCGGCGGCGCACAACTGCTGCCACGGCGCATCCCTCGTGCCCGAGCCATGGACATCCTGCTGACCGGGCGATTCTTCACAGCGCCCGAGGCCGATGCCTGGGGCCTTCTCGCAGCCTTGGCCGAGCCGGGTCAGGCGCTCCTGCTCGCTCGCGAGTTCGCTGAGGCCATCGCTGCGAACTCGCCTCAGGCGATCGCGACGACGCGTGGGATCGTCGACGCGATCGAGCGTGCAGGTGTCGCCGGGCTCCTGCCGGCGGGTGACGACCTGACTCGCAGCGTGACGGATTCGGCGGATGCCCGTGAGGGGGCGGCTGCCTTCGCTGAGAAGCGCCGGCCGCACTGGAGCTGACGACGCCGCCCATCGTGGCCGGGACGACGCCCGAGCTCAGCGCGTGACCGATCCTGTCAACGACGCCAGCGACCGAAGCACGATCGGCCGTGCCGCCATCCAGGCCGCCACTATGACCACCAACGACCCGGCGAAGAAGGCGAAGCCAACCCAGCTGTCGTCGTTGCGGCTCGCATACATGTGATTGAGGTTGTTGAGGGCCCCGGTCGCGAACACGAGCGTCACGTGGACGATCACGAAGGCGACGAAGAAGATCATCGTCGGGTAGTGCGTCGCTCGCGCCCACGCGAGGGGGAACGCCTTCGAGAGGCGCGGCGCGTTCTTCGGCCACGCCGGCGACATCCTGAGCCCGCTGAACAGCGCGACGGGTGCCGCGATGAAGACGACCAGGAAGTAGCTCAGCACCTGCAGCGAGTTGTAGTTCGACCAGCCGTTCTCGGTCGGCCACTGGAGCGAGGCGTACTGCAGCAGGGCCGACACGGCGTTGGGGAAGACTCCCCACGAGGTCGGCACGATACGGGTCCACTGGCCGGTGCAGAAGACGAGCACCCAGAAGACGATGCCGTTGAGCACCCAGAGCACGTCGAAGCTGAGGTGCAGCCACAGGTTGATGCTGATGCGCGTCGGTGCGCCCTTCGTGCGGATCCGGCCGCGGTTGTTGCGCGTCCAGTACATGCCGGGCCGCTGCACCGTCCGGACCATCCACCCCGACCTCACCATGAAGACGAGGAAGAAGACGTTCAGACCATGCTGCCAGCCGACCCACGTGGGGAACCCGACCGGAGCGAACGACGGCAGCCGGCTCTCGCCCGGATAGCCCGCCAAGAAAGACTGCCCGGGCACACTCGCGCGGATGCCGCGAGCCGCGAGGACGAGAAGGGCGAGCCCGACGACGATCGCCGGCACGATCCAGACGAGCTTGAACCAGCGGTTCGAGGCCGTGCGGCTGACGCTCGTCATGCGCGGACGGCCGCGATCTCGTCGATGACCTGCGGCACGATCGTGAAGAGATCGCCGACGATGCCGAAGTCGGCGATATCGAAGATGGGGGCATCGGGGTCGCTGTTGATGGCGACGATCGTCTTGGCCGTCTGCATGCCGGCCTTGTGCTGGATCGCCCCCGAGATCCCGAGAGCGACGTAGAGATCGGGAGAGATTGTCACGCCCGTCTGGCCGACCTGCGAGCTCTGCGGCACGAAGCCCGCGTCGACCGCCGCGCGCGAGGCGCCGACCGCCGCCCCGAGGGCGTCGGCCATCCGCTCGACGAGCTCGAAGCGGTCTTTCGACTGCAGCCCTCGGCCGCCCGAGACGACCCGGGCGGCGCCTCGCAGGTCGGGTCGCGACGACGTCTGCACGACCTCGTGCATGGCGTCGATCACGGTGGCCGCCTCGCCGTCGACGTCGACGGTGCCGGCGACGACCGTCGGCTCGACGGGCACGGGGTCGTCATCGGCTCCGTCCCGCCGGACGGTGGCGACCAGCGGGCCACCCTCGACGGTGCTCTCCACGGCGAAGGCCCCGCCGAACGCCGACGTGGTCGCGACGGCGGGGCCGGCGTCGACTCGGACGTCGACCGCGTCGACGACGAGCGCCCCGCCCAACCGGATAGCCGTGCGGGCGGCGATCTCGCGCCCGGCGATCGAGTTGGCCACGAGCACGACATCGGCGGACACCTCGCGAGCCGCCGAGACGACTGCGGCGACCTGAGGGGTTGTCAGCCGTTCTCCGACGGCGTCGCTCTGGATCAGCCGGACGTCGGCGACACCGAGGCGACCCAGCTCCGCCACGATCTCAGGGTGCGCGGGCGCCCGCGTCACGACCACGGCCGAAGCCGTGCCGAGGCGGGTGGCCGTGGCGGCAAGCGGCGCGACCGTGTCCGACAACTGCCCATCGGACGTCGTGTCGGCGAGGAAGAGGATGGAAGGCATCGGTGGCTCCTAGATCAGGTGTTCGTCGGACAGGAATGCGGCCAGCTCGTGCGCGGCCGAGCCGTCGTCGACGACCTTGCGGCCCGCCGTCCGTGCGGGCCGCTCGGCCGTCGACAGGACGACGGAGCGCGCTGCCGGCGAGCCGGACTCGCCGAGGTCGGAGAGCGCCCAGGTGTCCAGAGGCTTCTTCTTGGCTCGCATCGACCCCTTGAAGCCGGGGAATCGCGGCTCGGGCGAGCGCTCGGTGACGGAGGCGACCGCAGGAAGCGAGGCGTGGACATCCTGCGTTCCCGCTTCGGTTCCGCGCTCGCCCGAGATGCCGTCCGCGGCGATGGCCAGCGAGTTGAGATAGGTGACCTGCGGCACACCGAGGATCTCGGAGAGCATCGGGGCGATGGCACCGCCTCGGCCATCCGTCGACTCGTTGCCGGTGATCACGAGATCGAAGCCCGTTCGGCGGAGGGCGGCGGCCAGCACGGTGGCTGTCCGCACCATGTCGGAGCCGGCGAGCTCGTCGTCGAGCACGTGCACGGCGGTGTCGGCCCCCATGGCGAGACCCTTGCGCAGCACGTCGGTCGCCTCCCGCGGGCCCATGGTCATCACGATGACGTCGGCGTCGTTCGCGTCTTTGTAGGCCAGAGCGGCCTCGAGTGCTCGCTCGCCCACCTCGTCGATGATGAGGTCGCTCGACGATCGGTCGAGGAGACCCGTCGAGAGGTCGAGGCGGCGTTCGCCCCAGGTGTCGAGAACCTGTTTCACGAGGACGACGATCTTCACAGTGCGCTGCCTTTCTCGGGGGATGCGGTGGAGGACGCCGTGGAGCCGACCGGATCGGCGATCGCACGGACGAGGCGTTGACGGATGACGGATTCGGCATCGCCCACGATTCGGTCGATGAGTTCGGCGCAGGTCGGCACGTCGTCGATCAGCGCCTGCGAGAGTCCGGCCCACCAGACGCCGGCCTCGAGGTCGCCTGTCTCGTAGACCGTCCGCCCGCGGCGCCCGGCGACGAGGTCGCGGACGGCGGCGAAGTCGCCTCCGGACGCCAGGATCGCGACGACCTCGTCCGACACCGAGTTGCGCGAGACACGCGCCGTGTTGCGCAGCGGGCGGAAGATCAGGTTGGTCTGGAGCTCGTCGCGGGCCACCAGCTCGTTCTTGACATTCTCGTGAATGGGCGTCTCGACGGTGGCCATGAAGCGCGTCGCCATGAGGACGCCGTCGGCCCCGAGCGCGAGGGCGGCGGCGAGCCCGGCTCCTGTCGCGACGCCACCGGCGGCGAGGAGGGGGATCTCGACCTGGCGGGCCACGGCGGCCAGCAGCACGAACAGGGGCACGTCGAGCTCGCCGGGATGCCCGGCCGCCTCGAAGCCGATCACCGCAACGGCATCGGCTCCGGCCTCGGCGGCCTTGACGGCGTGGCGCACGCTCGTCGCCTTGTGCACGACCTTGAGGCCGGCGTCGTGATAGGTGTCGACGAACAATGCCGGGTTCGACCCGGAGGTCTCGACGACTGCGACGCCGCCGTCGATGATGACGCGCTGGTAGTCGGCGTACGGCGGCGGGCTGATCGAGGGCAGCGTCGTCAGGTTGACCGCGAAGGGCCGATCGGTCAGGTCGTGGCAGCGTGCGATCTCGTCCGCGAGGAGTTCGGGGGTCGCGAACGTGAGGGCGGTGATCGTGCCGAGCCCGCCGGCGTTCGACACGGCAGCGGCGAGATCGGCGTTGCCGATCCACTGCATGCCCCCTTGCATGATCGGCGCGCGGACGCCGAATCCATCGGTGAATCTCGTCTTCACCATCGAAGAATCCCTTCCCGGTTCCCGGCGTGCCTCGTTGCAGGCCGGGGAAGATCGTTCATCGGGAATCTTGACTTACGAGCGTTCGTAAGTCAATCTGTCTCCGTGATGAACGATGATGTTCCGGCCTACGACGAGCTGCCCCGGCTCGATCGTCTCGACATGGCCTACTCGTGGCGCTTCTTCGGCGAGGGCGACCAGCTGGGCGCCCTCAACTACCTGACGCCCGATGTCGTCGCCGCCGCTGGGCGCAGCATCGTCTCTGGTGTGACCATCGGCCTCAGCCTCCCCGTCGACGAGCCGAACCCCCCGCTCTTCGGCCGCCAGCCCATTCGCCACGACCACTTCGAAGTCGACCGGAACACGTGGGACGACAAGATCGACAACTACTTCCCTCAGGGCTCGACGCAGTGGGACGGCTTCGGCCACGTCCGCGCTCGCGAGTTCGGCTTCTACGGCGGTGTCCTCGACACGAGCGACCCCCGGCAGACGGGGCTGGGCATCGAGGTGTGGGCTCGGCGCGGCATCGCCGGTCGAGGCGTCCTGCTCGACGTGGCCGCGCACCTCGAGTCGCAGGGGTCGAGCATCCCGGTCGACGAGGAGTTCGTCATCACGCCCGAACTGCTCGTCGAGGTCGCCGAAGCCGAGGGCGTCACCGTGCATCGCGGTGACATCGTGCTCGTCCGCACCGGCTGGCCCGCGGCGTACGCGAGTCGGCCGGCCGATGCCGAACCGGTCACCAGGATCCCCGGAATACACGCCGGCGAAGCCACCGCTCGTCTGCTGTGGAACTGGAACGTCGCGGCCATCGCCACCGACACCCCCGCAGTCGAACCCGTTCCCGGAGACCCCGCGGTCGGATCGCTGCACCGCCGTCTGCTGCCTCTGCTCGGCATCCCGCTCGGAGAGCTGTTCGACCTCGAACGCCTCTCGACCGCCTGCCGGGAAGCCGCCAGGCACACCTTCTTCATCGCCTCCGCACCACTGAATCTCAGCGGTTCGGCCGGCTCCCCGGGAAACGCGATCGCGATTCTCTGAAGCACCGCAAACACAGTGAGGAATCAATTCAATGAAGAATTTTCCAGCCAAACCGGTTCTCGCACTCGGGGCCGTCATCGCCTGCGTGATCGCGCTGAGCGGCTGCTCGAACGGATCAGGGGGCAGCGGGTCGAACTCCGGACCCATCACGATCGGCGTGGTCGGCCCGCAGACCGGCCCGCTGGCCGAGATCGGCCAGAACCAGGTCGCCGGCGCCGAGGTGGCCGCCGCTGAGATCAACAAGGCCGGTGGCGTTCTCGGCCGGAAGATCAAGATCGTCAACAAAGACGAGCAGCAGACGCCGCAGACGGCTGCCACCGCGGTTCGCGACCTCTCGAACAGCGGCGTGCACCTCGTCGTCGGAATGCTCGACAGCGCAGGATGCCTCGCCGTCGCGCCGACCCTGCCGAGTCTCAGCGTCGCGCTGGTCGACACCGGCTGCACCAACGACGGCCTCACCGGGCAGAACGGCAAGGCGGCGCCCTACGCGAACGTCTTCCGCACCAGCACCGACGACGACGATCTCGTGATCAACCTCGCGAAGACCATCGCGAAGAAGTTCCCGTCGGTCACGAACTACTCGGCCTTCGGGTACAACTACATCACCGGCACGTCGCAGTGGGCGCTCTACCAGAGCTCCCTCAAGAAGGACGGCGTGCCGCTGAAGGTCACGAGCAGCACGTTCGTGCCGATCGCGCAGTCCGACTTCAGCCTCCAGGTGCAGTCGCTGATCGGCAAGGTGGGAACCCCCAAGACGAGCGCCCTCTACCTCGGCACCTTCGGCAGCGGCACCGGCACCTTCCTCAAGCAGTCGCAGTCCTACGACATCTCGAAGAAATTCGCGGTGATCCTGCAGCCCGGCGGCTACTACCCGGTGGCCCGCACGCTGAACGGTCTCGCGCCGAACGTGTGGAACGCCTACGACTACAACTACAAGGCGTTCCCGTCGAAGGCGAACACGCAGTTCGTGAACGACTACAAGGCCAAGACCGGCAAGCTGCCCATCGACTGGAGCTACGACTCGTGGGTCGGCGTCAAGGCCATGGCCGCCGCCATCAAGAAGGCCGGCACCGACGACTACGCAAAGGTGCTCGCGACGCTTCCGGGCCTCAGCTTCACGACCCTGTCGGGCACGCTGACGATCAACAAGACGACTCACCAGGCCGACGCGCCCGTCGTGGTCACCAACTCCGTCGGCGACACCAAGAGCCCCGAGAACGTCAAGATCCTCAGCACGACCGTCGTGAAGACGGGGCACTGACATGACAGAGCTGATCTCGACCCTGGTGAGCGGCATCGCCTTCGGTGTGCCCCTCTTCCTGGTCGCCAGCGGGCTCACGTTGATCTACGGAGTGCTCGGGGTCTTGAACTTCGCCCACGGCTCGCTCTTCGCCGTCGGTGCGCTCGTCGCCACCTCGGTGATCGGCACGGTGTTCCCGTCGATCCCCGTCTTCATCGGCGCGGCGCTCGTGGGAGCCGTCGTGGTCGGCGTGCTCGGCCTGGTGGTTGAGCGCACCGTGGTCAGGCGCCTCTACCGCGGCGACCACATCACGATGCTCCTCGCGACGTTCGCGATCCTGCTGATCGTCGAAGGCGCCGCCGAGCTGATCTGGGGCGACAGCCCTGCGACGGTCAACCAGCCCAAGCCGCTGAGCGGCAATGTCGAGGTGCTCGGGGCCGCGCTGCCGGCGTACTCGATCCTGCTCGTCGTCATCGGCGCGGTGTTCGCCGTCGGGCTGTATCTCCTGCTCAACCGAAGCCGCTTCGGTCGCGACGTCAAGGCCATCGCCCAGGACCAGGTGATGGGCGAGGCCGTGGGTCTCAACACCAAGCGCGTCATGCTGTTGGTGTTCGGCCTGGGGAGCGCTCTGGCGGGGCTGGCCGGCGTGCTCATCGCGCCGACGGTCTCGGTCTCGGCCAACCTCGGCGACTCGTACATCCTCGAGAGCTTCGCGGTCGTCATCATCGGAGGCCTCGGCTCGATCACGGGCTCGTTGATCGCCTCGATCCTGGTCGGCATCACGGAGGCCCTGGCCGTGGCGTACTTCCCCTTCCTCAGCGGCTTCACGTTCTACATCCTCGTGGCCGTCATCCTGCTGGTGCGCCCCCGCGGGCTCCTCGGCAACGCCCGGATCGGAGCCGCCGCGTGACGACCAAGACCGCTCCCGGCACCGTGCTCTCGCCCCGCCCCGCCCCGAAAGCCCTGGCCGGCCGACGCACCTGGGACATCCGCCCGATCTACGAACCGGCGATCTTCGCGGTCGTCCTGTCGATCGGCTACTTCATCCTCCCGTCGAGCTGGCAGTACACGCTGACGATCGGCGTGATCTACTCGCTGCTCGCGACGAGCCTCGGAATCCTCTTCGGATGGACCGGCACCTACACGTTCGGGCACGCCGCGTTCTTCGGGATGGGCGCCTACGCGACAGCACTGCTGCGCACCGAGTCGTGGGACGCCCTGATCTTTTTGGGGGCGTCGGCGGTCGTCGCCGCGATCGCGGCTGTGGTGATCGGGTTGCTCGGCGGGCGGCTCGTCAAGGTCGAGTTCGCCATGCTGACCATGATCGTGGGCAGATCGCCTACCTCCTTACCTATAAGATCGGGCCCCTCGGCGGCGACAACGGTCTGGTCGGGATCACGCGCGGGTCGGTGTTCGGCTTCAACATCGCGTCGAACAACGACTTCTGGATCTACACGATCGTGGTGATCGCCGTCGTGATGGGTGTGCTCCGCCGCATCAACCTGTCGTCGTTCGGGGCGAGTCTCAACGCCATCCGCGACGACCCGGTGAAGGCGGCCTCCATCGGGCTGCCGGTCAAGGGGCTGCGACTCGCCGCATTCACACTCTCCGGGGCGGTCGCGGGCCTGGCCGGGGCGCTCTTCGCCCAGCAGGGCGGAATCGTCACACCCGACACCCTGTCGTTCACATTCAGCGGTCAGATCATCATCATGGCGCTGCTCGGCGGCATGTACCGGTTCTGGGGGCCGGCCATCGGCGCACTGATCTTCCAGCTGCTCAGCACGGCCGTTTTCGGGAACTCGTCGAACGGCACGCTCTACCTGGGCATCATCCTGCTGGTAGTCGTGCTCGTCTTCCCGAAGGGCGTGCTGGGTCTCCTCGAGCGACTCACCAACCGGTTCCCCGTTCTCGCGCGACTACCCCGAGGGAGGAGACGATGATCGCCCTCGACCTCGTCGGAATCGATAAGAACTACGGCGGCCCGCCCGTCGTGCAAGACGTCTCGCTCTCGATCGAGGCGGGCGAGACCGTCGCCATCATCGGCCCTAACGGCGCCGGCAAGACGACCCTCTTCGGGGTGATGGCCGGTGAGACCCGCGCGACGAAGGGTCGGGTGTCGCTCTTCGGCAAAGACGTGACCCGCGCCGGTGCCCGGCACCTCGCCGAGCAGGGGGTCGCCCGCACCTTCCAGGTCGCGCGGTACTTCCTCGAGAAGACCGTCGAGGAGAACGTCGTCATCGCCCGTCTGGCGCACCAGTCGCGCTACCGCAACCTCGTCTCGAAGTCGCCGCGAGCCGACGACACTGTCGACCGCGCGCTCGAAGCGGTCGGGCTCACCTCGGCCCGGAGACGACATTCGGCCGCCCTCTCGCACGGTGACCGGAAGAGCCTCGAGATCGCGATGGCGCTCGCGCAGGACCCCTCCGTGCTACTCCTCGACGAGCCCACGGCCGGCATGGGCGCCGAAGACATCCCCGGCACGATCCAGCTGCTGAAGGACCTCCGCACCTCGAGGCCCGACATGACCTGCGTGATCACTGCCCATGACATGAACGTCGTCTTCGCGCTCGCCGACAAGGTCGTGCTGCTCGCCAACGGGCGCATCGCGATGCAGGGCCTGCCCTTCGAGGTGCGCGACGCCCCGCTCACCCGGGAGATCTACCTCGGCAATTCGTATCGGGAGGACAGATGACATCGACACTCACCGTCACTGGGCTGTCCGCCTCGTACGGCCTCGCCTCGGCCCTCAAAGGCATCGACCTGAGCGTCGAGAAGGGACGCACGGTTGGTCTCCTCGGTCGCAACGGCGCCGGCAAGACGACGCTACTCAAGTCGATCGTCGCCGACCCCGAGATCACGGTGCGCGGCGACGTGGCCATCGACGGTCGATCGCTGCGCAGACTGGCCACCTTCAAGGTCGCCCGTCTGGGCATCGCCTGGGTGCCCGACACTCGCCGTATATTCACCCGGCTGACCGTCGCCGAGAACCTCGACATCGCGCGGCGCCGGGGGTGGCGTCCGACCAGCTCGAGCGCGTGCTCGACGCCGTGCCACTCGTGCGCGACCTCATGAAGCGACAGGGCTACGAGCTGAGCGGCGGCGAGCAGCAGGCCGTGACGATCGCCCGGGCACTCATGAGCGCACCCGACTTCCTGCTTCTCGACGAACCGACCGAGGGCCTCTCACCCCTCATCGTCGAGCAGCTGCAGGCCTCCATCGCCCGGCTGCCCGAGGTCTTCGACCTCGGCGTGGTCGTGGCCGAGCAGAACTTCCGATTCGTGACCGATCTCGCCGACGAGGTGCACGTCCTGGAGACTGGGGAGATGGTCTGGTCGGGCACCCCGGAACACCTGGTGTCCAACCCGGATCTCATCGACCGTCACCTGTCAGTGGGAGAGAAATAGTGCTGCTCGAAAAGAACGAAACCGAGACCCGGATCCTGAACGAGGCGCGCAAGCTCTTCAACAGGAAGGGCTACGTCGGCATGACTCTGCGCCAGATCGCCGGCGCCGTGGGCATGGAGGCCCAGAGCATTTACAACTACACGTCGTCGAAGCAGGCGCTCGTCGAGAAGATGATGCGGAACGGCACCGAGGTGCTGCTCGACAAGGTCGAGACCGCGCTCAAGGCCGCGGGGCCCTCCGAGACCGAGCGGCTCTACGCCGCAGTGGGCGCGCACACGGCGCACTACTGCAGCTCGGACGATCTCGTGCTCGTGCGCGACGGCCTGATCCACCTCGACCCCGACGTGCGGGCGGGCCTCGTGACGATGCTCAAGTCGTACGAGCAGATCTTCAAGGACATCCTGCGCTCGGGAGTCGAGGCGGGGGAGTTCCGAGAACTCGACGTGACGCCGGTGACCTTCGCGATCCTCGGCATGGGCGAGTCCGTCATCAACTGGTACCGCCCCGGCGGCCGCCTCACCCCCGATCAGATCGGCGACGAGTACGCCGATCTGGCCCTGCACCTGGTCGGAGCTCGCTCCGACCATCCGATGATCACCTGACAGAAGGAGAGATCGACGTCATGACAATGACACGATTCGACGACCCCGCGGCCGACCGCTTCCGAGCGGAGGTCAGCACCTGGGTCGCCGAGGCAATTCCCACAGAGTGGCGGGACACCCGACAGGCGCTCGGGCCCGACGACGTGCAGCGCATCCAGCGCTCGTGGGACGAGGCGCTGTTCGAGGGAGGCTTCGCGGGGTTGTCCTGGCCCGAGGAGTACGGCGGTCGCGGCTTCGGCCCGATCGAAGACCTGATCTACTACGAGGAGTCGTCGAAGGCGAACGCGCCCGACGGCTTCGGCAGGATCGGGCGGGTGCTCGCCGGGCCCACGATCATCGCCGCCGGAACCGAGGCGCAGAAGCAGAAGTACCTGCCCCGCATCCTCGACTCGTCGGAGATCTGGTGCCAGGGCTTCTCGGAACCCGGCGCCGGGTCGGACCTCGCAGCCGTCGGCACCCGAGCCGTCAAGGTCGACGGCGGCTACCGCATCACCGGCCAGAAGATCTGGACCAGCTTCGCGCAGTACTCGAAGCGTTGCCTCATGCTCGCGAAGAGCTCGACCGAGCTTCCCCGGCACCACAACCTCAGCTTCTTCCTCCTCGACATGGAGCAGGACGGCATCGACGTCCGCCCCATCCGCCAGATCAACGGCGAGCAGGAGTTCAACGAGGTCTTCTTCACCGACGTGTTCGTCGCCGACGAAGACCTCATCGGCGGCGAGCACGAGGGCTGGGCTGTCGCCATGACGGTGCTGAGCAACGAGCGCGGCACCACCGAGGCCGCAACGCGGCTCGTCGAGGCGACCACCGAGATCGATCTGCTCGGCTCCTGCTGCTCGGCCGACAAACCGCACGACGCGATTCGCCTGCAGGATCGCAAGGAGCTGCTCCGATGGCACATCCTCCGTGCCACCGAAGAGAAGGCGGCCGGCGAGGATTGGTTCACCGCCGGCTCGGTGCTGAAGGTGCAGTGGAGCGAACTGATCCAGGATGCGACGCGGCTCGGCATCGACACCCGCTGCCCCATTCACCGCGACTACTGGCGGCACAGCTATCTGGCGTCGAAGGCGATGTCCATCTACTCGGGCACGAACGAGATCCAGCGCAACATCATCACCGACCGGGTTCTGAAAGTGGCGAGGTAATCATGGCAACGATCGTGGCAGAAGTCGGAACGATGGCCTCCGACAACGTGGCGGAGATCCTCCAGGATCGAGGCGCGGGCGCTCCGGCCGGGCCCAGTTCCGCCGCCTGGGCCGTCCTGGCCGACGGCGGCTGGGCGAGCATCTCGGCCGACGCCGAGAACGGGATGGAGCTGCGGGAGATCCAGGAGGTCGCCCGCACCACAGGTCGATTCGCCGTCTCCACCCCGCTGGTGGCGACCCTTCTGGCGGGCCGCTGGTTCGACCTCGGCGATGACGTGCTCGACCGCGGTGCCGTGCCGCTCGTGCGGCGGGACGACCGCCTGGTGGCACCCTATTTCGCCAGCGACGTCGCCATCGTCGACGGTGAGGGCGCCGTCGTCGACGCCGCAGGGGTCGAGACCCTCGTCTTCGCGGATCTGGTGCCCCTCGGGGCCGTGCACGCTGAACATCCTGCCCTTGAGGGGAGAAGCTCGCCGAAGCACGTGCCGTGTTCGCAGCAGTGGCGGTCGGCTGCGCTGACATCGTGCTGACGCGCTCGATCGACTGGGCCCGGACCCGTGAGCAGTTCGGCCAGCCCATCAAGGGCTTCCAGGCGGTACGTCACATGCTCGCAGACGCACACATCGCCCGGGAGCAGGCGTGGACCGCGGCCATCGCGGCCCGGCACGAGGCCTTCCGCGCCGATGTCTGGGCAGCGCAGGCATTCACGCTCGCTCGCCGGAGCATCGAGCTGGGCATCCAGGTGCACGGCGGCGTCGGCTACACCTGGGAGGTCGGGCTGCAGCACCACCTCGACCAGGTGCTCGAGCTCGACTCCCTCTTCGGAGGAGACCGGTGACGCGCCTCGACATCGACCGCCCCGCGACCGGAGTCCTCCGGCTTCGCATGAACGGGCCCGACACCCTGAATGCCCTCGACGAGGGCGTCAAGGCGCAGCTCGTCGCCGCGCTGCAGGACGCCGCGGCCGACAGGGAGGCGCGCGTCGTCCTCCTCACCGGCACGGGCCGCGCGTTCTCGGCGGGTGGCGACATTCGCGCCATGGGCACACGATCCGCCGCGGGCACGATCGACGTGCTCACCTTCGGGCGCGAGATCACGGAGGGCATCGCGGGGCTGCAGAAGCCCGTGGTCGCCGCGGTCAACGGCCTGGCGTCCGGGGCGGGGTTCAACCTCGCTCTCGCGTCCGACATCATCGTCGCAAGCCCCGCGTGGTTCCAGCAGTCGTTCATCCGCATGGGGCTGATGCCCGACATGGGCGGCACGTATCTTCTCGCCCAGGCCATCGGCCTGCATCGGGCGAAGGCGGCGTTGCTCACGGCGCACCGCTTCAGCACCGACGAGGCGACCGCGCTGGGCTTCGTCTCCCAAGTCTTCGACGGCGACGGCGACTTCGACGCCGACGCCGTCGCGTACTGCGCCGACCTCGCCAAGCGCGCCCCCCTGGCTCTGGGCCTGACCAAGCTCCTCGCGAATCGTTCGGTCGACGGCACGCTCGCCGACGCTCTCGATCGCGAGACGCTCGCCCAAGCCGTGCTGTCTTCCACATCCGACCACAAATCGGCCGTCGAGGCGTTTCTCGCGAAGCGCAGTCTCGACGACCTCGTCTTCACAGGAGAATAACCGTGCCCGAATTCGTGACCACCACCGTCGATGGTCGAATCGCCCAAGTGATCCTCGATCGCCCCAAGAAGCTCAACGCTCTGAACGATCCGATGCTCGACGAGTTCTCGGAGGCCATGGCCGCTCTCGGCCGCGACAAGTCCGTCTCGGTGATCGTGATCTCCGGAGCCGGCCAGAACTTCAGCGTCGGCTACGACGTCGAGCCGTCGAACGGCTACTCAGAGGCGGCCGCGGGCCTCGCTCCTTACAACGACTGGGAGTCGCTGCGCGCCAACATCGATCGCTGGCTCGCCGTCTGGGACACCCCGAAGCCGGTCATCAGCGCGATCGAGGGCTACTGCATGGGAGGGGCGACGATGCTCTCCGTCTGCACCGACATCACCGTCGTGAGCGAGACCGCGGTGATCGGCTGGCCGTCGATCCCTCTCGGCGGCGGCCTCCTGAGCCCGCCGAGCGCGTGGCTGATCGGGCCGAAAAAGGCCAAGGAGCTCTCGTTCATCGCCGGCAGCCGCCTGTCGGGCACCGAGGCCGCGTCGCTCGGCTGGGCGAACCACGCCGTGGCGCCCGGATCCGTGCTCGACAAGGCGCTCGAGATCGCGGCGAGCATCTCGAGGATGCCGCTCGAGCTGCTGCGCATGAAGAAGCTCGCCCTCAACCGTGTGATGGACCAGCAGGGCTTCCGCGACTCGATCCTGATGGGTGCCGAGTGGGACGCGCTCGCCCACACGTCGGCCTCGACGCACATGATGACCGACATGATCACCGAGCGGGGCCTCAAGGGCGCCATCGCGTGGTTCAACTCGGAAGAGAACCAGTCGTGAACCGCGCGCTCCCGCTCTTCGACTGGGCGTTCTCGCAGGCCGACAAGGCCTGCGTCGTCACCGACTCGGCTACTTACACCTACGGCGACATGACCGACGCCATCCGGCGCACGGCCGGTGCGCTGTCGGACATCGTGCATCGCGGCACGCTCGTCGGCGTCTACATCGACAGCACCCCGAACTTCATCGTGCACCAGTACGCCGTGTTCTATCTCGGCGGTGTCGTGATGCCGCTCAACCGCGCCATGAAGCCGAGCGAGATCGACGACATCGTCCGAGGGATCGGCCTCGAGGTGGTCATCGCCGACACGCACCTCGTCCTCGACTCGGCACCCGCCCTGTACGAGGTGTCGGGAGAGTTCTCGAGCCCCGCCGTGTCGGGCGAGCTGCCGACGATGGAACACCTCGATGCCGACGACGCCGCGATGATCCTGCAGACCTCCGGATCGACAGGCCGGCCGAAGGGCGTGAGGCTTTCGCTGCGCAATCTCGCCGCCAACTACGACGCCACCTACCGGTGGATGAACGTCGGCAACCACGACAGGATCCTGCTGCCGCTGCCGATCTTCAACACCTACGGCCTCAACCAGGGCATCAACCTGATGGCGATGACCGGGGCGACCCTGCGCCTGCTCCGGCGGTTCACGCCTGAGGGCTTCCAGAGCGCGCTCGACGACACGAAGCCCACGTTCATCCCGATGGTGCCGACGATGGTGACCCGGCTGTTCCAGGCCGGCATCCGCTACGACGAAGCCGCGACGGTCGGCATCGGCGCGGCGGCATCGCCGTCGCAGATCGCCACCGACGCCTGGGCCGTCTTCCCGAACGCCTTCCTCATCTTCGGCTACGGCCTCACGGAGGGCACCGCGATCGCCTCGCAGAACCGGGTCGGCACGATCGGCCACAACACGGGCGAGTTCGCGTCCGCCGGGCGCATCATGCCCGGGGTGGAGGTGCGCCTCGACGACTCCGCGGGGGACGACGGCCGGGGCGAGATCCTGATCCACGGCGAATCCGTCTTCTCGGCCTACATCGGCACCGAGGAGGTTCGCCCGGTCGTCGACGGCTGGCTGCACACGGGCGACATCGGCACGTTCGCGGACGGCCGGCTCAGCATCGTCGACCGCAAGCGGGAACTGATCATCCGGGGCGGCCAGAACATCTACCCCGGCGAGGTCGAACGGCTGATCTCTGCACATCCCGCTGTCCTCGAGGCCGCCGTCGTCGGCGCTCCCGACGCCGACCTCGGCGAGCTGCCAGTGGCCTTCGTCGTGCTGCGCAACGCTTCGAAGACGTCGCCCGACGAGATCATCGAGTGGCTCCGGCCGCAGGCGGCGTCGTTCAAGGTCCCCATCGCGCTGACGGTGCTCGAATCGATGCCGAAGACGCCGACCGGCAAGATCCGCAAGCTCGACCTCCGCGAGATGGTCGCCGGCGGGCTGACGAAATGAGCCGGGCATGCTGACGCTGACGGGAACGGACGAAGTCGTCGGCGCGGTCGGCCGCGAGCTCGGCACAGGGTCGTGGTTCGAGGTGTCGCAGGCCGTGATCGACGGGTTCGCCGACGTGACAGGCGACGACCAGTGGATCCACGTCGACCTCGACGCCGCTCGGGGGGCCCGTTCGGCGAGACCATCGCCCACGGATACCTCACGCTGTCGCTCATTCCGAAGCTCGCGCGGGACGCCTACGCGCTGGCCGGGTTCAGGATGCTGGTCAACTACGGCCTCGATCGCGTCAGGTTCCCCGCCATCGTGCCGTCGGGCTCGCGGGTGCGCGACCGGGCGACGCTCCTCTCGGCCGACCCGGGCGAGCGCGGCATGCGGATCGTGGTGCGTCACACCGTCGAGATCGACGGCGCCACGACGCCGGGCTGCGTCGCGGACTCGATCACGCTGCTCGTGCCGGACCGCGTCGGCGTGGCGACCCATGTCTGAACCGGGCGGCGGGTTGCTCGAGGGCAGGATCGCGGTCGTCACCGGTGCGGCACAGGGTCTCGGCTACGCCATCGCCGAGCTGTTCGCGGCGAACGGCGCCTCGATCGTGATCGGCGACCTCGACGGCGATAGGGCCATGGCCGCGGCAGCTCGGCTCGGCATCGGCCCTCGAGCGTTCGGGGTGGCATGCGACGTGACGGTGCCCGACGACGTCGACGCGCTGCTCGCCGCCGCGACGACGACGTTCGGCCGCCTCGACGTGATGGTCAACAACGCCGGAGTCACTCGCGACCTCACGATGCGGAAGATGAGCGTCGACGACTTCCAGTTCGTCATCGACGTGCACCTGCGAGGCACCTGGCTGGGCACCAAGGCGGCCACGTCGATCATGCGCGAGCAGGGCACGGGCGGCGCGATCATCAACATGTCGTCGATCTCGGGCAAGGTCGGCAACCCCGGCCAGACCAACTACAGCGCCGCCAAGGCGGGAATCGTCGGCCTGACCAAGGCCGCCGCGAAAGAGGTCGGCTTCGCCGGGATCCGGGTCAACGCCCTGCAGCCCGGCATCATCGAGACCGCGATGACCCAGAAGCTCAGCGACGAGATCCGGGCGCAGCGGCTCGCAGACGTCCCACTCGGTCGTTTCGGCGAACCGGAAGAGGTCGCGAAGGTCGCCCTCTTCCTTGCCAGCGACCTCGCCAGCTACGTCACCGGGGTGGTCGTCGAGATCGCCGGCGGCCGCAACATCTGAGGGGACCATCCCATGACAGCAAGTTTCGTCTACGACGGGCTGAGAACGCCGTTCGGCCGATTCGGCAGGGCGCTCGCCGGAGTGCGACCCGACGATCTCGCCGCCACGGTGCTGCGCGATCTGATGGCCCGGCACCCGGACGTTTACCCGTCGCTGATCGACGACGTGATCCTCGGCGACGCCAACCAGGCCGGAGAGGACAACCGGAACGTGGCGCGGAGCCTCGCCGTCGTGCTCGAACGATGACCGCCGGCGCGCGCGGGCTGGATTCGCGACTCACCGACCTGCTCGACCTCAAGTACCTCGGTCGAGGCGCCTTCGAAGGCGCCTCGTACCCGGGGCGGGGTGGACGGCTGTTCGGCGGCCAGATCCTCGGACAGGCCGTCGTCGCCGCGACCGCGAGCGTGCCGGTCGAGCGCTCCGTGCACTCGGTCCACGCGTATTTCCTTGCCGTGGGCGATTCGCGTCGGTCTGTGCTCTATCGGGTCGAGACCCTCCGCGACGGAGGGTCGTTCTCGAGCCGACGCGTCACCGCACTGCAGGGCGACGACATCATCTTCACGATGGAGGCGTCGTTCCAGGCGCCTGCATCGGGCGTCGACCACCAGTCGGCTCTCGTCGGCGACTTCCCCGACCCCGAGTCGCTGCCGCGTGACCTTTCCGACGGCGACGGGGTGGCGATGTCGCATCGCAGCATCTTCGACATCAGGCGGGTTCCCTCTGGGCCGAGTTCGAGCGCCACGACGGGTCAAGCCGTCTGGCTGCGTGCGCCGTCGCCTCTTGCTGCGGCGGCCCCGGTGCACCGCGCCGCCCTGGCGTTCGGCAGCGACTTCACCCTGATGGAGCTGCCGGTGCGCCGTCACGGCATGACCTTCGACGAACCGCGTCTGCGGGTGGCGAGTCTCGATCACTCGATGTGGTGGCACGCCGACGCACCCGTCGACGACTGGCTGCTCTACGTGCAGGAGAACCCGTGGGCAGGATCGGGCCGGGCGCTCGTCTCAGGGTCGCTCTACGACCGGAGCCGCCGGCTCGTCGCCACGATCGTGCAGGAAGGAATGGTGCGGCTCAAGCCGCCGGCGACTTAGAGACGGGGTGAGCCGACGAGCCCCTCGTCACAGCGACGTCGCGTGCCGGTCGAGGAAGGCGTAGACCTCGGTGTCGTCGACCCCGGGGAAGTCGCCGGTGGGAAGCGGCGACAGGATGTGCGCGTGCAGGCGGGCGCTCGGCCAGGCGTTGTCGGCCCAGCGCTCCGAGAGTTGTGCGTCGGGGCGGTGGCAGCACGCCTCGTCGGGGCAGGTCGAGCGGCCCCGCGAGGTGGTCTCGCGGCCTCGGAACCACTTCGCGTCGGCGAACGGCACCCCGGTCGTGATCGAGAACTGCCCGCCCGGCGTCGAGCCGGTCTGCGTCGCGCACCAGAACGTGCCGGCGGGGGTGTCGTTGTACTGGTAGAACTCGGTGGTGCGGTTGTCGTGGTCGAACGCCGTGCGGGCGCTCCACTTGCGGCAGACCACCTGGCCCTCGATGGCGCCGGTGACGTCGACGGGAAGTGGCAGGCCGTCGTTCTCATAGCCCTTCTGGATGGCGCCGTCGTCGCCGATCCGGAGGAAGTGCATTGTGATGTCGAGGTGCGACGTAGCCAGGTTCGTCAGGCGGAGGGCCGCCGACTCGTGGGTCGTGCCGAAGGCGTCGCGGAAGTCCTCGACCGAGAGGGCGCGTTGCTTCTTCGCCTGCTCGAGGAAGTCGATGGCGGCCGACCGCGGCATCAGGCAGGCGGCCGCGAAGTAGTTGATCTCGAGGCGCTGCTGCAAGAACTCGGCGTAGTCGACGGGCCGGTGGTGCCCGAGGATGCGGTGGGCCATCGCCTGCAGGGCCATCGAGCGGAGACCGTGCCCGCCCGGGATCGATGCCGGCGGAAGGTAGATCCGCCCGTTCGCGAGGTCGGTGACGCTGCGGGCCGAGTGGGGCAGATCCTGCACGTAGACGAGCGAGAAGCCGAGCTGTTCGGCCATGGTCGCCACCTCGCGGTGCGACAGCGGCCCGGTCGTGTGGCCCGTGGCGATGACCCGCTCTTCGGCGATCGCCTCGATCTCCGGGATGTAGTTGGCCTGTGCCCGCATCCGCAGCCGGATCTCGGTGTTGGCACGCCGCGCCTCCTCCGGCGTCGCGATGGCGAGTTTCGACCGGCGCTCGAGCTCGCGGTGCAGCCCGATCACCGCCTCGAGGGTCTCGGAAGGGGTTCCCGCGGTCGGCTTGATCGGCGGGAGGCCGAGAGAGGCGAAGAGGCTGCCGGCCTGAAGCCTGGCCACCTCGATCTCGAGGGCCGAGCGGGGGTCGGGCGCCTCGTCGCGCATGAGCTCGCCGACCGAGACGCCGAGGGCCCGGGCGATGTCGCCCAGCAGCGAGACGCGCGGCTCTCGCTTGCCGTTCTCGACGAGAGACAGCTGGCTGGTCGAGATACCGACCTGGGAGCCGAGCTCGCTGAGCGTGAGCTGCTGCTCGAGCCGGTAGTGGCGGATGCGGTGGCCGAGGGTGTTCACATCGACAGTGAGTGACATGGATTGACTGTATCGAAAAAACAGGCGATTTTTTTATCCTTTTTCTGTCGATCGCTGCGTGCTTTATCGCAGGCTCGACATGAGGCCACGAGAGCCGACGAAGGAGATCGAGGATGATCACGAACCCCAACCGCCCCTACCGCACGACCGAGAACGTCGTGTCCGGGGCCCCGCGAGTGCGGCTCGAAACCTGGGTGGCCGACGTCGCCCGGCTGACCCAGCCCGACCGGATCCTGTGGTGCAACGGCTCGGCCGACGAGATCGACCGGCTCACCGCCGAGATGGTCTCCGCGGGCAAGCTGATCCCGCTCGACGAGTCGAAGCGCCCCGGCAGTTTTCTCGCCCGCACGTCGGCCGACGACGTGGCCCGGGTCGAGAACCGCACCTTCACCTGCTCCGTCGATCCTGCCGATGCCGGCCCGACCAACCAGTGGCGCGACGCTGCCCAGATGCGCGTCGAGCTCGACGGCGTCTTCGCAGGCAGCATGCGCGGCCGCACCCTCTACGTCGTCCCCTTCTCGATGGGGCCGATCGGCGGCGAGCTGAGCCAGCTGGGCGTCGAGCTCACCGACTCACCGTACGTCGTCATCAGCATGGCGAAGATGAGCCGCCTGGGCGACCGGATCCTGCGCGAGATCGACGCCGGCGTGCCGTGGGTGGCCACGGTGCACAGCGTCGGGGTGCCCTTGCGCGACGCGGAGGGGGCCGAGACCGCCGACCCGGTCTGGCCGTCGAACCCGACGAAGTACATCGTGCAGTTCCCCGAGACCCGAGAGATCTGGTCGTTCGGCTCGGGCTACGGCGGCAACGCGCTGCTCGCCAAGAAGTGCTTCGCCCTCAGGATCGCGTCGGTGATGGGTCGTGACGACGGCTGGCTGGCCGAGCACATGCTGCTGATCAAGGTCACCAGCCCCGAGAACCACGCCTTCCACCTCGCCGCCGCCTTCCCGTCGGCGTGCGGCAAGACGAACCTCGCCATGCTCCGCTCGACGATCCCGGGGTGGACGGTCGAGACGATCGGCGACGACATCGCCTGGCTCAAGAAGGGCGAGGACGGGCGCCTGCACGCGATCAACCCCGAGGCGGGCTTCTTCGGGGTCGCGCCGGGCACCGGCTACGACACCAACCCGACGGCGATGGAGACGATCGAGGCCGACACCATCTTCACCAACGTCGCGTTGACCGACGACGGCGACGTCTGGTGGGAGGGCATGACGAAAGAGGCCCCCGCTCACCTCATCGACTGGACGGGAGACGACTGGACGCCCGACTCGGGCCGCCCCGCCGCGCACCCCAACTCGCGCTTCACCGTGTCGATCGACCGCTGCCCGACGCTGGCGGAGGACGCCCACACCAGCTTCCCGATCGACGGCATCCTGTTCGGCGGGCGCCGCGCGACGAACGTGCCCCTCGTGGCGCAGGCGCGCGACTGGACGCACGGCGTCTTCATGGGCGCGACGATCTCGTCCGAGCAGACCGCCGCTGCCGAGGGCACCGTGGGCGAGCTGCGCCGCGACCCGTTCGCGATGCTGCCGTTCGCCGGCTACAACATGGCCGACTACTGGTCGCACTGGCTCGACATCGGGCGGCAGCTCGGCACGAGGGCGCCGCAGATCTTCCAGGTCAACTGGTTCCGCAAAGACGCCGACGGGGCCTTCCTGTGGCCGGGCTTCGGCGAGAATTCCCGCGTGATCGAGTGGATCGTGCGGCGCATCGAGAAGCGCATCAGCTTCGTCGAGAGCCCCATCGGTCGGCTCCCGCGCGAGGGCGACCTCGACCTCGACGGCCTCGACCTCGAAGCGCAGGATCTCGACGCCCTCTTCGCGGTCGACCCCGAGTCGTGGCTCGACGAGTGCGACCTCACCGAGGAGTTCTTCGCCGGCTTCGGCGACCGGGTGCCTGACGAATTCGCCGACGTGCTGCGCTCGATGCGCTACGGGCTGCGCGCTGCGGCCTCCCGCTCGAAGACGGCTTCGGCCTCGACGCAGGTGGCCGCCTGATGACTCTCCTCTCGCATCCCACCGGTGAGCACGACAGCCGGCCCTTCGGCGGCCGCGCCGACCGCAACCTCGGCATGGAGCTGGTGCGGGCGACAGAAGCGGCGGCCATCCGTGCCGCACCGTGGATCGGCCGCGGCGAGAAGAACCTCGCCGACGGGGCGGCCGTCGACGGCATGCGGCAGTTCTTGAACACCGTGAACTTCGACGGCACGGTCGTCATCGGCGAAGGCGAGAAGGACGCCGCCCCGATGCTCTTCAACGGCGAGCGGGTCGGCACCGGCGACGGGCCGGCCTGCGACATCGCCGTCGACCCCATCGACGGCACCTCGCTGACCGCGGCCGGCCGGCAGAACGCCATCTCGGTCATCGCCGTCAGCGACCGCGGCTCGATGTACGACCCGAGCGCCGTGTTCTACATGGACAAGATCGTGACCGGCCCGGAGGGCGCCGGCGTCATCGACCTGAATCGACCGGTCGGCGAGAACATCCGCGCCCTTGCCGCTGCCAAAGGCGTGCGGGTCGACGACCTCCAGATCGCGGTGCTCGACCGCCCGCGCCACGTCGACCTCATCGCCGCGATCCGTGCGACGGGTGCCAGCACGCGCCTGCTCCTCGACGGGGACGTCGCGGGCGGCATCAACGCCGCGCGCTCCGACTCGCGCATCGACATGTGCATCGGCGTCGGCGGCACCCCCGAGGGCATCATCACCGCGTGCGCCGTGAAGGCGCTCGGCGGTGTCATCCAAGGGCGGCTCCGGCCCCGCGACGACGCCGAGCGGCAGAAGGCCATCGACGCCGGGCACGACCTCGATCGCGTGCTGACGGGCGACGACCTCGTGGCGGGCGACAACACGTACTTCGTCGCAACCGGTGTCACCGACGGCGCGCTCGTGGCGGGAGTGAGACGCGAGAACGGCGTCATCCGCACCGAGTCGTTGATCCTGCGCTCGCTGTCGGGCACCCAGAGGCGTGTGACGGCCGACCACCTCGAGGCCAAGTGGCTCGACTCGGAGGCCGGCGCATGACCGACCCCGAGCTCCGCGAGACCCTGCAGCTGACCTGGGCGGACAAGCTGGCGGCCGCCGAGTCGATGATCCCCTCATCGGGCGCCTCTATCGCCACCACGACGTCGTCGTCTCGCTCTACGGCCGGCCGCTGCTCGGCCAATCGCCGGTCGGCATCCTCAAGGCCCACCGATTCACCCGCCGCGTCGAGGAGACCGAGCTGCCGGTCACCGAGACCCTGGCGATCCTCACCGAGCTCGCCCGCCTCGACCTGGCTCCCGCCTCCGTCGACGTCGCCGAGCTCGCCCTGCGGTTTCGCGAGGACATCACCGGCGCGTCGCTTTCCGAGTTCGTCGCCGACGAGTTGTTCCTGGCCCGCGGGTCGGGCAACGGCCCGGTGAGCAGCCGGCTCGCCGTCCAGTCGCGAGACGTCGTCCTGTACGGGTTCGGCCGGATCGGCCGGATGCTCGCCAGGATCCTGATCGAGCGCGCCGGCGAGGCGGCTCCCCTCACGCTCCGAGCCGTCGTCGTCAAGCGGCGCGGGCCGAACGACCTGGTCAAGCGGGCGAGCCTCCTGCGGCGTGACTCCATCCACGGCCCGTTCGAGGGCACGATCTCGGTCGACGTCGCGAACGAGACGATCCTCGCCAACGGGACCCTGATCCAGTTCATCTATTCCGACTCGCCCGCCGAGGTCGACTACGAGGCGTTCGGCATCCACGACGCGATCGTCGTCGACAACACCGGCCGCTGGCGTGATGCCGAGGGGCTGGAGCAGCACCGCCTGAGCCGAGGCGTGGATCGCGTCCTGCTGACGGCACCCGGCAAAGGGGGGATCAAGAACATCGTGCACGGCATCAACCACGACCGGATCAGCGACGACACGATCCTGAGCGCCGCCTCGTGCACCACGAACGCGATCGTGCCCGTGCTCAAGGTGATGTCCGACCGCTTCGGCGTCGCCCACGGCCACGTCGAAACGGTGCACTCGTTCACGAACGACCAGAACCTCGTCGACAACTTCCACTCGGCCGACCGCCGCGGGCGGGCCGCCGGGTTGAACATGGTGATCACGGCGACCGGAGCCGCGCGGGCTGCCGAGAAGGCGTTGCCCGAGCTGGCGGGCAAGCTGTCGGGCAACGCTGTGCGGGTGCCGACCCCGAACGTCTCCCTCGCGATCCTGCACCTGACCCTCGACCGGGCGGCTACGCGGGACGAGATCAACTCCTATCTGCGCGACGTGTCGCTGTCGTCGGCCCTGCGTCGGCAGATCGACTACATCGAGTCGCCCGAGGTCGTCTCGACCGACTTTCTCGGCACCCGTCGTGCCGGAGTCGTCGACGGTCTCGCGACCATCGCCGACGGCTCCGAGCACGTCGTGCTCTACGTCTGGTACGACAACGAGTCGGGCTACAGCCGCCAGGTCTTCAGGATTCTGCAGGAGATGACCGGCGGGCACCCCATGTCGCTGCCGGTGCCCGTCGGCGACCAGGAGATCGCCCGGGCGACGGAGGGCGCGAGCTGACATCGACATCGTCGTGCGCCGAACGGCGTGCGACACTGTCCGCATGACCACGGCCAACCTCGAGACGAAGCCGGTGCCGGCGCTCGTCCGTGCGAAATCGATCATCGACGCCATCTGCGACGGCACGCAGCCGCGGGGCGTCTCCGACCTCGCGCGCGAGCTCGGCCTGCCCCGCAGCACCGTCCACGGGCTCTGCCGCACGCTCGTCGATCTCGGCCTCCTGGTGCGCGTCGGGCAGACGTCGTACGCCGTCGGCCCGCACGTGCTCGTCTGGTCGAACGCGTTCGACACCCAGAACAGCCTGAGCCAGGCCTTCTCGGAGGTCGCCGACACGTTCGACCGGCCGGAGGCCATCAACCTCTCGATCCTGACCGGGCGCGAGGTCATGTACGTGGGCTGTCGCCCGGGGACGGATCCGCTCGGCGTGCGCTTCCGCGAGGGTCTGCGCTTCCCCGCGCCGTTCACCGCGACCGGCAAGGCGATCATGAGCACGATGGACGAGCAGAGCGTCGTCGACCTGTTCTCGCAGGAGTGGCCGGCGCCCAACACGGCGGCGAGCGTCAGCGGTCTCGACCAGCTGCTGCCCGAGCTGGCCGAGACGCGCGACCGCGGCTACTCCATCGACAACGGGCAGCTGCGCGAGGCGATGACGTGCTTCGGGGCGCCCGTGTTCTCGGCGGCGAGCCGGCACGAGGCGGTTGCGGCCATCGCGATCGGTGTGCTCGGAACCCACCTGACCGCAGAGCGCGAACGGGCGTTCGGCGAATCGGCGACGGCGATCGCCACCGAGCTCTCGAGACGGCTCGGCGGCAGCTCCCGCTAGCTCGACCCGGCGACGCAGCTTGACAGCGGGGGCCGATACTGCCATCGTTCTGTCAGCAGGTTGGACACTGTTCAGCATATTGAACACGGACACCTGAGAAGTACCTCGTCAACGTCGTCGAAAGGTGTTCCCTCATGCGTCATCTGCGCTCCGTCAGAGTAGCCGCCCTTGCGGCCCTGTTGGCCGTCGGCGCTCTCGGGCTCACCGCGTGCAGCTCGGGCGCTGCGTCGACGCCCGGCACGGCAGCCAACTCGGGCGCCCTGCCCTCCTACCTGAAGCCCTACCAGAAGGCCCTCGACGACGCTGCGAAGCCCGTCACCTGGGCCGGGCCGACGAAGCCCGCCAAAGCGCCGACCGGCATCACCGTCGGTGCGGTCAACTGCTCGTACTCCGTCGAAGGATGCAAATCGGGCGGCCAGGCCTTCAGCGCCGTCGCGAAGGCGCTCGGCTGGAAGGCGAAGATGATCATCGTCAACGACCCGACCGGCTACGGCGACGCCATGCAGAGCCTGATCAACCAGGGCGTCAAGGCGATCTACCTCGGCGGCGTCGACCAGACGCTCGTGCCGAACCAGATGAAGGCCGCCGCGGCTCGACACATCCCCGTCGTGAGCGTCGGTTCGAACTACAACATCGGCGGCCCGGGGCAGGTCATCGCCGACGTCCACGGCAGCCCGACCGTGAAGGGCCAGCTCATGGCCGACGCGGCGATGGTCGACCACGCCGGCAAGGTCCACGCGGTCTTCTTGAAGGACGCCGAGTTCGCTGAGCCCGTCCAGGTGCTGAACGCGGTCTCGAAGCAGTTCGCCGCCTGCACCAAGTGCCAGATCACTCAGGCGTCGCCGATCAACTTCACCGGCACGATCATCAGCACCCAGCTGCCGGGTCAGGTCGTCACCGCCGTGCAGCGCGACCCGGCGATCAACTCGATCATGCTCGGCTTCGACCCGCCCGCGACGTACATCGTCCCGGCCCTCGACGCGGCAGGCGCTAAGACGAAGGTCACGATGTACTCGCAGCTCGGCGACTCGGCCCCGCTGCAGCTCGTCAAAGAGGGCAACATCCTGAAGTACAACGTGGCGGCCAGCGTGCCGTGGGGCGTGTGGGGGTCGTTCGACGAGATCATCCGCTACCTGAACGGCCAGCCGCTCGTCGACGAGAACCTGCCCATCCAGCTCTTCTCGTCGGCCCATCCCGACGCCGTCGACAAGCTCGGCGCCAACGACTTCGCCGCCACCTACGCCGGCTACGAGGCGAAGTACAAGACGCTCTGGGGCGTCAAGTGACGACCGAGACCGCGCCCGCTCTCGTCGCCACGGGGCTCACGAAGCGCTTCGGCAGCCGGACCGTCCTGACCGACGCCGACCTGGTCGTCGGCGTCGGCGAGATCCACGCTCTCGTCGGGCCCAACGGCTCGGGCAAGTCGACGATGGTCAAGATCCTCTCCGGCTTCCACGAGGCGACCCAGGTCGACACGCTCTCCGTCCGCGGCCACGACTTCCCGTCCTCGCCGACCGCCCAGTCGGTCGCCGATCTCGGCGTCCGCGTCGTGCACCAGGACCTCGGCCTCATCCCCGAGCTCAGCATCCTCGAGAACGTCGCGCTCGCCGCCGGGTTCGAGCACCGCGGTGTGCTCGTGAACTGGAAGGAGTCGCGGGCCCGCTGCATCCAGGCTCTCGAAGCCGTCGGTCTCGACCGGTCGCCCGACGTCCTCGTCGGCTCGCTGGCCGTCTGGGAGCGGGTCGCCGTCTCGTTCGCGCGCGCCCTGTACGACGGCCTCGACCACCTCGGTCTGCTGATCCTCGACGAGATCACCGCGGCACTGCCGCGAGACCAGGTCATCAGCGTGCTCGACATCGTGCGCAAGGTGAAGGCCCTCGGCGCCGGCGTCCTCTACGTCAGCCACCGCTTCGAGGAGATCTTCGAGATCGCCGACCGGGTCACGGTCCTCATCGACGGCAAGGTCGTCGCCTCCGACGCGATCTCGGCCTTCACCGTCGACAGCCTCGTCACCCTCGTCGCCGGCCACGAGATCGTGGCCACCGACTCCGAGTCGACGGGCGTCTTCGGCGAGCCGCTGATCGCAGCCGAGCACCTCGAGAGCGAACGCCTCCACGACGTCTCGCTCAGCGTGCGCTCGGGCGAGATCGTCGGCATCATCGGCCGGGCCGGCTGCGGTCGCAGCGCTCTCGGCCGCGCGCTCTTCGGGCTCGAGAAGCTGAGCGGCGGCACCCTCGAGCTGAACGGCGTGCGCATGCGGCGCTTCACCGTGCAGGAGGCCATGAAGAACAAGGTCGCCTACGTGCCCCAGGATCGCTTCGGCTCGGGCATCCTGCCCGCCGGCACGGTCAAAGAGAACGCGACGCTCATCAACCTGCCCGCCGTGTCGAACGGCGGGTTCATCTCGAAGCGCCGCGAGGTCGAGCAGGCGACGGCCCTGGTGCGCGACTACGACGTGCGCCCGGCCGACATCCAGGCCCTCATGGCCCAGCTGAGCGGCGGCAACCAGCAGAAGGTGCTCGTCGCCCGCTGGATGGCGAACCCGCCGCGGGTGCTCGTCCTCGACGAGCCCACCGAGGGCGTCGACGCCGGCGCCCGCGCGATCATCTACCGGCTCGTCGACGAGCTGCGGCGCCGCGGCTCGGCCGTGCTCGTGCTGACCTCCAGCATCGAAGAGGCCGTGCAGGTGTGCGACCGGGTGCTGCAGATGAGCGAAGGCCGGATCGTCGCGACGTTCGAAGACGAACGTCTCTCCACACACAACATCGAACAGGCCCTCCTTGTGGGCGGCACCACGATCGGACACGAACAATGACTTCGACACCCCCAGCACCGACGCTCCGAACGGATCGGACGAGAAGGAGCCTCTGAGACGGCGCCTCCCCAAGACCCGACCGCAGGAGCTCATGCACCAGGACGTCGACAAAGCCGGGCAGCGGGTCTGGCTGAACACCCTCCTGTCGAAGTACGCCGTGGTCGCCGTGGCGATCCTGCTGATCATCGTGTTCGCGGTGCTCAACAGCTCGACGTTCTTGACCGGAGCGAACCTTCAGCTCATCCTCGGTGGGAACAGCGTGGCCCTGATCCTCGCGCTGGCCGGCCTGCTGCCCCTCCTCGCCGGAGAGTTCGACCTCTCCATCGGCTACACGCTCGAGCTGTCGGCGGTGGTGACCGCCGTGCTCGCGAACGACGGCGTGCCCCTCCCGCTCACCCTCCTGATCGTGCTCGTGATGGGGGCCGTGATCGGGCTGGTCAACAGCTTCTTCATCACCATCCTCGGGGTGAGCTCGTTCATCTCCACCCTGGGCATGGGCACGGTGGTCAGCGCCATCTCTCTCGAGCTGACCCACGGCGAGATCCTGATCAAGAACATCCCGCCCGCTCTGATCAACTTCGCGCAGGGCACCGTCGGGGGCGTGCCGCTGATCCTGATCCCGGCGATCGTCCTCTTCATCCTCTTCTACATCATCGGCGAGCACACCACGTACGGACGCCGCCTCCTGGCCGTCGGCCTCTCGCCCCGGGCCAGCCAGCTGGCGGGCGTCAGGATCGGGCGCTCCGTCGGCTCGACCTTCGTCATCGCGGGCGTGCTCGCGGCGCTCGCCGGATGGCTCGAGCTCGGCCGGGTCGGCTCGGCCAGCGCGGGCATCGGCCCGAACTTCCTGCTGCCGGCCATCACCGCGGGCTTCCTCGGTGCGACCACCATCAAGACGGGCCGCTTCAACGTGCTCGGCACCGGCGTCGCCGTCGCTCTCGTGGCGGTCGGCATCGACGGCCTCCAGCTGAACGGCGCCGCCTACTGGGTGCAGCCGCTCTTCGACGGCGGAGTGCTGCTGCTGGCTGTCGGCACCGCCCAGCTGCTGGCGAGACGCGCCAAATGACCGCCGGCAGCGGGCTCGTCGAGACGATCGGCGGCCCCATCGACGCCGACGTCCTCGGGCGCACCCTGCTGCACGAGCACGTGCTGCTGGTCGAGCCCGAGCTCGACGCCAACTACCCCGGCTGGTTCGACGAGGACTCCGAGGTGCGAGACGCCCAGCACCAGCTGCGACGGCTCAAGGAGGCCGGCATCGACACCCTCGTCGACCTCACCGTGCTGGGCCTCGGGCGGAATGTCGACCTGGTGCGACGGGCGGCGGAGGGCAGCGGGCTCAACATCGTCGTCGCCACCGGCATCTACACGATGGACGAGCTGCCTCCGTTCTTCCGCCGCCGCGGCCCAGGGCGTCTCATGGGCGGCGACGACCCGCTCGAAGCCTTCCTCGTCCGCGACATCGTCCAGGGGATCGCCGAGACGGGCGTCAAGGCGGGCGTCATCAAGTGCGCGACGGGCGAGCGGGGCGTGACCGACGATGTCGACCGGGTGCTGCGGGCGACGGCGACGGCGCACCTCCGCACGGGAGCACCCATCAGCACGCACACCGACGCGGGCACCTTCCGTGGGCACGACCAGCAGCGGATCTTGGGCTCGGAAGGGGTCGACCTCGGCCGCGTGCTGATCGGCCATTCAGGAGACTCCGAGGATCTCGGCTACCTCACCGAGCTGATGGACGCCGGGTCGTACATCGGCATGGACCGCTTCGGGATGGACACCATCCTGCCGACCGAGAACCGCTGCCGTGTGGTGGCCGAGCTCGTGAAGCGCGGCTACGCCTCGCGGATCGTGCTCTCGCACGACACGAACTGCTACACCGTCAACTGGGAGAAGGACGTGCGAGAGCGCGTTCTGCCCGACTGGCATCACCGGTTCATCTCGGAGTACGTGCTCGGCCGGCTCGGCGAGCTCGGGGTGTCGCCCGACGACATCGACCAGATGATGCGGGTCAACCCGCGCTCGTTCCTGGCCGGGGCGCCGAGTCGAACGGAGGTCGCCGCATGAACGACGTCGACGCGATCCGCCAGCTCGTGGCCCTCTGCGGTCGCGCCGGCGACGACGACGACGTCGAGTCGTGGCTCGCCTGCTTCACCCCCGACGGCAGCTTCGGCCGCAGCGACACCGACGTGGTGCACCGCGGGCACGACGCCCTGCGGGCCATGTTCACGACCTACCCGGTGCACGGCCGCCACACCACCTCCGACCACATCGTCGACGTCGACGGCGACAACGCGTCGCTGACCTGCTACCTCACCTTCCTCGACGCCGAGCACGGCTTCGCCCTCCGCATGTTCGGGATCTACCACGACGTGCTCGTGCGCACGCCGTCGGGCTGGCTCCTTCGCGACCGCCGACTCGAGGTCGTGCACGAGGCGACCTGACCCGCTCTTCCGACCGTTCCGGGCCGCACTTCCGTGCGGCGCCGGTCTGCGTCGAGCCATCACCCGGAAAGAACCGCGACAGAAGCACTAGAGAGGTACCGCACATGTCTCCACTGATCGACGACATCGCCGACTTCATCACCACGCTCGACTGGAACGCCGTGCCCGAGAAGATCCAGGACTCGGCCCGCGACCGGCTGCTCGACGCGCTGAGCACCGCAGTCGCCTCGCGCGAGGTGCCGACCACCTCGGCGCTCGTGGCCGCCGGCGAGTCGTTCGCGACCCAGGGCGGCTGCACCGTGCTGCCGACGGGCCGGACGACCGCCGCGAGCGAGGCGGCCCTGATCAACGGCACGGCCGTGCACTCGATCCTCTTCGAAGACATCCACCTGGGCTCGTCCGACCACCCGGGCGCGGTCATCGTGCCGGCGGCTCTCGCCGCGGCCGAGTCGGCGCCCTCGATCATCGGCCGCCACGTCTCGATGGACGACCTCCTGCGCGGCGTGCTCGTCGGCTACGAGGTGCACCTGCGGATGGGCGTCATCGCCGCGGCCGGCATCAAGAAGCGCAAGCTGCGCACGACGTCGATGTTCGGCACGATCGGTGCGGCCGCCGCCGCCGCGAGCATCCTGTCGCTCGGTCGCGACGAGACGATCACCGCGATCGCGATGGCGGCGAACATGTCGTTCGGCTTCTTGGAGGGCTTCGCCCACGGCACGATGGAGCCGTACGTGCAGGCCGGGATCGCCGCCCGCCAGGGGATCCTCGCGATCCACCTCGCCCGCGGCGGCGTCCGCACCGGCGACCTCGTGTTCGAGGGACCCGCCGGGTTCCTGCAGGGCTTCGCCGACATCCCGGCCGGCAGCGTCGTCGAGTTCCCGAGCGACTGGCAGATCACCGGGGTCTCGGCGAAGCCCTACCCGATCTCGGGCGGCAAGATCGGCTCGACCAACACCGCCGTCGCCGCTCACCAGCAGGGCATCGACGGCACCAGGATCAAGTCGGTGCGGGCCCTCTTGAAGCCCGGCGTCAAAGAGTTCCCGGGCTCCGACCTCGCGGGGCCGTACCGGACCTACTCGGCCGCCCAGGACAGCACCCAGTTCTGCATCGCCTCCGGTCTCCTCGGCCGCGCCATCGACTCGCTCGACTACGTGCTGAAGAAGTACGACGACCCCGAGGTCGAGGACCTCTCGCACCGGATCGAGCTGATCAGCGAGGAGGGGCGTCTCATCACGAAGCTCGAGATCACCATGGACGACGGAAAGGTCGAGACCGTGGAGGTCGACTGGTCGGCCCTGCAGATCCCCACCGTCGAGAAGATGGCCGACAAGCTGCGCGCCCTGACCACGGGGTTCTGGGCGGTCGACAACGTCGAGGCGATCGTCTCGCTGATCGTCGACGCCGGCCCTGTGCCCGTCTCCGAGCTGTCTCGCCTCCTGCGCTCCTGCTGAAAGCCACCCCGCGATCTTCCCGCCCGTCGAAAGGACCACCGCCATGCCCGTCTCCATCAACCCCGCCACCGGCGAGCAGTTCGCCGAATTCGACCTCGACGGCCCCGAACGCGTCGATGCCGCCCTGACGGCCGCTGTCGAGGCGCAGAAGGGCTGGCGTCGCACGCCGATCGCCGAGCGGCTGACACTGCTGACCCGGATCGCCGAGGTGCTGCGAGCCGACAAGGAGTCGTTCGCCCGCACCATCACGCTCGAGATGGGCAAGCCGATCGGCGAGGCGAGGTCGGAGGTCGAGAAGTGCGCGGTCACGCTCGACCACTACGCCGCGAACAGCGAGCGCTACCTGGCTTTCGACCCGATCGAGTCGAATGCGGCCGAGAGCGGCGTGAGGTTCGACCCGCTCGGCGTCGTGCTGGCGATCATGCCGTGGAACTTCCCGTTCTGGCAGTTCTTCCGGTTCGCCGGGCCGGCGCTCGCGGCCGGCAACGGCGCGATCCTCAAGCACGCCAACAACGTGCCGGGGTGCGCTCGCCTCGTCGAGGAGATCGTGCGGAAGGCCGGCGCGCCCGAGGGGCTCTTCTCGAGCCTCCTCATCGAGACGTCCGAGGTGGCGGGCCTGATCGCTGACCCTCGGATCGCCGCGGTGACGCTCACCGGGTCGACCGAGGTCGGTGGCATCGTGGCCGCGCAGGCCGGTGCGGCGCTCAAGAAGCAGGTGCTCGAGCTCGGCGGGTCCGACCCGTTCATCGTGCTGGCCGACGCCGACCTCGACAAGGCCAGCACCGTCGCGGTCGCCGCGCGCTTCGGCACGGTCGGTCAGAGCTGCGTGAACTCCAAGCGGTTCATCGTCGACGAGTCGGTGGCCGACGAGTTCGTCGCGCTCTTCACCGAGAAGACCCGCGCCCTGGTGCTCGGCGACCCTCTCGACGAGGCGACGACGATCGGGCCGATGGCGCGGGCCAACCTCCGCGATGCGCTGCACGACCAGGTCGTCCGGACGGTCGCCGCCGGAGGCCGTGTCGTGCTCGGTGGCGAATCCGTCGACGGCCCGGGCTTCTTCTACCCGCCCACGATCATCGATGGCGTCCTGCCCGGCCAGGCGGCCTTCACCGAGGAGACGTTCGGCCCCGTCGCCAGCATCACCCGGGTCAGCGGCGCCGACGAGGCCGTCCGGCTGGCCAACGACAGCGAGTTCGGCCTGGGTGCAGCCCTCTGGACGACCGACATCGAGCACGCAAAGCGGCTCATCCCCGAGATCGACGCGGGTGCCGTCTTCGTCAACGGCCAGGTGGCGTCCGACGCCCGGCTGCCCTTCGGCGGCATCAAGAAGTCGGGCTACGGGCGCGAGCTCAGCGGGTACGGGATCCGTGAGTTCGTGAACGCCAAGACCGTCTGGATCGGCCCCGCGGCGTGACGGTGCCGGAGCTCTCCTGGATCGAGGACCCGCCGGTCGGTCACGCCGACGGCGACGATCTGCTCGTGCTCGGGCCGTCGCTCGGCACATCGGCCTGGGTGTGGCAGGAGGCGAGTGCCGTCGTCCGCGAGAACCGCCCGGGTCTGCGGGTGATCCGGTACGACCTCCCGGGCCACGGGGCGTCGCCCGCGACGACGCGGCCGTTCTCGATGAACGATCTCGCCGAGGCAGTGGTCGAGATCGGCCGTCAGGCGGGGGCGCGGAGGTTCCACTATGCCGGATTGTCCCTGGGCGGTGCCGTGGGGATCGAACTCGCCCTGTCGCATCCTGCCGCCCTGTCGAGCCTCGGCATCGTGAGCTCGGACGCCAGGATCGCCAGCGCCGACGTCTGGGACGAGCGGGCGCGCGTCGTCCGCTCGTCGGGCACCGCTCGGCTCGTCGAGTCGACACCCGCGCGGTGGTTCGCCCGCGGCTTCGCCGATCGCCGGCCCGACGATGTCGAGCGGGCGTTGCGCGAGCTCGCCGAGGTCGACGACGAGTCGTACGCCCTCTGCGCCGACGCCCTGCGGGTCTTCGACCGGAGGGCCGACGCCCATCGCATCTCGACGCGGGTGACCGTCGTCAACGGCACGGAGGATCCCGTCACGACCACCGAGCAGATGCGCCGGCTGGCCCTCGAGATCCCTCGCGCCGTCTTCGTCGACCTCGAGGCGGCGTCGCATCTCGTCGCCCTCGAGGAGCCGTTCGCCACCGCGACTGCACTTCTGTAACGCTCGGTCGGATCGCATTGACAGCGGTCGGCGAGCGTGAGACAGTTCCATCGACATAGTGAACAGCGTTCAGCATGCTGAACAAAGTCACCGTGTCACTCCCTTACTCCACCATCGTCAGCGTCGTCGAAAGGTGCCACCATGCGGTACACACGCGTCACCCGAACACTCTCGGCCCTGGGGCTCATCGCCCTCGGTGCCGCCGTCCTCAGCGGTTGTTCGTCCGGTACGACCCCCTCCGGGTCGGCGTCCGGCGGCTCGGCCAAAGTGCCCTCCTACCTCTCGTCGTACTCGAAAGAGCTCGCCGCGGCCGAGAAGCCCGTCTCGTGGGACGGCCCCACCACGGCCGCGGCCGCGCCGAAGGGCATCCTCGTCGGTGCCGTCAACTGCTCGTACACCGAGGAGGGCTGCAAGGCCGGCGGTGAAGCCTTCACCCAGGTCGCGAAGGCGCTCGGCTGGAAGGCGAAGTCGATCGTCGTCAACGACCCGACCGGCTACGCGCAGGCCATCCAGACCCTGCTCAACGAGAACGTCAAGGCGATCTTCCTCGGCGGCGTCGACGAGTCGCTCGTCCCGGCCGCCATCAACGAGGCTAAGGCTCGCCACATCCCCGTGGTCAGCCAGGGGTCGAACTACAACATCGGCGGATCCGGCCAGGTCGACGCCGACGTCCACGCGAACGTCACCGACGAGGGCAAGCTCATGGCCGACGCCGCCATGATCGACCACTCAGGCACCGTCAACGCGCTCGTGCTCAACGACGCCGAGTTCGCCGAGCCGGTCGCCGTGCTCAAGGCGTCGAAGGCGCAGTTCGCGAGCTGCAGCAAGTGCTCGATCAAGTACGCCAACCCGATCAACTTCACCAGGAACGTCATCACCAACCAGCTTCCCACCGAGGTCGTCTCGGCCATGCAGACCGACCCGAGCATCAACTCGATCATGATCGGCTTCGACCCGCCCGCACCGTACATCGTGCCCGCCCTCGACACCGCGGGTGACAAGACCAAGGTGACGATGTACTCGCAGCTCGGCGACTCCGCCCCGCTGCAGCTCGTCCAGGACGACAACATCTTGAAGTACGACGTCGCGAGCTCGACGGCGTGGGGCACCTGGGGTGCCTTCGACGAGATGATCCGCTACCTCGACGGCAAGCCGCTGGTCAACGAGAACCTGCCGCTGCAGGTCTTCACCTCGTCGAACCCCAAGCTCATCACGAAGCTCGGCACCAACGACTTCCAGGCCACCTTCGCCGGCTACGAGAAGAAGTACGAGCAGCTCTGGGGCGTGAAGTGATCGACCGCGAGGGCGTGCGCCGCACGCTCGCCCTCGCGGGGCGGTACCTCGACGACCGCCGCTTCGACGAGTGGAGCGGCCTCTTCGCCCCGGACGGGGTGTTCCACGACGGCGACGCCGACCCGGTGACGGGCCGCGACGAGATCCTGCGCAGGATCCGCGGTGGCGGGCTCGCCAACGACCCCGAGCTCTTCCGGCGCCACGTCACCTGCAACGAGATCATCGACTACGACGGCTACTCGGCGCGGGTCGAGAGCGACCTCGTGATCCACGAGCGGCAGGGCGAGGGCCCCTGGGGCCTCCGCCTCGGGCGCTACAGCGACGTGCTCGAGATCGTCGCCGACCAGTGGCTGTTCCGTAAGCGGCGGATCACGTGGGTGGTCAACGGTCTGTGACGGCGGGCCACAGCGAATCGGCGGTGGCGATGACCCTCGGGTCACCGCCACCGCCGATTCTCGCCGATTCTCGGCGTTCAGCGCGTGGTCGCCTTCGGTGCCGTCGGCGCATCGACAGGGTCGCCGCCGAACAGGCTGCCGTCGGCCGCGAGAGCCTCGGGGGCCGCCTCGCCGTTCAGCACCTCGAGCGTCTTCTTGTTCGTCTCCGGCGCGATGAACGCGAACACCACGGCGGTCAGCAGGATCACGATCCCGAAGAACAGGAACGACGGTTTGACCGCGCTCGTGGTGGCGGCAGGCGAGACGAGGTTGCTGCTGTTCGCGAAGATCGCCAGCGCCAGCGGGCCGATGATCTTGCCGACGCCGCCCATCGCGTTGCCGAGGCCCTGGCCGTGGACCCGCAGCGATGCGGGCCACATCTCGCCACTGAGCGGCACGATGTTCGTGAACGAGCCGTCGGCGAAGATGTAGCCGCAGACCAGGAAGACGAAGAACGCCGAGACGGTGCCGAACTCCGACACGTGGAAGAAGCCCGCGAGGCACAGCAGGATGCCACCGGCGAGCCCCGTGATCACACCGGCGGTCTTGCGCCCGAAGCGGTTCGCGATC
Source organism: Frondihabitans sp. PAMC 28766 (assembly GCF_001577365.1). Classification (NCBI taxonomy): domain Bacteria; kingdom Bacillati; phylum Actinomycetota; class Actinomycetes; order Micrococcales; family Microbacteriaceae; genus Frondihabitans; species Frondihabitans sp. PAMC 28766. Next base: position 1,500,600 of record NZ_CP014513.1, read on the forward strand.
AGCGGCACCGTGAGCCGGCCGAGGAAGCCGGCGAGAGTCACGATGATGAACAGGCCGGCCGCGTGCTGCGGCGTCACCTTGAGGACTTCGCTGACGATCGTCGGGCCCCAGAGGCCGACGCCCGAGAAGACGATGTCGACGAGCAGCCAGAGCAGCATGACGGTCGCCATCTGGCGGGGGAAGCGGCGCATGGTGCCGTACGACTCCTTGCGCTGCACGGCGTCGGTGGCTGGCACCTCGGTCCAGTTGCCGGGGCCGAACAGGTGGTCGGCGTTCTTCCGCGCCTCCTCGGTGCGGCCCCGGCTGGCGAGCCAGCGCGGCGATTCGGGCACGACGAAGAACACCCAGACCGCGGCGAGAACGGGGATCAGGCCGATGAGAAGGAGCCCGCGGAATCCGAGCACCGGGCCGAGGCTCGCGACGATGACGCTCGTCACGAGACCGCCGATCGGCACGAGCGACACGGTGCCGATCCCGCCCATGATCGTGCGGTACTTCGCCGGGGTCGACTCGATCAAGAGGGGCGGGCCGGCGGCGTTCGTGCCGCCGGTGCCCATCCCGACGAAGAAGCGGAAGACCGACAGCAGCAGCCACCAGCCGACCGGTGTCAGCGCCGAGATGCCCGTCGCCAGAGCGAAGCACAGGATCGCCGACATGAGTGCCGCGCGCCGACCGAAGCGGTCGCCGATCCAGCCCCAGAGGAGCGAGCCGACGATGGTGCCGACACCGGTGGCCAGCAGGATCGTGGCCACCTCGCCGAACGTGAGGTGCCAGGGCACGCTGATCAGCGCGACGACGAAGCCGATCGTGTAGAAGTCGAAGTACTCGAAGAGTTGCGATCCGGCGATGGCCGCAGCGAAGCTCGCGTAGTGGCCGGTCAAGCGCGCATTGTCCTTCGGCATCACCAGGGTCGCGACGTTGGGACTGTCCATGGTCTTCCTTTCGGGGTGTACGGGTGGGTGAGGTGTTCAGCGAACGGTCTGGAGGAGGTCGAGCAGGTCGCGGTGCACGCGGTCGGGCACGACGACCGTTCCGCGTCGGAGGGCCTCGGCGCGGCGTCGTGCCGCCCCTTCGCCGGGAACCCGCACGGGTTCTCCGCCGGGCGCCGGGGTCGACGTGCGGATGGCGTCGACGAGGGTGTGGATGTGGTCGTCGTACTTCTCGGCCGAGACGAACAGGTCTCGCTTCATGACGACGAAGAAGAACCCGAAGTTGCCGAAGGGCTCGGGCACGGCGTCGCCGCCGGCGAGGACGGCGAGGGCCTGCACGGCCACCGCTATCGCGTAGCCTTTGTGGCCACCGGACGGCAGGATCGCGCCGAGCAGGGCCTCGGTCGGGTCGGTCGTCGGCTTGCCTTCGGCGTCGATCGCCACCCCCTCGGGCAGCGTCTCGCCGACCCGCTGAGCCAGCTGCAGCGCCCCCCAGGTCGAGGCGGCCGTGCTCAGGTCGATCACGAGGGGGTCTTCGGTGGTCGGAAACGCCATCGTGATCGGGTTGCTGCCGAGCAACGGCGCGATGCCGCCGGTCGGAGCCACCATGGGGAAGGCACTCGAGGCGTGGATCGCGACGAGGCCGCGGCGGGCCGCGAGCTCGGTGTAGTAGCCGCTGCGACCGCTGTAGTAGGAGTCGTTGGCGGCGACGACCGCGAGCCCCGTCACCTCCGCCTTCTCGATGGCGATGTCGATCGCTCGGCGGCAGACGACGTAGCCGAGGTGGCCGTGCCCGGCGATGGTCGCCGAGATCGGTGTCTCACGCTCGATCTCGATCGGCTCGAGCGGCACGTCGCGCTGGCGGCGCAGGCGGTCGAGCACGACGAGCAGTCGGGGAGACCCGCGAACGTGTAGCCGGTGAGTTGGGCGTCGACGAGGTGATCGGCCACGATGGCCGCGTCGTCGTCGCTGAGCCCGTGGCGCAGCAGCACGTCGATGGCGAGCTGCCGCGCGTCGGCGATGAGCATCTCGGTCATGCGCGGTCATCCCGTCCGAGGAGCCCCGTGAGGCCCGCGAGATCAGGCGCATCCGCGAGGCCGTCGACGGTGCGCTCGAGCTCTCCGACATGCGGCTGCGACAGCGTCGTGGCGGCGAGGCGCCGGAATTTCGTGCGCACCTCGTCCTCCGACATCGGGTCGTGCGAGCTGCCGTGCGCATGGTCGCGGGAGGCGCCGAAGGTGCGACCGTCGTTCAGGGTGACGGTGAGGCGGGTCTCGTGTCGGGCGCCGTCGCCGCGGGCGTCGATCTCGGGGTCGGCGATCACGTGCACGCGGGAGGCGAACTCGACGAGCGTCGCGTCCTCGATCCTCTCCGGGGTGAACTGGTCGACGAAGGCCTCGCCGTCGGTCAGCACGACAGCCGTGATGTAGGGCAGGTTCATCTGCGCCGTGGTGACGGTGTCGGGCACGTACGGCCAGCCGACGTGCTTGACGGTGGCGGTCGAGACGGTGATCTCGACGGAGGCGACGTCGTCGCGGCGCACCCCCTCCTCGGCGTAGAGCGACCGGAGGATGTCGATGGACGGGTGGCAGCTGCCGTTGGTCGAGTACGGCTTGAAGCCGACGGCGAGGGTCTCCCACGTCGAGCCGAGGCCGCGCGTCAGCCAGGAGGCGTCGACCCGTGGCGAGAAGGTGCCGAGGTAGCCGCCGTACTCCGCCTCGAACAGGTCGCGGATGCCGATGTAGCCCCGCGATGCGAGAAGCGCCGCGTAGACACCGCTCTGCGCGGCACGCCCGGCGTGGAAGCGCTTGACCATCGACTCGTACTGCGCGGCCATGAGGCCGGCCGACTGCGATCCTGCTGTCCCGAGCGCATTGGCCACCTGACCCGCATCGAGCCCCAGGATCTTCGCGGCTGCGGCGGCGGCGCCGAGGGTGCCGTGCGTGCCGGTCGGGTGCCATCCTGCCAGGAGGTGCGCCGCACCCATCGTCGAACCGACCCGTGCTGCGACCTCGTAGCCGAGGATTGTGGCGGTCAGGAGCTCGCGCCCGGTCGTCTCGGGGCGGAGGGCCGCAGCCGCGAGAGCCGCGCTCGTCACGACCGACCCGGGGTGCACGATCGACCGCGGGTGCAGGTCGTCGAGCTCGAAGGCGTGAACGGCCGTGCCGTTGACGAGAGCCGCATCGGGGGCGCTGAGCCGGGGCCCGCCGCCCCACGCGACAGCGTCGCCCGACGACCCGCCGGTCACGAGCATGTCGCGCACGATCGAGGCCTGGGGGAGGGTCGAGCCGTAGAGCCCGCATCCTGCCGTGTCGAGAAGACAGACGACGGCGTGCCGCAGCACCCCGTCGGGGATGTCTGTCGGGCTCGTGTTCGCGACGTAGTCGCCGAGGACCTCGGTCGACGTCTCGGTGCGATCGATTGTGGTGGTCACTGTGCTGCCTCCTGTGTCGACGGAGAGATCGGCCGGGCGTCGAGCCGGAACAGCCTCTCGGGGTTCTCGTGGGTCATGGCGTGCACCGCGCCCTCCGAGACGCCGATCGCGAGCATCGTGCCGATGAACATCCGCAGCACCTCGGGGGCCGGCGGGTTCCAGGCCTCGATCGCGTCGCTGCCCATCACGCAGTGCTCGGCCCCGACCGCCTCGACGGCGTCGACGATGCGCTGCGGGTCCATCCGCTGGTGCATGGGCATACTGCCGATGAAGACGTGCTCGATGGTGCCGCCGTGCGCGACGATCGTGCGCTGCTGCTCGGTGCTGGCGCCGACCGAGCCGCTCAGCGGGTGTGTGAGCAGCAGGCGCACCTTCTGCGCCTCGGTCTCTTCGGCGAGGATCAGGCTCGCCTCGATGGGCAGATGCCCGGTCGCGAGCACCGTGTCGTACTGCTTGCAGAGCTCGATGATGCGCACCACCTCGGGCAGCAGGCCGCCGTCGGTGCCCAGGATGCCGAGATCCGGCACCGAGTCGGGGTCGGTCTCGAGGGTCGTGATCCACGGCTTCATGCGCTCGCGGAAGATGCTCGGCTTCGGCGGGCTCTGCAGGGCCGACCAGGTCGGCATCCAGACGATGCGGCCACCGGTCTGCGCGGCCAGTTCGACCGAGAGTGGGCTCAGGCCACCGACCGGCGGGTTGAGGGTGATGCCGCCGAAGATGTCGAGATCCGGCTGCAGGATGCGAAGCATGTTCGCCACGTTCGTCGTGGGGAAGACGTGCGACTTGACGATGAACCCCCGCATCCCTGCGGCTGACGCCAGCTTCGCCCACTCGATGTTGTCGACGCGCGGGCCCATGCCGAGCGTGAACTCGGGATGGCCGTGGGCGTGGGTGTCGAAGGCGCCTTCGAGGAGGCGGTCCTCACGCTGCATGGGCGTGCTCCTTGGCTGCGCAGAGCTCGATCAGGGCGCCGACGCCGGAGAGATCGCGGACGCCCGTGACGGCCTGGATGATCTCGGCCGTCTTGCCCTCGGGGACGACCGGGCCGGCGAGGCGGGTGAACTTGGCCTCGAGATCCTGGTCGGTCATCGGGTTGCCGAGCGACCCCTTGGCGTCGTCGACCTGGGCCGTGAGGTGGCTGCCGTTTTTCGTCGTCAGCTCGAGGCGGCACGAGACGCCCTTCGGCAGCGTCGGGTCGGTCTCGACCGAGATGCGCTGCGTGAGGGCGACCAGGTCGGGGCGGTTGATGATGTCGTCGCCGAACTGCGCGGGCAGGGCGGCGCCCTCGACCAGTGCCACGGCGGTGGCGTACGGCAGGCTGACCTGTGCCTCGTGGAAGGTCTGGGGCGAGCGATTGAGGTGGTAGTCGGCCCAGTCGGGGTGGCGGTAGACGACGATGCTCTCGACGTCGTCGCCGCGGACTCCCTCGGCCCGGAGCTGCAGGGCCGCGTCGATCGAGTTGTGGATGGGGCGAGCCGCCGAGTACGCCTTGTACTCGACCGCGACCGGGACGTCGGTGCCGAGGCCCTCGAGCAGGATGTCGACGTCGATGCCGCCGGCGAACGCGAAGCCGAAGCCGCGCTCGCCTTCGAAGATCGTGTCGGCGCCGGTGAAGCCCTCTTTCGCGAGCATCGCGGCGGTGATGCCGTTGCGCGCGGTGGGGCCCGGGTTGACGCGCTTCTGCATCGACGGCCCGTACATCTCCATGAGGCCGGAGGCCTGGGCCCCGGCGAGGCCGAGCGCGCTCGTGAGCTGCTCGGGGGTGAGGCCGAGCAGTCGACCGGCCGCGACCGTCGCGCCGAAGACGCCGGCCGTCGGCGTCGTGTGGAAGGCACGGTTGCGGAGGGCCGGGTTCGTCGCGCGGCTGACGCGGTTCATGATCTCGCAGCCGCACAGCATGGCGCCCAGCAGGTCGAGGCCGGTGCTGCCCTGCCACTCGGCGACGGCGAGGGCGGCCGAGACGATGGGCGGCCCGTGGTGGAAGAGGGCCAGCACGTCGACGTCGTCCATCTCGATGGAGTGCTCGGAGACCGCGTTCGCGAAGGCGGCGTGCACGGCGGGGATCTTCGCGCCGTGGCCGAGCACGGTCGCCTGTGGCACGCCGCCGAGACTCGTCATCACCTTCGCGGCGATCTCGCCCGACTCCGACTGGCTTCCCGACAGGGCGACGCCGAGGTAGTCGAGCAGCAGGCGGCGCATCTCGTTCATCTGGGGCGCGGGCAACGAAGACGACGAGACGGTCGCGAAGTGCTGGGCGAGCTGGGTGGCAGCGGGCATGAGGGGTCCTTTCGGGGTGGAGATGGTCGGTGCGGTCACACGAGGGCTCCGGCGAGGGCGCGGCCGAGTCGGGTCAGATCCGCGGCGCCGCGAAGCGAGAGGAACTCCTCTTCGAGCAGCAATGCCCCCGCCGAGCCGAGGACGGGCGTGGTGAGGCGGCGGAACTTCTCGCCGATCTCGGCCGGTGACATCGGGTTGGCCGGCTCGCCCTTCGGGGTGTCGACCTGCTCGGTCAGGACGGTGCCGTCCGTGAGGGTCACCTCGACGCGGCAGGCCCACTTCTCGGGGAAGCTCGCCGTGAGCGCGGGGTCCTCGACGACCTCGGTGCGGGCGATCAGCGCGGCGACGACCGGGTCGACGAGGTCGTCGGGGTCACCTCGCTGACCTTCGGCCCGTGGGCGACGGCGTAGGCGACGGTGAACTTGGTGCTGAGGCGGGCACCCACCACGCTGGTCGGCTCGGTCTCCTGGTCGACGGCGGTCTTGTGGGTGAACACGACGAGCGATGCGATGTCGTCGGGCGAGATCGCACCGTGACGATCCGTGATGATCCTGAAGGCGTCGATCCCGGCGTGCCCGTAGCGGCAGGCGTTGTAGGGGCGCAGACCGATCTCGAGGATGCCGGGGCGATCGAGGTTCACGGCGAGCAGCTCGGGGTGGATGTCGTCCGAGAATCCGCGGAAGAACCCCTCCGGGCCTTCGAGCACGGTGTGCGGCCCGGTGAAGCCGCGGCTTGCGAGCTCGACGGCCGTGATACCGCTGCGGGCGGGCCAGCCGCCGTGGAAGGCCATCAGCATCGAGCCCTCGTGCCGGAACTCGTAGAGGCCGCCCGACATGCTGCCGGCGATGCCGAGGGCGTCGGCGAGCTGCTCGCGATCGAGACCCCTCAGGTGGCCGGCCGCGATCACGACCCCGAAGACGTTGCAGGTGGCGGTCGGGTGGAAGCCGCGCGCCCGGTGGCTCGGGTTGACGACGGCACCGATCCGGACGACCGCCTCGCAGCCGAGTACGACGGCGCGGAGGAACGCGTCGCCGGAGGCTCCGGTCGCCTGCGCGACGGCGAGGGCAGCCGAGACGATCGAGGCGCCGGGGTGGGTGATCGACATCGCGTGGGTGTCGGTGAGGCCGATGCTGTAGCCGCTGGTTCCTGTGACGAGGGCGGCGGTGCCGGCGTCGAACGTGCCGCGACGGCCGGGGACACCGCTCTGGCCGGGGGCTCCCATGGCGACCGCGTACTCGTGGACGATTCGGCCCTCGGCGTTCTGCGACCCGGCCACCGCCACGCCGAGGAAGTCCTCGGCCAGCACCCGGGCGGCCTCGAGGGCGTCGTCGTCGATGCGGGTCTCGAGCTGGGCGAGCTCGTCGAGAAGGTGCTCGGTCGTGCCCGGGGCGGCCAGCGATCCGGTCGGTGTCGTCGAGACACTTGTGCTCATCGATACTCCTTCGTCCGGTGCGGCCAGAATAGTGATGGCTGTCGACAGACGTCAATCGGCAATCTCGGGTCGCTGAGAGCATGTCTAGACCCTTTCCGTCGTTTGCGCCAGAGTGATTGACGGCTGTCGACAGGAATCCTGTAGTCTGATCGCCTCATGAAAGAGTCAGCGCAGCCCGGGGCGAAGAAGGTGCTCGTGCCCGACGCCTTCCAGACGACCAACTACGCGACGACGGCGGTCGGCCTGCTGCGCGAGATGATCCTGTCGGGAGGTTTCGGGCCGGGGGAGCGCCTCAACGAGCTCGCGATCTCCGAGCAGCTGAAGATCAGCCGCTCGCCGATCCGTGAGGCCCTCCAGGCGCTCGCCGGCCAGGGGCTCGTGCGATTCGTCGCCGGGCGCGGCGCCTTCGTGACGGACTTCGACGCCGAGTCCGTGCGCGACCTGGGTGAGGTGCGGATCGCGCTGGAGGCCCGCGCAGCGCGACTCGCTGCCGCCCGCGCCACCGACGAGCAGCTGGCGGCCATCGAGAAGGTGCTGCACCGGGCCGACTCGGCCATCGAGACCGGCACGCTCGAAGAGATGCTCGAAAGCGGCGACGAAGCGATGCAGACCGGCTCGAGCTACCCGCCGGGCCTCGACTTCCACCACGTCGTGATTCAGGCGTCGCACAACCCCCGACTCGAGACGGTCGCCGACGAGGTCGCGACGCAGTTCCGGCTGGCCCGGGCCCGGACCGGCCGTGAGGCTGCGTGGGCGCCGACCGCGTGGGCCGAGCATGCCGCGATCTTCGACGCCATCCGTGCCGGCGACGGCTCCGCTGCCAGTGCGGCGATGGAGTTGCACCTCGAGAACAGCACGCAGGCGATCATCCGCCACATCGAGTCCGCCACCGCCTGAACTCCGACAGCCGGCACGTCATCCACTCCGCGGGCTGGATTCTCTGCCGATTGCCGGGGTTCTGCAGCTACTCGGCAAGCCGGTGGGTCGAGCACCGACGTTCAGGATGTGCCCGTCAGGATGCCGCCATCCGGCCGAGCAGGGCCGCAGCGCGCTCGAGCACAGAGCGGTCGTCGGGCCCGAGCGCCGCCAGCTGTTCGTCGAGCCACGCGTTGCGCTGGGCCCGGGCGGCGCCCGCCAGTCGGTCGCCGGCTGGCGTCGTGCTGAACAGCACCCGCCGACGGTCGTCGGGATCCGGCGCGCGGACTGCGTACCCGCCTGTGGTCAGCCGGTTGACGGTCTGGCTCATGCTCGCAGGCGACACCCGGAAGTGGTCGCTCAGCGCCGTGAGCGACCGCGGCCCGTCTTTGAAGAGGCGGGTGAGCACCTCGAGGGTGGCGTCGCCGAGGTCGCCGTCCGGTCGCTCGCTGCGGAAGCGGCGCTGAAGCTGCCCGACCGTGAGGCGGATCTGCGCCCCCAGCTCGGCGGCTGTCGGAGCCGTTGCGTCATCGTCCACGATTGTTTAGTATACCTAAACGATCTCTTTCGTCTACCTCAAGGAATGCCATGCCGAATCCTCTCGGAGTCCTGCTGCGAGGCCGCCGCGCCGGCCACCACACCCTCGCCTGGGCCCGCCGCGACCTCGAAGCGCCCGAGACCTTCGAGCTGACGAGCCCCGCCTTCGAGCACGGCACCCCGATCCCCGCGCAGCACCGCGGGCACCTCCGGGGGCCGAACATCTCGCCGGCTCTCGCCTGGACGCCGCCGCCGGCCGGCACGGTCGAGCTCGTGCTGGTGGTGCAGGATCCCGACGTCCCGTTCGGCAAAGCGGCGAACCACGCGCTGACGGTCGGCATCGACCCCGCGCTGGGGGCCTGCCCGAGAACGCGCTGGCTCACCCCAGCCCGATCGACGGCCTTCGTCACGGCAAGGGAGCGATGGGTCGCCGCGGCTACGCCGGCCCGATGCCGGTGCCGTCGCACGGTCCGCACTCCTACGTCTTCCAGCTCTTCGCCGTCGACGCCCCGCTCACCCTGCCCGATGCCTTCACTCGGGGCGACGTCGTGGCAGCCCTCCCCGGCCACCTCGTCGCCCGCGCGCGCCTCGACGGCACCTACGAGATCCGCTGACGCGAAGTCTGTCAAGCGCTTCTACCCGCGCATTTTCGTGCCCTTTACGATTCCATTGCGCGGTCGACGGAGCCGGGGCGGCAGGATCATGACGCCCCTGCCGCCGCCACCGGCCGAGCTTCGGCCCGCTGCGGGGTGACCCCGCCGAGCGGCCTCCGGGTTCACCCGAACAGGGCCTCGCCCACGTACTCTCCCGAGCGCGGCGCCGGGGGCACGGCGAACACGGCCGACCCGATGTGCGAGACGTACTCGTTGAGGCGGTCGGACGAGCCGAGCTTCGTCTGGATGCGCGTGAAGTGCTCGGGGTCGTTCATGTAGGCGGTGAAGAGGAGCCCTGCGTCGAGCTGCCCGTACTGGTTGAGGCCGTCGGTGTAGTTGTAGGGGCGGCGGTGGATCTTCACGCCGCCGTTGTTCTCGTGGGCGGCCAGGGCGATGTGGGCGCGCGGGTCGATCTTCGTCGTGCCGTCCGTCCCCTTCGCGTGGAAGTTCGGCGTCGTGAACTCGGTGCCGCCCGAGAGAGGGGCACCGTCGACCTTCGTGCGGCCGAACACGCGCTGCTGGTCGCTGATCACGTCGGCGTCCCAGATCTCGATGTTGATCTGGATCTTGCGCACCACCTGGTAGGCGCCCCCGGCCATCCAACCGGCGCTCTTGTCGAGCCAGACGAACTTCTCGAAGTCGGACGCCGTCGTGATGTTGCGGGTGCCGTCTTTGAAGCCCATCAGGTTGCGAGGCGTCGCCTGATTCTTGCCGGCCGAGGCACGGCCGAAGCCGAGAGTCGTCCAGCGCACGGTCGCTGTACCCCGCGCCATCCGGGCCAGGTCGCGGATCGCGTGGTATGCCACCTGCGGGTCGTCGGCGCACGCCGTCAGCGACAGGTCGCCTCCGGTCGTGCCCGCGGCCAGGTCGTCGCTGGGGAGCGCCGGGATCTGCGCGAGGTGAGCCGGCTTCTTCGACGCGAGGCCGAAGCGCTCGTCGAAGAGCCCCGGGCCGAGGCCGAGAGTGACGGTGAGTGAGGCGGGGCCGAGGTCGAGGGCCTCGCCCGTGTCGACGCCGACGCCGGCGCCCTTAGCCGGCTGCACCGTGCCGATGGTCTTGCCGCTCTGCAGCTGCGAGATCGACGCCGACCAGCGCGCGAGCAGCACCTGGAGATCGGTGGTCAGCGTCGAGGCCATGTCGAAGGCCATGAAGACGCAGTATCGCTGCGGCTCGGTCTCGATGCCGCCCTGCGGCTGGCGCGCCGCCGTCGCGTAGAACGGGTGGCTGTTCGAGAGGTCGATCGATTCGTCGGCCGGGGGCGCGGACGCGGCCTGGGCCGCGAGCGACCCGCCGATGCCGGCGAGGGCCCCGACGCCCGCCCCGGCCGCGGCCAGGCCGCCGCCGAACAGGGCGCGGCGGGAGACGCCGGGCGACGACTCGGTGGAGTCGGCGTCGCCCAGGTGACGCTCGTCGGTCACGCCGTGGCGACCTTCGCGGCCAGCTGCGACAACGGGTCCTGCAGCGCCTGGACCTGCTGCGAGATCGTGTTGGCGTCGGCCGTCTTGGTCGCGGCGTCGTAGCTGATGTAGCCGCCGAGGGCGTTCTTGTCACGGTACTTGTTCATCAGATTGTCGGTCGCGGTGAACTGCGCGGCGATCGTCTTGGTGATCGACGGGTCGAGCTTCTGCAGGCCCGGTCGCAGGTAGGCGAACGCCTCTTCGGCACCCTCGACGTTGGCGGCGAGATCGACGAGGTCGATGTGGCTGAAGGCCTCCTCTTCGCCGGTGACCTTCTCGGTCTGCACTTCTTCGAGGAGGCTGGCGGCACCGTTGGCGAGGTCTTCGGGCTTGTAGCTCAGGGTCGGCACCAGCCTCTGCAGCTCTTCGACGTTCGAGGTGAGCTCGGCGGCCAAGGTCTTGGTCGAGGCCGTGATGGCTCCGCCCTGGAAGAGGTCGCGCTCGACGGCGTGGTAGCCGTGCCAGCCGACCTTCGGGTCGAGGTTCGACGCACGCATGTCGATCAGGTAGTCGAGGTTGCCGGCGTTGTCGGTGGCCTTGAAGCCGGGCTTCACGAAGCCGTCGACGTCGCTCTCGACGCGCTCGTAATAGGGACGCGCCTCGGCGTAGGCCGTCTTCGCGCCGGCGAGATCGCCCGCGTCGACCGCGACCTGAAGTGCCTTGGTGGTGGCGACCATCGTGGTGACCTGCGCGTCGACGTAGGTCGCGTACTGCTTCGCGCCCTGGGCGAGGAGGGTGGCGGCCGAGCTGTTCGACGCCTTGCTCGCCTTGCCGGTGACGGTCAGATCGGTGAGTTCTTTCGTGGCGCCGGGGCAGTACACCTGGTATTTGCCGCCGCCGAGCGTGACCGTGAATGTCTCGGTGCCGAGGCCGGGCGCGAGGTTCTCTTTCTCGCCGAGGATGCGCTGGTCCTGCAGCAGCTCGACCTCGGTGATGCCGGTCGACGACTTGTTGGTCACCGAGAAGGTGACCGGGCCGGCCGGCACGGAGGTGGTCGACACGGCGCACTTGTCGCTGCCGCCGCCGGTGAGCTGGACGTCGACCTTGTGGACGCCCTTCGACGACGTCGTGGTGTCGCCCGAGCCGGCGGTGCTCGACGTGGAGCAGCCAGCGAGGGCCAGAGCCGTGCTCACGGCGAGTGCGCCGATCGCGAGGACGGACTTGGTGCGGCTGCTGCGGCGGCTGTGCTGCGGGTCACCGAACGGCATAGGTGTTGCTCCTTGCAGGGTTGCCCTGCGCCGCGAGAGCGTCGGCAGGGTCGGGAGTGGAGGGAGAGGAAGCGGTCTCGGGCGTCAGCGCGGTGCGGCGTCGTCCGAGAAGAGCGAGGACGGCCTGCCAGACGGCGGCGATGCCGAGAGCGAGCGGGAGCCAGGTGCTCCAGAGCCGCAGCTCGGACGTGCTGGTCGCCGACGACGCGATGCGGGAGGCGACGTGCTGCACGCCCGCGGCGGGCGTCGTCCAGCCCGCCGCAGCGAGGGTGTACGTGCGCGAGGTCGTCAGGCCGCCGCCGGAGATCGTCAGCACGGTCACGCCGGTGCGCTTCGTGTCGAGGATGCCCGAGCCGACGCTCCACAGGGTCGTCGTCGCGGTCTGCGACCAGCGCGCCTGGAAGGGGCCGGGCTGGGTGTCGGGCGAGATGCCCACCGGAATGCGGCCGAAGAGGGTCACCAGACCGTCGACGCTGACGGTCGAGGGTCGCGAGGCCGTCGAGACGTTCTCGGTCTTCGTCCACCGCGTGGCAGCGACGCCGTCGTGAGTCGTCGAGCGGCGGGCCGAGGCGGGGAACGTGACCGTCGTGCCGCCCGTGCCGCTGTCGTTGGCCATGCTGACGCGAAGGCTCGCCGTCGACGACGTGACGTTCGCGGTGGCCTCGGCAGTCGTCGATCCTGCCGTGACCTTGGTGCTCTGGGGCGCCGACGCCTGCGGGGCGTGCACACCGATCGCCAGTGCGATCGCCGCGACGGCGAGGGAGCCGGCCAGGATGGCGCGGACTCGCGGCACGCGAGCCACGGACGGCCGCCAGGCACGCGGCCACACCGCGATCAGCAGCACGGGCACCAGGTAGCAGAGCCAGCCGAGCACCTCGATGACCCGCGGGTCGGGCTGGATGCCGAGCACGCCCGTGAGGAGGGCGCCGCGCACCGAGCCGTTCGGCACGAGCCAGCTGAGGTCGACGGTCTTCTGCTGGCCGATCAGGATCCAGCCGGCCTCGTGCGCCGTGCGCAGGGCCGTGACGACGAGGCCCGCGGCCACGACGACGAGGAAGATGCCGGTGCCGGTGAAGAACTTCGCGAGATTCAGGCGCACGCCGCCGCTGTAGAGACCGATGCCGATCACGACGGCGGCCGCGACGCCGATGAGGGCGCCGAGTGCTGCGAGGGTCGTGTTCGACGCGGCCTGGAAGGTGGCGAGGAGGAAGACGGAGGTCTCGAAGCCCTCTTTCAGCACGGCGAGGAAGGCCATGCCGGCCAGGGCCCACGCGGTGCCCCGACCGGCGGCGGCCGTGGCCTCGGCCTCGAGCTCGCCCTTGAGGTCTTTGGCGTGCTTGCGCATCCAGACGATCATGGTGGTGACGAAGATCACGGCGACGGTGCCGATGACCGCCTCCATGCCCTCCTGCTGCGCCTGCGGCAGAGCCCGCTCGACGAGGTCGAGGACGACGCCGACCGCGATGCTGAGGAAGACGGCAACGCCGACGCCGAGCCACATCGGCCACACCGGGATGCGGTTGCGCTTGAGGAAGGCGGCGATGATGCTCACGATGAGCGTCGCTTCGAGGCCTTCTCTCAGGCCGATGACGAGGGTTGCGATCATGACGATTCTTCTGCGTGGCGAGCCTCACCCCGGTGCTGACGGTCGCGAGGACCCCGGCGGAGGAAGGTAAGCCTTACCTTAGCAGAGGGGGCCGATCGCGCCAGGGGCGGGTTTTCGGGTCGCTCGACGTCGAAGGATCGCCCGGACGGGCCTCAGGCGGCGCCGGGCAGACGCAACTCGAGAGCCTTGTGCTCGAGTGTCAGGGCGACCGCGCTGACGAGCCCGAACGGGTCGCCGTCGAGCTGGATCTCTTCGGGCCGGTCGAAATGGATCTGCAGGCGTCGCCCCTGGCGATACCGCACCGTGCGCGAGGTCGGCAGGAAGACCGACAGCAGGCGCCCGAACGCCGTGCGGTGGAACAGCCGGTTGAAGGTCAGGCGGTAGACGATCTTCGTCCAGTCGCCGCCGCCCTTCGGGCGAATCGCCACGGCGTCGAGCAGACCGTCGTCGACCGAGGCGTCGGGCAGCAGCAGGATGCCGGCGGTGAGGGTTCCGCAGTTCCCGACGATCACCGAATGGGCGCGCATCGTGCGCCGTGGTTCGTCGTCGATCTCGTACGAGAGATCGATCTGGCGGTTGCCGAACACCGAGCGGGCGATCGGGTCGGTGTAGGCCACCCAGCCCACTCGCTTCTTGAGCTTCGGGTTCGTGTGCCCGGCCATCCGCGCGTCGATGCCGACACCGGCCATCACCAGGAAGGCGTGGGTCGTCGACGTGCCGTCGTCGCGGCTCAGCTCGGCGAAGGCGATGTCGACCGGGCGGTCGCGACCGCTGAACGCCGTGCGCACGCCGAGGGTGATGTCGTTCAGCGGCAGCCGCAGGTTGCGCGCGAAGAGGTTGCCGGTGCCGACCGGAAGCACAGCGATCGGGATCCTGGTCTCGTAGATGCTCTCGGCGACGACGCGAAGGGTGCCGTCGCCACCGACGACGAGGATGGCATCAGGATGCGAGGCGGCTGCGGCCAGCGCAGCGCTGCGACCGTCGTCGTGGGCGCTGGTCTCGAACCATTCGGAGGTGCCCCACCCGGCCTGTGCCTCTTCGGCGGTGACGGCTGCTCGCAACCGCCGGAGATTGACCTTGACGGGGTTGACGACGATGGCCAGCCGGCGGGAGTCGGAGTCTGCAGCCACTCGAGAAGCCTAGTCGGGCACGCGCCGCCCCTGGAGCGCCTCATGCGTCCTCGCGTGCCACTGCACCACTTGTCGTTGCAATGACACCACAATGGTGTCATTATGGCGTCATGGAACTCAGCCCCTATGTCGATGACCTGCGCCGCCGCCTCCTCGAGGCGACTGCCCTCGCCGATGCCGACACTCGCGAGGTCGTCGAGCGTCTGGGTGCGGCTCTCGACTCGGCAGCGCGGCTGGTCCTCCTCGACGCGCTGTCGGCCGCGGCCGACGAGATCACCCGCGAGATCGCCCCGGGAGGGGTCGAGCTGCGCCTTCGTGGGCGGGAGGCCGGCTTTGTGGTGACGGCGGTCGCCGAGGTCGACGACCCCGAGGTGATCGACGTCGACGACACGAGCACCTCGCGCACCACGCTCCGCCTGCCCGACGCCCTCAAGGCCCGAGTCGACGAGGCGGCCACCGCCGACGGCGTCTCGGTCAACACCTGGCTCGTCCGCGCCGTCGCGGCGGCCGTTCAGCCCAAGCAGCGCAAATCGGCGGCCCGGTCACCGCACAGCGGAGACAGCTTCGCCGGCTGGGCGCGCTGACCAGGTCGTACATCACCAGCGAAAGGAATCATCATGCCCACCTTCTCCACCCCCGGCCCGATCGACGTCGCCCTCGACGTGCAGGTCGGCGAGATCGTCGTCGTCGCCACCGAACGCGACGACACGATCGTCACAGTCCGGCCGACGAACCCCGCGAAAGAGAGCGATCGCCGGGGCGCCGAGGCGACTCGCGTCGACCACTCCGACGGGCGCGTCACCGTCACCGGCCCGAAGGCGCGCGTGCTCGGCCCGGCCGAGTCGATCGACGTCACCGTCGAGCTGCCCACCTCGTCGCGGCTCACCGCCGAGCTCGCCGTCGGCGCCATCCGGTCGACCGGCCTCCTCGGCAACACCCGCACGAAGACTGCCGCGGGCAGCGTCGATCTCGAAGCCACCGGCGACCTCTCGGTGCGGTCGTCGCACGGCAACGTCACCGTCGGCACGGTCGACGGGGTGGCCGACGTCACCACCGACAGCGGTCGCATCCGGGTCGGTTCGATCACCGCCGGGGGAGTCGTCGGCTCGTCGCACGGCTCGGTGACGATCGGCGAGAGCGCCGGCGCTCTCGAGGCGAAGGTCTCGGCGGGCGACATCGAGGTGCACCGATCCTCGGGGCCGGTCTCGGCTCGAACGGCGATGGGCAGCATCACGCTGGGGGAGGTGTCCACCGGCTCGGTCGAGGCCGAGAGCAGCCTCGGCCAGATCGAGGTCGGCGTGCTGCCGGGGGTCGCCGCCTGGCTCGATCTCTCGTCGAAGCTCGGCCACGTGCGCAACGAGCTCGACGGCGCCGAGGCGCCGGCTCCCTCGGAGCAGGCCGTCACGATCCGGGCCCGCACCAAGGCCGGCGACATCCGCGTTCGTCGCGCCTCCGCCGCCGCGACGGCCCTCCCCGCCTGACCGGGGTCGGCGCCCCCTCGTCGCTCCGGGGCCGGGCCGAAATCGCGCCCGATTCCGCCCTTCAGTCACACCCGTTACTGCCGCGGGGAGGTGTCCAGCGGCAGTCGGTCGCGATTTCGCGCCCCCGCAGGTGCCGCGGGAGCGTGCGGCTTCGTCGTCGACTCGTTCGTGCAGCGAGCCGAGGCTGTCATCAGTCGCCTGTCAGGGGGGCCGAGCCGCCCCGAGACTTGGCAACAGCCGTCAAGCATGGAATATTGACCTGACAAGGATGTTCGGGCGGCCAAAGGTGGCAGGCGATGCATCCCTGGAGGAAGAAACCCACTCATGACAGCTCAGATCGCCGGCGAACTCCCGCCCGACCTCTTCTTCGATCTCGACCGGACGGGGCCGATCCCGCTCTACTTCCAGGTCGCTCAGCGCATCGAGGAGGCCATCGCGACCGGCACGATCCCGGCCGGCGCACGCCTCGAGAACGAGGTTGCCCTCGGCGAGCGGCTCGGCCTCTCGCGCCCCACCATCCGCCGCGCTCTGCAAGAGCTCGTCGACAAGGGCCTGCTCGTGCGCCGCCGCGGCATCGGCACGCAGGTCGTGCACGGGCCGGTCAACCGCAACGTCGAGCTCACCAGCCTCTTCGACGACCTCGCCAGCGGCGGGCAGCGCCCCTCGACGCGCGTGCTCGAGCAGCGGATCGTCCCGGCCGACGAGTCGGTGGCCGAAGACCTCGGCCTCGCCGTGGGCGAGGAGGTCACGCGTCTGCGCCGCCTGCGGCTCGCCGACGACGTGCCGATCGGCTTGCTCGAGAACTACCTGCCGACGACCGTGGCCGACCTCGAGGGGCAGGATCTCGCGGCGACCGGTCTCTACCAGATCCTGCGCGCGCAGGGGGTCGTCATGCGCGTCGCCAAGCAGCGCATCGGCGCCCGGGCCGCCCGCGACGACGAGGCTTCGCTGCTCGAGATCGACGAGAACGGCGCGGTGCTCACGATGAGCCGCACCGCCTACGACGCCTCCGGCCGCGCGGTCGAGGTCGGGCACCACATCTACCGCCCCGACCGCTATTCGTTCAGCATCACCCTCGTCGAGAAGTAGCCACCCGCCCCCGCGTGAGACGGTTCTCATATCAGCCTGGCCCGCGGCGACAGCGCGACCCGAGGTCTGAGTGCAGGCGTTGCGCGGGCGGTGAGTCAGACCTGCGGGACGCCGAGCTCGCCGGTCATGTACTGGGCGACGCCGAAGCCGAACGACCAATCCTGCGGGCCGTTCTCGACGTAGCCGATGAAGACGTTCTCGCCCTTGACGCCGATTCCGGCGAGACCGTTGGCGATGCGGTCGTAGAGGGCCGCCTTCGTCTCGTCGGAGCGCCCGCGCTGGGTGAAGATCTGGATCATGACGACGTCGCCGGTGCGCTCGAAGCCGAGCCCTGCATCCTGCGCGATGATGCGGCCGGTGGGCAGCTCGTTGACGATTTGGAAGCGGTCGCGCGGGGGGATGCCGTAGACCTCGACGATGGCTTCGTGGATAGCGTCGGCGACCTGCCGAAGCTCTCCTTCGGTGCGGCCCAGAGTGACGTCGATGCGAACGAGAGGCATGCTGTGATCCTTCGATTCAAAAGTTTGTAAATACATACTAACAAAGTATCGAGCGTTCCGAATGATTCCCGCGGGGAAATGCGAAACGGGCGCCCACCCCGAAGGGTGAGCGCCCGACAGTGCGGCGAACGCTAGTTGGGCGGCACGATGATGTCGCGGACGAGTGCATCGAGTTGGGCGTCGGCGTCGAGGAACTGGCGCAGGGTCGTCACCGAGGCGCCGAAGCGTTCGAACTCGTGCGGCTCCATGCCGTCGACGTCGTAGGCCCGGGTGAAGTCGGGCACCTTGGCGCGAAGCGCGGCGATGACCCCGGGATCGACAGGGACGTCGATGCGGTTCTCGGCCGGGATGTCGTTGGCGTTGATGTCGACCTGCCACTGGAACGGCGGCGAGACGACGAGGTCGCCGCCCACCAGCTCGGACCACTGCATGTAGTTGCGGAAGCCCGCCGACAGCACCCGCGACGAGTAGCCGCGCTCGGTGAAGACGTGGTGCGCCTTCTTGAGCGCTGCGACGCCCGCCCACTCGAGGTAGCCGGGGTCGATCATGATCTTGTCGCGCTTGACGACCACCTTGAGCCAGTCGTCGAGACGGCCGCCCATGATCGTGACGACGTTGCCGAACTCCGTCTTGTCGGGGTTCGCGTCAGCCGGAACGCCCTCGGCCTTGCGTCGGGCGAGCCCGCGCTCGAGGGCCTCACCGACGGCGACGGCCTGCGGCACCGTGAACGAGACGGTCGCGTTGATCGAGACGCCCTGATAGACGGCCTCTTCCATCGCCTCGATGCCGAGCTTCGTCGCCGGGATCTTGACGATGATGTTCTTGGCGAGGCCGGAGAAGTACCTGGCCTGCGCGACGAGAGCGTCTTTGTCGCGGTGCAAGCGCGGATCGGTCTGCATCGACAAGCGGCCGTTGCGGCCACCCGAGGCCTCGAAGGCCGGCTCGAGCAACTTTGCGGCGCCGATCGAGAGCTCTTCGACGGCCTTCCAGCCGAGCTCGGACTCGCCCGCGGTCGGGAACTCGGCCGCCAGCTCGCGAATACGCGGGATCCAGGTCTCGGGGTCGTTCTTGATGCACGTCAGTGCGATCACGGGGTTGCAGGTGGCGCCGACGGCGCCGAACTCGGTGATCGACGTGCTGAGCTCGCGGGGGTCGGCCGAGTCGTTCCAGAGGCTCGTGGGTGTGTCCTGGGCGGCACGGAGGGTGCTGGGCCGCGGGTCTGCTCCGTCACCGGTGACGGAGGCGGTGGCCAGTGTCGATGTCATGGGTTCTCCAATCTCTTCTTCGAGTGTAGGCCGGTTCGGCATAATGTCCTAACAAAGCCCCCCGCCGTTTTACCTATAGGCGCGCCATTCGCGCCAGGAAATAACTGCGCGGCGAAGCCGCACCTATAGGTAAAACGGAGAGAGGGATCAGACGAGGCCGGCTCGACGCTTGATCTCGGCCAGCTGGTAGCGCGACACCTCGTCGGCGTTCTCGTCTTCGGCGAAGACGCTCGAGACCGCGACCGTGTCGTCGCGATCCCAGAAGCCCAAACCGCCGAGGCCGCCGAAGAACTGGTCCCAGTCGACGTCGGCACGGCCGATCGGCAGGTGCTGGTGCACGCGAGCCGGGTTGCCGGGCGGGTTGGTGATGTAGCGGAGGCCGTGCGACCGGTGGTGGTCGTACGTGTCGGCGATGTGCACGAGCCCGATCGACTGGCCGGCGGCCTCGAAGATCGCGTCGCTCTGGTCGCCGTAGTGGAAGGTGTGGCACGCCACGAAGGCCATGCCGACCAGCTTGGAGTTGAGCCCGCGAATCACGCGGACCGCCTCGAGGCCGTCTTCGACGAAGTCGTCAGGATGCGGGTCGATCAGCACGCGGATGCCCTCGCGCTCGAACAGCGGCAGCAGCTCCTCCATCGACCAGTAGAACGCCCGCTCGCTCTCTTCCGAGAGCTCCGGCCGGCCGCTGAACTCGGTGTTGATGAGCTCGACGCCTAGCCGAGAGGTGATCTCGATCACGCGCTTCCACTGCTTGACGGCGGCGAGGCGCTCGGCCTCGACGGGGCTCGACCACCGCAGCACCGGCAGCACCGATGCGATGGAGACTCCGGCCTTCGTGCACGCCGCGGCGAAGGCGTCGACGAGGTCGTCGTCGGCTTTCGGGTGGCGGTAGAACGGGATGAAGTCTTTGTGCGGCGTGAGCTGCAGGTGGTCGTATCCGAGGTCACGGACCTTCTGCGGAAACTCGAGCAGCGAGTAGTCGTGGTGGAACGGGGTGGGGTCGAGGGCGATTTTCACCATGGTGCGGCGGCCTCTCAGGCCGAGGCGAGCGACTCGGCGCCCGAGGCAGCACTCTCGTAGAAGGCCGGCTTCTCGAGCGCGTAGACGACGGGCTCCTTCTTGCCGGACTGCTGCGCGAGCACACCGGCGTCGGCGACGACCGACGCGAGGTAGCCGTCCCAGGCCGACGGGCCGTCGATCTCGCCCTTGTGGGCGGCGTCGACCCAGCGCTGCACCTCGACGTCGTAGGCGGCACCGAAGCGCTCCTTGAACGAGGGGGTGACGCTCTGGCCGATGCGACCGGCGGAGGCGATGGAGACGGTCTCGGCTCGGCCGATCGAGGCGACTCCGCTCTCGAAGACGGCATCGGTCGTGACCTGGTAGCCGAACTGCACGTTGACGTTGATCTCGACGATCGCGAGCACACCCGAGACGGTCTCGAGCAGCACGAACTGCGGGTCGAGCAGGCCGTCGGGTGCGAGCGAGTTGCGGCGCGGCTTCTTGACCTCGACCGAGACGATGGGCTCGCCGACGATGAACGGCACGGTGTCGATCTCGTGGATCACCGAGTCGGTGATCAGAGCGGACTCCGAGTAGTTCGGCGGCGTCGACGGGTTGCGGTGCGCGCAGTGCAGCGCGAGAAGGGCGCCGTTGTCGCCCGACTTCACGAGGTCGCGCAGCTCGTTGTAGCCCTTGTCGAAGCGGCGCATGAAGCCGACCTGGATGTGCGGGCGGTCGAGCTTCTGCTCGGCCTCGATGATGCGGAGGCTCGACTCGACGGTGTCGCTGAGGGGCTTCTCGGACAGGATCGCGAGACCCTTCTCGAGAGCCGGCAGGATCACGGGTTCGTGGAGGAACCCGGGCGTCGCGATGATCACGGCGTCGATCTCGGTGCCGGCGAGGGCTTCCTCGAACGAGGCGAAAGTCACGGCGCCGGGGGCGGTGGCGGCAGCGGCCGTGGCCCGGGCGGTGTCGGGGTCGACGACGGCGACCACCTCGGCACCCGAGATGCGCTGAGTGATGTGGCTGACGTGGTCGGCGCCCATCATGCCGGCGCCGACGACGGCGACCTTGAGGGGAGCGGGGGAGTTGCTCATGATGTGCTTCTTTCCAGACGTGTCTGAGAACGACGGTGGTTTTTAGTGGACCCGGGCGTACGGGGAAGTCGCGAAGATGTGCTCGCGCGTGCGCGTCGCGATGCCGAGCGGCAGGTCGATCGACTCGACCGGGAACATGTCCTGCTCGACGATGCCGAAGATGTTCGGGTCGAGCTTCGCGAC
Organism: Frondihabitans sp. PAMC 28766; assembly: GCF_001577365.1. Classification (NCBI taxonomy): domain Bacteria; kingdom Bacillati; phylum Actinomycetota; class Actinomycetes; order Micrococcales; family Microbacteriaceae; genus Frondihabitans; species Frondihabitans sp. PAMC 28766. The sequence goes on from NZ_CP014513.1 coordinate 1,521,792, forward strand.
GGCCTCGATGATCGGGGCGAGCTCGGGGATGCCCTTCGGCGGCTCGACCATGACGCCCATCGCGACGGCGTCGCCGAAGGGGATGTCGTTCTTCAGCACCGTGAAGCGGAGGTCGGAGTCGACCTGTTTGAGGTGCAGGTAGCCGATGCGCTCGGGGTAGGCCTCGATGAGGCGCACGTTGTCGCCGCCGTAGTACGCGAAGTGGCCGGTGTCGAGGCACAGGTTCGTGTACTGCTGGTCGGTGACGGCGAGGAAGCGCTCGGTCTCCTGGTACGTGCCCACATGGCTGTCCGCGTGGGTGTGGAACTGCTGGTGGATGCCGAACTCCTCGAGCAGGGCCTTGCCGAGCTTGTCGTGGCCGGCGCCGAGCTTGTCCCACTGCTCGTTCGTCAGCGTGCGCGCCTCGAGCACCTCGGCCGTCGCATCGCTGCGCCACAGGTCGGGGATCACGACGAGCTGCTCGGCGCCCAGTGTGGCCGAGAGACCCGCGACGTTCAGCGCCTGGTCCCACGCGCGCTGCCACTGATCGTCGCCCTTGTGGAAGCCCGTGAACACGGTGCCCGCCGAGAGCTTCAGGTTGCGCTTGCCCAGCTCGTCCTCGAGCTGGTGCGGGTCGGTCGGCAGGTACCCGAACGGGCCCAGCTCGAGCCACTCGTAGCCGGCCTTCTCGACCTCGTCGAGGAAGCGGTCCCACGGGATCTGGCTGGGGTGCTCCGGGAACCAGACGCCCCAGCTGTCAGGAGCGGTGCCGATCCGGATTCCGAGGTCGGTCGCGGGGAGAGTGGTAGTCATGACTGCTCTGTCTTCTTTCTGAAGGGGGTGTTGATGGTGATCAGCCGAGCAGCGGGCGCTGTTTGGCCTGCTCGACGACGTACTGCTCGCGCGCCTTCCGGGTGCTCTCGATGGCGGAGACCTGTGCCACCGGCACGTCCCACCAGCCGGCACCGTCGGGCGCGTAGATCAGGGGGTCGGAGTTGATGTGGATCAACGTCGACGTGGTCGACGCCTTCGCCGTGGCCATCGCGGCCGACAGGGCGTCGATCGCGTCGACCTCGGCCGACGGGTCGATCTCGATGACGTCGATGCCGTAGCTCCGGGCGTTCGCCGCCAGGTCGACCGGCAGGATCTCCGAGCCCTGGAAGTCCTGGTGAGCCTCGTCGAACTTGCGGTACAGAGTGCCGAAGCGCTCCGACCCGACCGTTTCGGAGAGATGGCCGATCGACGCGTAGCCCTGGTTCTGGATCAGCACCACGATGATCTTGATGCCCTCGGCGACTGCTGTCACGAGCTCGGTGTGCAGCATCAGGTAGCTGCCGTCGCCGACCATCACGATGACGTCGCGCTCGGGGGCGCCTCGCTTGACGCCCAGGCCGCCGGCGATCTCGTAGCCCATCGTCGAGAACGCGTACTCGACGTGGTAGCCGAGTGCGTCGCGAACACGCCAGAGCTTGTGGAGGTCACCCGGCAGTGATCCTGCCGCCTGCACCACGACGTCGGTCGGGTCGGACGCGGCCTGGACGGCGCCGATGATCTCGGACTGGCCGGGCAGCGCCAGGTGCGACGGGAGGAAGCTCTCGTCGACGAGGTCGTCCCACTTCGCCTTCTCGCTCGCGATGCGCTGCGCGTAGGCCTCGTCGACGTGGAAGTCGGCCAGGGCGTCGAGCAGAGCCGAGAGGGTCTCGCGTGCGTCGGCGACGATCGGCAGCTGCGAGCCGTGCTTGTAGGCGTCGAACGACTGCACGTTGATGTTGACGAATTTCACGTCAGGATCCTGGAACGCGGTTCGCGACGCCGTGGTGAAGTCGCTGTAGCGCGTGCCGATGCCGATCACGACGTCGGCCTCGGCCGCCAGGTCGTTCGACGCGAGAGTGCCGGTGGCGCCGACGCCGCCGAGGTTCTGGGCGTGGTCCCACAGGAGGGCCCCGCCGCCGGCCTGCGAGGTACCGACCGGGATGCCGGTGGCCTCGGCGAACTGGCGCAGCTCGTCTTCGGCGCCCGAGTAGAGCACGCCGCCGCCGGCGACGATGAAGGGGCGCTTGGCGTTCTCGATGGCCTCGACCGCTCGGGCCAGCGGGCCCTTCTCGGGCAGCGGGCGGCGGATGTGCCACTCGCGGGGCTGCAGGAACTCGACGGGGACGTCGATCTCTTCGGCCTGGACGTCTTCGGGCAGGGCGATCGTCACCGCGCCGGTCTCGGCGGGGTCGGTGAGCACGCGCATGGCCGCGAGGGCGATCGAGAAGAGCTGCTCGGGGCGCTCGACGCGGTCGAAGAAGCGCGAGAGCGGGCGGAAGGCGTCGCTCACCTGCAGGCTCGTGTCGTGCGGGTGCTCCATCTGCTGCAGCACCGGGTCGGACACGCGGGTCGCGAAGGTGTCGCTCGGCAGCAGCAGAGCCGGCAGGCGGTTCGCTGTGGCCAGCGCCGCGCCCGTCAGGAGGTTGGCGGCGCCGGGGCCCACCGAGGCCGTCGACGCGTAGGTCGCACGGCGGCGGTGCATGCGTGCGTAGCCCACCGACTGGTGCACCATCGCCTGCTCGTTGCGGGCCTGGTGGTAGGGCATGAGACCCGGGTCGGTCTCGTGGTACTGCTTGAGCGCCTGGCCGACGCCGGCCACGTTGCCGTGGCCGAAGATGCCGAACACGCCGGGGATGGTGCGCTCGCGGATGTCGCCGTCGACCGTCCACTGGTTCGCGAGGAACTCGATCAGGGCCTGCCCGACGGTGAGTTTTTTGGTCTGCTGCTGGCGCGTTGTCGTCATCGACTTGAGCCTTTCGGTGCTGCGGGTGAATACGGAAGGCGGGGGTCAGGATCCTGGGTCGCCCACAGGTCGCGAACCCAGCCGTGGGCCGGGTCGTCGGTGATGTTCCACACCCGCTCGGGGTCGGGCCCTGCCATCACGTTGAGGTAGTAGAGGTCGTAGCCGGGGGCCGCGACCGCCGGGCCGTGGTAGCCGAACGGCACCAGCGCGATGTCGCCCGAGTGGACCATCCGGTCGATCGAGATCTCGCCGGCCGGAGACGAGTAGGTCGCGAACATGCCGAACGGGGCCGCCTCGGCCGGAGCGTCGACACCTCGCGAGACCTCGGTCTCGAAGTAGTAGATCTCTTCGAGGCGCGACTCGACGCCGGAGACGGCCTCGTCGTGCTTGTGGGCGGGAAGGACGACCAGTTCTCGGCCGGGGTCAGCACCTCGCAGACGATGAGCTTCTGCGCGTGCAGGCCCTGAGGGGTGCCGTAGTTGTGCACCTGGCGGGTCGAGCGGCCGGCACCGCGGATCTCGATCGGGATGTCCGCCTTGCGGAGCACCTCGACGTCGAGCACCTCGGTGGCCGGCGCCTCGGCGACCGCCACGCGGCCGGAGCCGGTGAGGGTCGACGTGGTGCCGACGCCGAGGTAGGCGACGTCGGGCGGGCCGTCGAAGACCGACGCCCGACCCTCGAGGTCGATGGACCCGGATCCTGACGCATTCGTCCACTCGACGTGCACGTCGCCCACCAGCGGGACGACCATGCGCTCGATGCCGGGCTCGTCGAGGGTCAACTCGGCGACACCGCCGTCGAACTGACCGATGCGGATACCCGTGTGCTGCCAGCCGTCGAGAGTGTCGTCGACCACACCCTCCCAGCCTGTCCGCGCGAGGGAGCCTCGAGGGTAGAACCACTCGCTCATGCCTGGGGGAACCCGAGGTTGATGCCGCCGTGCGACGGGTCGGACCAGCGCGAGGTGATGGCCTTCTCGCGGGTGAAGAAGTGGAAGCCCTGCGTGCCGTAGGCCTTCGAGTCGCCGAAGATCGAGTCTTTGAAGCCACCGAACGAGTAGTAGGCGACCGGGACGGGGATCGGCACGTTGATACCGATCATGCCGACCTCGATCTCGTTCTGGAAGCGACGCGCGGCGCCGCCGTCGTTGGTGAAGATCGCGGTGCCGTTGCCGAACGCACCGGAGTTGATCAGCTCGACGCCCTCTTCGTAGGTGTCGACGCGGACGATGCTGAGCACCGGTCCGAAGATCTCTTCGGTGTAGACGCGGCTCGTGAGCGGCACCTTGTCGATGAGGGTGGGGCCGAACCAGAAGCCGTCCTTCGCGCCGTCGACTTCGATGCCGCGGCCGTCGACGACGACCTCTGCGCCGTCTTCGATGGCGATGTCGACGTACGAGGCGACCTTGTCGCGGTGAACCTCGGTGACGAGGGGGCCCATGTCGCAGTTGCGGCGGCCGTCGCCGATGGTGAGCTTCGACATGCGCTCCTTGATCATCGGGATGACCCTGTCGCCCACGTCGCCGACGGCGACGAGCACGCTGATCGCCATGCAGCGCTCACCGGCCGAGCCGAAGCCGGCGTTGATGGCGGAGTCGGCGACGAGCTCCATGTCGGCGTCGGGGAGGACCAGCATGTGGTTCTTGGCGCCACCGAGGGCCTGGACGCGCTTGCCGTTCTTCGATGCGGTCTCGTAGATGTACTTGGCGATCGGGGTCGAGCCGACGAACGAGATGCTGGCGACGTCGGGGCTGTTCAGTAGACCGTCGACGGCGAGCTTGTCGCCCTGGAGGACGGTGAACACGCCGTCCGGCAGGCCCGCCTCCTTGAAGAGCTCGGCGAGGAAGATGCTCGACGAGGGGTCTTTCTCGCTGGGCTTGAGCACGACGGTGTTGCCGACCGCGATGGCGATGGGGAAGAACCACATCGGCACCATGACGGGGAAGTTGAAGGGGCTGATGATGCCGACGACACCCAGTGGCGACTTGGTCGAGTAGACGTCGACGCCGGTCGAGACCTGCTGGCTGAAGTCGCCCTTGATGATCGACGGGAAGCCGGTCGCGAGCTCCAGCACCTCGAGGCCGCGCTGGATCTCGCCCAGGGAGTCGGAGATGACCTTGCCGTGCTCGGCGGTCAGGATCTCGGCCAGCTCGCCCTTGCGCTCGTTGACGAGCTCGCGGAACTTGAACATGATCTGCTGGCGCTTGGTGATCGAGAGGTCGCGCCACTTCGGGAAGGCGGCCTTGGCCGACGCGATCGCGGTGTCGATCTCCTCCTGGCTGGCGAGGGCGACGTTCTTCGTCGCGATGCCGAGGGCGGGGTCGAAGACCGGGCTCGTGCGGCCGGAGGTGCCTTCGACGCGCTTGCCGTCGATCCAGTGGGTGATGGTCGGGATCTCGGTGCTGCTCGAGGTCGTCGAGGGGGCGGTGGTTGTCATTGTGCGACTTCCGATCTGTCGTGCGGGATGAAGGAACTAGGCGTTGGACTGGGCGGGGACGCCGGCATGGACCAGCCCCGCGGCGATATCGACTGCACCTGCGACATCGCCGTCCGGGGGGTACAGAAGGGTGCGGCCCACAGTGAGGCCGCGGACGCCGGGTTGCTCGAGTGCCGTCGCCCACTTCGCGTACGTCTCGAGGGGCGCGCGGCGGGGTCGCCGCCGAGGAGGAGCGTGGGCAGGGTCGTCGCGGCCATGACGCGCTCCATGTCGTCGACGACGGGCAGCTTGAGCCAGCTGTACGCGGTCGATTCGCCGAGCCCCGACGAGATCGCGACCGACTTGATCACGGCCTCGGTCGAGAGATCGTTGACGATGCGACCGTCGACCCACTCGGAGACGAACGGCTCGAGCATGATCGGCAGCGAGAGTGCGGCCGACGCGGTGACGGCGCGTGCCGTCGCCTCGATCGTGTCGGCGGTGCCGGGGTCTGCGAGGTTGATGCGCACGAGCAGCTTCGCGAAGTCGAAGCGGGCGTCGACGATCGATTGGGCCGAGTAGGCGGTGAAGCGGTCGTCCATCTCGAAGGAGGCCCCCTGCAGGCCGCCGCGGTTCATCGATCCGACGACGACCTTGCCGTCCAGGGCGCCGAGGAGGGCGAGGTCTTCGAGGATGTCGGGGGTGCCGAGCACCCCGTCGACGCCGGGGCGTTCGAGGGCGACCACGAGGCGGCGCAGCAGCTCGCCGCGGTCGGACATCGCGAGGGAGTCGCCGCGAACACCGAGGGCACCGCGAGCGGTGTGGTCGGCGGCGACGATGAAGAGCTTGTTGTCGCCCTCGAGCAGCGGCCGGCGGCGTCGCTCGCGGAGCGCGGTGCCGATCATCCCGGGGTCGGTCGCTCGGATCTCGCGGAGGCGAGCGATGTCGGCGGTGGTGACGTCAGACATGAAGGGCCTCCTCCAGCACTGCTTCGACCTCGGCGGCCGTCGGCATGGCGGTGGAGCACTCGAAGCGGGTGGCGACGATGCCGCCGGCCGCGTTCGCGAAGCGCAGGACGGTGTCGAGGCTCCAGCCCTCGATGAGGCCGTGGATGAGCGCACCACCGAAGCCGTCACCCGATCCGAGGCCGTTCACGACCTTGACCAGGTGGGCCGGCACCTCGATGGTCTCGTCGGCCGTCTTGGCGAGCACGCCCTTGGGGCCCTGCTTGACGATGGCGAGCTCGACGCCGCGTTCGAGAAGCGCGTCGGCGGCGCGATACGGGTCGGTCTCGCCGACCGCCACCTCGCACTCTTCGCGGTTGCCCACGGCGACGGTGACGTGCTCGAGAGCACGGGCGACCTCGCGGGTGGCGACCTCGGGCGACGACCAGAACATCGGTCGGTAATCGAGATCCAGGATCGTGAGCGGGCGACGGCCTCGAGCCTCGTAGGCGATGTGATGGGCCTGGCGGCTCGGCTCCTCGGAGAGCCCGGTGACCGTCGTCCAGAACACCCGGGCCTGCTCGATGGCGGCGAGGTCGAGCGACTTGGCCGTGATCATGAGGTCGGGGGCCTTCGGGGCCCGGTAGAAGTAGAGCGGGAAGTCGTCGGGCGGGAAGATCTCGCAGAAGGTCACCGGCGTCTTGAGACCGGCGATCGTCGAGATGAAGTCGGTGGCGACGCCCAGGCGCTTGAGCTCGCGGACGACGTAGCGCCCGAACGGGTCGTCGCCGGTGCGCGTGATGACGGCGCTGCGACGGCCGTACCGCCCGGCTGCGATGGCGACGTTCGTCGCGCTGCCGCCCACCGACTTGCTGAACGACTCGACGTCCTCGAGGTGCATCCCGACCTGCTGCGGATAGATGTCGACCCCGACGCGACCCATGGTCACGACGTCGAACGGTGCTCTGATGTCTGTCTGAGTCATACTCCGTCGTACAACTTTCTGTCTCGAGGCGGTGAAGGGAACATCAGCAGACTACCCCCTCAATGGCTTAATGTCAGGACATGGATGAATCGCAGATCGTGAACTCAGCTTCCGCCCGCTCTCTGCCAGAATCCGGCGCGGCGTCGCTCCGGTTCGGGATCGTCGGCTACGGCGCCGGCGGCAAGTACTTCCACGCCCCGTTCGTCAAGGCGGCACGGGGCATCGAGCTCGTCGGCGTCGTCGCGCGCTCGGCTGATAAGAAGGCGCAGATCATCCAGGATCTGCCCGGCGTCGCCGTCTTCGACAGCCTCACCGACCTCCTTGCCGCCGGGGTCGACGCCGTTACCGTCACCACCCCGCCGGCAACTCGCCGCGCGCTCGTCCTCGAGGCCGTCGCAGCCGGCGTGCACGTCGTCGCCGACAAGCCCTTCGCGCCCAGTGCTCTCTCTGCGGTCGAGCTCGCCGAGGCGGCCGAGAAGGCCGGCGTCGTGCTGTCCGTCTATCACAACCGCCGCTTCGACGCGGACGCCCTCACCCTGAAGAAGGTGCTCGACTCCGGTCGCCTCGGTGACGTCTGGCGCTTCCACTCCCGCTTCGACCTCGACGACGCCGTCTCTCTCGAGGCCGGCCCCGACGGCGGCCTGCTGCGCGACCTCGGATCGCACATCGTCGACCAGGCCGTGTGGCTCTTCGGCGACGTCGACGAGGTGTCGGCGCAGCTCGACTGGGTCGACCTGCCAGAGGGGCGGACGGATGCCGGCTTCGTCGTGATCCTGAAGCACGCGAACGGTGTGGCGTCGTACGTGTCGGCGTCGAAGCTCAACCACGTCGAGAAGAAGCAGCTGCTCGTCTACGGCGCCGACGGCAGCTACGAGTCGGACGGCACCGACGTGCAGGCCCAGGCGATCTTCGCCGGTCGACGCCCGGCCGACGACGTCGAGGGCTGGGGCTACGAAGCCGAGTCACGCTGGGGTGTGCTGCGCACGGCCGACGGCGACGAGGTCGTCCCGTCCGCGCAGGGCTCGTACGTCGACTTCTACGAGCAGTTTGCCGCGGCCGTCCGCGGCGAGGGCGAGGCGCCGTCCCCCGCGCGCGACGGCATCCGCACCCTCGCCGTGCTCGACGCGGCTCGTCGCAGCGGCGAGGAGGGCGGCTGGCAGCCCGTCGCCGACTTCTGAGGCGGGGCTAGAAGCCGGTGCTGCGCGAGACGTCGGCCCAGGCGTCGGCCTCGTCGAGCAGCCCCTGCAGCCCCTGACGGAATCCGCCGAGTGCGTCGTCGCCGAGGATCAGCATGAACGGCGGCTTCTCGGCTTCGACTGCGCCGATGATGGCGGTGGCGGCCTTGTCGGGGTCGCCGGGCTGCGTGCCGTGCACGGTGTCGTTCTCGATGCGGCGCGGGCCCGCAGTCTCGGCGTAGTCGGCGATCGGCTCGGCCGACTGCGTCAGCGAGCGGCCGGCGAAGTCGGTGCGGAAGCCGCCCGGCTCGACGACGGTCACGTGGATGCCGAGGGGCTCGACCTCTTTGGCCAACGAGCCCGACAGCGCCTCCAGAGCCGCCTTCACGGCCGAGTAGTAGCCCGAGCCGGGAGGCGAGATCCGCGCGCCGATCGACGAGACGTTGACGATGGAGCCGCTGCGCCGCGCGCGCATTCCCGGCAGCACGGCCTTGATGGTGGCGACCGAGCCGAACAGGTGCGTGTCGAACAGCTGCTGCACGGCGTCGACCTCGCCCTCCTCGACGGCCGCGCGATAGCCGTAGCCCGCATTGTTGACGAGCACGTCGATCGCGCCGAAGCGGTCGATTCCGGCCTGGACGGCGGCCGCGACCTGAGAGTCGTCGGTCACGTCGAGGGCGACGGCGAGAGCCGAGTCGGGGAACTGCGACTGCAGATCGGCGACGGCGTCGACATTGCGAGCGGTGACGACGGCGCTGTGGCCAGCGGCGAGGACGGCGGCGGCCAGGTGGCGGCCGAGCCCTGTCGAGCAGCCAGTGATGAGCCAGGTGGACATGCGATTCCTAACGGGGTGAGTTGTGATGCCGTGCTGTCCCAGTCAACACCGGGGAGCCGAACCTCCTCCGCACCTCGGATGAGCACTGCTCACTGGTCACGAGTGGGTAACGGTGCGAATCGGAGCAATCCGCTGGGGCGGGGGTGGCGAATACCTGACATCGGGCAAACGCCTACTGAACATCCAAGAGACGTTCACGCTTCATCCAACAAAGGATAAGAAAATGCGCAAGATCTCCAAAGCTGGAATCAGCTTCGCTGCTGCCGCCGTTCTCGTCGCCGGTGTCGCCGGTGTCGGTGTCACTCAGGCCAACGCGGCCTCGACGCACCTCGCCGCCGCGAAGAGCATCCCCGCCCCCGCCGCTGCCGTTCCCGCCGTTCTCGGTGGTACCACGGGTGTAGCGCTGGACAGCAACTTCCTCGCCGCGCTCAAGAGCTTGAAGCTGACCCCGTCGGTGTACGGCACGGCGAAGCTCACCGGTAGCGACATCACCTTCCCGATCACGGGCGGCTCGGTCGTCTACTGGTCGCCGAAGAGCAACTACCGCCCGTACGTGCAGGGCATCCTCGAGCACGACGGTTCGGGCCTCACTCTGACGTCGGGTGCGACGTCGGTCACGCTCGCCGACTTCACCATCAACCCCGGCAACTCGCTGCTCTACGGCGATGTCTCGGTCAACGGCAAGGTCGCGGCCGTCCAGGCTCCGCTGTTCAACCTTCACGGTGGCACGCTCAAGCCGCTGCAGCTGCAGGGCAAGGACGCGATCCTGACCGGCACCACCGTCCACGTGTCGTCGACGGCTGCTTCGCTGCTCGACTCGACGTTCAAGACCACCGCGGTCAAGGCGGACCTCCTCGTCGGTGTCGCCACCATCACCGCTCAGATCTCCAAGTAACACCTGCTCCACGCTCCACGCTCCATCCCGAAGGGCCTCTCGCCGTGCTGTGCGAGGGGCCCTTCGTCATGCTCGGGGTGCATCGGAGACGGACGAGAGTCACGACGGCGCCAGTGCGACTCGGACGCAAAGGTCGCCGAGGCCCACTGCCGCGGGACCTGCGATCCCGACTGCCCGGCAGACGGAGCGCGGCCAGCGAGCCAGATCGATGGACGCCGAGAGAGCCACGAAGACGGCGATCGCACCCATGATCGCCGGCGCCAGGATCGCTCCCTGCCACAGGGCGAGCGCCCCAGAAGATCGCGTGGTGTCGAACCTCGCCGATATTTCCGTCGAGGTCCATGCAGTCGCGGACAGAAGGCCGACGAGGCAGTACGCCGCTCCGAGCATCAGGCCGACGAGGCTTCCGATTCCTGTCGCCCGGGCCGTAGGTGTCTCCCGTGCCCCTAGTTCCACGGTGATGATCGACATGATGAGGAGACATGCCAACGCGGCGGGCAGAGCTTTCGGGCATGCGCTGACGCGCGCAAGAGCGCTTGAATCGAGCCTGCTGACACCGGGAGGATTCCCGATCGCTTCCCAGACAATTGCGCCCCAGGCGAGTGAAGCGAACCAGAACGCGCCCATGCTGGATGTGAGGGCGACCGCGCGCTAATTTTCGTGATCCGCGAACTGGGATTCCCTTCCTGCAGATCAACATCAGCGTCGGCGTCGGATCTCATGCAGACGTACTCCAAATGGACGCGACCGTCATTGCCGCACCGAGCAGACAGAACGAAGTGAGCCACACTGCACCATGAACGGCCGGGGAGCGCCAGCGGCAGACGGCGCTCATCGCGAAAGTGAGACCCCAGACGGTGATCGGCGCGAGCATCATGATGGCGATAGCGACCCACGGCCTTCCACCGGTCGTGTCCAGCCCCACATTCGGCCCGATGCCGTCTCCCCAGTCCGAGGTCAGGATGAAACCGACCTCGGCGACCCCGGACATCGCCGCGCCCACGAGGAGTACGCCGACCCCTCCCGCAAAGCGGGCCCAACCTGCGAGTTCCGGCGCGCGCCATCGAAAGGTGCTGAGCGCCAGCACGGCAGTTGCGATCAAGCCCGGCAGGAGCGCCTGGAGCAAGTAGAAGACCGCCGAGCCGGGCCCGGGCGCGCCGCGGAGCTCTTCGGCCCACAGAAACACGGCGAGCGTGAGAAGGGCGAAGGTGGCTATTCCAGCAAGGGGGGCCAAAACCGACAGAACGATCACCGCGACGGTAGAGACTCGCATGGCCGCTTACAAGCCGTTCGATGCAAAGGCCAACATCTGGTCGGTGAAACCCTTGACAGCGCCAGTCAGCTCTTCGCCGAGTTCCGCCGCTTCAGGGTCTCGGGGGTCAGGTTGGGCAGCAGCACGACCTGGCCAACGCAGTCCCTTGAGGAACAGCAGGGCCGGACCCCAGAGATCGATGTCGGCGACCGTCGGGGCCAGGAATCGGCCCGTCGTTGTCTCAAGATTCGGCCGTTCACGGACCTCTCAAGGGCGGCGACCCCGAGGTCGCGACCGTCCAGGATGACGCTGACGACGCGAGGCGGTGAAGCAAGACGCTTGTCGGTGGCAATTTCGATCATGGTGCCGACGGGGAGCGCCAGAGGCCCGACACTGGTGCAGCGAATGAGGCTGGGTACACGGTAGTTCGCCTTGCGCCCCTGATCGCGCACAACCGTCGAGGCCCATCCGACCTCCAGCTCAGCACCTGCGGTGATGGCGTCGATCGGTGCCGAAGGATTCGCGCGGAGAGTCGCCACCACGCCTGCCGCAGTCGAGACCGTGACAACCGCTGGAGATACGGGCCCGACGTCCTCATGCGGGTAGGCCGAGACGACGGTCAACGGCAGAAGGACTACTACGTCGCCGCGACCTGGAGGGACACGAATTTCGAAGCGGCATCCTCCTGTAATTGGCGTCACGGGGGCGGTCATGATTCGCGAGCCACAGCTTGCGACTGCGGTGCCCCCGGGCCTGAAGAGGTGTTGATCGAATGACATCTCGACAGTCAGCGACGCCCCGGACGAGGCAACGCCCGTGACCGTGATCGACTGAGGGACATCAACCGTCGAGACGTGCCCGAAGCCCTTCTCGAACACATTGACGGGGGCGACTTCGGATGCCTTGATGCTCAGAGTTCGTTCTCGAGGAGTGGTCGCGGCCTGGGCGGAGAATTGCGGTCTCGTCAGCTGGAGTGCGACGACGCCCGCCGTCGATGCAGCGACAGCTAGCAGGGATCGCCGGCTGAAGGGGGCGGGGCCTGGTGGGGAGGAATGCATAGAAGAACTCTTCTACATCAGGAACTCCAAGTGTGACATATTGATCTGTGAAGATCGAAAGACGAACTATTCCGTTGCTTGCCACCACTGCCGCGACTGTTTTAGGCGTCACCCTTCTCCCCGGCTCGGCTCGGCGCAGGCGCCCCCATCGGACGGGCCCGTTATTGCCGGGACCGGCTACAGCGATGTCTCGACGCTCGACAACATGGGCTGGGAGGGTGGGGCGCCCGGCAAGACTCCGCCTCCTTCCATCCCGAGGCGAGCCGGAGGCCTTGGATCGACAAGTGTGCCAGTCGACGTGGTCGGAAAGTGCGGCCGGCCTCTTCTCTGTGCGTAGACTCACCCATGAGTACTTCAGATGTGAAAGATTAACCGGATGATCTCAATTTCGGTGAAGAAAGTTACCGCCTGCGTCGCCGCATGCTCCGCCGCCCTGCTTGTGATGCTGGGAGGTGCAAGTTCAGCCCAAGCGGACGAAAGCGGCCCCGTGGTCACTGGGACCGGCTGGACGGACGTCTCGACGCTCGACGTCAAGGGCTGGGAGGGCGCAGTTCCGGGTAAAGCGCCGCCGCCCGTCCACCCGCAGTCGGCGCCGACGCCGCGCACGGACAAGATCGCCTGCAACGGACGGAAGGATTTCTACCGCGTCATCAAGTTGGGCGGCGCGACGACCTGTTTCCAGAAGTCAGGCAGCCTGCAGTTGTCGTCCGTCATCTTCCCGGTCGAGTACGTGTGCCCGGGCAACAACGTGGGGGCGGTCAACTACTACCCCGGCCTCGGCCTCGGCGGCTATCGCTGGAGCATTGATCGCGATGGCCATTCGAACTTCAACGCGTGCTGGCGATTCGACCGCCCCACGACCACTGACGTCGCGAACGTCAGGATCAACAAATGATGCGTTGGCGAGCCGATATCGGATGCGCCGTCCTCGTGGTGGTTGGGCTGACAGCCTGCGCCGGCCGCTCGGTTCCTGGAGCCGCCGGAACCGCGGCGTCATCAGCCTCGAGCCAGGTGCTGTGGCAATTCCATCCGGGTGAGCGAGAGCGCTGCTCCGAGCAAATGGTGAAGGGCCGCATTGCGAAGGCGAAGGCGTCGAACATCGAGTCGAACGAGAACAGCGTTCTCGAGACGCCGGATGAACTCGACAGATCGTTGGTGACCGACGCGCAGTACGAGGAGCAAGTCGGCGAGTGGAAGAAGCTCTCGCCAGACGACCGCATCTACCAGCTCTGTCTGGCTATCGACCAGCACTTCGACCGATCCTGAGGCGTGATGACCGGCATCTCACCCCGCAGCCCGATCGAACCGCGCTGCCAGCACGCCGCACGCTTCTCCGAGCTCTGCCGGCGACTCGACCTCGAAGTCCCCTCCGAGCCGCGCGACCTCGGCGGCGAGCGCCTCCCACGAATACGACCCGAGCGTCACGCGACATCGCCCGCCCCCGAGATCCTCGACGGTCTCGTCGCGCCGATACGGTGCGATCGCAGCGGCAGGGCGATGCAGGATCACGACGCCGCGGCACGGCCACGAGCCCCACTCTCCCGAGACGCCGGCCTCGGTCTCCCCGCGGAACCGCCCCGTGAGATACGCCCCCACGTCCCCGCCCGGCACCTCGCGTCGCTCGAAGCGTGGGCCGTTCGGTGTCCGTAGCGAGATCCGGTCGACGCTGAAGGTGCGCCAGCCGGCTCGATCGAGGTCGAACGCGACGAGGTACCAGCGACCGCCGCGTGCCACGACATGGTGCGGCTCAACGCGGCGGAGGTCGTCGGCGTAGTCGAACCGCACGACCTCGCTCCGCTGGACGGCGGCGCCGAGGGTGGCCAGAGTGTCGGGTGAGATGCCTTCGGGGCTGGGGTTCCCGGCATCCTGCACCGTCGTCACCTGCAGAGCGTCGACGCGATGCCGGAGGCGCGACGGCATCACCTGCCGCACGGTGGTGAGCGCTCGCGCGGCGGCCTCCTCGATCGCGATGCCGCTCAGCCGGACGGTCTGCAGCGCGACGGCGAGAACGATCGCCTGCTCGTCGTCGAACAGCAGCGGCGGCAGCTCCGACCCGGCTTCGAGCCGGTAGCCCCCGTCGGGTCCCTTGACCGCGTGGACGCGGTAGCCCAGCTCGCGCAGGCGATCGACGTCGCGTCGCACCGTGCGCTCGCTGACGTAGAGGCGTTCGGCCAGCAGCTGCCCCGGCCAGTCGCGTCGCGCCTGCAAGAGTGAGAGCAGCTGCAGCATCCGGGTCGAAGTGGTCATGAGTCGATTGTCTCGCGAGAAGCGGTCATGATCTGACCGCTTCTGCTGTCAGAGTCGACCTGTCGGGCAGCCGCCCGTCACATCACCTCGACCGAGGAGCAGTCATGAGCATCACCACCACGACCCACCTGAACTTCCGCGGCAACGCCCGCGAGGCGCTCGGCTTCTACCAGCACGTCTTCGGCGGCGAGCTCGTCGTCGTCACGTTCGGCGACGCCCACTCGGCGCAGGATGCCAGCGAGGCCGACCAGGTCATGTGGGGCCAGGTCGAATCCGCCGAGGGCTTTCGCGTGATGGCGTTCGACGTGCCGAGCGCGCGCCCCTACGACGCGGGCGTCGACGCCGTGTTCGTCTCCGTCCGCGGCGACGACGCCGACGAGCTCACCGCGATCTGGTCGCGCCTCACCGAGAGTGCCACGATCCGCCAGGATCTCGGGCCCGCCCCGTGGTCTGCTCTCTACGGCATGCTGACCGACCGCTTCGGCGTCACATGGGTGGTCGACGCGAACCCCGCGGCCTGACCCCGTCGGTGGCACCCCGTATTTCGGCCGACCTCCCCGCGCCGCGGCGCTGGGACCTCGGCCGAAACCCCGGGTGTCGCTGCGCGTCGGGTTCAGCGGCAGGAGGGAGAGCGCGGCAGGGGCGGGGCGGGCACGCCGCGAGGACGAAGCGAATCAGCCGCAGGGACTAAGACCTGCGGCGATGAATCGGGGAGGATGGACGCACGCCGAAGCGAGGGGAGTGCGATGGAGACGACGTTCGTCGACCGCCTCCGGGGGCGCGCCTTCCGCGTCGACCTCGTCGCTGCCGCGGGGGTCGTCGTGCTGTGCCTCGTGCCACTGGGGTGGGGCGTGCACACTCCCGGAAGCCTGGCGATCCTGCTGGCTGCCGTGGCGGTGGCGGTGCGCAGCATCTCGCCGACGGCCGGGCTCGGGTGGCGTGGCTGCTCGCCGTCGTCGAGATCCATGGCAACGAGCGGCCGAACGCGACGACGGTGGCGATGGTGCTCGTCGTCTACACCGCAGCGAGCATCGGCAACCGGTGGGAGCTCATCGGCGGGCTCGTGTCGAGCGCCCTGGGCGGCGCGATCGCGTCGCTCTACCTCGCCAGCACCGGTGCGCGCTTCACGGTGCTGCTGAACGGCCCCGCGGGGCAGGCGATCGTGGCACTGCTCACGCCCCTCGGCGTGCTCGGCTTCGCCTGGTTGGCGGGCGTGACGATGCGGGCCCTCCGGAGTCGGAGCGACGAGTCGCAACTGCGGATCCAGGCCGAGACCGAGGCCGTGCAGGCGCTCGACGTGGCGCAGGCCGAGCGCCTCCGCACCAGCATGGCGCGCGACGTGCACGACATCGTCGGTCACTCGCTCGCCGTCATCATCGCCCAGGCGGACTCCACCCAGTTCTTGGACGACGTCGACCGCGTGCGCGAGGTCACGGCCACCATCGCCGAGACGGCCAGGCGGTCGCTCGGCGAGGTGCGCGACGTGCTGAGCGGCACGTCGACCTCGCGAGACGCCGACGAGCCGCAAGATCTGGCGGCGATCATCGCCCAGGTGCGCGTCGCCGGGGTCACGGTGCAGCACGACGTGCGGGGCAAGGCCCGCGCCCTCGATCCGGCGCGAGCGCTGGTGCTGCGTCGCGTGGCGCAGGAGATGCTGACGAACGCCCTCCGCCACGGCGCCCCGGGCAGGCCCATCGACTTCCGCGAGACCTGGCGGACGAACGACGTCGTGCTCGAGGTCGACAACGAGGTGCTCGAGGCCGCGCCGGTCACGCCGGGCGCGGCACGGTCGCCGTGGCAGGTGCGTCAGGTGCGTCAGGTGGGTCAGGTGCGCCAGGCGCGTCTGGTGCGTCAGGTGCGTCTGGCGCGTTGACCGCGACCGGCCCTCAGGCACCAGGATCCCGGTCGTCCGCGGCCGGCACCGGCGTCCGCGGCATGACGCAGCGCCTCGCCGCGATCGGCGGAAGCCTCGAGGCCGAGGCCGTCGACGGCACGTTCACCGCTCGTGCCCGCATCCCCACCCCGCGCAGCCACCAGGAGGCCCCGTGATCCGCATCGTATTGGTCGACGACCAAGAGCTGTTCCGAGGCGGGGTGCGGGTCGTGCTCGACGCGCAGCCCGACATGGAGGTGTGCGGCGAGGCCGCCAACGGTCTCGAGGCGCTGAACGTGATCGAGGCGACCCGGCCCGACGTGATCCTGCTCGACATGCGCATGCCCGTGATGGACGGCGTCGAGACCGTGCGCGCGCTGTTCGGGCCCGAGGGGCCGGAGGTGCCGCCGAAGGTGATCGTGCTGACGACGTTCGCCCTCGACGCGGCTGCTGCGACGGCGATCCGGGCCGGTGCCAGCGGTTTCCTGCTCAAGGACTCGACGCCGGCGTTCTTGACGGCCGCGATCCGCGCGGTCGACACCGGCAGCGCGGTGATCGCGCCCGACGAGCTCGACCAGCTCTTCTCGGCCGACGTCGCCGCTGCGCCCATCCCGGCGAAGGCGCCGGTGCCTCTCGAGTTCCGGTCGCTGACGACCCGTGAGCGAGCCATCTTCGACCTCGCAGCGCGAGGGCTCTCGAACGCCGAGATCGCGGCGCGCGAGTTCGTCAGCGAGTCGACGGTGAAGTCGCACATCTCGGCCGTGCTCGGCAAGCTGTCGCTGCGCGACCGGGTGCAGCTGGTCGTCTACGCGCACGACAACAAGCTGCTCGACGGCGCCGTCTAGACCGGCGACGTCGCCTCGCTCGACGACGACGGCGGCGGCGGCGACGACGACGTCGCCGTCCGGCTCGGTGACGCAGCCGCACTCGCTGGCGTGCCCTCCCGCGCGAGAGCCTCGAGCCGGGCCGCGGCGGCACTGAGGGCGCGGTCGCGCGCCGCGCCGATGCTGACCGGCATCGAGAACGACACGTCGTCGAGGTCGATCCAGTGGATGCCCGGGTCGTCGTCGACGAGGTACTTCGGCAGGAAGGCCGCGCCGAGACCGTTGCGCACGAGAGCTGCGAGGTCGTTGATGTCGGACGTCTCGATCGGCACCTCGCGACGAAGGCCCCGGCGACGCAGTTCGGTCTCGACGACGGTGCGGTTGCCGAACCCCTCGCGGAAGTCGACGAATCGCAAGCCGACGGTGTCGGCCAGTGCAATGCTCGCCCGGTCGGCCAGCGGCGAATCCGTCGCCACCCCCAGGCCCACCGGTGATTCGACCAGCACGTCGATCGCGAGATCGGGGTACTGGTCGGGCGCCGCCGACAAGAACGCCACGTCGAGGTCGCCGCGCCGCAGCCCGTCGACGAGGCCCGCCGTGCCCGTCGGGGCGGGGGCGAGGTGGAGGTTGACGCGGGGGTGATCGGCGGCGAACCGACCGAGGAGGGCCGGGATGTCGAAGAGGGTGACGTTCGTCATGTAGCCGATGCGGATGGATCCTGATAGCCCTCCGCCCACCGCCTCGACCGAGTCTCGGGCCGCCTGGAAGGCCTGCAGGATCGCCGTCGCGTGCGGCAGCAGCGCACGCCCGGCCTCGGTCGGCTGCACCCGTCTGGTCGTGCGGTCGAACAGTCGCTCGCCGAGGTCGGCCTCGAGCGCGGCGACCGTCGCCGACACTGCCGACTGCACCAGGTGGAGGGCGGCGGCGGCGCGCGTGAAGCTGCCCTCGCGAGCGACTGCGGCGAAGACTTCGAGCTGGCGGTTGTCCACACAATCATTATCGCGCGCAACGATCAATCGCATCACAATTGACCGTTGGACTTGATGAACGCGGAAGACGACACTGATGTCATGTCAACAACATCCGCCCTCATCACCGCGATTGGCCCGAGCGCCCGCCGAGGTCTCGGCCACCGCGCGGGCTTCTGGGTCGCTGCGGCGGCCTTCCTCGTCGTCATGGCCTACAGCACCGTGCCGACCCCGCTCTGGTCGCTCTACCAGCAGCGCGACGGCTTCTCGACCTTCGCCATCACCATCGCCTTCGCCGCCTATGCGGTCGGAGTGGTCATCAGCCTCTTCCTCGCCGGGCACCTTGGCGACACCCTCGGGCGCCGTCGCATCCTGCTGCCCGCCATCGGCCTCGAGATCGTCTCGGCCGTCGTCTTCCTCGTCTGGCCCGAGCTCGCCGGCCTGATCGTGGCGCGGGTGGTCTCCGGCCTCGGCATCGGCATGCTCACGGCGACCGTGACGGCGCACATCCTCGACCTGCACCTGAAGTCGCGGCCCGGGGCCGACCCGGCCCGCGGCCAGATCGTGTCGGGTGCGGCCAATCTCGGCGGCTTCGGTGTCGGTGCGCTCATCTCGGGCGTGCTCGCCCGCTTCGTCAGCCTGCCGCTGGTCACGCCGTTCGTCGTGTTCATCGTGCTGCTGGTGCTCGCCTTCATCGGCATCGCGCTCGTGCCCGAGACGGCGACCCGCCCCGACGTGCGACGCGCGTATCGCCCGCAGCGGATCAGCGTGCCCCGCGAATCGCGCGGCCGCTTCCTCCTCGCCGGCGGCATCGCCTTCGCCGCCTTCTCGGTGCTCGGCCTGTTCACGTCGCTCGCGCCGATCGTCGTCTCGGGGCAGCTGCAGATCACCTCGAAGGCGGTCGCCGGGTTGATCGTGTTCGCCACGTTCGCTGCCGCAGCCGTCTCGCAGATCGCCGTGCGACCGCTCGGCGTGCGAGCGCAGATCGTGCTGGGCGCCGTGCTGCTCGTCGTGGGCATCGCGCTGCTGGCCGTGACCGTGGTCGCGTCGGCCGGGCTCGCGCTCTTCGTCATCGGCGGCGTGATCGCCGGCGGCGGCGCGGGCACGCTCTTCAAGGCCGCTCTCGCGGTCGCAGGATCCCTGGCGTCGGCTGCGAACCGCGGCGAGGTGCTGGCGGGCATCTTCCTGCTCGGCTACGTCGGGCTGACGGTGCCGGTGGTCGGCATCGGCGTCGCGACCCTCTCGGTGAGCCTTGCGGCGGCGCTCGTCGGCTTCGCGGTGATCATCATCGTGATCGCTCTCGCCACGGCGCTGCCGCTGATCGCGTCGCTCCGTCGCGCCGCCTGAGAGGCGCCTCGAACCACGCGATCCGGTTCGTACCACGAGAACACGTGGCGCGAACCGGATCGCGTGGTTCTAGGCGCTACGGCAGCAGCGTCAGCCCCTTCGTCAGCTTGTCGACCCGGTTCTTCGGGCCGACGATGCTGACGGCGTAGTACGCGAGATCGGGCGACGACTCGACCTGCGAGCGGTACTCGTCGTAGACGAGGGTGTGCTGCGCCGGCACCGGCATGTCGGCGACGAACACCGTGTCGCCCGCCACCGCCTTCAGCCGCAAGGCGGCGAGCTGCTCGGTCGTGCCGCCGAGGATCGAGCACCCCGCCCACGGCAGGCCAGGATGCGACGAGCCGGCCCCGTCGACCACCTCCGGCCCCAGCAGCCCCGGCACGGACAGCCCGGTCGAGGCCGCGGCGCAGATGGCGGCGTTCACGGCCCGCCCCGGCGGGAGGGACGAGTCGACGGCGATCACCCACTTCAGGCGGGCGGCGCGGGTGGGCGCGGAGGTGTCGATCTCGTCGGAGTCGAAGCCGACGGTGGTCGGGCGTGTATCGGGAGTAATCATGGCATCCTGCTGGTCGAATGATCGGAGACAGAGGCGAGCGTAGATCGCTCGTGCGCCTCGTAGGCTGGGATTCGTACGAACTACGAGATGAAGGCGGATACGGTGCCAATGGACGAACTTGATCAGGCGATCGTGGCCGAACTGCAGGCGGATGCACGGCGCACCAACCGCGACGTCGCGGCGGCCGTCGGCATCTCGCCGACCACCGCCCTCGACCGCACGCGCTCGCTGCGACAGCGCGGTGTCATCCGCGGTGCGACTCTCGACGTCGACCTGGCGAAGATCGGGCGCGCGGTTCAGGCGCTGATCGCCGTGCGGATCCGGCCGCCGTCGCGACGCAACATCGAGGGCTTCCGTGACTGGGCGCTCTCGCGCCCGACACGCTCGGGCTGTTCGTGACGAGCGGCACCGAAGACTTCAGCCTGCACGTCGCCGTCGCCGACAACCAGGCGCTCTACGAGTTCGTCGTCGACGAGCTCACCACACGGCCCGAGGTCGCCGACGTGCGCACCTCGGTGGTCTACGAGCACGTGCAGAACCGCCGGATCGCGCCCATCCCGAGCTGAGCCAGGCCGAGAACGGCGCCAGTGCTAGCGGTCGCCGGCTCGGACGGGCTGCGGCTGATCGGTGTCGTCGCTCGTCAGCCAGGCGAGGCGCACGCGGTCGGCGTCGAGAGGGTGGTGGGGCGCTTCGGCTGGGCCGAACGGATGGATCGCCAGATGATCGCGGCGAAGATCGCGATCGCCCCGGCGATCACGATGACGGTGGCGCCCGCGAAGAGCACCATGAATGTCTGACCCATGCTCTCAACCTAGGGCGAGATGGCTCGGGTGGACAGAGGGTTCTTGTGCCTACACGGGCCCTCGCACGGGGCATCATGAGCCATGCGCATTCTGACCGCCGACCACCTCGTCACCATGAACGCCGCGCGAGAGGTGGTGGCCGACGCGGCGGTGGCCGTCGAGGGCTCCACGATCATCGAGGTCGGGCCGCGATCCGAGGTGGTGGCCCGGCATCCTGATGCCGTCATCGACGATCTCGGGGCAGCCGTGCTGATGCCGGGGCTCGTCAACGCCCACCACCACTCGGGCATGCTGCGCGGCACCGCCGAGAGCCTGCCCGTCTGGGAGTGGCTGCGGCTGCACATCGACCCGATGCACCGGGTGCTCACGGCCGACGACGCCGAGGCGAGCGCGTGGCTCTGCTACGCCGAGGGCATCCTGTCGGGCACCACCACCGTGGTCGACATGTGGCGGTTCATGAGCGGACCGGCGCGCGCGGCGTCCGAGCTCGGCAACCGTCTCGTTTCGGTCAACTACACCGGGGCGCACCCCGACTACGACTACTTCGACAGCCTCGACGACAACGAGCGGATGCTGCGCGACTGGGCCGGCGCGGCCGGCGGCAGGATCACGCCGTGGGTGGGTCTCGAGAGCCCCTTCTACGCCGACGACCAGGGGCTGGCACGGGCCATCGCGATGGCCCGCGATTACGACACGGGGCTCTACACGCACCTGTCCGAGTCGTCGCTCGAGGTCGAGGAGTTCGACCGCCGCTACGGCAGGCGCCCGATCTTCGCGCTCGAGAGCATCGGCTGGTTCGAGGCGCCGCGCACGATGTTCGCCCACGCGGTGTGGCTCGACCGTGCCGAGATCGGCTTCCTCGGGGGTCGCCCCACCGGCATCTCGCACAACCCGGTCAGCAACATGAAGCTCGCGAGCGGCATGGCACCTGTCGCCG
The DNA here is from genome assembly GCF_001577365.1 of Frondihabitans sp. PAMC 28766. Lineage (NCBI taxonomy): Bacteria > Bacillati > Actinomycetota > Actinomycetes > Micrococcales > Microbacteriaceae > Frondihabitans > Frondihabitans sp. PAMC 28766. The sequence continues at coordinate 1,543,660 of NZ_CP014513.1, forward strand.
ACTACCTCGCAGCCGGCATCGCGGTGGGCCTCGGCACCGACGGCGAGAAAGAGAACAACAACCTCGACATGTTCGAAGAGCTGAAGACGGCATCGCTGCTGGGCAAGCTGCGCACGATGGACGCCTCGGCGATGGACTCGTGGGACGTGCTCGAAATGGCGACGATCGGCGGGGCGACGGCTCTGGGGCAGGATGCGACGCTCGGCTCGCTCGAGCCCGGCAAGCAGGCAGACCTCATCGCGGTTCGCAGCGACACTCCGCGCATGACTCCGCTGATCGGCTCCGGCCCCTACGCCAACATCCACCACAACCTCGTACACGCGGTGCAGGGCTCCGACGTGGCCATGACGATGGTCGCCGGCCAGGTCATCGCGCGCGACGGTGTGCTGGCGAACGCCGACCTCGCGGCGCTCATCGCACGCGTGCGCTCGCTCGTGCCCGACCTCTTCGCCCGCCGCGCGGCCTGGCTCGACTCCGTCGGCGACCCGGCGGGGCTCTTTCCCGCCTGACCAGCCCTGCCCGCGCCCGCCCGCCCCGTCCGTCCTTATCTTTTCGGCACGTCCTGACCTTCGGGAGGGGCCGGCCACGCCGAAAAGGTAAGGCTGGGCTGGGCTACAGCGCGACGGCGGCGGCGACCTCGGCGCGCAGCGCCTCCTTGCGCGCGGGCAGCGCGAACGACGACTCGATCGCGTTCAGTGCGAGCAGCTCGCGGGTCGCCGGCGAGAGGGCGAGCGCCTCGTCGAGGGCGGCGAAGTTGTCGTCGACATAGCCGCCGAAGTAGGCCGGGTCGTCGCTGTTGATCGAGACGAGGAGGCCGGCCTCGAGCATCGCGGGCAGCGGGTGGTCGGCGAGCGCGGGCGGGGCTGTGTGCAGCGCGAGGTTCGACAGCGGGCAGACGGTGAGCGGGATCCTGTCGCCCACGAGTCGCGCGACGAGCTCCGGGTCTTCGAGGGCGCGGTTTCCGTGGTCGATCCGCTCGACACCGAGCACGTCGAGGGCCTCCCAGACGTAGTCGGGCGAGCCCTCTTCGCCGGCGTGAGCGACGCGGTGCAGGCCCTCGGCTGCGGCGATCGAGAAGGCCTCGCGGTAGAGGTAGGAGGGGTTGCCGACCTCGGTCGAGTCGAGGCCGACGCCGAGCAGGAGATCGCGGTGGGGGAGGAGCGCGCGGATCGTGTCGACCGCATCGGCAGCGCCGCGGTCGCGCATGAAGCACGCGATGAGGCCGCCGGTGAGGCCGAAGTCGCGCTCGGCTTCGAGACGGGCGGCGGTGAAACCCTCGAGCACCGCTTCGAGCGCGATGCCGTTGCCGGTGTGCGTCTGCGGGTCGAAGAACACCTCGGCGTGACGAACGCCTGCGGTGTGAGCCCGGCGGTAGTAGGCCGCGGCGAGGTCGTGGAAGTCCTCGGCGGTGCGCATCACGCGGATGTTGTCGTAGTAGAGGTCGAGGAACTCCTGCAGGTCGGCGAACTTGTACTTCGCGCGCAGCACCTCGGGGTCGAAGCTCGGCAGGGCGATGCCGTTGCGCTGGGCGATGGCGATGACGCTCTCGACCTCGAACGAGCCCTCGAGGTGCATGTGGAGTTCGGTGATCGGCAGCATGGACCAACTTTAGGGGCGCGCCGACCCGCCAGGCGGTCGCGCCTGCCATGCTCGAGGCATGACTGCGACGCTGCCTTCACCCCGCCACACCGACCTCCACGACGCGCCCGTGCTGCGCTGGGGCGTCCTCGCCCCCGGTGTCATCGCGCACGACTGGGTCGACTCCGTCGCCCGTCATACGAGCCAGCGCATCGTCGCTGTCGGCTCGCGCTCGCTCGAGCGTGCGCAGGCCTTCGCCGACAAGCACGGCGCGGCCCACGCCTACGGCTCCTACGCCAAGCTGGTGCAGGACGCCGAGGTCGACGTGATCTACATCGCGTCGCCCCACAGCGAGCACGAGTCGCACGCCCTTCTCGCCATCGCCGCAGGCAAGCACGTGCTCGTCGAGAAGCCGATCGCGACGTCTGCCGCCGGCGCCCAGCGCATCGCCGACGCCGCCCGCGCGGCCGGGGTGTTCGCGATGGAGGCGATGTGGACGCGCTACCGCCCGCAGTCCGACGTCGTGCGGCAGGTGCTCGAGGCCGGCACACTCGGCGACATCCGCCTCGTCACCGCCGACTTCGGCGGCCTCGCGCCGGTCGACCCGACCAGCCGTCTCTGGGACCCGGCGCTCGCCGGCGGCGCGCTCCTCGACCTCGGCGTGTACCCGGTGTCGTGGGCGTCGTTCGTGCTCGGCTCGCCGACCGGCGTGCTGGCCTCGGGCGACCTCGCCCCCACCGGGGTCGATCGCCAGGCCGCCATGATCCTGACCCATGACGGCGGTGCCCAGGCCGTGCTGACCACGGGGCTGACGGCTCGCACGCCCGAGGCCTCGGTGATCGCAGGATCCGAGGGACGCCTCGAGATCCCCTCCCCCTTCTGGTTCGCCGACGACGTGCGTCTCTTCGACGGCACCGGCGACCTCGTCGACACCTGGCACGACCCCTTCGGCCGGGTCGCACGAGAGTCGCTCTGCTGCGAGGCCGTCGCCCTCGCGCGCTACGTCGGCGAGGGGCGCACCGAGTCGCCGCTGCACTCGCTCGACGAGACGATCGCCGTGATGGCCACGCTCGACGAGGCGCGCCGCCAGCTCGGCTGACCGGCCGACGACGACATCGGGTGGGGGCGCCGTGATGCACGAATTCCCAGCGCGCGTGCAGTTCGGGGGATGTTTACGACAGGTGGTGTGCACATACGTGCAAACGCTTCTGGCGGGCGTGCACGCTCCACTAGTTTCCAGGTGGCGGCTCTGCACCGGAGGCGCCGGATCCTGACAACGACAATGGAGTTCATTCAGTGAGCGATTACGTCATCGCGCTCGACCAGGGCACAACGTCCACGCGAGCCATCATCTTCGACCACTCGGGGTCGATCGTCTCGACGGGGCAGCTCGAGCACGAGCAGATCTTCCCCGCGCCGGCTGGGTCGAGCACGACCCGATCGAGATCTGGAACAACACCCGCGAGGTCATCGGCCAGGCCCTGTCGAAGGCGAACGTCACCCGCCACGACATCAAGGCCGTGGGCATCACGAACCAGCGCGAGACCGCGGTCGTGTGGGACAAGAACACCGGGCAGCCGGTCTACAACGCCATCGTCTGGCAGGACACCCGCACCCAGTCGATCGTCGACCGCCTGGCCGCCGACGGCGGTGTCGAGCGCTACAAGTCGATCGTGGGCCTGCCGCTCGCGACGTACTTCGCCGGCACCAAGATCGTCTGGATCCTCGAGAACGTCGAGGGGGCCCGTGAGAAGGCCGAGGCCGGCGACCTGCTGTTCGGCACGACCGACAGCTGGGTGCTCTGGAACCTCACCGGCGGCGTCGATGGCGGCGTGCACGTCACCGACGTGACCAACGCCAGCCGGACGCTCTTCATGGACCTCGAGACGCTGACCTGGCGCGACGACATCCTGGCCGACTTCGGCGTGCCGAAGTCGATGCTGCCCGAGATCAAGTCGTCGTCCGAGGTCTACGGCGTCGTCTCCGACAACAGCCTTCTCCGCGAGGTGCCGATCGCCGGCATCCTGGGCGATCAGCAGGCCGCGACGTTCGGTCAGGCCGCGTTCGACAAGGGCGAGTCGAAGAACACCTACGGCACCGGCAACTTCCTCATCTTCAACACGGGTGAAGAGATCGTCCACTCCGAGAACGGCCTGCTGACCACCATCGGCTACAAGCTCGGCGACCAGCCCACGCACTACGCCCTCGAAGGCTCGATCGCGGTCACTGGCTCGCTGATCCAGTGGCTGCGCGACAACCTCGGCATCATCCACTCGGCCCCCGAGGTCGAGACCCTGGCCTTGACGGTCGAGGACAACGGCGGCGTGTACTTCGTGCCGGCGTTCTCGGGCCTGTTCGCCCCGTACTGGCGTTCGGACGCCCGCGGCGCGCTCGTCGGTCTCACCCGCTACGTCAACAAGGGGCACATCGCTCGCGCTGCTCTCGAGGCGACCGCCTTCCAGACCCGCGAGGTGCTCGACGCGGTCAACGCCGACTCCGGCGTCGACCTCACGGAGTTGAAGGTCGACGGCGGTATGACGGCGAACGACGCGCTCATGCAGTTCCAGGCCGACATCCTGAACGTGCCCGTCGTCCGCCCGGTCGTGGCCGAGACCACGGCTCTGGGTGCCGCCTACGCGGCCGGCCTCGCCGTCGGCTTCTGGGAGACCCTCGACGACCTGCGCGCCAACTGGCAGGAAGACAAGCGCTGGGAGCCGAACCTCGACGTGATCGAGCGCGAGCGCACCCTCCGCCTCTGGAAGAAAGCCGTCACCAAGACGTTCGACTGGGTGGACGGGGACGTGAACTGATGGCCTCGATCTTCGCCTTCCGCAAGCCCGCCGAGACCGAGAGCGATCTCGCCGGCATGGCCGACCCCGGCCGCAAGGCCCAGCCGACCCTCCTCGGCGAGCTCTTCGCCGAGATGCTCGGCTCGATGATGATCGCCGTCTTCGGCTTCGGCGTGGTCGCTCAGGTGACCGTCGGGGCAGGATCCCTTGGTGGTCACGACTCGATCGCCTGGTCGTGGGGTCTCGGCGTCACGTTCGGTATCTTCGTGGCCGGCGCCGTCTCGGGTGCCCACCTCAACCCCGCCGTCACCCTCGCCGTCGCCACGTACAAGGGCTTCCCGTGGAGCAAGGTCGGGCCGTACATCGTCGCGCAGGTGGTCGGCTTCTTCCTCGGGGCCCTGTTCATCTACCTGAACTACATGTACTCGCTGAAGCACATCGACCCGGGCAAGACGTTCAAGACCCAGGGCGTGTTCTCGACGCTGCCAGGCAACGGCAACAACGCCTACGACGTGCACATCCCCCAGGCGTTCATGGACCAGGTGCTCGGCACCGCGATCCTGGTGTTCCTGATCTTCGCGATCACCGACGTGCTCGGGGCCAACCCGACGCCCGCCGTGTCGGCGATCGCCGTGGGTCTCGTCGTCGTCGGCATCGGCTTCGCGCTGGGCCTCAACGACGGCTACGCCATCAACCCGGCTCGCGACTTCGGCCCGCGCCTGATGGAGTACATCGTCGGCTACAAGAGCGCGTGGCTCGACCAGAGGGGCAACATCTTCTTCTGGGTGCCGATCGTCGGCCCGTTCGTCGGCGCGCTCGTCGGCGGCGGCGTCTACCAGGCGACCATCGCCCGCACGCTGCCCACGACCATCCCGGCCGCGAAGAACTAGCACCACCCGCACGACGCCGAACGGCCCCGCGCTCGCCCGAGCACGGGGTCGTTCGTGCGTTCGCCTCTCGGCATCTTGACTTCGTGACACCGTTTTGCGGTAATATTTTTTTGCCTGCTGCGCTGAGCTTCAGGAAGTAGACCCGAGACCCGTTCGGAATGGACGCGGCGCTCGGGTTTTGCGCTGTCCGGGCCGGTCACACGTCAACGGCCGTGTGAACCACTCCCTCGATCCGCCGCCGCCAGTCGCCCCCACGGGCCCACGCCCACGCGACGGCATCCGGAATGGACAGAAGTGGTTCAGCTGCCGCTGTCCGATGCTCATAAGTTGCCGTCGGGGCTGCCCCGTGCAGTGCATCGACCAAGCACTGACGGTCTCGCCTGATGAGAGTCTCATCGGTTTCGATGAACAGGTGCGTCTCCCCGTCGGCCAGCAGGTCGCGGGCAATTGCGCGCAGGCACTTCTCGCGACGAATGAGATCAGTGCGGTGCGGTGCGCCAGCTCGATAGATCACGACGAGCGGCTGGATCTCCGCGATGACACTCAAGACCTTTCGGCGACGGGAGTCGCTCTCCTTCTTCATGTGGACCCTCGGCTGTCCTCGAAGGAGAAGCGTGCGCATGGCTTGTCGAGCACGGTCCGTGCCGTGCGACGGGATGATGGCCGCGACGAGGAGATACTCACGTGCCTTCGTCTCATCGATGAACACCCTGCGCTTAGGCATTAGATATTTCTCACTCCACGAGCATGCCACATTCGCCGTGTCGAACGGCGGGGCGATGTCGTTTGACCACGTAGATTCGTGTCAGTAAAGTCAGCGAAGTAAACCGGTTTTGTGCAACGAAGGAGTTGGCATGCAGGAGGCGACCGCAGCGTCGGAGTTCGTCGAGGCGAACAGGGCCCGGCTCACCGAGTTGATCGACGCGGTAGTGCCTAGCGACGACTACCCGTCGGCGTCGGAGGCGGGCGGCCTCGTCTTCCTCCAGCGGATGCTGGCCGAGCGGCTCGACTGGATCGCGCAGGCCGCCGACGTCGTCGAGCGGGGGGACGCGAGCGCGCACTGGCAGTGGTTCGCCGAGCTGGTCGCGGGCGGCTATTACGCCGACCCCGGCAACGGAGGCAATGCCGACGCCGCATCCTGGGCCATGATCGACTGGACCCCGAGCCCCGGGGCGGCTGGGGCGTGAGCGTGCCCGTCGCCGAGGCGCCGCACACGATCGTGCACCCGCGCGACCTCGCCCCGCGCTACGACGCGATCGTGATCGGCTCGGGCGCCGGCGGTGGAGTGGCGGCTGCGGGCCTCGCCGAGGCGGGGCGCCGCGTGCTGGTCGTCGAGGCCGGGCGCTGGCCGTCGATCGCCGAGATGTCGCACGACCAGATCCGCAACCCGCGATCGGACTGGGGCGTCGCGCCGCTCTCCGGGCCGGCCAACGAGGGCAACCCCCGTGTCTCGGAGTCGCTCGACGGCCGCACCCGCCTGACCCTGCGGCCCTCCGACGGCGCCTGGGGCAACAACGCCTCGACGGCCGGCGGAGGCACCCGTGTCTACGGCGCCCAGGCCTGGCGCTTCGGGCCGACCGACTTCAGGATGGCGTCGACCTACGGGGTGCCGGAGGGGTCGTCGCTCGCCGACTGGCCCATCTCGTACGACGACCTCGCCCCCTTCTACGAGCGCGCCGAGTGGGAGGTCGGGGTCTCCGGCAGCCCCGACGAGGGCAAGTGGGGCGGCCCGCGCGATCGGCCGTTGCCGATGCCCGCGCTGCCGGCCGGCCCCTCGCGCGAGCGGCTCGCGGCCGGTGCCGCCTCGCTCGGCTTCTCGACGGTCACCGTGCCCCTGCTGGTCAACTCGACGGACTACCTGGGTCGCCTCGCCTGTCGCCAGTGCGGCCTGTGCATCGGCTTCGCCTGCCCGGTCGACGCCAAGAACGGCAGCCAGAACACCCTCCTGACCAGGGCGTTCGCCACCGGCAACGCGTCCATCGTGCTCGAGACGCGAGCGTCTCGCATCCTGACCGACACATCCGGCCGGGTGACCGGCGTGCGACTCGTGGGCGCCGTCGACGGCGACGACTGGTCGCAGGATCTCGAGGCTGCCGAGGTCGTGGTCTCGGCCGGCGCGATCGAATCGGCTCGCCTCCTGCTCAACAGCGCATCCGACCGCGAGCCGCAGGGCCTCGGCAACAACCGCGACCAGGTCGGACGGCACGTGCAGGGCCACCTCTACGGGGGTGCCATCGGGGTGTTCGACGACATCGTCGAAGACCTCGTCGGGCCGGGGCCGTCGATCGCGACGACCGACTTCCGGCACCACAACGGCGACATCGTCGGCGGCGGCATCATCGTCAACGAGTTCGTGCCGACGCCGTCGAACGCCTACCGCTACCTCACGTCGACGGGGCTCATCCCGCGCACGGGCCTGGACAGCAAGCGGGGCATGCGCGACCTCGCGAGGCGAAGCCTTCGGATCATGGGGCCCATCCAGGAGGTCACGTCGGCCGACTCCCGCGTGCGCGTCGATCCGTCGGTGGTCGACCGGCACGGCATCCCGGTCGCGCGACTCAGCGGGCAGATGCACCGCGAGGACGTCCGAGCCCGCGACTTCACGAGCGAGACGAGCGGCCAGTGGCTGCGGGCTGCCGGTGCGACCTCCGTCGTGGAGTTCGGCGGGGCGCCGGAGGGGCCGAGCGTCGGCCAGCACCAGGCGGGCACGCTGCGCATGGGGTCGGACCCCGCCACCAGCGCCGTCGACGAGTTCGGCCGCGTCTGGGGCCACGACAACCTGCGCGTGATGGACGGCTCGGTGCACGTGACGAACGGCGGTGTGAACCCGGTGCTGACGATCCTCGCGACGTCGATGCGCAGCGTCGACCAGATGGTCGGCGGGCGCGCGACCGGCGACTAGCCCGGTCAGTCGGGCAGGCGCACCGGGCCGAGCTCGTCGAAGACGTCGCCGGGGCCCGGGTTCGTCGGCGCCGATGTGCCGCCGAAGTGCCGCATGATGCCCCAGACCGAGTTGAGCGACGTCTGCACGGCGCCCTCGGCCCAGGCCGGCGTGAACGACACGTCGTCGCCGGCGATGAACAGGCCCTTCTGAGGCTCCGGCAGGTCGTCCTGCACGAAGTGCGCGTACATGCGCCGGTTGTACCGGTAATGGCCGGGCAGCGCGCCCTTGAACGCCCCGAGGAAGTGCGGGTCGTCCTCCCACGACACGGTGATCGGGTCGCCCACGATGTGGCTCCGGATGTCGAGGCCCGGATAGATGTGTGCGAGTGCGTCGAGCGCGAGGTCGACACGGCGCTCGACCGGGTGCGGCAGCATCTTCAGCGCGTCGCTCATCCACGAGTACGTGAGGCAGATCACGCCGGGCCGGTCGGGGCCGTTGTCGAAGAGGTACGTGCCGCGGGTCAGTCGGTCGGTGAGCGTCATGCTCATCACGTCGCGGCCGGTGGCCGGGTCGACGTCCTTCCAGAACGGCCGGTCGACCATCACGAAGGTCTTCGACGACTGCATGTAGCGGGTGCGGTCGAGCGCCATCCACATCTTCTGCGAGAACAAGCTCTCGTCGCACTGGATCTGGGTGGTCAGCAGCCAGCTCTGGCAGGTCGCGAGGACGGCGCCGAAACGTCGCGTCTCGCCGGATTCGTCCGTGATCGCCAGATCGCCGGAAGCGCTGCGCGAGAGCCGGGTGACGCTGGGGTGCGGCTCGCCGTCGTTGAGCGACGCGACACTGGTGCCGTCGGGCCAGTGAACCGCGCCCTGAATCCGGCGCCCCCAGAGGCCCCGCGGAACCTGCTCGGCGCCCCCGACGATCAGCCGTTGATCCGTGTCGCAGTTCGTGACGACGACGCGCAGGATCTCGAGCATCGAGTTCGCGAAGTCGCTGTCCCAGCCGCCTGTGCCGAAGCCGACCTGGCCGAAGACCTCGCGGTGACGGAACGAGAGGCTCGAGAACTCGTCGCTCGAGGCGACGAACTCGTAGAAGCTGCGGTCGTCCCAGGCCTCGACCAGCACGTCCCAGATCGCTTTGAGACGGTGCGCGTCGCGAGCGCGGATGGCATCCTGCAGGCCACCGAGATGCAGGATGCGATCGAGCGCGGAATCCCACGCCTCGGCCACTTCGCGGAACAGCGGCGGCAGGTCGTCAAGGGACTTCGCATAGTAGGTCTCGCCCTCGAGGTCGACCACCGTCGAGCCGGACGCGGGGGTGAGCGGGTTGGGAAAGGGCGCGGACTCGAGCGAGAGCAGGTCGACGTAGTGGAAGAGGGTCGTCGACGAGACGGGGAAGCGCATGCCGCCGAGCTCGGCCACGACGTCGTGCTCGTCGGCGTCGCGGCCGCTGAAGCGGACGCTGCGCAGCCGACCGCCGAGGCGCGAGCCCTCGTAGACGACGGGGCGGAGGCCCAGCCGCATCAGCTCGTAGGCGGCGACCAGCCCGGCGATGCCGCCGCCGATCACGGCGACGGCCTCGCCGTGACGTTCGGGCGGGATGCTGCCGATGCCGTCGGGGTGGACGAGCCACTCGTCGTAGGCGAAGGGGAAGTCCGGCCCGAACATCGTGACCGGAGGGGCCGCGGGCTCGACATCGGTGTCGGAGCGGGCAGCGGTGGGAGCGTCCGTCATCCGGCTCACACTAGCCGAGCCGCGGCGCCCCTCCGGCTCGCGCCCTGTTGCGACTGACCCGTTCTGTGCAACTGACCCGTTCTGGGGGCCCGGCGGGGGCTGACTCGGCCGCGGCCAGCCGTCAAGCTGGGAGCATGAACGACCTCGCTCTCGAGCAGCCCGCGGCCACGAGCCACAGCGTGCAGCTCCGCATCGACATCGTGGAAGCCGCGATCGTCGCCATCTCCCGCCTCGGCTACCGATCGACATCCGTCGACGACGTGGCTGAGGAGCTGAACGTGCCGTCCGATATCGTCCTGCACGAGTTCCCGAGCTGGTCGGGCCTGGTGCTCGCCGTCGTCGACCGCTGGAACCGCCGCCGGCTCGAGCGGGTGTCCGCAGTATCGAAGGGACGCGGCACCATCGTCATGCTGCGAACGCTCGTCGCCTACAACGTGTCCGACCCCGGGCTGATGCGCCTGCTGGTCGCCCTTGCCAACGAGGCGTCCGACCAGTCGCACCCGGCGGCGCAGTACTTCCGCGAGCGTTACGAGGACTTCCACTCGTTCGTGCGGCAGAGCATCATCGACGACGTGAGTCGGGGCCTCGCCCCCGACGACGTCGAGCCGGCAGCCGTGGCCGATCAGCTCGTCGCCCTCTACGAGGGCCTGCAGCTGCAGGCGCTGCTGCGACCTCGGTTCGACCTGGCGATCGCCTTCAACCGCGCCATGGACTACTTCGCCGACACCTGGTGAGCTGCGTTGGTGCTGCCGTGCTGCCGCGTGTTCGCAGGGCCGCGCGGAAGAACCACCGCCGGCCAGAAGGCCGGCCAAGGGGTATCTCTTTTTCTGACTTACAGGTCTGACTGAATTCAGTGCCGCCTGAACGCGATCTCGAGACGTGATCCTGAATTCAGGCGAACCTGTAAGTCCAAAAAAGCAGCACCCTTTCCTCGGAGCTCGGAGCTCGGAGCTCGGAGCTCGGAGCTCGGAGCCCGGAGCTCGGAGCCCGGCCCCCTGGTGACTCAGAGCAGGCGGCGCTCGAGCGCTCAGGCGGTCAGCTCGTGCCGCGACGAGAGCTGCAGCTTGCGCAGCACGCTCGAGACGTGCGTCTCCACGGTCTTCACCGAGATGAAGAGCTCGGCGGCGACCTCCTTGTAGGCGTAGCCGCGGGCGATGAGACGCATCACCTCGCGCTCGCGGGCCGACAACCGGTCGAGCTCGCCGACGCGCTCGGCCTGCTCGCCGGAGGCCGCCCCGAAGGCGTCGAGCACGAAGCCGGCGAGACGCGGCGAGAAGACGGCGTCACCCGAGGCGACCGCACGGACGGCGGCGCTGACCTCCGCGCCCGAGCTGCCCTTCGTGATGTAGCCGCGCGCGCCGCCTCGGATCACTCCGACCACGTCTTCTGCCGAGTCCGACACGCTGAGCGCCAAGAAGCGCGTCGACGGGCAGCGGGCCGCCGCGCGCCTGAGCACCTCGGCGCCGCCACCTCCGGCGCCGCCCGGCAGGTGCACGTCGAGCAGCACGACGGTCGGCTGCGCTGCCGTGATCGCGTCGACCGCCGAGTCGACGTCGGCAGCCTCGGCGACCACGTCGAGGTCGGCATCGAGATCGGCCCTCAGGCCGGAGCGGAAGATCGAGTGGTCGTCGACGATCACCACGGAGATGATCGGGGCCGCGGCCGAGCCGGAGTCCGTGCTGTCGTCGCTCATTCGTCGTCGCTCCGTTCGAGGTGCAGGTAAACCTCCGTGCCGGTGCCGCCGGCTCCTGGCCGGACGCGCGCGGTGCCGCCCGCCCGGCGCATGCGACCCACTATCGACTCGCGCACGCCCAAGCGGTCTTCGGGCACGTCGTCGATCGCGAAGCCCTCGCCGCGGTCGCGCACGAAGACGTCCACCGACGAGGGTGTCGACTCGAGGTAGACCGAGATGTCGCCGCCGGCGTGCCGGGCGGCATTGAGCATGGCCTCGCGCGCCGACGCCGCCACCTCGCCGGTGCCGAGCTCGGAGGTGCCGCCGACGACCACTACCTCGATGCGTGCCGGATAGTCGAGTTCGAGGGCTGCGCCGAAGTCACGGAGATCGGTGGCCAGGTCGCGCTCGACGGATGAGGCGCCGGCATGGAGCCAGTCGCGCAGCTCGCGCTCCTGGGCGCGAGCGATGCGGGCGACCTCGCTCGAGGCGCCCGCGCGGTTCTGGATCAGCGCCAGCGTCTGCAGCACCGAGTCGTGCAGATGCGCGGCCATCTCGGCGCGCTGCTCATCGCGCACGACAGCGGTGCGGCGGGCGGTCGCCTGGCGGCGCAGCGTCAACAGCTCGGGCCCCACCGCAGCGGCGACCGCAGCGGCCGCCGTCACGACGACCAGCAGCCAGAGCCACCCCGCGTCCGGCCCCACCGACGCCACCGCGAGCAGGAAGGCCAGCAGGGCGAGCCCGAAAGCCACTCCGACGCGCACGACGCGCGCCCCCTTCACCCCGTCGACGTCGAGGGGGGGGGCTCGACCCAGCGGGACCAGGCGACCGCACCGAGCGCCAGGGCGATGACCAGAGGCACGGTGAGGCCCAGGATCGACGTCGAGCCGGGCCGGACGAACACGGCGAACGACAGCACGGCCAGCACGGCGGCGAGACCCACCAGCAGCAGGGGGACCGGGATGCGGCGGCGAACCGCATCGTCGGCGTCAGCATGCGGGTCGTCGCCCTGTGCAGCGCGCAGAGGCGTCAGAGCCCACAGCCACAGGTAGAGCAGGATGCCGGCACCCCCGGCGAGGATCGACAGGGCGAACGCCCAGCGCACGACGCCCACACGCCAGCCGAGGTGCTCGGCGAGCCCCTCGCTCACGCCGCTCACGATGCAGACGCGGGGCGCGTCAGACGGCGTGCTGCCGGCCGGGCGCCGAGCCCAGTCGGGCTGGGGAGCCCAGTCGGGCTGGGGGGCGCAGTCGGGCTCGAGCTCGCAAGCCGGGTGGGGGTTGCCGGCCGCGTCCGCCCAGGCGGGCCCTCAGGATCCTGCGACCCCGGCGTCGTCGGAGGCCGCCTCGACCGAGACCAGCGTGGGCTTCGCGGCCCCCGTGGCCCCGGCTGCGCCGGTGCCGCCGGCACAGGGTGCCTCGCCCACCGTCGTCGCCGACTGGCGAGAGCGGCAGGACGAGTGGCGAGCCCGCTATGAGGGGTGGAAGCGCCAGCAGGCCGACGCCTCCCGCGCCGCGCGCGAGGGCCGCTGGTCGGACGCCTCCCGTCGGCAAGCGGATGCCGTCGAGCAGGCGACGCTACGGCGCCTGTCGCAGCCGCGCACGAGCGGCTCGTTCGTAGCCATCGCCCTCGGCGTCGCTCTGATGGCGGGCGCGCTGGCCGCCGCCTTCGCCTGGAGCGTCCCGGCGCTCAGCGACTACCCCGCGGCCTTCGGCTGCGCCGCTGCCACGGCGGTGGTCGGGCTCTCGATGCTGACGGCGGCCCTGCTGCGACGTCGAAGCGGCTCCCTGGCATTCGTGGCCATCGTCCTCGTCTGCATCACGGCAGCCCTGCTCGTCGGCGTCTCGGGCATCGGCTCGCTGCCAGAAGACGTCTACCGATTCGTCTCGTGAAAGGAACCACCATGACCGACGACACCAACCCCACCAGGCCCTACCCGTCGGGCGATGCGCAGCCCACCGAGCCGCTGACCGCCGAGAGACCCTCTTCGGCGTATCGGCGACCGGCCCCGCGCCGGAGACGGCCGCCCCCGACCCCGTCGCCCCGACCGGTTGGGCCGCTGCCCCGGCCCCACGGATCCGCTGGGCAGGCGTCGTCTGGGGAGCTCTCTCCTCCGCCTTCGGTGTCACCACGATGGCCGTGCTGTCGACCGCTGCCAACCAGGCCGCCTTCGCCTCATGGGTCTCGCCCCTCGGCCCTGGGGGCGCCGGCCTCGCGGGGCTCGTCGCTCTGGGCGCGCTGCTGCTCGTCCTCGGCATCGTCGGCGCCGCGACTCGCGCGCAGCGACCCCGCTGAGTCTCTCTCGGCGGGGATGAAGGGCGGGGTCCTACGCTGTCAGATGACGCGCCGACGGCGCAGCACGCGAAGGGATGCCGATGTCCGACCTCGATCTGAGCCAGCCGCTGACCCCACCGGAGGAGCCCGCCCAAGGCATCGCTCTCACACCGCCCGCCGCGGTGCCCGAGATCGACAACGACCAGGCCGTCGGCATGGTCGCGATCCCCGCCGACAAGCAGTCCGAGCTTCAGCAGAAGGCCGCCCAGTTCGTCGCGAGCCTCGCCGAGGAGGAGCCTGGCAGCCCGGCCTTCACCAAGAAGATCGACGACATCGTTCGCATGGGCGAGAAAGAGATCACGTCGAGCTCGGCGGTCTCGAACCGCATGCTCGAGCGCCCGTCGACGTCGCTGGCTGCGATCAAGGGCAAGGGCGACGCCGCAGCCCCGCAAGCGAAGGTGGCCAAGAGCCTGCAGGATCTCCGCTCCACGATCACCGATCTCGACCCCGCGCGTGCCGAGATGACTGGTGTGCGCCGAGTGCTCGGCCACCTGCCCGGCAGCAAGAAGATCACCCACTATTTTCAGCGGTACGAGTCGTCGCAAAAGCAGCTCGACGCCATCGTCAACGCGCTCGTCTCCGGCCAGGACGGCCTGCGCAAAGACAACGCGTCGATCGAGCTGGAGCGCCAGAACCTCTGGACGACGATGGGCAAGCTCAGCGAGTACGCCACCCTCGCCGCGGCCCTCGACGAGGCCACCAGCAAGAAGGCCGACGAGCTCCGCGCCACCGACCCGAAGGCCGCCGACTCGCTGCTGGCCGACGCGCTGTTCCCGATCCGCCAGCGCCGGCAGGACCTCACGACGCAGATCGCCGTGTCGGTGCAGGGCTATCTCGCCCTCGACATGATCCGCAAGAACAACCTCGAGCTGATCAAAGGCGTCGAGCGGGCTCGCACCACGACCGTCGCAGCCCTCCGCACAGCGGTCGTCGTCGCGCAGGCCCTGGCAAACCAGCGACTCGTGCTCGACCAGATCGGCGCCCTCAACGAGGCGACGAACACGATGATCGGCCGCACCAGCGAGCTGCTCAAGCAGCAGACGGGCATGATCCACGAGCAGGCGACCAACTCGGGCGTCAGCGTCGAGACGCTGCAGCACGCCTTCGACAACGTCTTCGCGACGATGAACGACATCGACAGCTACCGTGCCAAGGCCGTCGAGGGTATGCAGAGCACCGTCACGGCGCTCGAGGGCCAGATCGAGCGGTCGCGCAGCTACCTCGAGCGCAGCCGCTCCGAGCAGGTCCGCGACGGGCAACTCGGCAGCGGCACGACGACCACCCCGGGTGCGATCGAAAGCTAGAGCAAGGGCGAGGGGTCAGATCTCCAGGCTCGACTGGGCGAAGCGGTCCGACAGGAAGGCGCCGTTGACGAGCAGCGCCGAGGCGTCCTGCTCGATCGCGGCGTCTCGCATCCTGCCGACCGCCTCGTCGAGGGTCTCGAGCTGCGCGACGAGAAGGTCGGCGGCGGTCGACCCGTCGGTGAAGCGGTGCGACCTGGCCCAGTCGGCGGGCAGCGCCACGTAGGCCTTGATCGTGTCGGGCAGGTAGACGGTCGCCGTGCGACGCACCAGGATCTCGGTGTCTCCGCCCCCGAGGACGCGCGGCAACGTGTCGCGCAACGCACTCGCGATGCGGGCGACGATCTCGCCCGCGGTGGGCGGGATGCGCCCGTCGAGGCGCGCCGACAGGAGGCGTAGGCCGGTGTCGACATCGGAGTCGTCGACGACCACGTCGGAGCCGGCGGGCGCGACGCCGAGCACCTGGAGGGCGCGCGCGGCTGACGCGGCGTCACCGGCGGCGTCGGCCGCGACGGCGGCGATCTCGCCCGCGAAGGCGGTCAGCCAGTCGCCGAGCGACAGGGTCTTGCGCGAGATGATGACGCCGCCCGAGACGTACGCGGATTCGCCGACGAGACGTTTGCCGTCGAGCCGGAGGGTGAGCGCGTCTTTCGGGGTGGTCAGCTTCAGCTGCGTGATCGTCCCAGCGCCCCCTGAGAGGCGATCCTTGAGGCTGCGGGCGCGCTCGACCTCGAGCACGCTGTCGACGACGCCGCCCGGCAGAGCGCGGGCGGCACCCTCGACGAGGCTCGCCATGAGAGCCTGCGGGTCGTCGGTGGGCTGGGCCGAGAGGGGGTTCAGACTCAAAGTCAGCGCCCGTCGGTGAGAGGGAGCACCAGAGAGGGCGTCGCGATGACGTGATCGTCGCGCAGCGGGCGCACGGCCGTGCCGATGGCGAAGAACTCGGTCGTGTGGCCGCCCCAGCGGTGCGACTGCGACAGCAGCTGCACGCCGACGATGCCCTCGGCGGCCAGTTGTTCGGCCTCGGCCTGCATGCGGCCCATGGCCAGCTCACGAGCGTCGTAGAGCGCCTCGGTGTAGGTGGGGATCTCGACGTTCTGCCCCATCGTGCCCATCGACGCCATCATGCCGCGGTGGGCGATGTGGTAGACGCACGTGCCCATGACGAGGCCCTGCGGCACGTAGCCCGACTGGATCAGCGTCCAGAAATCCTGGCCCGACAGATCGGAGGTGAAGGGGAGGTTCTTGTTGTTGCGCCACTTGCCCACGGGCGGCGCCTCGTCGGCCACGACGGCCGTGCCGATGGCGATGAACTCGGCGAGGTCGTTGCCATACTCTTTGAACTCGATCTCGAGGCGGACCCCGACGATGCCGTCGGCGCCGAGCGCCTCGGCCTCGGCCTCCATGCGGGTCATGGCGAGCTCGCGGGCGTGGTACATCGCCTGGCTGAGCTTGTCCATCTCCATGTTCTTCGACCAGCGGCCCACCTGGATGCCCACGTGGTAGACGCTCGAGCCGAGCACGAGGCCGACCGGTTTGAAGCCGGCCTGGCGCACGAGCAGGAACTCGTTGACCGAGAGGTCGGAGGTGAAGAGCCGCGCTTTGCCGTCGGCGAGACGCGCCCTCGCATCGGCTGGCAGCGAGACTGCGGAGAGATCGGGGGAGTCGGACATCGGTGTTCTTTCTGTCGGGCGGTCGGTAGGTGGAGCGAGAGATTCAGGTTGGGCGTCAGCGTCGTCGGGTGCGCACGTCGTTGTCGGTGAGCGGCAGGACGGTCGTCACCTTCGCGGTCGCCGGTCGGTCTTTCGTGCGGAAGTCGCGCATCGGCCCCGGCACCAGGATCGTGCCGATGAAGACGGCCTCGGCGTGCAGGTCGACCTCTTCGCCGCAGGGCGTCTCGAACTCGGTGACGCTCTGGTGGGTGATGACGAGGTCGGCGCCCCCGTCGCGCTTGGCGCGGGCGACCAGCTGGTTGCGCGCGTCGTGACGGGCGGCGTTGACGAGCAGGGTGAGCCCGTCGATCTCCTGGTTGCCGGCCCAGGCCGAGCGCTGCTGCTTGAGCTGGTAGTCCTCGTGCTTGGTCGACACCGAGAGGCCGAGCGCCATCTCGCGCGGCTGGAAGCCGGAGTGGATGGCGCTGGCGACGTCTTCGGCCGAGAGGTTGGCGTACCAGATCTCGCCCTGCACCTTCGGGCGTGCGACGAGCGAGGTGTCGACGCTGCGCACCGCCGTGCCGATCGCGGTGAACTCGTACGCCGACGCGTCGATGCGCACGCGGGTCACCTCGACGCCGACGACGCCCTCGGCGCCGAGCATCCGGGCCTCGGCGAGCATCCGATTGATCGCCTCGTGCCAGCCGTGTTCGAACGCCTTCACGTAGGGTGCAAAGCCGGCGTAGCCGCCGTGGTCGCCCGAGGTCGTGACGGGGGTCTGATAGCCGAAGGCGTTGCCGCCGAGGAGGCCTCCGCCAAAACCGCCCATGCCGCCGCCCATGCGCATGCCGTAGTAGTTGCAGCCGTTGCCCGACCAGCCGAGGTTCATGGCGATCGAGCCGAACACCTCGCCTACCGGGGCCAGCCCCGCGCTCTTCGCCGCTGCGGCAGCCGGCGCTGAGAACAGCGACCCGGTCGTGCCGCTGGCGTGCTGCCGGGCAATGCGCTCATGCGCTGCCGGGGGAAGGCCGTCCGTCCATTGACTCACGTGCTCATCCAAGCACCCCGACCTCGGCGTGACCAGACAGTCCTCAGAACGGCGGACTCCCCTTGTGGGGCTGTGCGACACCCGTGGCGCACCGTCAGAATCAGAGGGTGCCTTCGATCCTGCATCATCTCTCCCTGCCCTTCCTCCGCGGCAAGTACGGCGCCGTCGGCGGGCGACTCGGCGTGCCGCGACCGGATGACGCACCCCAGGCGCACGCTCCCGGCATCGACCCCGATCGCATCCTGATCTTCGGCAACGGCGCGGCCGTCGGCTGGGGCGTCCGCAGCCACGACCTGGCGCTGCCCGGCCACCTCGCCCGCAAGCTCAGCGCCCTGACCGGCCGCGGCGTCGACGTCGACGTGGTCGCCGACCCGGTCGTCACGATCCGAAGCGCAGCCCAGGCCGTGCCCGTCGATCGCCTCGGCGGCTACGACGCCGTCGTCATCGTGCTCGGCGTCAGCGACGCACTGCGGCTCACCTCGCTCGGCCGGTGGAAGCAGGGGCTCCTCGAGCTGCTCGACGTCATCGACGCGAACGCGCACGAGACGTGCGAGATCGTGCTCGTCGGGATCCACCGGCCGAGTTCCATCGCCGCGTTCTCGGTACGGGAGGCCGGCCTCGTCGACCGGCACGGAGAACGCCTCGACGAGGTCACGCGCCAGATCTGCGAGGCGCGCACCCGCACCCACTTCGTCGAGCCGCCCGAGCTCACGGCCGAGCTGGCGCCCGCCGGCACCGACCGCTTCCGGCTCTGGGCCCAGGATCACGCCGCGATGCTGGCACCCCTGCTCGACCATCACGTCGGCCGCGGCCCGTCGGCGCGCGACGCACGCCACCAGCCGCAGAGCGACGAGGTGCGGCTCGAGGCCATCCGCGCTCTGGGCCTCCTCGACTCGCCGGCCGAGAAGCGGTTCGACGACATCACCGAGCGGGCCCGGCTGCTGCTCGGCACGGCCGGCGCGGCGTTCTCGATCGTCGACGAGGGTCGTCTGTTCAACAAGTCGTTCTCGGGCGTCGGCCGCAGCGAGGTGCCCCTGCGCGGCGCGATGTGCGCGGTCACGATCCGCAGCGGTCGGCCCTTCGTGGTACCGGACGTGTGGCACGACGACCGGTTCGTGACGCACCCGGCGGTCCGCTTCTACGCCGGCCACCCGGTCGAGTCGCCCGACGGCGTGCGCATCGGCGCGCTCTGCGTCACCGACCCCGAGCCGCGGTCGGCCGACAGCGTCGACCTCGTGCTGCTGCGTGAGCTCGCCCTGCTGGTCCAGCGCGAGCTGGCTGCCGGTGCGGCCGAGCCGGAAGAGACACCGGCCGCGGCGGCTTAGCGCCCCGCGCGCTCGTCGACGATCTGCCCGAGGGCGACGTCGAGATACGGATGCGCGAACTCGAAGCCGGCCGCGGTGAGGCGCTCGGGCACGACCCAGCGGCTCTTCAGCACCAGCTCGACCTCGGTGCGGATCACGGCCGAGCCGATCTCGAGCATCCAGCGCCACGCCGGAAGCCCGACTCGCACGCCGAGGGCGTGGCGGAGGTCCCGCGTCATGCTGCGGTTGTCACTCGGGTTCGGCGACGCGAGGTTCACCACGCCGTCCATGTCGTCGTGCTCACGGATGAACTCGATCGCGCGCAGCACGTCCTCGACGTGGATCCAGCTGAACTTCTGCAGCCCGCCCCGGGCGCCGAACGCGTGATACGTGCCGGCCTCCCGACGCGCGGCGGTCTCGGGCCACGGGCCGTCGAGCTGCGGGCCGCCGAGGCCGAACCTCGCCAAATAGATCAGCGGGATCAGGGCGCTCCCGTCGCCGAGCACGATCGCCATCCGCAGCGCGACCTTGCGTGTGCCGGGAGTCTCGTGCGAGAAGAACTCGTCCTCCCACGTCGTCGCGATCGACACCGAGAAGCCGTGCCCGATCTCGCCCGTCGACTCGGTCTGGGCGCGGTCTTCGGCGTGCCGGTAGATCGTCGCGGTCGAGGAGTTGAGCCAGAGGGCCGGCGGAGCCTCGCATCCGGCGACCGCCTCGGCCAGCTCGCGCGTCGTCTCGACACGGGAGCGCAGGATCTCACGCCGGTTGGCCTCGTTGTACCGGCAGTTGACGCTCTTGCCGGCGAGGTTGATCAGCATGTCGGCGCCTTCGAGCACGCGCGTCATAGCGGCGGTGTCGCCCCAGCGCGCGTCGGGCCCAGAGCGCCCGATCAGGCTGACACGCGCGCCCTCCGCGCGGTACGACTCGGCGAGATACGAGCCGATGAAGCCCGATGCTCCGGCGAGCACGATATGAAGCGGCATTATTTCCCCTGGTGTTCCGTCTCGACGTTATATGTGAAAAAGCCCGAGTATTCGTACACGCGCCCGATGACGGGCATCGACAGCGCTATCGACACGTGCTGCTTCTGGGCGTCGTCGTCGAACCGCTCGGTCAACGTCACCAGCGGGGCGACGAGCGGCAGGATCGGGAGGCGTCGCCTTCCGACACGCACCCCGACTCCGGTCGACCGAAGCGTCAGCGCCCCGTCGCGCACCGACGCGCCGAGCGAGGCGCTCAGCCGGCGCCCCGGTCCGAGGTGGTCGACGAGACGCCACGCCCCGCCCTCGCCCCGGTTGTCTGCTGTGATCGCGTCGACCATGACCCGGGTGCCACCCTGGAGATGGAAGGTCCGCCTCGCGCCGACGGCGATGTCGCCGTGCTGGTCGCGGAGGGGCCGGTTCTCGACGTCGAAGGGCACGCCCTCCTGCCAGACGGGGAATGCGATTCCCTCTCGCGCGAGCAGTGCCAGGACGGGCCAGAGCCAGCGCCTCGGCGTGCCGACGCGGTCGAACACGCCCGCCCCGCGGCCGACCGACCCGGCCGAGATCTCGCCGAAGTACTCCCCGAGCCGCGGGTGCAGGCGCGCGAGCTCATCACCGAGCACGATCTCGTAGGGCGACGGCATACGACGACGCTATCGCTCGAGCAGCGCCGTATTAGCGGCGGCCGTGCTGTGGATCAGCTGCGCGTGCCCGTCTGATCGTCGACGACGGCGTCGACCGCGACCGTGCGAACGGCGTCGATGCCGTTCTGTGCCGCACCCTTGGTCGTGTAGCTCTCGCTGGAGGCGATGACCTGGCCGTTGGGCGAGACGAGGTTGAAGTGGAACGAACCGGAGTCGGACTTCGTGAGAACGAACTTGCCTGGCATGGTTACCCCTTGTCGTAGGCGGACCCCGGCCTTTGTGAACCGGGGGAGATCAGCTTAGAGGCGTCAGGCGTCGAGCAGCACGGCGAGGGCGCCCTTGAGCGCCTCGCGGTCGCGGCGCAGCTTGGCGACCTCGGCCTCGAGCTCGACGATGCGGCTCTCGGCGCCGGCTGCGGCGGAGGGGCGGCCCGGTCCGCGGCGCCCGTCGGCCGCCGCCTTCTCGGCCGGTGCGACGGTCGTGACGGGTGCGGCGGCCACCGAGGCGGTGGCGGTGGATGCGGCCGGTGCGGCGGCGGGCTCGGGCTCGCTCGCCTCGACGGCCGGGGCGTTCGCCTTCTCCCAGGCGCGGATCCAACCGCGCAGTGACTGCTCGCCCACGTCGAACTGCTCGGCGGTCTCGCGAATGATGCTGCGGTTGCCCGGCTCGGCCTCGCGACGATCCAGAACGCGTGCGAGCGACGCTTCGCGGGTCTCCGGCGTGTACTTCTGCTCGAACGGCATATGTGCTCCTATTTCATAATCATTCGGGCTATCACTCGGGATATATGAGCACAGTATGCCCGAAACACCGACGAAAATCCCCGAGCGTCGCTCGGGTCGCGAAAATCCGCCCGTCCTCCCCGCATTCCCGGGCCGGACGCCTTAAGGTCGGAGTGTGTGGCGCGTGGAGAATCCCGATGGCGACGACGGCGGAATCGATTCCGGTGTGCAGTCGCCCCTGCCTCCGTCGACCCCGGGCGCGACGCAGCCCCACACTCTGAGCCTCGGCGACCCGCGGCTCGCCGTCGGCAATGTCGCCGATCCGATGTGGGACGACTGGCGGGGTCGGCTGGCGGATGTCGGCGGGGCGTCGACGCTGCTGCACTTCCGTGATGCGCCTCGCACGCGGATCGAGCTGTCCACGACGCATCCTGGCGGCCTCGCGCAGTTCATCACCGGCAAGACCACGCTGCTCTCGAGCCTGATCCGCGACGACCTCGCTCTGCGCTCGGCGCGTCTCGCTGCCGGCGAGATCGCGGCCAAGGGCCTTGAACTCAGCACCGTCCGCGGCATCGACGCCGTGAACCTGGCCATCGGCATCGCCCAGTGGGCCTACGCCGGTGAGACCTTCCGGGCACCGCTGCTGCTGCGACCGCTCGCGATCCGACGTCACGGCCGCGACTTCGAGGTCAAGCTACTCGGGCGCCCGTCGCTCAACCCCGCGCTCGCCGACGCCCTGCGCGACCAGTTCGGCATCGCCCTCGACGCGTCCGCGTTCGTCGCGCTCGCCGATCGTGGCGGCGCCTTCACACCCAACCCCGTGATCGACCGCCTGCGCGGGCTGACGGCGCACCTCGACGGCTTCAGCGTGCAGCCGCGACTCGTCGTCTCCACCTTCGCCGAGGTCTCGCGGGCCATGGTCGACGACGCGGCCGACCTCAGCCACCCCGTGCTCGACGCGCTCGCCGGCAACCCGACCGCGCTGCAGCAGATCCGCTCGGCGTACCGTCCCGTCACGGCCACGCCGCAAGACGAGCGCAGCCCCGAGACCGACACCCTCCTGCTGGACGCCGACACCGAGCAGGAGAACGTCGTGGCGCAGATCACGGCCGGCAACTCGGTCGTCGTCAAGACGCTGCCCGGCACCGGAGGCACGCAGACGATCGTCAACACGATCGGCACCCTCGTCGGGCAGAACAAGCGCGTGCTCGTCGTCAGCGCCCGTCGCGCCACTCTGAATGCGATCTCGTCGCGCCTCACCGAGGTCGGCCTTCCCGGCGTTGCCGTCTCGCCGACGACTCTGCGCCGCGACGTGATCAAGGCCATCGGCCGCAACGAGAAGGCCGGTCAGCCGAGCACTGCCGATGTCGACGACGCCCTCGTGCGCCTGCGCCGCGTGCTGGTCGACTACCGCGGCGCCCTGAGTCGTCGTGATCCTGCCCTCGGGGTCTCGGTGCTCGACTGCCTCACCGAGCTGGCGCGCCTGGCCCTTCTGCCGTCAGCCCCGGCGACGACCGCCCGGCTCAGCCGGCACAGCGTCGAGTCGATGGTCGAGGGGCGCGGGCGCGTCGCCGAGACGATGGTCAACGCCGCGAACCTCGGCGAGTTCCGCTACGGCCCGGGCGATTCGCCCTGGTACGGCGCGCGCTTCGACGATGGCGCGGGCACCCGGTTGACCGCCGGCCAAGCGCACCAGCTCGCCAAGAACCTCTACCACCGCGACGTGCCGCACCTGCTCGAGCGCGCCACCGAGGTGGTCGGTTCGACTCGCATGCGCCCCTTCGTCAGCGTGCAGGAGGTCGGCATCTATCTGAACCTCCTCGCCGACATCCAAGACACCCTCGACAAGTTCCTGCCCGTCGTGTTCGACCGCTCGGTCTCCGAGCTCGTCGAGGCGACCTCGAACCGCCACGACGGCGAGATGTCGGGCGCCAATCGCCGTCGCCTCAAAAAGCTCGCCCGCGAGTACGTCCGGCCCGGCATGCATGTGCCCGACCTGCACGAGGCCTTGCAGCGCGTGCAGCAGCAGCGCATCCTCTGGCAGCGCTACGTCGCCGCCGGCACGCCGCCCGAGGTGCCGACCGGCGTCGCCGACGCGCTGAGCCTGCAGAAGCAGGTCGCCGACGACCTCGCCCAGCTCGACAAGCCGCTCGCCCTGACGAGCGACGACCTGCTCGAGGTGATCGGCACCGACGAGCTCGTGCAGAAGCTCGAGGTGCTCGCCGCCGAGAGCGACGTGCTGAACAACCTCCAAGAGCGCACCGAGCTGATGACCACGCTCCGCGACCTCGAGCTCGCGCCGCTCATCACCGATCTCGCCAACCGCCACGTGCCCGAGGCCCAGGTCGCCGCCGAGCTCGAGCTCGCCTGGTGGCGCTCGGCGCTCGAGTCGCTGCTCGAGGCCGACCGTGCCCTCCTCGGTGCCAACACCGCCATGCTCGACCGCCTCGAAGCCGACTTCCGTCTCGTCGACGAGGCGCACGCGGCCGGCAGCGCCCAGTCGCTCGGCTGGCAGCTCGCCGAGAATTGGAAGATCGGCCTCGTCGACTGGCCCGAAGAGGCCGCCCAGCTCAAGCAGCTGCTGCGCCACGACCACGTCACCGGCCGCCACCTTCAAGACGCCGCCCCGCACCTCTCCCGCTCGGTCGCACCCGTCTGGGTCGCGTCGCCCTACGAGGTGCACAGGATCGCCGACACGGTGCCCTTCGACACCGTGATCCTGGTCGACGCGGGTGCCACGACCCTCGCTGAGAACGTGGGCGCAATCCGCCGCGGCAAGCAGACCGTCGCTTTCGGTGACCCGGTCACAGAGACCCCGTCCGACTTCTCGATCGCCATCGCAACGTTCGTCGACGAGGCGCCCGCGCCCCCTTCGCGGGCGGCCTCGGTCGGCCGTGACGGCGACGACCGCGTCGACGAGAGCGAAGTCGCGTCGGCCGAGTCACGTCTGACGCTGTTGCACGAGCAGAGCGCTCTCGCGCAGCTCGCCACCCTTCTGCCGACGCTGTCGCTCACGCGCAGCTACCGTGCCGGCGGCGAAGACCTCGCCGAGCTCGTCAATCGCCGCTTCTACGGCGGGCGCATCGAGTCGCTGCCCTGGGCCGGTTCCTTCCTCGGCCATGGCAGCATCTCGCTCGACTACGTCTCGGGTGGCACCGCCGTGCCCGACCCCGAGTCCGGCGCCGTCGAGAGCGTCGACGCCGAGGTCGACCGCGTCGTCGCCCTCGTGCTCGACCACGCCCGCACCCGCCCGACCGAGTCGCTCATGGTCATCACGGCCAGCGCGAAGCACGCCATCCGCGTGCAGCAGGCCGTGCTCACCGCCGTCAGCGGCCACAAAGACCTCACCGAGTTCGTCGTCGGCGACCGCCGCGAGCCGTTCATGGTGGCGACCCTCGAGCAGAGCGTCGCCCAGAGCCGCGACCACGTCGTCTTCTCCATCGGCTACGGTCGAACCCCGCACGGCCGCGTGCTCAGCGACTTCGGCGCGCTCGGTCAGCCTGGTGGCGAGCGGCTGCTCGCCGTCGCGATGACCCGCGCGCGCCGCTCGATGGTGATCGTCACCTGCTTCCAGCCGAGCGACATCGACGCCGACCGGATGGGCCACGGCACCGTCGCTCTCGCCGAGATCCTGAGCGAGGTGCAGGTGCGAACGTCGGCCGAGCACGTGCCCGACGACAGCGACCCCATGCTCGTCGACCTCGCTCGCCGCCTCGAGGGGAAGGGCATCCCGGTCGCCCTCGGCCACCGCGGCAAGCTCGGGCTGGTCTGTGCCAACGACGGCATCTGCGTCACCATCGAGACCGACTCCACCCTCGTCGCGTCGAGCCTCCGCGAGTCGCTGCGTGAGCGCCCCGAGATCCTGCGCCGTCTCGGCTGGCACTACGTGCGCGTGCACGCCTTCCAGCTCTTCACCGACCCGGATGCCGTCGCGACCCGGATCGCCGACGTGCTCGGCCTGAGCACGCGGCCGACCGACGGCCCTGGCTCGGTGTCGGCGCGTCAGCACGTCAACTCGCACTGAGCCGGTCGTGGTGCACAGCGACGAAGCGGGTGCGCAGGATCCTGATTCCGGCCCGATCGCAGAGCCCGCGGCTCCGACCCCGGTGGTGCGGAAGCGCGGGCGGCGGGTCACGACGGACCCCGTGCCGGGCACCGACCCGGCCCCGGCCCCCGTCGACCGGCGCGTCGACTCGCACGACAACGACCAGCGTCTGAAGGCCGACAAGCCGCCGCACTGGTAGCCCTCGACCTTTCTTTTCGGCAGGATCCCGCGGAAATATCCGGTCTTTCCTGCGGAATGGAGGGCCCCGGGCCGTCGGTGGCTACTTCGTGAAGGTGACCTCGACGACGAGGCCGCCGGTGCGGCGTGCCGCCAGCTCGAGCGCGGCGCCGTGGCCGCTCGCGATCGCATCGACGAGGGCGAGCCCCAGCCCGTGCGAGTTCGTCACGCGGCCGGCCGCCCGGAAGAACGGCTCGGTCAGCCGCGGCAGCACGTGGTCGGCGATGACGACGCCCGTGTTCTCGACACGAACCGACTGGTCGGAGACCATCAGCCACACGTCGCCACCGGTGAGGTTGTAGCGGATCGCGTTCGAGACGAGGTTGCTCACCAGCAGGCGCACGAGTGTCGCATCGCCGCGGATCGTCGACGCCGCGATCGTGGAGTGAATGACGATGTCACGCTCGGCGGCGTCGGCCTGGCAGGTAGCCATGACCTCGCGCGCCACGTCGTCGAGCTCGACACGGTCGGTCGCCGTCGTCCCCGCCTGAGCGTCGGAGAACGCGAGCAGCGCCTCGACCGTCTCGATGTTGCGGGTGTTCGTCTCGCGCAGCTTCGTGGTGAGAGTCTCGCGGTCGAAGTCGTCGGGGTCGAGGAGGGCGACGTCGAGCAGCGCCTGCGTCGTCGCCAGGGGCGTGCGCAGCTCGTGCGACGCGTTCGAGGCGAACCGCCGCTGTGCCTCGAACGAGCGCTGCAGCCGCTCGAGCATGTCGTCGAACGTGTCGGCCAACCGCCCGAACTCGTCGGGAGGGCCCGTGTGGGCGATGCGATGGTCGAGGCGACCCGAGGCGGCGTCGCGAGCAGCAGCGGTGATCTGCTCGACGGGGCGGAGCACGCGCCCGGCCACGATCCAGCTGATCACGACGCCCGCGACGAGCACCACGGCGAAGACGATCAGCGACGCCGTCAACAGCAGTCGCAGGATGTCGTCGGCGCTCTGCAGGGCGACGATCCCCACGCCACCCTCGGCGGCAGAGACTCCGCTCGGCCCCTCCGCCGAGGGCACGAGCGACGGAGCGATGACCGCGTGCCCGGAACCGGCCTCGACGGATTCCTGCCCCTCGACGTACTCCGACTCGGCCTGGCGTGCACTCGTGATGTGGTAACTCGGCAGGAAGCGCATCACCAGGTAGACCGAGGCGACGATCGACCCGCCGACGACGGTCACCACCGCGGCGAAGGCCAGCGTGAGCCGGATCCTGGCGCTGCGACCCGGTCGGAACCGAGCCACTGACCTGGCGACGAACCCGCCGATCACCGTGACCCTGCCACGGCGATGCGATAGCCCGAACCCGACACCGTGGCGATGAGGCCGGGCTCGCCGAGGCGTCGGCGAAGCGTCGAGATCGTCACCCGCACCGAGTTGGTGAACGGGTCGGCGTTCTCGTCCCACGCCTTCTCGAGCAGGGCTTCAGCGCTGACGACGCCGCCCTCGGCACCGAGCAGCACCTCGAGCACGGCGAACTCCTTGCGGCTGAGCTTGATGTAGCGGCCGTCGCGGTAGACCTCGCGGCGGAAGACGTCGAGCTTCAGATCGCCGGCCTCCAGGATCGGGGGCCTCGCCTCGCGCGGGCGCCTCGCGAGGCTCCGCAGCCGGGCCACCAGCTCGCGGAATTCGAACGGCTTGGCGAGGTAGTCGTCGGCGCCGATCTCGAACCCTCGCACCTTCTCGTCGAGACGCCCCGCAGCGGTCAGCATGAGCACGGCCGTGCCCGACCCGTCGGTCGCGATGGCACGGCAGACGTCGTCGCCGTGCACCTCAGGCAGGTCGCGGTCGAGCACCACGACGTCGTAGTCGGTGTAGCTCAGGCGCTCGAGGGCTTCGGCACCGTCGTGGACGACGTCGACGGCCATGCCCTCGCGACTGAGAACCGTCTGGACGGCCTCGGCCAGATACACCTCGTCTTCGGCGATCAGCACTCGCATCGAAACTCCTCTCGTCGGGCGGACGCATCGACGATACGCGACGGACATCAGAGAAAGATAAGAAATATCACTGACGCTCTCGCAATGCCGACCCCGATGAAGTGGGTTCATGGCCGACGCCCGTGTCGGCTCCCAGCCCGACCAGAGAAAGGAACCCCATGACACTCACCAAGACCGCGATCGCCCTTGCCGCAGTGCTGACACTCGGACTCGGCTTGACCTCGTGCACCTCCTCGGCGGAGGAGGAATCCCCGGCGAAAGACACGAAGGCGCAGGCCACTGCCCTCGACTGGCAGCTCGCCTTCGCGTCGTGCATGCGCGACCACGGACTCGACTGGAAGGACCCGGACCCCGACGGCGGAGCGAGCCAGCAGAAAATCGACGATCAGGACGCGTACGACGATGCGAACGAGAAGTGCACGACCACGGTGAAGCAGAAACTGGGCGACGAGCCGCTCTCCGAGGAGGCCACGAAGTGGGAGGGCGTCTACTCGAAGGCCGCCGACTGCCTGCGGAAGAAGGGCTACGCGGTGAAGGACTCCGGCGGCGGAATCACCTTCGACGACGAGGTACCCGAGGCCGAGTTGTCCGCATGCGGGCTCGGCGAACAGCGAAACGTCGGAGGTGGCGGCAAGTGAGGCGGCGACGAGCGGTCGCGGCGACCGCCTGCATTGCGGGGGCGGCCGTCCTGGTGACCGGTGGCATCCTGCTGTCCAACCGTCACGGAGACGAGGCGAAGGCCGATTCGGTCTCACAGACGGTGCGCACCGGCACGGCCGTGGTCGATGAGGGCGACCTGCGCGGCACGACCACGAAGCAGGGCACCCTCGCCGGCACTCCGGGCGCGACCGTGCCCGTTGGGCCCTCCGGCACCCTGACGAGCATCCCCGCAGTCGGCACCGTCGTGAAGCCGCGAGACGAGCTCTACCGCGTCGACAACCAGCCGGTCACCTACTTCTCGGGCGCCCTGCCGCAGTGGCGCGCCTTCGAGCAGGGCATGAACGACGGCCCCGACATCAAGCAGCTCGAAGAGAACCTGCACACCTGGGGCTATCTCGGCCAGGCGCCGACCGAGCACTTCGACTGGAACACCCGCGTCGCGATCGACCGCTGGCAGCGCGACACCGGGCAGCCGCGCACCGGCACCATCGAGCTGGGCCGGATCTGGTTCGGCCGGGGCGACCAGGTCGTCTCCGACCGCAGGGTCGACGTCGGCCAGCAGGTTGCCCCGGGCGCACCCGCCTATTCCACGACGGGGACGACGAAGGTCGCCACCGTCGACCTGCCGGTCGGCTCGCCGCTCGCGAAGGTGGGCGGGGCCGCCGAGGTGCAGGTTCCGACGGTCGGGACGTTGCCCGGCAAGGTGACGCGCGTCGGTGATCCTGCGACCGACGACGACGGCAAGGTCACAGTGCCGGTCACAGTCTCGTTCGACGACCCGACCAAGGTCGGCGGCCTGAGCCGGCTCGACGTGAGCGTCGACTTCGTCTCGGCGACCCGCAAGCACGTGCTCTCGGTGCCGGTCACCGCGCTCGGTGCGAAGAACGGTGGCGGGTTCGTCGTGCAGACCGTCGGCGACGGCGGCGTCATCAAGAACGTCTCTGTCGAGGTCGGCCTCTTCGCCGGCGACCGGGTCGAGGTCACGAAGGGCGCCCTCCGGGCCGGTCAGAAGGTCGTGGTGCCGGCATGACGCACGTCGTCGAGCTCCGCGACGTGAGCCGCGAGTACGGTCGCCCGCCGACCAGGGCCCTCGACGGAGTCTCGCTCACCGTCGATCGCGGCGAGATGCTGGCGATCGTCGGCCCCTCCGGCTCGGGCAAGTCGACACTGCTCAACGTGCTCGGCACCCTCGACCGGCCGACTGGCGGCAGCGTGCTGATCGACGGCATCGACGTCGCCGGGCAGACCGACGCCGAGCTGTCGGGCCTCCGAGCCCGCCGCATCGGCTTCGTCTTCCAGCAGTTCCACCTGAGCGAAGGCGTGACCGCGACCGACAACGTTGCCAACGGGCTCCTGTATTCCGGCGTCCCGCTGAGGGAACGCAGGATGCGAGCGGTCGAGGCCCTCGAGCGCGTCGGCCTCGGCCACCGGCTGGGGCACCAGCCGAACCAACTGTCGGGCGGCGAACGCCAGAGGGTCGCCATCGCCCGGGCCGTGGTGCACCGTCCGCCCATGCTGCTCGCCGACGAGCCGACTGGCAACCTCGACTCGAAGTCGGGCGCCGGCATCGTCGACCTGCTGCACGAGCTGCACGGCGAGGGGACGTCGATCATCGTCATCACGCACGACAACGCCCTCGCCGAGAAGCTGCCGCGTCGCATCATGATCCGCGATGGGCAACTGACCGCTGACAGCCGCACGGCGTCCGAGCGAGTGGTCGTCACGGCGGGAGGTCTGTCGTGAGCGTCGTCGTCTCCCCCTCGAAGCTGCTGCCCTCCGACGTCGCGCGCCTGGGTTTCGCCGGGCTCGTCGCGCGGCCGACGCGCGCGATCCTGTCGGCGCTCGGCATCGCCATCGGAATCGCGGCGATGATCGCCGTCGTGGGCATCTCGTCGTCGAGCCAGGCACAGCTCGCCGCGGCCCTCGACCGGCTCGGCACGAACCTGCTCACTGCGGCGCCCGGCGAGACCGTCTTCGGCGACGAGCGGCCGCTGCCCTACGAGGTGCAGGGGCTGGTCGAGAGGGTCGACGGCGTTGAGAACGCGGGGACGGTCGGCCTGCTGAAAGACGTCAGCGCCTACCGCAGCGCGGCCACGCTGAAGAGCGACACGAACGGCCTCACGGTCATGACGGCTTCGATGCAGCTGCTCGGTGTGGTGGGCGGTCACCTCGCCCGAGGATCCTGGTTCACCGACGGCACGAGCCGATATCCGGTCGTCGTGCTCGGCGCGAAGGCGGCCGAGAAGCTCGGCGTCTCGACTGCAGGCGAGCACGTCCTGATCGGCGACGACGTCTACACCGTGGGCGGAATCCTCGACCCCATCGAGCTCGCGCCCGAGCTCGACATCTCGGTGCTGATGGGAGAGCCGCAGGGCGACTCGGCGCTCGGCAAGCGAGTGCACCCGACGAGCGTCTACATGCGCGCCGACGAGAGCCGGATCGAGCAGGTGCGGCCGCTCATCGCGGCGACGGTGTCGCCCCAGTCGCCGAGCGACGTGAAGATCGGGCGGCCGTCCGATGCCCTCGCCGCCAAACAGGCCTCGGATCAGGCCTTCACCGGGCTGCTGGTCGGGCTGGGGTCGGTCGCACTGCTCGTCGGCGGCATCGGAGTCGCGAACACGATGGTGATCTCGGTGCTCGAGCGGCGCAAGGAGATCGGGCTGCGGCGCTCACTCGGGCGGCGCGGCCGCACATCCGGCGGCAGTTCCTCGCCGAGGCGCTGTTCCTGTCGCTGCTCGGCGGTCTGGCCGGCGTAGTGATCGGCTGCGGGGTGACGGCCGCATTCGCCCTCGGCAACGGCTGGCCCATCGCCATCCCGCCCGTGGTGCTGGTCGGCGGCCTCGGCGCGACCCTCGTCATCGGCGCCCTCGCCGGCCTCTACCCGGCTATGCGCGCTGCGCGCATCCCGCCCACCGAGGCGCTGCAGAGCTGACCCCCCTCCGTTCTACCTATAGGTGCGGCCCTCCCGACAGGAAACTTCCTGTCGGGAGGGCCGCACCTATAGGTAAAACGGGCGGAGATCAGGCAGAGGGGATGCCGGGGACGCCGGTGGTGCCCGTCGGGGCGGGCGGAGGCACCTCAGCGGCGTGCGAGCCTCCGGTCGCGTTCAGCGAGGTGTTCTGAGCGCGAAGGAGGTCGCGGATCTCGCTCAGGATCTCGACGTCGGTCGGCGGCACGTCCTGCGGGGTGCCCTCGGTCTCTTTCTGCTTCGCGAAGGCGGTCTTGAGCAGGTGGTTGATCGGCAGCACGAGGCAGAAGTAGACGACGGCCGCGATGATGACGAAGTTGATGGCCGCACCGATCACGGCTCCGAACATGAGCTGCGCGTGGCCGCCCGAGGCGGTCGGGATCGAGACGACGAGGGCCTTGTCGAGCATCGACGCGTTGAAGATCGCACCGATCAGCGGGTTGAAGATGTTCGTCACGAGCGAGGTGACGATCGCGGTGAAGGCAGCACCGATGACGACCGCGACGGCCAGATCGATGACGTTGCCGCGCAGGATGAACTCTTTGAAGCCCTTCACGGGTGCTCCTTCAGGTCGATGACTGGTCCCTTGGAGCGTATCGGGCTTACGAAGAAGGTGTCGAGCCACCCGACGTCGCGGGTTTGGAGGGAGCGGGAGTCGACGGCTTGCTCTCTTTCGGAGCCGACCCGCCTGAACCTGCGCCCTCGACCTTCGCCGCCGAGCCCGAGCCCGAGCCGGAATCGGAACCCGCGCCGGACGACGACCCGCCGTCGGACGACGACGACGTCTTCGCCCGCGAGTCGGTGCGATAGAAGCCCGACCCGTTGAAGGTCACGCCGACCGGGCTGAAGACCTTGCGCAGCTTGCCGCCGCAGACCGGGCAGACCGTGAGGGTGTCGTCCGAGAACGACTGGTGGATGTCGAACGCGTTGTCGCATTCGGTGCAGCGGTAGCTGTAGGTGGGCACAGGGATCCTGAGGCTTAGAAGGTGTGGACGCCCGACGGGGTGACGACGCCGTCGACGGGCTGGTCGTGCCGCTCGCTCGGAACGGACTCGACGTACTCCGAGTCGAACACCACAGCATAAACCGGCGGGCGCCTCGCCATCGAGCCGAGTGTCTTGTCGAAGTAGCCCTTGCCCCAGCCCATGCGCATGCCGGTGTGGTCGATCTGGGCCGCGGGCACGACGATCAGGTCGACGTCGTTGATGGCCATGGGGCTCAGGATCTCGCCCACCGGCTCGGGCAGGCCGAAGAGGCCCTCGGTCTCGGTCTCGAAGTCGGTCGAGAGCGTCCAGTCGAGCAGGCCGTCGGCACGCGTGATGGGGAAGAGCACGCGGATGCCCTGCCCGTTGGCCCAGTTGAGGAAGGGGCGCGTGTTCGGCTCGTGCTCGGCCGAGAGGTAGGCCGAGATCGACTTCACCCCCAGTTCGAGGGCCACCGTCGTCAGATGCGCCGTCAGCCTTTCGGTGGACTCGGCGAGCGCAGCGTCACCCATGTTCCGCCGTCTGGTGCGGAGTTCTCTTCGCAGGGCACGCTTCGCGTCGCCGACCTCGTCAGTCATGCCCGCAATCTTAACTGCACGGTAACGTTGTAAATAGATACGCTGACCGGCATGGGATTCACCATTACTAAAGCCGTCATTCCCGCAGCAGGGCTGGGGACTCGCTTCCTGCCCGCCACCAAGGCCATCCCGAAGGAGATGCTCGCGGTCGTCGACAAGCCGGCCATCCAGTACGTTGTCGAGGAGGCCGTCGCGGCCGGCCTCACCGATGTGCTCATGATCACGGGCCGCAACAAGAACGCGCTCGAGAACCACTTCGACCACGTGTCGGAGCTCGAGGAGACCCTTCGCAAGAAGGGCGACCACGAGAAGCTCGCGAAGGTCAACCAGTCCACCGACCTCGCCGACATGCACTACGTGCGCCAGGGCGACCCGCTGGGCCTCGGCCACGCCGTGCTGCGCGCCAGGATGCACGTCGGCCGTGAGCCGTTCGCCGTGCTGCTCGGCGACGACATCATCGACGCCCGCGACCCGCTGCTCTCTCGCATGCTCGAGGTGCAGGGCAGGAAGAACGCGTCGGTCGTCGCGCTGCTCGAAGTGCCCGAGTCGATGACGCACCTCTACGGTGTCGCCACGGTCGAGGCCACCGACGAGGACGACGTCGTGAAGATCACCGGCATGGTCGAGAAGCCCGCCCAGGGCGAGGCGCCGTCGAATCTCGCGATCATCGGCCGTTACGTGCTGCGCCCCGAGGTCTTCGACGTGCTCGAGAAGCAGGCGCCCGGCAAGGGCGGCGAGATCCAGCTGACCGACGCCCTCGAGAAGATGGCCGGAGCCGAAGAGTGGACCGGCGGCGTCTACGGCGTCGTGTTCCGTGGACGCCGGTACGACACGGGTGACAAACTCGACTACATCAAGGCGATCATCCAGCTCGCCAGCGACCGAGAAGATCTCGGCGCAGATCTCAAGACCTGGCTGAAGGAGTTCACCACCGGTCTCGAGTAGCACCGGCACCAGTGAGGCAGAGACGACGAAGTGACCACCATCCCCACGCTGGCGCAGGGGCGGATCGGTATCCGGCCCCTTCGCCTGCGTGATTCTCGCGACCTCGATCGCGCCCTGGCCGAAAACCGCTCCTGGCTGCGGCAGTGGGAGGCCACGAACCCGCACGGGTTCACATCGATCGACGTCAGGTCGAGCATCCGCTCGCTGCAGAACAATGCGCGAGCGGGGCTCGGCCTGCCCTTCGCCATCGAGCTCGACGGCCGGTTCATCGGCCAGCTCAATGTCTCGGGCATCACCTACGGCTCGCTCGCCTCGGCGACGATCGGCTATTGGGTGACCGAGGCCGCCGCAGGCTACAACGCGACGCCGACCGCCGTGGCGCTCGCGACCGACTACTGCTTCCAGCGCCTGGGGCTCCACCGGATGGAGATCTGCATCCGGCCCGAGAACGGCCCCAGCTTGCGCGTCGTCGAGAAGCTCGGCTTCCGCTACGAGGGCCTGCGCCGCCGCTACATCCACATCAACGGCGACTGGCGCGACCACTTCTGCTTCGCGCTCGTGGCCGAAGAGGTGCGCGAGGGCGTCCTCCGCCGCTGGCTGGAGGGCCGAGTGCCGCTCGGGCAGGGCAGCGTGCCGCCCGACGCGCAGATCGACGCGTCGCACTCCTGACCGGCCGCGCGGCCTCGAGCCTGCAGTCCGCTGCCGGACACACCCCGGGATCAACCAGGATCCGCACGAGGGCACTCATACCCTTGCCACCATGGGAATCAGCTCGTGGGGTGGAGGCATTGTCCTCGGTCTGGTCGCCGCGCTCTGGCTCGTCTACCTGATCCCGTCGTGGGCCAAGCGCCAGCAGTACCTCGCCACCGAGCGCAACGCCGTCCGGCTGCAGCAGACCCTGCGGATCCTCGCCCAGACGGCCGAGCTGCCCGACGAGATCCGGGTCGAGGCCAACGCGAAGTCGGTCGCCACGGCGCAGAAGATCCTCCGCAGCGAAGAGGCCAAGCGCGAGGCGATCCGCCGCGCTCAGGAGGCGGCCCGGCAGCGGGCCATCACCCGCGAGCTCGCCGCGACCGCGCCCGCCCTTCGCGCCGCCGACAGCGAACCCGCGCTCGCTGCGCGCCGACTGCGTCGCACCCGCCTGGTGTCGACCCTCGTGCTCGTCGCCAGCATCGCCCTGCTGGTGTTCGGGCTCACGCACTTCGCCAGCACCTGGCTGCTCGTCGTCGCTGCTGCCGTGGCCGGGGCGGGCTCCATCGTGATCCTGGGCCAGCTCGCCGCGGTCTCGCGTGCCCGCGCCCGACGCCTCGTCGCGGCCCCGGTCGCCGCGACCGTGGTGTCGCCTCAGGTCGCGCAGGACTTCCAGGACTTCGCACCCCGCACGACCGCCCTCGACGACGGGGCGCAGGATGCCACGGCATCGGTCGCGCAGACCGCCACCCGCGAGTGGACCCCGGTCGCGATGCCGCGCCCCCTGTACATGCGGCGCGGGTCGGCTCGGGCCCTCGCCCGCTCGTCGGCCGTGGCCGGCTCGCCGACCGCGTCGGGCGACACCGACGCCCTCCGCGCGGCGGCCGAGCGCTCGGCCGCAGCCCTCCGCGAGGCGCAGGAGCGTTCGCGTCTCGAAGCCCAGCAGAACGCCCTCCGCGAGGTCGCTCGGGCAGAAGCGGCTCTGCAGGCGCAGAGCGAGCAGGTGGTTCTCTCGAGCGCCCCCGTCGGGGCTGTTGCTGCCGCGGAGGCTGGTCGCGCTGAGCCCGAGGTCGCGGCACCCGAGCCCGTCGTCGCCCGCCCCGTCGCCGTCACTCTGCCAGCCGCGGCCGACAGCCCGTTCGCACGCATGGGCTACATCGACGAGGGCGAGACGCAGGATCTCCGCCTCGACGAGATCCTGCAGCGTCGCCGCGCCGTCTGACCCTGCGCTGGTCATGAGGCCCTCCGGCAGGGTGATATCGTTGGAGCGCAGTTTGGGGCTATGGCGCAGTTGGTAGCGCGTCTCGTTCGCAATGAGAAGGTCAGGGGTTCGAATCCCCTTAGCTCCACCCGCATGAAATGGCTCGCCCTGAGGGGCGGGCCATTCTTGTCTGAAGCTCATTGATTTCAGACGGGTCTCATCTCATTCGCCAGGCGTCACCCCTACCGACCAACTCATCCGCATGAACGACAAACTTTTACGCTGGTCTCGACCTCGGCTCGTGTGCCCTGCGGGTATTGGGCTGGTGGTTCTCAGTACCGCAGCACTAAGTCGAACTTCCTTGGCAGTCCTTCCCGTGACCCTCATGGCCATCGTGATCCTCTTGCCTATGATCCTGATACTCGCGATCAGCCCCCGCCCGGTTCCGCTGACTGACCAGAGCCTTCTCCTGGCACGATTGAGGTGGTTTCTCGCTTTTCTTTGGGCTACGGCACTTATCATCTTCACGTCATACCTGGGCGGTGCCGTCGGACTAGATGCCTCGCGGTGGTCAACATCGCGGGCGATCTTCAATGAGATGGGATCGAATCTCAAGACGTTTCTCGTGGTTGCACTCGACTTCGCCGGCTTCATCCTTTCGGCCTGGCTTTCAGCGGACCTTCTGCGCCTCCGACGGCGGGGTCGCGCCAAAGCCCTAAGAAAAAGTATCCGGGCAGGTGAATACGGCGTTGAACTGATGAGCGCCCATTTGTTCGACCGCCGAGCCCGATCCGCTCCAAAATATCGCCGATTGCATGGATCAATTGAGGTCTGGGTCAACTTCTTGGCTGCGCCGGAGGCGATTCTATTATTCCTGTTTGACTGCTGGCTGACGATTGTCGCCGTCGCCTCTGCTCTCGGTCGCTGACGCGGGCGGATAGGGTGAGAGCGTGGGCGATGACGGGGCAGTGCGGATCGAGCTCGTTCTGGAGAAGCCGGGGCTGGGGTGGTATCCGAAGCCGACCGTCGTGATCGACGGGCGCGGGCAGCCGGCGCAGTGGGGTCGCGGCACCTGGCAGGTGCGGCCCGGCACATCCATCGGCGTCTACCTCTTCAACCGGCTCTGGCGATTCGGCACAGCCGACCTCACTCTCGCCGAGCCCCTCCCGGCGTCTCTCAGCTATCGAGCTCCTCTTTTGCCAGTCGGAAAGGGGCGCCTTCGCCTGGTCTGACCCAGGATGTCGCCGTGGCGCAGACTGGTATGTCAATACAGACTTGGGTAAGCTCGTCTCGGGAGCTGACCTGTCGGCGAAGGCTCCTGGCGCTGCGTTCCCCAACCAATCGAGGGAAGCATGAGGCCCAGGTCCGTAACAGCGAACCTGGGCCTCGAAGTGTCTCCGATGGAGAGCTAGGGATGAACACGATCCCCGGTGTTACCACCGGAATTCTAATACTGGTCGGGATTCAAGCGCAACTGTACGGCGGGGCCGCGAGCCGTGTGCGGGCCCGGGGCATGCGCGGGCCTCCTCGCGATCGAGGAGCCAGCGACGGGCCCCGCGGCCGGACAGGGCAGGATGGACGGGTGCCTCCCGCCTTCCGCCCCGACCTGATCGCGGCCCTCCGCCGTGACCTCGACCACTCGCTGTTCACGGTGGGGCGGCTGAGCGGGGCCGGCGCCTGGGGCGCCGCCGGGGGCGCAGCGCTCTTCCGGGGCGAGAGGATCGCCGCACGCCGCGCCCTCGAGAGCCGCCGCCCGGCATCGGGGCGCGAGCGGGCCTCGGACACGCTCGCGAAGCTCTGGATCCTGGGCTATCCGCAGCCCGCGGCCGATGTTGCCGCCGCGTTGCCGACCCTCGGGCTGGACGGTGCCGCGGCCCTGCACCTGCTGCATGTCGAAGGCGACGTGACGGCGCCCCTGGTCGACCTCCGCCCGTACTCGTTCGTCGACTCGGCCGGGGAGGCGAACTGGTGGGTGGCCTCCGACCTCGGCGAGATGGCGTTGCAGGGGCCGCTGCGCGAAGACCACGTGCTCGGCATCGGGGGTGCGTCGAACACGTTGAGCGGCCTCATGATCCCGCGGCGCGTCGAGCGCGCCCTCGACCTCGGCACCGGTTGCGGCATCCAGGCGATGCACGCCGCCCGGCATGCGCGGCACGTCGTCGCGACCGACATCTCCGAGCGCGCCCTGGGCTTCGCACGGTTCAACGTCGAGCTCAACCTCATCGGCGGTGTCGAGTTCAGGCTCGGCAGCCTCTACGAGCCGGTCGAGGGTGAGATGTTCGACCACATCGTCTCGAATCCGCCGTTCGTGATCACGCCCCGCACCGAGGGCGTGCCGGCGTACGAGTATCGCGACGGCGGCATGGTCGGCGACGAGCTGGTCGCCACGGTCGTGGCCGGAGCGGGCGACCACCTCGCCCCGGGCGGTGTAGCCCAGCTGCTCGGCAACTGGGAGACCGGCGGCCCCGGCAAGCGCGGCGCCTACTCGGTGGTCGACTGGGTGTCGCGCGGCGTAGTGCCGCTCGACGTCTGGGCGGTCGAACGCGAGGTGCAAGACGCGACGAGCTACTCCGAGACGTGGATCCGCGACGGCGGCACGCGCCCGGGCTCGCCCGACTTCGAACGGCTCTACGAGGCCTGGCTCGACGATTTCGACGAGCGCGGCGTCAGCGAGATCGGATTCGGCTACATCACTCTGCGGCGACCGGCGAGCCGCGCGGTCGTGACAGGAGCGCAGGATCCGGCGGCTCGCCCCGTCGAACGCATCGAGCGTCTCGCAGGCGCTCTCGGCACGGGCGGCATCGGCTCGCCCGACGTGGGGCTCGGCCCGCACCTGCTGCTGTGCCTCGAGGCGATGGATCGCCTGCGCGACATGAGCGACGGCGAGTTGCTCGCCACCAGGCTGCGCGTGGCCGGTGACGTGACCGAGACGCGGCACTACTGGCCGGGCAACGACGACCCGACCGTCATCCAGCTGACGCAGGGCGGCGGGTTCGCGCGCACGATCGAGTCGGGCACGGCGCTGTCGGCGCTCGTCGGTGCCAGCGACGGAGACCTCAGCTCGGCGGCGATCGTGGGAGCGCTGGCGCACTTGCTCGACGCGCCCGAAGCCGAGCTGCGGGCGGAGCTGCTGCCGCAGCTGCGCGAGCTGGTGAGCTGCGGCATCCTGCTTTTTTGAGGGCCGTGTCGCCCCGATGGCAACGACGTGAATTTCGGAGCCTCGGCCTGGGCGTGTGCCCCGAGCAGTGACATCCGTGCCCCGACGCTGCGGAGGGGCCCCTCGACCGACTCGTCTATCACCCCGATTTCACCCACCAATTCGATACGAAGTCATATAGCGTGGGCATCGCTCTCGGCTGGTTACCGAGGCACTGCGCCCCTCTGGCGCCGACCGTGCGGCAATCACCTGATCCGATTCCGCACGGGAGGATCCGTCACGAGCGCTCGATGCGCCCTGTCCGAGCCCCACGCTCGTCGACGGGGCGCATCCTCATTCACCCGCGACTGGCGCGTTCGCCCAGCCGAAGTACGGCAGGATCGAAGCATCATGCCTGACGCCCCCCTCGCAGCCCTGCTCGGCCAGTACTTCGGCCCGAACGACACGAAGGGCGACGGCGAGTTCGACGCCGACCAGGTCTACACCGACTTCGCGGAATGGTCGGAGTCGCGCGGGCTGCCGCTCTACCCGGCCCAAGACGAAGCCCTGATCGAGCTCGTGTCGGGCGCGTCCGTGATCCTGTCGACCCCGACCGGCACGGGCAAGTCGCTCGTCGCCGCGGCCGCCCACTTCGTCGCTCTCGCGACCGGGCGCCGCACCTACTACACCGCGCCGATCAAGGCTCTGGTGAGCGAGAAATTCTTCGCGCTCGTCGACCTCTTCGGGCCCGAGAACGTCGGCATGGTCACCGGCGACTCGTCGGTGAACGCCGACGCCCCGATCATCTGCTGCACCGCCGAGATCCTGGCCAACCTCGCTCTGCGCCATGGGCCGGCCGCCGAGGTGGGCCAGGTCGTCATGGACGAGTTCCACTTCTACGCCGACCCGTCGCGCGGCTGGGCGTGGCAGGTGCCCCTGCTGCTCCTGCCCGATGTGC
The DNA here is from genome assembly GCF_001577365.1 of Frondihabitans sp. PAMC 28766. NCBI lineage: Bacteria > Bacillati > Actinomycetota > Actinomycetes > Micrococcales > Microbacteriaceae > Frondihabitans > Frondihabitans sp. PAMC 28766. The sequence goes on from NZ_CP014513.1 coordinate 1,583,524, forward strand.
AGTTCTTGCTGATGAGCGCCACCCTCGGCGACGTCGAGAAGATCAGCGACGATATCGGCCGCCGCACCGGCGAACCCGTCGCGCTGGTCACCGGCGTCGAGCGGCCGGTGCCGCTGCACTACTTCTATGCGACGACGCCCGTGCACGAGACCGTCGAAGAGCTGCTGTCGACCGGTGAGGCCCCGATCTACGTCGTGCACTTCTCGCAGGCCGCCGCGCTCGAACGTGCTCAGGCCCTGTCGAGCATCAAGATCGCCAGCCGCGAGCAGCGTGACGAGATCGCCGACCTGATCGCCGGATTCCGGTTCTCGACCGGCTTCGGTAAGACGCTCAACCGCCTCGTCCGCGCTGGCATCGGCGTCCACCACGCGGGCATGCTGCCGAAGTACCGCCGCCTCGTCGAGCAGCTCGCCCAGCGCGGTCTGCTGCGCGTCATCTGCGGCACCGACACCCTCGGCGTCGGCATCAACGTGCCGATCCGCACCGTCCTGCTCACCGCCCTCACCAAATACGACGGCGTCAGGATGCGACAGCTCACCGCCCGCGAGTTCCATCAGGTCGCCGGTCGCGCGGGTCGCGCCGGCTTCGACACGGCCGGCACGGTCACCCTCGAGGCGCCCGAGCACGAGATCGAGAACCTTGCGCAGATCAAGAGGGCCGGCGACGACCCGAAGAAGAAGCGCAAGATCATCCGCAAGAAGGCACCCGACGGCTTCGTGTCGTGGGGCGAGCCGTCGTTCTTCAAGCTGATCGACGCCGAGCCCGAGCCGCTCGTCTCGAGCATGCAGATCACCCACGCCATGATGCTCAACGTCATCGCCCGGGGTGGCGACGCGTTCGCGCACGTCCGAGAGCTGGTGTTCGAGAACCACTCGACGAAGGCGCAGCAGTTCGCGCTCGCCCGCCAGGCGATCTCGATCTACCGGGCGTTGCGAGAGTCGGGCGTCGTCGAGCAGCTGCCGGGGGTCGCGACCGCAGCAGACCCGGATCCTGCGCCCCATATCCAGCTGACGGTCGACCTGCAGCCGAACTTCGCGCTCAACCAGCCGCTGTCGCCGTTCGCGCTGGCGACGTTCGAGGTGCTCGACCCGGAGTCCGATTCGTACGCTCTCGACATGGTGTCGGTGGTCGAGTCGACGCTCGACGACCCGCGACCGATCCTGTCGCAGCAGCAGTTCAAGGCGCGCGGCGAGGCCGTCGCCGCGATGAAGCAGGAGGGCATCGAGTACGACCAGCGCATGGAGCTGCTCGAAGAGGTCACCTGGCCGAAACCTCTCGACGAGCTGCTGACCGCGCTCTTCGAGACCTACAAGGCGTCGCAGCCGTGGATCGGCGACTTCGAGCTGTCGCCGAAGTCGGTGGTGCGCGACCTGTACGAGCGGGCGATGACCTTCACCGACTACGTGAACTTCTACGGGCTGGCGAGGTCGGAGGGGCTCGTGCTGCGCTATCTCTCGGATGCCTACCGGGCCCTCCGACAGACCATCCCCGACGAGGCGAAGACCGACGAGCTGCTCGACATCATCGAGTGGCTCGGCGAGCTCGTGCGGCAGGTCGACTCGTCGCTGCTCGACGAGTGGGAGGAGATGGTCAACCCGACCGAGGTCGCAACGCACGACGCGATCGTGCCGCCGACGCTTCGCACGGTCACCGGCAACCACCGGGCGTTCACCGTGCTGGTGCGCAACGAGCTGTTCCGGCGGGTGCAGCTGGCGGCGCTCGATGACGCTTCGGCTCTTGGCGAACTCGACGCGGCGGCAGGATTCGACGCCGACGCGTGGGGTGCCGCGCTCGACCGCTTCTACGACGAATACGCGTCGATCGGGACGGGGCCGGCTGCGCGATCGGCCGCACTGCTCGTGATCTCGGAGGGCGCCACCTCGTGGGACGTCCGGCAGATCTTCGACGACCCTTCCGGTGATCACGACTGGGGCATCACCGGCACGGTCGACCTCGCGGAGTCGAACGAGCAGGGTGTGGCCGTGCTGCGCGTGACTGCCGTCGGGCCGGTCGCTGCCGTCTGAGTCGACGCTCTGCGCCCCTCCTCCCAATTGCGAGGATGAATCCCGCGGGGAGCGCTCCGATCGGCCTCACTTTGGTGGCGCGCGGAAAATCTCCTCGATCGTCGACGAGGCGTGCAGAGGCTCCTCGCATTCGGCAGGAGACGCGCGAGGGCGACGCTAGAAGAGCGTGGCCGGCGGCTCGGGCTCGGCAGCGGCCACGTCGGCGACCGTGGTGACGGGCTTGCCGGGCCAGCCCGGGCCGCCGGGGGCAGGACGCCGGGCCTGATAAGCCTCGGCAGCGGTGCGGGCGCGGATGTCGGCGGCCTCGTTCATCTCGTGCCCGACGTGCCCCTTCACCCACTGGAACTTCACGGGGCGGCCCTGCAGCGCCTGGTCGAGCTCTTTGATGATCTCGACGTTCATCACCGGCTTGCCGTCGGCCTTTCGCCAGCCTTTGCGCTTCCAGCCGGCCATCCACTCGGTGCAGGCCTTGATCGCGTACTGGCTGTCGCACAGGATCAGGAGGTCGTCGTCTTCGTCGACCGTCGCGCGCAGCAGCTCCAAGACGGCCGTCAGCTCGCCGACGTTGTTCGTGTTGCGGGGCCAGCCGCCCGCGGCCCAGCGGGAGTCGTCGACGTACCAGGCCCAGCCGGCGGGGCCGGGGTTGCCGAGAGCGGATCCGTCGGCTGCTGCGGTGATGGTCATGGTGCTCCTCGGTGCTGGTGCGTGCGGGCGGTCGACGGGCTGCCCCACAACGCTACCGGCAGAGTCCCGGTGCTTTGCTCGGCGGCCCAGGACGCGATCTTTGCGCGGAGTGGGTCGCCGAGAAAAGCGAATGGATACAGCCCTAGCCGACCTCGTCGGGGTGCGAGCCGACGCGCTCGCCCGAGTCGAGCGCCGCGATGCGCGACATCTCGTCGTCGGTCAGCTCGAACGAGAACACGTCGAGGTTCTCTTGGATGCGCGAGGGCGTCACCGATTTCGGGATCACGACGAGCCCCGACTGCAGGTGCCACCGCAGCACGACCTGCGCCGGCGAGACCCCGTGGGCGACGGCCAGCTCTTCGAGAACGCGCTCGCCCAGGATCTTGCCCCTCGCGAGAGGCGACCAGGCCTCGGTCACGATGTGGTTGGTCTCGCCGAACGCCCGCAGCTCGCGCTGCTGCAGCCACGGCTGCACCTCGATCTGGTTGATCACGGGCACCACGTCGGTCTCGCCGAGCAGTCGCTCGAGGTGGTGCACCTGGAAGTTCGACACGCCGATCGACCGCGCACGGCCCTCTTCGCGGATCTTCTCAAGCGCCCGATAGGTCTCGACGTAGAGGTCTTGACGCGGGGCCGGCCAGTGGATGAGGTACAGGTCGACGATATCGAGGCCGAGCTTTTGCATGCTGAGGTCGAACGCCTTGAGGGTCGACTCGAAGCCGTGCTGGTCGTTCCACACCTTCGTCGTGATGAAGACGTCGTCGCGGTCGAGCCCCGAGGCGCGCAAGCCGCGGCCGACGCCCTCCTCGTTGCCGTAGAGAGCTGCCGTGTCGAGGTGGCGGTAGCCGAGTTCGAGGGCGGTGATGACGGTGCGCTCGGCCTCGTCGTCGGGCACCTTGTACACGCCGAGCCCAAGCTGCGGGATCGTGTTGCCGTCGTTGAGTCGAACCCGGGGGACTGCGTCGAGAGTCATGACTCGATTATCGACGGTGGACTGCACTCAGTTCGTCGCTGCGGAGGTTCTCCACAGCCGGGGGTGGCGAACATCGACGAGCCGAGCACCGTTGGTCCCGTTGTCGGGTGCTGGTTCTGGAGCAGGAAGTCGTCTCCACGCCGCTCGACTCTCACGCTGAAGCGGCGTGGATCGTCGGCGTGCCGACCGCCGACATTCCGGAACCGGGCGCACGGCTACGCCTGCAAGGCTGCCAAAGAACGCGTCGTTCGCGAGTGTTTCGTTAGCTGGCCTGGACCGGCACCGGCTCGGTGTCGGCCAGAGGGCTGGCGTCCGTACCGCGCAGATCGGGCAGCACCCGCTTGAAGACGAGCGGCACGAGCACGCCGAACACGGCGAATGCGCTGGCTACGAAGAGCCCGCCGACCGTGCCGGTCTTGTCGATGAGGGCCCCGGCGATGGCGGAGCCGATGGCTGCGCCGATCAACTGCCCGGTGCCCGCCCAGCCGTAGGCCTCGGCCGTGTCGCTGAAGCGCACGCTCGACGAGATGATGGCGAACATCACGGCGAGGGCCGGCGCGATGCCGACCCCCGCGATCACGAGGGTCACGCACAGCCAGACGAACGAGGTGGGCATGAAGACCGTCAGAGTGATGCCGACGAAGACGATCACCATGCGGATCGGCAGAGCCCACGGGCCCACCGGCAGGTGGCCCAGGATCAGCCCGCCGGCGAGCGATCCGATCGCGAAGACGGCCAGCACGAAGCCGGAGTTCGGGCTGCCGTCGCCGAACGCGCTGATGACACCCGCCTCGACGGCCGAGCACGTGCCGATCAGGAGGAACCCGGCGATGGTCGACAGCAGCACGGTCGGCCGCTGCAGCACCTTGCCGAAGGCGCGCTTGCTCTGGGGGATTCGCACCCGACCGAGCTCGGGCGAGGCGATGAACCAGGCGCCGCCCCCGATGAGAAACAGGGCGGCCAGCAGGATCGCGTAGGTGGTGCCGATCTGCGTCCCGACGAACGTCGTGATGACGGGGCCGGCGACCCAGATGATCTCCTGCGCCGAGGCGTCGAGCGAGAAGAGGGGCGTGAGCTGCGACGAGGTGACCATCTTGGGGTAGATGGTGCGCACCGCGGGCTGAACCGGCGGCACGCTGAGGCCGGCGACGAAACCGACGACCATGTAGAGGGGGAGTGTGAGCGGCGCCAGGGCGAAGACGACCAGGCTGACGAGGCACACCGCGAGTGTCAGCATCAGCACCGGGCGCATTCCCCAGACGCCCATCCAGCGGCTCGTCAGCGGGCCGGAGATGGCCTGGCCGACGCTCGTGGCCGCCAGCACGATGCCGGCGGCGCCGTACGAGTGCGTGTTGTGCTCGACGTGGAGGAGGAACGCAAGCGAGAGCATGCCGAAGGGGAACCGGGCGGTCAGCTGTGCCGCGATGATGCGGGCGACCCCCGGCGTCTTCAGCAGATTCGAAAAGGCACCCATGCGACGTCCAGTCTACGGGCCGACCTGCGCGGCCGACATGGTCGGCCGAGCACCGAGAAGCGCCCTTCGACGGGGGTCGAGGTCAGGTGAAATCGAGGCGAAACCGGTAGGTGAGATCGTCCTCGAACCACTGGGGGAAGTTCGTCGGCCAGAGATTGTCGTGCAGGATCACGTGGACTCCGGCGGCGGGGTCGGGCAGCTCGCGATCGAACCGGAGCAGCCCCGGTCGACCGACGGCGACGACGGGAGCGTCGAACGACGTCACGGTGAGCACCCCCGCCTCGCCCTCGAATCGGAGCCCGTGGACCGCGTGGAGATTCCGGTTCCCGCCCGAGACGACCCTCCCGGGGTCGACCGCCGTGCCGAGCTTGTCGAGACTCCAGAACCCGACGGCCGCAGGCACGATCGAGAGGAGGCTGGCCTCGGGCAGGCGGCTGGCGTGTTTGCCGTGCGTCGTCACCGAAAGTTCGATCCGACGGCCGGCGCGCGCGAACCGGTACTCCAGCGTGAGCCGCTCGGGAGCCCCGAACGTCGAGTTCGCCTCCTCGGGCAGAGCCGCTTCGATCCGAACGACATCGGCATCCGGCTCGGCGACGAACCGTCGGGCGACGACGACAGGCACGAACTCGGTGTGCCTCGCTGTCGACGATGCCTCGCGGAGCCCCAGCCGTGTCTGGTCGGGAAGCGCCCACTCGGCGTTCGCATCCAGATCGCGACAGTAGTCGGCCACCCACCTGTCGTAGTCGTCCGCATCGAAAGTCCTGTACGAGAAGCGAGCCGCCACGTGTTCGACGTCGAACCAGACGTCGCCGCTGTCGTCCACGAGCGACGCAAGCGAGCCCGTGTCGTCGAAGCCGGCCAGGAAGCGCCCGAGCCGCTGGGGGAGGGCGGTCGAGCCCGTGTCCGCCGAGAAAGGCGTCGACGAAAGTGCCGCCTCGGCAACGGCCCGGTTCGCCGGTGACAGCGCACTCAGGGCTTGGTGGATCCGTTCGCGCTGCTCGCGCCAGGAGTCTTCGAAGGCGGAGAACGAGAGGGACGATGCGGGGAGGAGATCCTGCGCCCTGGCCCGTTCGAAATCGGGGCGGTCGTAGCTGACGAAATCCGGCAGGAACACTTTCTGGTCTTTGCCCCAGGTGTGTTCTGCGATCAGAAGGAGAGGGTCGCTGAAGTCGTTGTACTCGGCGCTGCCGATCGCGAGATCGCCGTTCTCGACGAGGGCGGATCGAGTTCGCAAGAGCGACCGGAATCGCGACAGGAGCCACGGGTCGGCTGCCGGCCCGTGGATCCAGGTGTCGCCTATCTCGTCCTCGACCACCGGGAGGCTCGACCGGATGGCGTCGACGGCTTCGGCGAATGCGTCGAGCGTCGAGGCCACGACCCGAGCTCGCGGATACTGCTCTCGCAATCGAGTGAAGAGGGCCACGACCTCCTCGCGTGACGGAGGGCCCAGGTTGTCGTTGGTGTGGGCGAGGCAGAGGCCTTCGGAGAGCCCGGGCGCTGTGAACGCCTCACCCTCGGACGTCGAGCCGTAGCTGCCCTGGTAGTGCACCACGACCTCGGAGCCGTCGGGCGCTCGCCAGACGAAGAGATCGGGGACGTCCGGAAGGGCGGAGACGGGGTTCACGCCCAGATGCAGGTATCGCACCCCTGCTCGCGCCAGCAACGGAACGAGGCCGATCGTATGGCCGGGAACGTCGGTCATCTTCGCCGCGATCCTCGTCGTGCCGAAGCGCTCGTCGAGACCGCGAGAGATCGACAGCCCGTACTCGACCAGCGCCGCATCCATGAGTTCGGTGTGCGTCGAGCAGGGCAGCGCGTGCCAGGCGATCCGGCCGGCCGCGATGGCTCTCTCCATCCGGTCCACTTGAGCGGGCCCCGCCTGGTCGAGGAAAGCCTTCACGAGCCAGGATCCCGTCGTCCACACGAACGAGGCGTCCTCCGACTCGGCGAGTTGGTCGGCGAGGTCCAGGGCGCCGGGGATCCACCGCTGGAGGTACTCGTCGAGCACAGCGGAGGCCGTTCCCGTGAAGCCCAGGTCGAGGTGCGTCTTGAAGACGACGTGGACCGTTTCGATCATGACGCAGCGACCGCCCGTCGGAGCGCGATGGCCGCCGTCTCGTATGCCGCGAGGCGGATCCCGACGCGGCGACCGTCGACGGCCAGGGGCTCCCTCTCGTCTCCGAGGTACGTGCTCCGGTGCGCCGAGTCGATGTCGATGCCGAAGGTCAGCGTCGCATCGATCTCGTCGCCGATGAAAGACTGCAGGCGGACGAGCGAGACGCCGGGCTCGTCGCCGGCGACGACGGCCACGAGCTGCACCCGGTCGTCGTCGATGTCGATCAGCGACACCTCCGCAGTCTCGGCTTCGTCACGACCCTTGGCTTCCGCGACGGCGACGGGGTGGATCACATCGGCGGCCGTGGCGATCGCGACCGCCTGCGTCGACTCGTCCTGATGAGCCCGCACGCCGACGGCGTAGGTGAACGTGGCCGTGAACGCCTGCTCGATGGGGAAGTTGGTGTCCCACACGTTGTTGTGGAACCACGAGAAGACGGTGGCGGGCTCGACGGGGCTGGTACTGGCCGGGAAGGGCGCGTAGGGCAGCGCGATGCTTCCGGCCTGGACGAGCGGCGCGTCTTTCGTGACCCAGACGACCGTGTCGCCGCCGTCGTCGATGCTCACCCAGTTGCGGACCGCCCGCATGTGCTGCGGCGCCCCGGGGATGTGCGCGATCCCGTCGCCGGTGACTCCGCCGGAGACCTCGAAGTGCACGACGGGATCGTCGGCCGCGAATGGGAAGGCGAAGTACCCGCTCTCCTTGATCAGGGTGGTCTTCTTCGTCACTCGGTTCTCGATCACGAGCCGTGGGGAGCCATGGCGGAGGCGCAACGTGACCTCCACTTTGTCGACGCCGAGAGCGGTGTACTCGAAGACCAGTCGCTGCTCGATCGCGTCGTTGGTGCGTTCGACGAGCACGGAGGGGTTGGCGAGGGTCCGCGTGGCGAGCAGTTCGAGGCGGTCCGACACCGAGAGCTTGTTGGCGAGGTGGTTGAAGCCGGCGCCGGACGACCCGTACTGGTCGTACAGGTAGGCGTTGAACCCGGCGACCGAGTCGTGGTTCACCAGTTCGCGCCCTGTCCGTTTCTCGATGATCGAGGAGATCGACGACGTCTGTTCATCGACCGTCACGCGCAGGTGCGCGTTCTCGAGTGCGAGGAGATCCTCCCGTGGTGTCGAGTGCAGCGAGAGCGACTCGGCCACGGCGTCGGTGTCGGCGCGCGACACGTCGAGGCGCACGAAACCCAGAGCGGGAAGATCCCGCACGATCACGCTCGCCCAGCGACCCGATTCTCGATGGGCCGGGTTGCCCTGGCCTTTCACGGAGTGGGGCAGGATCTCGCCGGTTCGGCCGTCCCGCACCACGAAGCCGGCGTCGAGCGCGATGTGCGCCTCTTTGACGAGCAGCCTGACGACGGCGTCGCGGCGCCGCCCCGTTGCGTTGGCAGCGACATAGCTCGTCACGGAGGCTGGATCCGGCGAGATGTCGTCGGCGAGGTATGCCATCGCGTGCTCACGGAACTCGAGGGCGCGTTGGTGCGCGGCTATGCCCTGGCCCACCTTCCACTGCCACTGCAGCTCGCCCGACTGGAAACCCTCGTCGCCGTGAGTCCAAGAGTCGCCGGCGCCCCAGGTGTGCTCGTTGAACATCGAGATCGCGTCGTAGACCTCGCTGCTCTCGCGTTTGGCGGTGGGGATTCCGGAGCCGCCGAGCCACGCTGCCATCTCGGAGATCGACGTCGCGTCGGTGACGGCCGCCTGCCCTTGGCGGCTGAGGGCAAGAGGCACAGCTGCCGAGCCGACGCCCTCGACCCACCAGTCGCCCCAGTCGCCTTCGACGGTGATCAGTTCGTCGCCGTAGCGCGCCTCCGCCTCGGCGAAGAAGTCCTCGTTACGAGAGACGCGCAGCGTCGGCGACGTCCAGTTCTCGTTCCACTCGCGAACGAGTTCAGAGAGGTGGAGTCGCGCGGGGCCGTTGTCGCCCATGAATCCCTGCGTCCGCAGGTGCAGGACGTCCCAGGGATAGCCGTCGCGGCCTTCGGCGGTCTCGCCGTGGGCGCCGAAGATGCCGGGAGGGTAGGGGTAGCCGCGCGTCGCGAGGGCAGCCAGGTACGCCGGGAACAGGACGTCGACCTCGTTGTAACCCTCGGTGAAGCCGACGTTCGGCCCCTCCATGTACGCGAGCCCGTGCGGGGAGTCCGTCATCCAGACGATGACCGAGTTCCCGGCCGGCGTCTTCCATCGGAACATGCGGGGCAGGTTCAGCGCACCGGTGGTGTGCGGCTGCGAGCGACCGGCCCAGTTGTGCGCGACCGCGAGGTATTTCACCCCGATCTCGCTCAGGGCGTCGGGAAGTCCGGCGACCTGACCCGGAACGTCGGTCTGCATGGCCGTCGTGAAGTCGATGCCGTACTCGTCTCGGATCCTGCGCGCTTCACGGAGCAGTTCGTGCAACTCGTCGGTCGAGCAGGTGTCGGTGTGAAGGTTGTAGGGCATGGCGCTCAGGCCGATCGAGCCGTCCTTGACCAGCCGGACGAACTCCTCTATCCTCGACGCCGGTCGGTGCTTCTCCCAGTCGCTGAACGCCCAGAGCGCCTCGGCGTTCCAGCGGAAGCGCGACTCCTCGGGCCAGGCCGCCGTCGTCTTCGCGAGGTCCATCGCCGTATCGAGGTACGAGCGCTGCTGGGCGATGACGGAGGCCTGCGGGTCGGTGTACCCGAAGTCGAAGTGGGAGTGGTGCACGATGTGGACGGACCAGGCGCGCTGGGAGTGAGCGTGAAGGCGATCGATTCGTCGCCCAGTGACGGAACGGCGACGGCGACGGGAGTGTCGGTGTCGACGACCGGGATCAGGAGGCGGAGTGATTGGGCGTCCGGGGCGTCGGCCAGGCCAGCCACGTGGTCGGAGCCATCGATGAGCACCTGCGGAGCCCCTGCGGCCGTCGCGCTTTCGGGATCGTCGAACACCAGCCGAACCGCCTGGACGTCGACGCCATCGTGTGTCTTCAGCAGCGGTTCGGGCAGGACTCGAACGCGGTGACCGCCGATCACTCCCGTCGAGGCCACTGCTCGCTCGATCAGGCCGGCGCGGGCTTCGGCGCGACTCCACGGCTCGTTCGAGATCAGAGCAGGGCGGGCAGAGGAGTGGCGTTCGATCCGGGATTCTGGCACGCGGACAGTTCCTATCGTCGTTGATTTGATAACGTTACCAAGAGACGTTAGCACCGACCCGCGACGACCGCCACGGGTTCCGGCGACCTGGTCCGGCCTCCGGTGTCCTGTATACCTGAGGTCATGACAGGTGCGGAGGGTGCACGGGCTCCGGATCGGCGACCGAGGTCCGCTCCGACGGTGAAAGACATCGCCAAGGCGGCCGACGTCAGCCCGATGACCGTATCCCGGGTGCTCTCCGGTGGCAAGAATGTTCGTCCGCAGGTGCGAGAGCATGTCGAGCGCGTCATCGCCGAAGTCGGCTACCACCGGAACGAGAACGCCCGACGCCTGCGCCAGGGCGAGCGGTCGGGTCTGATCGGTGTGCTGATCACCAACATCGGCAACCCCTACTACGCGGGCATGCTGCAAGGCGTCGAGCAGGTCGTCGCGGCTACCGGCCGACGCGTCATGGTCGGCCTGACGAACGAGGACGCCGACCTCGAGAAGCAGCTGGTGCTCGACTTCCTCGGTCGACAGGTGGAGGGCCTGATCGTGGTCCCGGTGGGGCAGGATCCTGTCCGGTTCGCTCCTGAAAGACTCGGCGGCGTCCCGCTCGTGCTCGCGTCACGATCCTTCGATGGAAGTCTGGCCGACGCCGTGCTGCTCGACGACGTGCGCGGCGCCTTCGAGGCCACTCGTCGAATGCTGGAGGAAGGGCATCGACGAATCGCCTACCTCGGCAACAGGGTCTCGGTCGCCACCGGCCGGCGTCGTCTCGAGGGCTTCGAGTCGGCCCATCGCGAGCTCGGTTTCGAGCCGGCGCCCGATCTCGTCAGGCTCGGACAGCAGGACGCCGACTCGGCGGAGCGAGCGATGGACGACCTGCTGGACCTCGCGGATCCGCCGACGGCCGTGTTCGCCGCGAACAACCGGAACAGTGTCGGTGTGATCCGTTCGATGAACCGGCACCGGGCCGAGGCTCGCCGCGCGGGCGTAGAGTTGCCCACCCTCCGTCTGTTCGGCTTCGACTCGTTCGAGTTCGCCGACATGTCGCCCATCCCGCTTTCGATCGTCGACCACGATCCGTCCGAGCTGGGCAGAATCGCAGCGAAGCTCCTCTTCGATCGCCTCGAAGGCGAGTCGCAGGGCGCCCCGGCACGACTCGTCGAACTTCCCGTTCGCCTCGTCGACTTCTCCTGATCGAGCGCTCTTCTCGCCCTTTCCTAGAGAAGTAGTCCGGGTCCGATCTATCTGATAACGTTACCAACCGGTGGGTGGGTCAGCTCGCCACCGAGGTGCTCGTCAGCGATGGTGCGGAGCATCTCGCCGCGTGAAAGGAACGACATGTCGAAGTACCTGCCGAAGGGGATCGTCCGAGGCGCGTACGACAAGGCCCCTTCCATCGCGGTCGGCACCGGGCATGAGGCCTGGAGTGGAGAAGGCGCCTGGGCCCGCCTGGCCCGGGAGGCGACACCGGGGCGGGTCGTGGCGATCGACACCTACCCGGGCTCAGACCTTCCCGGCCTCGAGCGCGAACTGCGACGAGCCGTGCCCGACGCTCTCATCATCGACGTCGAAGTCTCAGCCGCACTCCCGATCGAATCGATCGAGGCGCTCATTGCCGACAACCTCACCGCCGACCGCGTCTTCGGGGTGCTCGATCACCGCGTTCTGAGCGACTTCTACGATCCCAGTCGGCTGCTCGACCTCGCCGCACGAGTGCGCTCGATCGACGCGCCCGTGATCCTGATCGGCTGGGGCGCGACGCTCGTCCCCGTGAAACCCGACGTGGTCGTCCTGGCCGACCTGGCGCGCTGGGAGATCCAGAAGCGGCAGCGTGCGGGAGCCCCGAACTGGCGCGCCGACAACGGCGACGACGACCAGCTGCGGAAGGTCAAGCGCGGCTTCTTCGTCGAGTGGCGCATCGCCGACCGGCACAAGCGACCCCTCTTCGACTCGCTCGACTATCTTCTCGACGCCAACGAGTCCATGTCCGGGGCGAAGCTGATCACCGGTGACACCTTCCGGCGCGGTCTCGAGATCGCAGCGACCAGGCCGTTCCGCGTGGTCCCGTTCTTCGACCCCGGCGTCTGGGGCGGCCAGTGGATGAAAGACGTCTTCGAGCTCGGTGACGAGGAGAACTACGCCTGGTGCTTCGACTGCGTCCCGGAAGAGAACAGTCTGCTGCTCGACGTCTCGGGCACGACCGTCGAACTACCGTCTCTCGACCTCGTCTTCCGGCACCCGCGCGAGCTCCTCGGCGAGAAGACGTTCGCCCGATTCGGCGCCGAGTTCCCGATCCGGTTCGACTTCCTCGACACGATGGCAGGCGGCAACCTGTCGCTGCAGGTGCACCCGCTGACCGATTACATCCAGAACGCGTTCGGAATGACCTACACGCAGGACGAAAGCTACTACCTCCTCGACGCCGGCGACGACGCCGTCGTCTACCTCGGCCTGCGCGACGGTGTCGACGCGCAGGCGATGGAGAGCGCGCTCCGCACCGCGACGACCGGGGCGGCGCCGTTCGAAGCCGACGACTTCGTGAATGCGTACCCTGCGAAAAAGCACGACCACTTCCTCATCCCGGCCGGCACCGTCCATTGTTCGGGCGCCGATTCGATGGTGCTCGAGATCTCCGCGACGCCGTACCTCTTCACGTTCAAGATGTGGGACTGGGGTCGGGTGGGCCTCGACGGGGTTCCTCGTCCGATCCACCTCGACCATGCCATCGCCAACATCCAGTGGGGGCGCGACGCCGAATGGACGCGTGCGAACCTCGTGGGCCAGGTCGTCGAGGTCGCTCGCGGTGACGACTGGGTCGAGGAGCACACCGGTCTTCACGAGTTCGAATTCATCGAAGTGCGCAGGCACTGGTTCGACGGAATTGTCGAGCACGACACGGCAGGCACCGTCAACGTGCTGAACCTCGTCGAAGGGGCGGAGGCCGTCGTCGAGAGCCCCGAGGGTGCCTTTGATCCCTTCGTGGTGCACTACGCCGAGACGTTCATCGTGCCGGCCGCGGTGGGGCGCTACCGGATCCGTCCGTACGGTGACGGGCTCGGGCAGAGGCTCGGCACGGTCAAAGCCTCCGTGCGAGGGACCGAGCGCTAGGCATTCGAGCGCCGTGCCCACTCGGCCGTGCCGAGCAGCGGCGCTTCGTCGAGCAGCTGGCTGGGCCGCACCTCGAGCGCACGAGCCTTCGATGCCTCGGCGAGCCCCCCACGCAATGCTCGGTCGAGAAGCGGCCACGATCGCGACATGGCCCCGCCCACGACGAGGGCGGTCGCGTCGAATCGATCGAGCCAGGGCCCGATGGCGCGGCCGAGGGCCGTCATGGCATCGGTGAAAGCCGCCGCCGCAGTTGGATCACCCGCCGAAGCACGGCGCGCGATGTCTGCCACGTCGAGGTCGTCACCCGATCGTCCGGCGTAACTCGCTCGAATGGCACGGGTCGACACGGTCTCTTCGAGCGGCTTGCCGTCGTACTCGATCGTGTAGGCCGCCCCCTCCGCGGGGACGTCGTCGCCTGAGGTGATGGCAACACCGTCGCGGATGAACGCCGACCCGACGCCGGTTCCCAGGGTGAGGCAGACGAGCCGGGCCGGGCGCGGCTCCTCCTGCCCGAATGCCCACTCACCGATCCCGTAGGCGTCGGCATCGTTGAGGAAGGAGACCAGGCTCGGCCGTGTGTCGAGACGTTCGGCGAGAGCTGCGCGGAGGTCGAGACCGGCGATGGCGGCGAACTTGCCGATCCCCTTGAACGATCCGGTGCCGAGCTCGTAGTCGAACGGACCCGGCATCGCGATCGACCACGGGATGTCCTGTGTCACCAGGGGGCGCCCCGCCGCCTCCAGTGCTCCCAGGATCTCGTCGCGGGTGCCGAGCGAATCGAGCTCACCATCGACGCGGCGCAGGATGCCGACGCGCCCGGGGGAGAAATCGACCGTGGCTGCCGTGACGTGGCTGCCGCCCACGTCCATGACGAGCTGCGCGGCTGAGAAGTGGTCGGGGATCATGCTCGGCTCCGTCGTCGTGGACTCGGTGATGAGGGTATTCCGCCTGATGATATCGTTACCAAGTGAATGCATCGCTGCATGCGCCGACCCGAGGAGTGCCGCCGTGCCGGATTCGTCAGACACCGTCGTCAGGATCGGGCTGATCGGCGCCTCGTCGATCGCGCCATCGGCGATCATCGAGCCCGCCCGGCGACGCGACGACATCGAAGTCGTCGCTGTGGGGGCGCGGAGGCCGGGAGCCGCCGCATCCTTCGCCCGTCGCTGGGGGATTCCGCGTGCGGAATCGTCCTACGAGGCCGTGATCGATGACCCTGCGATCGACGTCGTCTACGTCTCGCTGGCCGCTGGCGATCACGCGAGATGGAGCATCGCTGCGCTCGAAGCCGGCAAAGACGTGCTCTGCGAGAAGCCTGCGTCGCCGACCCTCGCCGAGGCGCGGGCAATGACCGCGGCAGCCGAGCGGGCGGGGCGCCTTCTCGTCGAGGCATTCCACTACCGCTGGCACCCGCTCTTCGCCCACCTTCGTGAGCTCGTCGCTCGGAACGACTTCGGGCCGATCGAGAGGATGTCGAGCAGTGTCATCGGCAGTCGCCCCTTCCTGGCTGATTCGGTCCTCCACGATCCTGCTCTCGGCGGAGGCGCGCTTCGGCACTCGGGAAGCTATGCAGTCCACTGGATGCGACTGCTCGCTCGGCGAGAGCCTCGCGTCGCCGAATTCGAACAGGTGCGGGGCCCCCTCGGAGCCGACGCATCGTCGACCCTCGGTCTCGAGTTTCCGGGCGGCGCCCGAGGCCGCGTCGTGAGCTCTTTCGAGCGCGACCGCACCGGCGGCGATCCGCCCGAGCTCGTCGTGGAGTCGGCCATGAGCAGGATCGAGATCCAGGGCTTGATCGTGCCGCATCACGGGCATTCCGTCCGGCTGCACCTCGCGGGTCAGCCGTTGCGGCAGTACACCCTCGCCGGTCGCGCCAGCTACGACTACCAGCTCGACGAGTTCGTCGCGGCCCGCGGCGACTCGACCACGGCTCGGATCGATCGGCAGGATCTGGAGGCGCAAGCCGCCGTCCTCGACGCAGCCTATGGGCGGGATCAGGACGAGTCGCGCTGACAGAAGTATCTCGCGGTTCCTTGTCAGAGATCTGGCGCCGTGTTATTGTTCCCCAGTTGGTAACGATACCAATACCTCGCACCGACTAGCCGTTCGCTGGTCAGATCGACTCGCCCAAGTCGAGAACAAAGGAGTTCAGCGTGAAATTTCGCAGACTGTTGCCTGTTGTCGCCATGACCGTCGCGGCCGCGGCTGTCCTGGTCAGCTGCTCGTCCTCGACCACGTCGAGTGCAACGACCGGAACCTTGAATTTCGTCAACGACAAGTCGTGGGACTTCAAGTCGTTCTCGAAGGTGTCGCAGAAAGACATCAAGGTCAGCCTCAATTCGTCGACGTATGCCGATCAGCCGGCATTCCAGGCCTTCGTCAAGCAGTCGTTCCGCACCAACAAGAGCCCCGGCCTCTTCACCTGGCACACCGGGGATCAGCTCGACCAGCTCGTGAAGCAGAACCTCGTCGCCGACACGTCGAGCATCTGGAAGAAAGCGATCGCCAGCGGCGAGATCAACAAGAGCGTCGAAGACCTGTACACGATCGGCGGCAAGCAGTACTGCACCCCGATCAGCGTCGACGACTGGGTCATGTACTACGACAAGAAGACCTTCGCGAAATACGGGCTCAGCGCGCCGACGACCTGGACCGAGATGATGTCGGACGCAGCCGTGCTGAAGAAGAACGGCATCGCCCCGTTCTGGAGTTCGGGCGGCGACCCGTGGGCTTTCGTCTGGTTCCAGATCCTGGTCGCGGGGACCGATCTGCAGCTGTACAAGGATCTGTCGACCGGCAAGGCGTCTTACACCGACCCGCGGGTCGTGAAGATCATGAACGTCTGGCTCGACATGGAGAAGAAGGGGTACTTCTCCGACCCGGGCTCGAAGACGGCACCTGAGACGCAGATGAAGGACGGCAAGCTCGCGATGATCCCGTTCGGCACCTGGTACGCCTCGACGATCGATCAGGTCGGCCTCAAGCCCGGCACCGACTGGGGTGTGTTCACCATCCCCGCGGTCAACCCGAGCCAGGGCAAGACCCCGGTCGCCATCGAGACAGCACCCGCCTGTGTCGCCCAGAACTCGTCGCAGAAGGCGCTCGGCCTCAAGTACTCGGCGTGGTGGATGACCTCGGCCGCGCAGACGGCGTGGTCGAAGCAGCAGGACAACCTGCCCTACAACCCCAAGGCCACCGCCGCCACGCAGACCTTCGCCGATGCCGGCAAGGAGCTCGCGACGCCCGGCAAATACGAGACCTACCTCCGCTACTACGAGGCGACGCCGCAGGTGATCCTGACCGAGGCACTCGACGAGTTCACCGGCTTCATGACGAACCCGGGCGATCCCATGAAGTACCTCGAGGGTATTCAGAAGGTGGCCTCGACGTACTGGAAGAGCCAGAAGTAGCCGATGACAGCCACGACGACGCGTCAAGCCGCGCTAGGCCACGACGGCCCTCCCGTCCATCACAGGGCGACCAGCTACCAGCGCTCCGCCTGGGCCTTCCTCGGCCCGGGCGCCGCAGTGGTGGTCCTGGTCCTGTACCTCCCCGTCCTCTACACCGTCTACCTCAGCTTCACGACCTACTCCGGGCTCGGAAGCCCCGTGCTCGCGGGCGTAGCCAACTACGTGGCCCTGTTCCAGGATCCGGTGTTCCTCACCTCGCTGGTCAACACGCTCATCTGGGTCGCCGGTTCGCTGCTGATCCCGGTCGGCATCGGGCTCGTCGTCGCCTACCTGTCGTTCGGGCTCAAGGGAGCCGCCTGGCTGAGAGTGCCGTTCCTGATCCCATACGCCCTCTCGGGTGTCGCGGTCGGCATCGTCTTCAGCTTCGTGCTCCAGAACGGAGGAGCGCTCTCGCAGGCTCTGGCGTTCCTTCATCTGCCGGGAGCCGGGACGCGTTGGCTGGAGGAGGCCCCGCTCAACACCATCGTCATGATCCTGGCCGCCTCGTGGCAGGGGATCGGAGTCAACGCGCTCTTGTTCACGGTCGGCCTGCAGTCGATCCCGAAAGAACCCTCGAGGCGGCGCGCGTCGACGGAGCCTCGGGCTGGAAGCTGTTCCGCTTCATGGTGTGGCCTCTGCTGCGGCCCTCGACGACGATCGTCGTCGGCTTGTCCATCGTCAACAGTCTGAAGACGTTCGACATCGTGCAGGCGATGACGCAGGGCGGCCCGAACCGGGTCTCCGAGACCCTGGGAGTTTCGATGTACCGTGACACGTTCTCGAACAGCGACTACGGTCTGGGCTCGGCCGTCGCGATCTTCCTCAGCGTCATCACCGTCGCCGCCAGCGTGCTCTACCTCAGGCGGCAGCTGGCGATCGGCGACTCTTCGGACGACGCGGCGGGGAGGGCAGTCTGATGGCCTCCAAATCGATCCGCTACGCGATCCTCGGGATCATGGGGCTGCTCTGGCTGCTCCCGATCTACCTGCTGCTCGCGAACGCCGGGAAGTCGGCTGCCGACTACTCCGGGGACGCGTTGTGGACCCCAGGGTCGATCACCGGCCTCGTGAAGAACGTCGTGGCCGTGTTCCAGACCACCGACGTCCCGTCCGGGCTCGGGGTGACCTTCATCTATGCGATCGTGGCCCCGATCATCGCCGTGGCCCTCGGGTCCGGGGTCGCGTTCGCCGTCATCGTGCTGAAGGTGAAGCACGGCTTCTTCTGGTTCTTCGTGATCTTCTGCGGCACCGTCTTCCCCCTGCAGATGATGCTGATCCCCTGGTTCTCCGTCTATGCCAAGGTCGGGCTGTTCGACACCGTGCCGGGCATGATCATCATCTACTCGGTCGTCGCACTCCCGTTCTCGGCGTTTGTGATGCGCAACTTCTTCGCCGGCATCGCGCCGAGCGTCTTCGAAGCGGCGGTCGTCGACGGAGCAGGGACGTGGAGGATCTTCAGCCGCATCTTCCTGCCCATGTCGACGAGTGCCCTCGTCGTCGTGTTCATCCTGCAGGCGACCTGGGTCTGGAACGACTTCCTGATCTCGCTGATCCTGACGCAGAGCCCCTCGACGCGTCCGGTCATGCCGCTTCTGAACGCTCTGCAGTCGGTCGAGGGCGGCGGCCCCGGATACACCGTCATCCTGACCGCGGCGCTGGTCGTCTCCATTCCCACCGCTCTGCTCTTCGGGTTAACGCAGCGGTTCTTCCAGCGAGGGTTGTCGCTGGGTCAGTACTGATTTCTGCCCTTGATGCACGACACGCCGTGCCCCGAAATGGGGGCACGGCGTTTTTATCCACAGGTCGAGTGTCGGTGGTGTGGAGGACTCTGTGCAGAAAGCCGATTTCTCGGGGATAACCCTCCCTGCCCGGGGAGAAACCCTGTGGATAATCCAGGCTCGTAATTACAGCGGTGTAACACATCATCTAGTTGTGCCTTCCGATGTCGGCCCCTAGATGTAGTATCGATCCCGGCAACAACCACTCATTCTTCTAGGGGAGAAACATGGCTATCACCGTCTACACCAAGCCGTCCTGCGTCCAGTGCACGGCCACCTACCGCGCCCTCGACAACAAGGGCATCGAGTACGAAGTGTTCGACGTCTCGGTCGACGAGAAGGCTCTCGAGACGGTCAAGGCGCTCGGCTACCTGCAGGCTCCCGTCGTCGTCACCGACGAAGACTCCTGGTCGGGATTCCGCCCGGACAAGATCGCGGCGCTCAGCGCCGTGGTCGCATAACAAACACAGTGATTGCCGCCGAGCGGCACTAGACGCAAGCCAGCTTCAGAGAGACAACCAGGGGTTGGAGGCGACCACACCGTGACCAAGGTCATCTACTTCTCGAGCGTGTCGGGCAACACCGCACGTTTTGTCGAAAAGCTCGGGGTGCCGGCCGAACGCATTCCTCTCTTCTCGAGCGACGAACCCCTTCACGCCGAAGGTCCCTTCGTCCTCGTCCTGCCGACCTACGGCGGCGGCGAGGGCCGGGGCGCCGTGCCGAAACAGGTGATCCGGTTCCTCAACGACGAGGGCAACCGCTCTCTCATCCGCGGCGTGATCGCCGCGGGCAACACGAATTTCGGGATCGGCTACTGCTTGGCTGGCGACATCGTCGCCGCGAAGTGCCGGGTCCCCCTCCTTTACCGTGTCGAGGTCTTCGGCACGCCAGACGACGTAACAGCAGTACGAGACGGATTGGATCGATTTTGGACACAGCAGTCGATGACCTCGAGGTAATCGCAGGTCCTAACGCAGGCATGGACTACCACGCCCTGAACGCGATGCTCAACCTGTACGACGCCGACGGCAAGATCCAGTTCGACAAGGATCGCGAAGCCGCCAAGCAGTACTTCCTGCAGCACGTGAACCAGAACACCGTGTTCTTCCACAACCTCAAGGAGCGCCTCGACTACCTGGTCGAGAACGACTACTACGAGCAGGCGACGATCGACCTCTACGACTTCGCCTTCATCGAGAAGCTCAACGACCTCGCCTACTCGAAGAAGTTCCGGTTCCAGACCTTCCTCGGCGCCTTCAAGTACTACACCAGCTACACGCTCAAGACCTTCGACGGCAAGCGCTACCTCGAGCGCTTCGAGGACCGCGTCGTCATGACCGCACTCGGCCTCGCCCAGGGTGACGAGCAGCTCGCCATCGCCCTCGTCGAGGAGATCATCGCGGGCCGCTTCCAGCCGGCCACCCCGACCTTCCTCAACACGGCGAAGGCCCAGCGGGGCGAGCTCGTCTCGTGCTTCCTGCTGCGCATCGAAGACAACATGGAGTCGATCTCGCGCGGCATCAACTCGTCGCTGCAGCTCTCGAAGCGCGGTGGCGGCGTCGCCCTGTCACTGTCGAACATCCGCGAGGCCGGCGCCCCGATCAAGCAGATCGAGAACCAGTCGTCGGGCATCATCCCCGTCATGAAGCTGCTTGAAGACAGCTTCAGCTACGCCAACCAGCTCGGCGCACGCCAGGGCGCGGGTGCCGTCTACCTGTCGGCGCACCACCCCGACATCCTGCGATTCCTCGACACCAAGCGTGAGAACGCCGACGAGAAGATCCGCATCAAGACACTGTCGCTCGGCGTCGTCGTGCCCGACATCACGTTCGAGCTCGCCAAAAAAGACGAAGACATGTACCTCTTCTCTCCGTACGACGTCGAGCGCGTCTATGGCGTGCCCTTCGGCGACATCTCGGTCAGCGACAAGTACCGCGAGATGGTCGACGACTCCCGCATCAAGAAGACCAAGATCAAGGCGCGCGAGTTCTTCCAGACCCTCGCCGAGATCCAGTTCGAGTCGGGCTACCCCTACATCGTGTTCGAAGACACGGTCAACAAGGCCAACCCCATCAAGGGCCGGATCAACATGTCCAACCTGTGCTCCGAGATCCTGCAGGTGAACACCCCGACCACGTTCAACGAAGACCTCTCGTACAACGAGATCGGCAAAGACATCTCGTGCAACCTCGGCTCGATGAACATCGCCCTCTCGATGGACAGCGACAACTTCGGCCGCACCGTCGAGACCGCGATCCGCGGCCTCAGCGCGGTCAGCGACATGAGCCACATCACCTCGGTGCGCTCGATCGAGGTCGGCAACGACTCGTCGCACGCCATCGGCCTCGGCCAGATGAACCTGCACGGCTATCTGGCGCGCGAGCTGGTGCACTACGGCTCGGAAGAAGCCATCGACTTCACGAACATCTACTTCTACACGGTGCTGTTCCACGCCCTGCGCGCCTCGAACAAGATCGCGATCGAACGCAAGGTGAAGTTCGGCGGCTTCGAAGACTCGAAGTACGCCACGGGCGAGTTCTTCGACAAGTACACCGAGCAGGAGTGGGTGCCCACGACCGCTCGCGGCGCTTCGCTCTTCGCCGACGCCGGCGTCGAGATCCCGACCCAGGACGACTGGCGTGCGCTGAAGGCCAGCGTCATGGAGCACGGCATCTACAACCAGAACCTCCAGGCCGTGCCGCCGACTGGCTCGATCTCGTACATCAACCACTCGACGTCGTCGATCCACCCGATCGCGTCGAAGATCGAGATCCGCAAAGAGGGCAAGCTCGGCCGCGTGTACTACCCGGCGCCGTTCATGACGAACGACAACCTCGAGTACTACACCGACGCGTACGAGATCGGCCCCGAGAAGATCATCGACACCTACGCCGCTGCCACGCAGCACGTCGACCAGGGTCTGTCGCTCACGCTGTTCTTCAAGGACACGGCCACCACGCGCGACATCAACAAGGCCCAGATCTACGCATGGCGCAAGGGCATCAAGACGATCTACTACATCCGTCTCCGTCAGCTGGCGCTCGAGGGCACCGAGGTCGACGGCTGCGTCAGCTGCATGCTCTGAGTTCATCGCTGCGCCGCCGCCCCCGCGGCGCAGGCCATGCTCTCCCCAGCCCGACTTCTTCGGGCCCGAAACCCGAGAATTCAGGATCCTGAAAATGACACTTACAGATCCGGTCCACGCGACCGGCAAGAGCATCCCGCTCATCCA
The DNA here is from genome assembly GCF_001577365.1 of Frondihabitans sp. PAMC 28766. NCBI lineage: Bacteria > Bacillati > Actinomycetota > Actinomycetes > Micrococcales > Microbacteriaceae > Frondihabitans > Frondihabitans sp. PAMC 28766. The sequence continues at coordinate 1,605,461 of NZ_CP014513.1, forward strand.
GGCCGTTCAGGCGATCAACTGGAACCGCATCCAGGACGACAAAGACGCGGAGGTCTGGAATCGCCTCGTCAACAACTTCTGGCTGCCCGAGAAGATCCCGCTGTCGAACGACGTGCAGTCGTGGAACACGCTGACGCCCGAAGAGCAGCAGCTGACGATGCGCGTCTTCACCGGTTTGACCCTGCTCGACACGATCCAGGGCACGGTCGGCGCCATCAGCCTCATCCCTGACGCGATCACCCCGCACGAAGAGGCCGTCTACACGAACATCGCGTTCATGGAGTCGGTGCACGCGAAGAGCTACTCGTCGATCTTCTCGACCCTCGCGTCGACCCCCGAGATCGACGACGCCTTCCGCTGGTCGACCGAGAACGTCAACCTGCAGAAGAAGGCGCAGATCGTCCTCGACTACTACACCGGCGACGACCCGCTGAAGCGCAAGGTCGCCTCGACGCTGCTCGAGTCGTTCCTGTTCTACTCGGGCTTCTACCTGCCGATGTACTGGTCGTCGCGCGCCAAGCTGACGAACACGGCCGACCTGATCCGCCTCATCATCCGCGACGAGGCCGTGCACGGCTACTACATCGGCTACAAGTTCCAGAAGGGGCTCGAAGGTGCCTCCGACGAGCGCAAGCAAGAGATCAAGGACTACACGTTCAACCTGCTGTTCGAGCTCTACGACAACGAGGTCCAGTACACGCAGGATCTGTATGACGGCGTCGGTCTGACCGAAGACGTCAAGAAGTTCCTGCACTACAACGCCAACAAGGCGCTGATGAACCTCGGCTACGAACCCATGTTCCCGAAAGACGTGACCGACGTGAACCCGGCGATCCTGTCGGCTCTCTCGCCGAACGCCGACGAGAACCACGACTTCTTCTCGGGCTCCGGCTCGTCGTACGTCATCGGCAAGGCAGAGAACACTCAGGACGAAGACTGGGACTTCTGATCTACTGTCTGCGGCGATTACATAGTCGCCCACTGACCCCTGAGAGAGACCGCGCGAATTCGTTCGACCAGGATCAGGGGATCACCTAGCAGGGAAGGGCGTCGGCCCGCTGTGTTCGCACGGCGGTCGGCGCCCTTCTTGCACGCTACATGCTGGCGGCGAGGAGCTGCTCGGGCACCTCGGCCCAGAGGAGGTAACCCGCGCGGGCGAGCCGCACGCGGACGAGGCCTCCGGTCGCAGCGACACCGCGGACGAGTTCGATGGTCGGCGCCGACAGCACTCATATCCGCTGCCCTCCGAGCATCACGTCGACGCCCCGTCGATCTCGGGCGAGCCGCAGGAAGGCGTCCTGCGATCCTGATTCCGCCGCGGTCGCCTTCGTCTCGATCACCTGGACTCGCAGGGTCGAGCCCGGCACGTCGACGATCGTGCTGCCGTAGGAGGCTGCCCAGACCTCCGGCTCGAGCAGGCGCTCGCGGCGCCCGAGGCGGACGGCGGAGCCGAGGTAGAGGTACGCCCTGATCGCATCGTCGACGAGAGCGATGCCGTCCGACACGCTGTCGCGAGGAGGAACGAAGAACGAGACGACGAACGCGACGATCGCGAAGAGCACCCCGAAAGAGGCCAGGATGCCCAGGCGCCGGCTCAGCTTCGCCCTCGCCGTCATCTGCCACCAGAGCCGCGGAGGCTCGACCTCTTCGTATCGCCCGCGGAAGATGCGCGCGGCATAGAGCAGCAGTGCCAGGTGGAGGAGGCCCGTGATGATCTGGACCACGAGCTCGGGAGTTCGCAGCCAGCGGAGGCCGAACCCCACCCCGTCGCCGACGCCGAAGTAGACCACGACGATGTAGGCGAGTTTGAGCGGCCACCGTTGGATCCGCACGCTGAACAATCGTTGCCGCATCGCCCCATCCTGGGCCCGACCCTTACCTTTTCGGCTGATCCCGGCCGTCCAGACGGGAGGACGAGCCGAAAAGGTAAGGGGAGGGGGCTAGGTGGCGAGGGTGAAGTCGTCGAAGCTGAAGCCGGGCGAGACCACGCACGAGACGAGGCATTCGCCCGACGAGGGGAGGGTGCGCTGCCACGTGCCGCCGGGGATGAAACCCTGGGCCGACTCTCCGGTGATGCCGGCGCCGGGCCCGAGCAGGATCCTGAAGACGGCAGGATCCTGGGGCGCCTCACCGTCGACCTCCGCCTGAACCGGCTCGACGGGCGATGGCCCCGTGCCGCCGAGCTCGAGCACCAGCGGGTCGGGCCCGTGCCACAGCCAGATCTCGTCGGACTCGACGCGGTGCCAGGCAGATGCCTCGCCGGGCGGCAGGAGGAAGTGGATCAGGGTGGCCCCCGGGCGGTCGCCGCCGGGCGTTGGGACGACTGCGGGCGAGGTCCAGGTGCGGCGGTACCAGCCGCCCTCGGGGTGCGGCTCGAGGCCGAGCGCCTCGGCCCGTGGCGGGGCGGCGAGCCACTCGAGCAGGGTGCCGTCGACGGCGCGGCGGGCGACCAGGCCGGGGGCCGGTGGCTCGTCGGCGCCAGGCGGTGTCGGACCGTGCGTCATGCGTTCTCCTGTCGTCAGGCCAGTGCGGGGTAGGGGCTGAGCGCGCCGTCGAGGGCGCGGACGACGCCGCGGATGACGGTGCCGACGGCCCGGCCGGCGCCGTCTTCGACGAGCTCGGCGTAGGCGTCGGGCACGGTGCGGGCGTCGACGTCGAAGATCGCCAGGTCGGCTCGAGCCCCGACGGCGAGGTGGCCGGTGCGGTCGGGGCCGGTGTCGAGACCGAGGGCGTGCGCGCCGCCGAGGGTCGCCGCCGAGAGCAGGCGAGAGTGCAGGTCGGGCGAGCCGTAGCCCTGCGAGCGTGCGATGAGGTGCAGCGCGGTGACGTCGGCCATCGGGTCGAGCGACGGCGACGACGAGAGCGAGTCGGTGCCGACCGCGATCGCGCTGCCCTCGCGCAGGTAGTCGGCGACGGGCGGCGGGTCGAGGCCGATGACGGCGTTCGAGCGCGGGCACAGCGCCACGGGGGTGCCGCGGGCCCGGAGGAGCGCGCGGTCGTCGGCGGTCATATAGACACCGTGGGCGACGTGGCAGTCGGGGCCGAGGACTCCGAGGCGGTCGACGAACGAGGTCGCGCTCGCCCCGAAGCCGAGCTCGCGGAGGGCGCGGAAGCTGGGCACGCCGACGAAGCGCCAGTCGTCGTGGTGCTCGCTGCTGCCGGGCTCGCCGCCGAACGCTCGGTCGGGCCCGCCGCCGAGCGCTCGGTCGCGCCCGCTGCCGAGCTCGCCGCCGCGCCCGTCACCGCCGACCGAGCCCGCCCGCTCGCCCTCGAACGCGGACTCACCGAGGTGCAAATGCAGCCGGAGCCCGCGCTGCCGCACGATGTCGGGCAGCTCGAGCAGCGGCTCGACGTCGAGCGAGTACGGCGCGTGCGGTGACAGGCCGACCCCCGGCGCCGGGGGAATGCGGGTGAGCTCGTCGATGACCTGGGTGCGGCCATGCGAGGCCCACGCCGCGTTCTCCCAGTCCATGACCTCCCAGTAGGCGATGCCGCCGAGGCCCGCGTCGGCCAGGGCGCTCGCCGCCGGCAGGTCGGTCACGACGTCGGCGATGCTCGTCACCCCGGCCTGGATCGACAGCTCGGCACCGGTCGTCGCCTCGGCCGCCCAGTCGTGCGGCCGCTCGTAGACGGGCCCGAACGCCTGCGCCCAGTCGTCGAAGCCGGCATACTGTGCGGCCCGACCGACGCCATGCCCGTGTACTGCAGGTGCGTGTGCGCATTGACGAGACCGGGCAGGATCGCGCCGCGCCAGTTGCGCTCGATGTGCTTCACGCCCGCGGAGGCGAGCTGGTCGAGCACCCACGAGCGCTCGCCGACGTGCAGGATGCGCCCGTGCTGCACGGCCACGGCCCCGTCGAGGATCGGAGGCGCAGTCATCGGCACCACGATGCGGGCCGAGTGCACGGTGATCGAGTCGGGGCTCATCGGCTCGTGTCGCCCGGCGCCGGAGGAAGCAGCTGTCCGAAGCGCGTGGTGCGGGTGTCGAGGGGCTCACGGTCGGGATCGGTGCCACTGTCGCGGGCGTCGGCCCCGACATCGGAGGCGAGGCCGAGCGCCGACAGAGCCGCCTCGGCGATCCTGCGATCCGCGTCGCGGTGCACGGGGTGCAGGCCGGGCGCGAGGCGACCCGCACCGTCGAGCAGGGTGCGGACGGCCTCGAGCTGCACGGCGAACGAGAGGTCCATGATCTCGACCGGGTTGCCCTCGCCCGCGACGATGTTGATGCAGCCTCCCTCGCCGAGGAGGAAGACATGGCGGTCGTCGTCGCCGTCGGCGAGCTGCAGCCGCTCGATCTGCGGCTCGATCGCCTCGCGGGTTGCCCCTGCGGCCAGGGCGTCGTCGACGGCGACCTCCTGATCGACACCGCCGGCCACGGCGACGACGGCGCCCGACTTGCAGCGTCGCAAGGCCGCGAGCGAGATCGTGTCACGGACACCCGTCGCCGAGATCACGAGGTCGGCAGTGGCCACCGCCTCGGCGAGAGGGGCCACGGCGTAGCCGGCGAAAGCGGCCTGCAGCGCCCTCACGGCGTCGACTTCGCTGACGACGACGCGCAGCCCGGCGGCGGTCAGTGCTCGCCCGACGCCCTCGCCGACGTGCCCGAACCCCGCCACGACGGCGGTGCGGCCGGCGCTACCACGCTTGCGCACCCGCTTCGGAGCAGTCTCGAGCACGTCGAGGACGGCGAACACGCACGACTGCCCCGTGCCGTAGCGGTTGTCGAAGAAGGTCTTGGCGCTGGCACCGTTTACGTCGATCACGGGCAGGCGCAGCTCGCCGCGATCGGCCATCACGCGCAGCGGGCGCACGCCGCTCGTCGTCTCTTCGGCGGCGCCGATCATCGTCGGCGGCAGGTCGGGGCGCAGCTCGTGAGCGAGCCGGATCACGTGCGAGCCGTCGTCGAGCAGCAGGTCGGGGCGGAGGTCGAGCACCTGCAGGGCGAGATCGCGCTGCTCGTCGAGCGTGGCCGTGCTCGAAGCGAAGACGTCGACGCCCTCGCGGCGGAGCGCCTCGGCCACCGCGTCGTCGGTCTCGTCGGCGTGGGCGTAGACGTCGACCACGGCGCCGGCGTCGCGCAGCAGCAGGGCGAGCACGGCGGTCTTCGGCTCGAGCACCATCGCGACCGCGATGCGGAGGCCGTAGAGACCCGTGCCGTCGCCGTTCTCGGCCAGCTCGTCGGCGAGCCCGGCCGACACCGGCATAAAGCGGCGGGCCCACGCGATTCGGGCGGCGGCATCGGCGGCAGGATCGGCCGGACGCGTGCTCGTTCCGTCGTTTTCTCCGGCACCGCCGCCGCGGGGCACGGCGAACACGGCGGAGCCCACCTCGGGCAGCCCCACCACGCCAGGCCGGGCGGGCACCTGCGCGCCGAAGCGTGCGAGATCGAGCGCGGGAGCCTCGGATCCTGCGTCGACGACGATCAGGGCCGTGTCGGGCTGGCGGGCCGCCGTCTCGCGGACGATCTGCTCGGCCGCTGTGCCGTTGAGCACCCAGAGGTGGTCGACGCGCTCATCGCCCCGGGCCGGCCGAGCCCCCAGAATCGTCAGGATGCCGTCGAGCTCATCAGCACCTGCGCCCTCGCCCACGATGCCGAACCGCCGCCCGGCCACGACGAGGTTCGTCGCCCGCGCGAACTGCTGCACCGCCTCCAGTGCCGTGGTGAAGGCATCCGGGGCGCTCATGTCCCCAGTATGGCAATCACCGCCATGGGCGCAGGGCGTGGCAGGCCCGGAACACCCACGATCTTTAAGACGGCATGCTTGCCGCACCGATTCGACTACACCGCCTGATTCGTTTGTCTACCTCTTCGAAATGTTCTAGAACGCACCCAGCTGAAATGAAGAGTTTTATCTGATTGCATTCTTCTGTGCCAACACGGCGCGCAGTGCAATCGAAGAAGATGGCGATGAACAAGACCGCATTGGGAATTATCGGAATGGGTGTAACTGCCTCGCTCGTTCTCGGAGGCACCATTTCAGCGGCACAAGCAATGCCAGAGGGCGTCAGTAAGTCAATTTCACGCTCAGCAAGCAGTCACTATTCAAACGAACAAGTTTTTCGAGGAGCCCTTTTCGGAGAAGGCGAAGTCGGGAAGAAATTAAGGGGTCTCGTTCCGGAAATCGATTCTTCGGCTGAGATCGACGCTGAGATCACGAAAATCGTGACTGACATCGAGAGTCACGAGCCCGGTTACCTCGGTCGCTTCGCCAAACTTGTCCAGAGCGGCGAAGTTCTCGAAGTCAAGAAGGCTTTCGACGGCGTGGGCGACGTTCTCAACATGTCATTGACACGCCTCGGGTACAACGATGCTGCGGACTCGGGGTCCTTGTCGCCGCAGTGCATCACCGTTGTCTTGTTTGCCGCGGCAGCTCTCGTCTATGCGGCCGTCGCAGTTCTCCAAATCGGCGCCGTGGCCACTCTTCAGGTCTATGCGAACAAGACGAAAGTCAAGTCAGTTGCTGGCCCGGGATCGGGTCTCACGTATGACAAATGGTTGGCGCAGGTAACCAAAGCACTGGCCCGTTGAGCATCTTGAAAGGGCACGGCGATCCAGCCGAGAGGGGAGTGTCGACTACGGCAAATGGTCCTCCGCGAACTAGCGGTTCGCCTCGAGGGCGAGCCTTCCTAACCGTCGGTCTCACTGTTGGCTGGATCGCAGCTGGCGCCGTGGTCTACCAGGTCAATCAACCCGAGAACGCGCTGACTTCTCCCTGGCAAATCGCAGCCCGACCTGTGGTTCAGACCTTTCTTCCCGAGCAGTGGGCATTCTTCACCAAGTCACCTCGGGAAGAAGTGCTGACGTCTTTCAGCGAGACGGCATCGCACGGGTGGCAAAGCAGCTCTCTGTTTCCTCATAGCCGGGCAGATCACGCCTTCGGTTGGAACCGGGTTTCAAGGGCGCAAGGTGTCGAGATCGGACTCATTTCTGCAGGCCTGAAGAAAACGGATTGGAGGAAGTGTCCAGCCTCGGATGGATCCCTTGAATGCGTCGGCCGCTTCGCATCGTCGGCCGACGCCTCTAGGGAAAAAGTTGAAAATGCCTCTCTGCGCCCGACCTTGTGTGGTCCGACCGCCATCGCCAAGATCAAGCCCGACCCGTGGGCCTGGCGAGTTCAAGGACTCCGCGGGGAAGAGAAGTCCGTTGCGTTCCTGGAGGTTCAATGCTGACGAGAATTCTTAAATGGGCGGCGGCCGTCGGGGAAGGCCCGCAACCTTGGACGGTGAATGTAGGTGTTGCGCGAACTCTCATCGCGCTCAGCGGATTCGGAACTCTTCTGCTTTCGTCGCTCAGCACCTTGATGCAACCGGGTACAGGTACGGAGGCACCATATTGCCAGGGCGCGTCCGGACTCAGCCTCTGGTGTCTGGCACCTGCAGCAGGTACCGAATGGGCTCGCGTCGCTGTGCTCGCTGTCCTCTTCGTCGCTGCATCAGGTTGGAGACCGCGATTCACGGCTCTCCCGCTCTGGTGGATTCTTTTCAGTGATCAGGCCTCGTTCACTTTGGTCGATGGCGGGGATCAAATCGCCGCCGTTCTGGCGCTGCTTCTAATCCCAATATCCCTGACGGATTCGCGCAAATGGCACTGGATGCGATCGTCGCAGCAATTTGGTAGGCCCCGGAAGCTCGCCGTGACCGTTGCGCGCGTCTCTCGGGGAGTCATTTGCGTGCAGGTCGCCTTCATCTATCTAGACGCTTGTCTGTCCAAGCTTTCCGTGCCGGAATGGGTCGACGGGACCGCTGGTTATTACTGGCTTCAAGATCCGATGTTTGGGCCGGCCGGTGTTCTGCGCACTATCTCGAATACCTTGATGCTGAACCCCCTCCTGGTGACGGCGATGACTTGGGGAACGCTCGTCATCGAATTTAGTCTCGGTGTAGCTCTTCTGTTGTCGGCGCGCCACCGCGCGATCCTCTTCCCCATTGGATTGCTTTTCCATCTCGGCATAGCACTGACTATGGGCTTGTGGAGCTTTGTCTTCGTCATGTGGGCCGCCCTAGCCCTCTATCTGAGAGCGGAAGGCGATTTCCCGGCCGAGTGGCTGTCCGCTTTCCGCCGATCGCGCTCGCGCTCGCGAGAGGCTCGTCGCTGTTCCGTCGCGCGGGGCTAGGCGGCCAAAATTTGGCAAAATCCATAAGGTATAGATATGTTGGTGGTGTTGGACTATCGGTCGGAGATTCCTCTTGGGAAGCAGATCGCGAACCAGGTTCGCCGCGCTATAGCGGCAGGCGAATTGCGCCCCGGGGAGCGGCTTCCGTCCGCCCGGAGGCTGGGAGAAAGCGTCGACGTCAATATGCATACTGTCCTGGGCGCGTACGCGGCCCTTCGAGATCAAGGTGTCATCGAAATGCGGCAAGGACGAGGCGCGCGGGTGTGTCCAGACGTGAGGCCAGTCCCTGAAACGGTCATTCTCCTGGCGAAAGAACTGCTGGAGAGTGCAGCGGAGTTCGGACTCTCTCGGACCGATGTGGCCATCCTTCTAGAACGGGTGTGATCCATGAACTTCCGATTTTCGTCGCGTCGGTTGTGGGCGACGGCGCTGGCTTCCGTTCCTGCCGTTGCAATTCTCGGGACTGGGGTCCTAGAACGGCGAATCCTGCCGGCGCAAATGGCGACTCACTGGTCTTTGGAGAATCGCGTTGACGAGTCGTCGCCAACCTGGCTCCTTTTCGGCATAACGCTTGGCATTGCCACTGTGATTGCTGTCTTGAGCGGCGCCTTCGGGCTGGATGAGCGGAATCCCAGATCCGCTAGGGCAGGAATGTTCATTGGCGGAATCCTCTCCGGAGGGGCAGCGGCAACTTGGATCTTCGTGACCGGAGTCGCAGTCAGCACATCCGGTGAAAGGGCTCCGGAGGTAGGTGCGTGGCCTCTCGCATTTTTTGGCGTTCTTTTTGGGTTTGTCCCCATGCTGGCGACTCTCAGGGCCTCGACCTCACCCGACAAAGAAGCGAGACCTTCGCTGCGTCTTGAACCCAGGCAGGTACCGGCGTGGATCCGCAATGTGGACTCGGGGGTTCTTGCCTGCGTCGCCGGAGGATTGGTCGCCACCACGGCGCTGTTCATGTGGCTCTCGGACGCTCTCGTGGCGCCGGACGCCGCGAACCTCGTCGTTGGTGGCGTAATGGTTGTCCTTGCTCTCCTGACCTTCTCCCTCAGCAGGCTGCAGCTCGTCATCGATCGCAGGGGCATTCGGGTGCGGTCCAGGGTTTCGCGGATGACACTGAAGTTCATTTCCGTTGCTGAGATCTCCGAAGTCCGCGTCGAAAGTATTAGCCCTTCGAACTGGGGCGGCTGGGGATACCGAATTCTGCCTTCTGGCTCGGCAATTGTTCTCCGAACAGGGGAGGGAATCGTCGTAAGTCGTGTCAATGGAAAAGAGTTCGCGGTCACGGCGCCGAATTGCGCAGAAGGTGTTGCCTTGCTTGCTGGCCTAGTCGAGTCGTCTCGGACCTGAGGGCAACGGTGTTCGTGTCCAAAGGGGGAAGGTCTTGAAAGAGGCGCAGAACGCGCGCCGCCGCCGAAGGCTTGCCGCAGAAGAACGCGCGTTACGAGCGGGGAGGCAGCGAGGCGTGCCGACACGGTACGATCCCTTCCTCCGCACGCCCCCGAACGAAGGCCCACGACGTGTCCCGACTCCGCCCCCGCACCGCCCTCCTCGGCGCCGCCGTCACCGCCCTCGCCGTGGTCGCCGCCCTCACCGGCTGCGCCTCGAGCAGCGACAACTCTGCCGGCACGGTCACGAGCGGCAAGCTCACCATCGCGACCGGCCAGCCGGCGTCCTCGCCCTGGGTCGACGACAACAAGCCGCAGTCGGGCAAGGGCTTCGAGTCGGCCGTGGCCTACGCCGTCGCGTCGAAGATGGGCTACAAGAAGAGCGACGTGGTCTGGACCCGCTCGACCTTCGACAGCGCCATCGCGCCGGGCGCGAAGGACTGGGATCTCAACATCCAGCAGTTCTCGATCACGGCCCAGCGCAAGAAGGCCGTCGACTTCTCGGCGCCGTATTACACGACCACGCAGGCTGTCGTGACGACGGCGAAGTCGAAGGCCGCCGGCGTCACCACGCCCGCGGGCCTGAAAGGGCTGAAGATCGGCGTCGCGACCGGCACGACCAGCCTCACCGTCGTGCAGAAAGAGCTCGGCAGCACGCCGCAGGTCTTCAACTCCAACGACGACGCCGTCCTCGCGTTGAAGTCGGGCCAGATCGACGCCGTCGTGACCGACCTGCCGACTGCGTTCTACATCTCGTCGGCCGAGTTGACCGGTGGCAAGGTCGTCGGCCAATTCGCCGACGACGGCACCGGCGACAAGTTCGGCATCGTGCTGCCGAAAGGCTCGAAGCTCACGCCGAAGGTGACCAAGGCGATCGACGAGCTGACGAGCGACGGCGAGCTCGCCGCGATCACGAAGAAGTGGCTGTCGACCGCGGTCGACGCGCCCGTCCTGAAGTGAGCGCACCAGCCGGGGCGAGCGCAGGGGCGACGGCGGCCGTGGCGCCGAGCGAGCTCGAGCTCGAGCGGCGGCTGTACCGGTCACAGCGCGGGCGTCGCTCGATCCTGGTCAGCATCGTCTCGTCGCTGGTCGTGATCGCGCTGGTCTGGTTCGGTGTGGTCAACACTCCGGGCTGGGCGGCGGTGCAGCAGTCGTTCTTCGACCCGAAGGTCGCCGTGCAGACCTTCCCGGCCATCCTGCTGGGCTTGTGGCTGAACGTCCGCATCCTCTTCTTCGCCGCGATCGGGGTGGCGATCTTCGCCACGCTGCTGGCCGTCATCCGCGGCCTGCGCAGCCCCGTCTTCTTCCCGCTGCGCCTGCTCGCCACGGGCTATACCGACCTCTTCCGCGGGCTGCCGCTGATCATCGTCCTTTACCTCATCGGCTTCGGCATCCCCGGTCTCGGCATCTTCCCCCGCTATCCGGCCGAAGTGTGGGGCACCGTCGCGATCGTCCTGACCTACTCGTCGTACGTCGCCGAGGTCCTCCGCGCCGGCATGGAGGCCGTGCACCCGTCGCAGCGGCTCGCCGCCCGGTCGCTGGGTCTCTCGCACGCGCAGACCCTCCGACTCGTCGTGTTGCCGCAGGGCATCCGGAAGGTAACGCCGGCGCTCATGAACGACTTCGTCTCGATGCAGAAAGACGTCGGGCTCGTCTCGATCCTGGGCGCCGTCGATGCCGTCCGCGCCGCCAACATCGCCCAGGCCGAGACGTTCAACTTCACGCCGTACTTCGTGGCCGGCTTGCTCTTCGTCGTCATCAGCCTCCCGCTGATCCGCGTCACCGACGGTCTCGCGAGGCGCCAGCAGCGTCGCGAGCAGATCGGCGGCGCCGTATGAGCCTCGACGAGACAGCCCGGCAGGATCCGACGGTGCGCCGTGTCACGCCGGGCGCCGGCACCCCGGTGCTCGAACTCCGCGGTGTCCGCAAGTCGTTCGGCGAGACGCCCGTCCTCCGCGGCATCGACCTCGCCCTGCACCGGCACGAGGTCATCGCCGTGATCGGCGCCTCCGGTTCGGGCAAGTCGACGCTCTTGAAGACGGTCAACCTGCTCGAGGGGATCGACGACGGCCAGATCCTGCTGAAGGGCGACGACATCAGCGACCCGCGGGTCGACGTCGACCGGGTGCGCTCGCAGATCGGCGTGGTCTTCCAGCAGTTCAACCTGTTCCCGCACCTCAGTGTGCTCGACAACGTGACGCTGGCGCTGCGGAAGGTGCACGGCACGTCCCGGTCCGAGGCGGAGGCGACCGGCCGCCGCCTGCTCGAGCGCATCGGGCTCGGCGAGTTCGCGGGCGCCTACCCGGATCGGCTGTCGGGCGGCCAGCAGCAGCGCGTCGCGATCGCGAGGGCCGTCGCAACGAACCCCGAGTTGATCCTGCTCGACGAGGTGACGAGCGCGCTCGACCCGCAGCTGGTCGGCGAGGTGCTCGACCTCGTCACCGAGCTCAAGGAGCAGGGCTCCACGATCCTCATGACGACGCACGAGATGTCGTTCGCGAGGCACGTGGCCGACCGGATCGTGTTCTTGCATCGGGGCGAGGTCGTCGAGGAGGGGGAGCCGGCAGCGGTTCTCGACGATCCGTCGCATCCTGCGCTCCGCGAGTTCTTGGCACGGGTCTCGCGCTGACGCAACACGCCATAACTTTCCTGCGCCAGTGGTTGATTCCAACGGGTCACGTCCCGTGGGGTGGTGGGATTTTGAGGCGTGGTGAGCGTTGCTGCCGCGACGTGGGAAGCCACCGTGTGATGGTCGGTGAGAACCGTTCAAAATTCACACAGAAGGACATCACACGATGGCTCTTGACCAGTCTGCCCTGCTCGAACTCCTCGCCCAATTGAAACTCACCGACGTGTCCGACAGGATCCGATCCGCGACGGAACAGCTGTATCAGCAGCTCATCGATGCGGAGGCGGCCGCGTTCATCGGCGCCGCCCCGTTCGAACGCGTCGACACCCGCACCACCCACCGCAACGGGACCCGCCCGAGAGTGCTCACGACAACGGCTGGGGATCTGCAGTTGGAGATCCCGAAGCTGCGGCAGGGATCGTTCTTCCCCGCCCTGCTCGAGCGCCGCCGCCGCGTCGATCAGGCCCTGTATGCGGTCGTGATGGAGGCCTACCTCCATGGGGTATCAACGAGGAAGGTCGACGATCTCGTGAAGAGCCTCGGCGCCGACAGCGGCATCTCGAAATCGGAGGTGTCCCGGATCTGCGCGGACCTCGACCAGGAAGTCGGTGCGTTCCGGGACCGATCCTTGGCCGATCTCGAATACCCCTACGTCTTCCTTGACGCGACCTACTGCAAAGCCCGGGTCGGGCACCGAGTGGTGTCCCAGGCTGTCGTCGTCGCGTTTGGCGTCGCGGCCGACGGGCGCCGGGAAGTGCTCGGGTTCGACGTCGGAGACAGCGAGAACGAGGTCTTCTGGACCGGGTTCCTCCGTGGCCTGAAGGCGCGGGGCCTTGCCGGGGTGAAGCTCGTCATCTCCGACGCCCACTCGGGGTTGAAGAAAGCGATCGGGACCGTGTTCCAGGGTGCGTCGTGGCAGCGCTGCCGGGTCCATTTCATGCGCAATGTCCTCGCGATTGTCCCGAAGGCCTCCGGTGAAGTCGTCGCGTCGATCATCCGCACGATCTTTGCCCAGCCCGACCGGGAGCATGTGAACACCCAGTTCGACGAGGTCACCCGAACGCTGCAGCAGTCCCATCCGAAAGTCGCCGTCATGCTCGACGACGCCCGAGTCGACATCCTCGCCTTCGCGGGGTTCCCGGTGAAGCATTGGCGGCAGATCTGGTCCACGAACCCGATGGAACGAGTGAACAAAGAGATCAAACGGCGCACCGATGTCGTCGGCGTGTTCCCGAACCCGGCAGCCCTTTTGCGGCTCGCTGGCGCGGTCCTCGTCGAGCAGCACGACGAGTGGGAAGCCGGCGACCGCCGCTACCTCTCCGAGACCTCCATGGCCGCCCTCTACGCCGTCGAACCGGCCGACAGCAGCGTCATCGAGGAGGTGGTTGCTCTCCCCGAACTCAACGCTGCATAATCAAACCGAACCGACCGCACGGTGTCGAGAAACTCCACCACACAGCGGGACGTGACCTTCCAACGTTGGAATGGGATTACGATCATGGCACCCAGACGCGGGCACCCCCGCTTTCGACGTTTGGGTGATCATGTGAGCGCTCACTCGCCATCTGGGTGGTGAACGCGATCACGACACCAGCATTGCCACACGACAAGGAGGTCGATCATGGCGCGAAACGCAGCCACATTCACCCGCCGCAGCCTGTTCGGGGCCGGACTCGCAGGAGCCGGCGCTTTGGCGCTGGCGGGATGCTCGAGCACCGTCGGAGCGGGAGTTCTGGGCAGCCCGCTGAACCCGAAGCAGCTGATCTACTGGAACCTCTTCGGCGGCGGTGACGGCACCCGCATGCAGGCCATGGAGGCCGGCTACGAGAAGCTGCACGGCGGCGGCTCCTCGCTGCAGTCGACCACGTTCGCGTGGGGCAACCCGTACTACTCCAAGCTGACTCTGGCCACCGTCGGCAACAAGCCGCCGGACGTCGCGATCTCACACCTCACCCGTGCCAAGCCCCTGTTCGACGGCAATATCATCGAGCCGATCACCGACGCCGACCTCGCCTCGGTCGGTCTCTCGAAGAACGACTTCAACCCGAAGACCTGGGCGGCTCAGCTCACCGACGGCCACAACATCGCCGTGCCGCTCGATACGCACCCGATCGTCATGTTCTTCAACACCGCAGTGATGACGAAGGCCGGCCTGCTCGACTCGGACGGCAAACTGAAGAACCTCGACGGCATGGACACCTTCGAGGCGGCCCTCGCCGCGGTGCACAAGGTCACCGGCGGCCCGGCGATCACCATCGCCAACGTCAGCGAGACCGCAACCCCGTGGCGCGTGTTCTGGACCTTCTACAACCAGATCAAGGGTGTCACGCCGTTCATCTCGAACAACGGCTCGACGCTGTCGGTCGACGAGGACGCCTTCAACACGGTCACGAGCCGGATCCAGTCGTGGGTCAAGAAGGGCTGGCTCAACAACGGCCTCGACTACGCCGGCGCCGAGACCGACGTCTTCGTCGGCAAGACCGGCTTCTACCTCGAGGGCGAGTGGGAGATCACCACCGCCGAGGCCGTCAAGGGTCTGAAGTTCGGGATGGTGCCCATTCCGACCATCTACGACACGCCGGCCGCGCAGGCCGACTCGCACACCTTCGTCCTGCCGCGAAAAGACCGCACGGCCGCTGAGCGCCTGCAGCACATGACCTTCATCAAGCAGATGCTGCAGCAGAGCCAGACCTGGGCGATGGGCGGCCACATCCCGGCCTACCTGCCCACCTTCAACAGCGCTGCCTACAAGGCGCTCGAACCGCAGGCCGATTATGCGTCGGCAGCCAAGAGCGCCTTCTACGACGACGCGGCCTGGTACAGCGGCTCCGGCTCGACGTTCGAGAACACCGTCGGCGCCCAGCTCGGCCTCATCCAGCAGATGGCGGTCACCCCCGCCGGCGCCATGGACGCCATCAAGAGTCAGCTGAAGGTGTACCTCAACACCCCCAGCCCGCTGTGAACCCCCGCTCTCTCGACAACGACGAATCACTGACCACCGGAGGTACAACGAAGTGACCGCCACACCTGCTCTGGGCAGGGCCGCCGCGACGCGGACCCGCACCGAAACCCTGACCACGAAGCGCCGGTCGCCGCTCTCCCGCGGCGACGGGCGCGGGGCCTGGCTGTTCCTGGCCCCGTTCGCGATCTTCTACATCGCTTTCCTTCTCGGCCCGACGATCTGGATGCTCGTCTCGAGCTTCTTCAACACCTCGACCGTGCACAAGGGGCTCGGCTCGTTCGCCGGCTTCGCCAACTACGGCGAGATGCTGACGCGCTCCGACTTCTGGAGCGCCATGTGGCACACCCTCCAGTTCACGATCTACACGACGCCGCCCCTCGTGATCCTGGCGTTCGTCTTCGCGATCCTGACCAACAGGATCCGTCGTGGCCAGTGGTTCTTCCGTCTCGCCTTCTTCCTGCCCTACATCCTTCCCTCGGCGACGATCTCGCTGATCTGGGTGTTCATCTTCACGCCGGGCACCGGCCTCTGGGCCTCGGCGCAGCAGGCCGTCGGCATCACGCCGGGCGCGGGCATGCTGGCGGGGCCGAACACGGCCATGATCGGCATCGCCATCGCGACGGTCTGGTGGACCCTCGGCTTCAACTTCGTGCTCTACCTCGCCGGTCTCCAGGAGATCCCGCGCGAGCTGTACGAAGCGGCCGCGGTCGACGGTGCCTCCACCTGGGAGCAGATCCGCTACGTCACGCTGCCGCTGCTGCAGCGCACGACGACTCTCGTGATCCTGTTGCAGATCGTCGCTTCCCTGAAGATCTTCGACCAGGTCTACCTGATGACGTCGGGCGGCCCCGGCATCTCGACCCAGGTGGCCCTCGGCCTCATCACGAACACCGGGTTCACCGACGACCGCATCGGTGCGGCGTCGGCTGCCTCGACCCTTCTCCTCATCCTCATTGTGATCATCGCCGTCATCCGGCAGATCGTCGACTCGCGCCTCGCCCGGAAGGACGCCTGATCATGACCACCGCCACAGCCCCCCGGCGCAAATCGCCCATCTCCGGCGCCGCACCACAGGCGCGGGCCCCCAAGAAGGCCACGACCGGACGCACGTTCACGATCGTCTCCGTGGTCGTCCTCATCGTCTTCTCGATCGTCTGGCTTATCCCGAGCCTCTTCGCGTTGAAGACGTCGCTCACCGACAACGGCACCACCGCCCTCGGCGCGACCGCCATCCTGAAGGACTGGAACCCGACGCTTCACTCGTACTCGTCGCTCTTCGGCGCCGGAGACATCTGGAACTGGTACTTCGCGTCGGCGTTCACGTCGGTGATCACGGCCGTGCTGACGGTGTTCTTCGCCTCCATGGCGGCGTTCGCGCTGTCGCGGCTGAAGTTCCGCGGCCAGAACGTCGTGTTCCTGCTGATCATCCTGGGCATCATGATTCCCAGCCAGGTACTGATCGTGCCGATCTTCCAAGAGCTCAACGCGGTCGGTCTGCTCAACACCTACTGGTCGGTGATCTTCCCGCAGGTGCCCGCTGTGATCGCGGTGTTCATCTTCAAGCAGTTCTTCGACGGAATCCCCAAGGAGCTCGAGGAGGCCGCTCGGATCGACGGCGCCGGGCTCTGGAAGGTCTACTGGTCGGTGATCCTGCCGCTCTCGCGCCCGGTGATCGCAGCCGTCGTGATCCTGACGTTCGTCGGCGTGTGGAACAACCTGCTGCTGCCGTTGTTCGTGCTGTCGAACCCGAACCTCATGACGATCCCCGTCGGGCTCGCCACGATCCAGGGCTCGTACGGCCAGAGGTACGCCGACATCCAGGCCGGCGCGATCCTCGCCGCGCTTCCGCTGATCATCCTGTACATGATCTTCCAGCGGCAGATCGTCGAGGGCATCACGGGGTCCGGCCTCAAGGGCTGACTCAGGCCCTCTGCGCCGCGATCTGCGGCGTCGTCGCCCCGTCGACATGGCACTGCCATAGTCGACGGGGCTCCGCCTTGCATATCACGGCTCCGAGCACCTGAGTCGAATGTCGTCAGGGGAGGGGCTTGCGCATCTGGATCGCGGTCGGCTCGTAGCCGAGCGACTCGTAGAGGCCGCGGGCGACGGTGTTGAAGCCGAAGACGTTGAGTCCGAGGGTGGCGGCGCCGAGTTCTTTCGCCTTCTGCTCGGCGAGCAGCATCGCCGTGCGCCCGTGGCCGTGCCCACGGAAGGCCTCGTCGATCTCGACGTCGTAGACCCACCAGGCGTTGGTCGCGGCGTCGCGCAGCCCGATCCACAGGATGCCGACGTTCTCGCCGTCGGAGACGACGTCGAAGACGTGCTGGCCGTCGGCCGGCTCGCCGCCGGGGAAGAGCTCGGCGTCGGTGAGCGCCGCCGCGGCCGTGGCCTGCTCGCGGGTCTCACCCGAGGCGACGCGCGACTCGATGTAGTCGGCGGTGCTGCGTTCGTGCCAGGCGCTCAGGCGCGCAGCGTCCATGGGGTCGAGCGTCGTGGTCATGGCTTCAGGATGCCACGGGCCCGGCCCTCCACCTCGCTGTCGGACACCGCGGTGGTCCGTGCCGGCACCGAGGGTCTGCGTCGTCCGCGAGTGTTCAGCGCGTGAGCGTGGCGGTGGGAGACGGCGTCGGGCTCGGCGACGGCGTGAACGTCGGGTCGTGCTTGGTGATCTGCCGCCCGGCGACGAGCGCCGCCGTGACGCCGATGGCGACGAAGGCGAGCACGATCACGACGATCGCCGCGATGGCGAGGGTGCGGCGGACGGGCATCCTGCGACCCTATCGGGCAAAACCCTCCCGGGCGGCATCGGCGCAATGCCTAGGCATTGCGCGCGTGCCGGAGGCGAGGGGCTGCGCCGCCACCGAGGGTCTAGCCGGCGGGCAGCAGGATCGCACGCGAGCACCGGGCGACGTAGGGCACCTCGACGACGGTGCGGCCCACCGTCGACGGGTGGTCGTGGATCAGGTCGCGCACCTCGCCGAGCAGCTTCTCGCGGGCGGAGGCCTCCAGCGTGATCACGTAGCTGCGCGACGCGACCATGGTGACGACGTCCTCCGGCGAGACGGGGTTCGCCCAGGAGAAATCGCGGCGCTCGATCGGGCCGAAGGGGGCCCCGACCGGCGGGTTCTGCGACGCCATGCCGCTCTCCGAATGGGCGTCGGGCAGGAGGTCTTCGAGAGCGTCGATCCAGCCCTCGCCCCGGTCGCGGATGTTCCAGATCAGGCCGAGGGTGCCGCCGGGCTTCAGGACGCGAGCGACCTCGGGCACAGCGCGCACGGGGTCCACCCAGTGCCAGGCCTGCGCGGCGATCACGGCGTCGACGCTCTCGCCGTCGATCGGCAGGCGCTCGGCCGAGCCGGGCAGCACCTGCGCTTCGGGCACGGAGCGGATGAGCTCGTCGCGCATGCCCTCGCTCGGCTCGATCGCGGTGACGTGGAGCCCGCGCGAGACAAGCAGCCGGGTGAACTTGCCGGTGCCGGCGCCCACGTCGACCACGCGCGTCGCGCCCGCGGGCAGCAGCCACTCGACGGCTTCGGCCGGGTACGACGGGCGCCCCTTCTCGTAGAGGCCGGCGGCCGGCCCGAAGGAGGTGGCCTGCCGGGCGAAGCGCTGATCGGGTTCGAAGGCGTCGTTCGTGCTCATGGCTCCAGCCTGCCACGCAGAGCCTCGACGATGGCTTCGACGCCGGTGCGGACCTCGGCGAACGTGGTGCTGAGGGGCGAGAGGCCGAGACGGAGGGCGTCCGGGTTGCGGAAGTCCGGCACGACTCCGCCCGCCCAGAGGGCCGGCAGGGTCGCGCGGAACGCCTCGTGTCGGAGTGTGACGTGACTCGCTCGGATCCTGTGCTCTCGAGGGGTGGCCGCGACGACGCCGAGCGGGGCCAGGAGCGCGTCGGAGAGAGCGAAGGCGTAGTCGGTGAGGGCAAGCGACTTCGCGCGGACGGATTCGAGACCCACCTCGTCGAGGAGGTCGAGCATGTCGTTCATTGCGAGCATGCCGACGATGGGCGGGGTGCCGCTCAGGAACCGGCGGATGCCCGACGCCGGCTCGAACGTGGAAGCCATCTCGAAGACGTCGGCGGCGCCCATCCAACCCTGGATCGGCTGTTCGAGCGCGGGATGCAGGTCGGCGCGCGCGTACAGGAATGCCGGCGCACCCGGGCCGCCGTTCAAGAACTTGTAGGTGCAGCCCACCGCCAGGTCGACGTCGGCGTCGTCGAGCGAGAAAGGGACGACGCCGACCGAGTGGCAGAGGTCCCAGACCGCGAGGGCGCCGGCCTCGTGGGCGATCCGCGTGATCGACGCGAGGTCGGCGATGAAGCCGGAGCGGTACGAGACGTGGTTGACCACCACTACCGCTGTGTCGCGGCTCACGGCATCTCGCACGAGCGACGGCGTCACGCCGAGGGCCGGGTCGACCCGGATCCACCGCACCGTCGCGCCGCGCTCTCGGGCGATGCCCTCGATCACGAAGCGGTCTGTCGGGAACTGGTCGTCGTCGAGCAGGATCTCGTGCCGCCCCTGCCGCTGACCGAGTTCGAGCGTGGCCCGGATCGCCTTGTACAGCAGGACGGTCGTCGAGTCGCCGACGACCGTCTGGCCGGGGGCCGATCCCAGCACGACCGTCGCGATCCTGTCGCCCGTCTCGGTCGGGAAATCCATCCACCGGTCGTCCCACGAGCGGATCAGGCCGGTGCCCCAGTCGCCGGCGACGAAGTCGGCGAAGCGGTCGGCAGTCGCACGCAGCGGCCGGCCCAGGGAGTTGCCGTCGAGGTAGGCCGCGACACCCGGCGCGGGCACGAAGCGGTCGACGTACGCCGCGAGCGGGTCGGCCGCGTCGAGGGGCGCAGCGTCGAGCGGGTCGGGGTTGCGTGGAGCAGGATCGTGGGTCGAGTTCATTCGGCGCTCCGGGCGAGTTCGGCCGTGGACTGGACGCGTGCGGCGGCGAGGTCGGCGATGCGGCCCGGGCGGGAGGGCAGCCGCATCACGAGGCGGGAGTCGAAGCCGGGGTCGCTGCTGCCCGGCGTCAGGGCGTGCAGGATCGCGTCGAGGTCGAGGCCTGCCATCGACAGGCCTTCGAGCTCCGCGGCGTTCAGACCGATCGGCAGCGGCCCGTTGCCGAGGTCCGTGCCGTAGAGGACGTGGCCGCCGAGGGCGTGAAAGCGGGCGAGGTTGTCGACGGCGGTCTCGAAGGCCGCACCGCGGCCGCTTCCGTCCCCGCTGTCGCTGTGGATCGCGAGTGTCGAGATCCAGGTCATCGTGCCGCTCAGATCGGCCAACAGGTCGTCGTCGAGCCGCTCCGACCAGGGCGTGTGGGCCAGGACGTCGACGCGAGCACGAGCGGCACGTCGCACCTGGCCGAGACCCTGCGCGTGCGCGACCACCGGGAGGCCGATCGCGTGGGCCTCGTCGACGACGCGAGCGAGAAGAGCGTCGTCCCAGACCGGGCCCGCGTCGGTGTTGAGCGTGATCTTGAGGACGCTCGCACCGGCATCCTGCGCCCGTTTGACGGCGGGGGCGACGTCGTCATCGCCGACGATCGGCAGCGCGGCCTCCGGCGGGGCCCAGCCCGAGCGGGCGGGGTAGCCGCCGGGTGCGCTGTGGAGGCCACCCGCGATCGAGATCTCGGGCCATGTGCTGTCGGAGGCGGCGCCGCGGGCCGGCCAGGACGAGGAGACGGCAGGATCCCAGCCCAGGTCGAGCACGCGCCCGATGCCCCCGTCTCGCAGCAGCGTCGGGTCGACCAGGCCGAGGTGCACGTGCGAGTCGGTGAACGGGGCGAGGACCGCGCCGGCGACGTGGCCGGCGATGTCCCGCCCCGTCGTGTCGTCGTCGACCCACCGGCCGACGTGGGTCAACCGCCCCGCCTCGGCGCGCAGGATGCTGGGCCCGCGCCAGCCGCCGAACCAGGCATCGTCCGAGGAGAAGTGCATCGCCCCATCCTGCCAGTCGCGCTTCTGTCGGCCTCACCCTTACCTTTGCGGCTCACCCGCCCCGACCGGGAGGTCAGGACGAGCCGAAAAGGTAAGGGTGAGGGCCGGACGCGGGCGAGGCGGGTCAGGCTTTCGTGACGTCGAGCTCGACGACCGCCCACGAGAGCGACGGCAGCGAGAGCGACGCGGTGCCCCCGTCGACGGTGACGCCGTCGAGCGAGACGAGACCGACGGCATCCTGCGCCTCGAGGGTGTTGGCGGTGAAGCGATCGCCGCCCTCGGGGATGTGCAGCACCTCGGCGCGGACCACGCGCGAGGCCGTGAAGCCGCGCAGCGCGACCTCGACCGTGGCTGCCTCGTCGAGGCCGCGGTTCGCGAGGAACAGCGCGACGCGACCGGTCTCTTCGTCGTAGGTGCTCGAGACGTCGACCAGGTCGGCGTCGCCGAAGCGAGGCGTCTCGACGCGGTCGGAGACGACGGCGGTGCGCAGGATCTGCCCCTTCGCCAGCGCTGCCATTCGAGCGAAGGGCCAGAAGATCGTCTGCTTCCAGGCGGGGCCGTTCTCTTCGGAGCGGATGGGCGCGATCACGTTGACGAGCTGGGCCTGGTTGGCGATCGAGACGCGGTCGCCGTGGCGCAGCAGCGAGTTCAGCAGGGTGCCGACCACGACTGCGTCGGTGACGCTGTAGCTGTCTTCGATGAGGCGCGGGTGCTCGACCCAGCCCTTCGAGACGTTGTGCGGCTGGTCGTCGGTGTCGAGGCCGGTCTGGTACCAGACGTTCCACTCGTCGAACGAGAGGTTGATGTACTTCTTGGCCTTGCGTTTGGCGCGCACCGCATCGGCTGTGGCCACGACGGACTCGATGAAGTAGTCCATGTCGACGCTCGACGCCAGGAAGCTCAGCGCGTCGCCGTCGTGCTCCTGGTAGTAGGCGTGCATCGACATGTAGTCGACCTCGTCGTAGGCGTGCGAGAGCACGGTGTGCTCCCACGAGCCGAACGTGGGCATGCCGGAGTTCGACGAGCCGACCGCGACCAGTTCGATCGACGGATCGACGAAGCGCATCGCCTTGCCGGCCTCCTGCGCCAGACGGCCGTACTCGTCGGCGGTCTTGTGGCCGATCTGCCACGGGCCGTCGAGCTCGTTGCCGAGGCACCAGAGTTTGATGTCGAAGGGATCCTTCGCCCCGTTCTTGATGCGGCGGTCGCTGAGCGCGGTGCCGCCCGGATGGTTGGCGTACTCGACGAGCTCGCGGGCCTCGTTGACGCCGCGGGTGCCGAGGTTGATCGCCTCCATGATCTCGGTGCCGGCTTCTTTCGACCACTCGGCGAACTCGTGCAGGCCGAAGGCGTTGGTCTCGACCGTGTGCCAGGCGCCGTCGAGGCGTCTGGGCCGTTCTGACACGGGGCCGACGCCGTCCTCCCAGTTGTAACCCGAGACGAAGTTGCCGCCGGGGTAGCGGATCACGGTGGCGCCGAGCTCTTTGACGAGCTTCAAGACGTCCTGCCGGAATCCGCGCTCGTCGGACTCGGGGTGGCCCGGCTCGTAGATGCCCGTGTACACGCAGCGGCCCATGTGCTCGACGAACGAGCCGAAGAGACGGCGGGGCACGGGCCCGATGGTGAAGTCGCGATCGATGGTGATGTGCGCGGTCGACATGGAGCTCCATTGCTTCGTAGGGGTGGGTGCTCCATCGACTATTACATCGTTGTAAATCGGCGTCAAGTTCTTCTGCTCCTGAATGCGACAACTGCCCGGGGATACCCGTGTGCGGTTGTCGCTTTCGGGAGCGGAAGGGGGCCGCGTGGTGGCGGGCAAGCCGCGAGGGCTACCGCCGCCGGACGCTCTCGCGCTCGACGATCGCGTGCGGGATCCGCACCGCGCGCGGCGGCAGGCTCCGGTCGTTGACGCGATCGGAGAGCATCGTCAGGGTCACCTCGGCGAAGCGGTGCTTGTCGAACGACACTGTCGTGAGCGGAGGGGAGGCGAATCGGGCGCTCGCCACGTCGTCGAAGCCCACGACCGAGACGTCGTCGGGCACTCGGATCCTGCGCCCCGAGAGCGCCGAGAGCACACCCGTCGCCATGGTGTCGGTGAAGCAGAAGATGGCATCGGGGGCGACACCGGCATCGAGGGCACGAAGGATCGCGTCGCCCGCGTCGCCCGGCGACCAGTCTTCGACCTCGATCTCGAGGGCAGGATCGAGCGGGAGCCCAGCGGCCTGAAGCCCCTGCCGATATCCCTCGGTGCGCACCCGGGCAGTCGCGGAGTCGAAGATCGCGCCGTTCGTCCCGACCGCGGCGATGCGCGTGTGACCGAGGCCGGCGAGGTGCGTGGTCATGTCGCGGGCCGCGGCGACACTGTCGAGCGACACCCGGTCGACCACGTCGACCTCGACCTCGCCGATCAGAACGACGGGCGGCAGGTCGTCGGAGTCGACGGCGACGGCGCTGGCCTCGAGGCTGATCGGGTTGAGCACGAGGCCGTCGATGAGGTGCTCGCGCCCCCTCGACAGCAGCTCGCGCTCGCGCTCCGGTCGCTTGGCGGTCTGCTCGAGCTGGATCGTCCAGCCCTTCTCGTGAGCGACCTCGACGAATTCGTCGAGCATCTCGGCCGAGTACTCCATGCTCAGATCGGGGAAGGCGACGGCGATCGCGCCGGTGCGGCCGTTGCGGAGGCCCCTCGCCGACAGGTTCGGCACGTACTGCAGATCGGCGACGGCCTTCTCGACGCGCTCGCGGGTGTCGGGGCGCACGAAGACGACGCCGTTGATGACGTTCGAGACGGTCTTGGGGCTCACCCCGGCTCGGGCGGCGACGTCTCTGACGGTTGCGCGCATGTCCCCCCAGGCTAGCGCCCAGCGCGTTCCCAGCGGGAACCGGGCCTCAGGAGGCGCCGGCGAGCACCTTCCGGATGCGCTGCAGGGACACAGATTCGGCCGGCCGCAGGTCTTGCGCGAAGAGCGACAGCCGGAACTCCTCGAGCATCCAGCGGGCTCGCACGAGGGGCGCAGGATCCGACGGGGCCGGGGGGAAGGCGCCGCCCGCGTCGACGTAGCGCGTCGTCGCCTGCTGCACCTCGACCATCCACGCTCGGTCGCGGGCCGGGTTCTCGAGCAGCTTCGTGATGCGGCGCTGGATGCCGACGAGGTAGACCGGCACGCGCTGCAGCTGCTGCAGGCCCGTCTGAGCGACGAAGCCGGGGTAGACGAGGCGACCGCGCTGCTCGCGAGCATCGGTCAGGGCCGGCAGCAACGAGATGTTCGTCGCCTGCTTGAGCGCCTTATCGGCGTCGCGCCCCGCTGTCAGCGTGCGGGCGACCAGCGAGACGGTCTGGAACATCGAGTCCATGACGGCAGCCGACACCCGGTCGCGTACCGTCTCGAATTCCTTCCTGGTGAGGATCATGCCGTCGGCCTTGACGCGGAAGAGCACGTCGTCGACGACGGCGGTCAGGCAGTCGGCGAAGAGCGCCGCGGTGTTCTGGTAGGGGCTCGTGGCGAGAATCAGCTTTTCGGGGGCCGTGAGGTGCTGCTGCACGTACGCGACGGGGGAGGGGGTGCCGAGCATCAGCAGGCGCCGCACGCCCCGCGGGGTGGCGATCGCTTGATCCTGCGCCGTGGCCATCAGCTGGATCGAGACCGACGAGCCGTCGTCGACGAGGGCCGGGTAAGCGCGGACGGTGGTCTCGCCGTGCCTCGTGTCGACGAAGGCGGGGAGGTCGTCGAAGTCCCACCTCGCGAGCCCAGCGCGCTGGATCGACGGGCCCGCGGCCGCTGGCACTTCGGTGGCGCGGGCGACGCTCCGGCGAGTGTCCTGGGCGAGCTGCTTCTGCAGGGCGGGGAGGTCTTTGTCGATGCCGACCACGCGCGAGCGCTCGTCGACCACGGCGAACGTGATGCGCAGGTGGCCCGGGATGCGGGTCAGGTCGAAGTCGCCCTCGGCCACCGGCGTGTAGGTGAGCCGTTTGATGACCGTGGCGACCGTCGCGGTGAACGGCTCGGTGGGCTCCTGCGGGGGTTCGCTCGGCAGCTCGGCCCGGATCTTGGCCGCCCAGTCGGCGGCGGGCACGACGTTCTTGCGGATCTGCTTGGGCAGCGACTTGATGAGCGCCTGGATCAGCTCATCGCGGAAGGCGGGCACCTGCCAGTCGAAGCCGAGCGGGCTGAGTCGGGCGAGAAGCGGCAGCGGCACGAGCACCGTGACCCCGTCGTCGTGCGAGCCCGGCTCGAAGCGGTAACGGAGGGCCAGCGTCTGATCGCCCTGCCGCCAGTCGGTCGGGTAGGCGCTCTCGTCGACCTCGGGCTCGTCGTCGCCGAGGAGGTCTTCGGCCCTCATCGTCAAAAGGTCGGGGGTCTCGTGGCGGGCCTTCCTCCACCAGCCCTCGAAGCTGCGCATCGTGTTGACGTCGGCCGGGATGCGCCGATGGTAGAACTCGAACACCGCGTCGCCGTCGACCAGGATGTCCCGGCGCCGGGTGCGCTCTTCGAGCTCTGTCAGCTCGTCGATCAGCTGCTCGTTCTTCTGCTGGAAGGCCTGATGCGACTCCCAGTCGTTCTCGACGAGGGCGTGGCGGATGAAGAGCTCGCGGGCGTATGGCGGGTCGATCCGGTTGAACTGAACGCGCTGCCGGGGGATGATCGGCACCCCGTACAGCGTGACGCGCTCGAACGCCACGACGGCGCCCTGCTTCTTCTCCCAGTGCGGCTCGGAGTGGCTGCGCTTGACGAGGTCGCCGGCGATCGGGGCGGCCCAGGCAGGATCGATCGCGCCCGCCACTCTCGCGAACAGGCGCGACGTCTCGACGAGCTCGGCCGCCATGATCGCGTTCGGCTGCTTTTTGGCGAGGGCCGACCCGGGGAAGATCACGAAACGCGACTGGCGCGCCCCGACGTAGTCCTTCTTCTGCACGTCTTTCAGGCCGATCTGGCTGAGGAGGCCGGCGAGCAGCGACTTGTGGACGCCGTCGGGGTTCGCGGCGGGCGGGCCGACGTGGAGGCCGAGCGTTTTGGAGGCGCGGACGAGCTGCCGGTAGACGTCCTGCCACTCGCGGATGCGCAGGTAGTTCAGGTATTCGGCCTTGCAGAGCCGCCGGAAGGCGCTCGAGCCCATCTCCTCCTGCTTCTCCTCCAGGTAGTTCCAGAGGTTCAGGAAGCTGAGGAAGTCGCCGCTCGGGTCGGTGAACCGCGCGTGCTGCTGGTCGGCCTGCGGGCGCTTCTCGAGGGGGCGCTCGCGCGGATCCTGGATGCTGAGGGCCGCGACGATCGCCATGACCTCGCGGGTGGTGCCGTGCTGCTTCGATTCGAGCACCATGCGCGCGAGCCGCGGGTCGATGGGCAGGCGGGTGATCTGCTTGCCGATCCTGGTGATCTCGCCCCTCGAGTCGACCGCGGTCAGCTCGCGCAGCAGATCGAGACCGTCTTTGATGCCGCGCGAGTCGGGCGGCTGCAAGAAGGGGAAGCCGGCGATGTCGCCGAGGCCGAGCGAGATCATCTGCAGGATCACGGCCGCGAGATTCGTGCGCAGGATCTCGGGTTCGGTGAACTCGGGCCTGGCGTCGAAGTCCTGCTCGCTGTAGAGGCGGATCGCGATTCCGTCGCTGGTGCGGCCCGAGCGCCCGGAGCGCTGGTTCGCGGAGGCCTGCGAGATGGCCTCGATGGGAAGGCGCTGCACCTTGGCTCTCGTGGAGTAGCGGCTGATGCGGGCGGTGCCGGCGTCGATCACGTAGCGGATGCCGGGCACGGTGAGGCTGGTCTCGGCGACGTTGGTCGCCAGGATGATGCGGCGGCGGGTGCCCGCTGTGCGGCTCGGCTCGAAGACCCGGTGCTGGTCGGCTGCGCTGAGGCGGCCGTAGAGGGGGAGCGCCTCGGTGAAGGGGAGGCCCCGCCCGCGGATCGACTCCTCGGCGTCGCGGATCTCGTTCTCGCCGCTCAAGAAGACGAGCACGTCGCCGTTCGACTCGCGGCTCAGCTCGTCGAGGGCGTCGTTGATGCCGGTGAGGTAATCCTTGTCGTCTGCTCGCTCGCGGCGCCCGCGGTCGTTGCCGTCGTCGTCGACGTCTTCATCGTCACCCGCCGCGTCGTCTTCGGCGACCAATGGCCGATACCGGATCTCGACCGGATACGTCCGACCCGACACCTCGATGATCGGCGCCCCGTCGAAGTGCTTCGAGAACGACTCGGGGTCGATCGTCGCGCTGGTGATGATGAGCTTGAGGTCGGGGCGGCGCGGCAGCAGCTGCTTGAAGTAGCCGATCAGGAAGTCGATGGTGAGGCTGCGCTCGTGCGCCTCGTCGATGATGATGGTGTCGTACTTCTTGAGATCGCGATCGAAGTGGATCTCGTTGAGCAGGATGCCGTCGGTCATCAGCTTGACGCGCGTGTCGGCCCCGACCTGGTCGGTGAAGCGCACCTGGTAGCCGACGAGAGAGCCCAGCTCGACGCCGAGCTCGTCGGCGATCCGCTCGGCCACGCTGCGCGCGGCAATACGTCGGGGCTGCGTGTGGCCGATCATCTCTCGCCCCAGCTCGAGGCAGATCTTCGGCAGCTGCGTCGTCTTGCCCGAGCCCGTCGCGCCGGCGACGATGACCACCTGGTTGTCGCGGATGGCAGCGGCAATGTCGTCGCGGCGCTGGCTGACCGGCAGCTCGGGCGGGAAGGCGATGGCGGGAATCATGAGCCCTCCAGTCTAAGCCGTCCTGGCGCGCTGCTCTTGCGCTCGGATCGCCGGACTCCGAAGCTCCAAATTGCACATCGTGCATGAATCGTTTCACCACCGTGCGACGCCACCGACAGCTCGGACGGAGCCGACTGGGACTACTACGACGGCGACAAGACCGGCGAGGTGACCGCGTACAACGCGCTCTACTACCAGACGCTCGTCGACGGGGCGACGATGGCCACGGCGACCGGGCACGCAGGCTTGGCGGCGCAGTACACCGCGCAGGCAGCGAAGCTGAAGGCGAAGATCACTGCGACGCTCTTCAACCAGACGACCGGCACGTACAACCTGAGCAACACCGTCACGAACGTCGTGGCGCAGGATGCCAACGCCTACGCCATCGAGTACGGCGTCGCGCCGGCAGGCAAGGTGCCTGGCGTCCTCGCAGCACTCAAGTCGACGCTGTGGACCGCGAAGGGCTCGGTGCCGTACTCGGGCACGGCCTACTCCGACATCGAGAGCCCGTATGTGACCGGCGCCGAGCTCGCCGCGCGATTCGGCAGCGACGACACCGCGAACGCGGTCACCCTGCTGCAGAACGAGTGGGGCCCGATGATCACGCCAGGCGACCTCTACACCGGCACCTTCTGGGAGAACGAGAGCACCTCGGGCACCCAGGGGTCGAGTAGCACCAGCATGGCTCACGGCTGGTCGACCGCGCCGACGTCGGCCCTGTCGGAGTACGTGCTCGGCATCCAGCCGATCGCGGCCGGCTACAAGACGTGGAGCGTGAAGCCGCAGCCGGGCACGCTGTCCTGCACGCAGGGGCAGGCGCCGACGCCTCACGGGGCGCTCGGCGTCAAGTGGAGCCACGACGCGAAGGCAGGCAGCTTCGCCATGCAGGTCACCGCGCCGAAGGGCACCTCGGGCACCATCTCGGTGTCGACGTTCGGGTCGAGCGTCGATGTGGTCGTCAACGGCCGCACGGTGTGGAGTCACGGGCACGCAGCGACGCAGCACGGCAAGGCCTCTGCCACGCTGACCGGCGGCTACGTGAACGTGCCGGTGGGTTCGGGGGCGTTCAGCGTCTCGACTCGCCTCTCGCGCTAGCTCTGGCGAGCGGGGGAGCGGCTGCCGTCTCGGCAGCCGCTCTGCTGCGTCGTGGCCCGCACCCTTGGCCAGTCCTCCACAATCGCCCCCGCGGCCGCGTTGTCCACAGTTCGAGAAGGTCTCAGGATGCCACGGACGGTACGTCGCGATCATCGACCCATGCACTCCTCAGCGATCCAAGCCCTCATCGTCCTCACCGATCCCTCCTGCGTCTTCACACTCGATCTGGTCCACGACGGCTACACGTCTGCCGCCGACATCGCGATGCGCGTCAGTGCGCGCCTCGACATCCCACTCGCGCAGGCTGCCGAAGTGCTCGACGGTCTCGTCGGCATCGACTTCGTCGAGCGCGTCGGCCCCGACGAGATCGCGTCGAAAGGGCTCGAGGCTTTCGGCGATCGCTGCTCGGAGGCGGCCGATCACCTGGCCTGGCTCCGCTCGGTCGGGGACGACGAGAACGCGCAGGACATCGTCGACGCCATCGAAGCCGCCTGGGGCGCCCGCAGCCTCGACGACAGGCGCCGGCGGCGAGCAGCGGGGTTCCGGCGCTCGCCGGCCGGCCTGCGGCACGCGGCCCGGCTGCGTGCCCGAACTCTCGGATTCGCGTTCGCCGACGGCCCGGCCGACGCGGCGGCGGAGGGGCGGGACGAGGCTCGTGCCTCGTGAGCACTGGCCAGAATGTGAGAAACATGACATTCTAACCGCATGAGAGTTTCGGCGCCGATGCTCGGTATCACGCACACCACCGCTCTGGTCGGCGGAGGCGCGCTCGCTCTCGCCGCCGTGCTGCAGCTCGTCTCGTCGGTTTCGCTGGCGCTCGGGCTGGGCCTCGGGCCCATCGGCTACCCGGCGCTCCTGCCGCTGACGCTCGCGACGGTGGGCTCTGTGGTGCTCTGCGGCGGCGGGGCGTTCGGTCGTGGCCGCGCCGTTCGTGCTGCCGTCATGGGCAGCGTGGTTGCCGCGCTCCTGTCTGCACTGGCAGCTTTCGTCGCCGTCGACACGGGCGAGTTCGACTCGCCTCCTCAGCGGGCTGTCGCCGTCACCGGGCAGGGCCTCGACCTCGCCGCGCTCGTGCTGCTGATCGCCGCCGCCGTGCTCGTGACGCGCGCACCGGACGTGACGCCCGCGGCCCAGCTCGGACTCCAGGCGCTCGCGGTCGTCGCCCTGTTCGACGCCGCCTTCTACCTGCTCTTCGTCTGGTTCGGGCTCTCCGTCTCGAACGACCTCTTGCAGAGCGTGGCGTTCCTCGGCTCCTGGGAGGCCACCCTCGTGGCGCTCGGCCGCCTCGCCATCGGCCTCTGGTTCGCCTGGCCCTGGCTCGGCCCGCGCGTCACGTCCGCTTGCCGCGTCCTCGCCCGCGCCGCTGCGGCCCACCGCGACAGCACCCCTTAGCTGCCGCGCCGCGCCGCTCGGCCGGGCTGCGATGCTCCGGGCGCGCAGCCCTTCGCGCTCGAGCCGGACGGGCTCGCGGTCGCGGGGCGTGAGATCCTGCGCCTCGACGAGCTGTGGCGGGACGGGGAGCGCGACCGCCGGCTCGACGGGGGAGGCGGCCATGAGGAAGGGGTGAAAACGGGTCACGGCAGGTGCGGGCCGGGCGGGGCGACCGTATGATTCGAGCAACGACGGCGTTGCGCGCGGCTTTACCGACCGCAGCAGGCGCCTCGAGTGTGCGAGAGCACCGTCAAGGACGACAAACAGGAGCCAGCATGAGCACATCAGGCACCAGCACCAAAGCAACTCGAGCAACCGCATCGGTGGCATCGATCCTCAAGGAGTCGGCCGAGCGCTTCCCCGACGAGATCGCCGTCGTCGTCGGCCACGAGCGGACGACCTACGCCGACCTCTGGGCCGAGACCCGCGGCTACGCCGGCGCATTGCGGGCCAAGGGCGTGACCGAGGGGTCGAAGGTGGCCATGCTGGTGCCGAACGTCGCCGACTTCCCCCGCGTGTACTTCGCGATCCTGTCGCTCGGCGCCGTGGCCGTGCCGATCCACGCCCTGCTCAAGCAGCACGAGATCGAATACGTGCTGCGCGACAGCGGCTCGACGATGCTGGTGTGCGCGGCCCCGCTTCTGGCCGAGGGCGCCCCGGGTGCCGGGCTCGCCGGCGTCGACGTCGTCACGGTGCTGGCGCCGGCCGATCTCGGCACCGGCTTCGATCGCCTCGAGGCGCTCGCCGAGGCCGCCGAGCCGATCGACACCTACGTGCCCCGCGACCCGTTCGACACCGCGACGATCCTGTACACCAGCGGCACGACCGGCCAGCCGAAGGGTGCTGAGGGCTCGCACTTCTCGCTGCTCGAGCAGGCCAACGTGCTGCTGCTGAGCACCTTCAAGATGAAGGCCGGCGACAAGGTGCTGGGCGCCCTGCCGCTCTTCCACACGTTCGGCCAGACCTGCACCATGAACGTCGCCTTCCGCGCCGGCGCCACCGTCGTGATGGTGCCGAAGTTCACGGGCGACGCCGCCCTGCAGGTGATGACCGACGAAGGCTGCGACATCTTCATGGGCGTGCCGACGATGTACATGGCGCTGCTCGACGCCGCCACCCGCAGCGACTCCCGGCCCGACCTCAAGTACGCGATCTCGGGCGGCGCCGCCCTGCCGCTGGCCGTCATGGACCGCTTCCGCGAGGTCTACGGCGCCGAGATCCACGAGGGGTACGGCCTCACCGAGACGAGCCCGGTCGCCACGTTCAACCACGTCGGCATCACGCCGCGCCCCGGCACCATCGGCACCCCGATCTGGGGCGTCGACGTCGAGATCGCCGACCAGGAGGTCGAAGACTCGATCGTCTTCATGCCGCGCGGTTCGATCGGCGAGCTGGTGGTGCGCGGCCACAACATCATGAACGGCTACCTCAACCGCCCCGACGACACCGCGCACGCGATCGTCGACGGTTGGTTCCGCACCGGCGACCTCGGCACGAAGAGCGACGACGGCTACCTCACCATCGTCGATCGCACGAAGGACATGATCATCCGCAACGGCTACAACGTGTACCCGCGTCAGGTCGAAGAGGTGCTCGCGGCCCACCCGGCCGTCGCGATGGCCGCCGTGTTCGGCGTGCCGCACGAGACGCACGGGCAGGAGATCGAGGCGGCGGTCGTGCTGCGCCCCGGCCAAGAGGCGACTCCCGACGAGCTCGTCGACTTCGTCAAAGACGAGATCGCGGCCTACAAGTTCCCGCGCGTGGTCCACATCGTCGACGCGCTGCCCCTCGGCCCCAGCGGCAAGGTGCTGAAGCGCGAGCTCGTCACGAAGTTCGCGCCCGCGCACGCCTGACGTCGCGCGAATTCGATGGCTTCTCTTGGCCTTCTGAGAGAAAGAAGAGGGCGACCGTAGCAGCCCTTCCATCACGGGATCAGTAACAACGCTCCTGCAGATGTCGCGCTCGGCGTCCCCGGGGCTGAACGGCGACTCCGGTCGGCGCCACGTTGCCGATCGGGGTCGCGCCAGCCAGTCTCGCGGCCGCCACGAGGGCGTCTCGTGGGCCTATCACCACCCAATTCGCGCCGCGGACAAACCAACGGGCCTGCCCAACGGTGGGACTCCACTCCTGCAGAAATCTCGGCACCGTCTTCGAGTGGGCAAACGCTCGAACGAACACGGCAGAGCCGTCCCGTCGAAGGCAATCTGTTCCTCGGACGGGATCGATGAAGGAAGTTTCCGCGAACACATCAAGGCGCTCGCTGCACTTCAACCCCCGGGAAAGGCGAGCGTTCACTCTTGCGAGAGCCTCGGAGTCGAGCGAGGTCGAAGCCGACGCGAACATCAAGGCCGGGCTCAAGTCGGGCAGAGAGCGGGAGGCCTAGCGTGAAGACGTGCCCAACCGCCTAGCCGACGCCATCAGCCCGTACCTGCGCAGCCACGCCGACAACCCCGTCGACTGGCAGCCGTGGGGCCCCGAGCCGTTCGCCGAGGCGCGGCGGCGGGGTGTGCCCGTGATGGTGTCGATCGGCTACTCGACGTGCCACTGGTGCCACGTGATGGCGCGCGAGAGCTTCTCGGACCGTGTCGTCGCCGAGCGGCTCAACCGCAGTTTCGTCGCGATCAAGGTCGACCGCGAAGAGCACCCCGACGTCGACTCGAGCTATCTGGCCGCCGCCAGCGCCTTCACCGGCAACCTCGGCTGGCCGCTGACCGTGTTCGTGACGCCCGACGGCCGCGCCTTCTACGCCGGCACCTACTTCCCGCCGGCGCCCGTGCAGGGCGTGCCGGCCTTCACGCAGGTGCTCGACGCGGTCGAAGACGCCTGGCTGAACCGCCGCGACGAGGTCGAGCAGAACGCTGCGCAGATCGCCGAGGCTCTGGCGGCGCAAGCCGACAGGGGCGCAGGATCCGCGGTCACCCGCGAGCAGATCGACGGCGTCGTCCGCGACCTGGCCCGGTTCGAGGACTCCGACTTCGGCGGTTTCGGTGGCGCACCGAAGTTCCCCGTGGCGGCGGTGCAACTGCTGCTGCTCGATGTCGGAGCAGGTCCCGGCGAGGTCGCTGCCGAGGCCCGCGGGCTGGTGAAGCGCACCCTCCTCTCGATGGCCCGCTCGCCCTTGCGCGATTCCGTCGAGGGCGGCTTCTTCCGCTACTCGACTCGCCGTGACTGGCACGACCCGCACTACGAGCGGATGCTCTACGACAACGCGCAGCTGCTGCGCGCCTACTCGCGCCTCTCGGCCCTCCCTGGCGTCGACGAGCCGACGGCGGCCGAAGCCGCGGCCACGGCAGCGGGTATCGCCGACTTCCTCCTCACCACACTCCGCACCGAAACCGGCGGCTTCGGCTCGGCGCAGGACAGCGAGAGCGACCTCGGCGAGGGCGGCTACTACGCCCTCGACGCGGCGGCCCGGGCGGGCGCGACCCCGCCGAAAGTCGACGAGAAGGTGCTGACCGGGTGGAACGGGCTCGCGATCGGCGCGCTGGCGGAGGCCGGGGTGCGCCACGCACGCAGCCACTGGGTGGTGGCTGCCGAGGTGGCGACCCGTCGCATCCTGAGCCATCACGTCACGCCCGACGGGCGCCTGCTGCGCGCGGCCACCGAGCGCGGGGTGTCGGCTGCCGTCGCGACCCTCGAGGACTACGGGATGCTCGCCGAAGGGCTCATCCGGCTGGCGCTCGCCACCGGCGACGTGTCTTACGCCGTCCAGGCGCGGCGTCTGGTCGACGGGTGCCTGCTGCCCGCCGACGACCCGCGTGTGTTCGCGGCTCCCGGCGGCGGCGACCCCGTGCTCGCGGCGCAGGGGTTGGCGCTCGCGAGCGACCCGTCCGAGGGCGCCTACCCGTCCGGGCTCGGTGCCGCGGCGACCGCGGCGCTGCTGCTCGCTCAGCTCGGGGCCGGGGGCGCTTCCGGCGGGGGTCCTGCCGGTGCCGGCTATCGGGCGGCGGCCGAGCGAGCCGTCGCGTCGGTTGCCGATCTCGCGCGCGACAACCCGCTCGCCTTCGGGGCGTCGCTGACGCTGGCGCTCGACCTGTCGGCTCCTGCGACCCAGCTCGTGGTGGTCACCGCCGAGGCGGGCGAAGCCGGCGGCGCAGGACGCGGCGACCTCGCCCGCATCGCCCAGCGCTGGTTCTGCCCCGGCGGCGTCTCGACCGCCGTGTCAGAGACGCAGGCGGCCGCGTGGTCGGCCGCCGGCTTCGAGCTGTTCGAGTCTCGCGTGGCGGGCCCCTCCTCCGCCGCGGCCTACCTCTGCCACGACTTCGTCTGCCGTCTGCCCGCCACCCGGCCGGAGGCGCTCGCCGCCCAGCTCGGCTGAGCCCAGGCGGCCGCGGTCGCCGGACGACGTCGACCGTCGGCGTGCACCCGGCCCCATGTCGCGAAAACGCGACCGATTCGCCGCCCCGGTCACATCCGTTACTGCCGCCGGGAGGTGTTCGACGCAAATCGGTCGCGATTTCGCGACTGGAGTCGGAGAGCGAGACAGGGGGAGGAACTACTGTCTACTTCCAGCTCGGAATCCAGTAGTGCAGGTTGATGTAGGCGAACGGCTCTTGGATGGCCGTCCACATCGGGTAGTAGAAGATGGTCAGCAGGATCGAGACGACCACGACCAGGCCGACTATTCGGATGCCGGCCAGCCGCCGCGACACGTCGTCGCCCCGCCCCCCGAGCACGTGCCCGAGCCCCGCGGCCAGCCCGATGACGAGGTAGGGCTCGAACGAGATCGTGTAGAACTGGAAGACCGTGCGGTGCAGGTACGCCATCCACGGCAGGTAGCCCGCCGCGATGCCGGTGAGGATCAGGCCGTACTGCCACTGGCGATAGCGCACCAGGCGGTAGACCAAGAACAGGCAGGCCAGCACCGCGAGGTACCAGACGGCCGGGTTGGGGATCCCGGCGATCGCCTGCCCGCAGCTCTCGGCCGCCGTGCAGCCGCCTTTGCCGTCGGCGAGCCCGAGGTAGTACATGCTCGTCGGCCGCTGCACCAGCAGCCACAGGAGCGGGTTCGCCTGATAGGGGTGCGGCGTCGACAGGCCGATGTTGAAGGCGTACATGCCGGCCTGGTAGTGCCACCAGTTCTGGAAGACGTCGGGCACCCACGCGAGACCGCCCTTCCACGGCACGCCGCCCGCTGCGATCCATTCGCGGTAGTAGCCGCCCTTGGTGACGAACCAGCCCGTCCAGCACGCGACGTAGGTGACGGCGGCGATCGGCACCATCAACAAGAACGTGACGGGGCCCTGCTTGAAGATCGTGCCGGTGCCCCAGAACTCGACCCCGGCGCGGCGCCGCGCGGCCATGTCGACGACGACCGTGTAGACGGCGAAGATCGCGAGGAAGTACGCGCCGTTCCATTTCACCCCGGTGGCGGCGCCGAGCAGCAGGCCGGCGACGATCAGCCACGGCCGGCACCAGAGCGACGGCCCCCAGGTGAGGTCGCGGCCCGCGTGATCCATCCGGGTCACCCAGCGGTCGAGCCTCCGCTTGCTCTGATATCGGTCGAGCAGGATCGCCCCGAAGCCCAGCAGCCCGAAGAACATCACGAAGTTGTCGAGCAGCGACACCCGGCTCATCGTGATCGCCTGGCCGTCGATCGCGAGGAAGAACCCGGCCAGCACGCCGAGCAGGTTCGACTTCAGGAGGTGTCGCGCGATGAGCGTGACGAGCAGCACCGCCAGGATCCCGGCGACGGCGACGCTGAACCGCCAGCCCGCCGGGTTCGTCGGCCCGAACAGCGCCATCCCCAGGCTGATCAGCCACTTGCCGAGGGGCGGGTGGGCGACGAACTCCGGGGCCGCCGTGAAGAGGTTGACATGGCCGGCGGCGAACTTGGCGTCGATGTTGTTCGGCCAGGTGCCCTCGTAGCCGAGGTTGTGCAGCGTCCACGCGTCTTTGACGTAGTAGGTCTCGTCGAACACCAGCGCGTCGGGATGCCCGAGATGCCAGAGCCGCAGCACCGCGGCGATCAGGGTCACCAGGATCGGGCCGCCCCACACCCACGCCCGCACCCGCGCCGGGGTGCTCAGCACTCGGCCCCACCACGCGTCGATCCGCGTGAGCTGTGCGGGCAGGCTGCGGTGTGCGTGCCGGGGTTCGACCTCGACCGTGACGGTGCCTGCGGTGGCGGCGACCTCAGGGCCGCGGTAGCTGCCCGACCCGGAGCCGACGATCGAATCGAAGTCGTCGTCGGGCCCGGTGGTCATCTGGACATCGTAAACGGACGACCTTGCCCGGTGCCGCCACCAGAACGGGGACAATGGCCGAGTGATCGTTCTCGCAGCCACGCCCATCGGCAACCTCGGCGACGCGTCGCGGCGCCTCATCGAGGCGCTGACGAACGCCGAGGTCGTCGCAGCCGAAGACACCCGCACGGCGATCCACCTCATGCGCGCGCTCGGCGTCGAGAACCGGCCGCGGCTCATCGCCCTCCACGAGCACAACGAGCGTGAGAAGGCAGCCGAGGTGGTCGAGCTGGCCCGCGCCGCCGACGTGCTGGTGCTGACCGATGCCGGCATGCCGGCGATCAGCGACCCCGGGTTCCCGCTGGTCGAGGCCGCCGCCGCCGCGGGCGTGACGGTGACGGCCCTGCCCGGGCCTTCCGCCGTGCTGACCGCGCTGGCGGTGTCGGGGTTGCCGACCGACCGCTTCACGTTCGAGGGCTTTCTGCCACGAAAGCAGGGCGACCGGCGTGGCATCCTGCGCTCGCTTTCCGACGAACGTCGCACCATGGTGTTCTTCGAGTCGCCGCACCGGCTGGCCGAGTCGCTGGCCGACGTGGCTCTCGAGCTCGGCGACGACCGCCGCGTGGTGGTCTGCCGCGAGCTGACCAAACTGCACGAAGAGGTCAGGCGGGGCAGCGCGCGTGCCCTCGCCGACTGGGCTCTCGAGGGGGTGCGGGGTGAGATCTGCATCGTGATCGCAGGATCCGAGCCCCGCGTCGTCGACCTCGACCGCGGTGTCGCGCTGGTGCTGGCCGCCGTGGCCGCCGGCGACCGGCTCAAGGATGCGGCGGGTGAGGTGGCCGAGGCGACCGGGCTCTCGAAGAGAGACCTCTATCAGGGCGCGCTGGCCGCGCGGTGACGGGCCGGTAACACTGACGAGAGCGCTTTAGACTGGACGGCATGCCCGTCGGCGACTCCTTCTACATCACCACGCCCATCTTCTACGTCAACGATGTGCCCCACATCGGTCACGCCTACACCGAGGTGGCGGCCGACGTGCTCGCCCGCTGGCACCGCCAGCGCGGCGACGACACCTGGCTGCTGACCGGCACCGACGAGCACGGCCAGAAGATCCAGCGCACCGCCGTCAGCCACGACGTCACGCCGAAGGCCTGGGCCGACAAGCTCGTCGAGGAGGCCTGGAAGCCGCTGCTCGAGGCCATCGACATCACCAACGACGACTTCATCCGCACCACCGACGAGCGCCACGAGCGCGGCGTGCAGCTGTTCCTCCAGAAGCTGTACGACGACGGCTTCATCTACCAGGGCGAGTTCGAGGGCTACTACTGCGTCGGCTGTGAAGAGTACAAGCAGCAGTCCGACCTCGTCGAGGGCACCGGGCCCTACGAGGGCGAGCTGGTCTGCGCGATCCACTCGAAGCCCGTCGAGCTGCTCAAAGAGAGCAACTACTTCTTCCGGATGAGCGACTTCGAAAAGCCGCTGCTCGACCTCTACGAGTCGCAAGCGTCCTTCATCCAGCCCGAGAGCGTCCGCAACGAGATCGTGTCGTTCGTCAAGCAGGGTCTCCGCGACCTCTCGATCTCGCGCGCCTCGTTCGACTGGGGCATCAAGGTGCCGTGGGACGACTCGCACGTCGTCTACGTCTGGTTCGACGCGTTGCTCAACTACGTCACGGCCGTCGGCTACGGCGTCGACGACGAGGAGTTCGGCCGCCGCTGGCCGGCCATGCACCTCGTCGGTAAAGACATTGCGCGGTTCCACGCCGTCATCTGGCCGGCCATGCTCATGGCTGCCGGCCTGCCCGTGCCGAAGAACGTCTTCGGTCACGGCTGGCTGCTCGTCGGGGGCGAGAAGATGTCGAAGTCGAAGCTGACCGGCATCGCGCCGCAGCAGATCACCGACACGTTCGGCGTCGACGCCTTCCGCTATTACTTCATGCGCGCCATCACCTTCGGCCAGGACGGCAACTTCTCGTGGGAGGACATTTCTGCGCGCTACCAGGCCGAGCTCGCCAACGGCTTCGGCAACCTGGCGTCGCGCATCATCGCGATGATCACGCGCTACTTCGACGGCACCGTGCCCGTTGCGGGCGACCTCACCGAGCAGGACCTCGTGATCCGCCAGACCGAGCTGCGGGTGACCGAAGGCGCCGACGAGGCGATCGGCCGCTACGCGATCAACGAGGCGGTGAGCACCATCTGGGAGCTCGTCGACGCCCTGAACGGCTACATCACCGAGCAGGAGCCGTGGAAGCTCGCCAAAGACGAGGCCTCTCGCGAGCGCCTCGGCACGGTGCTGGCCACGGCGCTGCGCGGCTTGGGCACGCTGACGGTGCTGCTCAGCCCGTTCATCCCGGGCGCCGCACACCGCCTGTGGGAGAGCATCGGGCAGGGCGAGCTGACCAGCCAGAACATCGACCACGCGGCCGAGTGGTCGTCGGCGCCCAGCGTGAAGCCGCTGGAGTCGACGCTCTTCCCGCGCATCGAGCAGCCGGAGCCGGCCACCGCGTGAGCGACTCCCAGCCCGGCCGCGACGACGCGGCAGCGCGCGACGCCGAGTTCATCCGCAAGCGCGCCGACCAGGCTCCCGACGGCCAGAAGCGCGACCTGTCATACCCGCCGCTGCCCTCGGCCCTGACCGTGCCGGTGTACGACAACCACACCCACCTGGAGATCCAGGACGGCGAGGGGCTCGACTACCGCGAGCACCTCGATCGCGCCTCCAGCGTCGGCATCCGCGGCGTGGTGCAGGTCGGCAACGACCTCGAGACGTCGCGATGGTCGGCCGAGATCGCCGCCCGCGAGCCTCGCGTCCTGGCGGCCGTCGCGCTGCACCCCAACGAAGCGCCACGCTACGCCGCCGAGGGTCGGCTCGACGAAGCCCTGGCCGAGATCGACGAGCTGGCCGGGCGCCCCGCGTCCGGGCGGTCGGCGAGACCGGACTCGACTGGTTCCGGCTGGGGCAGGACGGGCGCGACGAGGCCGAGTCGCGTCGAGCCCAGATCGAGTCGTTCGAAGCCCACATCGCGATCGCCAAGGAGCACGGCCTCGCCCTCCAGATCCACGACCGCAACGCGCACGACGACGTCGTCGAGACGCTGAAGCGCGTGGGCGCTCCCGACAAGACCGTCTTCCACTGTTTCTCGGGCGGCCCCGAGCTGGCGAGCGTCTGCGCCGAGAACGGCTGGTACATGTCGTTCGCCGGCACCGTCACGTTCAAGAACGCCCAGCCCTTGCGTGACGCGCTCGTGCAGGCGCCGCGCAACCTGATCATGGTCGAGACCGACGCGCCCTTCCTCACCCCGACGCCC
Organism: Frondihabitans sp. PAMC 28766; assembly: GCF_001577365.1. Lineage (NCBI taxonomy): Bacteria > Bacillati > Actinomycetota > Actinomycetes > Micrococcales > Microbacteriaceae > Frondihabitans > Frondihabitans sp. PAMC 28766. The sequence continues at coordinate 1,645,179 of NZ_CP014513.1, forward strand.
TTCCGCGGCCGACCGAACGCCCCCTACCTGATCCCGCTCACCCTCCGATCGATGGCCGAGACGATCGGCACCGACGTGTCGATGCTCGCGGCGCAGATCACCTCGACGACCGAGCTGGTCTACGGCACGTGGGAGTCCGAACCGATCCTGATCGAGGCCTAGTGGCGTCGACCCTGCTGGGCCCCGCCGAGATCCGCGACCTCGCCGACCTCCTCGGCATCCAGCCCACCAAGAAGCTCGGGCAGAACTTCGTGCACGACGCCAACACGGTGCGCAGGATCGTGACGGCGTCGCGGGTCACGGAGGGCACCTCCGTCGTCGAGATCGGGCCCGGCCTCGGGTCGCTGACCCTCGGGCTGCTCGAGCGCGGCGCGGTCGTCACCGCCGTCGAGATCGACAAGCGCCTCGCCGAGCAGCTGCCCGAGACCGTCCGGCTGCTGCAGCCCGGCGCGGAGCTGACGCTGATCGTCGACGACGCGATGCGGGTGGTCTCCCTCCCGACCGAGCCGACCCACCTCGTCGCCAACCTGCCGTACAACATCTCCGTGCCGGTGCTGCTGCACTTCTTGGAGCACTTCCCGTCGCTGACCCGCGGCCTCGTGATGGTGCAGGCCGAGGTCGGGCAGCGTCTCGCCGCGGATCCTGGGTCGAAGGTCTACGGGTCTCCGAGCATCAAGGCCGCCTGGTACGGCGAGTGGTCGACGGCCGGGCTCGTGTCTCGTCAGGTCTTCTGGCCGGTGCCGAACGTCGACAGCATCCTCGTCGCGTACGACCGGCGCGAGCCGAAGGGCACCGAGCCCGAGCGCGTGGCCACGTTCGAACTCGTCGACGCGGCCTTCCAGCAGCGGCGCAAGATGCTGCGGCAGTCGCTGTCGAGCGTGTTCGGATCGTCTGGCGAGGCCTCCGACACGATCGAGGCGGCCGGTCTCAAAGCGACCAGCCGCGGCGAAGAGCTGACCGTCGACGACTTCCTGGCCATCGCTCGGGTGCGCCTGGCCGCGGCCGGCTCGTAGTGGGCGTGTCGCCGAAGAGGCAGGCCGGCGGCGGCCAAGGCTCCGGCGGGCTGAGCGACGCCAAGCTCGCCGCCCGCACCGGGCGGAGCGTGCAGGCCTGGTTCGAGATCCTCGACGCCGAGAACGGCGCGCGGCTCTCGCTCGAGCAGATCGTGTCGCTGCTCGTCGACGTCTACGAGGCCCCCGAGTGGGGCGCCCGGTCGGTCGCCGTCCGCTACCACCAGGATCACGGCATCGCCCTGCCGGGCCGGCAGCCCGACGGCACGTTCGAGGTGTCGGTGAGCCGCAGCATGCGGGGCGCGCAGACCGCGTTGCTCGACGCAGCGATCGCGCGGGTGTCGGCAGCCGTGAAGCAGGATCCCGATGCCGTTCACCGCACCCCCGATCGCACCACTTCGACCTGGCAGCTGCCCGGCGGAGACGAGTTGACCGCGCGTGTGGCCGGGCCCTCGACCGGTGGCAACTGCGCCCTGTCGCTCGTGCAGTCGGGGATCCGCCTGCCCGAGCTGGTCGCGGGTGTGCGGCGCACCCTCGACAAGGTGATCCTGCAGGTGGTCGCTGACGCCGCCTAGCCTGCGGGTGCTGCGGCGGGATCCGCCGCGGGTGCCGCGGGGGCGGCGGCGGGTGTTGCCGCGGCGGGTGCCGCCGCTGCCGGCGCTGCTGGGGGAGTGACCGGCGAGTCGACCGCCGCGCCGGGGTCGGGCGCCGTCGACGGCGCAGCGGGAATCGTGACCGTCGTGCTGTCGCCGATCACGGTGTTGCCGAACGCATCAGTGGCGCGGATGCGATACCAGGGGCTCGAGCCGGGTGTGAGGGCCGTGGCGTCCGTGTCCGTCCACGACATCGTCGGCTCGTTCCAGAGCCACGACGGGCCGGTGACCGTGTAGACGGGAACATCGTCGCGCAGCACGGTGTACGTCAGGTTCTCGTTGTCGGGGTCGGCGTTCGCCGTCCAGGAGACGGTCGCGGACGTCGGCGTGGCCGTGACGGTGGGCATGAACGTCGCCCCCGATTTCTCGGGCCCCATCTTGTTCGGCGCGAGCGAGGGCACCGCGAAACGGGTGAGACCCTGTTGCGCGATGCCGTTGACGGTGGTGAACTCGCCGCCGTAGACGACGTACTTGGCCGATGCCGCGACGCTCCAGGGCCCCTGGTTCTGGCCGGTGAACGTGCCGATGTCGAAGGCCGGGAACCAGTCGAGCAGCGAGGGCGCCGGCTGACCGGCGAAGTTCGAGTAGCCGGCAACCGTGTTGGCCGTGAGCGTGTGGGTCGCCGCTGTGCTGAATGCCACGGCGCGGTAGTGGTCGAGGCTCGTGTCATCGGGGAAGCCGCCGACCGTCGAGCAGTTGTGCGCGTGACCGGCCTCGTATTCGACGCCCGCTGCGATCGCCACCGAGTAGGTGTCGCCGTGGCAGTCTTCCATCCAGGTCAGGGCTCCGGTCTTCCAGTCCGCCCGGAAGGTGCCCTCCAGGTTGCCCGCGCCGTTGTACACGTATCCCGAGCCGTAGACGCCCGTCGACGTGCTGGCGAGGCTCAGGATCGCCGAGTTGATGCCGGCGTCGCGGATGACGCTGTTCATCGCCCACGGCAGGAGCGAGCCGGACGTCGTGTTGACTGCGCCGATGCCGTAACCGGGTTTCGATTTCCCGTCGAGGGTCGAGAAGGCGCCGCCCACGACGACCTTGGAGTGGTCGGGGTCGACGGCCAGGGCACGGACGGTGCCGTTCGCCGACGGGGCCCACGGCCGGAGCGCACCCTGGGTGACGGACACCGCAGCGAGACGGGTCCGGGCCTTCGAGTCGACCGTGGTGAAGTCTCCGCCCAGATAGACGTTGTTCTTGCGGTAGTCGAGGGCCAGAGCGTCGACCGTGTAGTTCGTGGTGGCCTTGAAGCTCGGGATGACGGCGCCCGACGTCGCACCGAGCTCGACCACGTGGTTCGCCGTCGTCTTGCCCACCTTGGTGAACGTCCCGGCGACGAAGACGTGCTTCTGGTCGGGGGTGCCGACGATCGCCTTGACCTGCCCGTTCAGCTGAGGGGCGAAGGCGGTGTTGAGCACGCCCGTGGTGAGGTTGTACGACAGGATGTTCCAGCGTTCCACGGTGCCCTTACCGAGGTGTGCGACGCCGTAGGGCCTAGCAGTCGTGAAGCTGCCCCCGGCGAAGACCGTATTGCCGACGATCGTCTGTGTCCAGACGACTCCGTTGATCTGCGGAGTGGGGAGTGCGTCGGCCGTGACCGTCGGGGGTGTCGCCGAGTCGGACGGGTTCGTCGGCTTCGAGTCGGCGAAGGCCGGGCCTGCCAGCGTTGCGGCGAGGACCGCCGCCAGAGCGGTGGCGCCCGCGACGACCGCCGCCAGCCGCGATCGGCGGGGTCGTGCGCGCAGGGGATTGCTCGAGTGGGTGGATCGCGCCATGGCGCTGCCTCATTCGGATGACTCTGGCGCGCGATGGGTGGTCGCGCGTGACGATGGGTTTCGGGCCCCGGACGCCGTGGCCTGTCGGGTGCAGGCCGTGATCCGTTCATCCGACCCTAAATGAATCGATGTCACTATGCGACTCGTTCGGGGGCAATGTGCCCCCAAATGGGGGTCCGCCTTTTGGGGGCCCCAGACGGCGCCTAGAAGTCGTTCAGATTGGCCCGCAGGCCTCCTCCGCCGAATTCGGAGCGCAGGATGCCACGCCGGCGCAACTCGGGCACCAGGCGATCCAGAATGCGGTGCACCGTCGCCGGGTGGAGGTCGCCGTTGAAGATGAACCCGTCGTTGCCGGCCTCTTCGCCGAGGCGCTCGACGAAGTCCGCGACCTGGGTGACCGTGCCGACTGAGCCCGAGCCGTCGGTGATCCTGCCCTTGCGGTACTTGGCGATGAAGAGCTCGCGCAGCGGGGTCTCGGGGTCGTGCTTGCCGACGAGGCCGCCGATCGAGCCCTTCGAGACGTGCTGGCCGAAGACGCCGAGGTCGAGGGGTGCGTCGAGGCTCTGGCCGGTGAGGTCGGTCTCGGTGATGATCGATTGGCGCTCGATCACCTCGTGGAGGTCGGCGTCGGAGGGGTGCGCGGAGGCCCGCACGAGCCTCTCGGCCTCGTCGTCGCTCGACACGATCTCGGGGGTGAACACGAACAGGATTCTGATGCTCGCCGGGTCACGCCCCTCGGCCTCGGCTGCCGCATGGATCTTCGCCCGGTAGGCGCGGATGCTCTCCACGTCGAGTGGCGCCAGGGCCAGTTGCACGTCGCTGTTGTGGCCCGCGAAGGCGAGGCCCCGGCCGGAGCCGCCAGGGGAGACGATGACCGGGTCGCCGCTGTTGCCGGGCTTGTCGAAGGGAAGCGCGTTCAGGGGGCCGTCGAGCTCGAAGTACTCGCCGCGGTGCTGGAAGGCGTCGAGCTTCGAGCCGTCGGCGTAGCGCCAGGTGTCGGTGTCTTCGACGATCGCCCCGTCGGCCCAGCTGTGCCAGAGCTGCCGCACCACGTGCATCCACTCCTCGGCCCGGTCGTAGGCCTTGTCGTGATCGAGCTCGGGGATGCCGAAGTGCCGGCTGCTCTTGACGTCGGTCACGACGTTGAGCCCGACGCGGTAGTCGCTGAGGTGCTGCAGCGTCGAGAACTGCCGGGCGGCGAGGTAGGGCGGGTAGACGCCGGCGTTGACGGTGGGGGCGACGCCGAGGTGCGTCGTGGCGGCGAAGAGGTAGGGCGTCAGCAGCAAGGGGTCGAGCTTCGGGGCGCCGAGGGCCGACCGCACGCGGAGGTCGAGCTGCTCGGCGGGGCCGGGCGAGATGCTGTCCTCGACGATCAGCAGGTCGAGGCCGGCCTGCTCGAGCTCTTTCGCCGACTGCTGGTACAGCTGCGGGCGATCCCACCGGTGGCCCCACAGGTAGTCGTCGCGCAGCCACCCCTGCGGGCCGAACCCGCGGCCGAAGAACCATCCGAAGTGCTGCATCCGTGCCATGGGCCCTAGTCTGCCGGGCCGAGCCGCGGTGTGCTGCCAGGGCGTAATGCGGCGTCGTGCGCCTCGCCCCGCCCTGGCGTGCCGCTCCTTTCCGAAAACGCGACCGATCCGGGCGGCCAGTCACACCCGTTACTGCCGCGCCGAGGTGTTGAGGCTCAACCGGTCGCGATTTCGGCACGGGAGGGGCGGGAGGGGCGGGATGCCCCGGCAGAGACGGGCGTAGCGGAACGACACAGGCAGGCGCAGCGGAGGGTCGGTGCCTAGGCTGGGCGGGTGACCGAACAGCCCCGAGTCTTTGTGATCCACGAGAACCCCGAGTGGTTCCCCCCGCTGGCCCGCGCCTTCGAAGCCGAAGGCGTGCCCGTCGAAGAACTGCTTCTGACCGAGGGCGGAATCGACCTGACCGCTGATCCTGCGCCCGGTGTCTACTGGTCGCGCATGTCGGCCAGCGCCCACACGCGCGGAAACGGGCACTCGAAGGAGTACACCCGGGCGACGCTGTCGTGGCTCGAAGCCGCGGGTCGGCGCACCGTCGGCGGCCGCGCCGTGATCGACCTCGAGGTCAGCAAGGTGCAGCAGCACGTGGCGCTGCAGAAGCTCGGCTTCGACGTGCCGCGCACCTCGGCCGTGTTCGGCAAGCGCGACCTCGTGTCCACGGCCGAGGCGTTCGGCGCCCCGTTCATCTCGAAGCACAACCAGGGCGGCAAGGGCCTCGGCGTGCGGCGCTGGGACACCGTCGGGGAATTCGCCTCGTGGGTCGACAGCCCCGACTTCGAGGAGTCACCCGACGGGATCACGCTGATCCAAGAACTCCTGGTCGGCAAGGAGTCGTTCGTGACTCGAGCCGAGTTCGTCGGTGGTGAGTTCGTCTACGCGGTGCGCGTCGACACCTCCGGCGACACGTTCGAGTTCTGCCCGGCCGACGCGTGCGCGCTGCCCGGCCAGGCGCCGCTCTTCCAGCTGCGCGAGACGACAGCCGACGGCGAGCCGATCGCGTCGCACCCGCTGATCCGGCGCCTCCCGTCCTTCCTCGATGTGAACGGCATCGAGATCGCCGGCATCGAGTTCATCGAGACGGTCGACGGCCGCACCGTCGTCTACGACGTGAACACCAACACGAACTACAACCCCGACGTCGAGGCCGAGGCGCCGAAGTCGGGCCGTGCGAGATCGCGAAGTTCCTGGGCGGCCTTCTCGAGGCGCAATATCCCGAGGCAGCGCAGGATCGACAGATCGCTCGCATCGGATCTCCGGCGTGAGGTTCGGCTTCTGGACCCCGATCTTCGGGGGCTGGCTGCGCAACGTCGACGACGAGCAGATGCCGGTCACGTTCGACTACATCACCGAAGTCGTGCAGACCGCCGAGCGTGTCGGGTTCGACCTGACACTGATCCCCGAGTTGAACCTCAACGACATCAAGGGCACGGCAGCGCCGTCGCTCGAAGCCTGGGCGCTCACCGCCGCCCTCGCGGCCGTCACGACGAAGCTCGAGCTGATGGCGGCCGTCCGCCCCGGGTACCACCTGCCCGCGGTCACGGCGAAGCAGGCCGCCACGATCGACGAGATCTCGAAGGGCCGCTTCACGCTCAACGTGGTGAGCGCGTGGTGGGAGGAAGAGGCGCGGCAGTACGGCGGCGTCTTCTCGGAGCACGATGACCGCTATGCCCGCACCAGTGAGTTCGTCGCGATCCTGCGAGGCCTGTGGAACGAGACGCCGTTCGACTTCGACGGCGAGTACTACTCGCTCGAGGGCTCTCACCTCGAGCCCAAGCCGCACGTGCAGCCCCGCATCTACGCAGGAGGCGAGAGCCCGGCCGGCAAAGCGGCGATCGTCGACTTCGCCGACGCGTACCTCACCCACGGTGGCACCGTCGACGAGCTCCGCACGAAGATCGAGGGCATGCGCGCCCAGCGGGAGGCGGCTGGCGCTGCTCCGTTCGAGGCGTTCGGCATGGCCGCCTACGCCATCGTGCGGGATACGGAAGGCGAGGCGCAGGCCGAGTTGGCCCGCATCACCGACGTCAGCCAGGGCGCCGCCTACGAGTCGTACCAGGACTTCACCCGGCAGTCGCACCTCGAGCACCAGCCGTCGCTCAGCGACTACTCGGTGTCGAACCGGGGTCTCCGCCCCGGGTTCGTGGGCACGCCTCGGCAGGTGGCCGATCGCATCCTGGAGTTCGAAGTGGCCGGAGTCGACACCCTGCTGCTGCAGTTCTCACCTCAGGTGCCCGAGATGGAGCGGTTCGCCCGCGACGTCATCCCGCTCGTCCACCAGGCGACGGGGGCGAACCGAGAGGTCTCTCAGGCCGGGTAAGTTGGATTCATGACGTCCGTGGTGAGCCAGACCGTGGTCCACACGCGTGCGCCGGGCAAGATCAACGTCTTCCTCGCCGTGGGTGACCTGCAAGACGACGGCTACCACGAGCTCGCGACGGCCTATCAGGCCGTCTCGCTCTACGAAGACGTGCGCGCCACCGCGGCGGACGACTTCGCGGTGCGGTTCACGTCGACCCACGCGGGCATCGATCTCAGCGGGGTGCCCGTCGACGACACCAACCTCGCGATCCGGGCAGCCCGCCTCCTGGCGACGACGACAGGATACGACGGAGGCGTCAGCCTCGTCATCGACAAGAACGTGCCCGTCGCCGGCGGTATGGGCGGGGGGTCGGCCGACGCCGCCGCAACCCTGCTCGCCTGCGACACGCTCTGGAACACCGGCCTGTCTCGCGACGAGCTGCTGCGCCTCGGAGCGACCCTCGGGGCCGACGTGCCCTTCGCGCTCATGGGTGGCACGGCCGTCGGCACGGGGCGCGGCGACGAATTGAGCCCCGCGCTCGCGCAGGGGCAGTTCCAGTGGGTGCTGGCGCTCGCCGATTTCGGCCTCTCGACCCCGGCCGTCTACACCGAGCTCGACGAGCACCGGCTGCGACACCAGGCCGACATCAACCCCGTGCGGCAGCCGCGCGTCGACTCCGGTGTGCTGCAGGCCCTCCGTGCGGGCGATCCGGCCCGCCTCGCCGATGTGATGTACAACGACCTGCAGGCGCCGGCCCTCCACCTCGAGCCAGGCCTCAGCGACGTGCTCGAGCTCGGCGAGCAGAACGGCGCGCTCGCCGGCGTCGTCTCGGGCTCGGGCCCTACGGTGGCCTTCCTCGCGCCCGATCTCGACGGGGCGCTCGAACTGCAGATCGCGCTCAGCGCGGCGCGTCTCGCCGTCGTCCGTGCCACGGGGCCGGTCCACGGCGCCCGCCTGCTGTCCGACTAGGGCGCAGTTACTTTTCGTAGCGCAGGACGTTGACGCGCGTGAGATTCCACTGATTCTCGACGTGGAAACCCTCGCCCGCGAGCGCCTTCGTGACGCTCGGGCGCAGGTCCTGCTTGTTGCTGGTGACGAGCCACACGTACTGGTGGCCGTCGACGCGGTCGATGGTCTCGCTGAGCGGGTAGCGGGTCTCCCACAGCTCGCCCGTCTCTGCGGCCGGCGTCTTGAGGGTGACGTCGGTCATGCCGGCGAACGCCGAAGGATAGGAGTACTCGATGTTGCGCGCCGACCCGGTGGGGTGGCGGCGGATGTGGCCGTAGATGATGGCGTCGGTGGCGTTCGGGCCCTCGAGTGTGCGCTCGTGCTTGACGAGCGCGGCGACCTCGGCCCACGACGAGTCGTCTTTGGCCTCCGGCAGGCGCTGCGCGATGTAGCTCGGTGCCGTCAGCCCGACCGCGACGACCAGCCCGGCGGCGACGAGCGAGCGCAGGCGCACCGAGCACAGGCCGACGGCCATCAGGATCGCGACCGCGGGGGCCGCGAAGGTGACGTACCGCGGCGAATAGAGCGGGTTGCTGACCACTGACACGGCGATGAGCCCGAGAGCCGGCACCAGCAGCCACGGCAGGGCGATTTGCAGCACGTTCGGCTCGTTGTAGCGGGCCCCCTTGCGAAGAACGGCGACGATGCCGGCGATCACGAGCGCCCAGCCGAAGACGGCGAAGACGGGGTTGCCGGTGAACCACTGGGTCTGCAAGAACTCGGCGACCGTGGCGAGGCTGGGCTTGGCGATCCAGCCGACCTGCTTCGACTCGTCGCTCGAGAGCCTGGCGAGAGGGATCAGCAAAGCGCCTGCGATCGCCGCCGACACGAACCAGCCGAGCAGGGCGGGACGCCACGAGGTGGTGCGCTGGGCGCTCCGGCTGCGCCGGGCCCACATCACCAGGGTGAGGCCGTGGGCGGCCACCAGCAGGGCCGAGTAGAGGAAGACCGATGTCGAGACGAGTGCGAGCACCCCGTAGAGCACCCACCAGCGCAAGTAGCGGTGAGGATCGCTGCGCGTGCGCTTGCTGGCGTGGATGAAGACGAGGCTCAGCGCGATCGCCAGGGCTGCCGTGATCGCGTACGAGCGGCCTTCGCCGCCGGCCCAGGTGATGCGTGGGAGCAGCGTGAAGAGAAGACCGGCGACGAGGCCGGTGCGCCGGTCCGTCAGCTCGCGTGTCAGCAGCACGAGGAGAGCAGCCCCGACGCCGACCGCCACCGCGCTCGGAAAGCGCAGCGAGACGGGCGTGTAGCCGACGAGGTCGAACCAGAAGTGCATGAAGCCGTAATAGACGGCGTGCACGGCGTCGACGTGGTGGATCTCTGCCCACAACTGCGCGTACGAGCGCTGCGCCGACACGATGGTGGCCGACTCGTCGTACCAGATCGAGGGCACCCACGAGAAGGCGACCGACACCAGGAGCCCGAAGACGCCGGCGAGGGCGGGGTCGCCTGCCGGGCGCGCACGGAACTGCTGGAGGGCCCGCCAGCCCCGGCTGGGGGGGCGACGTACAGTAGTGGGGGCTACCGAAGTCGAGTCGAGGAGGTCGGTCATGGGTGGGCTTCCTCCTCTGGTCAAGGCCAGCATTGCAGTCGGTACAGCGGAAAAGGGTGATGGGCAGCCAGGCGTTGCACGCTACTCACGCACGTCACGCTTGCCTGGGATCGGTCTCGACGGTCAATCCCGTCTGAGAAACGCCCGAATCGTCGTCATCGGCGCCGGCGGTCTCGGATCCCCCGGAATCCAGTATCTCGTACAAGCCGGTATCGGGACGCTGGGAATCGTCGATGATGATGCCGTGGAGCTCTCCAACCTCCAGCGCCAGACCCTGTACCGACCCGATCAGATCGGCACCCCCAAGGCGCGGGCGGCCGCGGAGTGGGCCCGAGCCGCGAACGCCGATGTGACCGTGCGGGTGCACCCCGTCCACTTCGACGCCTCGACCGCGTCGCTCTTCGACGACTACGACCTCGTGCTCGACGGCAGCGACTCGTTCGACACCTGCTACACCGTGGCCGACGAGGCCGCCGCTCGCGGCCTGCCGGTCGTCTGGGGCAGCGTCTCGCGCTTCGACGGCCAGATCAGCGTCTTCTGGGACGCCGCGCCCGGCGGGCGCGACGTCGACTACCGCGACCTGCACCCGTCGCCTCCTGCCGACGGGTGGGACGAATCGTGCGCCGACGTCGGCGTGCTCGGCCCCCTGTGCGGCACGGTCGGCTCGGTGATGGCGTCGGAGGCGATCAAGCTCATCACCGGCACTGGCGAGCCGCTGCTCGGGCGAGTGGTCACGATCGACGCGGCGTCCGGCAGCTGGCGCGAGAGCCGGCTCGTCCGGTCGGATTCCCGTCGGGCTTCTCGAGCATCGGCCCGCATGGGGGCGCAGGATGCGACGGCCCGCCCGGCCACCCCTCCCGCGGCCGCCGACGTGCCCACCGTCACGGCCGAGGCCCTCGAGGCCCGGCTCGACGCGCGCTCACGGGGTGTCGACGACTTCACCCTGCTCGACGTGCGCGAGCGCCCTGAGCACGACGTCGACGCGATCGCCGGTTCGGTGCTGGCAGCCGGCTACGGGTCGACGAGCGCCGAACGGCCCGCGCTGGACCCGGCGGTGCCGGTGGTTGTCTTCTGCGCGCGGGGGCCGCGGTCGGCGGCGGCCGCGCGACTGCTGCAGGCCGACGGGTTCGATGTGACGCAGCTCACGCGCGGCATGCTCGGCTGGAACCTGCGGCCGAGCGCGCTTGCGGCGGCTGGTGCCGGGGCCGGTGCTGGCGTGGGCGCGACGGGCCGTGTGCCCCTGCCGCTCGCCGACATCGACCCGCACGCCTTCCGTCCGAACCTGCGCTCGTAGCGCGCCCCGCCCCGCCCCGCCCCGCCCCGCCCCGCTCCCGTGTCCCCTCCCAATTGCGAGGACATTCTCGGCGCATGCCGCTTGCTGGCCCGGAAAGCGGGCGCGCGGGGGCGTTTCTCCTCGAAATTGTGAGGAAGGGGGGTGTCAGCCTCCGGCGAAGGGCGGCATCACATCGACGACGGCGCCGGCCGGGACGACGGCGGCGCGATCGCGAGTCGTGACCCCGTCGACGAGGAAGGAGCACCGGCCGAGCACGGACGCCAGCTCGGCGGGCTCGACGCCCGGCGCAGGGGTGAGGGCGTCGAGCAGCGCGCCGATCGTCGGCTCCTGATCGGACACCGACGCGACCTCGTCGATGCCGGTGGCGGCCCGGGCACCCGCGAAGAAGCGCAGCGTGACGGTCACGGCCACCTCAGCCGCCGATCGCACTCATCGAGCGGGCCGGCTGCACGAACGCGGGGTCGTCGAGGCCGTGGCCCGCGGGCTTCGCCCACATGGCACCGCGCCAGAGGTCGGCCACGACCTCGTCGGGGTCGCCGCCGCGCAGAGCACCGCGCAGGTCGGTCTCGGTGTGCGAGAACAGGCAGCTGCGCACGCTGCCCTCGGCCGTCAGTCGCGTGCGGCGGCAGTCGGCGCAGAAGGGCTCGGTGACGCTCGCGATGATGCCGATCGTGCCGGTGAGGGGTGGGGCGACGGCCGACGTGACAGGCTCAGGGCCGAGCGCGTCAGGACCATGCGGCCCGGCCTGACGAGGGCGCTCGCGCACCGCGAACCGCTCGGCCGGTGCGCCGTCTCGCGGCTCGTCGGCGGGCGTCAGCTCGAACCGCGAAGCGAGCAGGCCGCGGACGTCGGCGGCCGTGACCATGGTGTCGCGGCTCCAGGTGTGGTCGGCGTCGAGGGGCATCTGCTCGATGAAGCGCAGCTCGTGCCCGTTCGCGAGGGCCCAGGCGACGAGCGCTGGTGCCTCGTGGTCGTTGACTCCGCGCAGTAGCACCGCGTTGATCTTGATCGGCCCGAGGCCGACCCGGGCTGCCGCATCGACGCCGTCGAGCACGCGCTGGAGGAAGGGACGTCGGGTGAGGTTCGCGAAGGTCTCGGCGTGCAGCGAGTCGAGCGAGACGTTGACGCGGTCGAGGCCTGCCGCGGCCAGAGCGGACGCCCGCTCGGCCAGGCCGATGGCGTTCGTCGTCAGCGAGAGCTCGGGGCGGGGCTCGAGGGCGGCGCAGCGCTCGATGATCTCGACGAGGTCGCCCCGCAGCAGGGGTTCGCCGCCCGTGAAGCGCACCTGGCGCACCCCGAGATCGGTCACGGCGATCCTGACGAGCCTGACGATCTCGTCGGCGCTCAGCGCCTGCTCGCGGTCGAGCCACGGCAGCCCGTCGGCTGGCATGCAGTACGTGCAGCGCAGGTTGCAACGGTCGGTCAGCGACACCCTCAGGTCGGTGGCGACACGGTCGTAGCGGTCGACGAGGCCTTTCACGCCAGCGGGTCGCGGGGGAATCGACGGATCGACGCGGCCCGGCATCAGGGGGATTCCAAGCGAGACCGTCATCCGTCGAGCCTAAGCGATCGTGGATCCGTCTTCTCTTCTGAGAGCCCCTTCACGGCAGACACCCGGCGGGCCGCAGCGCGAGTTGTCCGCTGCGGGTCGCCGGGTGTCACACCGATCCGGTGGGTGATGCGTGTCCGACCTCGGGTCTCTCGTCGGACTGAGAGTGTCGGCGCCGGTAGGGCGGCGCCGCGTAAGAGTTCGGTGAGCCCGACGAAGGGGTTTGGTCGGTTGTGAAAAAAAGAGTTCAGTCGCGCGCGGTCGGCGTCTCGACGATCACCATCGTCGCCTTCACCACGGCGATCGCGACCGAGCCGAGCTCGAGCCCGAGATCGCGCACCGCCTCCGACGACATCAACGACACGACGCGGAAGGGGCCGCACTGGATCTCGACCTGCGCCATGACCGTGTCGGCGGTGATGCCGGTGACGAGCCCGACGAAGCGGTTGCGCGCCGACGAGCCGATGCCGGTGGGGTCGTCGGGCACCACGGCGTTCTTCTTGGCCAGCTGCGCCAGCTCGAGCCCGTCGACGACGGTGCGGCCCGAAGTGTTCTTCTCGCTGCCGATGACGCCGTTGTCGATCCACCGGCGGACGGTGTCGTCGCTGACCCCGAGGTAGCGGGCGGCGTCGGGAACACTGATCTGCGGCATGCTCGGAGTTTACGCGCCGGGTGTGGCGCTCGATCCCGGGCGACGGGCGGCGAGCGGGCGGGTGACGAGGCGCCACTCCTCGACGGTGCGCTCTCGCATCCGGCCCCACCAGCCCGGCCCCGACCGCCAGATGCTCATCAGCACGATCAGCACGAGTGCCGCCCCGAGTGTCTCGGCCCGTACGTAGGCGAACGGCCAGAACTGCCGGATCGAGATCGCGAGGGCGATCGAGAGCCACTCCCACCGGCCCGTCATCGCGACGAACGGGATCAGCAGCAATGCATACCACGGGTAGCGCGGGCTCAGCACGAGCAGGAACGCGCCGACCATCGCGAGTTGGCCGAGCCACGGGTCGGCCGGGTCGGCGGTGCGCCACACGACGAGCGCGACGAGCAGCAGGATCACGACGGCCACGACCGTCGTCGCCTTGCCGTGCACGACGAGGAAGAGCAGTGCGAAGCCCGAGCCGTCGTCGACCCCCTCTTCCGACAGGTAGCCGGGCAGGTAGCCCAGCACCTTCGGGCCCGTCGACACGACGAACGGCAAGTAGAGGACGACGAAGGTCACGACGGCCGCGACGATCACGGTGAACGGGCGTCGACGCAGCAGCGCGAACGCCGTGATGACGGGGAAGAGCTTGGTCGCGATCGAGGCGCCGAGCGCGACCCCGCCGAGCACGGTGCGCCCCAGGAGGCGACGGGGCGACTTCTCGACGGACGTCGCGACCAGCGCCGTGGCCAGCAGCGCCAGGCCTGCCGCCACCAGGTCGACGTGCGAATTCGTCACGGCCTCGCTCGCGACGAGCGGGCACCAGGCCCAGAGGGCGGCCCAGCGCTGGTCGAGCCCGCGTCGGCGCAGGAGGGCCAGCAGGCCGACCGTGATGGCGAGGTCGATGATCAGCCCCGCCGCCTGCAGCGGCCAGTACTCGGCCGTGACGGGCACGATCGCACGGACGCCGGCGTAGTAGAGCTCGGCGGCGGCCGGGTAGATGGTGAAGACCTTCGCGCGGTTGATCGTCGTGCAGAGGAGGTCGCCCGTGCCCGTCTCGTGCGTCGTCATGACTCGGGTGCCGGTGCACTCCTGCTTGCCGCTGGCAGTGGTCGTCGGGGCGGGGAACAGCCAGTCGGGGCGAAGACTCGCGGTCGCGTGCGAGTTGGGGGCGTGGTCGTAGGGGGACTGACCGGCATCCTGCACGATGCCGTCCCAGGCGTAGCGCGCCGAGTCGGTGCTCGTGTTCGGAGGCCCGGAGATGGCCGCCCCGCCGATCAGAGCGGCGCCGATCAGCACCACGACCGTGACGCGCTCGCGAGGCACGCGTCGCAGAAGGACGAACGCGCCGACGAAGAGGGCCCAGCACACCAGAGTCCAGATCTGGAAGGAGTGGCCGATGCCGGCCGTATAGAAGCCGAGTGAGGTGACACCCCAGCCGATGGTCGCCGCGAGGACGGCGGAGGCGAGAAGGCCGAGGAGGGTGCGCACGCGTCCACTCTGCCCGAACCCTCGAGGCTTCTGGTCCGAACTCCTTACGGAACACGAACATCGTCGCCGATGTCGCCGGATCGGGCATGTCGTTCCCTGAACCGTGATGAGATGCACCATGCGCGAAATGCTGTACGGCTTACGTCGTGCTGTGTCGAGCCCGAATCGCAATGCTCGCACGGCCGTGGTGATCGGGCGCCTCCTCGGCGCCGCCTTCACGATCTGCCTCTTCACCGGCCTCTACAGCCACTTCCTCCAAGACCCCGCGTCGTGGATGCGCTTCCCCACGAGCCCCGTCTCGCTCTACCGCTTCACGCAGGGCATCCACATCACCTCGGGCATCGCGTGCTTCCCGCTGCTCTTCGCGAAGCTCTACGCGGTCATGCCGCAGCTGTTCAAGTTCCCGCCGATCAAGTCGGTCGTCGAGGGCCTCGAGCGCGGATCGATCGCGATCTTCGTCGCGGCCTCGCTGGTCGAGATCTTCACGGGACTTCTCGACACCTTCCAGTACTACCCCGAGCCGTTCGACTTCAGGCAGACGCACTTCGCGATGGCCATCGTCATCGGCGGGTCGCTGGCGGTCCACATCGGTGTCAAGCTGCCCCTCATCCAGCGCTACTGGCTGAAGAAGAACAGCTACGACGCGAACGGCGACTTCATCACGCCGGAGGAAGACGTCGTGCCGCCGTCGGCCCAGCAGACGGCCCGGGCGCGACTGGCGGCGCAGGATCTCGACGAGGCGGGTCTTCGTGATCCTGCCCTCGTCTACTCGAAAGGGCTGACCGACGACGTCGTGGCGTCCCGCCCGCCCCGCGGCGTCGTCGGCCGTGTCTTCGACTGGATCGACCGCACGCCCCAGGTCGACAAGATGTCGTCGCGGCGCGGGTTCTTCGCCAGCATCGGCGTCACGACGGCCGCGGTCGTGGCCTTCACCGTGGGGCAGTCGGCGACGCCGTTCACCGGCATCAACTTCTTCGCGCCGCGCAAGAACGGCTACGGGCCGAACTCGCTGCCGATCAATCGCAGCGCCGCCGCCGCTCAGGTGCTCGAGACCGCGATGAGCCCGGACTGGACGCTGACGGTGACGCGCGGCGACGCCAGCAACTCGTTCACCCTCGAGCAGCTGGAGGCGATGCCGCAGTACGAGGCGGCGCTGCCGATCGCCTGCGTCGAAGGCTGGAGCCAGATGGCGCACTGGAAGGGCGTGCGGCTGCACGACCTCGTGTCGCTCGTCGGCGCCACCGAGCCGGAGTCGCTCAAGGTGACCAGCCTCGAGAAGAAGGGCGGCTACCGCATCATGCTGATGGGGTCGGAGTACGTCCACGACCCGTCGACCCTCGTCGCCCTGCACCTCAACGGCGAGCGGCTCGACATCGAGCACGGCTACCCGGCGCGGATGATCGCGCCCGGGCGGCCCGGGGTGCTGCAGACGAAGTGGCTGTCGACGATCGAGGTGCTGACGTGAGTGCTCCTGGTTCTGCTCGCACCGCGCGGCCCGCGCCGAGCGTGCCCGCCGGCGGCGGCCCGGCGACCACGATCGTGCGCACCGCGCTGATCTCTCTCGGTGTTCTCGCGATCGTTCTCGGCGCCTGGGTGCTGCAAGACACCGTCAGCACGAAGCAGATCTGGGGTCTCGTCTCGTGGCTGATCCTCGCGGTGATCATCCACGACGGCATCCTGTCGCCCGTCGTCGCCGCGATCAGCATCGCGATGCGGCGGGCCGGGCACAGGATCCCGCCGGCCGTCCTCGCGATCCTGCAGGGCGGTGTCGTCGTCGGCGCGGTGTTCACGCTGATCGTCGTGCCCGAGATCGTCCGCAAGGCGAAGGGGCCGAAGAACTACACGGTCACGCCGTTGGACTACGGGCTGCATCTCGCGCTGCTGTGGGCGGCGGTGGCCGTGGTGACCGCGATCGTGGTCGTCGTCTACCTGCGGGTCACCCGCGCTCGCCGCCGCTGAGCCACGCGAGACCCTGGCTTTCGGCCGACGTCCCGGCGCCGCGGCGCGGAGACATCGGCCGAAAGCCGGGGTCTCGCCGAGCGGCCTCAGCGGCAGACGAGGCGGCAGAAGGTACGGCCGTCGACGCGCCAGGTCTGCTCGAGGTCGAAGCCCGCAGCAGCCGCGTGCCGCTCGAGGGCACGAGTGCCGAGTTCGGCCCAGGGGAAGCTCGAGCTGGAGCGGCCGTCGTCGTCGACGACGTGCGCCATGAAGGTCTCGTCGACGTCGTCGTCGCTCTGCACCTCGACGATCGCAGCGCCGCGCCGGCCGAGCAGTTCGCGGCAGCGCTCGAGCATGGCTCGCGGGTCGCCGCCGATGCCGATGTTGCCGTCGATCAGCAGCATCGTGCCCCAGTGGCCCTCGCGGGGCAACCGGTCGAACACGCTGCGGTTGAGCACCGGCAGGCCGGCTCGACCTGCGACGCGGACGGCGGCCTTCGAGACGTCGACGCCGAGGGCGACCAGCCCGAGGTCGGTCGCGGCCTGCACCATGCGGCCGGGGCCGCAGCCGATGTCGAGCACGGGGCCCGTCTCGGAGGCGAGGAGGGCGCGGTCGACGTCGTCGGCCTCGGCCATCCAGCGGCCGAGGTCGTAGTCGACGCCCGTGCGGCTGCTGCCGACGAGGGTCAGGCGACCTTCCCGGCCCAGCGCGTGGGCATAGGGCTCGGAGCCACCTGCTCCGAAGGTCGCCTCGCGGCCGGCGAGCAGGGTGTCGTCGATGACGATGCTCACTGGATGCCTCCTTCGGCATGACCGGTCGTCGATGCCGACACGGGCATGCGATCCATTGGATCGGTGGGGAGGGGAGCTATCACGTGAAGTAGTTCGGAGCGGAGCAGACGACGGTTGCCGTTCAGTACGGTTGTGACCGAAGCGTGATGCACTTTCAGGCTTTTCATTGATTCGAGCGTACGGCCGCACCGATGCCCGAGGATCGCCGAGACCTTACGAAGCGCGAACGGTCCCGTGATTCGGATGACTCTCCCCGGCACGGGCGGCATCATGGATATGTGTCTCTCGCCTCTGATGCCGCTGTGGCCGCGCCCCCTCGAAGCGTGCTGGTCGTCGAAGACGACCCCATCGTGGCCGAAGTGGTCGTCTCCTACCTGCGTCGCGGCGGGCATCTCGCCGGCATCGCGACCGACGGGCTCACCGCGGTCGTGCGCGTCCTCGACGAGCGACCCGACCTGATCCTCCTCGACCGCATGCTGCCCGGCATCGACGGGCTCGAGGTCTGCCGTCGCATCCGGGCCGTCACCGACGTGCCGATCATCATGCTGACCGCCTTGGGCGAGGAGCACGATCGCATCACCGGGCTCGAGGCCGGGGCCGACGACTACCTCGTCAAGCCGTTTTCGCCGCGCGAGCTGATGCTGCGCGTCGATGCCGTGCTGCGACGCACCACCACGCCATTCGAGCTGCAGGCCGTCGTCATGCAGGGCGGCTTCCGTCTCGACGCCTCGGCGCGCGAGATCACGCTCGAAGGCGAGCCGCTGACGCTCACGGTGCGCGAGTTCGACCTGTTGGCCTTTCTGATCCGGCATCCCGACCGAGTCTTTCGGCGCGAAGAGCTGCTGCGGGCCGTGTGGGGGTGGGAGGTCGGCGACCTCTCGACCGTGACCGTGCACGTGCGGCGGCTGCGCGAGAAGGTCGAGCAGGATGCGGGGGCGCCGGTCTGCCTCGTCACCGTCTGGGGTGTGGGCTATCGGTTCGTTCCCGGCGCTTCGGCCGTGTCGTGAACGGCGCCGCCGACTGGCTGCATGTCTCGCTCTGGGCGCTCGGTGCCGCCCTCGGCGTGGGCATCGTCGCCGCCGTGGTGCTGCGGCTGATGCGCCGGGCGTCGCTCGTGCTGCAGATCGTCGTGGTCGCCGTCGCAGCTGTCGGCTCGCTGGTGGGCGGCATGGTCATCGCCGCCGATCGCATGTACGTGTCGCAGGCCGACTTCGGCGTCTTCCTCTGGCTGGCCGCTGTCGCCGGGCTGGTGTCGGTCGCGCTCGCCGTGGTGCTCGGGGTGTCGCTCGTGCGCAACAGCCACGTGGTGATCGACCGTGCCCGCCGTCTCGGTGATCCTGCTGTCTCGGGTGCCGTGGCGGGGCGGCCCCTGTCGAACGAGTTCGCTGTTCTCGCTCGCGAGTTGGCGGCCTCAGACGAGCGCCTGTCGCGCTCGCGCGAGCGCGAGGCTCGCACCGAGGCGGCGCGGCGCGAGCTCGTCGCCTGGATCTCGCACGACCTCCGCACGCCCCTGGCCGGGCTGCGCGCCATGGGCGAGGCACTCGAAGACGGAGTCGCCGACGACCCCGCGCGTTACCACCGGCTGATGCTCGACCAGGTGGACCGTCTCGGAGGCATGGTCGACGACCTCTTCCAGCTCTCGACCATCCACGCGGGCGCGTTGCGTCTCGACAAGCAGACCATGAGCGTGGTCGAGCTGGTCGACGATCTCGTGGCGCAGCTCGGGCCGGTCGCCGCGAGCCACGGTGTCGCCGTCGTTGGCCGCGACGTGGCCGATCTCACTCTCGAGGCCGACCCGCGCGAGCTCGCCCGCGCGATGGCCAATCTCGCGATGAACAGCATCCGGCTCTCGCCGTCGGGCGCCGAGATCGTGATCTCGGCTGCGGCCGGCGACGATGACTTCGTGGTGCTCTCCGTGGCCGATTCGGCCGGCGGTATCCGCGAGACCGACCTCGGGCGCGTGTTCGAGGCGGGGTGGCGTGGCTCGGCCGCCCGGGCCGCCGGTGATGGGCCGCGGATGGTCGTAGCCAGCAGTGGCTTCGGTGCCGCGAGCGGGGGCGGTGCGACCGACAGCGGTGCCGGTGGGGGCAGTGCCGGTGAGGCCGCGAACCGCGCGAGAGCGGCCGGCGGGCGCCGTGCGGCCGGAGCGCAGGGTGGCGCCGGTCTCGGGCTGGCCATCGTGCAGGGCATCGCGGCAGCCCACGACGGGCGCGTGACGGTGCAGAACGTCGATGCCGGCTGCCGGTTCGACGTGTTCGTGCCGGTCTCGTCGGTGCGCTGAGCTCTCGGCCGAGCGGCGCGGCCTGTCACTCTGTCAGAAGGGCCCGATCGGCGGCCGGGGTGGTCCGCGGGCCACCTCGACGGGCTAGAGCGCGACGAGCTCAGAGCGCAGCTCGAGGCACTCGCGCAGCGTGTGCGCGAATCGCCCGTGCGGTGCCTGCCGGGCGACGGCCACCGCGTCGTGAATCGTGTCGACGTCGGTGAGTTCGGGCAGAAATTCGACGTCGAGGCCGGCCCGTGCGAGCCTGTTCAGCTGGTGGTTGCCGGTGTCGTTCTGCGACATGGGAACGCCGCGCAGCAGATCGCCGGTCGGTTCGCGCAGCCCGAGAGCCCAGAAGCCACCGTCGTTCGCGGGCCCGTACCAGGCGTCGGTGCCACTCGGCCATTCGTCGAACACCGGCGCGATCAGCGCCGACGTGATCTGCGGGGTGTCCATGCCGACCATCAGGGTCGGCCCGTCGACGGCGTCGAACATCGCGGCGAGGCGTTCGTCGAGGCCGCCGGAGACCTGCGGCATGATCTCGTAGCCGCGGGCAGCGGCCGGGGCGACCGTGCCGTCGAACAGCAGGATGCGACGGCGCGCCGGCAGGGCCGACACCGCCTCGAGGGTGTCGTCGAGTGCCGCCGCAGCGACTCGAGCCGCCTGCTCGAGCGTGAGCGGCGGGTTCAGCCGCGTCTTGACGCGACCGGGCAGGCACTCCTTGGCGATGACGACCAGCGTCGTCTCGGCGGCGCTCATCGTGCGTTCACCGCGGTGCGCTGGGCACCCGTCCGGGCGAGGCGCGCGGCGTCGGCCTTCGCCTCGCGTAACAGCCGTGACATGTCCTGCACGGCGCGGACGGTGCCGCGGAGGGTGCCGGTCACCTTGCTGCGGCCGACGCGAGGGGCGTAGGGGACGTCGAGTTCCAGGATCCTGAAGTCGGCCTGCGAGGCCCGCAGCACCATCTCGAGCGGGTAGCCGCTGCGGCGATCCTGCAGGTCGAGGGCCAGCAGGTCGCGGCGCCACGCGACCCGCATGGGGCCGAGGTCGTGCAGGGCGACCCCGCTCGCGCGACGCATGAGGCGGGCGAGCGCGACATTGGCGAGCCGTGCGTGGAGCGGCCACGCGCCGCGAGCGGTGGGGCGGCGGCGGCCGAGGGTGAGTTCGGCGTCGCCGCGGACGACGGGAGAGACGAGGTCAGGGAGGTCGAGGGGGTCCATCGAGGCGTCGGCGTCGCAGAAGGCGACGATCGGCGCGGTGGCGGCGAGGAGGCCTGCGTGAGCGGCGGCACCGAACCCGCGGCGCGACTCGGTGACGACCGTGGCGCCGTGCTCGCGCGCGACGGCGGCGCTGTCGTCGGTGGAGCCGTTGTCGACGACGATCGCCCGGTAGCCCTCGGGCAGACGCGAGAGCACCCAGGGCAGGGCCCCTTCTTCGTCGAGGGTGGGGAGGATGACGTCGACTTCGGCGGTGTTCATGGTGGAGCTCCTTGGTGTCGCAACCACCCCAGCGGCGGTTGCATCAGGTGTTCGGAGCGGCGGCCCACAGGGTGGGGTGCCGGCCCGAACTGGGGGCGGATCGGCGGGAAGGGGGGAGGGTCGCCCGGCGTCAGATCCCGGCGCGCAGCGGGGCCCTCGCGAACTCGAGCATGCCCTGGTCGAAGCTGACGGACGGCGCCCAACCGAGCTCGTCGCGGAGGCGAGCCGACGACGCCGTGATGTGGCGCACGTCGCCGGCGCGGTACTCACCCGTGACGACGGGGTCCGCACCACCGGCGGCCCGGGCGAGAGAGGCTGCCATCTCGCCGATCGTGTGCACGTGCCCCGAGCCGACGTTGAAAGTCCGGACGTTGTCGGCGGGCTGCGCCGCCGTCCAGCCCAGGGCTGCGATGTTGGCCGACGCGATGTCGCGCACGTGCACGAAGTCGCGGCGCTGGGCGCCGTCTTCGAACACTCGCGGCGCCTCGCCGCGCTGGAGGGCCGAGCGGAAGAGCGACGCGACGCCGGCGTAGGGGGTGTTCTGTGGCATGCCCGGCCCGTAGACATTGTGGTAGCGCAGCGACACCGCACGGCCGCCGGTCGACCGCGCCCACGAGGTCGCCAGGTGCTCTTGCGTGAGCTTCGTGATGGCGTAGACGTTGCGGGGGTCGAGCGGTGCGTCTTCAGAGATCAGCTCGGGCACGAGCAGGTCGCCGGCGTCGTCGCGCGGGTCGAAGACGCCGGCGTCGAGGTCGGCGATGCGCCGCGGCGCCGGTCTGACCAGGGCGCCCGAGGGGCTGCGGTAGGCGCCCTCGCCGTAGACCACCATCGACGACGCCTGGACGAGACGGTCGACGCCCGCGCGATCCATCGCGGCCAGCAGCGTCGCCGTGCCGAGCTCGTTGGACGAGACGTAGTCGGGCGCGTCTTGGAAGTCGACCCCGAGGCCGACCTTGGCAGCCTGGTGGCAGACGGCGTCGACGCCGTCGAGAACGGCATCGAGAGCCTCAGGATCACGGACGTCTCCGACCACGAGATCGACTCCCGCCGGCAGGGTGGGGGGCCCGCCGTGCACGTCGGAGCGCAGGCTGTCGAGCACCCGCACGGCCCACCCGTCGGCGAGGGCGGCCTCGACGACGGCGCCGCCGATGAAGCCGGCGCCGCCCGTGACGAGCAGGAGAGGCAGGGTCGCGCCGCCGGAAGCGCTCATGCTGCTGGCGATCGTCATGCGGGAGGCCTCGGGGCTCCGGAGACCGGGTGGGCGAGCACGTCGGCCACCGCGGCGGCAGGGATCAGCTCGCGCGGCGAGTAGTCGGCGGGCAGAGCTCGCACGATCCGCTCGATCGCGGCGACGATGCGCGGCTGCGCGTCGGCGAGGCGGCGCATGACGAGCTCGGCGCTGACGACTTCGTCAGCGCCCGAGCCATCGCCGTCGAGGTCACCCGGGGCCGAAGCAGCAGGCGCCGACCCCGCATCCCCGTCCGTCACGAACGACAGATTGACCGTGCCGAGGTTCAGCTCGAGCGCCAGCGGCACCTCGGGCGCCATCGTCATGTTGACCGTGTGCGCTCCGGCCTGGCGGTACCACAGCGACTCGGCGCGGGTGGAGAAACGCGGGCCCTGGATCACGACGCAGGTGCCGGACGAGCGCAGGGGGAGCCCCTCGGCGGTCAGCGCCTCGATCGCGGCACGACGGAGGGCGGGGTCGAACGGGTCGGCCGCGGCCAGGTGCTGCACGGATCCTGCGCCGTCGGCCGTAGCCCCTTCGAAGAAGGTGTCGGGCCGCCCCCAGGTGCGGTCGATGAACTGGTCGGTGACTACGAAGGTGCCCGGCGCGTAGTCGGGGTGCACGCCGCCGACGGCCGACGACGACACGATGGCCGTGGCGCCGAGCGACGCGAGCGCCCAGACGTTGGCGCGGTAGCCGATGAGGTGAGGCGGCACCGAGTGGTCGCTGCCGTGGCGGGTGAGGAAGGCGACGCGTTTGCCGCCGAGCTCGCCCACCGTGACGGGGCTCGAGGTCGGCCCGTACGGTGTGTCGACCGTGAACGATTCGCTCGACGAGGCGGGGAAGAGCGAGTAGAGGCCGGAGCCGCCGATGACGGCCACGTCGACGCGGGGAGCGCCTGGGGCGGGGTCGCAGGAGGGGAGAAGGCCATGGGTGCGACACTACTGAAAGGACGCGGGCTCGGTTCCGCGCAAGTATGACGAAACGGAGAAGGCCCGGATGGTGCGCACGGTCGAGGAGCACGCGGAGGCGATCGCGCGGCTGGTGACGAGCGCTCTCGAGCACCGCGGCGGCGAGCATCTCGCGGTCGACGCCGAGCAGCACACGACGAGCCCGGACACGTACCGACTGCGCGTCCTCGTCGACGGCGTGCTCGCCTCGATCGACCTCCCGCCCTTCGACAACTCGCAGATGGACGGCTACGCGGTCGCCTCGGCCGACCTCGCCAGCGGCTCCGTCACCCTCCCGGTGGGCCCCAGGATCGCCGCGGGTCACCCGCCGGGGCACCTCGCCCCCGGCACCGCCGCGCCGATCATGACGGGGGCGCCCCTGCCCGGCGGGGCCGACGCCGTGATCCCCATCGAAGCGGCGACTCCCGATCGCTTCCTGCCGGAGACCGACGGGCAGGAGGTCACTCTCTCGGGCCCCGTGCCGCCCGAGCAGTTCGTGCGACGCACCGGCTCCGACATCCGTGCCGGCGACGTCCTCCTCGAGCGCGGCACCCTGTTGCGGGCCGCGCACTGGGGCGTGCTCGCCGCCTCAGGGGTCGACACGGTCGAGGTGCACGCGAAACCTCGCATCCTGGTCGTCTCGACCGGCTCCGAGTTGGCCGACGCGCAGGGCGACCTCGTCGCGGGCACGATCCACGATGCCAACGGGGCGTCGCTCGTCGCCGCGCTCGGCGAGGCGGGTGCTGACGTCAGCCTGCTGCGCGTGAGCGACGACGCGGGTGCCCTGCTCTCGGCGCTCGTCGAGGCGGCTGCCGATGCCGACCTCGTCGTCACGACGGGTGGCGTCAGCGCCGGCGCCTACGAGGTCGTGCGCGACGCCTTCGAGAGCCGCGGTGTGCGCTTCGAGTCGGTCGCGATGCAGCCGGGCGGTCCACAGGGCTGGGGTGTGCTGGCTCTCGACGACTTCGACGTGCCGGTGATCTGCTTCCCCGGGAACCCGGTGAGCGTGCTCGTCTCGTGGGAGGCGTTCCTCCGGGTGCCGCTCGCCCGGGCGCTGGGCCGTCCGGTGCCCCGGCGCGACGCTACCGCCGCGCTCGCCGAGGGGCGGACTCTCCCGCCGGCAAGCACCAGATGCGTCGCGCTCGCATCGACGCCGACGGCCGCGTGCACCTCATCGGCGGGCCGAGCTCGCACCTGCTGCACTCGTACGCCATCTCGAACGCCCTGGCGCACATCCCGCTCGGCGTCTCGCGGGTCGAGGCCGGAGACGAGGTCGTAGTGTGGGCGCTCGATGACTGACACCGCGTCTTCCGCGCCCCCCGGCCCCGGCTCCTCCGGCCCGGGCCTCTCGCACGTGCGCGACGACGGCAGCGCGCACATGGTCGACGTGACCGGCAAGACCTCGACGAGGCGGGTCGCCAGGGCTCAGGCGATCCTGCGCACCCGCCCCGACGTCGTCGCGCAGATAGCCGACGGCAGCCTGCCCAAGGGTGAGGCGCTCGGCACCGCCCGCATCGCCGGGATCATGGCCGCGAAACAGACGTCGAACCTCATCCCCCTCTGCCACCCGCTGCCCATCGGCTCGGTCACGGTCGACTTCGAGACCGAGGGGCCCGGGGTCGAAGCGGGCAGCGTCAGGATCCTGACGGCCGTCTCGACCCGCGGAGTCACCGGCGTCGAGATGGAGGCCCTCACCGCCGCGTCCGTCGCCGCCCTCACCCTCTACGACATGATCAAGGCCGTCGACAAGCTCGCCGTGATCGAGGGCATCCAAGTGCTCGCGAAGCAGGGTGGGAAGAGCGGCGACTGGGTGCGCGACGGCGCCGACACGGAGGGAATCGCATGACTCGCACAGCACTCGTGATCGTGGCGTCGACCAGGGCGTCGCGCGGCGAGGCCGTGGATCGCACCGGCCCCCTCCTGCGGGCGTGGCTCGACGAGCGCGGCTTCACGGTCGACGACCCCGTGGTGGTCGCCGACGGTGAGCCTGTAGGCCAGGCGCTGATCGCGGGCATCGCGCAGGGAGTCTCGATCGTGATCACCACGGGCGGCACGGGCGTCTCGCCCACCGACGCGACGCCCGAGATGACCCTGCCGCTGATCGACAAGCGCCTGCTCGGGATCGAGGAGGAGCTGCGGCGGCGCGGGGCGGAGCACGTCATCACGGCGCTTCTGAGCCGGGGCATCGTGGGAGTGGCCGGGCGGACGCTCGTGGTGAACCTGCCGGGGTCGTCCGGGGGAGTGCGCGACGGGCTGTCGCTGCTGGCTGAGATCCTCGACCACCTGCTCGATCAGATCGGTGGGGGAGACCATGAGTGAGGGCGCGCGCGTCCTTCGCGCCCGCGTCGTCGACACGGCGGTGTCCGTCGCCGAGTGCGCCGAGCTGGTCGGCATGGCCAGCGCCGGGGCCGTCGTCACCTTCGAGGGCGTCGTGCGCGACCACGACGGCGGGCGAGGCGTGACGCAGCTCGAGTACGAGGCGCACCCGAGCGCGACCGACGTGATCGGCGAGGTTGCGCGCGAAGTCGCCGCGTCGCATCCTGCCGTCGTGATCGCGGTCGAGCATCGCACCGGCACGCTCGACATCGGCGACGTGGCGCTCGCCGCGGCCGTCTCGAGCGCGCACCGGGCCGAGGCGTTCGCCGCCTGCGCCGAGCTGATCGACGTGATCAAGGCGCGCGTGCCGATCTGGAAGAAGCAGGACTTCGCCGACGGCTCGTCGGAGTGGGTCGCCTCGCTCGGCTGACGTTTAGGCGAGAGCGAGCGCGCCGCCTACCCTTGGGGAGTGGCCCATCTTCTCGGCGCGGAAGCGCTTCACCTCGAATACCCGACGCGCGTCATCTTCGAAGGCGTGACCCTCGGCATCGACGAGGGCTCGCGCATCGGCGTCGTCGGCCGCAACGGCGACGGCAAGTCGACGCTCATGTCGCTGCTCGCGGACACGATCGAGCCCGACTCCGGCCGCGTCACGCGCCGCCGCGGCATCACGATGGGCGTGCTCGACCAGCGCGACATCCTGCCCCTCGACTCGATCGTCAGCGAGGTCATCGTCGGCGACCGCGAAGAGCACGAGTGGGCGGGTGACTCCAGGATCCGAGACGTCATCTCCGGCCTCGCCACCGACATTCCCTGGGGCTCGACGATCGGCGACCTCTCGGGGGCCAGCGCCGGCGGGTGGCGCTCGCCGCGTTGCTCGTCGGCGACTGGGACGTGCTCTTTCTCGACGAGCCCACCAACCACCTCGACGTCGAGGGCGTGGCCTGGCTCGCGCAGCACTTGAAGCGTCGCTGGTCGCCCGGCCAGGGCGCGCTCGTCGTCGTGACGCACGACCGGTGGTTCTTGGACGAGGTCTCGACCGACACCTGGGAGGTGCACGACGGCATCGTCGAGGCCTTCGAAGGCGGCTATGCGGCCTACGTGCTGCAGCGAGTCGAGCGCGACCGCTCGGCCTCGGTCACCGAGGCCAAGCGCCAGAACCTCATGAAGAAAGAGCTGGCCTGGCTGCGCCGCGGCGCCCCGGCCCGCACGGCCAAACCGAAGTTCCGCATCGAGGCGGCCGAGACGCTCATCGCCGACGAGCCGCCCGTCCGCGACAAGGTGGCCCTCTCGCAGATGGCGACGAGCCGCCTCGGCAAGCAGGTCGTCGACATCATCGAGGCCTCGGTCGACTACGGGTCGCGCGAGGTGCTGAAAGACATCGAGTGGCGGATCGCACCGGGCGAGCGCACCGGCATCCTGGGCGTCAACGGGGCCGGCAAGTCGACGCTGCTGAAGCTGGTCACCGGCGACGTGCAGCCGACCACCGGTCGGGTCACCCGCGGCAAGACGGTGAAGTTCGCGGTGCTCGACCAGCAGCTGGCCGACCTCCACGAGTTCGCCAACGAGCGCGTCAACACCGTCGTCTCGCGCTACCGATCGTCGTACGTCTCGGGCGGCAAAGAGTTGACGCCGGGCCAGCTGCTCGAGCGCCTCGGCTTCACGACCCCGCAGCTGCAGACCCCGGTCAAAGACCTGTCGGGTGGGCAGAAGCGCCGGCTGCAGCTGCTGTTGATCCTGCTCGACGAGCCCAACGTGCTGATCCTCGACGAGCCCACCAACGACCTCGACACCGACATGCTCGCGGCGATGGAAGACCTGCTCGACACCTGGCCCGGCACCCTGCTCGTGGTGAGCCACGACCGGTACCTGCTCGAGCGTGTCACCGACACCCAGTACGCGGTGCTCGAAGGCAGGATGCGACACCTCCCCGGCGGCGTCGACCAATACCTCGCGCTCCGGCGGGAGGCCGTCGACGGTGCGGGTGAGGCCACCGACCGGCCCACCGCCACCCAGGGCGCCTCGGCCACCGTCGTCGCGGCCGCCAAGAAGTCCGGGCTGAGCGGCGCCGAGAAGCGCAACGCCGAGAAGGAGCTCGCTTCGCTCGACCGCCGCATCCAGAAGGCGGCCGCCGAGCGTCTGGCGCTCTTGGACACCTTCGCCACGCACGACCCCAACGACTTCGAGGGGCTCGGCACGCTGCAGAAGCAGGTCAACGCCCTCGAGTCGAAGAGCGCCGAGCTCGAGTCGGCATGGCTCGTGGTCAGCGAGAAGCTCGAGGGATGACCTCTCGGCCCAGGGCGCGCGGGCTGCGGCCCGGGCTCGTGCGATGAGCTCGCAGGGGCCCGACCTCGGCGAGTGGCGCGCGGTCGTCACGTCGCCGGTGCTGACGGGCGCCTCCATCGTGATCGGCGTGGCCGCGGCGGCGACGCTCGTCTACTGGATCGCGGTCGGCTCGAACCTCGACCTGCTCGTCGTGGTGCTCGTGCTGATGTTCGTGTTCGCTTTCGTGGCCGGGACGGCGCGGGTCGTCGTCACGATCGGAAGCCACGGTCTGCAGGCGACGTCCGCCCTCCTCGGCTTCGCCTGGACGAACCTCTCGCTCGACGACATCGCCGACGCGCGAGTCGCAGACGTGTCGATCGGCAGCTGGTTCGGGTGGGGCTACCGGGCGTCGCTCGGCGGCACCGCGCTGATCCTGCACGGTGATCGCGGGCTGGTGGTCGATCTCGTCTCGGGCAAGGAGTTCACGCTGACGCTGCCCGACCCGGAGTGGGCGCTCGCGGCGCTCGAGACCGCGGCCGATGCGCGCGGCGGGTCGGGTTCGCTCGACCGCCCGTAGCCCGCCCCGCCCCTCCCTTATCGGCCCGGCCCCGCCCCGCCCGGCCCTTAACGGCCCGGCCCCGCCCTTACCTTTCCGGCACGATCTGCCCGTCTCGACGATCAGGTCGAGCCGAAAGGTAAGGGCCGGCGGCCGCCCGGGCGGGTCAGTCGCCGAGCGTCAGCGACAGCGACCGCAGCAGCGCCGTGAGCGTCTCGCGGTCGGCCGGGCTCAGGTGCCCGAGCAGGTCGGACTCGGCCCGAGCAGGTTGGCGATGGCGCGGTCGACCGCGGTGCGCCCGTCCGGCGTCATGGTGACCAGGATGCCGCGGCCGTCGCTCGGGTCGGTGCGCCGCTCGACGAGACCCCGCTGCACGAGCCGGTCGATGCGGTTCGTCATGGTGCCACTCGACACCAGCGTCTGCGTCAGCAGCGTCTTGGGTGAGAGCTGGTAAGGCGCGCCTGCCCGCCGCAGCGCGGACAGGACGTCGAACTCCCACGACTCCAGCGAGCTCGCAGTGAACGCGGCCCGACGTGCGCGGTCGAGGTGCTTCGAGAGCCGGCCCACGCGCGAGAGCACGTGCAACGGGGCGAAGTCGAGATCGGGGCGCTCGCGATTCCAGGCGTCGACGATGCGGTCGACTTCGTCCTGGGCATCCTGATCCGCCATTCGATCATTATCTCCCGGCCTGACGGGTAGGGGCCTACCGTGCACCTCGGCCGACGCCGCGTCGACCGGAACGGAGCACCCCATGCCTGACCTCAATGTCGTCGCCGTCATCACCGCGAACCCGGGCGGCGAAGAAGCCGTCCGAGACGCCCTCCACGCCCTCGTCGAGCCCACCCGCCGCGAGGCGGGCTGCATCAGCTACGAACTGTTCGAGTCCGAGGCGAAGACCGGCGTCTTCGTCACGGTCGAGCTGTGGCGCTCGCACGAGGCCCTCGACCAGCACACCAAGTCGGCGCACCTGCAGGAGGCGATGACGAGCGCAGGATCGGCACTGGCTTCGGCCGACATCCACCCCCTGTCGCCCGTCGGCTGAGTGCCCGGCGCCGGGCTCGCCGACCAGCCAGCCGCGATCTGGCAGACTTGATGGGCGCGCAAGCGCGGTCCGCCTTGGTGTAATGGCAGCACGACAGCCTTTGGAGCTGTTAGGTCTAGGTTCGAGTCCTGGAGGCGGAGCCGAGGGCCGTTCGGCCTTTGTTGAAAATCCGTTTGGTCTATCCGAAAAACGGGCGCGGACGCGCCGTTTGCGGGACTTGGATGCCTGGATTGGGTCTGTCTCGAATTCGGTGTTTCCGGCCTGACACGCGAGGCGGATGCCTGGCGGGGAAGGTGCCGTGATGACGACACTGGATGCCGTGAAGAGAAACAAGCCTGAGCCCTCTGCGGAGGAGATAGCGGCGAAGGAGCTGGTGCGCCTGGCGGCCGAGCAGGGCCTGTCTTTGACGGGCCCGGATGGGCTGTTGAAGCAGTTCACGAAAACGGTCCTGGAGACTGCGCTGAACGAAGAGATGACCGAGCGCCTCGGGCATGAGAAACACCACGCCGAACCCGACCGGGGGTCCTCGAACGTGCGGACGGGGACGCGGCCGAAGACGGTCCTGACCGAAGCGACCGGGCATGTCGAGATCCAGGTGCCTCGGGATCGGGACGGGACGTTCGAGCCCGTGATCGTGAAGAAACACCAGCGCCGCCTCACCGGCGTCGACGAGATGGTCCTGTCGCTCTATGCCCACGGGCTGACCACGGGTGAGATTCCTCCGCCAGGAGCCTCTGGCGGGGGCGCCCGCGCGCGCACTTCGCGCAGATTTATGGGGCGCAGGTCTCCAAGGAGACGATCTCGAGGATCACTGACAAGGTGTCCGAGGAGATGGCGACCTGGTCCAACCGGCCGCTCGACGGCGTGTACGCGGCGATCTTCATCGTCCCTGGCCGGGAATACCAACCATGGGCCCAGCGATCGTGGTGAAGATCCGCGACGGGCAGGTCGCCACTCCCCGGACTGTCAGCTTTCCGGTGGAACTGGCACTCGACACAATGACGGCCTAGTTCGTGCGCCGGGCCGCCGCTGCAGTCACGCGAGGAACATCCTCACCTTCGTCCAAGCCCTGTCTGGATCCAGCCTCGCGGCCTCAGATCGAAGATTCTCGGTTGCCCGCGAGGGAGCGCACGCGCTGGAGGTCAGCGGGATCACGTGTTGCGGAGCTCGCCGCTCGCTTCAACCGCTTGGAGGAAATCATCGAGAGTGGCCCGAACTGTGCTCGATAAGTCGGTCGTTGGTTCGGTCGACCAGTTCTCGTAGGCGGTCGTGAAGACGAGGGTCGCCGTGTGCGCCACGAACAGAGCGTCGCCCATGCGGAGGCCTTGCGCGGTAAGTGCGTCGCCGATCGTCCGGGCGGCCACGGCCATTTTCGTGCGCTCGCGCTCCTGAAGCATGGGAGAACTGCCGATCAGGGCTCGAACGGCCCGCGCCTGATCGGGCTGGTCCAGTTCCGTGGCGGCCTTTGCGAACGCAGACACCGTCGCCTCGAGAGCGTTCTGCGCCCCGGTCACGGTGAGGTTCGCGACGACGTCACGGGCGAACGTGTCCAGTGTGGCGAAGACCACCTCGGGTTTGTCTCCGAAGTGGTTGAAGAACGACCCCTTTGTCATTCCCGCCCGCTCAGCGATATCCGTCACGGTCACCGCGTCGTAGCCGCGCTCGAAGAACAGCTCCATGGCCGCCTGCTGAAGCCGGCCTCGCGCGTTGGGTTCCCATCTGACCATGACTTCATCGTAGCCCTGATTGAACCGAGATCAATCATGTGCTACTTTCCGATTGTACCGAGTTCAATCAGTCGGTCGGTGACTCCTGTCATCGGCGACACCGAAGGCAGGAGCCTCATCATGAGCACAACGAAAACCCCCCACCGCATCGCCATCATCGGCGTCGGCCGTATTGGAAGCGCCCTCGCGTTCCAGCTGGCACGAGCCGGCCACACCGTCACCGTCATGGCCCGCCCCGGTTCCGTCCGTCTTCAGCAACTCCGCCGCGACGGGGGCATCGTCTCGACCGACGGGGAGCGTGCCGCAGTCACTGTCAACGACCGCCTTGACGAGGACACCCCCTTCGATCTGGTGATCGTGACTTTGCTTGCCCATCAGATCGAGCCGCTGATTCCCGTCCTCGCGCGCAGCCAGGCTCGCTCCGTCCATCTCATGTTCGTCACCCCGGAAGCAGAGCGGCTGACTGCGGAGATCGGTGCGGGCCGTGTGAGCTTCGGGCT
Organism: Frondihabitans sp. PAMC 28766; assembly: GCF_001577365.1. NCBI lineage: Bacteria > Bacillati > Actinomycetota > Actinomycetes > Micrococcales > Microbacteriaceae > Frondihabitans > Frondihabitans sp. PAMC 28766. Next base: position 1,677,021 of record NZ_CP014513.1, read on the forward strand.
GGCCGCCGTTCTCGCCACCCTGGACGACGACGGCAAGCTCGGCCTGAACATCCCCAAGACCAAGGCCGCCCAGGGCGACCAGCGCTGGGTCGACCTCTTCCAGGAGGCGGGGATGCCTGCCCGCCTCGAGGAGCACATGGGTCGGTGGCTGCGCTACCAGGCGCCGCTGACTGTCGCGATGGAAAGCGTCGCCGTGACCGGCATGACTCACCCCCGCGGAGCGACCTGGTCAGAGGCCGCCGCCGGGGCCCGAGGCCTGAGAGCCGGCTACGCGATCTACCGGGAGAATGGGGAGACCCCCTACCCTGTCTCGAAGAACAGGCTGAGCGGTGCACCCCTGCCGATGCTCACCTTCGTGCTCTGGAGCGTGTCCCGCGGCCGCTACCGCGAGACCGTCGGCAACTCCGCCGAAGAATGCCGCGGACTCGCCGACCTCCTCATCGCCCAAGGCGGCCCGGCCTCTTCAGCGTCGGTGAACGCCATTCGAGTGCTCCGCCCCGCGGAAGACATCGCCGTATAGAACGGCGTTCCATCAGCTCCTTCGGGGGAGACCTCCGGCGTGTTCGAGTGGAGCTACCGGGAGTCGAAGTGAGCTCGCAGTTGCGCCGGCACCTTCTCGAGAAAGAGGACCGCGGTCAGCCGTCATGTGCTTTCCCTGGACGGGGCCGTCGAGGGCGTCGTCCGCAGGAGGATGCTCGCGATCGCGGCAGCGAGGACGACGGCTCCGGCCAGCACGAAGCTGATTTGAAGGCCGGTTACGAAGTGGGTGCGGTCGGCGATGAGGACGCCGAAGACGGCGATGGCGACGGCTCCGCCGACCTGACGGAAGGTGTTGAAGACGGCGCTGGCGGTCCCGGCGCGGTCGGCGGGGACGCTGGCGAGCACAACGGAGGTGACCGGGGGCATGGCCACCGACCCGCCGGCGCCGGTCAGGATCGATCCGATGATGACCAGCCACGGGTCGCCGAGAGGTGCGGTGACGATCTGCGAGATGAGGCCGAGCACCATGGTGAGAAGGCCGAAGACGACGGGGATCCGGGGGCCGAACCGGTTGGCGAGGGTGCCGCTGATGATGTTGCCGACGACGCTGACGGCGGCCGAGGGGAGGAACACGAGCCCTGCCAGCAGCGGTGACAGGCCGAGGTGCTGTTGCAGGAACAGGCTGAGCACAAAGACGGTGCCGAAGTTGCCGACCATGAACGCGAATCCCACCGCGAGGGAGACCCGCATGCCACTCGATCGGAAGAGTGGCAGCGGCATCATCGGGTGACGCACCCGCGCCTGCACCACGAGGAACGCCACCAGGCCGGCCGCACCGACGACGAACGAGGCGATCACGGCGGGGGAGTCGAAGCCGAGGGAACCTCCCTCGATGAGGCCGAAGACCAGCCCGACGAGGGTGACGATGGCGGCGGCTTGACCGGCCCAGTCGAAGTGCGACGGGCGCACGGGCGATTTCGCAACGGACGCGAGGAGCGCCAGCATCACGACCCCGACCGGGAGGTTGATGGCGAACACGAGGCGCCAGTCGAGCGTGGTGAGGGCACCGCCGAGCACGGGCCCGACCGCCCCGGCGACGGCGCCGCCGACTGCCCAGATCCCGAGGGCGTGTGCGCGTTCGCGGGGTTCGGGAAGGCCTCGCGGATCAACGCCATCGACGCGGGCAGCATGATGGCGGCGGCTGAACCCTGCACGACCCGGGCGGCGATGAGGACGCCGAGCGAAGGGGCGACAGCGCAGGCGATGGAGGCGACGAGGAACCCGGCGATGCCCCAGCCGAACGCTTTCTTGGCGCCGATGCGGTCGGAGAGGTTGCCGGCGAAGAGCAGGAGCGAGGCGAACATCAGCGTGTAGCCGTCGATGACCCACTGCAAGCCCGAGGTGCTGCCGCCGAACTCCCGGCCGATCCTGGTGAGCGCGACATTGACGATCAGGATGTCGAGGGTGATCAAGAAGAAGCCCAGCGACGCCAGTGCCAGGGTGCGGCCCGCGCGCGTCGTCGTCGCCGTAGCCGTCGATGTCATGCCTTCAGCATGAGCCAGGCCGGTGCCGCGAGGGATGCCCTGGGGAGAGGTGTACTGGCAGGGCATCCCACGGGGCACTGACCGCTCGTAATGTCGAGACATGGACAATTCCGACGAGGTCGCTACGTTCCTCACGACCCGCAGGGCGAACGTCACCCCGGCGCAGGTCGAGCTGCCGTCCGGGCCCAACCGGCGCGTGCCGGGCCTGCGGCGCACCGAGGTGGCCATGCTCGCCGGTGTCAGCGTCGAGTACTACTCGCGTCTCGAGCGTGGCAGTCTCGCCGGGGCGTCCGACGGAGTCCTGCATGCCGTGGCGCAGGCGCTGCTGCTGAACGACGACGAACGGGCGCACCTTTTCGACCTCGCCAAGGCCGCGAACGATTCGCCGGTGCCGTCCAAACGGCGCAGCACGCGGGCGCAGAACGTTCGCCCGAGTCTCCAGTTCATCCTCGACGCCATCACCGGCGGCCCGGCGTTCGTGCGGAACGGCCGGCTCGACATCCTCGCCTCCAACGGTCTCGGCAAGGCCGTCTACGCCGATCTCTACGAGAGCGCGGAGGCGACCCTACCGGGCAGGCCGATGAACCTCGCCCGCTACTGCTTCCTCGACCCCGACCGCTCTGATCGCTTCTACCCCGACTGGGCCACTGCAGCCGACCAGACCGTGGCCATCCTGCGCACCGAAGCGGGTCGCGACCCGTACGACAAAGACCTCCAGGATCTCATCGGCGAGCTCTCCACCCGCAGCGTCGAGTTCCGCATCCGGTGGGGTGCTCACGACGTGCGGCGTCACGCGACGGGGATGAAGCATTTCATTCACCCGCTGGTGGGGCCTCTCGACATGGTGTTCGAGGGCACCGAGCTGGTGGCCGACCCCGGCCTGCACCTGCTGATTTACGCTGCCGAGCCCAGGTCGGCGACCGCGGACGCGCTCCGTCTGCTCGCTTTGTGGACCGCCGCACCCCCTCTCGACTCGGCCGACCTCTCGGTCCACTCGATACGAACGAAGGAGAACGACTCATGAAGCTCCAATCGAAGAAGCCCACCGTCAAGAACCCCGCCACCCAGTTCACCGGCGACGTCTGGGTCGACATGATCGGCGTTCCTCAAGACGAAGGTCAGCGCGCCAGTACCGCTCGCGTGCAGTTCTCGCCCGGCGCCCGCAGCAACTGGCACTCCCACGGTCTCGGTCAGACGATCCACGTCACCGAGGGTGTCGCCTGGATCCAGGCAGGCGGCGGCGAAGTCCTCGAGGTCCACCCCGGTCAGACCGTCTACACCGCCCCCGGAGAAGAGCACTGGCACGGCGCCAGCCCGGACGCGTTCATGGAGCACCTCGTCATGATGGACATCCCCGACGACCCGTCGACTGCGACGACGTGGCTCTAGCCCGTCACCGACGAACAGTATCGCCGGCCGTAACCACCTCACCATCTCTGTCACGCGACGAAGCGGGCGAGGATGCGACGTGCATCCTGCGCCCGCTTCTTCGTCGCGCCCCCAAGAAAGGAACACCTCCCTGCAGACCCTCACCGAGACCGACCCGGAACGCTGGAGACCGGGGATGTGCCCGTGACAGCGGTCGGCTGAGTGGCCGGGGCCGTCGCGGCCGGCGGCGGTTCGGCGGCTGACGCCGATTGGGACGAGAAGAAGAAGCCGGGGAGGGCCCGGGCGACGTGGGGGAGATCGGGGCGGGAGCTGCAGGACTGGCCGGCTGTCAGCTTTTCGGCTGACTATCCGTTCGGGTCTGATGGTGATGAGTGTGAGGTCACCCACGGCGCATTCGGGTGTGTCAGTGGTGGTGAAGCGAGCGGATACCGGTGTCTTCGGGTGACGCGGGTATCCGCTCGATCTCCCACCCCCGGCGTGCCAACCGGCTCTGCGTGCCGGGGTCACCCCCAGTTCGGGGCGATTCGGCGACTGGCCGTTTGGCGGGTTTCCGTAGCGTATGGTTCGGTATGCGAGGCGGTTTCCGCTGGGGTCATTTCCTTGCGTTCCATCACACCGCTCGTCACCTTCGAGTGCTCCGGAACGCGCAGATTTCGACGCGCCTGGAACACGATGGTGGCCTCCATCAAGGACGATAATGAACAAGGCCCTCTGGACCAAAAAACTGCTGGTAGTGCCCGCAGTCGCCGCACTCACCATCGGCGGCTTCTCGCTGTCAGGCGCTGCGGCGAACGCTGCCCCTGCCGACCTCACCGTCACGAGCGCGACCGTCGCCGGTCGCGTCCTGACCGTCACGGGAACGGGCACCGTCGGAGATTCCATCGAGCTGCTGACGAGCACCGGTGACTTCGCGGTCAACCGCAACGACAGCGGTGGCATCGACGACACCGGTCACTACAGCATCACCTACACGATCCCCGGGACCGCGACCGGGACGACGAACTACACCGTCGAACAGGTCACCGGTGGCCTTGGGCTCGATGGCTCCGTGCCGGTGACCGCCACCGTCGCCCCCGCCTACACGTTCGGTGTCACCACCCCGGAAAACGGAAGCACCGTCGACTCCCGCACCGTCACGTTCACGGGAACCGGCACCCCCGGTCAGCCCGTCAACGTGCTGGCCGCCGATGGCACGCGTGCCGCCCCGCAGGCCATCCCGGACGCCGACGGCAACTGGACCACCACCGGCACCTTCGCCGCCGACGCCGCCACGACCCAGAACCTCACGGTCAACGAACTGAACGTCGGCGCTGACCCCGTCGCGTTGACGATCACCCTGCCCGCCGCGACCCCGGCGTCGCAGTTCACTCTCACCAGCCCCGTCTCGGGGAGCACCGTCGCGTCGCGCACGGTCACCTTCACGGGAACCGGCACCCCCGGTGACCTCGTGAACGTCCTCGCGGCCGATGGCACCCGTGCCGCCCCGCAGACCCAGGTCGCCGCGGACGGTACCTGGTCGGTCGTCGGAACGTTCTCCTCGACCGCCGCCACGACGCAGAACCTGTCGGTCAACCAGTTCGGTGGAGCGCAGGGTCAGGGAAACGTGGACTTCACGATCATCCTGCCCGCGGCCGCCGTCACCCCGGTGACGCCGCCCACGACGCCGACCCCGCCCACCACGGGCACCGGCACTGGTAGCGGCACGGGCACCCCGGCCACCGGTGGCGCCTCGACAGGGTCCACGGTCACCGACCCGGCCACGCCGAGCCTCCCGGTCGTCAGCGGTTAGTCAGACCTTCGAGCGGGGCCGACCTGGAATCTTCCGGGTCGGCCCCGCTTGCGGTTGCCCCCTATGAACCCCTCCCCACTGTCTTCCATGTCGCCACGTCGTCAGGTTCTTCTTGCTGCGGGCATCCTCGTCGTCCTCATCGCGATCGTTCTCGGCATCGTGTACGTCGCCTCGCCCCACAGCACCGTGTCGAACGCGTCCTCGAGCCCCACTGTCACCGCATCCGCGGCACCAGCGACGCCTGCTTCGCCGTCGGCTGTCCCGTACAAGCCGCTATCGGCTGCTGCGATCGATGCGCTGCCTGCCGCTCAGTACAACGCCGTCATCCCCGGGCTCCTCCCGTACTACGAACCGACCATCCCGAAGGCGGCCACGGCGTCGTATTCCATCAAGGCCGACGCGGCCCTGTACGGAGCCGACCACGAGACGCCCGTGGCGCACGTCGCCGCAATGAACTTCCTCAAGACACCGACCGTCATCGTTCCGGTCCAGTTCAGTGGCGCCTGGGCGCTCGTTCTCACCCCGAGTCGCCAGCAGCTGCCCTCCGCCGCTAAGGGCGGTGCCGCCGCACAGACCACCGCATGGATGCGCCGCGACCTCCTGACCAAGACCGGCGATCTGACCGACCACCTCGACGTGTCCGTGTCGAAACAGACCGTCGCCATCGTCAACGCCGCAGGCACTGTGGTCCACTCCTTCGCGGCCGGCGTCGGAGCGACCGGCACCCCGACCCCCACCGGTGTCATCGGCTACATCCAAGCCCGTTACCTCGACCCGAAACAGGACGAAACCGTCTACCCGATCAACCTCACCTCACTGCACTCGTCCGCCGCTGACGAGCCCTACGGCGGTGAGGACGGTGGGCTGATCGGCGTCCACTACGAGGCCGTGGCAACGGGGGACGTCTCCCACGGTTGCGTCCGCTTGGATGCCGCCGCGGTGTCCGCCGTGAATGCTCTGCCCGTCGGCACCCTCGTCGAGATGAACCCCTGACTCGAGGATCGAAATCAGGTGAGGGCGCCGATGAGGATGTTGCCGATGGCGTTGTTGACGATGTGGACGATGACGCCGGGCCAGATCGATCCGGTGCGGCGGAAGAGTTCGGCTGCGATGAAGCCTTCGACGAATGCGGTGATCATGGCGATGTTGAAACCGGTGAGGCCGTGGAAGACGGCGAAGATGATCGTGCTTCCGAGAACGCCGGCGATCCATCCCCACCGGAGGAGGACGTTTGCGACGACACCTCGAAAGAGGATCTCTTCGCCGATCGGTGTGAGGACGCCGAGGAAGAGGGTGGACAGGATGAGGGCGATCGTGCCGCCTTGGGCTGCGGTGTCGTAGGTCGCTTGGACGTTCTCTTGAGCGCCGAAGATCAGAGTGAAGAGCGTGACGAGGATCCGGGCGAGGACCCAGACGACCGCGCCGCCACCGACGCCGATGAACATCCACCTCCACCCTGGCCACCGGACTCCGAACGGTGTAAGGCCGCGAACGCGGATGCTCATCGCGGCGAGGAACGCGACGATTCCGGCGACGCCGGAGAGGGCCCCGAGGGCGAGGCCGTAGCCGACTGGATCGCCCGTCTTGAGTCCGGCGTCGCGAAGGAGCGGTGGCACGCCGTAGGCGACGAGGGTGAAGACGGCGAGGCCGATCGCTGCTTCCCGGATGCCTGGGCGGCTCCTGTCGGGCTGTCGAGTCGTCGAGATTCGGGTCATGGGTTGCTCCTGACGGTGAGTCGGTCGAGTTCGGTCGTGTCAGTCCTCAGAGAACATGCCTCCGGTGCCGAAGGCGATGTCGGCGAATCGTTCTCCGATGAGCCGGTGGGCGTCCGGGCCGGGATGCAGACCGTCCGGCAGCGGGAATGCTCGGGCGTCGTCTGCACCGAAGAGGTCGAGCCCGTCGAGGTAGTGCAGGTTCTGGTCGGCCGCGCGGCGTTCGACGAGGGAGGCCAGTTCGCGGCGGATGACTTCGAGGGTGAGCTTTCCGTGCGCGATGTCGTCAGGGTCGCCGGTGGCGATGAACTGGACGTGGTCGGTGCCGAGCGTGGCGGTGTCGACGGCGCCGGGGCCGGGAGTCCTCTCGTGGATTCCCGCGAAGATCGGCGAGATCAACAGAATGGGGGTCGTCGGATGCCCGTCGCGGATGGTGTCGAGGAATCCGTGGACGGCGGGGACGAACGCTCGGAGGCGCATGGCGTCGGTGTTGACCGTGTTGATGCCGAGCTTGACGCTGATGGCATCGGCGGGGCGGTCTCGGATGACTCGGGCCATGAAGGGGTCGACCAGAGCGCTCCCGCCGAAGCCGAGATTATGGAGGTCGACATGGGCCAGGCGGGAGGCGATCGCGGGCCAGGTCTCGCTCGGTGCGGTGGCGTTGGAGCCGTGGCTGATCGAGCTGCCGTGGTGGAGCCAGATCGGGAGATGCTCGTCGTCTTCGAGGACTGGGGCATCGGCATGAAGGGAGACGAGTTCGACGGTCTCGTTGTGCGGCAGCCAGATCTCGATCCGTGAGTCGCCCGCCGGCAGCCCCGTGATTCTGCTGGTGCGAGAGGGGCCCGTTGCCAGCGTCGATGCACCCGACGTGAGATCGATCTCGAACACGTCGCCGCCCGTGAGCAGGTCACGGGCGAACAGGGAGCCGTTGACGAAGACGTCCACGTTGCCCCGGGCGCGGTCGGCGCCCCGATAGGCGACTCGCGTCGGGTGAGTGACCAGTTCGATGGCGTTGGCCGAAGTGCGGAGGGCCAGACGAACCCCCGATGGCTGCGACTCCATCATGAGCAGCTGGCCGTCCGGATACTGGGTGCGCACCCACTCGGGTAGCCGGTGTACACGAAGACCTCTCGCGGTCCGTTCGAGTTCAGCGCCGCCCCGCAGCATCGACGGGGTGAGGTCGACGGGGATCATCGTTCGCTCCCCGCGCTTCTGGCAGCCCAGGAGGTGAAGACGATGTCGAGGGCTTCGACGGAGCGTCTCCACGACTCCTCCGTGCTCTGGTCGCGGTGGTCGAATGCGCCGGTTCGCTCGAGGGCGATGAATCCTGCGACCATCGCACCGCCCATCCGAGCCGCGTGCACGACGTCGTCATCGGACAGGCGATAGCCGCGCAGAACGGCTCGAGTCAGCGTCGCGACTCGGATCGTGGACTCGCTTCGTTCCACACCCGGTTCGACTCGCCGCTGCAACGACTCCCACCGACCTGGCGAGGTCCTGGCGTAGGTGCGCTGCGCGGCACCGAGGGCAGCCAATGCATCGAGACCGGAGCGGCCGGCGATCTCGTCGCTGATGACGTCCGCCAGCTCGCCCATCGCCAACTCCTGCACCCCCGCGAGGATCGCCGCCCGGTCGCGGACATGGCCGTAGAGACTGGCCGTCTGCACGCCGAGTGTCCGTGCCACGGCGGAGACGACGATTGCGTCGAACCCGTCGCGGTCAGCCAGATCGGCGGCCGCAGCGAAGATCGACTTCGGAGTGAGGGGAATGCGAGCCATTCCGTCAACCTAACACCTTTAGGAAAAAGGGTATTGTCTTTAGTTCACCTGACCGGCTCGTCGACGCGGCGGCATCCACGCCTCGACGACAGTGACCAAGGAGTACGCATGACCACCCCCACGACCGATCGAGACCTTCGCCCCCTCGGAGCTTTCGAGCGGACCATCGACCTGTACGCGCAACGCAATCCGGTCCAGTTCTCTGTGGCTGTTCAGCTGGCGCGTGACGTCACCGAGAGCGACCTTGCTGCCGCATTGGAGCGTCTGCAGGAGGCGCATCCGCTTGTCGCGGCGGAGATCGGGCAGTCCGTCGCCGAAGGCGAAGAACAGAGCACGCAGGTCTTTCGCAGGTCGGATCGGCCGATCCCGATCCGACTCGCCCGAGGTTCGACCTGGCAGCACGAAGCAGCCGTCGAGCAGACGATCCCGATCCGCACGACTCCCGGGCCACTGGTCCGCAGCGTGCTCATTCCTGCGGCAGGCGCCGGGTCATCGACGGGGATCCTGCTCACGTTCGCCCACCAGATCGCTGACGGGCGAGGCGCGCTGATCGCCGTGGCCGATCTCGCAGCGAGTCTCGGCGGCACGAGGCTGTCGAGAGGGCCTGTTCCTGAACCTCAGGAGCAGCTAGTGGCCGTCGGGCCGCCGATCGACGACACCGCCTCCGATACCCACGGGGCAGATCTCGCCGTCGAGAACACCAGCGAGCAGAGCCAGACACCGGCCGGCCGGCTTCGTCCATTCGACGGTGACCTGCCGACCCTCCAGGCCGCCGAACTCACGACCGAACAGACGCGGCTGCTCGTCCGCCGGGCGCGCGAGGAGTCCTGCACCGTTCAGGCGGCACTGTGCGCCGCAGCGGCCGCGGCTCTCTTCGCACAGACCGAACTATCCCGCGTCCGGATCAACGTTCCCATCGACCTGCGATCCGTGATCGACGGTCATCGGGACGTCGGGATCCGCTTCATCGGAGCGACCGTGACCCTTGACCGTGGACTCGGCATCTCGTTCTGGGAGGCAGCTCGCGCTGCCGCAGGCCAGCTGCAGTCCGCACGCCGACCACAGGCTCTCCGGGCCGCGGCTCTCGGGCTGGCCCAGGTCGCCCCGACCACACCAGCGGAGGCGGAAGCAGCCATGCTCGCGGCGACGACCGCCGACATCGAGATCACGAACCTCGGAGTCGTCGAAATGGACCAGGCGACCGCGGTCTGGGGCCCCACGATGACCACTCAAGTCGAGAACGAGCAGATCCTCGGAGTCGTCACCCATGGGGATGCTCTCCGGATGGTGAACACGACCCGGGCTCCCATCGAGGGGCTCACCACCCACATCTCCCGCGCGCTGGCATCCGCCGTCAGCGAAGACTGATCTCCACCTTCTGGCGCGAGAACCTCCAGAGTGTGGTCCACGAGTCTGGCGACGCGGGCCGGCCTGGCGCGGAGGGTTAAAGGCTCCTGGCTGGATGGGCAGGTGGCCCTGTGCAGTCGTCGTCCGGGCTGTCGATGTCGCTGGTGATGTTCGTCATCGGGGGATGAGCGCCCGAAGACGGCGGATCCCTGACGGATCAACGAGCAGCACTCCGCTGCCCGTCGGCGAGCCGGTGGTCAGCGGGTCCGAGTCCGGGCGCGGGTCTTTGCGGTCTTCGCGGCGCTCTTCTCGGCGGCTTGGCGCTTGCGGAGCCGGCCGGCGACGAAGGTCAGGGCGAAGGGGAGGAGGCGGGCGAACATGTGATCTCCAAACGGGTTCCGCACGTGAAGGTGCGAATGGGATTTCTGGTCAGGGGTGCGGCCCCGGTCGACGGAGTCGACGCGGGGCCGAACTGTGTTGGGGGGTGCGGCGCCGGGAAGGGGCCTCGGGGAGGTGTTCCCGACGCCGCGTTGTCCGACTCCCGAATCAGGGAGGAGTTGGACAGCTACGGGGAATTACTGGACGCGGGACTCGCCCCTGTCGTCGTCGTCATCGTCATACGCGATGTACACGTCGTTGATCGAGACGTTGATCTCGGCGACCTCCATGCCGACGATGCTCTCGATGGCCTGCGCGACCGAGGAGCGAACGCCGTCTGCGACGTCTTGCAGGGGCGCCGGGTACTCGGCGACGATCGTGATGTCGGCGGCGACCTGGGTCTCGCCGACCTCGACGGACACACCCTGGGTGAGGTCCTTGTTGTTGACGACGCTGCGGATCGCGCCGATGGCGCGGGCGGCACCGCCCCCGAGGCCGTGAACTCCGGTGACCTCGCGGGCTGCGATTCCGGCGATCTTCGCAACGACGGTGTCGTCGATGGTGGTCTTGCCCTTGCCGGTGCTGCTGTCGGTGTGACGGGCCACAGCGTTGGGGGTGGTGGTGCTCATGATGTGTTCCTCCTGTCGGGCCCATCGTGTGGACCTTCGGTGTCGACTGCGTTCCAGTCACTCCTAGGACGAGACCCCGATTGGTTTCGTCACATCGATCACGAACTTTTTTCTGACGGTCGTGAGCGGGCGTCCTGACGGCCACGCCGCTCCCCCCCCCCACTGTCATGAGTCGGGACATGAGCGGCCGGGCAGGGACTCTCAGGTCGAAGAGGGGCCGGAAGGTCAACCCCTCGAGGGCTCCGCCGACGAGCTGCCCGATCAGGTCTGGGGCGATGTCTCGGACAGGGAACCGGCGATTTACAGCCAGCCCGAGAGTGACGCGACGTCTTGCTGCTCGACGCCCGCGCTCAGGTGTACGTCGATGACGGTGACGCTGATCTCGGTGACGGGCACACCGATGAAGCCGCTGACGGCGCGGGCGATGTTGTCTCTCACCCGGTGCAGGATGGACGGGATCGGCTTGCCGGCTTCGAGAGTCATCACCATGCCGAGGGCCGCCCCGGCCGGGCACAGAGTCACGGTCGTTCCGGCCATCGAGTCCTTCACGGACGGCGCCGACGGGAAGCCTCGAGGCACGATCCGAGACGCAGGACGGCCGACCGAGTGCACCCCTGCTGTTTCTTCCGCCGCGAGCACAGCGATCTGCGCGATCACATCGTCGAGGACAACGGTGCGGCCTCCCACGAGCAGTCTTGTCGGGTATCCGAATTCCGTGAAGTCAGCCACGTCTTGCTCCCCGTTCGTTTCGTTCGGGAGGCCCCCAACTGGCCTCCGGCACGAATGATGTGCAATAGTCACTCCTTGGACGAGCCGAGACCAAGCTTCGTCACACACCACCTGCAACGAGGTGCGAAATAAAGGAGCTCCCTGTGCGTGAGGCGCAGCAGAATCAGCTCCTTCTCGAGGCGCCTGACGGTCTTCTCGCCGAACGCGCCGCCGATGGAGACATCGATGCGTTCGAGGTTCTCGCCCGCCGGTACGGCCCCCTGATGCGCGTGTATGCGGCGAAGCTACTCGGCTCCGATGTGGAATCCGACGATGTCGTCCAGGAGGCGTTCCTCACCGCCTGGCGTCAGCTGGACCATCTGACGGAGCCGCAGGCGGTGAAGTCGTGGCTGATGCGCATGGTCACCAACCGGGCCATCGACCGGATGCGGGTCCGCAAAAACCACGACGACATCGACGACTACGAACCCCCGACCAGGTCCTCCGACGACCCGGAGCGGTTGGTGGAGGCGAAGATGCAGATGCAAGCACTGTCTCGAGCGCTGACGAACCTCCCCGAGAATCAACGTCAGGCCTGGGTTCTGAAAGAATTGGCGGGTTGCAGCTACGGCGAGATCGCCGACACGCTCGGTCTGCCCGCCTCAACGGTCCGCGGAATTCTGGTCAGGGCCAGAAAGACATTGATGCATGAGATGGAGGAATGGCGATGAGTGACAACCACAGCTCCGACGACTCCACCCCCACCCCCACCCCTGCCGAAGGAACCGATGCGGCGCAGGGGCCCGGCGACCACCTGATCGTCGACGGGGTGCTTGTCGAACAGATCGAAGAACCGGACGACCTCGACGGATTCACCCTCGACGATCTCGCCGACTACCTCGACTCCGGTCGGATCCCGGTCAACCCGGCAATCGAAAGCTCCCCAGGGTGCCAGATGGCCCTGAGCGCCTTGGACCGACTCCAGCACGTCACTTGGTCCATGCTCGAGGCGGAAGCGAAGGAGTCGCCCGAGCGAGACAACATCTGGATCGCCGGGCTCCTCGACAACATCCGCCAGGAGATCCGCTCCGGACGCGACATCCCGTTGACGAGCCCCGATCCGACGGTGCGAATGATGCTCAGCGAGGGCAGTGTCCGCGGTCTCGTCCGTGCTGCGTGCGACCAGGTCGATGGTGTCCTCATCGGCCGCTGCGTCCTCACAGGAGATGTCACCATTCCCGGCGAACCGATCGACGTCGACGTCACCGCCAGCGTCGGATGGGGTGAGAACCTCCACCAGCTTGCACGCGAGTTGCGGTCCCTGATCAGGACGGCGCTCGCTCGTCACACTGAGCTGAACGTCAAGGCCGTCAACGTCACGATCCAAGACATCCACACCCGAAGAACACGCAACAGCAAGGACCGCTCATGACGGACGACCGCGATCTCTCGCGCCAACTGACCGCCCTGATCCGCAACACTCCCGGTGTCGTGGAGGTGTACTCGACCGTGCCGCTGCTCCAGAAAGCCGTTCACGGCGTCGTGTCAGCCCTCACGAACAAGGACGACGCCCTGGTCAAAGTGGCCCACGACGGGCCCATCACCACCGTCGCCGTGCATGTCGCCGTTCACGAGGCGCTTCCCGGGCCCGACACCCTGCGCACCCTGACGTCCGCGATTCGCACCCACATGGTCGACCTGGGCCTTCAGCCGCTCATCGAGGTGAAAGTCGTCCGCTTCGGCGACGACCCTCCCCGTGGCGAGGACGACACCCCAGCGGAAGGTGAACCCGAAGGCCCGCTCGCGGAAGTCGGCTGACCGCCGGCGCGCGAGACGCACTTTCTCGACGGAACACCCCGGGCCTGACCCAACGACAGCGCATCGGGTGGGGTCGTCTCCTCAGGCGACGTCGCCGGCGACTCGGCTCGTCTTCGTCGTGCGGGCGAGGAGCCCGGTGTTGATCTGGATCATCACCGGAACGTCCTGGCCGAGGATGCTGTCCCAGGCGGTCACGATCTGGTCGATGTGACGGCGGACGTCGGCGGGAGACACCCCTCGGCGGGTGTTCGCCGTGATCTTGAGTGTCGGGGTCCCCTTGACGCGGTAGGCGGTGACGTTGGAGGAGGCAAGGTTGTCGTAGTCCTTCAGCGCGGCGCCGATGGCCTGCTCGGCCACCTGAGCATCGACGAAGACAGCTCCACCGGTGGGGGTGTCGCGGTGCTTGGTTTCTCCACCGACACGGACTAGGCGGTTCGTGTGCCCGTGGCCCTGTCGGAGGATGAACATCAGAAGCAGAATGATCACGACGACGGCCAGAGCCACGGCGATGATCAGCAGCCAGGAGTGCCCGGTGCTGCCGAGGGCGGTGTTCTTGATGGCGTCGGCAGCGTTCTGCTGCACGGTCTTCTGGCCGGTCTTCCAGCCCGTGAAGTAGCCCGGAATCGCTGCGGCCGCGGCGACTGATGCGCCGACGACCAGAAGGATCAGGCCGAGAACACAGAGCAGGGCGCGGTTCAGGCCGCGGTTCGTGCTGTTCATTTGCCGACCACTCCTTTCTTGTCGATGTCGATCCGGGTGCGAAGGCCCGGGGACAGTTGGTAGTCGGACAGCTCGTCATCGACGGCATCCTGGACGGCGGCCCTGTCGACGGGGCGGCCGGAGGTGGGACGGACCCGCACCTGGGCGGTGTGCTTGCCGATGGTGACGACCACCTGGTCGGGGTCGAGGTCCGACGCGTAGCTGACGGCTCGTGCGAGGGACGAGGCGATTGCCCGGTCCTCGACGACGGCCGCGGTGCGGTCGGTTGGGGCCGCGTGGCGGGACTTCCGGCCGGCCTTCAGAGACACCACGATGATGATGATGCCGATGATCGCCAGGACGATGCCGCCGATGATCAGCAGCACCACGGGAACGGCTGTCGCGAGGGTCAGCGCGCTGTTCAGCATCGCTGCCGGGGTGACGAGCAGGGCCGGCTGAGTCAGGAGCGCGAGAACGCTCTCCGTGCCGATCCATGCGGCGACGAGGATCAGGATGACCGCGATGGTGATTGCGATTCCCGACCGTGACGAGTGGGTCTCGCGGCGGATGATCCGCCGGTAGATGCTGGGGGTGGAAGTGCTCATCGAACTCTTCCTTCTTCCTTGATGTAGGCGCTGGTCAGACGAAGGTTCACTTCGCTGATGCTGGACCCGGTAATGGTCTTCACCCGATTCTGGATCGATTTCTGTGCAGAAGCCGCACGGGCGAGGATCGTGGGGAGGGGATCCTGATGCCCGTGCTGGCCGGGGACGAGCGAAGGCACGCCGACCGCTGCTGTTGCGGTGACGGTGAGATCGCCGTCGTGGTCGCCGAGGTCGACGCCGATCTGGTGGGCTTTGACGCCCAGCGCTTCGGCGGCGACGGCGGAGACGACCCGGCGGAGCGCTTTGCTCGTGATCCTGTTGCGGCCGTGCACGGCACCCGGTGCGGCGGGGCTGATCGATGGTGCGGCCGGTGCCGTCAAGGTCACTTGGAGGAGCGCTTCCCCTGGATGACGTCGACGATGGCGCGCAGGTCGAGACGGCCCGTGATGACGCGGGCGACGAGGGATCCGACGATCATGGCGACGGCGACGAGGACGAAAGCCCAGAAGCCGAGAACGATCCAGGTGAGCGCGAGGACTGTGCCGATCGCCATGGCGACGGTGCTCAGCGGAGAGATGCTGCGCCCGGTGTCGACGGAGGTCCTGTCGGTGGTGTCGGTCATGATGGGTCAGTTTCCTTTGATCTGGTCGGTGGCGTCGGCGACGCTGTCCTTGGCGTCGTCGACCTTGTCGGAGACGACGGCCTTGGTCTCGTCGAGCTTCTGGGTGGCGGTGTCCATGACGTCGTTGACGCTGGACGCCACGGCGGCCTTGGCGCTGCCGACCGTGTCGGTGACGGCAGTGGTCGCTGTGGGCGCTTCGTCATCGTCGTCGGGGATGTGCACGTCGGTGATCGTGACGTTGACCTCGACCACGTCCATGCCAGCGAGGTCGGTGATCGCTTCGATGACGGCCTTGCGGGCCTCGGCGGCGACTTCGTGGATCTTCGCCGGATACAGGACCACGAGGCTCAGGTCGGCGGTGACGTCGTTCTCGCCGACCTGGACGCTGACGCCCTGGGTGAGGTCTGTGTTGTTGGTGGCGTCACGAAGGACACCGAAGGCGCGGGCGACACCGCCGCCGAGAGCGTAGACACCGGGGACGCCACGAGCTGCGATGCCGGCGATCTTCGCGACGACGTTCTCCTGGATGACGGTCTTGCCGTCATCGAGGTCCACGGGTGCGGCTGAGACGGGCGTAGTCGAGACCGCCACGACTGGTGTGGCGGCGGCGCCCCGGTGCTCGGTGTGAGGGACGGTGTTGGGCGTGATGTCTGCCATGGTGTGCTCTTTCGTGTAAGAGGCCGAACGCTGTGTTCACCCTTCACACCTAGGACGAGACGTCCTACCGTTTCGTCACATTCCTCGGCGATATTTTCTGCCCACGCCAGCGGTGCGTGACAAGGCCGGAGTCGCCGGTTCAGGGACCTTCGCCTCTACTGGTCTCGCGCCTGCCATCGGAGACTCGGTATCACTGCGGAACCGATCCACTCCGCGCGTTCTCGGTAGACCGTGAGCGTCGATTCCTCACCCGTCTCGGCGTCACCGTCGCCGCTCCCGGTCACCAATCAAGGGGTAATCATCATGCACTCACCAAGCCTTCGCACGAGAAAGCTCGCCATCTTCACCGTCGGCCCGGCCGCCATCCTGGTGGCCGGCCTGCTGGTCTGGCACGGATCCGTCGAAGCGTTCAGCGCCCAAACCTCCAACGTGGGCAACAACTGGTCCACAGGCTCGGTCACCCTTTCTGATGACGACGCGGGCGCCGCCGCGTTCACAGTGCTCAATGTGACCCCGGGTCAGACGGGGTCGAGGTGCATCAAAGTGACCTCCACCTCCACCGTTCCCGGCATCGTCAAGACCTACATCGCCCGCCTCGGCGCGCAGGGCCTGGAGAACAACATCACGATCGCCACCCAGGAAGGCAGCGGTGGCTCGTTCGCGAGCTGCAGCGGCTTCGTCGCCACCAGCAGCCTGCCCGCGATGCCGTTGGCGACGGCCGCGGCGACGATCACGAACTACTCCACCGGGGTCCTGCCGTGGGCGACGACCGGGGTGTCGGGTGAGTCCAAGACGTACGAAGTCACGTGGACCTTCGACACCACCGGCCTCTCCCAGACCGCCATCGACGCCCTCCAGGGGAAATCGGTGAGCGCTGACGTGGTCTGGGAGTTGCAGAGCAACTGATCGGCGCCCACCCCCGCCCGACTGGAGCACGATCATGACGAACCCGTCGAAGACGCTGCCACGCCACGTACCGTGGACAGCTACCTGGCGGTGGCTCGTCGTCGCCACAGCTGCGCGCGGCTATCTCATTTTCGTGCTTGCCCTAGCCGCGTGCGCACTGGCGCCCATGGCGACGGGGCTGACCGGATCAATCGTGTCCAGCGGCTCGATGATGCCGCACATTCATGTCGGTGACGTTGTGCTGAGTCGGCCCTTCTCGGCCGCCGCGGCACCGCCTCTCGGTCGAGTGATCACGTTCGACGCCCCTCCCGGCTCCGCACTTCACGGGGTCGTCCTGCACCGGCTCGTCGGCGCCAACCGCGACGGGACGCTGATCACCAAAGGCGACGCCAATGCCGCACCAGACAGCACCCCGCTGGCTCGAGACGGCATCATCGGACAGGCCGGCATCCTCATTCCGTGGGTCGGCCTCCCGTTCCTCTGGCTCAGCACCGGTGCGTTCGTGCAATTCGGGATCTGGCTCGCCGGCTCGATTCTCGCCGTCCTCATCGAAATCGCATCATCCGCTTCCGACCATCGCGACAAGCGCTCCGGTCGCGGGACTCGTGCAGTCTCAGCGCCTCAGTCTCACGAGGCCCGAAGGAGAATTCCTGTCGGCCTCCTCGGCCGTTCGCTTCTCCGATACAAGGTGGGACTCGTCGTCGCGCTGCTGGTGAGCGTCGGTGTCGTGGCATCCGCATCGTTTGGCCAGGTCGACGCCAGCTTCACCGCGCAGACGTCCTCGATCGGGAGTTCGTGGTCGGCCAAAGCCGCCACCGCGGCCGTCAGCCTCGCTTTCACCACGAACCCGTCCAGCTCGACCGGCGGGATCGCTTTGGCCACACAACCGGTGGTGTCGTTCGAAGACGCCGCGGGGCATGTCACGACCAACGGCGGCGCTGTCACTCTCAGCCTGACAGCCCCCGGCGGAGCGACGCTCGCGTGCGCAGCAAACCCGGTCACGTCCACGTCCGGGGTGAACTCTTTCTCCGGCTGCACCGTCGACAAGGCCGGGACGTACACGCTCACCGCGGCATCAGGTGCCCTCACCCACGGGGTGAGCAGTTCGTTCGTCATCTCCAGAGGAACAGCCAAGAACCTTCAATTCGTCACATCGCCGACGGCGACGAGAGCCAGCACCACCTTCGTGGGTACCCCGGCTGTTGCCATCGTGGATGCGGGAGGCAACATCGTCTCCAGTACGTCGACGGTGACCCTGACCTTGACAACCGTCCAGGGTGCGACTCTCATTTGCGCATCGAACCCTCAAAACGCGGTAGCCGGGCAAGCGAGTTTCGCCGGATGCCGCATCAACATTCCGGGTACCTTCTCCCTCACCGTGAAATCCCCGGGCCTGGGAACGGCAGTCAGCAGCAGCTTCGTCATCGGAGGGCCCGCCGTCGCGCCCCTGACCTGCCTGTCCGCGGTGTTCGTCGCGACGTTCAGCTGGACGCCCACACCGTTTACCGCCACGCAGTACACGCTTTACGTCAACGGGATACAGGTGCCGGCAACCGGCGCCGACGGGTTCAACTCCACCGTTCAACTCAGTGCCCTGAACGTGCCGGCGTCACAGTTTCCTGCGGGAACCGCGACACTCGAAGTGCGCAAAGTGCTCGCGAACGGCACCGAAGTCGTCATCGGAGACGGGACCGTGATCCTCGGAGCGTCCGGATTCCGCACCTACCTGTGCGGATGACCGCCCCGCTCTTTCCGCACTCCCGGTGCAGCGCGCTGCGGTGGAGCCTTCGAGGCAAGAGTGCGGCCCCTGGCAACAGTCGGGGGACTGAGTTGCCAGGGGCCGCGATCAGTCTTCAAGGGCGGATCTGATCAGGTTGCTCGTTTTCGGTGGCGTCCTCGAGGGGTTATTCGTGGCGGCGTTTGCGGCGGCGTGCCACCATCGTGAGCGCCGTTCCGAGGCCGAGCAGGAGGGCCGCGATGCCGCCGGCGGCACCGGGGTTGCTGCCCGTGAATGCCAGAACCCCTCCAGCGACGTTGGCGCTCGTCGAACCGGTGCCACCCGTCCCCGTCCCGCCGCCCGGGGCAACCGGAATCGCGATCCCGGCGGGGGTGCTCGTCGAGTCGCCGGCACCGTCGTCACCAGTGATGGTGATCGGTCCGGCCGGGGTGCCCTTGGGAATGGTGATGGTCTCGGTGAAGCTTCCATCCCCGTCGGTCTTGATGATGGTGGGCTTGCCGATCGGATCTCCCGAGTCGTCGATCACGACGATCGTGATATCGGTGTCCGGCGGGAACCCGTCACCATGGATGGTGCCCGTGCCTCCGGGGGCGATCGGGTCAGGGTCAACCGTGATGGTCGGCTTTTCGACAGCAGCCACTGCGGACGTCGTGTCGCCGGCGGGGTCCGTGCCGGTGATCGTCAGATCCCCGGCAGGAGTGCCTTTGGGCACGTCGAGGGTATCGGTGAACTTGCCGTCGGCGTCCGTGTGGATCACGTGCGGGTCGCCGATCGCCTTGCCGTCCGCATCCCGGTAGACCACCGTGATGTCCGTATTCGGCGGCCACCCGTCACTACTGATCGGAAGTTTCCCGCCCGGCGGCACATCCTTCGAGGCCGGCGTGATCGACGGGGTCGGCGTGACCGTCGTGGCGTCCGACGCGGTCGCACCAGCAGTGTCCGTTCCGGTCGCGGTCAGGGCACCGGGCACGGTGCCGGCGGGCACCTTCAGGGTGTCGGTGAATTTTCCGTCAGCATCCGTATGGACGACGTGTGACGTGCCGATCGGCTTGCCGGCTGCGTCTTTGTAGACCACGGTGACGTCCGTGTTCGGCGGCCACCCGGCGCTGTCGACCGTCGCGGTTCCGCCGGGTTTGACGCTGTCCGGCCCGATGGTCAGGGTCGGGGCATCGGGGGCTGCGACGGGCGCCGTCCCGGTGGCGGAGTCGCCGGCCGGATCTGTGGCGGTGATCCCCGCATCACCGGCGGGGGTTCCCTTCGGCACGACCAGCGTGTCGGTGAAGTCACCGTTGCTGTCGGTGTGGATCACGTGCGGGTCTCCGATCGGGTCACCATTGACATCTTTGTAGATGACCGTGATGTCGGTGTCCGGGGGGAACCCCGTGCCGTCCGTCGTCAGCGTCCCGCCCGGGGCGACCGGAGTCGGCCCCGACGTGATCGCCGGCGTCGGCGACACCGTCACCGAATCCGATGCGGTTGCGCCGGCGTCGTCGGTGCCGGTCGCGGTCAGCGCACCTGGCACCGTGCCGTCGGGCACCGTGAGCGTGTCGGTGAACTTCCCGTCGCCGTCCGTGCGGACGGTCTTCGGATCCCCGATCGGCGCACCGTTGGCGTCTTTGTAGACGACGGTGACGTCCGAGTTCGGCGGCCAGCCGCCACTGTTCACCGTGACCGTGTCACCTGGCTTCACCGAGGCGGGTCCGGCGGCGAGCGTCGGAACGTCCGGTGCGGCAACGGTGGCGGTGGTCGTCGCAGTATCACCCGCAGCGTCCATTCCCGTGATCGTCAGGTCACCCGCTGGTGTGCCCTGTGGCACAGCGAGCGTATCGGTGAAAGCGCCGTCGGCGTCCGTGTGCACCGTGTGCGGGTCACCGACAGGGTTGCCGGCGGCGTCTTTGTAGACGACGGTCACGTCGGTGTCTGCAGGCCAACCCGTGCTGGTGGCTGTCAGAGTGCCACCCGGCTTCACCGGGGTCGGTGTCGCCGTGATCGCGGGATCCGGAACAACGGTCACCGAGTCGGTCGCCGTCGCACCGGCCGAGTTCGTGCCGGTGGCCGACAACGCACCTGGCACCGTCCCGGCCGGAACCGTCAGTGTGTCGGTGAACTTTCCGTCGGCGTCTGTGTGGACCGTCTTCGGATCCCCGATCGGCGCACCGTTGGCGTCTTTGTAGACCACGGTGACATCCGAATTCGGCGGCCACCCGGCACTGTCGATGGTGACGGTGCCTCCCGGCTTCACATCTGCCGGGCCTGCGGTCAGCGTCGGCGAAGCCGGAATCACGACGGTGGCCGTCGCGGTCGCGGTGTCACCCGCGGCATCGGTGCCCGTGATCGTCAGATCCCCGGCGGGTGTCCCCGCGGGGACCACCAGCGTGTCGGTGAAACCACCGTTCGCGTCCGTGTGGACTGTCTTCGGATCCCCGATCGGATTGCCGTCTGCATCTTTGTAGACGATCGTCACGTCGGTGTTCGGTGGCCAGCCCGTGCTCGTCGAGGTCAGCGTGCCGCCGGGCGCCACCGGTGTCGGGGTCGTCGTGATCGCCGGATCCGGAACGACCGTCACCGAGTCGGAGGCGGTCGAGTTCGCGTTCGAGCCCGTCGCCGTCAGGGTGCCCAACGGTGTTCCGTTCGGCACGGTCAGCGTGTCGGTGAACGATCCATCGGCGTCGGTGTGAACCGTCTTGGGGTCGCCGATCGCCTTGCCGTTGGCGTCGGTGTAGGTGAGGGTGACGTCGGAGTTCGGCGGCCACCCGTCGCTCGTCGTCGTGACCGTGGCTCCGGGCTTGACCTTCGCAGGTCCGGTCGTGAGAGTCGGATCCGTGACCGCCGCAACCGTCCCCGTCGTCGAGGCGGTGTCGCCTGCTGCGTCGGTCCCGGTGATGGTGAGGTCGCCGGCGGGGGTTCCCTTCGGCACGACCAACGTGTCGGTGAACGTGCCGTTGGCATCGGTGTGGACCGTCTTCGGGGCACCGATCGGGTTACCGTTGGCGTCTTTGTAGACCACGGTCACGTCGGTGTCGGCTGGCCAGCCCTGGCTGTTCGTCGTCAGGGTTTCGCCAGGAGCCACCGGATCCGGGCCTGTGGTCACGCTCGGAGTCGGGCACGATGCCGCATCCTGTGTCGAGGCCGCGCCATAGATGGAGTATCCAGTCGAGGCCAGAGTGGTCAGCGGGAGTGCGTCGGTCGACGGCGCCGATGGGATGGTGTCGAGCTGGTAGATCGGACCCGCTCCTGCACCGCCGGCGAGGTAGAGCTTTCCGCCGGAGATCGTGCCGCCGTAGACCGCCGGAGTGGTGCCGATGACGGTCGAGCTGTTGTCGGGGTGAATCCGCACCAGCTCGTAGGTGGTCGGAGCCAAGACGGCAGCGAGGAGGTCGCCGTCGCTGAGCTGGAAGAAGTCGCCGCCCGAGGTCGTGCCGCTCGGCAGCGACAGCGAGAAGACGGTGCTGACACCCGTGGTGGGGTTCAGTTCGTAGAGGACGGCGCTGCCGGCCACGCCGACGAGGAGGTCGCCGTTGGGCATCCCGGACAGGGCGTTCCGGCCGCCCTTCGTGGCCAAGGGCCCGGTGATCGGAATCGTCGCTTCGGTGGCGCCGGTGGCCGCATTGAGCTCCTGCAGGGTTCCTGCGCTGTTGAAGGGGACTCCATAGAGGTTGCCGCCGGCGTATCCGATGTCACCCAGGACGTCGGTCGTCGTGCCCGAGCTGACGAGTGTGCCCGAGGCCGTGTACTGCTGAAGCTGTTGCCCGGCGCCGTTGACGACGATCGGGGCGTTTGTCCCGCACACCGGCGGCGGCGTGACCGCGGCCGCAACCCGGACGGTGGACGACGCCAGGTCGACCGTCGCGACGGAGGCGGGAACATTGGGCAGAACGGTGATGGCGAGGGCGCGCACCGTAGCCGAGGTGGAGCCGAGATCGCCTTCGCTCTGCGCGTTGATGACGATCTGGACGATATTGCCCAGTACGCCGGTCAAAGCGGGGTTGAGGCTGTTCACGACGGGCGTGACGAGGTTGGTGATGGCGGTGGAGAAACCGCTTGCGGTGCTGGTCAGAAGCGCGCTGGTGACGGGCTTCAGCGGAGCGGTCACCGCGTTCTGGATGGGCGTGGCCAGGGCCGTCGCGAACGTGGCGAGGGGGATGCCCTGGACGTTGCCGGTCACCGCGACGGCGGGCGCTGTGCTCCCCGTGGCTCCTGCGAATCCGGCGAGCGTGCCGGTCACCGTCACGATCGGGTGCGAGGTCGTGACGGCCGGTGCGACTCCCACTGTGAGAGTGCCGGGCAGCGTCACCGTCAGAGTGGCCGCGTTCACGGCTGCGGAGAGAGCCGTAGTGGCGCTGGCGCTCACACCGCCGAGAGCGTTGCCGACTGCGGCGACCACCTTGTTGATCGTCGCGGCCGTGAGGACCTGCGTGTTCGGATCCAGGCCGTTCAGGTCGGCGCCCGCCGGGCCCTTCATCAACTTGGCGATGTCGATCGAGATCGTTCCCGTGCTCAGATCGACGGTCGCGATGCCGTCCGTGCTGGTCAGAGGCTTAGCGAGGATGCTGGAGGCGACACCGCTGAGGTCGAGGTTCAGCGCCGCGGTTCCGGGGCCGGCCGTGAACTGCCCGACGCCCACGTTGGCGGAGATGTTGCTCGCGGCGACGACCTTGCCGATCGACCCGGTGGGTGTGACCGCCGCGTTCAGCGAGGTCTGCACTCCGGTGATCGTGGATGTCAGGTGTGCGCCGAGTGTGGCCACGGCCGGGCTGTGGATGACGATGTCGCCGTCGCCCACGGAGTACGTGCGGACTGCGGCTCCCGCGGCCGTCTGTTCTGCGCGGGATGCGATGGCACCGAGTTCGAGGGAGACCTGGTCGACGACGCCGTTGGTGATGTTGCCGAGCCCGAGCTGCCCGAGCAGCGGGGTCAGGTTCGCTTTGGTGGCGCCGATGTTGCTCGGGTCACCGGTCGCGCCCGTGTCGAGGCCGCCGTTGCCGTCGATGGCGCCGCTGGCCGACACGGCGTGGGTGGCCGTGTCGCTGCTCGAATACGATTTGAGGAGCCCGGCACCGGCTCCTGTGCCCAGGTCGAGGAGCCCCCCGTTCGTCCCGTTGTCGATCAGCGGGATCGAGGTGCCAGTGAGGTTCACGTTCGCGAGGCCGTCGAGCGCCTGCACGTCGATCGACGCATTGCTCGGCCCGGGCGCGCTGGGGTTGCCGCTCACCGCTTCGCCTTCCTCGGCGAGCTGCGTGTCCAGCAGAGTCGAACCGAGGACGCGTGCCTGGCCTTCGGATTGGTCGGTCGGTGTGGCCGAGGCCGACATCACGGGCATCAGCCCGAGGCCGAGGCCGAGCGCGAAGACTGCTGTCGCTGCGATGCCTCCCCGAAGAATTCCAGAGTGGGCGATCGGCGCGCGCATATTTCTCCCCGAGAGAGCTTGGTAAGGGCTCATGGACGTAGTGACAGGACTAAATCTCTTCGACCATACACAGATTTCGAGTCGAGCATAAGAGTCTGTCTACCCACGGATGGGGTTATGCAGGCTCGGGGTAAACGGTGACATGCCTTGCAACGACACCGCTGGATCTGCGGCATGACTCGCCCGAAGGGCCGGGCGTGCAGGAGCTCTTCTCTCCTTCTCGTGACGCGCTGTCCCGACTGCGATCGACCGGGGCCTGGAGCGACGACCCAGACCCGATTTCGGGTCTCGGGGCTTCGAGAGGTCGGGGCCCTACACTCGGTCACCACGGCTTCGGGAGACCACGAAGCCGAGAGGGCGTACTGATGAACGCACCAACCAGCCTGCATTTCCCGGACGAACCCAAATCCGAATTGGACCTTGCCCTGGCGGCATTGATCCCGGCAGCGGCCAGGGTGGCCGCCACTCAAGGGCGCCTTCGTAGCCTGCTCCGCGCGAACAAGGCCATCGTCGAGCACCTGGATCTCCACACCATGCTCCGCGCCATCATCGAGGCAGCCATCGACCTCGTCGGGGCACGATACGGGGCCCTCGGGGTCGTCTCACCCGAAGGCGGCCTGGAGGAGTTCATCCAGGTCGGCATCGACGACGAGACCGTGGCCCTGATCGGGCATCTCCCTGAAGGACACGGCCTCCTCGGAGCCGTCCTGAAGCAAGCCCATCCGATTCGGCTCGAAAACCTGCAAGACGACCCCCGGTCCAGCGGATACCCGGCGGCGCACCCGGCCATGCACGGATTCCTCGCCGTCCCGATCCGGGTCCGTGATCAGCTGTTCGGCAGCCTGTACTTCGCCGAGAAAATCGAAGGCGAATTTTCTCGCGAGGACGAAGAACTTCTCACATCCCTCGCATCGACCGCCGGGATCGCGATCGAGAACGCACGTCTGTACGAAGAGACGCAGCGCCGGCAGCGCTGGTCGACCCTGTCGACCGCCATCGCCACAGCGTTGCTTTCGACCGATACAGATGAGCCCCTGCGCCTCCTGGCCGATGGTGTGGCGGAGCTGGCCGACGCAGACCTCGTCTGTGTGGTGCTGCCTCTCGGATCGGGGTCGCTGATCATCGACACCGCCCGCGGGAGCCTCGCCGGAGACATGCAGGGGCTCGTCCTCGCCGCGTCCGGCACCCTCTCCAGCCACGTCCTGGAGAGTCAGGAAGCACGGCTTGTCTCCTCCATGCGCACCTGCCCTGAGCTCAGCAATCAGCTGGCTTCCCTCGGCCCGTCGATGCTCATCCCGCTGCTCAACAACGAGGGCGCCATCGGTGTCCTCGTCGTCGCTCGTCACGTCGGACGCCGACGGCTGACGAATGAGGATGTCGTCATGGCCACCGACTTCGCTCGGCAAGGCACCCTCGCCATCGACGTCGCGCATGCTCGCGCTGACAGGCACCGCCTGGAACGGCTGGAAGACCGAAGCCGCATCGCCCGCGACCTTCACGATCACGTCATCCAACGGCTCTTCGCTTCCGGGTTGGAGCTCCAGGCTGCCGCCCGCGAGACGACCGACGACGCGGCACAAGCCCTCATCGAGCATCAGATCGACACCCTCGATACCGCGATCGCCGAAATCCGCACGGCGATCTACGCCCTGACACCGCCGCGCCACGGTGCGCGTGCGTCGCTCCGCCACCGGGTCATCGACCTGCTGGCCGAGACACAGAGCATGTTCACCAGAACACCCCGCCTGACATTCCTCGGGACAGTGGATCTCCTGGTCGTCGACGAGCTGGCCGACGACGTCCTGGCCGTCGTGCGCGAGGCCTTGAGCAATGTGGCCCGCCACGCTGCGGCGACTCTCGTCACCGTCAGCATCTCCGTCCACGACGGTGCAATCGACGTGGAAGTAAGCGACGACGGGGTGGGCATCACCCCCACCGGGCGCTCCAGCGGGTTGTCGAACATGACCGCAAGGGCCGAACGCTGGCAAGGGACCATGGACGCCACTGTCCGTCCCGAGGGCGGAACCCTCCTCCGCTGGACCGGGAACCTGACAGAATCGCAACAACCCGAGGTGACAGCATGACCCGCGTGTTCCTGGTCGACGATCATGAGATCGTCCGACGCGGAGTAGCCGACCTGATCGACTCGCAGACCGACCTCGAAGTCGTCGGCGAAGCGAGCACCGTCGCCCAGGGCCTTGCTCGTATCGGCGCGACCCAACCCGATGTCGCCGTCCTCGACGTGCACCTACCCGATGGCAGCGGCATCGACCTCTGCCGGGACATCCGTTCGGCGCACCCCACGATCAACTGCCTGATGCTCACGGCTTTCAACGACGACGACGCCACCCTCGCCGCGGTCCTCGCCGGCGCTGCCGGCTTCGTGATCAAGGACATCCGCGGGCAGAATCTTCTGGAATCGATCCGCCAGGTCGCCTCCGGTCGACAGCTCGTCAGCCCAGCGGCGTCACGAAAACTGGTGGAGACGATCACCGTGGCACGCTCTGGCCCAGCGTCGTCTTGACCGTGAGAGAGAAGGAAGTCCTGGAACTCATCGCCGAGGGGCTCACGAATCGACAGATCGGTGAAATCCTCGATCTGGCCGAAAAGACGGTCAAGAACTACGTTTCTGGTCTTCTGCGGGCACTCGGGATGGAGCGGCGGACTCAGGCGGCCGTCTACGGGGCGTCGCTCCGCCACCCGGAATGAGGAGTCAGCGCTGCGCGGATCGGTGATGAGGCACATCGATTTCGTCGCCGACGCTCGTCACGCCGGTCACCCGAAGCGCGGCGTCCACCACACTGTTACGGTCGTCCATCGACACTAACGAGCCGCGGAGAATGACGCCGCCGGGAACGATGGTGACAATGATCTTCGACGTGTCGATTCCCACGCAGGCTTCAAGTGCGGCAGCGATCCGTGACTCGAGCTCGGCATCGACCACCGGATTCGCTCCGCGGCCGGATGGTGTGCTTCCGGCGAGAGAAACCGCAGGACGATCAAGAGATGCCTCGATGACCATGCCGTCACCGTTGGGTTCGAAACTCAGTCGAACGTCGCGACCGACGAGGATCCCCGGTTCGGGCTTCCTGACGGTGAAGGCGACCTATACAGCGAGGTATTCCAGGGCGAGCGCGATGGCGCGACCCCAATCCGCCGGGTGGGCGCTGGAGGATCGGGTGACGGACCGACAGCGGGCGGCGGCTTCATCGGCACTGGGTGACATTCCTTCCGCGGCGACCGGATCCCAGCTCGTCATGAGTGAGCACCGACAGCGCCAGAGTCGGCGTCGATGTTGCTCGGTGACGAGGTCGGCGCGGTGCGCATGATGAGCACCGGGCAGGACGCGTGCTCGGCAACAGCCGTACTGACGGATCCCAGGAGCAGGCCGGCGAACCCGCCGTGGCCGCGGCTCCCGACGATCAGCATGTCCGCTCCGGTGCTTTGCTCGAGCAGGACGCGCGCGGGCATGCCCTCGGCTGTGACCGTGGAGAACCAGCCCGGCACCTGGCCAGGAAACAAATATGTTCTGGCGGTCGTCGCAAGGTTCTCGGCGTCGTCGCGGGGAGACCAACTGCCGTAGTTCGCACCCGGGTAGCCGGCCGGGATCATCCACGACGTCGCCACCCGGAGGTCCGCGCCGAGAAGGGGCGCCAAGTGGGCGCCCCGTCTCAAGGCAGCGAAAGAAGACGCGGACCCGTCGAATCCGACGACGAGGAACGGACGCTCAGCCGGGGTGACAGGGGTGGTGGGGGAGAGGGGGGCGGTGGAAGTCATGTGTGAAGAGTCGCAGGCGGTCACTGTGCGGGACAGGGCCGAAGGTCCCTTGAGCGTCGGCGGGACCTTCGGCCCTACTGCCGCTGTCCTGCTGCCTGGATGCTGATGAAGCGGAACGAGGGGCCGCACCGGCCCGCCCTCCCCACACTTTCGACGAAGGACATCACCCATGACCACGACGACCAATGCGCCCCGGCAACGGACGCCCCCGTCCCATCGGGCCCCGCTGCCGCACCAGTTCTTCGCAAGGAATTGAAGGTCACCGACGCCGCCGCGTTCTCCATCGGCCTGATCGGCCCCGTGGGTGGCATGGCTCTCCTCGGTGCCGGGGCAGCGGCCCTGCTCGGCAAGGGCGCCGTGATGGCGTTCGTCTTCGCGATCGTCGGCGTCGCCTTCGTCGCCTACGGGTTCGTCAAACTGTCCGCTCACATCTCGAACACGGGGTCGGTGTACGCGCTGGTCGGCAAGACGATCGGGCCGCACGCCGGGTTCGTCGCCGGTTGGGCGCTCGTCGCCGCGTACGTCACCATCGCCGTCGGCTCGACGATCGAGATCGGGCTCTTCTTCAACTCGTTCCTGTCGCTCTTGCACATCGCGACGTTCCACGAGTGGATCTGGGAGGCGATCATCGCCCTCGCCATCATCGGCGCCTTGTCGATCCGGCAGATCAAGATGGTGACCCGCATCCTGCTCTACGTCGAGATCGCCGGCGCCGTCCTGGTCGCAGCGCTCAGCGTCGTGATCATCGTGAGGCTCGGCATCGGTGCGGCTCCGGCCGGGCAGACGCTGTCTTTGCAGATCTTCTCCCTCCCCTCGGGCACCGGTATCGCCGGTATCGCCGGTGCGGCGGTCTTCGGGTTCCTGGCTTTCGCAGGATTCGAGGGCGCCGCCGCGCTCGGCGGCGAATCGGTCAATCCGAAGAAGGACATCCCCCGAGCGATCGTCATCGCCGTCGTCCTCGTCGGCGCGTTCTTCCTCCTGGTCGTGGCCACCCAGTCGCTCGGCTACGGAGTCTCAGCCAGCGGAGTGAAGGCGTTCCAGAACACCTCGACCCCGTACGGCGACCTCGGCACGGCGTACATCGGCAGCGTCTACGCCGCCCTGTTGAACCTGATGGCGAGCATCAGCCTCCTGGCGATCACCGTCGGGACTCTCGCCGGGGCAGCTCGCGTCGCCTACGCCCTGGCCCGTGACGCGAGCCCGACGAGCCGCCTCGCGAAGGTCAACAAGCAGGGCGTCCCGATCGTCACGATGGCCATCGTCGTCGGAATGGTGCTGGTCGCCATGATCGGGCAGCGCCTCACTGGGGCTGCCGAGAAGGATGCGACGTTCTACTGGCTCACGATCGGCACCATCGCCTTACTGGTCGCCTATGCGCTCGCCACGGCCGGTGCCCTGAAATACCTGTTCTTCAGCGGCAGAATCAAGGCCCCCCGCTGGCAGGTCGCCGTCCCCGTGCTCGGGCTGGCGTTCATCCTCTACACGATCTACACCAACGTCGTCGGCGTCTCTGGCCCCTACATCTGGTTCCCGTACGTCATCCTCGCCTGGCTCGCCATCGGGTTCGCCCTCGTGACCTTCGTCCCCGGCGTCGCCGACCGCGTTCGCACCGAGCTCGCCGTTGACGACGAACCGGTCACACCGGCGCCGGCGCCCGCCACGACCCCTGCTCTCAGCACCTCCAGCTCGATCTCGAACCCGAAGGACCACTCATGACCGTCATCGCCTGCAACCAGCTCGCCCCCAAGATCGCCGACCTCGACAGCAACGTCGCGCTCTCGATCGCCACCGTCCGCGACTCCGTCGCCGCCGGTGCGCGCATCATCGTGATGCCCGAGCTCGCGCTCTCGGGCTACATGCTGAACGACACCGCCGAAGCACGCACCGTCGCCATCACCGCAGACCACCCGGTCTTCGCCGAGTGGAGCCGCCTCGTCGCCCCGGTCGACGGCGTCGTCGTCGGCGGCTTCACCGAGCAGGGTGACGACGGCCTCGTCTACAACAGCGCGGCGGTCGTCGACTCCACCGGTGTCCTCGCGGTCTACCGGAAGACGCACCTGTGGGATAAGGAGAAGCTCATCTTCACACCCGGTGCAGTGACCGCACCGGTTGTCGACACGCCCGTCGGCCGCCTCGGGATCCTGATCTGCTATGACCTCGAGTTCCCGGAGATGACCCGCAGCCTTGCGCTCCGCGGTGCCGAGCTGATCGTCGTGCCGACGAACTGGCCGCGCGAGGTCGTCCCGGCCGGAGAGCGTGTCGAGGAGATCACCAAGGCGATGGCGGCCGCGAACACGAACCACGTCGCCTTTGCGCTCTGCGATCGCGCCGGGCTGGAGCGCGGCCAGGAGTGGAACGAGATGGGCACTATCGTCGACGAGATGGGCTGGGTCGTCGCCTCCGTCGACGCTGCCGGCGTCACGACCGCTGACCTCGATCTGACACTCGCTCGAGACAAGACCGTGACGCCGCTGTGCGACTCGTTCGGCGACCGCCGCCCCGAGCTCTATGGCGAGATCACGCGCCCCAAGCCCACCGACGGACGGTACGTGTTCCCGAGCCTCGACGCACTCGAGCACGCCTGATGCACATCGACACCGGCGACACGGCGTGGATCCTGCTTTGCACCGCCCTGATTTTCTTCATGGTCCCCGGTCTGGCCCTCTTCTACGGAGGGCTCGTCCGCTCGAAGAACGTCGTCACGACCATGGTGCAGTGCTTCGTCTCGGTCGCGGTCGTCGGTGTCGTCTGGGTCGTGATCGGCTATACCCTCGTCTTCGGTGCCGACCGCGGGGGCGTCATCGGCAGTCTCGCCCACACGATGCTGACCGACGTGGGCGCGACACCCACGTCCGCTGCACCTGCAGTTCCGGCGCTGGCCTTCATGGCGTTCCAGATGATGTTCGCCGTCATCACTCCCGCTCTCATTGCGGGTGCGTTCGCCGAGCGGATGACCTTCCGCGGCTACGTCATGTTCACCGGGCTCTGGTCGCTCGTCGTCTACGTTCCGCTGGCGCACTGGGAGTGGGGCGGCGGGTTCCTCGGATCGCACGGCCTCGGCGCCCTCGACTTCGCCGGTGGGGCCGTCATCCACGAATCCGCCGGAGCCGCAGCCCTCGCCGCGGCCATCTACTTCGGCCGCCGCAAGAAGCCCGTCACCCGACCGTACAACGTGCCGATGGTGCTCCTCGGAGCGGGGATCCTCTGGTTCGGCTGGTTCGGCTTCAACGGCGGCAGCGCCCTCAGTGCCGGGCACGTCGCGGTCAGCGCCGTCGTCAACACCCAACTCGGTGCCTCCGCGGGGCTGATCGTCTGGATGATCGTCGACTGGGCTCGAGGTGGCAAGCCGTCCGGGGTCGGCATCGCCACCGGAGCGATCGCGGGGCTCGCCGCCATCACGCCGGCCGCCGGCTACGTCGCCCCCTGGGCGGCTCTCGTGATCGGTGCCTCGGCCGGGCTGGTGTGCCACCTGGCGGTTCGCCTCAAAAAGCGCCTCCGCTACGACGACGTGCTCGACGTCGTGGGTGTGCACATGGTCGGGGGCTTCATCGGCGTGCTGCTCACCGGGGTCTTCGCCTCCCTCGCAGTCAACGCGGCAGGCGCTGCCGGCGGTTGGGCTCAGCTCGGCCGACAGAGCGTGCTCGCCGTTGTCGCCCTCGCCTATCCCTTCGTCATGACGATGCTGCTGCTGTGGATCACCGACCACGCCGTGGGACTGCGGGTCGCCCCCGGCGATGAAGAAAAGGGCCTCGACCTGTCTCAGCTGCTCGACCCGGTCAGCGACGGGCCGACCGGCCCGATCCCGTGGAGGCCGTGCCAGGCGACGCTAGGTGATCCGCGCCTCTAGTCGAGGCGGCGCCCCAGCGTCCAGTAGCCGATCACGCCGAGCCTATTGATCACACTGGCGAACCGCCAGATATCTTTGCTGCCGCGAATCAAGCGTTCCGGTCGCGCAGAAATATCACGCCAGGTCAGGGCAGCGGCGAGCGAATGCGCAACCAGAATGGCTGCGAGGGCTCCGGGCGGCAATTTCCTGCGCGTGTTCTTCACCGGGGGAGCGTAGCGGTCGCTTCTGGGATCGCTGTGCACGTTTTCGGTGGCATGCGCTCGGCCGTCATCGGGCGCCGTGAATGCCGCGCGTGGCGGCGGCGCTCTCGCTGATGATCTCGACTGGGCTTGTCGTGTCTCGGCCGAGGAAGTCCTCATACCTGACGAGCGGCCACGGGGACACCGGTGCGGCGGGGATCTCTCGATACCGATCCCCTCCGTGACGCTGGTGGGGAAGGTGCTGGATTCGAGCCGGTGGCACTGTCGGCTCACGCAGATAGCCGCTCACGAGAGGAGCCGGCTGGCCCGAACCCGGTGTGTCATCGAATGAGAACACGGACATCGCCATAAGAAACCCCTCGTCGTCCACGCGTGGCGGAATCCCACGCTGGCGACCTAGGGCTGGGGCGACCACCCCTCAACTTAGTCGCGTTACAGGGTCCGCTTCTAGAGCCAATTCTCGGGAGGCTTTCTCAGCGGGAGGGGGCGGTGCGATCGAGGGTGACGGATCCGTCTATGATCCCCTGGGCGATGACGGGCAATGACGCCTGGGCGGAGCGGGCATGGTGTCTGATCATCCGGTAGGCGGCATCCATGTCGAGCTGGTGGGTGTGTGCGATGACGCCCTTGGCTTGTTCGATCAGGACACGGCTGTCGAGGGCGTGTTGGAGTTGTTCCTGAATGACGCCGCTGTCGGTCAGAACCCGTTCGTGCAGGATGCTGATGGTGGCGACGTCGGCGAGGGCTTGCGCGGCGATCGCGTCGGCCTCATTGAGCGCGCCCTCGTGCAGACGGAACAGGTTGAGCGACCCGATGGTGTCGTCCCTGAGCCGCATCGGGATGGCGTGCACTGCCACGTAGCCGGACCCATCGGCCGCGGCGGCGAATGTCGGCCACCGGTCCATCATCTCGTCGGGGTTTTCCACCGACACGACCCTCCCAGAGCTGATCG
Organism: Frondihabitans sp. PAMC 28766; assembly: GCF_001577365.1. NCBI lineage: Bacteria > Bacillati > Actinomycetota > Actinomycetes > Micrococcales > Microbacteriaceae > Frondihabitans > Frondihabitans sp. PAMC 28766. The sequence continues at coordinate 1,710,003 of NZ_CP014513.1, forward strand.
CCTCGACGCAGGGGCCTTCGCCGGCGCGCAGCTGCATGAGGCCGACGAGGCGACTGTTTTCGCTGGTGGAGACGAGTACTTCCAAGTGGGTCATGTCGGGGCCGAGGACGATGCCGGCGGCGGCGGCGTCGAACAGGTTCGTGGACCGGTCGACCAGGGTTTGCAGGAGGTCGATGGTGTCGTATCCGGCCACGAGGGAGTCGGCCAGCGTGACGAACGTGTGGACGAGTTCCGCTTCTCGAGTCTCGGTCATGATGTGGGGTATCCCTTCATTCGGTACCTGGGCCAGTGGTGAAGTCGAGGCGGCGGGCAACGACATCGCCGGCGATGTCCCTGACGGAACGGCCGGTGGAAAACGCGTGACCCCGCAATACCAGGAGGGCGTCGTCCGCCGCGACGTGCAGCTGTGCGATGACCATGCCGGTTGCCTGGTGGACCTCCCGGCGAGAATAGGAGCCTTCGTACGGCGCATTATCCTCGGGTTTTTCCAGTGTCGACAGGGCTTGCCGGAAGACGTGCCGGGCGACGATGTCGGTGAGGGCTCGGGCGTCACCGATTTGCTGCTCGGACAGAGGCCCGGGCGTCATCGAGTACAGGCCGACGGCGCCCAGCCTGATGCTCCCGACGATCATCGGGAACGCGTAGACCGCCCCGAGCCCTGTCTTTTGGAGTGCGCTCAACGCGACGGGCCACACGGATGCGCCGGAGTGCTGCACATCCGGTTCGAGGACCGGGTGTGCCGAGCGCAGCGCTTCCCAGCAGGGCCCCTCGCCGAGGTCGATCTGGATTTCATCCCACCGGGCTGCGTCATCGTCGCTGGCACACACTGTCTGGGTGCCCAGTGGGCTCCCCAGGGTTGACACCGCGGCCGCGGACACCGGCAGCGAAGAGACGAACGGCCCGCACCAGTCCGCGCCCGCCGTGGTGGCACGGGTCAGCGCCGCGGCGGCGGCCGGGAAGCCTGACCCCTCAGCCATCACAGCCCGGACTCTGGCGGTCGACGCACGGAAATTCTGGTGTGTGCATGGTGGTCCTCGCGTTCTCGACATGAAGAGTCACGGAGCGCTCGGTCCAGGTGCCAGCCGCCCGGGGAGCCTACCGCCCTACCCTGCGAAGCCCTGGAGGCAAGACTGGAGCCCCTGCGCCGTCTCACGTCATAACTGTGATCCTCTGGACACGGATCCTTGCCCGTCGCTCGATCGACTGGTACCGTGACTCCTCGACATAGGATGTCTGATGTCCTGAAAGGAGTGGGATGATGCCGCACAGCGCCGTGACTCAGCCCTGGTACACACAGATCGACCGAAAGCAGTGGCAGCTCTTCTGGGCCTCCTGGCTGGGCTATCTCCTCGACGGATTCGACTTCGTCATCATCACCCTCGTCCTCACCGAGGTGTCTTCCGAGTTCCACCTCACAACGGTTCAGGGTGCGAGCCTGATCTCGGCCGCGTTCATCAGCCGGTGGTTCGGCGGCCTGAGCATCGGCGCCCTGGGCGACCGGTTCGGCCGTAAGACCGCGATGATCGTCAGCATCGTGCTCTTTTCGGTCGGCTCCATCGCGTGCGCGTTGGCGCCCGCCTACTGGGTGCTGTTCGCTGCGCGCCTGGTCGTCGGGCTCGGTATGGCGGGGGAGTACGGCGCGAGTTCGACCTATGTCATCGAATCCTGGCCGCCCCGCCTCAAGAACCGAGCCAGCGGCTTCCTTATCTCCGGCTACTCGATCGGCACGGTCATCGCTGCGGAGGCCTACCGGTTCGTCGTGCCGGAGTTCGGGTGGCGAGCCCTTTTCGCGCTGGGGATCGTCCCGATCGGGATCACGATCTGGCTGCGCAAGAGCCTGCCCGAATCGCCGGCCGTTTCGGTGCCGCGCGAGGGCGGAGCCACGGCGGCGCCCAATGTTTTCGCGGTGCTGTTCACGGGCTCCCGCCGTCTGCTCAATGCCCTCAGTGCCGTTGTGGCCATAGTGGCGCTCGCCCTGATCTTCATGCAGGTCCTGCCCGGGGGTATCCCTGTTGTGGTCGCGGCCGTCGTGGTGGGAGGGATCTTCGTGTCGTACATCGTCCAGTTCTCCGGGCGTCGGTGGCCGGCAGGGCTCGCGCTGACGGTGACGGTCTTCGCCGCCTTCCTCTATTCCTGGCCCATCCAGTCACTCCTGCCGACGTACCTCAAGACGGATCTTGGCTACGACCCCGCCGCTGTCAGCAACACTCTCTTCTTCGCCGGCCTGGGGGCGGCCGTCGGTTGCATCGTCGCCGGGTTCACCGGCGATCGGTTCGGAACGAGGCGCGCGTACGTGGCGAGCCTGCTGATTTCGCAGATCGTCATCTTCCCCGTCTTCGCGGTCGGCGGCAGCAGCCTTCTTCTCCTCGGAGTGCTTCTCTTCGTGCAGCAGGTCTTCGGGCAGGGGATCGCAGGGCTGCTGCCGAAATGGATCGGCGGATTCTTCCCCGCCGAGCAGCGCGCGGCCGGACTGGGATTCACCTACAACGTCGGCGCCCTTGGCGGCGCCGTCGCCCCGGTGCTCGGCGCCAGCGTCGCCGGCACGATGCCGCTCGGAACCGCGCTGGCTGTTCTGTCGTTCATTCTGACATTCGTCGTGATCCTGCTGATCGGGTTCAACGCTCCGGCACGGGTGCAGCGTCTGATCCACCGGGACTCGTCATGGCCGAGCGACTTCCGCCGCCACGACTTCGACAGCGCAACGCGGCCGGTCCCGGTCGACGCCGCCGCCTGATCCGCACTCGTCCAGAAGAAAGCAGATGTCAGCATCATGACCAGCTCCCACGATCAGATACTTTCCGGAATCGTCCCGCCGCTCTGCACGCCGCTGACGCCAAGCGGCGAGATCGACACGACGTCGCTCGTCCGCCTGGCCGAGCATCTTCTCACCGGCGGCGTCGACGGGCTCTTCGTGCTCGGTTCGACCGGCGAGGTCGCCTTCCTGACCGATGAGCAGCGCGGCATCGTCATCGAGACCGTCGTGCACGCCGTCCGAGGGCGCGTGCCGGTAGTGGCAGGCGTCATCGACACGACGACGCCTCGCGTCATCCCCCACCTGGAGCAGGCAGCCGCCCTCGGCGCCACCGCGGCCGTCGCGACGGCGCCCTTCTACACGCGGACACATCCGGCAGAGATCGAGAAGCACTTCCGCCTGCTCGCCAGCGCGACCGAGCTGCCGATCGTCGCCTACGACATCCCCGTCTCAGTCGGCACGAAGCTCGACGCCGGCCTCGTGACACGCCTGGCTCAGGATCGTGTCATCCGCGCGGTCAAAGACAGCAGCGGCGACGACACCGGACTCCGCCAGCTGATCCTCAGCACAAGCGAGGCCGAGACGGAAGACTTCGCGATCCTCACGGGCTCAGAGCTCACCGTCGACGCAGCCCTGTCTTTCGGTGCGGATGGCGCCGTTCCCGGTCTCGGCAACGTCGACCCCGCCGGCTACGTGCGCCTGTTCGAGGCCGCCCGCGCAGACGACTGGGATGGAGCGCGCGCCGAGCAGGAGCGTCTGTTCGCTCTGTTCGGACTCGCCAAAGCAGGAGACACATCGCGGATGGGGGCAGCGTCGTCGGCCCTCGGAGCCTTCAAAGCCGCTCTGCACCTTCTGGGAGTCATCGACTGCCCTCGCGTATCCGATCCGTACATTCCCCTCGACGCCGCTGAGACCGCGATCGTCGCTGCACACCTCGAGAAGGCGGATCTCCTGTGAGGATCGCCCGCATCTCGACGGAACAGGGCGTGAAGAGCGCAATTCTGCGCGACGGCGCCTGGCACGTGGTCGTCGACCCGTTCGACTCCCTCGAACCCACCGGCGAGAGCCACCCCGTCGGCGGGACAACCCTTCTCGCGCCGGTCGAGCCGGGCGAGGTCGTGGGCGTTGCCCACAACGCCCCGGGATCCCACGCCCTTCCCATCCAGGCGTGGCTCAAATCGTCGCGAGGCGTCGCAGGAGCCGGCGACTCGATCCTCATCGCTCCGGGAATCGGCAACGTGGTCGCGGAGGGGGAGGTGGCCGTGGTCATGGGTCGCACCGCCACCGCGCTGAAGCCCGAAGACGCGCTCGAGCACGTCCTCGGCTTCACGATCGGCAACGACGTGACGAACGTGGCTCAGGCCGCCGTCGACGACAAGAACTTCCAGAGCAAGGCCGGCGTCAACCACACCCCGCTCGGCCCGTGGATCGAGACCGACCTCGCCGACCTCTCCGACATCTCGATCACCGTCTCGGTCAACGGGCGAGAGCAGCGCAGGTCGAGCACGGCGGGGCTGCCCTCGTCGATCGTCTCGACCCTCGTGCACATCACCCAGTGGATGACCCTCAAGCCAGGAGACGTCGTGCTCACCGGCTCGCCGAACACAGCGGCAGAGATCGCACCCGGCGACACGGTGTCCATCACAGTCGAGGGCATCGGAACCCTCGAGAACCCGGTCGCATGACGACGCTCCTCGGCATCGACCTCGGCGGCACGAAGATCGCCGCCGCCTTCGTCCACGGCGACGGTCGAGTCCACCTCCGCCACACTGCGGCGACACCCGCGAACTCGGGCGCAGGTGCGGTCCTCGACGCGATCGTCGGGCTGGCTCGCGAGGTGCTCGACACCGAAGGCGCAGAAACCCCGGCCGGCTGCGGCATCGGAGCAGCCGGCGTCATCGACCCGAAGACCGGCTCAGTGGTCTCGGCCACCGACTCCCTGCCCGGTTGGAGCGGCACGCCGCTGCGCAGCGAACTGGAACGTCGCCTCGGACTCCCGGTCACCGCCATCAACGACGTGCAGGCGCACGCTCTCGGCGAGGCGGTCCGCGGAGCCGGTGCAGGGCACGGCACAGTGCTCACCATCGCAGCCGGCACCGGTATCGGCGGCGCCCTCGTTGTCGACGGGCGGCTGCTCGCGGGACGCCACGGTGCTGCCGGGCATTACGGTCACATCGCTTCACCGGCAGCGATCGGCCGCCCTTGCCCGTGCGGAGGCACCGGACACGTCGAAGCTGTGGCCTCCGGCCCCGCGCTGCACGCGCTCTACGCCGAGTCCGGCGGCTCAGCCGCCGATGCCCTCGAGGTCTTCGCCCTCGCGGCAGACGGCGACGCCCGCGCGGTGAGCGCTGTCGACCGTGCCGCCTCCGCCCTCGGCAGCATGATCGGCGGCCTCGTCAACGAGATCGATCCCGACCTCGTCGTCCTCGGTGGCGGTCTCGCCGGCAGCGGCGAGACATGGTGGTCCGCCGCCGATGCTGCTGCTCGAAGCGAAATGCTGCCATTTCTCCGATCGTGCGCCATCGTTCCCGCACGCCTCGCTCTCGACTCCGCCATCGTCGGAGCGACCGTGGCCTTCGAACAAGAACACCCCCTGACAAGAGAGACACGACTATGAACTTCGTCTTCGAGACGCTGCGCGGGGGCCTCGTAGTCTCGTGCCAGGCCTACCCGGGGGAGCCCATGCGGAACCCGGAGACCCTCACTCAGATCGCCGAGGCGGCGGCCATCGGAGGCGCCGCCGGGATCAGAGCCCAAGGCATTACCGACATCCGCTCGATCCACGACCGAGTCCGCCTTCCACAGATTGGCCTGTGGAAGGACGGCGACGACGACGTGTTCATCACACCCACCCTCGAGCACGCTATCGCTGTGGCCCGCGCCGGCGCGGAAATCGTCGCAATCGACGGTACGCGGCGCCCTCGCCCCGACGGGCTGACCCTCGCCGAGACCGTCCAGCGGCTCCGCGAGGCGACCGGCACGCTGATCATGGCAGACATCGGATCCCTCGACGACGCGCTCGCTGCAGTCGACGCGGGAGTCGATTGTGTCAGCACTACTCTCTGTGGCTACACGGGCGAGAGACCCAAGACGGACGGACCAGACCTCGAGGCGCTCGCCGACGTCGTCGGGCGGCTGTCGATCCCGGTCTTCGCCGAGGGGCGAGTGCACACACCTGCGCAGGCTCATGCCTGCCGCGAAGCGGGCGCATTCGCCGTGGTCGTCGGTACGGCCATCACCCACCCGACGACGATCACCGGTTGGTTCGCCGCGGCTGTCGAGAATGGGGAAGAGCGCTGATGGAGATCCTGATTCTCACTGACGCCCAAGCGGTCGGCCGTCAGGCGGCAGCAATCGTCGCGAAACTCGTCGAGCGCAATCCCGAAGCCGTCCTCGGGCTCGCAACGGGAGCGTCGCCGCAGGGCCTCTACGCCGCCCTGGCCGATCGAGTGGACGCAGGCCTCGACCTCTCGAAGGTCGCCGGATTCGCCCTGGACGAGTACGTCGGAATCCCGCGGGAGCATCCCGAGTCCTACGCCCAGGTCATCGATCGCGATGTGACGCGGCCTCTCGGCCTCGACCCTCGGCGCGTTCATGTTCCCGACGGCCGAACCGCGGACCTCGAAGCGGCCACTGCCGCGTACGATCGCGAAATCCGAGCGGCGGGCGGAATCGACCTGCAAATCCTCGGAATCGGCGAGAACGGCCACATCGGATTCAACGAGCCGACCTCCTCGTTTGCCTCACGCACCCGGGTGAAGACCCTCGCGCCCTCGACGCGGGCCGCCAACGCCCGCTTCTTCGCCCGGCCGGAAGACGTACCGACGCATTGCCTGACGCAGGGCCTCGGAACGATCCTCGAGGCTCGGCAGCTGGTCCTCGTAGCGACGGGTCAGTCCAAGGCGCCCGCGATCGCAGCCGCAGTCGAGGGGCCGCTCACGAGCATGGTGCCGGGATCCGCGCTGCAGTTGCACGCCAGGGCGACCGTGATCGTCGACGAGGCCGCTGCGTCGCTCCTGACTCTCACCGACTACTACCGGTACACCGCTGACAACCGCCCCGTCTGGCAGGTCGTCGACTGAGAACCCCGGCTCGGCATCCGTCGAGCCTCCACCTGTGTCATCACGTCATCTCAATGCAAGGAGCATCATGTCTGTCGCACTTCCCGTTGGTGGGGTCATCCCGCCCGTCGTCACGCCGCGCACACCCGAGGGAGAGCTCGACCTCTCAGGGCTCGAGAACGTCGTCGAGTACCTCGTCGCCGGGGGCGTGTCGGGTCTGTTCGTACTCGGTTCGTCGGGTGAAGTCGCATTCCTCTCGGATGCGGACCGTGAGGTCATCCTGCGCGAGACGGTTCGGGTGTCCGCCGGGCGGGTACCGGTCCTCGCCGGGGTCAACGATATGTCGACGGCCAGGGTAATCGATCAGATCCGACTGGCGGAGCGCTCCGGCGTCGACGCCGTCGTCGCGACGGCACCGTTCTACGTTCTACCGAGCGAAGCCGAGATCGAGAGCCACTTCCGGCTACTCGCCGCGTCGACGTCGTTGCCGATCTACGCCTACGACGTGCCGGTGCGCGTGCACAGGAAGCTGTCGCCGGAAATGCTGGTCCGTCTCGGTGTCGACGGTGTCATCACAGGGGTCAAGGACTCCAGCGGCGACGACGTCTCCTTCCGGCGGCTGGTGGCCCAGAACCGCGCGGCGGGAAGCCCCCTCGTCCTCTTCACGGGCCACGAGGTCGTCGTCGACGGCGCTCTGCTCGCCGGGGCGGACGGGGTCGTCCCCGGCCTCGGAAATGTCGATCCTCGTCGGTACGTACAACTGGTGGCCGCCGCTCGCGAGGGAGACTGGAACACAGCTCACCGGCTGCAGGAGGAGCTCAACGATCTCTTCGAGATCGTCTTCCAAGCCCAGGGCGTGGGAGGTGAAGCCGCCGGCCTCGGAGCGTTCAAGACGGCAATGGTGTCGCTAGGGCTCATCGACTCGAACGTGATGTCTGCTCCGGTACCGAATCTCTCAGGTGAGACGGTCGACCGCATCGACCAGATCGTGCGGGACTCAGGCGTGCCCGTCGCCACGGTCGAGCGCACCAACTGACGACGCACCGCCGATGCGACCCCGCCTCGACACGGAAATCGCCGCGATCCTCCGGGATGCCGGCGGCGGCATCCTCTCGGCGGCGTCCCGAGGCGACGTCCATCTGCTCAGGGCGTTCGAAGCCCAGCGGGCCGAGCAACGCCCCGCGGAGCCCGGTCGTGGTGTCCAGTGGACCGAGCAGGAGATCCGGTATGAGGGGGTGATGGTCCGAGCCCGGTGGTACGTCCCCGCGGGCGTCGCGACCGGCGCGGCCGTCGTCTTTCTCCACGGCGGCGGTCGCGTCATGGGCTCGATCGACCAGTGCCACACCACCGTCGTCGGCTACGTGGCACGCTCGGGGGTGCCGTTCCTGTCGGTCGACTACCGACTGGCGCCCGAGTGGCCGGGGACACCGCCTGGCGCGACGCCTTCGCAGCGGTGAAGTGGCTGCTGACGAACTCCGACCGCAAGGGCGTAGACCCGGATCGAATCGCAATCATGGGCGAGAGCGCCGGTGGCGGGATCGCCGCGGGCGTCGCAATCCTCGCGCGCGACGCAGGCATGACGTTGGCGCGGCAGATCTTGATCTATCCGATGCTCGATGACCGCACCACGATCACGGACCAGGACACGGAGCCATTCACGACGTGGAATTGGCACGACAATGCCACGGCCTGGCGTGCCGTTCTCGGAGAACTGTTCGGCGCGGACGACATCGACTGGATAACCGCCCCGGCGCGCCTCACCGAGTTCCAAGGTCTCTGCGATGCATATGTCGACGTGGGGGAGTTGGACATTTTCCGCGACGAAGACATCGACTACGCAGCCCGCCTCGGCCGGGCCGGCGTCAACGTGGAGTTGCACGTGCATCGGGGAGCGCCCCATGCCTTCGAAGTCATCGCCCCCGAGTCGGCGCTGGCCAGACGCGCCCTCGAAGACAGGGTCCGGGTCATCCGGAGTCTCTGACCCGTCGCGCGACAACCGGCTCCGCTAAGCGGGCTCGTTCTCGGCCTGAGAGGCGTCGGGGCGTCGGATGGATGCCGAGGCGATCTTCGCGGCGTCGACGTGCTGCAGCCGGTCGGAGATTCCCCTGAAGTGATCGGCCATGGCCGCTTCGGCTCGGCCTGCGTCTCGATCGGCGATGGCGTTGTAAATGTTCTGATGGTCGGTCGCTACCTCCATCGGGGTCGATGCGGAGGACGGCAGATAGTCCTCGAGGAGGGCCAGGACTGCCCAGAAGGCAGACAGCAACTGGGAAACGAAGGGATTGTCGAGGGCGAGGTAGAGGCTCTCGTGGAACAGCCGATCGGCGTCAGGAGAGAATTCGCCGCGCTCGGCCGCCCGGATCATTTCCTGAAGCGCCAAGTCGATCGCTTCCAGATGCTTTGTCTCGCGTTGTCTCGCGACACGACGGACGAGGAGATTCTCGAGCGTCTCGCGTAACTCGACGAGGTTCTGCAGCTGTTTCGTGCCATTGGCTGCGGACAACTGTGCATGGAACGTCAGCTCGGCGACCAGCGCCTTGAGGCTCATCTCGCCTACATACATTCCATAGCCGCGTCGGATCACAACGATCCCGGTCGCCTCGAGGACTTTCAGGGCCTCCCGCAGTGAACCGCGGCTGATCCCGAGACTCGACGTCAGTTCGTTCTCAGTCGGCAGCGCATCGCCCGGCTGGAGGCCCTCTCGGAGGATCAGGTCCTTGATGGCGTCTTGGACTTCAGTAACCAGGCTCGACCGTGCCAGAGATTGAGATTTGATGGGTTCATCCTCACGTCGTCGGAACATCGGCCAGCCAGCAATCATGCGCTGGTCGGATATCCTACAGCGCGACTTTCACCATGCAAGCCCGTGTCCAGATGATCCAGTTCGCGCCTGCGATCGCACCTGCACCGACAGAGGCAAGTCGTTTTTCCGTCGTCACCGAATCGGAATCCTTCCAGGCAAAAAATAAAAAGAACTTCCGGCCGGAGCCTTGACCAGCCAAATCGAGACCCCTAGGGTCAATAAATCATCCGCTCTTGGATGTCCTACATCCTGCAACGTGCAGCATCTCGTGCTGTTTTCATCTTCTGGAGGAACTTCGGTGTCCGACTCATTCAAAGACGTTGCCGCCAACGGCATCGATCGACGCACCCTGCTGAAATACACTGGCGCCCTCGCCGGAGCTGCCGCCCTGACTGCCGCTCTCGCCGCATGCTCGAGCCCCGCGACCAAGGCCTCGAACTCGTCCACTTCGAAGGCGATCGGCACGGCGACGAAGCCGTCCGGTGTCATCACTGCGACGTCGGCCTTCCTGCTCAGCAGCGGCTTCGACCCGATGAACGCATCCAGCGCTGTTGCGACCTGCGTGAACCAGCACATCTTCGAGGCGCTCGTCGACCTCGATCCGATCACCCGTAAGCCGTACGCGGCACTCGCGAAGGGCATGCCGGCCTCGAGCAACAACGGCCTGACCTGGACAGCCACGATCCGCAGCGGCGCCAAGTTCTCCGATGGGACGCCCGTCACGGCCGACGATGTGGCCTGGTCGTTCACCCGCGTCATGGATCCGGCCAACAACGCCCTCCTCGCGCCGTTCCTGTTGTTCCTGACGAGCGTGAAGGCGACCGCTGCCGACACCGTCGAATTCACCCTGAAGACTGCCTTCGCCCAGTTCGCCGAGCGAATCGCGGTCGTCAAGATCGTCCCCAAATCGAAGACTCTCACGGCTGCGGCGAGCACGGCCTTCGACAGCAATCCCGTCGGCTCCGGCCCGTTCTCACTGACGAGTGCCAGCGCGACGAGCGGCGCCGTCATGGCGAACAACTCGAATTACAACGGCACGCGCTCCGCACTCGTCACCAAGATCGTTCTGCGCACGAACACCGACAACGCGGCCCGGCTCAACGACCTGCAGGGCGGCACATCGCAGGCGATCGAGGCGGTGCCCTATCTCAACGCCACGTCGCTCACGTCGCCCGACACGACCGACGTCAAGCAGGCGTTCAACTTGATGTTCCTGCTGTTCAACTGCTCCGCCGCTCCCTTCAACGACAAACGCGTGCGCCAGGCCCTCTTCTACGCGATCGACCCCAAGAAGATCATCACCACCGCCCTCAGCGGGTACGGAACCGCAGCCACCAGCTACTTGGACTCCGCTAACGCGCAGTACCAGCGCGCCGACACGGTCTACGCGTACAACCCCAAAAAGGCGAAAGCGCTCCTCAAGGAGGCCGGCGTCAGTGACCTGTCCTTCGAACTCGTGACGACTAACACCGCTTTCATCTCCGACAGCGCTCCGGTCATCATCGATGCGTGGAAGGCCATCGGGGTCACCGCGACGCTGAACACGCAACCCAGCGCGACTGTTTACACGCAGCTGGCCCCCTCGAGCAAGTTCCGGGTCCTGGCCGCATCGGGTGACCCGACAGTGTTCGGAACCGACACGGATCTCCTCCTGCGCTGGTTCTACTCCGGTGACACGTGGATGACCTCACGCTGCCGATGGACCGACCCCGAGCGCACCACGCTCGGCAACCTCATCGACCAGGCGTCGACCCAGACAGGCTCCGCGCAGAAGGCGACATGGAAGAAGGCCCTCGACCTCATCGCCGAGGAGGTGCCCCTCTACCCGCTCTTCCACACGAAGATGATCACCGGGGACGACCCCACGAAGCTGACCGACTTCAAGGGTGCCGCCACCACCGGCATGTACTTCCTCGGCGTCGGTAGAAGCGCGTAGCGGAATGCACACCATAGGTCGGCTGGTCATCAGGCGCGTCATCACGCTCATCCCGCTGATGCTCGGCGTCATCCTCTTCATCTTCGTCGTCCTGGCCCTCTCTCCCAGCAGTGCAGCCGTCGCATCGCTCGGGGACTCGGCCACGGCGAGTCAGATAGCGGCGTTCAACCACGCACACGGTCTCGACCAGCCGCTCCTGGTGCGCTATGTCGTGTTCCTCGGGGAGCTCGTGCGCGGGAACCTCGGCACGACCTACACGCTGAATCAGCCGATCGGCACGATCATCGCGCAGGCGCTCCCGGTGACGCTGCAGCTCACGGCGTTCGGAGTCGTCGGGGCCGTCATCGTCGCCCTCGCCCTCGGGATCGTGGGCGCCCTGTTCCGGGATCGGTGGCCCGATCAGGTTGCCCGCGTCGTGTCCATCACCGGCATCGCGATGCCGTCCTTCTGGCTGGCGATCCTGCTGATCCAGCGGTTCTCTGTCATCGGGGAGGGGCTCTTCCGAGCGGTCACTATGTGAGTCCCTCCGTGTCCGTCTCCCAGTGGGCCATGTCGATGGTGCTGCCGTCTATCGCGCTTGCTGTCCCGGTGGGGTGTTCTCTGGCCCGCGTGGTGCGGACATCGCTCGTCGAAGAGCTGGACCGCGACTACGTCCGGACGGCCATCGGCGGAGGTATCCACCCAGCCGTCGTGATCGGACGGAACGTCATGCGAAACGCCCTCGTCACTCCACTCACTGCGCTCGGCCTGCAGATCGGCTACCTGATCGGTGGCGCGATCATCATCGAGGCGATCTTCACCCTGCCCGGCATGGGGACGCAGATCATGTCAGCCGTCGGGCAGAACGACATCGGCCTCATTCGGGGGCTCGTCATCGTCGTCGCGCTCGGGTTCATCATCGTGAACCTGATCGTCGACATCATCTACGTCATTCTCAACCCACGGCTGCGAGGAGCCCACTGATGTCCACCATCGCATCCGGCGTCGGACGATCGATCGTCAGCGGGATCTCACGGCTCCCGCTGGCCGCCAAGATCGGTCTCACCGTCGTGGCCCTGATCGTGCTCGCCGGCATCCTGTCTCCGCTCCTGCTGATTCACAACCCGACGGCCGTGGGCCTGGCAGCCCCGACGCAGGGGCCGAGCGGCACCTACCCGTTCGGCATCGACCGGCTCGGCCGCGACGTCTTCTCGCGACTGGTCGCTGGCACACCCCGATCGCTCATCGTCGGCTTCGGCTCGGCCGGACTCGCGCTGGTGGTCGGTGCTGCCCTCGGTGCCGTCGCGGGCACGAGTGGCCGCGTCGTCGACGAGATCATCATGCGCCTCCTCGACGTCGTCATGGCATTCCCGACGATCGTCCTCGCTGCCCTCCTCGTGGTCGCATTCGGCACTGGCAATCTGGTCGTCCTGGTGATGGCGATCGCGTTCGTCTTCATGCCGCAGATGGCTCGTATCGTGCGAGCGAATGTGATCAGTCAGTACGGAGAGGACTACGTCGCCGCAGAGAAGGTCATCGGCGCGCGTCGAGGTCACATCCTGATTCGCCACGTTGCCCGCAACTGTGCCGCCCCCATCCTCGTGTTCGTGACGATCATGGTGGCGAACGCCATCGTGTTCGAGGCGTCGCTGTCGTTCATCGGGGCGGGGCTTCAAGGGCAGGATGGCCCGTCATCCTGGGGAAGCGTCATCTCCTATGGGCAGCAACTGCTGAGCGTGCACGGCTGGTGGGCGACGTTCTTCCCTGGCCTGCTCATTCTCGTGACCGTGCTTTCTCTGAACCTGCTTGCGGAGGGAATCTCGGACGTCTTCGCAGCCCCGGCTGCCCGTCGCGGGTTGGCGCAGTCCACGGCAGCGGCGATCGATGAGGCCGACGGAATGCCCGAGGGTGCCGGGACCCTCACCGCTCTTCCTGGGCTTGCGGAGGCTGCAGCGCGCTTCGCCACCGGCGCACGAACCATTCCGGCCGGGCCGCCGATTCTGCAGGTCACAGACCTCCGCATCGGGTTCCCGGGCCGGCATCGTGGTGTCGATATCGTCGACAAGGTCAGCTTCGACTTGAAGGCGGGCGAGGTGCTCGGTCTGGTCGGCGAATCCGGATGCGGCAAGTCGCTCACGGCTGTCACTCTCATGGGGCTGCAGCCGAAGAACGCACGGGTCGGCGGCTCGATCCGGTTCGAAGGTGTCGACCTCACGACGCTCAGTGCACAGCGGCGGCGTGCTCTGATGGGGCGAGAGATCGCCATGATCTACCAAGACTCCCTGTCAGCGCTGAACCCGGCCATGACAGTTGAGGCGCAGCTCAAACAGCTCCTGAAGCGCGGAGGCAAGCGCTCCGCCACCGAGCTGCTCACGCTCGTCGGGCTCGACGCCCAGCGCACTCTGCGGGCTTACCCGCACGAGCTCTCGGGCGGACAGCGTCAGCGCGTCGTGATCGCCATGGCTCTCTCCCGTGACCCGAAGCTCATCATTGCCGACGAGCCCACCACCGCCCTCGACGTCACCGTCCAGGCGCAGGTCATCAACCTGCTGCTGAAGCTCCGCGAGGAGCTCGATTTCGCCCTCATCTTCGTCTCGCACGACCTCGCCCTCGTGGCAGATCTCTGCGACCGGATCGTCGTCATGTACGGCGGGCAGGTCGCCGAGACCGGAACGGTCACGAGCCTCCTGGCAAGCCCTGAACACCACTACACGCGAGGGCTGCTGGCATCCGTGCTGTCCCTGGAGACGAACGACGCACGGCTCAGCCAGATCCGCGGCGTCGTCCCGTCACCCGCAGACTTCCCCGCTGGTTGCCGCTTCGCCGATCGCTGCCCGATGGCCACACAGATCTGCCACGTCGAGCAGCCCGTTCTCGCCCAGGACGCCGACCAGCACGCGACCGCCTGCCACCACCCCGCTTCCTCGACCGCTCGAAACCTGGTGCGCTCATGACGACCGACAGCGACATCCTCACCGTCTCCGACGTCAACGTCGACTTCTCAGTTCCCCGGGGAACGGTCCACGCCCTGACCGGCGTCAGCCTCAGTCTTCGAGCCGGCGAGACGGTCGGCATCGTCGGCGAGTCCGGCTGCGGCAAGTCGACCCTGGCGAAGGTACTCGTCGGGCTCCAGGCTCCCACCTCGGGCCACGTCTCGTACGACGGACAGGAGGCGTGGCGCCTGAGCGCCTCGCAACGACGCAAGTTCATCGGACGCCACGTGGGCATGATCTTTCAGGATCCTTCGACCTCGCTGAACAGACGGATGCCGGTTGCTCAGATCCTGCGTGACCCCCTGGATGTGCACCGGCTCGGAACCCGGGCCAGCCGCGACAGGCGCGTCGACGAGCTCCTCGACCTCGTCGGCCTCCCCAAATCCGTCGCCGACGCCCTACCGAGCCAGCTCTCCGGCGGCCAGCGCCAGAGAATCTCGATCGGCCGCGCACTCGCCCTGAACCCCAGGATCATCATCGCGGACGAACCCACGTCGGCACTCGACGTGTCCGTGCGAGCGCAGATCCTCAATCTTCTGATGGACCTCAAAACCGAACTCAACCTCTCGATGGTCTACATCTCGCACGACATCCAAACCGTCCGGCGAATCTCCGACCGGATCGCCACGATGTACCTCGGCCGTCTCGTCGAGGACACCCCGGCCCTCGATGTCGACGACAACACGCGGCACCCCTATACACGCGCGCTGCTCTCGGCCACGCCGAGCCTGCTGCACGCGAAGACACCGATCTCACTCGAGGGGCCGGTCCCCTCGGCCGTGAACCCGCCCAGCGGCTGTCCATTCCGGACGCGGTGCTGGAAAGCGACCGCCGAGTGCGCCGAGACCATGCCGGAGCCGACGCACGACAGCGCCCACCCCGACCACGTCTTCCGATGCTTCCACCCGGTCGAGACCCAACGGGTCCCGTCCGTCAACTGACCACACATCCCTACAAGCACGTCTTTCGAAGGAGAATTCATGCGCAGGATCGGATGGCTGGGCCTCGGGCTGGCGGCAACGCTGGCTCTCGCCCTGCCGACAACGGCTAACGCGGCGACCACATCGCAGGCGACTTCGCAGAAGGCTCCGCAGAGCGTCTCGAGCACTGCAGTGAAGAAGCAGGACCTCGCCGCAGGGACGACGCAGGATCCCTACGTGCGCACCCCCGCGCTCGCCGTCACAAACCGCGGCACCACCATTGCCGCCTACGACCCCCGCCCGACCGGAGACGACCTTCCGAGCAACATGTCGCTCGTCGTCCGCCGCAGCCACGACGACGGTAAGACCTGGGGTCCGACCCAGGTGGTGCGCAGCAGCCCGGCGCCGGACGGCTTCAGCGACCCCAGCCTGCTCGTCGATCACACGACCGGACGGATCTTCCTCTTCTACGCGGCCAGCGTGAACGAGGGTTACAGCGGCTCGGCCACGGGAAACAGCGATACCGATCCGAACATCCTGCAGGCCGACGTCAGCTACTCCGATGACAACGGCGCCACCTGGAAGAACGAAGTCATCACCAGCCAGATCAAGGATCCCGCCTGGAACGGCATCTTCGCCGCGTCCGGTGAGGGCATCCAGCTGACCACCGGTGAGCACGCCGGCCGGCTCGTGCAGCAGTACGTCGTCGGATACGACGGAGGCGAATACGCGGCCAGCGCGTACAGCGACGACAACGGTGCGTCCTGGAAGATGGGCGCACTGGTCGGCCCCGGGATGAACGAGAACAAGACGGTGCAGCTCGCGAACGGCAACGTACTGCTCGACGTCAGGGACGCACCGAACCGCCTCCTGGCAACGTCGACCGACGGTGGTGAAACATACAGCACCCCGGTCGCGAACTCCGACCTGCCGGATCCGAGCGACAACGGCTCCATCATCCGCTACGCGCCCACGGCCTCGGCTCAGAACCCCCAGTCGCAGTGGCTGCTCGAGAGTAACAACGACAGCACCTCGACCCGAAGCAACCTCGTCGTCAAGCTCTCCTGCGACAACGGCAAGACCTGGCCCGTGACACGGGTGGTCGAACCAGGATCCGCCGGGTACTCCACACTCACGAATCTGCCAGACGGCCGGTTCGGCCTGCTCTACGAACGCAACAACTACACGGAGATGACTTACGCGTCCTTCAGCGCCACGTGGGTGAATGGCGCGTGCGGAGAGCTCTCCGGAGGCGCGGCCGCGGCGACGGTCTCCCAGTCGAGCACAAGTGTCCCGGTCACGCTGACCGACACCGGAGCGGCAGCGCTCGCGGCCGGCACAGTGGCCATCACGCCCCCGACCGGCTGGACCACCCGGCCCGTCTCCGTCCCAGCTCTTCAGCCCGGCTGGAGCCTCACCATCCCGGTGCCGGTCACGCTGAGCAGTAGCGCGAGCACCGGGATCCTGGCGCTCCCCGTCACATACAGATCGCGCTCCGGCCAATCGCAAGGTGTGGTGCCGGTCACCGCACTCGTCGCATCTCCGGTGTGGTCGACGACAGGACCCCTCACGGCTGACGGCGTGCACGCGTCGGATGAATCTTCGGGCCTCGCCTCCGTCAGCGGGTTGAGCGGCGGCACCATTGCAATCACGTTCAGCACGACGCAGAGTGCGGCGGCCGCGACCCTGCTCTCGGCGGCGAACACGACCAGTAACGACCAGGATCTCGTCGTGTCCCTCAACAGCGGTGCCCCCTACGTCGAGGTGCGGACGGCAACAAGCACCTACCCGGTGCGGATCTCCACCACAACGCCCGTCAACGATGGTCGACTCCACACGCTGACAGTCACCAGCAGCGCGAGCAGCACCACGATCGGGCTGGACGGCACCATCATCGGTACTGCGACATCAGGGGCATTCTTCTCCGCGGTACCCGAACTGACGAACCTCACCCTCGGTGCGAACGTCGCCGCCGTCGGAACCCGATGGCAATTCTCCGGCACCATCCAAAGCGCCGCGGTCTACAGGTGAGAACCGACAGGGTCTGATCGTCCGATCGATCACCCGAGGCTTGCCTCTGGTGAAAACGTCCATCCCGCCGAGCGCCGACTGGCGTGAGAATGTCGTGACGGATCGGTGGGACAGTCGTGGTCGTCTCCCTGTCGTGGTGGAAGTCAGCCGCCAAGGGGGTGCCCGCATGCGGACCTGTACTGACGAGAACCCGCAATTCCGTTCCGACCACGTCGCCTGGTCGGGAGTCGACCTCGACGGTTATGATCCAAGGTCGCCGGGACGGGCCCCGGCGCGGATTACCCAAAATTCGGCCGGGACCCTTTACCCGAATCCGTCGCGGGAACCCCAATCCACACGCGACGACTCACCGCTCAGTGCGGCACCACAACCCTAGAACACTCTGTCCACAAAGTGGTGCGGGGCGACTGTTGCGGTAGCTTGCATCGCAAGCTATCTTGTAATGCATGACTGCTGATGTGGGCTCGCAACTGCGAAAGGGAGTGGTCGAGTACTGCGTGCTCGGGTTGCTCGCGCGCCAGCCCATGTACGGCTGGCAGCTGTCGGAGCAACTCGTCTCATCGGGGATGATCGCGAGCATCGGCACGCTCTACCCGATCCTGTCGCGACTCCGAAGTCAAGGCCTCGCCACCGCGTACGACGAGGCTTCCGCCGCCGGCCCCGTCCGGAAGTACTACCGCTTGACCGGAGCCGGGACCGACCAGCTCCACGCCTTCCGCCAGCAGTGGGCGCCATTCAGCTCTACCGTGGAACGACTCGTCGGAGAGGACGACTCATGAACGACACCACCCCGAACAACGTCACCGACTACCTGACCAGGCTCGAGAGAGAACTGAGCGACGTCGCCCCCGACGTCCGGGACGACATCGTCGCCGGGATCCGAGAGGAGCTCCTCGGCCTGGATCCCGCCGGAGCGAGCGCCCGTATCGACGACCTCGGCGACCCCGCCTTCATCGCTGCGGAGGCCCGAGCGGCGACCCCGGAGCAGTCGGGCCGTGGAGCAGCGACACCCGCCGCGCCTGGCCGTGCCTCCTCGATCGCGGCAGTGGTCATCCTGATCGCAGGATCCATCGTTGTGCCGTTCGTCGGCGCCGTCGTCGGACTCGCTTGGATCAGCGCCTCCCGTGCGTGGACGCGTCGAGAGAAGCTGACCGCGTGGCTCGTCCCGATCGTCGTGGCGATCCTGGCCGTGGTGCTTTCGCTGATCCTGGCATCCGTGCACGTGAGCGGCTCCCACGTCGCTCTCCTGATCGCGTATCTCGTCTTCCCCGTCGAAGGAATCGTGTTCGCCGTCCGCGGCGCCCGTCGCAACTGGTATCCGGCCGCATAGGGAGCGGAGCAAGCCTCGACCGCTGGTTGTGAAGGTCACGTAGCGGAGGTGACGGGCGCGACGGATCGCCTCGGTCGATCAGCCGAGCGCGTGAACGCGTGCCTGAGCGGCCTGCGCGTGCCGGTTCTCGGGCACGTCGAGCCCGAGGTTGCCACGCAGGGTGCTGGACTCGTATTCGCGACGGAAGAGCCCGCGATCCTGCAGGAGGGGGATGACCTCGTCGGCGAAGCGGTGGAAGTCGCTCGGCAGGTTCTGCAGAAGGATGATGCCGTCGAGGCCGCCCTCGACGAGCCACTTTTCGAGGGTGTCGGCCACGGTCTCGGCGGTGCCGACGAACGGCGACGGCGGCGACGCCGTGAAGTGGATCACGGTCTGCCGCAGGGTCAGGCCGCTGGACGCCGCGTAGTCCTTGATGGTGCGCGAGCGGGTGCGGCCGCTGAGCTCGCCCAGGTCGCCGAGGTCGGGGAAGGGCGCGTCGTAGTCGTACCGGGTGAAGTCGTGCCAGCCGAACGAGCGGCTGAACGCGGCGACCTGGCGGTCGAACGGCTTTGCCGCATCGATGGCGCGCTCGCGCTCCCGAGCCTCCTCGACGGTGTCGCCGATGATCGGGTTGATGCCGGGCAGGATCAGGATGTCGTCGGCACGTCGACCGGCCGCGACCGCCCGTGTCTTGATGTCGGAGTAGAACGCTTTCGCCGCCTCGAGCGAGGGCGCGAAGGTGAAGATCGCCTCGGCCGTCTCCGCCCCGAGGTCACGGCCCTCCTCCGAGTTGCCGGCCTGGAAGATCACCGGTTGGCCCTGGCGCGAGCGCGTGATGTTCAGTGCGCCCTCGACGTCGAAGTACTGCCCGTGGTGGTCGACCTCGTGCAGCTTCGAGACGTCGACGAACTGCCCGGTCTCGCGGTCGTAGGGGAAGGCGTCGTCCTCGTAGGAGTCCCAGAGATCCTGCACGACTCCGACGATCTCGTGGGCGCGGCCGTAGCGCTCGGTGTAGTCGTAGTGCTGTCTGCGCCCGTAGTTGCCGGCCGTCCCCTCGTCCTGCGTCGTGACGACGTTCCAACCCGCTCGGCCGTGGCTGATGAGATCCAGGGAGGCGAAGCGCCTCGCGACGTTGAACGGCGAGTTGTACGACGACGACACCGTGCCGACCAGGCCGATGTGCGTCGTCACCATCGCCACCGCGCTCAGCAGCGTGAGCGGTTCGAGCCGGGCCAGATAGTGCGGCGGCGAATCGGGGGTGATGTAGGTGCTGTCGGCGATGAAGAAGAAGTCGAGCTTCGCGTCTTCGGCGATGTGCGCCCACTCGACGTACTTCTCGACGCGCAGCCCGGAGTCGGGTTCGAGCTCGGGGTCGGCCCACAGCGTGTACTGGCCGGGGCCGCCGACCCCGTGGTAGGCGGCACCGATGTGGAGCTGTTTCGTCATGGGCATCCCTCTTGCTCGCTTCCGAGAATCGCCGAGGTCGAGACTTCGGTCAAACGAAACGGTGCGGATTCGTCTCATCGCGTCATAAAGAGGCGTCGTCGCCGCCTCGAGCGAACGGCCGGTGGGCCGGGCCCACCCCGTACGATCGCGCTCATGACTTTCACCATCGAGGGTTTCAGTGCGTCGAAACGCGAGCGGCAGCTGGTGCTCCTCCGACTGATCCGTGAACGCGGCGGGCTCGAGGCGACGGAGGCCGCAAAGCACACCGGTGCGTCGCTCGAGACGATCCGCCGCGACATGCGCTCCCTCGAAGAGCAGGGGCTGATCCGCCGCGGCCACGGCGTCGCGCATCCGATCGAGAGCGGTTCGTACGAGACCGCACTGGCATTCCGGTCGACGAACAACGCCGACGAGAAGGCCCGGATCGCGACGCACGCCGTTGAGCACCTCGGCGACGCCCGCACGGTCTTCCTCGACGAGGGCTTCCAGACGCAGCTCGTCGCTGCGCGCCTGCCCGAGGGCGAGCCGCTGACGGTCGTCACGTCGTCCCTTCCCGTGGTCGACATCCTCGTGCCGCGCACCGACGTCCAGGTCATCCTGCTGGGCGGCCGGGTGCGCGCCAACACCCTCGGCGTCGTCGACCACTGGGCCGCCGACATGCTGCGCACCTTCAACATCGACCTGGCCTTCGTGGGCGCCAACGGAGTCTCGGTGGACTACGGCCTGAGCACCCCCGATCCTGCCGTCGCCGTCGTCAAGGCCGCCGCAGTGAAGGCCTCCCGGCGCCGCATCTTCGTCGGCGCGCACCACAAGTTCTCGTCGCGCACCTTCGTGCGGTTCGCCGAGGTCGACGACTTCGACCTGCTGATCACGGGCCGCGAACTGACCTCGTCCGCCGCGAACGCGGTCACCTCGGCGGGCGCCCACCTCGTGCGCGTCTGATCGCCTCGCGGTCACACGGCGGTCATTTCGAGGCACCCGGTCGGTCAATCCGGTCCTGACCGAGAGGCGTCGGGGCCACGGGCATCAGGATCACGGTGACCGCGGGCGGTCAGAATTCGTCGTGCCCCGCATGCCTCGGCCTTGCTCGGCGCGTGCCACCATGAATCGAGGTCGACGTCGATCCAGCCACAACGGCAGGTCGTCGACCGGTGAGGACCCGAATCGACATGACCGACACCGCCGCCATCGCACTCAACGAGGCCGACCTGGGCGAGATCCGAGTGCCCACTCCGTCGTACGACCGGAGCGCCGTCACGACCGGTATCGTGCACTTCGGCCTCGGCAACTTCCATCGCGCGCACCAGGCGATGTACGTCGACCACTTGATGAACGAGGGCAAGGCGCTCGACTGGGGCATCACCGGCATCGGCGTCATGCCGCGCGACGCCCAGATGCGCGACGTCCTGGCGGCGCAGGATCACCTCTACACGCTCGTGCTCAAGCACCCCGACGGCACCCTCGAGCCGCACGTGATCGGGTCGATCCACGATTTCCTCTACGCGCCCGACGACCCCGAGAAGGTCCTCGCCCTGATGGCTTCGCCGTCGACCAGGATCGTGTCGTTGACCGTCACCGAGGGTGGCTACAACATCGACCACGTCACGGGCAGGTTCGTGCTGAGCGCTCCTGCGATCGTCGCCGACCTGGCTGTCGGCGCCGCGCCCACGACGATGTTCGGCTTCGTCACCGAGGCCCTCCGCCGCCGCCGGACCGCCGGTGTCGCCCCGTTCACCGTGATGTCGTGCGACAACATCCAGGGCAACGGCGACACTGCGAATCAGACGATCACCGCGTTCGCCACGGCCAAGGACGCCGAGCTGGGCGCCTGGATCGAGGCCAACGTCGCCTTCCCCAACTCGATGGTCGACAGGATCACGCCGGTGACGTTCGACGCGGACCGCCAGATGGTGCACGACGAGTTCGGCATCGACGACGCGTGGCCCGTCGTGGCCGAGCCGTTCGAGCAGTGGGTGCTCGAAGACCACTTCACCCTGGGCCGCCCGCCGTATCAGGACGCCGGTGTGCAGGTCGTCGACGACGTCGTGCCGTACGAGCTCATGAAGCTGCGCCTGCTGAATGCATCGCACCAGGGGATGGCGTACTTCGGCATCCTGTCCGGGTTCACCTACGCGCACGAGGCGTCCACCGACCCCCTGATCGCGGAGCTGCTGCGCCGATACATGGACGAGGAGGCGACGCCGACCCTCGACCCGGTGCCCGGCATCGACCTCGACGACTACAAGGCGACCCTGATGGAGCGCTTCGGCAACCCCGCGATCCGCGACACCCTTGCGCGCTTGGCTGCGGAGTCCTCCGACAGGATCCCGAAGTGGCTGCTTCCCGTCGTCCGCAAGAACCTCGAGACCGGCGGCCCGCTCACCCTCTCGGCCGCGGTCGTCGCCTCCTGGGCCCGCTACGACGAGGCCGTCGACGAGAAGGGCGCGCCGATCGAGGTGGTCGACCAGCTGCGCGTCGAGCTGATGGAGGCCGCCTCGAAGAATCGCGACGACGACCTCGCCTTCCTCCGCAACCGCGAGGTCTTCGGCGACCTGGTCGACGAGCCGCGCTTCGTCGAGGCATATCGGCGGGCGCTCGCGACGCTCCACGGCGACAGTGCGCAGGCTGCGCTCGCCGAGGCGCTCGCCGTCGAATAGGGTCCGAGCCCCTCAGCGCAGCACGCCGATCGTCGAATCGTCCAGGCATTCCGTCGGTTCGACGATTCCGGCGCGCAGGTCCGCTTCCTACGATCGATACATGCTCAACGAAGAGTCGACTCTCGAATCGACACGCACAGCCGCCCCGATCCCCCTGGTGGCCAAGTACTTCATCGGCCTGCCCCGACCTCTCATCTTCGGCTACATCGCCGTGCTGCTCTTCCTGGTGGGCGACGGCGTCGAATCCAACTACCTCGCCCCCTTTCTGACCGGCCGCGGCCTCACAGTGACGACGACCGGGGCGATCATCTCGGTCTACGGCATCTTCGTGACCATCGGATCGTGGCTCTCCGGGGTCCTGTCGACGCGCTACGGGCCACGGCGCATCATGCGGGTGGGCGCCGTGATCTGGGTCGTCTTCGAGGTGCTCTTCCTCGCGGTCGCCATCCCGTCGCACCTGACCCCGCTGATCTTCGTCTTCTACGGGCTGCGTGGTCTCGGCTACCCGTTCTTCGCCTACTCGTTCCTGCTCTGGATCCAGCTGGCGGCCAAGCCCGAGAAGCAGGGTGTCGCCTCCGGCTGGTTCTGGTTCGCCTACACGGCGGGCATCCCGACGCTCGGGTCGGCGATCGCCGCCGTGACGATCCCGCTGATCGGCGCCTTCGGAACCCTCTGGCTGTCGCTCGTGATCGTGGCCATCGGCGGGGTGATCGGGTCGTTCGTCGTGCGCGAGCTGCACGGCAGACGCCCCATCGCCAGGATCGAGGAGGACGGCTCGGCCACGGCCATCGGCGAGCAGCTGCTCGCGGGCATCACGATCCTTCGCCGACGCCCTCGGCTCGCCGCCGCGGCCGTGGTCCGCATCATCAACAACGCGCCCATGTTCGGCTTCTTCGTCTTCCTGCCGGCGTTCTTCACCGACCGGGTCGGCTGGACGCAGTCGCAGTACCTCCTGCTCGTCACGATCATGGGTCTCGTCGGGCTCATCGTCGACCCTTTCATGGGCAGGTTCGCCGACACGTTCGGCTGGCGCCGTACCATCGCCTGGATCGGCGGGGTCGGCTGCGCTGTGATGGGCATGGGCATCTACTTCGTGCCGCCGCTCTTCCCGTCGGCCATCTGGGTGGGCTTCCTCTTCGGCGGCCTGTTCGGAGCCTTCCAGGCGGGGTTCATCCCGCTGACGGCCGTCATGACGTCGATGGCCGGCGAGAAGGAGAAGGGCAATGGTTTTGCGATCTACAGCCTCGCCGCGGGACTGTGCACCTTCATCGGCCCGGCACTCTTCACCGTGCTCGACCCGCTGGTGGGCACCACGGGCGTCGTGCTCGTGTATGCCGCCCTCTTCCTCCTGGCGACGGTGCTGACCCTGACTCTGCTGCGCGTGCCGCAGGATCCGGGCGAGAAGCGCCGTGTCGCCGCCCGTGCCGCCCTCGAGCCCGAAACGGCCCTCAGCCGGTAGTGCTGGCCTCGCCCCGCGGTCGCTGCCGGTAGTCGCGCGGGCTCTGCCCCTGCGTCCGCCGGAACAGCCGCGAGAAGTAGAGCGGGTCGGAGTACCCGAGCTCGGCCGCGACCTCGGTGACCGAGAGCGACGTCGTGTCGAGCAGGTGTCGGGCCCGCGCAATGCGGAGGCCGGTCTGGTAGGCCAGCACGCCGCCTCCTGTGGCCCGCTTGAAGAGCGCGCTCAGGTGCGATGGCGAGACGCCGACGAGCGAGGCGAGCTCGGGCACGCGCACGGCGGTCTCGAGCGTGTCGCGAAGGTAGGCGATCGCCCGTTCGACCGGCTCGCCCCTCTCGCGCAGGATCGCATCCGTGGCGACATGGGTGAGCAGGTTCCAGGCGGCCCCCGCTGCGCTCACGAGCCGGGCCGGCGACGTGTCGCGCTCGAGCTCGGCGAGGATGCTCTGCGCGAAGGGCACCACGCGCTCGGCGTCGCGGATCGCGAAGCCGTTGCCGCGCGACGAGACGACGGCCTCGATGAGCTCGGGGGCATCCGTGCCGCGCACGTGGCACCACCAGATCGTCCATGCGGACTCCTTCGACGAGCCGTATCGATGCGGCACGCCCGCGGGGATGACGAGGGCCGACGAGGCGCCGACACGCAGGTGCTCGTCGCCGATCTGCGCCCAACCCGACCCCGAGACGCAGACGATCACGATGTTCTCGTCGATCCCGCGTTCGCGCGTACGGGCGTGGTTCTCGGCCTCGGGGTAGTAGCCGGAGGCGGTGACCACCAGACGACGGGTGATGGGTAACCGCAGGGCGGCGTCGATCGTGGGCGGCGGGACGACCACCATCCGTTGGTGCTCGAAACCCTCTGCAATACTCACCGCCCCAGACTACCGCCGGAGAATCGTCCATGTTTGTCGTCCGTTTCGCCATTCTTGGCGCGTGGGGCGGCT
Source organism: Frondihabitans sp. PAMC 28766 (assembly GCF_001577365.1). NCBI lineage: Bacteria > Bacillati > Actinomycetota > Actinomycetes > Micrococcales > Microbacteriaceae > Frondihabitans > Frondihabitans sp. PAMC 28766. The sequence continues at coordinate 1,735,289 of NZ_CP014513.1, forward strand.
TCTAGGTTTAGGCCCACGATCCCGTCCGGAATCGTCGTGACACAACGACTGTGGCCTCGGCTCGGTCAGGAAGAGGTCAAAGTGGATCTCACGAAAAAGCGGCTGCTGTCTGCCGTCGCACTCATCGGAGCCGTCGTGCTCCTCGCCACCGGGTGCGCCTCGGGTTCCTCCTCCGGAGGCTCGAGCAAGAAGAACATCACGGTCGGCGCCATCTACCTCGACACGCAGGGGTTCTACGGCGGCGTGCAGAAGGGCGCCCAGGAGGGCGCGAAGACGGCCGGCAAGAGCGTCAAGGTGCTCGAGTCGAACGCTCAGGACGATGCGTCCAAAGAGAGCACCTACGTCAACACGTTCGTGTCGGCGCAGGTCGACGCGCTTCTGCTGTCGGCGTCGTCCGAGACCGGCTCGGTCCCGGCCGTCCGGCAGGCGTCGCAGGCCGGGATCCCCGTCATCTGCTACAACACCTGCGTCACCTCGGCGGCCACGAAGAAGTACGTCTACTCGTACATCGTCGGCAACCCGGTGAAGTTCGGCCAGCTCCTCGGCAACGCCGCGGCCGATTACTTCGTCGCGAACAAGATCACCAAGCCGACCATCGGCGTGCTCAACTGCGAGTTCGTGCAGGTGTGCATCCAGCGCCGCCAGGGCTTCGAGGCCGCGCTCAAGGCCAAGGTGCCCGGCTACTCGATCGTCGCGAACCAGCAGGCGACCGACCCGACCAAGTCGATCGACACGGCCACCAACATCCTCACGGCCCACCCGAACCTGACCGCCTTCTTCGGCGAGTCGGGCGGGCCACGATCGGTGGCGTCAAGGCGGTGCAGAACACCGGGCACGTCGGCAAGACCGTCGTCTTCGGCGGCGACATGACGACCGACATCGCCAACGCCCTCGTCGACGGCAAGGTGCTGAAGGCCGAGGTCGACATCTCGGGCCTGTCGGTCGGCAAGCTGGCGATCGCGCAGGCGATCAAGGCCGTCGACGGCGTCAAGAAGCCGAGCAACCCCGACGTGCAGGCTCCGATCGTGCTCTACGACGGCTCGGCCGCCGGCAAGAAGTGGCTCGCGGCTCACCCTGACGGCACTCCGTGACCAACGCGCAGGCGGGCTCACTGACCACGGGCAGCGACGTCTCGACGACGGCGCTCGTCGCCGAAGTGGTCGGCGCCTCGAAGAGCTATCTCGCGGTGCGGGCCCTCACCCCGACGGACTTCTCTGTCCGCCCCGGTGAGGTGCGCGCCCTCCTCGGCAAGAACGGCGCCGGCAAGTCCACGATGATCCGCCTCCTGTCGGGCGCAGAGGTGCCCGACACCGGCGAGGTCAGGATCGACGGGGCCGTGCTCGGCTCCGGCGGCGTCGAGCAGGCCCGTCGTCTCGGCGTTCGCACGGTCTACCAGGAGCTGTCGCTGATCGGCTCGATGTCGATCGCCGAGAACATGTTCATGGGCCGTTGGCCCCGAACGCGGTTCGGTGTCGACTTCGCCCTGATGGACCGCGAGACGTCGAAGGCCCTCGCACGTCTGGGGCTCGACCTCGACCCGTCGACGGTCGTCGACGACCTCGGCATCGCCGACCAGCAGCTCGTCGAGATCGCCCGCGCCCTGCGCGAAGACCTGAAACTGCTGATCCTGGACGAGCCGACCAGCTCGCTGGCCTCGGGCGAGGTCGATCGGGTGCTCGACGTCGTCAAGCAGCTCTCCGGCGAGGGCGTGGCGGTCATCTACGTCAGCCACCGCCTGAACGAGATCCGCCGCATCGCGTCCAGCGCCTCGGTGATGCGCGACGGCGCCATCGTCGACACCCGGCCGCTGACGGATCTCACGACGGCCGACGTGGTCGAGATGATGCTGGGCGACGCGGTCTCCGAGTCGCCGCCCGTCGACACGGCTCCGCCCGGGGACGGCGCGGTGCTCGCGTCGATCCGAGGTCTCCGGATCGAGCCGAAGGTCAAGGGCATCGACCTCGATCTGCGGGCCGGGGAGGTCGTGGGCATCGCTGGCGTCCTCGGATCCGGGCGCACCGAGATCCTGCAGGCCATCGCCGGCATCACGGCCCCTCAGGCCGGCACGATCACGATCGATGGAACCGACATCGCCGGTGCCGGGATCGCCCGCGCTCTGAAGGCGGGGGTCGGCCTGACGCCCGAGAACCGCAAGGAGGACGGCATCTTCCCTCAGCTCGGGATCGACGAGAACATCGTCGTCTCCGACTGGCGGTCGGTGAGCCGCGCCGGGATCCTCTCGATGGCCGGCATCGGCCGATCGGCCGAGAAGCAGATCGCCCGGATGTCGATCAAGACCGCCTCGGTGCACTCCGACATCTCGACGCTGAGCGGCGGCAACCAGCAGAAGGCCGTCATCGGCCGATGGCTCCACGCCGACAGCCGCATCCTGCTGCTCGACGAGCCCACGCGAGGCGTCGACGTCGAAGCCAAGGCGCAGATCTACGCCCTCGTACGAGAGCTCGCCGCGGCCGGCCGCAGCATCGTCTTCGTCTCGAGCGAGATCGAAGAGCTGCCGGCGGTCTGCGACCGCGTCGTCATCCTCCGAGGAGGCGAGATCGTCCAGGAGGTCACCGCCCCCGGCATCTCGTCCGACTCCCTGCTAGCAGCCGCAATGGCGGAACACTGAGCCCCGGCTCGGTCGGAAGGAACACACCATGGACACCTCACTCAGCACCACCCAGTCGCGGCCGCCCGGTGGCGGGCGCTCCCGCTCGCTCTCGCTCAGCCCCCAGGTCCTCAACATCGTCGGCCTCGTCGTCGCGATCGTCATCCTGTGCATCGTCCTGTCGATCACGGCGCCGCACTTCGGCAGCGTCCGCAACTTCTACAGCATCCTGCAGTCGGCGGCCGACGTCGGCATCATCGCCTGGGCAGGCACCCTCGTCATCGTCGCGGGCGAGATCGACATCAGCGTCGGCCCCGCTGTGGCCTTCTGGTCGGTCATGCTGGCCGAGATGGCTGGCCCCTGGCACCTCGGTCTCGGTGTCGCGCTCGTCGTGACGCTCGTCGGCGGCGGCCTGGTCGGCGCGTTCGCCGGTTGGCTCCGTGCCCACTTCGGTGTTCCGTCCTTCGTCGTGACCCTCGGCCTCTGGCTGGCGCTACGGGGCCAGGCGGAGTTCTTGACGAACGCCCTGCCCGTGCCGATCGCCGACAACAGGTTCATGGACTTCATCGGCGGCGCGCTGCCCGGCGGCTTCCCCGTCAGCGCCGTGATCATGTTCGTCCTGTTCGCGCTCTACCTCTTCATCTCGCGCCGCACCAGCTTCGGCCGGTCGGTCTTCGCCGTCGGTGGCAACGCCAAGGCCGCGATGCTCAGCGGCATCAAGGTCGCCCGGGTGCGCGTGCTCGTCTTCGTGGGCACCGGCCTCCTGTCGGCCGTCGTCGGCATCATCACGGCCGGGCGTCTGACCGGTGGCAACGCGACTGCCGCGGACGGTCTCGAGTTCGACGTCATCGCGGCCGTCGTGGTCGGTGGGACGTCGCTGGCGGGTGGTCGCGGCTCGATGCTGGGCACCCTCCTCGGCGTCTTCTTCATCGCGATCATCGGCAACGGCCTGATCCTGCTCGGCGTGAACCCGTTCTTCCAGAACGTCGTCAGCGGCATCGTGATCGTCGGCGCCGTTCTGATCAACCTCGTGCTGTCGAGGCGCGGGGCGAGAGACGCGACGTGACACGCGCCATTCACACTTTCGTCCAGGTTTGTCGGCGGAACAGCGATTCCGCCCGGCTCCGCCCCTATCTACGGTTAGACAATGCTCACTGAAGAGTCGAAGATCGACCTCCCTCCCGTCCCTGCCGACCAGGCCGAGCTGCCTGTCGCGTGCTGGTCCGAGCCCCTCGTGATCGACACCTACGAGCCCGGCGCGCCGGACGAATACCCGCAGTTCCTCGACACCCGCGTCTACCAGGGCTCGTCGGGCAAGGTATTCCCCCTCCCGTTCCACGAGCGCATCGAGCCTGAGAAGGCCCCGCACGCGTGGGAGGCCGTGCACCTCGAGAACCGCTGGATGCGCGTCGTCATCCTGCCCGAGCTCGGCGGCCGGATCCATGTCGCGTACGACAAGACCGTCGGCTACGACATCTTCTATCGCAACAACGTGATCAAGCCGGCCCTCGTCGGCCTCACGGGGCCGTGGATCGCCGGAGGGGTCGAGTTCAACTGGCCGCAGCACCACCGCCCGGCGACCTACCTGCCGACCGACGTGACGATCGAGCGCGAGGCCGACGGCAGCGTCACGGTCTGGTGCTCTGACCACGACCCGTTCGCCCGGATGAAGGGCATGCACGGCATCCGCCTCCGGCCGGGCTCGTCGGCGATCGAGGCTCGCGTGCGTCTGTTCAATCGCTCTGAAGAGCGTCAGACCTTCCTGTGGTGGGCCAACGTCGCGGCAGCCGTGGGCGACCACTATCAGTCGTTCTTCCCGACCGACGTGCACCACGTGGCCGACCACGCCAAGAGGGCCGTCGTGACGTTCCCGGCCGTGTCAGGCGACTACTACGGCGTCGACTACCCGGCGCGGGTCGATGAGCAGCACCCGGATGCCGACCGGATCGACTGGTACGGCAACATCCCCGTTCCGACCTCGTACATGGTGACCGACACCGACGACGCGTTCTTCGGCGGCTACGACCACTCGCGTCGAGCCGGCTTCGTGCACTGGGCCGATCGGGGGATCGCGCCCGGCAAGAAGCAGTGGACGTGGGGCAACGCCCCGTTCGGCCACGCCTGGGACGCCAACCTCACCGACACGGACGGCCCTTACGTCGAGCTCATGGCCGGCGTCTTCACCGACAACCAGCCCGACTTCTCCTTCCTCGAGCCGGGCGAGACGAAGACCTTCAGCCAGTTCTGGTATCCGATCTCCGAGATCGGGCCGGCCCTCCAGGCCACGCGCGAGGCGGCCGTCCGCATCGAGGCCATCGACATAAACACGGTGCGCATCGGCGTCTCCACCTCGATCGTCGCCGACGGCGCCCGTGTCGTCCTGACCGAAGGGGGCGGCAGGATCCTGCACTCGTCGGCCCACGACATCGCCCCGGGTTCGCCCGCGATCGTCGACGTCGTCGTGCCGGAGGGCGTCAGCGCCCGCGATCTCGTGGTGCGCGTCGAGCACGGCCCGAGCGTGCTCGTCGAGCACGCCTGGCACGAGCGGGGCGACGACGCCGCACCTGCCAGCGCCGTCGCGCCTCCGAGCCCGGCCGCGGTCGCGACCGTCGAAGAGCTGCATTTCGTCGCCACGTATCTGCAGCAGTACCGGCACGCGACCCGGTCGCCGAGGCCCTATTGGCAGGAAGCCCTGCGACGGGATCCGGGCGACGTGCGCTCGAACGTCGCGCTCGGCATCCTGCTCTACGGTGAGGCACGCTACGAGAAGGCGATTGCGTTCTTCGAGACTGCGATCGAGCGCGAAACCGCCTGGGCTCCCAACCCCGAGTCGGGCCGAGCCCACTATCGCCTCGGCCTCGCACTCCGCCGGGTCGGCCGCGTTCGCGAGGCACGCCGCGCCTTCGAGAAGGCCACCTGGAACGCGGCGACCGCCGTGCCCGCGCACCTCGCTCTGGCCCGCGACCTCGCTGGGGCCGAGCCTCTCGTCGCCCTCGACCATGCTCGTCAGGCCCTCCGGCAGGATGTCGAGAACCTTCAGGTGCGCGACGTCCTGACCGTGCTCTTGCGTCGGCTCGAACGCGCGGACCAGGCGAGCGACGTGCTCGAGGAGACTCTCCGCATCGACCCTCTCGACCAGTGGGCCCGGCATCTCGCGGGTCTTGCGGTGACCGACGACGCGACGATCCTGATCGACGTCGCGCTCGAGTACGCCTCCGTCGGCGACGACACGACGGCCGACGAGCTCTTCGGTCTCGCGCAGGCGGCGGCGAGTCGACGCCCTCTCGGACAGGTCAATGTGGGCCCGCTCGCCGCCTTCCATCGGGCGGCGGCGGCGCTCGGCCGCGGAGACCTCGATGCCGCTGGGAAGGCCGTCGCCGAGGCGGCGTCCCTGGATACCGTGCACGCCCTGCCGAGTCGCCTCGACGACGTCGATGCGCTCGTCGCCGTCGCCGAATTCGACCCGACGATCGCCGTCGCGCACGCCATGCTCGGCAGCTGGTACTACGACCGGGGCCGGGTGGCGGCGGCGATCGACTCCTGGGCTCGTGGCCTTGCGACTGCACCGGTACCGGCCCTCCAGGCCCTCTTGCACCGCAACCTCGGCGTCGCCGCGTACAACGACACGCACGACTCCTCCGCGGCCCTCGAGCACTTCGCCGCGGCGCGATCCGCGCGGCCAGACGACGCCCGGCTGCTCTACGAGTCGGACCAGCTCGCGGCACGGACGGAAGAAAAGGCCGCGGATCGACTTGCGCGCCTCGAAGCCGACCCCGAGCTCGTGCGCGCCCGAGACGACCTCTCGGTCGAACGCGCGCGCCTCCTCACCGAGGTGGGCCGCCCGATCGAGGCTCGCGACGTGCTGCACGCTCGTCGGTTCCAGCCCTGGGAGGGCGGCGAGGGCATCGTGCTCGGCGCCTGGGACGCCGCGGCTCTCGGCATCGCCCGCGACGCACTGGCGGCCGGCGACTCGGCGACGGCCGTCGACGCGCTCGAACGCACGATGGTGCTGCCTGAGAGCCTGGGCGAGGCGCGCCACCCGCTGGCGACCACCGCCGACCTCCACGTTGCGCTGGGTGACGCCTACGCAGCCGCAGGACGCGACGGCGATGCCCGCCAGGCATGGGAGACTGCGGCCAGGGCCCGAGGAGACTTCACCGACATGGCCACCGCCGCGTTCACCGAGCGCAGCGCCTGGTCGATCGTGGCCCTGCAGAGGCTCGGGCGGGCGGGCGAAGCCGCGGCCGAGCTCGACGCGTTCGAGCGGTTCATCGACGAGGAGGCTGTCCGACCGGCCGAGATCGACTACTTCGCGACCTCGCTGCCGACCATGCTGCTCTTCCACGACGACCCGGAGGTCGAACGCAACGCCCGCGTGGCGCGCCTTCGAGGACTCCGCACGAGCCTGGCCGAGCACCTGACCTCGCGGCGGCCCGACGCCCTCGCCGACTGACAGACCCGATCGACAGACCCGATCGACGGACCCGATCGACGGACCCGATCGACGGACCCGATCGACGGACCCGATCGACAGACAAGAAAGAGACGTTATGACCACCATGCACGGAGTGTTCCTTCCCGGTGACGACACCGCAGTGATCAAGGAGTACCCGCTCCCCGAGCCGGGCCCGGGCCAGGTGCTCGTCCAGGTGGGCGCATCCGGCATCTGCGGAAGCGACCTCGGCCTGATCTACCACGGTTACAAGACCCACCGCGGCCTCAACGGCGCCCCCGCCTACAAGGGTGTCGTGGCCGGCCACGAGCCCAGCGGGCGAATCGTCAAGGCGGGCCCCGGGCTCGTCCGGTTCGGTGTCGGCGACGACGTGATCGTGTATCACATCCAGGGCTGCGGGCGCTGCCGCAACTGCCGGTCCGGCTACTTCATCAGCTGCACCGACCAGACCCACAAGGCCTCCTACGGCTGGCAGCGCGACGGCGGCCACGCCGAGTACGTGCTCGTCGACGAGTCGACCTGCATCCCCCTGCCGGGCGGCCTCAGCTTCGTCGACGGCGCGCTCATCGCGTGCGGCTTCGGCACGGCCTACGAGGGCCTCAAGCGCACCAACCTGCACGGCGGCGAAGACCTGCTGGTCGTCGGGCTCGGCCCGGTCGGGCTGGCCGCTGCGATGCTCGGCCGCCTCCTCGGCGCCCGCCGCGTCATCGGCGTCGAGCGCAGCCCCGAGCGCATCGAGTTCGTGAAGTCCACCGGCCTGGTCGACGACGTCGTGTTGGCGGACGATTCGGCGGTCGACAACATCCTGGCGCTGACCGACGGCGTCGGCTGCCAGGTGACGGTCGACTGCTCCGGGTCGACACCCGGCCGCTCGACCGCGGTCGACGCGGTCGCCGAGTGGGGCCGCGTCGGGTTCATCGGCGAGGGCGGCCAGCTCGAGACCGAGGTCTCCGACTCGCTGCTGCACAAGCAGGTCACGCTGACCGCGTCGTGGGTCACCTCGCTGCAGGGCATGGAGGACGTTTCGAAGCTGATCGCGGACGCCCACCTCAGCCCCGAGATCGTCGTGTCGCATCGCCTGTCGCTGCTCGACGCCGACGAGGCCTACAAGATCGCCGCTGCCGGGGCGACCGGCAAGGTCGTGCTGATCCCCGCCGGGGCCCCCGTGCGAGACGAGGAGTGACGGCTCCCGTCGTCGACACGCGCGGGGCGGACGAGCTGCCGCTGACGGTCGTCACGACCGATCGGCTGCGGCTCGTCTTCGCCCCGACGCGTGGCGCGCGCCTTCTCTCTTTGCAGGTCGACGGCCTCGAGCTCCTCTGGCAGAACCCCGCGCTCGTCACACCGTCGCTCGAGCCGGCGATCGCCGTCGACACCTGGCCCCGGGGCGACGGCGCCATGTCGACGTGGGCGAATGTCGGCGGCTCGAAGACGTGGCCCGCCCCGCAGGGCTGGGGCGGCGAGGGCGAGTGGGCCGGCCCGCCCGATCAGGTGCTCGACTCCGGCGCGTGGAGCCTTACGGCCTCGGCCGAGGGCGACTCGGCTGTCGTCACCATGACGAGCCCCGACGACCCGCGCAGCGGCCTGCGCATCTCGCGACGATTCACGATCCCGTCGGGCGGCCTGTCCTTCCGGCAGGAGACGGCGTTCACGAACGTCGTCGCCCGCCCGGTCCGCTGGTCGATCTGGGAGGTCTGCCAGGTCGACACGAGCGCAGGATCCGGTCGCCCCGTCACCGAAGCGGCCGTCGTCGTCCCCGTCGCAGGTGGTGGTCGCCTCCTGGACCTCGGCACCTGGTACGGCAGTGTCGACGCTACGACCGACAGTGCCGCCGACACCCGCGCCGACGGCGGCGCCGTGCGGCTGCCCGTCGGGACGGCCGTCGCCAAGCGCGGCTTCGCCGACGTCCCGGGCACCGTGTCGTACACGGGCCCGGACGGGGCGGGAATCTCGCTGCATCAGGCGCCGGTCGCCGGTGCGACCTACCCCGACGGCGGGGCTCAGGTCGAGGTGTGGCTGCAGACCCCGACGCCGGGGCCGATCGCCGAGCTGGGCGACCTGCATCCTGCCGCCGATCTCGTTGAGCTCGAACTGCTCGGGCCCCTCGTCACGCTCATGCCGGGGGAGTCGACAGCCGTCGCCATCGGCTGGACGGTCTCGGCCGCCTCGGCCTCTGAAGGCGACGCTCTCGACGAGCTCTGACGGTCAGCCCGCCATCGACAGGACGTCGCCGACGAGCTGGCGGGCGTACTCCGGGTCGAGCTCGAGCGCGAAGATCACGCGGTAGTAGAGCGGCGCGATGATGTGATCGAGTATCTGCTGCGCCGTCGGCGACTTCTCGCCGCGTTCGTCGGCGCGGCTCGCCATCAAAGAGGCTTGCTCTCGCCTGGTGTCCGTCACCGCGCAGCTCGTGACGATGTCGATGCGCGCCGCCACCATCGCCCGCAGAAACCGGGCTCGCTGCGGGCGAGCGATGTCGCGGGCGATGGCGATCGCCCAGTCGGTCAGGTCGCCCTCGAGCGACCCGGTGTCGGGCACCGCCTCGCTTTCGCGCGTGAGGGCGGCGACGGCGACCTCTTCGAGGAGGTCGGTGACGTCGCCCCAGCGTCGGTAGAGCGTCGTGGGGTTGACGCCGGCGCGCTCGGCGATGACGGGGAAGGTGATCTTGTCGGCCCCCTCGCCCACGAGCTCGCCGACCGACGTGTAGACGGCGGTGAGCACGCGACTGCTTCGCCCACCGGGGCGGCTGACGACGGGATGAAGGGACATGACCCCATTATCGCAAATTGATTTGCTTTATGCCGCGATCTCACTACTGTCATTAAAGCAAAATTAATTGCTTTATAACGGAGGTCCTCGTGTTGTCTCGCCCAGTCTCATTCGTCGTCGCCGGGGCCGCCGGCGCCGCGACGCTGACGGCCGCATCGGCGCCGTCGCCTCTCTACCCCGTCTATCAGCGCCTGTGGGGCTTCTCCGCCTTCACCCTGACGGTCGTCTTCGCCGTCTACGTGGCCGCGCTGCTCGTCGCCCTGCTGACCGCCGGCTCGCTCTCCGATCGCGTGGGCCGCCGCCCCGTCGCCTCCGGCGCCCTGATCCTCCTCGCCGTGGGAATGCTGCTCTTCGTGGTCGCCGACGGCGCCGGCGGCCTGATCGCGGCCCGCATCGTGCAGGGCTTCGCTGTCGGTGCCGCCACGGGCACGATCACCGCGATGATCCTCGAGGCGGGGCCGAGCCCGAGACTCGCGTCGATCGTCAGCAGCGCGGTGCCGTCGCTCGGCATCGCGGTCGGTGCGGTGCTCGCCGGAGCCCTCGTCGAGTACGCGCCGCTGCCCCGCCAGCTGGTCTTCTGGGTGCTGGGGGTCGTCTATCTGGTGATCGCCGGCCTCGTGTGGCTCGTTCCTGACAGCAGAGGCCCCGACGACAGAGACCCCGACGGCGCCTGCCCCGTCGCCCCGCGCCAGTCGATCGCGCGCTCGCTGCTGCCGAGCGCCGGGCTGCCCCCGGCGGTGCGCCCCGTCTTCTTCGCCCTCGTGCCCTCGATCGCCGCGACCTGGGCGCTCGCCGGGCTGTACCTGTCGCTCGGGTCATCGGTGGTCGGCAGCGTGCTCGGCGTGCACAGCCACTTCGTCGTGGGTCTCGTCCTCGGGGCGTTCTTCGCCGCGGGCACGGCCGGCACAGTCGTCTCGGCGGCCCTGCCCGAGCGGCTGCGCGAGTGGTTCGGGTACGTGACCCTCTTCGTGGGCGTCGTCGTCACCATCGCCGCGACGCTGACGAGCGCTCTGCCGATCTACGTGATCGGGTCGGCGATCGCGGGCCTGGGCTTCGGCGCCGCGTTCCGGTTCGCGGTGAACGCCCTGGGTGGGGCTGCGCCGACCGAGCAGCGCGGGCAGGTCTTCGCGACCATGTACATCGTCAGCTACGTCGCGTTCAGCGTGCCGGCTCTCGCAGCCGGTCTCGCCGTCGAGCGATTCGGGCTCGAGCCGACCGCCGTCGTCTACGGCGCCTTCGAAGTCGCCCTGGTGCTGGTCGCCACCGGGGCTCGCCTCGTCGAACTCAGGCCGTCCGCGCCTCGCCTGGCATGACGTCTTCGCGGTCGAAGGCGGACGCGAGCCAGCCGCCGAACTGCGCGGCGCTGATGCCCGCGGCGGCGAACAGCTCGTGGGTGAGGATGCCCTGGTCGTCGGCCGCGCCGCGGAGGCGGACGGTGGCGGTTGTCGTGGTGGTCATGAGCCTCTTCTTTCGAGATCAGTGACGGACGGGTAGCTGCAGGTACGAGGCGCGCGCCCCGCCGGTGTGGACGATGTGGCGGCCGGCGTTGGCGCCGGTGTACTCGCGGATGCCGGGCATCATCGTGCCGAGCAGGTTGCGCGACGAGACGACGAAGCGCAGCTGCTCGCCGGCGTGAAAACGCAGCCCGAGGGGCAGGAGGTCGATCTCGACCTCGGCGACCTGGCCGGGCACGAGCTTCTCCGAGCGGTCGAAGGTGTGGGCGGGGACGTCGTCGGTCGACAGGGTCTGGTCGAGATGCCTCAGGGAGACCCGGATCCTGCCGTCCGAGCCCTTGTACCGCAGAATCGAGGCGCCGTGGTCGGTGATGTCGTGGGCGACCGCGCTCTGGTTGGGGGTGGTGAACGCCTGCAGCGGGGTGCCGTGGGCGTCGAGCTTCTGCACCAGCACGAAGAGGTCGAGGTCGTCGGCGCCGTCGGCCTCGACGAACAGGTGCGCCTTCGGGTAGCCGACGAGCACGGTCTCGTCGTCGAAGCGGGCGAGGAACGAGACGGCATCGGGGTTGGCGTCGACGGTGTAACCGGCCGTGGCGTCGTCGGTCGGCGCGTCGAGGGCGAGGGTGCGCGTGCGGGCGTCGAGGTAGAACTTCGTCGACACGACGCCGGCGGGCGGGAACGCATCGGCGGGGATGCCCGTCTCGTCGCCGCCCTCGAGGTCGAGCAGCGAGTAGCGGACGCGCGGCGTCGTCTCCCAGCCGTTGTCGACACCGAGCAGAAAGCGGTCGAAGAAGCGGCGGAGATCGTCGCGGTTGGCCTCGTCGTAGTAGTCGGGCCACTCCTGGCTGTTGTGGACGCGTAGCCACTTGTCGGCCGAGGCGATGCGGCGCCAGCCGCGGAAGGTGCCTGCGGTGTGCAGCGTGTTCGAATAGCTGGCGACGACGTAGGCCGGCACGGTGATGTTCTCGAGCGCCGGGATCTTGTCGGCCCACAGCTCGTCGACGAGCGGGTGCACGTCGGCCTCGGCCAGGATGTCCTCTTTACGGTTCCTGCCGAAGAAGCTGTTGTCGCGCAACTGCCGGGCGAACCCGGTGTCGGGCATCCCGCCGCGCATCACGAGGTCGCGGTAGGTGTCGCTGATGCCCTCCCACGGGTTGATCGCAGCGAGGTGCGGCGGGCGCTCGGCCGCGGCGAACCACTGGGTCGCGGCGAGGTACGAGGTGCCGCTCATCGCGACCTTGCCCGTGCACCAGCTCTGCTCGGCGAGCCACTCGACGATGTCGTAGGCGTCGCGGCCGTCCTGGCGGTCCCAGAGCACGCTGTCGCCGTCGGAGTCGACGACGCCGCGGATGTCGGGGTTGCAGATCGCATAGCCGCGGGCGCACCAGTACGCGGGGTCGGGGCCCTCGAACTTCTCGAGGCCCGAGACCCGTGCGTTGTCGAGCCCCACCATCCCGAAGATGCCCATCACGCTCGCCGAGGTGCCCTGGCCCTTGCCGTACGGGCTGTAGGCCATGATCACGGGGACGGGCTCGGTGCCGACCGGGCGGAACACATCGACGTGCACTGTCACGCCGTCGCGCAGCTGCACGGCGACGTCTTTCTCGAAGACGATGTCGACGGGCAGGGAGGCGAACTGCGGGGCGATCCTGGAGCCCTTCTCGAGCGTGCGGGTGCCTGGCTCGAACGCGGTCAGCAGCCCTGTCCGGTCCGTCGGCAGCGGTGCGGACGGCATGTAGATCTTCTGGTCGTCACCCATGGTGATCCCCTTTCGGTTCGGTGGTTCTCGGGTCTCGTGAGCGGCCCGGGGGCGACACTACGTCCGATCCGCCAAGAACTCAACAGTCGTTGAGAAAATACTCTCGCAGGGGTATCCTCAAGACGTGGGTGACGACAAGACGGCAGGATCAGCACGGAGGCGCGGCCGCCGCCCCGGCAACGGCAGCACCCGCGACGTCGTGCTCTCGGCCGCCCGCGCGCGCTTCGCCGCAGACGGGTTCGCGGGCACGACCATCCGCGCGGTGGCCGCCGACGCCGGGGTCGACGGGTCGCAGGTCATCCAGTTCTTCGGGTCGAAAGAGCGGCTGTTCGCGGCGGTCATGGCCGTGCCGGCCTCCGCCCTCGAACGCTTCGATCGGGCCTTCGACGGCCCCGACGAGCAGATCGGCGAGCGCGTCGTCCGGGCCTTCCTCGATGCGTGGGAGGGCCTCCCCGACGAGTCCGAGCCGCTCATGGCGACCCTCCGCGGCGCGGTCGTCAACGAGCGTGCCAGCGAGGCGCTGAGCGAGTTCATCCAGTCGCGGCTGTTGGCCGAGTCGCGGGTGCAGGGCGACGAGAGCGCCGCCCTCCGAGCGGGACTTGCGAGCGCGATGCTCGTCGGCGTCATCACCAGCCGCAGGATCATCGGTGTCCCCGCCATCGTCCGGGCCGACCCCGATCAGCTCGTGGGGGTCTTGGCGCCCGCGATCCAGGCGGTTCTCGCCCCCGCCGGGCTCTAGCCGGACGGGTGCACTTCCCGTTCCGCCACGAGTGCACATCTTGTTCCGCAACTAGTGCACTTCCTGTTCCGCGGATCTAGACTGGGCGCGTGACGACGACCCAGCAGTACGCGACCGCGCACGGCATCTCCGCGCGCCGTGCGCGGGCACTCGCCGAGAGTGGCGCCGTCCCTGCGCATCGGTCCGGCAGAGTCTGGGTGATCGACTCGACCGACCGCCCCGCGCGCACCGCTGCGCCCCGGCCGATGGGAGCACCCATGCGGCGTCAGCTCATCGAGGCGTTGCGCAACCAGAGCCTCGTCGGCCTGACCGGGCCCGACCGCCTGCGCGTGGCGCGTCATCTCCGGCAGCTGAGAGACTCCGACAACCCGGCCGATCTTCTGCGCGCCTGGTTCCGCGGCGAGGTGCCCAGTGGCTGGTCACCGGGCGAGCTCATCGTGCGGCAGGCGCAGGAAGGTCTCGACGACCGGGTCTCGGCGCTCGTCAACAAGAGTCGACGCAAGTTCACGTCGAGCTCCGGGCGGCTCGCTCGTGTGGTGTCGGACGAGCGTGCGATCCAGGGGCTGAGTGTCGCCGAGCTCGCCCGTCGCGCCGAGGTGAGCGTCGACGTCATCTCGGCGCTCGAGCGCGCCCGGCCCGGGGTTCGCGTCGGCGAGACGCGGCGTATCCTTCGCGCTCTCGACGTGACGCCCCTCGCGTTGCCGCCGGTCACGGTGGGCCACGGCTCATGACGACTCTGTCGGCCTGGCTCGAAGGTGCCTACGTGGGGGAGTTCGTCGACGATCCCGCGAGTCGAGTCGTCTCGTTCGAGTACGACTCGGCCGCCCCGCCGACGCCCATCTCGCTGTCGCTGCCCCGTGTCGGCGGGGCTGCCACAAGCGCGGCCGGTCGCTTCCTCGGCAATCTTCTGCCCGACCGTGAGGCTGCGCGCGAGTGGATGCGAAGCGTGACCGACGCTCGATCCACCGACACGTTCGACCTCCTCGCCGCGGTCGGTGGCGATGTCGCCGGAGGGTTGGTGCTGCTGCCTTCGGGTCAGTCGGCCAGCGATGTCGAGGGCCGCCTCGACCCCGCCGACGACGATGCGATCGCGTTCCGCATCCGTTCGCTGCATCGCGATCCCGACCACTGGTACGAGAGATCGGAGCCAGCACGCTTCTCGCTGGCCGGGTCGCAACCGAAATTCGCCCTGGCCGGCGTCGCTGGCGACTGGTATTGGTCCAATGCGGCCGTGCCGTCGACGCACATCGTCAAACCGGCGGCCCCGGTCAACCGTGGGGCCGAGGTCGCCGAAGTCGCAGCCATGCGGCTGGCCGCTGCCATCGGAATCGCCGCGCCCCGGGCCGACGTCCTCGATGTCCTGGGTCAACAGGCGTACATCGTCGAGCGGTTCGACCGAGTCGTCGAGGCGGACGCGATTGCTCGTCGAATCCATGTCGAGGATCTTGCGCAGGCGCTCGGCCGCGACAGCGACACCAAGTACGGCGTCACGGCCAAGCAGGTCATCGAGCTGCTGCTTCGACACGACGCCGGTCTGGCCTCCGGATACGAGTCCGTGCGACAGCTGGCCTTCAACACCGCTATCGGCAACTCTGACGCGCACGCCAAGAACTACTCCGTTCTTCTGCGCCCCGACGGGCTCACTCTCGCACCTCTCTACGACTCCCTGCCGACGCGCCTGTGGCCCGGCTACGACGAGAAGCTGGCCATGCGCGTCAGCGGAGCGGCCTATCCGCAGGCGGTGACGCTCGATCACTGGGTGAAACTCGCCAAGAAGTCCGGTCTGGACCGCGACCGGGTCGCTGACGACGTGAAAAAGATCTACTCCGGCGTGGCCGAGCGGGCCGACTCCGCGTGGGAGGGGCTTGCCGCTGATCAGGCCGAGCTCATGCGTCGGCTCATCCGGCAGCAGACCGAGAAGGTCGTCGGTAGCTGAGGCCGGTGCCGCCCGCTGCCCCGCTGCCGCCCGGGTCAGGGCACGCGGACGAAGCGGGTGGCGGGGCGCGCCCGGTGCGTGAAGCCGAGGTGCTCGTAGAGCCGGATCGCCGGGGTGTTACCTCCGGCGGCGTGGAGCATCGGCAGGTCGCCCCGCTGGCGGATGCCGTGGACGACGTCGAGGACGAGGCGTGTGGCGAGCCCTCGACCGCGGTGCTCGTCATCGGTGCAGACGGCGCTGATCTCGGTCCAGCCCGGCGGATGCAGGCGCTCGCCGGCGAGAGCGATCAGCCGGCCGCCGTCGCGGAAGCCGACGTACCGCCCGAGTTCGATCGTGCGGGCGAGGTAGGGACCCGGCTTCGCGCGCTCGACCAGGTCGAGGATCTCGGGGACGTCGTCGGGCGTGAGCGCGACGGCCTCCGGATCCTGCCGCCCTTCGACCGCCTCGCCCGTGAGCTGCACGCCCGAGAACCCCTCCAGCTCCACCCAGCCCTCGGGAAGCTCTGCCGCCGCGCTCACCCCGAGGTGAGCACCCGAGCCCAGCAGCGCTGCCGCGTCGTGCCAGTCGGCGGCGGTCGGCTCGTCGGGGAAGCCCGCCCAGGGCGAGACGTCGGCCTGGTACCGCACGACCTCGCCGCGCCGTTCGGCGAAGCGGGCGTGGTGGCCGCCCAGCGACGCCAGCGCCGGGTTGTCGAGCACGCGAGTCGACGTGCCGTCGGCCGCGAGGGTGAGATCGCGGAGGTAGACGGCGTCGCCCCGGGATGCGTCTCGCCGGAAGCCGAGCTCGGTGAGCAGACGGCGCAGGCCGTCCGGTGATCCTGCCGTCTCGACGACGACACCCGCGGCATAGCGGGCACGCGCCCGGTCGACAGTGGTCTCGATCAGAGCGCGGGTGGCGTCCGGCCCGAGAGCGGTGATGTCGGGAGCCGTGATTTCGACGTCGCCGGGTGTCGTCAGAGTTGCGGTGCTCATGACCTCAGTGTCGGCGATCCGTCGGCGCCGCTGGTGAATGTTGCCTTCGAAGACGCGTGCCCGGCCTCGTGACCTCGCGTGACCGCCGGCGACGCCGTGTTGCTGCGACTGCGCCGAGCCGAGGCCGCCGGTGCCTAGGCTCGTGAGGGTCGACCGGGGCACCCCGGGCGCAGGTGAGGAGACGGCATGACCGCGAGCGGACCAGGCACATCCACCCTCGAGGACGAGACGCTGCGGTTCTCGCAAGAGCTCATCCGCATCCCGACCGAGAACACCGGCGACCGGGCGACGATCGGCGACGGAGAGGCCCGGGCGGCCCGACTCGTGCAGCAGTATCTCGACGAGGTCGGCCTCGAGACGCACTACGTCGAGCCTGTGCCCGGCCGCGGCAGCGTCGTCGCGCGGCTGGCGGGCGCCGACCCGACGCGCGGGGCCCTCGTGCTGCACGCGCACCTCGACGTCGTCCCGGCCGAGGCTGTCGACTGGAGCCACCCGCCGTTCGCCGCCGAGATCCACGACGGCCTGCTCTACGGGCGCGGCGCTCTCGACCTCAAGACCTATGCGGCGGTGCTGCTCGCGACCGCGCGCCACCTGGTGCGCGAAGCGATCGTGCCCGCACGCGACCTCGTCTTCGCCTTCTTCGCCGACGAGGAGGCCGGCGGTGTCGACGGGGCCCAGTGGCTCGTCGCCCGGCGCCCCGAGCTCTTCGCCGGCGCGACCGAGGCGCTGGGCGAGGTGGGAGGCTTCTCGTTCCGTATCGGCGGTGCGAACGCGTACCTCGTCGCGACCGCCGAGAAGGGCAGCAACGGCGCCTGGATCACGGCGCGCGGTGAGGCGAGCCACGCGTCCCGCCCGACGCCGGGCAACACGGTCGCGCGGGTCGCCTCCGCCGTCCACCGGATCGCGAGCCACGAGTTCGCGGTCACTCCGACGTCGGCCACCGAGAGCTTCGCCGCCTCGGTGTCGCTCCTCCTCGAGACCGCTGTCACGGCGTCGTCGCTGCCGGAGGTGCTCGACCGCCTCGGTGGCGCGCGACCCCTCATCGAGCCGTCGCTGCGCACCACGGCCTCGCCGACCCGGCTCGAGGCCGGCTACAAGTCGAACGTGATCCCGGCCCGGGCGCGGGCCTACATCGACGTTCGCACGCTGCCCGGGTACGACGAGTCGGCTCGCGCCGAGATCGCGGCGCTCGGTGGCGCGGACGTCGACGTCGAGTGGCTCCCGTCGCCCGGGCCGGTCGAAGCGCGACCCGACTCGCCCCTGCTCGACGTGCTCGCCGAGGCGACGCGATCCGAGGATCCGGACGCAGTCGTCATCCCGTACCTTCTGCCGGCAAGCACCGACCACAAGAACCTCGCCCGCCTCGGCATCCACGGCTACGGGTTCGTGCCCTTCCGCACCGCGACACCCGACTTCGACGCGTTCGGCCTCTTCCACGCCGTCGACGAGCGCATCCCGCTCGACGCGCTGTTCTTCGCGGCGCGGGTCACCGCCCGGATCGCGGAGCGTGCCTGACTCTGCGACTGCTGGTCAGCGCGAGGCGCGGGCGACGAGCGCGAGCGTGGCAGGGGCGTCGTGGCCGGCCCAGGTTCCGGTGAGCACCTCGCGCTCCGCCGCGGCGGCGTCGACGGCCTGCGCGAGTGCCGACGCGGCGGCGCCGGGCACCCGGGCGAGAGCGACTGTCAATGGACCGGCACTCGTGACGCTGACGTCGCCGTCGTCACGCGTCTTCATCGACGACACGGCGGGCACGTCGACAGGCAGTGCGGACGGCGACCCGCTGCCGGCGACGACCGCGGAGGGCTCGCGCACCTCGCGGTCGCCGTCGACCTCGTAGAACTCCTCGGCCTGCGGGCCGCCGGCGAGCGCCGCGGTGGCGAGTGCCGCGAGATAGGCGGGGTCGCCGAGGCCGTCGTAAACGTACCGGGTGCCGAGCACGGAGTGCTCCAGGGTGCCGAGCAGCCACGCCTCGCCGCCGTCGAGAGCGGTGTCGCGGTAGGTCAGCGGCACCTGCAGCACGGGGCCGGCGCCGGCTGTGACGAAGAGCGTCTCGAGGCCGACGCGCCCGTCCGGGTCGTCGAAACGGAAGGCCGCGACCTTGACGAATGCGGCGTCGGCGTCGCCGCGGAACCACGGCCGTGCCTTCGCCCACGTGTCGATCACAGCGGTCTTCGACGGGGTCAGCACAGACTTGTGAAGGAGGGCCATGCGTCGATCGTAGGGGGTGCCGCGGCTCAGGCCGATGCGGCCCGGCGCAGGCCGCTGCCGCTGATCAGCGCGCAGACGAGGCAGAGCGCGGCAACGACGCCCAGCACGAGCCCATAGCCGGTCAGCGGGGCGAGGGCCGCCAGGATCATCGGCAGGAAGAACCCGGCGTAGCTCACCGAGTAGAACACGGCCGTCACCCCCGCCAGGTCGTCGCCCGAGGCCATCGACTGCACGGTGGAGAGCCCGGCGACCATGCACAGGCCATAGCCGACGCCGAAGAGGGGGGCCGCGATCAGCACGGCCGTCACCGCCGACCGGTCGGCGGCGATGATCAGCACGGCGGCGGCCACGGCGCAGAAGATCACGCCGACGGCCCCGAGCGGCCGCGCAGCAGCCGGTCGATGGCGGCCGAGCTCAGCTGCACGGCCGTGCCGACGCCCAGGGTCAGGACGGTCACGAGCGTGGCGAACGCGACGACGAGTCCACCGACACGGGTCGCGACGAGGCTCGGGCCCACAGCGTACGAGAGAGCCGAGGCGCCGAAGATCCACGGGGCCATCGGGAGGATGACGCGCACGAAGCGGCGACCGGATCCTGCCGGCACCTTCAGGTCGCCGATCAGCGACGTCACGGATCGGTCGGGCAGTCGCGTCTCGATGGACCGGGCCAGCACGGCCAGGGCGACGAGGCTGGCGGCGATCTGCACGGCGAAGGGCAGCAGCGTCGGCAGAGGAGCCCACTGCGCCAGCACGCCCGAGACCCCGGCGCCGCCGCCGAAGCCGATCGAGAGCGCGACGGACGCTCGGCGCGCGCCGCTCGGCCCACGGCCCTCGGCCACCGACAGCTCTTTGACCCAGCTGCTGCCGACGACCATCGCCACCGCGACACTGAGCCCGCTCAAGAACCGCCCGATGCACATGCCGACGAGGTGATCGCTGAACAGCGCCAGGATCACGCTCGCGACGATCCCGATCGTCACGCCGACGAACATGATGGGCTTCCGGCCCCAGCGATCCGACCACGTGCCCGCGAGCAGGAAGCCGGGCACGATGCCGACGACGTAGACGGCGAGCGAGAGGTCGACCTGCACCTGGTCGTAGCCGTCGATGCGGCGGTACATCAGCATCAGCGGGATGAAGTGGTTGCCTCCCCAGGCGAGCACCGTCATGGCGGGTGCGACGCGGAGCCATGCTCTGGTCTCGCCGCTGACGCCCACGCTTTATCTTGACACGCGCGGGTCGCGGGTCAGCGCGGGCAGTTCAGCGACGAGCGACCCGCACCGAAGCCACGCGAGATGTCATGAATCGCGAGGGGCTTGCCGCAGACCGGGCAGGCGGGATCGACCGGGGCGCGGTACGGCTCCTCGGGGTGGCCCGCGCCGAGCGACGCCGGCCCGGCGATGGGGTAGAGGAAGCGGTTGAGGCGACCCACGAGCCCGGGGGCACCGTCGAACGGTGTCGGCTGCTTTTGTTTGTGCACGAATAGTTAGTGTACGTGTTAAATTGAAGGCATGGAAGATCCGCTGGCCCTCGACCGCCAGGTGTGCTTCGCGCTCGCCGCGACCAGCCGCTCGGTCATCTCTCTCTACCGCCCGGTGCTCGAGCCGCTCGGCCTCACCCACCCGCAGTACCTCGTGATGCTGGCGCTCTGGCAGCAGAGCCCGCTGCGCGTGCGCGACCTCGGCGACCAGCTGCTGCTCGAGCCGGCCACGCTCAGCCCGCTGCTCAAGCGCCTCGAGACGCAGGGTCTCCTCACGCGGTCGCGCAACGTCGTCGACGAGCGCTCCCTCGACATCGCCCTGACGCCCGAGGGGGCCGCCCTCCGCGAGAAGGCGCTCGCCGTGCCGGGCCGCATCGTCGAGCGCCTCGGCGTGCCGCTGCAGCAGCTCGAGCGGGTGCGCGACGAGCTGACCGCCCTGCTCGAGGCGAGCAAGGCCGCCGCGCCGGTCTGAGCTGCGCGTCCGGTCGCCGCACCCAATGTGGAGGCGGTGTTCGCTAGCGTGGAGGGCAATCCGCTACGAGCACCAGGAGACCCCCATGCCAGACCTCGCCGTCATCGTCCTCGCCGCGGGGCAGGGCACCCGCATGAAGTCCTCGACGCCGAAGGTGCTGCACCGCCTCGGCGGCCTGCCGCTCATCCATCACGTGCTCGAGTCGGCTCGCGCCCTCGACCCGCAGCACCTGCTCGTCGTGGTGCGCCATGACCGCGACACCGTGGCGGCCAGCGTGCTCGAGGTCGCCCCGCACGCGCAGCTCGTCGACCAGGACGACGAGCCCGGCACGGGCCGTGCCGTGCAGCAGGCCGTCGCGGCCCTGCCCGACGAGTTCGAAGGCGACGTCGTCGTCGTCAGCGCCGACGTGCCCTTCGTCGACCACGGCACACTGAACGCCCTCCTCGACCAGCACCGCTCCGACCAGGTCGAGGTGACCCTGCTGAGCGCTGTGGTGCAGGATCCGACGGGGTACGGCCGCGTGATCCGCAAGGCCGACGACACCGTCTCGAAGATCGTCGAGCAGAAAGACGCCTCGGCCGACGAGCTCGAGGTCGCCGAGATCAACTCCGGCACCTACGCCTTCACGGTCGCAGCCCTCCGTACGCACCTCTCGTTCATCACGTCCGCCAACTCGCAGAACGAGAAGTACCTCACCGACGTCGTCGGCCTCGTCACGATCAACGGCGGCACCGCCACCGCGAAGACCGTCGACGAGCCGTGGCGGATCGAGGGCGTCAACGACCGCGCGCAGCTCGCCGCCGCGGCCCGTCGCCTCAACGACCGGATCGTGCGGCACTGGCAGCTGGAGGGCGTCACGATCCTCGATCCGCAGACCACGTGGATCGATCGCGACGTGAGCCTCGCCGCCGACGTCGAGATCCTGCCCGGCACCCAGCTGAAGGGCGCGACCGTCATCGAGACCGGCGCCGTCGTCGGGCCCGACACCACGCTCGTCGACACCGAGGTGGGGGAGGGCGCGATCGTCAAGCGCACCGACGCCACCCTCGCCGTGATCGGTGCGCACGCGAACGTCGGGCCGTTCTCGTTCCTGCGCCCGGGCACGATCCTCGGCGCCGACGGCAAGATCGGCGCGTTCGTCGAGACGAAGAACGCCACCATCGGCGAGGGCAGCAAGGTGCCGCACCTCAGCTACATCGGCGACGCCGAGATCGGTGTCGGCTCGAACCTCGGCGCCGGCACGATCACGGCGAACTACGACGGCGTCGAGAAGCACCGCACCGAGGTCGGGTCGTACGTGAAGATGGGGTCGCACAACGTCTACGTCGCGCCCGTTAGGATTGGCGACGGAGCTGCCTCCGGCGCCGGTGCCGTGATTCGCAAAGACGTGCCGGCGGGTTCGCTGGCGCTGAGCGTGGCTCCGCAGCGAACCATCACCGGGTGGACCGAGGCGAAGCGCCCGGGCTCGCCCGGGGCGGAGGCTGCCAAAGCTGCGCGCGAGCGCGAATCAGAAGGCGAGTGACGTGTCCGGAATCAAGATCACCGGAGAAAACCGCCTCGTCCTGGTGACGGGGCGAGCCCACCCGGCTCTCGCCGATCAGATCGCCTACGAACTCGGCACCGAACTCACGCACACCGATGCCCGCACCTTCGCGTCGAGCGAGATCTACGCCCGCTACGACGACAGCGTCCGCGGCTCCGACGCCTTCGTCATCCAGTCGCACACGCGGCCGATCAACGAGTGGCTGATGGAGCAGCTCATCATGGTCGACGCCCTCAAGCGGGCCTCCGCGAAGCGCATCACCGTCGTCGCCCCCTACTACCCGTACGCGCGCCAAGACAAGAAGGGCCGCGGCCGCGAGCCGATCTCGGCCCGCCTGGTCGCCGACCTCTTCAAAGCGGCCGGTGCGCATCGCATCATGAGCGTCGACCTGCACGCCCCGCAGATCCAGGGCTTCTTCGACGGCCCCGTCGACCACCTCTTCGCCATGCCGGTGCTGCTCAAGCACTTCCAAGAGAAGCTCGATTCATCGACGCTGACCGTCGTCTCGCCGGACATGGGCCGCGTCAAGGTCGCCGACAACTGGAGCGAGAAGCTCGGCGCCCCGCTGGCCATCATCCACAAGCGCCGTGACCCCCGTGTGATGAACGAGGTCTCGGTGCACGAGATCGTCGGCGAGGTGCGCGGTCGCGTGTGCCTGCTGGTCGACGACCTGATCGACACGGGCCGCACCATCGTCAAGGCCGCCGAGGCGCTCAAGAAGGCCGGGGCGATCGGGGTCGTGGTCGCCGCGACGCACGCCGTGTTCTCCGACCCGGCGCCCGAGATCCTGTCGAACGAGTTCATCGACTCGGTCGTCGTCACCGACACGCTTCCTCTCACCGAGCACCAGCGTTTCCCGTCGCTCACCGTACTGCCGATCGCACCTCTCATTGCGCGGGCCATCCACGAGGTCTTCGACAACGGGTCCGTCACGTCGATGTTCGACGGCGCGGCGTGACCCGTCTCGTCGTCCTCGACTTCGACGGCACGATCTGCCTCGGCGACGCCCCCACACTGAGCTACGCCCGGCACGCCGACCTCGCTCTGGCCGAGCGCGACCCCGCGCACTTTGACGGGTTCATCGAGCGGGTCGTGTCCGTCTTCCTCGCCGGCCCTGACGTCGTCGCCCTGGGCGGCGACGACGCCGCTGAAGTCGCCGCCGCGCTCGAGGGCGTCGTCGACAGCGCCGACGGCTACGCGGCCACGGCCTCGCTTGCGCGCAGCCGCGGCGCAGAGCAAGCCGATCTCGACCGCGCCTACGAGGCCAGCCGCCGCGAACTCGCCGACGGTGTGCTCGAGACCTGGGCGCCGCCCGGCCTCACCGACTTCCTGGGCAGGATGCGAGAGACCTCGCCTGTCGTGCTCGTCACGAACGCGACCGAGACCGGCGTCGCACAGCAGCTCGACCACCTCGGCCTGGCCGAGGCTTTCGACGAGATCGTGACGAGCGCGGGCAAGCCGGCCGGGATGTCGGCGATCCTGACGCGCCTTCGTGCGGAGCACGGCCTCGCCGATGCACCCGAGCGCCTGCTGAGCGTCGGCGACATCTGGCGCAATGATCTCGCTCCCGCTGCCGAGCAGGGCAGCGCGACCGCCCTGATCGAGCGCTTCTCGACGCCCGAGGCCGAGCCGACCTTCCGCGCCCACGCGTTCGAAGAGCTCTACGCTCCCCTCGAGCGCTGGGCCGCCGCCGACCGCTAGCGCCGCCCCTTGGCCGGCCGCACCTCTGGCCGGGCTTTCCCACCTCGCCGAGGCGCAGTGCGGCGTGGCGCGCGCGGGTGCCACCGCCGATCGCCGGCACCGAAGGTGTCTTAGCCGGCCGAGGGGGCGGCAGCGGCGAGCTTCGCGGCGATCGTGAACTGCTGCCCGGGGTGATCCGCCGGCAGGTGCGGCCCGCCACCCGAGATCTGCTCGCGCAGCGTTCCCCTCGCAGGCGAGAGCGTCATCCGCCCGCGGCGCCGCAGCTCGGGCACCACGAGCGACGCGAAGTCCTCGCAGTCGGCCGTGCCGAACAGCGGCTCGATCAAGAAGCCGTCGAGGTCGGTCTCGTCCATGATCCGCTCGAGCGCATCGGCCACCTCGATCGGGTCGCCGACGAGCTGCAGCCCACGGGTGCCCTTGCCCTTGAGGTCGTCGAGGATCTCGCGGACCGTCGGGGGAGTCGAGCCGTCGGTGGGCAGGAAGCGGTCGATGTTGCTCTGGGCGATCTGCCCGATGTGGCCGCCGTCGTCTCGCAACTGGGTGAGGTCGCGGGCAGGATCGAGCGCGAGCAGATTGATGCCCGTGTTGCCGGCGTACAGCACGGCCACGACCTCGTCGCTCTGCATGGCGTCGAACTCGGCGCGCAGCGCGTGCGCCTCAGCACTGGTCGGGGCGACGGTCACCGAGAGGCCGACCATCGTCACGATCGATTGCGGGTCGCGCCCGTTGGAGGCGGCGCGGGCGCGGATGTCGGCGACGTTCGCCTTCGTCTGCGGCCCGGTCGTGTATTGCACGAACACGGCCTCGGCGTTGCGGGCGGCGTAGGCCCGGCCTCGGGCGGAGGTGCCGGCCTGGAAGAGCACGGGGGTGCGCTGCGGCGACGGCGACGTCGTGAAGTAGCCGTCCGAGCGGAAATGCGAACCCTCGAACGTGATCCGGTGGATCTTCGAGCGGTCGGCGAAGACCTGCGTCTCCTTGTCGGCGACGCGGGCGTCGTCCTCCCACGACCCTTCCCAGAAGGTCATGGCGAGGTCGACGTACTCGTCGGCCTGGTCGTAGCGGTCGTCGTGCTTGACCATCTCGGTGTGGCCGAAGAGGTCGGCGACGGTGTTGGCCGAGCCGCCGGTGACGATGTTCCAGCCGATGCGACCGCCGGTCAGGTGGTCGAGCGTCGCGTAGCGGCGGGCGGTCTGCAGCGGGTGGTCGAGGCCGGTCGCCGCGGTCACCACGAAGCCGAGGCGCTTCGTCTCGCGCGCCAGGGTCGGGATCAAGAGCGACGGGTCGATGCCGCCGAAATTGATGCCGCCGCGCGCCGCCATCTCGGGCAGATCGCCGTCGATCGACGGGTAGCCGAAGCCGTCGGCGAAGAACAGGAAGTCGAAGCCCGCCTCGTCGAGGATCTTGGCCATGCCGATCCAGAGGTCGAGCTCGTGGTAGAGCACCGAGTCGCTGCGCTCGTGGAACCAGCTGCGGGTGCCCCCGACCTGCGTGCCGGCGACTTCGAACACTCCGAGGTGGATCTGCTTCATGCCCCTAGTGAACCAAGCGGTTCACGCCGAGTCCAGCCACGAAACGAAGACTTAACAAACGACCCCGACCGGCTCAGGCCGGCGCCGATCTCAGGATCGGGTCGCCGCGGCTTCCACCCTCGCCACGAGAGCATCCATCGCCGGGTCGGCCGCGCGGGCGACGACCGCGTCGTCCTCCAGGCTCAGCAGGGTCGCCTGGAACCCCCGCCAGAGCGCCACGGTCTCGTGAGCCAGCACCTCGGCATCCTGCGCCCCGATGCCGGCGGCCCGGTACGCGCCCGCGACGTTGTCGACCCACTCCGTGCCGATGACGCCGAGCAGCTCGGCGAACCGTTCGCGCTCGAACCCGGCGAGGCCGAAGATCTCGAAGAACAGCCGGTGGAAGGGCCGATTGTCGGGGTCGGCGATGGTCGCCCACGCGACGCGGATGCGCCGGCCGATCGGCACGCTCGCGTCGGCGAAGCCGCCGAACAGCGATGTCATCCCGGTGAAGCGATGCTCGGACGCCTGCAGCGCTGTGACGATCAGCGCCTCGAGGCTGTCGAAGTAGTAGAGCAGCATGCGGTTGTTCGAGCCGACGGCGGCGGCGAGCCCTCGCAGTGTGACGCGCGCGATGCCGTGTTCGAGCACGTGGTCGACGATGCGCTCGAGCAGCTCCTGCCGGCGATCGGTGGCGACGGCCGTCTGCGGTTGATCCATGCAGGCGAGATTACCGGCACGCGGGCGGTCCCCTGACGGCAACACCAGCGAAATGCGGCCGTAACAAACCCGGGTTAGGTTCGCCCAAAGTCACCGAACGCTGCGCCGTGCCTCCGAAGCGCCGCCGCCGCGTCTCCGGGGCTCGACGAATCCACAGCAACCCGAAACGCGCGATCCCTTCGCCGACGAAAATCTGGAGTGTCCATGAGTGCTTTCTCCGCCCCGCCCGCAACCGAGTCGACCCTCGACCGGCGCGCATTCTTCCGCCTCGGCGGCACCGTCGGCCTCGTCGCCGGCACGACCGCGCTGCTCGCCGCCTGCTCCACGTCGAGCAATTCGTCGTCCTCGACCACGAAGTCGAGCGGCCCCGTCGCCGCCGGCGCCTACGGCACCATCGCGCTGCAGCTCTCGTGGATCAAGAACATCGAGTTCGCGGGCGAGTACTTCGCCACCGAGAAGGGGTACTACACCAAGGCCGGCTTCAAGGGCGTCACGCTCCTCGCCGGTGGCGGACAGACCGGCGCCGAGGCAGCGCTGCTCGCCGGGCAGGCCCTCGTCGGCCTGTCGTCGCCGTCGATCACGGCCCCCTCGGTGATCCAGGGAGCGGCTCTCAAGATCATCGGCTCGACGTACCAGAAGAACCCGTTCTGCCTCCTGTCGCTCGAAGAGAAGACCCCGATCAAGACCCTCGCCGACCTCAAGGGCAAGACGATCGGTGTGCAGTCGGGCGGCAACGAGACCATCATCAAGGGCTTCCTCGCGGCGAACAACCTCACGAACGACGTGAAGCTCGTCACCACGCAGTACAGCATCGCGCCTCTCGAGGCCGGCAAGTACGACGCCCACACGTCGTACACGACGAACGAGCCGCTCGAGGCGAAGGCCGACGGCTTCACCCCTGTCGTGCTGACCCTCGCCGACAACGGCCTGCCGTTCACGGCCGAGACCTTCACGGTGACGCAGGACTCGATCGACAACAAGCGCGACCTGCTCAAGGCGTTCCTCAAGGCCGAGATCCAGGGCTGGACCGACGCCGTGAAGGACCCGACCCAGGCCGCGAAGTACGCTGTCGACAAGTACGGCAAAGACCAGAACCTCGCCGTGCCCGAGCAGACCAACGAGATGACCGCCCAGAACGCGCTCATGCTGACCGACGACGTCAACAAGAACGGCCTGTTCACGATGACCACCGCGCTGATCGACGAGAGCATCAAGTCGCTCGGCCTCATGGGCTCGAAGATCACCGCCGACAAGCTCTACGACATGAGCCTGATCAAAGAGGTCTACAAAGAGAACCCCGACCTCGTCACCACCTTCACGATCCCGAGCGCGTAAAGAGCACCATGACCACCTCGCCCAGCACTGAACTCCTGATCGCCACGAGCGACCCGGCCGGCCGGCCGGAGCTCTCGACCGGCATCAACATCCAAGGCCTGACGAAGACGTTCGACATGGGTCGGAAGTCCGTCCAGGCCCTGTCGGAGGTCAACCTGGGCACCAAGAAGGACTCCTTCTTGAGCCTTCTGGGGCCGTCAGGATGCGGAAAATCCACGATTCTCCGCATCCTGGCCGGCCTCGAGACGCCCACCACGGGCACCGTCGTGGTGAACGGCAAGTCGAGCGCTCAGGTGCAGAAGAGCCACGAGACCGGCATCGCCTTCCAGGACAGCGCCCTGCTGCCCTGGCGGACGGTCAAGAAGAACATCCAGCTGCCGCTCGAGGTCTCGGGCATCACGCCGCCGCCGCACCTCGTCGACGACCTCATCGAGCTCGTCGGCCTCACGGGCTTCGAGAACGCGAAGCCCGCCCAGCTGTCCGGCGGCATGCGCCAGCGCGTCTCGATCGCGCGCTGCCTGGCCGTCCAGCCCACGATCATGCTGCTCGACGAGCCGTTCGGCGCGCTGGACGACATGACGCGCCAGCGCATGAACGTCGAGCTCCTGCGCATCTGGGGCGAGAAGCCCGCCACCACGCTGATGGTGACCCACGGCATCTCCGAGGCGGTCTTCCTCTCCGACGTCGTCGCCGTCATGAGCGCACGGCCCGGCAGGATCGCCGAGGTGGTCGAGATCGACCTCCCGCGCCCCCGCCTGCCCGAGCTGCAGCGCACCCCGGAGTTCCACGCGTACGTCGACCGGATCTCCGAGATCCTGTTCGGCGCCCACGGGGCGGCCGTCGATGACTGACACTCGGGCCGCCCGCACCGACCAGGGCACGGCCGACGTCTCGGCCGCCGAGAGCGTCTCGCTCAGCCTCGAGACGCCGGGCCGGGGCGAGCGCCCCACGCTGCTCGGGCGGCTGCACGGCATGCCCCCGTGGGTGGGCGCGATCATCGGCATCGTCGTCGTCATCATCGTCTGGCAGATCGTGTCCGTCACGTTCTACCCGAAGACGCAGTCGATCCCGCAGCCGGGCCTCGTCGGCAAGCAGCTGATCTACGACCTCTTCCAGACCGGCGTGTACTGGAACGCCATCGCCAAGACCGGCGGCGCCGCGGCCTGGGGCTACCTCTGGGGTAACCTCGTCGCCTTCTTCCTCGCCTTCCTGGTGCTGATCCAGCCCTGGTTCGAGAACATCTCGCTGCAGCTCGCCGTCATCACCTCGTGCATCCCGCTGACGGCCATCGGCCCGATCGTGACGCTGCTGGCCCCGGCCGGCAGCCGCAGCACCTCCATCTTCCTCGCCGCCCTGAGCGTGATCTTCACGACCGTGGTCGGCACGCTGCTGGGCCTTCGAGCCGCGAGCGAGACCCAGATCGACGTGATCCGGGCCTACGGCGGCGGCCGCATGACGCAGCTGTTCAAGGTGCGTCTCATCGCCGCCCTGCCGAGCATCCTCGCCGCTCTCAAGCTCGCCGCCCCCGCCGCCTTCCTCGGCTCGGTGCTCGGCGAGTACTTCACCAACGGGGTCGACTCGGGCATCGGCATCCTGCTGCTCGCCGCCCAGGCGACCGGCGCCTCGGTCCGCCTCTGGGCACTCGCCTTGATCAGCGCCGGCGTCGCCGGGCTCGCCTATTTCGTCATCGGCCGCATCGGCCGCCTGCTGGCCCCCTGGTCGGCGGGCGACTCGAACGCCGGAGGAGGGTTCTGATGGCCACGATCGCACCGACTTCGAGCGGGTCCGTCTCGACCTCGAACGCCGTCGAGACCACCCGCTGGGTGCTGGGCCGGATCGGACGCACCGTCGTCACGATCCTGATCTCGCTCGTGATCCTGACGGCCGGCTGGTGGGTCGCGCTCAAGGCGCTGAATGCGAACGCGTTCATCGCCAAGACGCCTCTCGACGTCGTCAAGTACCTGTTCGTCAAGAACCCGCTGCTGACGACTGCGCCGAGCGACATCCGCCACATCCTCTGGCAGCTGCTGGAGGTGACGCTCTACCATGCCGCCATCGGCTTCGTCGGAGGCATCGTCGGCTCGGTGATCGTCGCGATCCTGTTCACCATGATCCGGCCGCTCGAGTTCATGTTCATGCCGCTGGCCATGCTGCTGCGCACGGTGCCGCTGCTCGCCATGGCGCCGGTCATCTACCTCGTGCTCGGCAACGGCGCGCTGACGGCGGGCTTCATCGGGGGAGTGGTGGTGTTCTTCCCGCTGCTGGTCAACCTGACGCTCGGCTTCCGCTCGGTCAGCCAGCAGTCGGTCGACTTGATCCGCGTCTACGGCGGCAACCGCTGGACGATCATGACCAAGGTCGCCTTTCCGACCGCGCTGCCGCACTTCTTCGCGTCGATGCGCATCGCGGTGCCCGGCGCTCTGACCGGCGCGATGCTCTACGAGTGGCTCTTCACCTTCCAAGGCCTCGGCGGCGTCATCAACCAGGCCAAGACCAACTCCAACTACGGGCAGATCTGGGCGATCGTGGTCGTCATCACGGTCGTCGCCATCGTCTTCTACACGATCACCACCTTCATCGAGACCGCCGTGCTCGCGAAGTGGGGCCCCAACGCGGGAAAGAGCATCAACAAGTGACCGACACCACCCTCGCGGCCGAGACCACCTCGGTGCGCGATCTCAGAGCCCTGCCCAAAGGCCACCTGCACATCCACTGGGAGGCCGCCATCCGCCGCGCCACCCTCGACGAGATGGGCACCGCCGCGGGCCTCGTCATCGACGTGCCGACCGTGTTCGACGACTTCTCCGACTTCAGCGCGACCTACCGCAGCATGCTGCAGGTGCTCAGCGTCGAAGAGAACCTCTTCCGGCAGATCGACGAGACCGTCGAGGACTGCGCCCGCGAGGGAGTCGTCTACGCCGAGTTCGGTGCCAGCCCGCACTTCTACGCGTCGACGTTCGGCTCGACCGAGCTCGCGCTCGACGCGCTCATCGAGCAGGCGCGGATCAGCGGCGAGAAGTGGGGCGTCGAGGTCGGCCTCATGATCACCCTCGACCGCACCGAGAGCGTCGAGACCGCCATCGCGTACGCCGAGATCGCGGCGGCCTCCGCGGGCCGCGGCGTCGTCTCGCTGGGCCTCGCCAACGACGAGCGGGGCCATCCCGCCGCGGACTTCGCCGAGGCGTTCCGCATCGGCAAGGCCGCAGGGCTCTTGTCGACGCCGCATGCGGGCGAGCTCGCCGGGCCGTCCGAAGTGCTGGCGGCCGTCGAGGTGCTGGGCGCGGATCGCGTGCTGCACGGCGTGACGAGCGTGCAGGATCCTGAGCTCCTCGCCTTGCTCGCCGCGCGGGGCATCTGTCTCGACGTCTGCCCCACCTCCAACGATCTCCTCGGCGTCGTCGGCACGCTCGACCAGCACCCGCTGAAATTGCTGCTCGACGCCGGTGTGCGCTGCTCGATCAACGCCGACGACCCGGTGCTCTTCGGCCCCGGCATCCTCGACGAGTACGAGACGTCGCGCACGGTGCTCGGCCTCTCCGACGAGCAGCTCGCCGCGTGCGCCCGCTCGTCGATCGAGTGCAGCGGGGCGTCCGACGCGCTGAAGGCCCGGGCGCTGGCCGGGATCGACGCCTGGCTCGCCTCCTGATGACCACAGCGGTGCGGCGGGTCTTCGAGGGCGCTTACGTCGCGACCGTCGACACCGCGGGTCACGAGTTCGACGGCGGACACGTCGTCGTCGACGGCTCGCGCATCGTCGCGGTCGGCGCGGGGCCGGCGCCGGTCTGGGCGGTCGACGGGCTCGCAGCCCCCGGGGCGGCCTTCGCCCCCTCGGTGACGACGCGCATCGACGCCCGCGGCCACCTGCTGACCCCGGGGCTCGTCAACACGCACCACCACCTCTACCAGTGGCTCACCCGCGGCATCGCGCAAGACAGCATCCTGTTCGACTGGCTCGTCGCGCTCTACCCGACCTGGGCGCGCATCGACGAGGACCTCGTCGAGGCCGGGGCGGCGGCAGCCATGGCAGTGCTCGCCCGCTCGGGCTGCACCACCGTCGCCGATCACCACTACGTCTTCCCGCAGGGCTCGGGCGACATCCTCGGTGGCATCGTGCGCTCGGCAGACACCGTCGGGGTGCGCCTGCACGGCACGCGAGGCTCGATGGACCTCGGCCGCTCGCAGGGCGGCCTGCCGCCCGACTTCGCCGTCGAGACCACGGCGGCCGCCCTCGAGGCATCGGCGGCGGCGGTTGAGAAGTACCACGACCCTTCGGCCGACGCTCGGGTGCAGATCGCGATTGCGCCGTGCTCGCCGTTCTCGGTGACGGCCGACCTGCTGCGGGAGGCCGCGATCCTGGGCCGGTCTCTGGGTGTGCGGCTGCACACGCACGGCTCCGAGACGATCGAAGAGGACGCCTTCTGCCACGAACGCTTCGGCAAGACCCCGACGCAGTATCTCGACGACCTCGGCTGGCTCGGCGACGACGTCTGGATGGCGCACAGCGTGCACCTCGACGAACACGCGATCGCCCGCTTCGGCGCGACCGGCACCGGAACGGCGCATTGCCCGTCGTCGAACGCTCGGTTGGCCGCCGGCATCGCGCCCATCCCGCAGCTGCTCGCCGCGGGCGCACCCGTAGGGCTCGGCGTCGACGGCTCGGCCTCGAACGAGTCGGGCCAGCTCGGCACGGAGATCCGCCAGGCCGTGCTGATGAACCGGCTGCGGGCCGGGGCCGACGGCTTCTCGGTGCGGGACGGCCTCAGGATCGCCACACTCGGCGGCGCGCGTGTGCTCGGTCGCGATGCCGACCTGGGGTCGATCGAGGTGGGCAAGCTCGCCGACCTGGCGCTCTGGCGCATCGACGGCGTGGAGTTCGCCGGCCTCGCGGATCCTGTCGCCGCTCTCGGTCTCGCCGCGATGCCGCCGCTCACCGCGCTCTACGTCGGGGGAGATCCCGTCGTCGACGAGGGCTCGCTCACCCGCGCCGACGAGCGCACGCTCGCCGCCGATGCCGCTCGTGCCTCGGCCACCCTCCGCGCCCGCGCCTAGCTCCCCTCCTCCGTTCTACCTATAGGTAGCGCCCTCCCGACAGGAAGTTTCCTGTCGCGAAGGGCGCACCTATAGGTAGAACGGGAGTAGGTAGCGCCCTCCCGACAGGAAGTTTCCTGTCGCGAAGGGCGCACCTATAGGTAGAACGGGAGAGGGATCGGCTAGTGGGTGCTGGGCTCCGTCTCGATCTCCGAGCGGTCGTCGCTCCAGAGGGTGTGGAACACCTTGTCGCTGTCGATGCGCTTGTAGGTGTGCGCACCGAAGAAGTCGCGCTGACCCTGGATGAGCGACGCAGGCAGGCGCTCGGCGGCGAGCGAGTCGTAGTACGCCAGCGCCGACGAGAACCCGGGCACGGGGATGCCCGACAGTGCGGCCTTCGCGACGATGCGGCGCCAGGCGTCTTCACCGTCGGCGATGGCCTTGGCGAAGTACTCGTCTTCCAGCAGCGTCGCGATGGTCGAGTCGTTCTGGTAGGCGTCGACGATGCGGTTCAGGAACTGCGCGCGGATGATGCAGCCGCCGCGCCAGATCTTCGCCACGGCACCCTTGTCGATGTCCCAGTCGTACTCTTTCGCGCCGGCGATGATGGCGTCGAAGCCCTGCGCGTAGGCGACGATCTTCGAGGCGTAGAGCGCCTTCTGCACGTCGTCTTCGAAGTTTTCACCCTTGTCTTGCACGGTGGGGCGGTTCTTCAGCGTCTTACGGACGGCTTCGCGCTGGTCGGGCTTCGACGAGACGGCGCGGGCGAAGACGGCTTCGGCGATGCCGCCGACGGGGACGCCGAGGCCGACCGAGTTCTGCACCGTCCAGACGCCGGTGCCCTTCGAGCCCGCCTCGTCGACGATGACGTCGACCAGCGGCTTGCCGGTCTTGGCGTCCTTCTGCTTGAGCACCTCGGCGGTGATCTCGATCAGGTACGACTCGAGTTCGCCCTTGTTCCACTCGCCGAAGACCTCGGCGATGGCGTCGGGGTCGTGGCCGCCGATGTGACGCAGCAGGTCGTATGATTCGGCGATGAGCTGCATGTCGGCGTACTCGATGCCGTTGTGGATCATCTTCACGAAGTGCCCGGCGCCGTCATGGCCGATGTGCGTCACGCACGGCTCGCCCTCGGCGACCGCGGCGATGGACTTCAGGATCGGGCCGAGAGTCTCCCAGGCCTCGTCGCTGCCGCCGGGCATGATCGACGGGCCCTTGAGGGCGCCCTCTTCACCGCCCGAGATGCCGGTGCCGACGAAGTTCAGCTTCTTCTCGCGGAGGTCGTGCTCGCGCCGGATGGTGTCCTGGAAGTTGGCGTTGCCGCCGTCGACGATGATGTCGCCCTCTTCGAACAGGTCGGCGAGCTGCGAGATGACCGCGTCGGTACCCTTGCCGGCCTGCACCATGATGATCGCGGTGCGCGGCTTCGACAGCGACGCGGCGAAGTCCTCGATCGTCTTCGACGCGATGAAGCCGGCGTCGCCGTGCTCTTTCATGAGGACATCGGTGCGCTCGGGGGAGCGGTTGTAGACGGCAACGGTGTTGCCCTCACGCGAGGCGAGGTTGCGCGCCAGGTTCGAACCCATGACGGCCAGCCCGACCACGCCGATGTTCGCCTTGCCCTGTGTGTCTCCGTGTTCGGCCACGGTGCCTCCTTCGAAAGTAAGTACTGTCAATCTATCCGCGGGCCGACACGTGTTACCAGGCATTGCCGATACCCGGCAGGCGCCACCCCGTGTAGACTCTCCCCTTGAACTTCGGCGAGGGGTGCGGTTGCACCCGTTATCGACGCGGTGGGCGGACAGGTCCTGTCTTTCCTCACGCTGACAATGCGTTCGAGTTGAATCCCGAGGGCGACCCCCTCACACTCACTTCTAGGAGACACCCATGGCTGACGCCACCGACAACAAGCTCAGCGTCGAACGACGCACGTCATTCGGCAAGGGCGCGGCCCGCAAGATCCGCGCCGTCGACAAGATCCCCGCCGTGCTCTACGGCCACGGCACCGACCCCGTGCACCTCACCATGCCGGGCCACGAGACGATGCTCATCACGCGTCGCGCCAACTCCGTGCTCGAGCTCGACATCGAGGGCACGCAGCAGCTGGCCCTCGTGAAGGACATCCAGCGCGACCCGGTGCGCCAGATCATCGAGCACATCGACCTCATCGTCGTCCGTGCCGGTGAGCGCGTCGAGGTCGAGATCCCCGTGCACATCGAAGGCGAGTCGGCTCCCGGCACGATCCACGTCGTCGAGGCCAACACCCTCCTGCTCGACGTCGAGGCCACCCACATCCCCGAGCGCGTCGTGGTCTCCATCGAAGGTCTCGAAGACGGCGCCCAGGTGCTGGCCGGCGCGGTCGAGTTGCCTCGCGGCGCCAAGCTCGTGAACGACCCCGAGATGATGGTCACCAACGTCAGCCTGCCCCGTGCCGAGGTCGCCGCCGAAAACGAAGAGACCGCCGAGGGCGACGTGCCCTCGATCGAAGACGAAGAGCGCTCCGAATAACTCGGCTCCTCTTCCGACGCACAGCAGCACACAGGACCGCCCGAAGGCACTCCACTGGACGACAGCAGATGGCTCGTGGTCGGGCTCGGCAACCCCGGGCCCGGCTACGCCTCGACGCGCCACAACGTCGGCCAGATGGTGCTCGCGCTGCTCGCCGACCGACTGCAGTCGGGGTTCAAGACCTCGAAGACGCAGGCCACGGTCGCCGAGGGGCGCAGCTTTCCGGGCGGTCCTCGGTTCGTCCTGGCGAAGCCGACGACGTTCATGAACGTCTCCGGACCGCCGGTCGCAGCCCTGCTGCGCTACTACGACCTCGACGTGTCGCGACTCATCGTCGTTCACGACGAGCTCGACATCCCGTTCGACACCCTCAAGCTCAAGCAGGGCGGCGGCCACGGCGGCCACAACGGCCTGCGCGACATCATCGCGGCCACAGGATCGAACGACTTCACCCGGGTGCGCGTCGGCATCGGTCGCCCTCCCGGCCGACAGAGCGCTGCCGACTTCGTCTTGAACGACTTCACGAGCTCCGAGCGCAAGACGCTTCCGAACCTCCTCGACGAGGCGACCGACGCCGTCGAGATGATTGCCGCCGACGGCCTGACCGCGGCGCAGCTCCGGTTCCATACGGCGAGCTAGGGCCGCCGCGGGCTGCCGCGCGCTCTCTGAGGGCGGCCGTCGGAGGGCCCACGTACACTTGTCCGAGTGATCCTCCAGGGTGTAATTCCTGCGCTTTCGCGCGCCTCGACGTTCGATGCTGCCCTGGCGCAGGCGCGTCGGTCGACCGACTTCTCGCTCGTCGACGGGTTGCGGGTTCCGCTGCTGGCGGGCCTTCTCGAGCGCCGCACCGAGGCGGCCGACGGCGCGCCCCAGGCCCTCCTCGTCATCACCGCCACCGGTCGCGAGTCAGAGGCCGTGCGCATTTCTCTCGCGAGCTATGTGCCGGATGCCGAGATCATCGAATTCCCCGCGTGGGAGACGCTGCCGCACGAGCGCCTCAGCCCGAGCGCCGAGACGGTCGGCAAGCGGATCCACGCGCTGCGGAGGCTTGCCGCGTGGTCTGCCGCGGCAGACCTCGATCCTGTTGCCCGCGCTGAGCCGCTGAAGCCCATCGTCGTGGTCGCCGGCGTCCGTGCGGCCCTCCAGCCGATCTCCGACAACCTCGCCGACATCGACCCCGTCGTCTTGACGACCGGCGGGCGTGGCTACGACCTCGGCGTCATCGCCCTTCAGCTGGTCGACCTCGCGTACGCGCGGGTCGACATGGTGACGCGACGCGGCGAGTTCGCGGTGCGCGGCGGCATCCTCGACGTCTTCCCGCCTACGGCCGAGCACCCGGTGCGCGTCGACTTCTTCGGCGACGAGGTCGACCAGATGCGCTGCTTCGCCGTGGCCGACCAGCGCAGCCTCGACACGGAGATCACGACTGTCGAGCTGCCGCCGAGCCGCGAGATGCTGCTGACCGAGCCGGTGCGGCAGCGGGCCCGCGAGATGCAGCACGAGTTCCCGAGCCTGGCGCAGATGCTCGAGAAGATCGGGCAGGGCATTCCCGTCGAAGGCATGGAGTCGCTCGCACCGGCCCTCGTGCACCGGCTGGTGCCGCTGACCCACTACCTGCCAGCATCCTGCGCCATTGCGGTGCTCTCGCCCGAGCGAGTGGTGTCGCGCGCGCAGAGCCTCGCCGAGACCAACCGCGAATTCCTCGAGGCGGCGTGGAGCGCGGCGACCGCCGGTGCCGAGGCGCCGATCGACCTCGACTCGGGCGACTTCCTGACCCCGCGCGACCTGCGCGACTTCGCCGGCGACCGCACCTGGTGGACGTTCAGCGGGTTCGACTCAGGCCTGGCCGCGGTCGAAGCCGCGTCGATGACGGACGCCGAGAAGGTCGACGCCGCCGGCGACTACGTGCGGATCGACGCCGAGACCGTGCCGAGCTTCTCGGGCAACGCCGAGGGCGCCGTCGCGCACGTCGCCGACCTGGCCCGCGACGGCTGGAGCATCGTCGTCACGGCGCGCGGTGCCGGGCTCGTCGAGCGTGCCCGCGACGTGCTGAGCGAGGCGGGTGTCGCAGCCCGCCTCGAAGACACCCTGCCTGCCGAGCTCGAGCCCGGCGTCGTCCACCTCGTCGCCGGTGGCATCGAGGCCGGCTTCGAGGTGCCCGAAGCGAAGTTCGCCGTGCTCGGCGAGACCGACTTCTTCGGCCGCGCCGCCGGGTACGAGAGCCGCCAGGTCAAGAAGCTCGCGTCGCGGCGCAAGAACGTCGTCGACCCCCTGCAACTCAAGACCGGCGACATCGTGGTGCACTCGACGCACGGCATCGGCCGATTCCTCGAGCTCACCAGCCGCGAGGTGTCGACGGGCGGCCGCAACCCGGTCAAGCACAGCCGCGAATACCTCGTGCTCGAGTACGCCCCGTCGAAGCGCGGCCAGCAGGGAGACCGCCTCTACGTGCCCACCGACCAGCTCGACCTGCTCAGCCGGTACGTCGGCGGCGAGGCGCCCAAGCTCTCGAAGATGGGCGGCAGCGACTGGTCGCAGGCCAAGGGCAAGGCCCGGAAGGCCGTCCGCGACATCGCCGTCGAGCTCGTCAAGCTCTACTCGGCGCGCATGGCCTCGAAAGGCTACGCCTTCAGCCCCGACACCCCGTGGCAGCGTGAGCTCGAAGAGGCCTTCCCCTTCGCGGAGACCCCCGACCAGCTGACCACGATCGACGAGATCAAGGCCGACATGGAGCGCCCGATCCCCATGGACCGCCTCATCTCGGGCGACGTCGGCTACGGCAAGACCGAGGTCGCGATCCGTGCCGCGTTCAAAGCGATCCAGGATGGCAAGCAGGTCGCGATGCTCGTGCCCACCACCCTCCTGGTCAGGCAGCACATAGAGACCTTCGCCGAGCGCTTCGCCGGGTTCCCGGTGCACGTCCGTGCGCTCAGCCGCTTCCAGAGCGTCAAGGAGAGCAAGGAGACGATCGCGGGGCTCGCCGACGGCACGGTCGATCTCGTGATCGGCACCCATCGGATCCTGACCGAGGGGCTGGCCTTCAAAGACCTCGGCCTCGTGATCATCGACGAAGAGCAGCGGTTCGGCGTCGAGCACAAAGACCAGCTGAAGAAGCTCAAGACGAACGTCGACATCCTCGCGATGAGTGCCACGCCCATCCCGCGCACGCTCGAGATGGCGGTGACCGGCATCCGTGAGATGTCGACGCTGGCCACCCCGCCGGAGGATCGTCACCCCATCCTCACCTTCGTCGGGCCGAACAGCGACCGGCAGATCGGCGCGGCGATCCGCCGCGAGCTGCTGCGCGAGGGCCAGATCTTCTTCGTGCACAACCGCGTCTCGTCGATCAACCGCGTTGCCGCCCAACTCGCCGAGCTGGTACCCGAAGCCAGGATCGCCGTCGCCCACGGCCAGATGGCGGAGTCGCAGCTCGAGCAGGTGATGGTCGACTTCTGGGAGCGCAAGTTCGACGTGCTCGTCTCGACCACGATCATCGAGACCGGCCTCGACATCGCCAACGCGAACACGCTGATCATCGATCGCGCCGACCGCTACGGCCTGTCGCAGCTGCACCAGCTGCGCGGGCGAGTCGGCCGAGGGCGTGAGCGCGGCTACGCGTACTTCCTCTACGACGCCGACAAGCCGCTCTCCGAGACGGCGCAGGACCGCCTCGAGACGATCGCCGCCAACAACGAGCTCGGCGCCGGAATGCAGGTCGCGCTCAAAGACCTCGAGATCCGCGGCGCCGGCAACCTGCTCGGAGGCGAGCAGTCGGGCCACATCGCGGGCGTCGGCTTCGACCTCTACCTGCGCATGATCGGCGAGGCGGTCAACGCCTTCCGTGGTGACGTGGCCGAGGGCCAGACCGAGCTGCGGCTCGAGCTGCCCGTCGACGCGCACATCCCCGAAGAGTACGTCGAGTCGGAGCGCCTCCGGCTCGAGGCTTACCAGAAGCTGTCGACGGCCTCGTCTCCGACGTCGAGCGACGAGCAGATCACGTCCGTCTTGGAGGAGATGACCGACCGCTATGGCGAACCGCCCGCGCAGGTGCTCGCCTTGATCGAGGTGTCACGCCTTCGCCGGATGGCTCAGAAGATCGGGCTCAGCGAGGTCGTCGCCATGGGCGCGAACCTGCGCGTCGCGTCGTTCGAGCTGGCAGACAGCGTGCAGATGCGGCTGCAGCGGCTCTTCCCGGGCGCGCGGTACTTCGCGCAGACGAAGTCGGTGACCGTGCCGATGCCGCGCCCTGACGGCGAGCCGCTGGCCGACGCCGAGCTGATCTCGTGGGTCGAGCAGCTGCTCGTCGCCGTCTACGGCGCGGCTCCTGCGTCGGCCGAGCCGGCCGGCTCGCCGAGCTAGACTCCCGCGCGGGTCGAGCCCGGGCCGCCGTGGCCAGGGCTCAGCGCGGCTGGCCGACCGCCGCGCGCTTGGCGGCGTTCGCGCGGGTCTCGGCGCGCTTCAGCAGAGTGACGAGCACCGCGGCGATCACGATCGAGATACCCGAGCCGATCAGCACGGCGAGCGTGCCCTCGTCGACGATCTCGGGCTGGCGCTTGAACGCGAGCTCGTTCATCAGCAGCGACACGGTGAATCCGATCCCGCCGAGCATCGCCACCGTCACCAGCTCGAACATGCTGAGCGTCTGGCTGCGGCGAGTCGGGTCAGGGTCACGGAACACCCGCGACGCGATCCCGCCCGCCAGCGTGATGCCGATGAGCTTGCCCACGGGCAGCGCGATCACGATCGCCCAGAACACGGGGCTCAGCTGGCCGAGCCCGACGCTCGGCACGGCGACGGCCGCCGCGGCGAACGCGAAGATCGGCAGCACGAGCCCGTTGACGAAGGGCTCGAGCGCGTGCACGGCCTTGCGGGCCGGATCGAGCGGCAGGACGAGCCCGACCGCGACGGCGGCGATCGTGGCGTGCACCCCCGAGCGGTAGACGAAGTACCAGCTGACGACCGCGAGCACGATGACGAGCACGACGAGAAGCGCTCCTGCCGCGCCCTTCCGGCGCCCGAGCAGACGCCCGGCACCGAACGTGGCGGCGACGGCCACGACGCCGAAGCCGAGGAAGGCGAGGTTGCTGCCGTGGGTGAAGAACACCGCGATGATCAGGATCGCGACGAGGTCGTCGAGCACCGCCAGTGCCAGGAGGAACACCCTGATGCGCCCCGGCAGGTGCGACCCGAACACCGCGAGCACCCCGAGAGCGAAAGCGATGTCGGTGGCTGTCGGAATCGGCCATCCTGACCCGTAGCCCGACCCGATCGTCACGATGGCGAACACCACTGCGGGCATGATCACCCCGCCGATGGCCGCGATGCCGGGCACGATCGCCTTCTTGACCGAGTTGAGCTGCCCGCGCAGCAGCTCGTGCTTGAGGTCGACTGCCACGACGAAGAAGAAGAGCGCGAGCAACCCGTCGGACACCCAGTGGCCGACCGAGAGGTTGAGGCCGATGCCGGGGATGTCGAGGTGGTGGCTCTTGATCGCCAGCAGGCCAGGGCCCGTGGAGAGGTTGGCCAACACGAGGCCGAGGATCGCGGCACCGAGCAGGACGGCGGCGCCGACCCTCTCGGAGCGGAGGAAGGAGGGTGATGAGCTCATGGGCGTCCAATCGACGGGTCGTTGATGAGATGTCGACCAGGCTTCCCGACTCACCGGAACCCATTCTATCGTGAGGGGTCCGACATCCCCAGAGATGGAGCACCGTGCCCACACCTTCGGCCGCCGCCGCCCTCGACGCACTCCAGGCCACCGTCGACGCCTTGCTCGACCCGCCCGGCTGCGAGTGGAACCGGGCCCAGACCCACCGATCGCTCGTCACCTACCTGGTCGAGGAGACGTTCGAGCTCGTGGAGGCCATCGAAGACGGCAGCGTGGCCGACGTGCGAGAGGAGCTCGGCGATGTGCTGTACCAGGTCGTGCTGCACGCGGGCATCGCCGCCCGATCCAATGGCGAGGAGTTCGATCTGGCCGACGTGATGGAGAAGGTCGACGAGAAGATCCGTCGCCGCCACCCGCACGTCTTCGGCGCCGACCGTGCCGAGGGGGGCGCCGACCACGCCGACGGAGTCGACGACATCGTGCGGCTCTGGTCGGCCGCCAAGGCGCGCGAGAAAGCCGCCCGCACGAGTGCGTTCGACGGTGTGCCGCCCGCGCTGCCCGCCTTGGCGCGGGCGCAGAAGATCCTGTCGCGGGCCGGCGCTGCGGCCTCGGGTATGGAGCCGGGCGCAGGATCGGGATCAGTCGCCGAGGCGGGTCCCTCGCTCTCCGGCGCCCGCACCGAGGCCGAGTGGGGGAGGGCCCTGCTCGCCGAGGTCGAGCGCGCCTCGGCCGCCGGGCTCGGAGGTGATGGTGGCGGCCCGGATGGCTTCGATGCGGAGCGTGCGCTGCGCACCGCGGTGCGGGAGCGGGAGGCCGCCCTGCGCGCGGCCGAGGCGGTAGCGCGGTCGTCGGTGTGACGACCGCCGGGCGTCGAGGGTCGCGTCTCGGGAGACGGCGGGGCACCCCACAACCCGAATAGAGGGGACCCCGCCCGAGTCGGGGGATCAACCCGCCTCGACCGCGCTTGTTCAGCGCGATAATACCATCATACACCCCGGTGAAATGTCAGAATACCGTTCCCAGCATTTCATGAGGTGCGGTGCCGGCGGTGGCGATCGCCACCGAAATGGCCTGTCCGACGAGTCTCGCGACCGGCGGGCGCAAGACGGGCCATCTCGCAGTGAGATGACGCAGCGCCGCACTCCCGCGGGCAGGCCGACGGGCAAGCGGCCCGCGAGATCGCAGTTCGCCCGGACATCACGGGGCGCCCTCCTGAGGCGGCGCGGCGCACGACGAAGAGCGGTGCCCTGCGCCGAAGCGCAGGGCACCGCGTGCCAGGCCCGCTCGCGCCCGCAGGGAAGGGGCGAACGGCCTGGCTAGCAGAGCACGCAACCCGATTCGCGCTCTGCCGGTTGAAGCGATGGGGCGGGAGGGGTGCCCGCCCCCATCGAGTCCGGTGTGTCGGGCCGGCGATGATGCGTGCCGGTCGGGATGAATCCAGCGTACATGAAATGTCACATTCCCACAAGCCCGAATCGACAGGAAGGGCCCGCGGGTCTGAAAGACTGGTGCCCATGCCCACCTCCGTCAATCCCTCCCGCGGCATGCGCGACTTCCTGCCGGCCGACAAGCGTCGCCGCGACCTCGTGCTCGACGTGATCCGGTCGACCTACCGCTCGTTCGGCTTCGACGAGATCGAGACCCCCGTGGTCGAAGACAGCTCGCGCCTTCACGCGGGCCTCGGCGGCGACAACGAGAAGCTGGCGTTCGCCATCATGAAGCGCGCACTGAGCATCGACGACCTGAAAGAAGCCGAGGCTCCGCTCGACCTGGCCGACCTCGGCCTCCGCTTCGATCTGACCGTGCCGCTGGCCCGCTTCTACGCGAGCCACCGGGCCGAGCTGCCGACGGTGTTCCGTTCCATCCAGATCGCTCCCGTCTGGCGGGCCGAGAAGCCGCAGAAGGGCCGCTACCGCCAGTTCGTGCAGTGCGACATCGACATCATCGGCGAGCCCGGGGCGATGGCCGAGATCGAGCTCCTGAACGCGACGTCGGCTGTGCTCGACCGGTTGGGGCTGGAAGGCACCACGATCCGCATCAACGACCGTCGCATCCTGCTGTCTCTGCTCTCGCACTGGCGGGTGCCGCTCGAGCGCTTCGACCACGCCCTCGTGGTCATCGACAAGCTCGACAAGATCGGGTCGACGGCGTCGTGGGCGAGCTGGCCGAGATCGACGTGCCGACGGAGGGCATCGCCGAGCAGCTGCGGCAGCTCGAGGCGGCCGACTGGTCGGTCGGCGAGGCTGGCGACGCCGGCGAGGTACCCGCGTGGCTCGACGCCGAGGCCTTCGCCGATCTCGTCGCGCTGCGCGACGCCCTGCCCGACGCGCGGCTCGAGTTCTCGCCGACCCTGGTGCGCGGCATGGGCTACTACACGGGCACGATCTTCGAGGTCGCGCACCCCGACTTCGGCTACTCGCTCGGGGGCGGCGGGCGCTACGACGGCATGATCGGCCGATTCCTGGGCCAGGACGTGCCCGCGGCCGGCTTCTCGCTCGGCTTCGAGCGGCTCGTCGACCTCGTGACCCTCGAGGCGCAGGATCACGGGGGCCTCGCCGTGATCTACGACCGCGGTCTCGACCCGGTCGATCTCGTCCGGCTGCAGGGCGAACTCGTCGCCGACGGCCGCCGGGTGCGCCTCGAGCGTCGCGCGAAGAACTTCTCGAACCAGCTCTCGACCCTGGCGGGGGCGGGCTACACGCACTTCGCGGCCGTCCGCGACTCCGGCGTCGCAGCCGGCGCCCTCGAGATCCGCGAGCTCTCCTAGCGGGTCCGCCTCAAGATCGTGACGAGCCCTGTGGACAACTCATTTCCCGTTCACCTCGGTGACTAGGATTGACGCGGGCTCCGGCCCACACTGACAGACGATCTGAGGAGTAATCCGTGGCAGCAATCGACGCCGTAGGCGCTCGCGAAATCCTCGACTCGCGGGGCAACCCGACGGTCGAGGTCGAAGTCCTTCTCGACGACGGCGTCGTCGCGCGGGCTGCTGTGCCCTCGGGCGCATCGACCGGCGCATTCGAGGCGTACGAGCTGCGCGACGGCGACAAGGCGCGCTACCAGGGCAAGGGCGTGCTGAAGG
The DNA here is from genome assembly GCF_001577365.1 of Frondihabitans sp. PAMC 28766. NCBI lineage: Bacteria > Bacillati > Actinomycetota > Actinomycetes > Micrococcales > Microbacteriaceae > Frondihabitans > Frondihabitans sp. PAMC 28766. Next base: position 1,779,170 of record NZ_CP014513.1, read on the forward strand.
CCGTCGCTGCCGTGATCGACGAGATCGGCCCCGAGATCGAGGGCCTCGACGCCACCGATCAGCGCGTCATCGACAAGGCGATGATCGACCTCGACGGCACCGAGAACAAGAAGCGCCTCGGCGCCAACGCCATCCTCGGCGTCTCGCTCGCCGTCGCCCGCGCCGCGGCCGACTCGGCCGACCTGCCGCTGTTCCGCTACATCGGCGGCCCCAACGCGCACACGCTGCCCGTGCCGATGATGAACGTCATCAACGGCGGCTCGCACGCCGACAGCAACGTCGACATCCAGGAGTTCATGATCCTGCCGATCGGCGCCTCCTCGTTCTCCGAGGCGCTGCGCTGGGGCACCGAGACCTACCACGTGCTGAAGAGCGAGCTGAAGTCGAAGGGGCTGTCGACGGGTCTCGGTGACGAGGGCGGCTTCGCGCCGAACCTGGACAGCAACCGCGCGGCTCTCGACCTGCTCGTCGAAGCCATCACCAAGGCCGGCTTCACGCCGGGCAAGGACATCGCGCTCGGCCTCGACGTCGCGTCGAGCGAGTTCTTCGAGAACGGCTCGTACACCTTCGAGGGCGGCACGAAGTCGGCCGAGCAGATGTCTGCCTACTACGAAGAGCTCGTCGCGGCCTACCCGCTCGTCACCATCGAAGACCCGCTCGACGAAGACGACTGGGAGGGCTGGGCGCACCTCACGAGCGTCATCGGCTCGAAGACCCAGATCGTCGGCGACGACCTGTTCGTCACCAACCCGACCCGTCTCGCCAAGGGCATCGAGAACGGCGCCGCCAACGCGCTGCTCGTCAAGGTCAACCAGATCGGCACGCTGACCGAGACCCTCGACGCCGTGGCCCTCGCCCAGCGCTCCGGCTACAAGACCGTCATGTCGCACCGTTCGGGCGAGACCGAAGACACCACCATCTCCGACCTCGCGGTCGCGACCGACGGCGGGCAGATCAAGACTGGTGCCCCGGCCCGCTCCGAGCGCGTCGCGAAGTACAACCAGTTGCTCCGCATCGAGGAAGAGCTCGGCGAGGCGGCCGTTTATGCCGGCCGCTCCGCCTTCCCGCGTTTCCAGAGCTAGCCGCTCGTCGCACTCGCTGCACCCGAAGGCCCGTTCCGCACCGCGGGGCGGGCCTTCGGCGTTCGCGCGCGCGTCTGCTCCTCCCCCTTGCGAGATGATTCTGCGTGCGTCACTCGGCGATCCCCGGCGAGACCCGCGTGGTTTCACGGCGGGCCCTCTGCACGCTCTCAGGCGCCAGGTGAAAAAACTCCTCGAAATTGAGAGGAGGGCACGTCGCGCCGCCCTCGCGCGCACCGGTCGCCTATCGTCAGAACATGGCGAGCAGCGACGACACGAGCGACAAGGGCGAGAGCCAGGGGCGCACCCGCCGCGTGCCGGTCAGTCTCCCCACCATGGAAAGCGCCGCCGGCGGCTGGTTGCGGGCGTCGCGGTTCTCCGGCTTCAGCCTGCTGATGCTCATCATCATCGTGCTGTTCGTGATCGTGCTCGCCCCGAGCCTTCGCACGCTCATCCAGCAGCAGCAGCAGATCTCGTCGCTGCAATCGCAGGTACAGAAGCAGAAGAGCGACGTCGGCGACCTCAAGAGCGACGTCGCCCGCTGGAACGACCCCGCCTACATCGAAGCGCAGGCCCGCGACCGGCTCCTCTACGTCTACCCGGGCGAATACAGCTACCTCGTGATGGACCCGACCGCCTCGTCGGGCACCACCGCGACCACGACGCCGCAGGGCTCGCAGATCAGCAAGACCATTCAGACGCCGAAGGTCGACTGGGTGCAGGCGATGACCTCGTCCGTGCTCGACGCCGGCCTCACGAACCAGCCGGCGTCGAAGCTCGTCGCACCCGACATCTCGGGCGCGACCAAGCCGTCGGGCACCAGCACTCCGGCCGTCGGCACCTCGGGCACGGGCAAGTAGGCCGAGGCCTGTGGGGCCGGTATCGTAGAGGGCTCATGAGCACGCCACCCTTCGCCCCCGTCACCGAGCACGACGTCCGCGTCGTGACCGCTCAGCTCGGGCGGCCTGCGCGCGACGTGATCGGCATCGCGGCGCGCTGCATCTGTGGCAACCCGACGGTCGTGTCGACCAAACCGCGGCTCGCCGACGGCACGCCCTTCCCGACGCTCTACTATCTGTGCCACCCGGCGGCGACCGCTGCGATCTCCACCCTCGAGGCGAACGGCGTCATGGCCGAGTTCACCGAGATTCTGGCATCCGACGACGCTCTCCGGCTGCAGTACCACGCCGCTCACGACGCCTACCTCGCCGACCGCGAGAGCATCGAGCACGTGGCCGAGATCGCCCACGTCACGGCGGGCGGGATGCCCGAGCGGGTGAAGTGCCTGCACGCGCTGGCGGGCCACGCGCTCGCCGCAGGCCCTGGCGTCAACCCGTTCGGCGACCTGGCGCTGGCTCGTGCCGCGTGGGATCCTGCGGTCTGCTCGTGCGTCGACTACGGTCTCGACACCGCACCCGACGCCAGCACGACCGCAATCGCACGGTCCGAGGGCTGACGCCCGTGCGTCGCCCCGTCGCCCTGCTTGCCTTCGCGGCCGTGCTCGCGATCGTGCTGCTGCAGGGCGGGGTGCTCGGCGCCGAGCGGGCCTCGGCCGACGACATCCGCAGCCGCGAGTACTGGCTGCAGAGCTACGGAATCCAGCAGGCCTGGTCGACGACCGAGGGCAAGGGCGTCACGGTGGCCGTGATCGACACGGGCGTCGACGGCAGCGTGCCCGAGCTGCAGGGCGTGGTCACCGGCGGCACGGACTTCTCGGGTCACGGGTCGGCCAACGGCGAGACGCCGATCGACGAGGACTCGTCGCACGGTACCCTCGTCGGCTCGATGCTCGCCGGGCGCGGCACCGGGCCCGACAGCGGTGTGATCGGCGTCGCCCCCGAGGCGAACCTGCTCTCGATCTCGGTCGGCTTCGGCGCGACTGCCGTCGACCCCGACGACCAGATCGCCAAGGCTGTCGTTTGGGCCGTCGATCACGGCGCGAGGGTAATCAACATGTCGCTCACGCGCAACACGCTCGACTGGCCGCCCAGCTGGGACAAGGCGTTCCTCTATGCCGCCCAGCACGACGTCGTGGTCGTCGCGGCCGCCGGCAACCGCGGGTCTGGCACCGACGAGGTGGGCGCACCTGCCACGATGCCGGGGGTGCTGGCGGTCGCCGGCGTCGACCAGAACGGCAACGCGAGCTACGACGCGTCGAGCCAGGGCATCACGATCGGCGTTGCGGCGCCGAGCGAGGGCCTCGTCGGGGCGGGCCCCGGCGGGCAGTACCTGCTGTGGCAGGGCACGAGCGGTGCGGCCCCGATCGTGTCCGGCATCGCCGCGCTCGTCATCGCCGCGCATCCCGGCATCTCGGCCGACGATGTCATCCAGCGGATCATCTCGACGGCGACGCCCAAAGGATCGCCCGTGCCCGGGCCGATCTACGGGCACGGCCTGGTCAATGCGCAGGCCGCGGTCACGGCGAAGGTCGCGCACGTGACGACCGACCCGCTGGGCAGCCTCTCCGACTGGATCCGGCTGCACCGTCGCGCCGCCGCGCCCGTTCAGCCGACGGCGTCGCCCGTGCCCTCCGTGCCGGTGACGGCGACGCCGACGACAGCTGTCGCGAATAGGAACGGAAACGCCGGAGGCCTTCCGACAGTCGAGTCCCTGCGTTCCACCGGCATACCCATAGCGGTTTATTCTGTATTCGGAGTCAGTCTCATCGTCGTCGTCATCGGGGCCGCACGACAGTTCAGAAGGCTGCGAAGCAGACGCTAGCCTGTTCACCGTCCACACCTACCAAGGAGTCATCCCTCGTGCCCAAAATCCTGATCGTCGGCGGCGGCTACGCCGGCTTCTACACCGCCTGGAAGCTCGAGAAATGGCTCCGCAAGGGCGAGGCCGACGTCACCGTCGTCGACCCGCTGCCCTACATGACCTACCAGCCCTTCTTGCCCGAGGTCGCCGCCGGCTCGATCGAGCCCCGCCACGCGGTCGTCTCGCTGCGTCGCCACCTCAAGCGCACGAACGTCGTCACCGCCAAGGTCACCCAGGTCGACCACGCCACCAAGACGGCGACGATCACGCCCGAGGTCGGCCCCGAGTGGACGATGGAGTACGACCAGATCGTCATGACGGCCGGTGCCGTCTCGCGCACCTTCCCGATCCCGGGTGTCGCCGACGAGGCCATCGGCCTCAAGACCATCGAAGAGGCCGTTGCCATCCGCGACATCCTCCTCACCAACTTCCAGAAGGCAGCCAATCTCGAGGCCGGCCCCGAGCGCGACCGCCTGCTGACGACCATCGTCGTCGGCGGTGGCTTCGCCGGCATCGAGATCTTCGCCGAGTTGCGTAGCTTCGCCACCGACCTGCTGAAGAACTACCCCGGCCTCACCATCGACGACACCCACTTCCACCTCGTCGAGGCGATGGGCAGGATCATGCCCGAGGTCACCCTCGAGACCAGCCACTGGGTGCTCAAGAACCTCGCTGAGCGCCAGGCCATCGTGCACCTCGACACCCAGCTGCAGTCCGCCGTCGGCGGCAAGGTCGAGCTGTCGAGCGGCGAGTCGTACGAGTCCGACCTCATCATCTGGACGGCCGGCGTCATGGCCAACCCCGTCGTTCGCAACACCGACTTCCCCATCGAGGCTCGCGGGCGGATCTCCGTGCAGCCCGACCTCCGCATCGTCGACGAAGACGGCACTGTCGTGCCCGACGCGTGGGCCTGCGGCGACGTCGCGGCCACGCCCGACCTCACCGGCGCCGGCGTCGGTGGCTTCTGCGTGCCCAACGCGCAGCACGCCGTCCGCATGGGCAAGCAGCTCGCCAAGAACATCACGGCGACCCTCCGCGGCGAGAACACGAAGGACTACCGCCACGACAACCTCGGCGCCGTTGCGGGCCTCGGCCTCGGCATCGGCGTCTTCCAGAGCGGCAAGTTCGCGCTCAAGGGCTTCCCGGCCTGGGCCGCGCACCGCGGTTACCACGGCATGGCGATGCCGTCGTACGAGCGCAAGATCCGCGTCGTGACCGGCTGGGCGAACAACATGCTTCTCGGCCGCGACATCGCGTCGCTCGACAACATCACGCGCCCGCGTGCCGCGTTCGAAGAGTTCGCATCGCGCCCGAAGCCCGCTGTCGCCGAGGCCACTCCGGCCGCGCCCGCTGCCGCGACGCCCGCGGCTGCTCCTGCCACCGCACCGTCGATCGGCCAGCCTGCTGGCGAGCCCGGGCCGGCGTACGGCAACCCGGCCGACGGCGAGACGAAGGCCGAGCCGGCTGCGGCCGCGGCTCCCGCCGCTCCCGCCGCGAAGAAGGCGCCGGCGCGGAAGCCTGCGGCGAAGAAGGCCCCGGCTGCTGCGTCTGTCGACGCCGAGAAGGCTCCTGCTGCCGAGTAGCTCGCACCCAGGCCGGGCCATGGCGCCCGAATGCGACAAGGCACCGCGTTTTCACGTGGTGCTTTGTCGCATTCGGGCGCGATGCTCGGCTCTCGCCCGCGATTCGGACTCGGCACCGCAGCGTGCCGCGGCGCGATGTCCAGCCTGCGGGCATGCCCATGAGCGCCTGACCAGGATCGGGACGCTGCGCCAGGATCGGGACGCCGCGCCACGATCCGGATCCTTTCGCCCGCGATCGGGACACCGAACCACGGCATCCTGTGGTTCGTCGTCAGGATCGCAGGCTCTCAGCGGCTGGCGCGCGCCTGTTCAGTACGCTGGACGGCATGCCCCCGTAGCCCAATTGGCAGAGGCAGGCGACTTAAAATCGCCACAGTCAGGGTTCGAACCCCTGCGGGGGTACTCGCCGCGACGGGCCGCACGGGCCGCCCGAGCACGCTAGAAGGTGCCGGCGTTGGCCCGCAGGCGCGCGATCCGGTCGGGCAGCGGCGGGTGCGTCGAGAAGATGCGCGACAGGAAGCCGGGGCGCATCGGGTCGCTGATCCACAGGTGCGCCATCGACGAGTTCTGCTGCTGCACGGGGCGACCGTAGGCGCCGAGCTTCTCGAGCGCGCGGGCGAGTCCCTCGGGGTAGCGCGTGGTGAGCGCGCCGGTGGCATCGGCGAGGTACTCGCGCTGGCGCGAGACGGCCGCCTGGACGCCTGCCGCGGCGAGCGGCGCGACGACCATGGCGGCGATGCCGACGACCAGCATGATCGGGTTGCCCGAGCCGCCGCCGTTGTTGTCGTTGTCGCGCCGGTTGCCGCCGAACATCGCGCCGAAGAACGACATCCGCAGCATGATGTCGGCGAGGAAGCCCACGGCGACGACGAGCCCGAAGACGATCGTCGAGACGCGGATGTCGTAGTTCTTGACGTGGCCCATCTCGTGCGCCATGACGCCCTGCAGCTCGGTGTCATCCATGATCGCCAGAAGGCCCGTCGTCGCGGCCACCACGGCGTGGTTCGGGTCGCGACCGGTCGCGAACGCGTTGGGCGCCGGATCCTGCACCACGTAGACCTCGGGCATGGGCACGCCCATCGTGATCGAGAGGTTCTCGACTGTGCGCCAGAGCCGCGGCTCGGTCGACGCGTCGATGCGGACGCCGTGGCTCATCGCGATCGCCTGGCGCGACGCGAAGAAATACTGCACGAGTGCGTAGAGGGCGGCGATCACGAGCACGGTGAAACCGATCGACGGGTTGCCCCAGATCGCGCTGGCGGCGAACCCGAGGGCGCCGATGATGATGAGGAAGACCAGGACGATCAGGACGGTGTTGACCTTGTTCCGGGAGATGGCGCTGTACATGAGAGCGTCCTTCCGAGGTGGTTCGCGGCGCTAGAACTGCACGCGAGGCGGTTCGGCGATGGCCGACGGCTCGGACACCTCGAAGAAGTCGCGGTTGGTGAAGCCAAGGCGCTTGGCGAACATCGTGTTGGGGAAGACCTGGGTCTTGGTGTTGAACTCGCGCACGCCGCCGTTGTAGAAGCGCCTGGCGCCCTGGATCTTGTCTTCGCTGTCGACGAGCTCCGACTGCAACTGCAGAAAGTTCTGGCTCGCCTGCAGTTGTGGGTAGGCCTCGGCCACGGCGAAGATGCTCTTGAGCGACTGCTGCATGTGCGTCTCGGCGGTGGCGGCCTCGGCCGGCGTCGAGGCGCTCAGGGTCTCGGCTCGCGCCTTCGTGACGCTCTCGAAGACCCCGGACTCGTGCGTCGCGTAGCCCTTGACGGTGTTGATGATGTTGGGGATCAAGTCGCCACGGCGCTTCAATTGCACCGTGATGTCGCTCCATGCTTCATCGACTCGCACCTTGCGGGTCACCAGCGAGTTGTAGGTGGCCCAGAACCAGATGGCGATGACGATGAGCAGCAGGACGACGATGCCTACCGCGATGAGAATGCCTACGAGGGCGGAATCCATTGACGAATGCTCCTTGTTGATCCGGAATCACTATAAAGGGACCTCCCTGAACCTCTGCGAGGGCTGGGCATTCTCTGAGGTAACTCACGCCACGCCGTGCAGGAGACGCGGCTCCGGGCGGCTGACGATTTACGCACTGTTCGCGCGATCATCCGCCAGGCGGATTGACTTGTACCCCGAGTCTTGGCTTACTGGGTGATAGTGCTCACCAACACGACCCCCAGCTTTCGACGCTCCGCGGCCGCCGGCCTCGGAGCGCTCGTGATCGCGCTCGGAGTGTTCCTCGGCGGAGCCCCGGCGTCGGCCGCCCCGGCGTCGGCCGCCCCCGCGTCGGCCACCCCGGCGTCGGCCGGGCCGAGCGCGCCGCCCGCGGCTCAGGCCCCGGCAGCGAAGCTGACGATCGCGGTGGACGACTCCGCGTCGGCGGCGGGCAGGGCTTCCGGCACGGGTGCAGCAGGCGACTCGCTTCGCGTGCTCGACCCCCTGCATCCTGCGTCGTCGCTCTGCACCACCGTCGTCGCGAGCGACGGTTCGTGGTCGTGCCCGGTGGCCCTCACCAGCGGTGCGAACCAGAAGCTGACCGTGCGCGACACGACCGACACGTCGTTGGCCGACGTGCCGTCGGCGCCGTTCTCGGTGCTGACCGAGCCCGTCATCACGTCGCCCTCCGGTATCGCCGTCGGCGCCGGCGTCTCCGGCACGGGTTTCGCCGGGGCGACGGTCACACTCTCGGTGAGCGGCACGGGCAGCACGTCGGGCACGACGGCGACGGTGCCCGCCACCGTGTCGTCGGGCGGAGCCTGGCGCGCGATCCTGCCGGCCTCGTCCGTGCCGTCGGGCGCCTACAGCGTCTCGGCCGTGCAGCGGTCGACGGCTGTGCCCGCCGTCCCGGTGTCGGGCGCCTCGAAATCGGTCTCGATCGTCGTCGATCGCACCGCGCCCTCAGCCCCTGTCGTCCTGTCTCCGACCGCTGGCAGCACCGTGCGCGCCCAGCCCTTCACCTTCCGCGGCACCGGCGAGACCGGCGCCACCGTGACGACCTACATCGACAGCAACCCGGTGTGCACCGCCGTCGTGAGGTCGGGGCGCTGGAGCTGCTCGACCGCCGGCCTCCTGATCCCCGCCGGCACGTTCACGGTTCAGGCGGGCCAGCGCGACGTCGCCGGCGACTACGGGCCGGCGAGCCCCGTCGCGAAGGTCACGTTCGCCTCGGCCGCAACCTCGACACCGAGCCCCCCGCCGACGTCCGGCCAACCGAACCCCTCGCAGCCGAGCACGCCTCAGCCGTCGCACTCCTCCGGGTCGGCCGCGCCCCCGAGTTCGGGCGGCACGGGCGGGTCCGGTGGCTCGGACGGCTCGGCGAGCGGTGGCTCCGGTGGCGGCTCGGCGGGCAGTGGCGGCGCGGGCGGCTCCAGCGGCTCAGGATCCGGCGGCTCGGCCGGCCAAGCGGGTGGCGGCTCGCCAGGCGGCGTGAGCAGCCTCGAGTCGGCGGCTGCGGCGTCGTGGACGGCCCCCACCGGCTTCGGCCACGACCTCCCGACTCTGAGTCAGGGTGTCTCGGGCACCGCCTGGCTGTGGGCCCTGATCATCGGCCTGGCCTTCGCCCTGCTCGTCATCGCACCCATTCGCCTGGCAGCCACAGCACTGAGCGGTCGCCTCGCCCTGCGGGCACGCCGCCTGACGGGCCGCAACCGCGTGGGCGCCGACCGCGACGACAGCCCGCTGCTGCCGAAACCCGTCGCCTTCGCCGCGACCGTCGTGGGTGGAGCCGTGCTCGTGGCGCTCGGGTTCGGCGTCGACGACCAACTTCGCTACGTGCGTCTCGTCTTCGCGATCGCCCTCGGGCTCGTCGCGGTGAACGGCCTCGGCATCGTGCTGCCCACGCTCGTGCTCGGCCGCCGTCTCGGCCTGCGGCTGCGGTTCGGCGTCTCGGGCCGCTTGCTCGTCGTGGCCGCGGTCGCCTGTGTGATCACGCGGGTCTTCGACCTCGACCCGCCGCTCGTACTCGGTGTGCTCGTCGTGGCGGGCCTGGTCGACAACGCCGGCCGCGCTCTTGACGAGATCGGCGACGTGAGGCGGGGTGGCATCCTCGCGACCGTCCAGCTCGGGTCGCTCGCACTGGTGTCGTTCGCCGCCTGGGTCGGGCACGGCCTGCTTCCGGCCAGCAGCGGCAGCTTCGGTGTCGAGGTCGTGCGCGAGTCGCTGGCCACCGGCGCCCTCGCCGGGCTCGGCTCGCTGATCGTGCTGCTGCTGCCGCTCGGTCGGCTGCCCGGCAGGGCCCTGTGGTCGTGGTCGAAGTCGACCCTGATCGGCGTCGGCATCGTCGGGGCGGCTCTCGCGACCGTCGTCTACGCGGCGTCGCCCGGCGAGGCGTTCCCGGTGCTGCCGCTCGTCGTCGTCGGCGTGGTCTTCGCCGTGGCCAGCGTCACCGCGTGGGTCTGGGTGCGCTACGTCGAGCCGGGTGTCGACGACCTGGTCTGACCGTCGGCACGCGCCTGGGCTCGGCCCTCGGCGTTCGGCACTGCGGCCTTCGGCACTGCGGACTTCGGCCCTGCGGCACGGCGTCCTCAGACCATGGCGCCGAGCGAGGGCGCTGCTGCCGCAGCCGCGCGCTTCGCAGCCGCGGCCTGGAGCCCCTTGGCGTACGACTCGACCGACGAGCCGTAGCCGCCCGCCAGAGCCTTCGCTTCGATCTTCTTCAGCTCGGCGACCCGCTGCGTGCGGTCCATGCCCTTCAGCGACTTGAGGTCGGTCTTCAGTGCGGTAGGCGCCGACTTCCAGGCTGCCTCGGCCTTGGTCGCGATGCCTTGGATCTCGGTGCCGTAGCCGCCGGACAGGGCCTTGGTCTCGATCGCCTCGACAGCCTGGCGGCGATCGGCGCCCTTCTTGCCCTTGAGGGCCTTGAGGTCGGTCTTCAGCGCTGTGGGCAGCTTGCCGACGAGCTGGCGGAGACCTGCGGGGTTCAGCGCCCGGAAGGGCACGTCGAGCGCGACCTTCGCCTTGGGCGTCGCCGGCGTGGCGGTCGACGAGGCGGTGGGGGTGGTGGTGGGCGTCGCGGCGTTGGCCGCGGTGACGCCGACGACCGAGGCGCCGGCGACGAGTGCGCAGCTCGTGGCGGCGACCGTGACGAAGCGGGCGGTGGTCGAGAGGGGGCGGAACGACATCATGGGGGTCTCCTGCATTTCGGGTGCGCCGTCCATCGGCGCCGAGACCATCGTGCGAGAGCTCTGTCGGTACAGCGTCAGGCGGATGTTCGGATCGTGTAAAGCCGCGGGGGTTGCGAGGCACATCCGCTTGAATGGGGTCATGAGCGACAGCCGCGGCCTCGTCGTGGTGGTCGAGGACGAGCCGGCCATCGCCGACATCGAACGCATCTACCTGGTCGACGCGGGCTTCACCGTGCACGTCTCCCGCGACGGCGAGAGCGGGCTCGACGCGATCCGCCGCCTGCGACCGGTCGCCGCGATCATCGACATCGGCCTCCCGGCGATGGACGGCATCGAGCTGTGCCGCACTCTGCGCGACGCCGACGACTGGACGCCGATCGTATTCGTCACCGCCCGCGACTCCGAGGTCGATCGCATCCTGGGGCTCGAGCTCGGTGCCGACGACTACGTGACCAAGCCCTTCTCGGCCCGTGAGCTCGCATCCCGTGTCAAAGGACTCGTTCGTCGCAGCGCTCTCGGCGGCCGGTCGGCGATGCTCGAGCTCGGTGAGCTGCGCCTCGATCAGCGCGAGCGTCGTGTGACGGTCGGCGGCGCCCCCGTCGAGCTGACGGCGACCGAATTCGATCTGCTGGCCCATCTCATGGCGAGCCCCGGCCAGGTGTTCGCCCGCAGCCAGCTGCTGTCGGCGGTCTGGGGCGTGGCAGACTACCGGGGCAGCCGCACCGTCGACGTGCACGTCGCTCAGCTGCGGTCGAAGCTCGGCGAGGCGTTCGGGCTGCGGACGATCCGGGGCGTGGGCTACGCGCTCGACGCTCCGGCGGCAGGACGCTGACGTGGCCCGTCGTCGCTCGTCGCTCGCGTCCCGCATCGTGCTCGCCACCGTCAGCGTCGCCCTCCTCGCCGCGGTCGCGACCGGTGTCGTGGCCTTCCAGCTCGTGCGCCAGGTCGCGGTGGCGCAGACGCGCGACGTGCTGCGGTCGACGATCCAGGTCGTGGCGGCGGCGCCGATCGACGATCGCGCCGCTCTCGTGCGGAACCTCGACCGAAGCCACGTCCGCGGCATCCGGGTCGTGCTCGTCGGGGCGGCAGGGCGACTCACCCCCGCATCAGGAGCCGGCGTCCCCGCCTCGGCCTTCACCCGACTCGCCCGCAACGGCGCGGTCTCCGAGCGCGACACCGCGAACGGCCGCTCCCTGCTCGTCGAGGGTGTGACGATCTCGGGCTCGCAGGCGGTGGTCGCAACACAAGACTTCTCCCTCGTGCAGTCGGCGAACCGGCGCCTCGTCGCACGTCTCGCGATCGCCGTGGCGCTCGGTGTCGTCGTCGCCGTGGGCGTCGGCATCCTGGTGGCTCGTCTCGTCTCGCGGCCCCTCCGTCGCGCGGCCGCGTCGGCACGAGAGCTCGCCGGCGGCCGCCGCGGTGTGGTCGCGGCCCGCCGAGCATCCGGAGATGACGAGACCAGGATCGCCGAGGTGGCCGACATCGAGCAGGCCCTCGCTTCGCTCGACGCCGCGCTGGCCTCCTCGGAGGGGCGCCAGCACGAGTTCCTGCTCTCCATCTCGCACGAGATCCGCACGCCGCTGACCGCGATCCGGGGTTACGCCGACGCTCTGGCCGACGGCCTGGTGCCCGAGGCGGCACTGCCCACGATCGGCCGCACGCTCGTGGCCGAGACCGGGCGGCTCGAGGCCTTCACGCGCGACCTGCTCGAGCTGGCGCGTCTCGAAGCCGACGACTTCGCGATCCGGCCCGAACCCCTCGATCTCGTGACAGTCGTCGTGTCGTCGGCGACCGCCTGGGGGCTCGCGCCGATGCCCTCTCGGTGCGCATCGACGTGCACGCGCCCGCGCCCACCCCCGTCACGACCGACCCGATGCGGGTCCGGCAACTCGTCGACGGCCTGCTCGAGAACGCTCTGCGCGCCTCGCCGGCCGGCACCGTCGTCTCTGTCTCCGTCGGCGTCGCGCAGGCGCAGGATGCCACGGCGCAGCGCGCGCAGATCACCGTCAGCGACCAGGGCCCCGGCCTCACCCCCGGCGACACGGCCGATGCGTTCGAGCGCGGCGCCCTCCGCGACCGCTACAGCGGCGACCGGCCCGTCGGCACCGGCCTCGGCCTCTCGATCGCCGCGCGGCTCGTGCGGCGCCTCGGCGGCACGATCGCAGCCGGCCAGGCGCCCGGCGGCGGCGCGGCGTTCACCGTAGAGCTTCCGGTCTCGCCCGCCGGTGGCTAGCTCGGCTCGTCGCCGGCCTCGGGAAAATGGCTCTCGAGGTGGGATCGCAGTGCCGCGCTGAGCTCCTCGTCATCGTCTGCCGCCGAGGCGCTCGGCAGACCGGCCATGAACGTCGTCGTGATGAGCGCCCTCCCTTTCGGATACTGACGATGGTGCTGCCACGCACACGATCGCGACACAGAACCACGATATTGCGTGGTTCGGCGTCGCGATCGTGGGTGAATCCGTCCAGATCGCGGTGCGGCGTCCCGATCCTGGGCTGGAACGGCCTCGGCGGCCGCATAACGTGCGGCCGGGCGGCGCTACAGCGCCCGCACGCCCGCCGCGAGAGCCGGCGCGAGGTCGCCGCGGTCGACGACCTCGACCGCGCCGAGGCCCTGCCACGCAGCCGTTCGACCCAGAAGCGCCGCGAGGCGCTCGACGTCGACGCGCTGCCCCTCCTCGTGCCAGGCGGCCTGGACGCGCAGGATGCCGGCCTGCCGATCGCTCTTGAGGTCTACCCGCCCGACGAGGGCGTCGTCCTGCAGCACGGGCAGCACGTAGTAGCCGAAGACGCGCTTCGGCTGCGGCGTGTAGATCTCGATGCGGTAGTGGAACCCGAACATCCGCTCGGCCCGCGACCGCTCCCACACGATGGGGTCGAATGGCGACAGCAGCGCGTCGGCCTGGATGCGGCGCGGCAGCTTGGCATCGCGGTGCACGAATGTCGGCCGCTTCCAGCCGGGCACCTCGACGCGTTCGATCTCGCCCGCTTCGTCGAGGTCGCGGAGGGCGGCGGTCGCATCGACGGTCTTGAGACGGAAGTAGTCGGCGAGGTCGGAGACCGTGCCGATGCCGTGCGCCTTGGCCGCGTGCAGCATGAGCTCTCTGTGCGCGTCGGCCCGCGAGATCGTCGTGTCGAGCACGGAGGCGGGCAGGATCTGCTCGGGCAGCCCGTAGGTGCGCTCGAACCGCGTGCGCCCGGCGCTGACCACTCGGCCGGTGCGGAACAGCACCTCCAGCCCGCGCTTGACGTCGCTCCAACCCCACCAGGGCCCCTGTCGCACGTTCGACTCGTGTTCGATGGCGCTGGCCTGCAGAGGCCCCGAGGCGCGCAACTCGGCCAGCAGCCACTCCAGCATCGGGCCGTTCGCCGAGGCCCACGTGTCGGCGTCGGAGGTGTAGTAGTCGCGGTACTCCGCCATCTTCCACCGCCAGAGGGGCCAGGATGCCACGGGCAGGAATGCGGCCTCGTGCGCCCAGTACTCGGTGTAGCGGCCGCTAGCCGCGAACGTGAGCCGGTCGAGCAGGGTGCGGTCGTACGCCCCCAGCCGCGCGAAGAGCGGCAGGTAGTGGCTCCGCTCGAAGACGTTGACCGAGTCGATCTGGACGAGCCCGAGGCGGTCGATCATGAGGTTGAGCTGCCGCGTGGCAGGGACGGGCCCGCCCGCGCCGTCGGAGCCGAGGCCGCCCGTGCCGAACCCCTGCGCGGCCAACGCGATGCGACGAGCCTGGGCGGGGGAGACGAGAGGCTTGACCACGACTCCGACCCTAACGACCCCCACCGTCATCACGCGTCGGCGTCGCCCTAGACTGGCGGGATGGAGCGCCCCACCGACCGTGCCCTGCCCGTGGGCATGCAGATCGCGGGCGCCTGGGCGTGGCGCATCCTCGCCATCGCCGGGGTCATCGCGCTCTTCCTGCTGATCGTCTCCGAGCTGCAGATGATCGTGATCCCGCTGATGGTCGCGATCCTGATCTCGGCGCTTCTCGTGCCCGGGGCCGCCTTCCTCCAGCGACACGGATGGCCGAAATGGGTCGCGATCGTCGTCGTGATCCTGGTGGTGCTCGGCATCCTCGCGGGGCTCGGCTTCCTGGTGGTGACGCAGATCGTCGACGAGCTGCCAGAGCTGCGGCACCGCACGTTCCACGCCTACACCGACGTCCGCGGCTTCCTCACGGTCGAGCCGTTCCACTTCTCCAACACGCAGCTGAACGGCTACTTCCACGACGGGGTCAAGGCCCTGCAGACCGACACGAACGGGCTGCTCGCCGGCGCGCTCTCGCTCGGCTCGTCGTTCGGCCACTTCTTCACGGGGCTGCTGCTCACCGTCTTCGGCACAATCATCCTGCTCATCGACGGCAGGTCGGTCTGGCGCTGGACGGTGCGGCTCTTCCCGAAGCGCGCCCGATCCGCGATCGACGGGGCCGGGCAGGCAGGCTGGGTGACGCTGACGAACTTCGTCAAGGTGCAGATCTTCGTCGCCCTGGTCAACTCGGTCGGCATCGGCGTGATCGCCGGGATCCTGCACATCCCGCTCGCCTTCCCGATCGCCGTCGTCGTCTTCCTGGGCTCGTTCATCCCGATCATCGGATCGATCGTGACCGGCATCATCGCCGTCTTCGTCGCGCTGGTCTACAACGGCTGGGTCGTCGCGCTGATCATGCTCGCCGGCGTGCTGTTCATCCACCTGCTCGAGAGCCAGGTGCTGCAGCCGCTCGTCATGGGCAACGCCGTCCGGGTGCATCCCCTCGCCGTCGTGTTCGCCGTCGCCGGTGGGGCCCTCGTCGCCGGGATCGCCGGCGCCCTGTTCGCCGTGCCCGTGGTGGCGACCCTGAACACGATGGTCAACCACATCGCGAAGGGTGGTTGGAGGCCGCCTCCCAGCGTCGACGACGACCATGACCCCCTCGACGCAACCCCTCCGAAAGGCACCGCCGATGTCTGATCTCACCCTTGCCGGGCCGACGCTCGCGCAGTTCCACGAAGCCCGCGAGCGGGTGTCGCGGGTCGCCCACGTCACGCCGATGGAGAGCTCGAAGTTCTTGTCGGAGGTGCTCGGTTCGCCGGTCTACCTCAAGTGCGAGAACCTGCAGCGCACCGGGTCGTACAAGATCCGCGGGGCCTACAACCGGCTGTCGCTGCTGACCGACGACGAGCGGGCGCACGGGGTCGTCGCGGCCTCGGCCGGCAACCACGCGCAGGGTGTCGCTCTCGCTGCCCGCGAGCTGGGCATCACGGCGACGATCTTCATGCCGGTGGGCGTCGCTCTGCCCAAGCTGCAGGCCACCCGCGACTACGGTGCCCAGGTCGTGCTGAGCGGCCATTCGGTCGAAGACGCCCTGCGGGCCGCGAAAGAGTTCAGCGACTCGACGGCTGCGGTCTTCATCCCACCCTACGACCACCCCGACGTGATCGCCGGCCAGGGCACCCTCGGCCTCGAGATCCTCGACCAGGTGCCCGACGTCGAGACGATCGTCATGGCGATCGGCGGCGGCGGCCTGATCTCGGGCGTCGCCAGCGCCGTCACGCAGACGCGCGCCCGGACGGGGGGCGGCATCAGGATCATCGGGGTGCAGGCTGCGAACTCGGCCCCCTACGCGCTGTCGATGAAACTCGGCGCGCTCACGGCCGTCGAGCCCACGCCGACGATCGCCGACGGGATCGCCGTCGCGAAGCCCGGCATCCTGAACTTCGAGATCGTTCGCCAGGTGGTCGACGAGGTCGTGACGGTCGGCGACGACGACACCGCCCGGGCGATCCTGGTGCTGCTCGAGCGCGCCAAGCAGGTCGTCGAGCCGGCCGGCGCCGTCGGCGTCGCGGCCATTCTGACCGAGCAGGTGCAGGCCCTCGGCAAGACGGTCGTCGTGCTGTCGGGCGGCAACATCGACCCGCTGATGATGGAGCGAGTCATCAGCCGCGGCCTCGCCGCCTCTGAGCGCTACCTGCACTTCAGGGTGATGCTGCCGGATCGCCCGGGGCAGCTCGCTCGCGTGTCGGAGATCATCTCGGAGGTGAACGCCAACGTGGTCGAGGTGTTGCACACCCGACACGGCCGGGGCCTGCAGATCAGTGAGGTCGAACTCGAGCTGAGCGTCGAGACCCGTGGGCCGGAGCACGCCGACCAGGTGATGGAGCGACTGCGCGAGAACGGGTTCGAGCCCGTCCCCGCGCAGTCCTGAGCCTGTGGTGGCTCGTCAGGGCAGGTAGGGCGCGACAGCGGTGATGGAGACCGAGATCTCTTTGCCGTTGGGCGCCGTGTACGAGGTGGTCGTGCCGGCCGTCTTGCCGTCGATCGCCTCGCCGAGGGGGCTCGTCGGGCTGTAGACCGTGAGGTCGCTGCCGGGCGCGATGATCTCGCGGCTGCCGAGCACGAACGTCGACTCGTCGCCGGCGATCGTCGCCGTGATGAGCATTCCGGGGCCGACGATGCCGGTGTCGGCCGCGCCCTCCGAGATGGTCGCCGTCTTGAGGAGGTTCGTCAGGGTGCGGATGCGGGCCTCGATCTTGGCCTGCTCGTCTTTGGCGGCGTGATATCCGCCGTTCTCTTTCAGGTCGCCCTCTTCTCGGGCGGCGGCGATGCGCCCCACGATCTCGTCGCGACCCGACGTGCTGAGGGTCTCGAGCTCGGCTTCGAGTCGGTCGTGGGCCTCCTGCGAGAGCCACGTGGTCGATTCTGTGTTGCTCATTGCTTCTCCTAGCACCGAAAAAAGGAGACCGGCCCTGTGGCCGGTCTCGAAGGTGAATCAGGCGAGTTTAGGGCAGCCAGCACTTGTCGATCAAGCCCGTGACCCCGCGGTTCATGGTCTTGATCTGGGTGACGTAGGTGTTGGACGACTGGGTCGAGGCCGGGAGGTGCACGACCTTCCAACCCACGATGTCGAAGCCGGAGTTCAACACTTCGACGGCACAGTCGACCCTCGTGCCCGGGTCGGTGCTCACCTCGCTGGTGACCGATGCTGAGTGGTTGTTGTGAATCACGTAGCCGGCGTCGTTCGTGTCGACCGAGGCGCTGGTGCCGTCGAAACCGGCCCAGACCACCCAGACGAAGAAGATCGCCGCGAAGGCGACGCCGACGATGGCGCCGATCCAGCGTCGCCGCAGGCGGAACGTGCGAGACCGACCGTAGCGACGGTCGAGAGCAGTCGCGAATTCGCGCGATTCGCCCGGCTCCTGAGAGCTGTGCGACTCGTGTGTGCGTGAAGGGGTGGGCGCCACCGACGAACTCCGTCCGATTATCCTTGAGCACAGGTTAGCAACGCTGGCCGTGACAGAAATCCGAGGATCCCCCTTGCCCCTGCGTCTCCTGGCGGTGCACGCCCATCCCGATGACGAGTCCAGCAAGGGCTCGGCCACCTACGCCCACTACGTGAAGCAGGGCGCCGAGGTTCTGGTCGTCAGCGCGACCGGCGGCGAGCAGGGCTCGATCCTCAACGAGCACCTCGGGCCGAAGGCCCACGCCGAGCGCGACATCGCGGGCCTCCGCGTCCTCGAGATGGCGAAGGCGCAGCGGGTCATGGGCGTCGACCACGTCTGGCTCGGCTACAGCGACTCCGGGCTGCCCGAGGAGGGCGAGCCGGTCGCCGTCAACTCGTTCGCGACGATCCCGCTCGAGATCTCGGCCGAGCCGCTCGTGCGCATCATCCGCCGCTTCAAGCCCCAGGTGCTCGTCACCTACGACGAGAACGGCGGCTACCCCCACCCCGATCACATCCGCACTCACGAGATCTCGGTCTTCGCCTACGAGGCTGCCGCCGACCCCGCGCGCTACCCCGACGCCGGCCCCGCCTGGCAGATCTCCAAGCTCTACTACGACCGCATCATGAACACCGCCAAGATGCACGCGATCTACGCGGCCATCAAAGAGGAGACGCCCGACTCGCCGATCCTGAAGGAGATGGACGAGATGTTCGAGCGCTGGGGCGACAACCGGCCCGACCTCTCGACCACGCGCATCGACGTCGCCGCCGCCTTCCCCGTCCGAGACGAGGCCCTCAAGGCGCACGCGAGCCAGGTCGACCCGACCGGATTCTTCTTCCGCTATCCGCTCGAACTGCAGACGCGGGTCTGGCCGACCGAAGACTTCCAGCTCATCGATTCGAAAGTCGAGACCACCCTGCCCGAGACAGACCTCTTCGCCGGCATCCCCGTGGAGGTGACCGCGTGAGCATCCTCCTGACGGCCCAGACCGCCCTCGTCACTGTCCTCGCCGAGTCCGGGCCAACGCAGCTGCCCGTGCAGAAGGTCTCCGACAACCAGGTCACACCCGGCTGGATCGGCTTCCTCGCGATCTTCTTCGTCGGCGTGGCCACACTCTTCTTGATCATCGACATGACCCGCCGGGTGCGCCGCACCCGGTATCGCGGCGAGATCCGCGAGCAGATCGAGCTCGAGCGGCAGCAGGCGGCCGAGGCCGCCGCCACTCTCGACGACGAGCTGCGCGGCGGCGGGCACGAGCAGCCCGCGTCGCCGGCAGAGCCCCGCTAGCCCGGTCTCGCGCGATCCTGCGGCCTGTCAGCGGGTCTGGACGGCCAGTAGCAGCACGGCCGTCCACTGACAGCAGAACGCCACCACGGTGAAGGCGTGGAAGAGCTCGTGGAAGCCGAAGACGCCCGGCACGATGTTCGGCCGCTTCGTGCCGTAGACGACGGCGCCGGCGATGTAGAAGACGCCACCGGCGAGCACCAGGATCATGGTGGCCGCGTTCGCCTCGAAGATGTCGCCCACGTAGATCAGGGCGCCGACGCCCAGAAGCACGTACAGCGGCGTGTAGAGCCACCGGGGCGCGCCCGTCCAGAAGACGCGGAACGCGATCCCCGCCAGAGCCCCCGACCACACCAGGATCAGGAGGGTCGTCGCCTCGCCCCGCGGCAGAGCCAGCACGGCGATCGGCGTGTACGTGCCCGCGATCAGCAAGAAGATGTTCGAGTGGTCCATGCGCTTGAGCAGCAGCTTGGCTTTCGGCCGCCAGTTGCCCCGGTGGTAGGTCGCCGAGACGCCGAAGAGCAGCAGCGACGAGCCGAAGTAGATCGCGGTGGCGGCCTTGGCCGGAGCCCCGGCGGCCAGCGTGACCAGCACCACGCCAAGTGCCACGGCCAGCGGGAAGGTGCCCGCGTGGATCCAGCCGCGCCAGGTGGGCTTGATCTCGGGGAGAACCGTCATCCGCTGAGCCTACGGGGCGTCTGCCCCGAGACGCTGTGAGGTCGTCACGGGGGACGACGCGACGGCTCAGGCGCGTGGGTTACCGTTGATCCGTGACGAACCGGCGAGGCACCCCTGACGCGGGCGCCGAGCCCGGTGCCGACCCCGGGTCGATCGAGACCCCCGGCGGCCGTTCGTTCGTCTACCGCCTCTACCAGCGACGACTGCGCCGCGGTCTCACGGGCCTCGAGCTGCCCCACCACGTCGCCATGATCGTCGACGGCAACCGCCGGTGGGCCAAGCAGCGCATGCTCGAGACGGCCGCGCACGGGCACCGGGCCGGCGCCGCGAAGATCCGCGAGTTCCTGGTCTGGTGCGACGAGCTCGGCATCAAGGTCGTCACGCTCTACCTGCTGTCGGCCGACAACCTCACCAACCGCGACGACGCCGAGCTCGACGCCCTCGTCGAGATCATCGCCGAGCTCGCCGACGACCTGTCGCACGAGCGCGACTGGCGTGTGCAGCACGTCGGCCTGACCGACGGCCTCCCCGCCCCGCTCGTCACTTCGCTCTCGACGGCCGAGCGGCGCACCGCTTCGCACACCGGGCTCCACGTGAACCTCGCCGTCGGCTATGGCGGTCGGCGCGAGATCGTCGATGCGCTGCGCAGCATCGTGCGTCAGCACGGCGAGGGCGGCGGCACCATCGACGACCTCGCCGAAGTGCTGACGCCCGAGATGATCGCCGACCACCTCTACACCGGCGGCCAGCCCGATCCCGACCTCGTCATCCGCACGTCCGGCGAGCAGAGGCTCAGCGACTTCATGCTGTGGCAGAGCGCCCACAGCGAGTTCTACTTCGTCGAAGCCTTCTACCCCGACCTCCGCGAAGTCGACTTCTTGAGGGCGGTGCGCGACTTCGCGAACCGGCATCGGCGCTTCGGCGGCTGACGCGGCAGGAGCCCATCGGCGGGCCGCGCGTGCGGCCCCGGTTCGTCGCCCGGCCCGCGCGCGGGTACGGTAGTGAGGTTCGCCCACCGTACAGGGAGCCCTGCTTGACCACCATCGACGAGTTCGCTCAGACCTTCGACGACGATCCGGGCTACCTGGACTTCGCCTCGTTCGGCCCCATGGGCCGGCCCGTTCTCGACGAGCAGAACGCCCTCGGCGAGATCCACGCGCGAGCCCGCTACGGCGCCGCCGCCGTCTTCGACGAGCAGGAGATCCGAGTGCGAGAGGCGATCCGCCGCGTCACCGGCTTCCCGACGGATCGCGTCGTCTTCCAGCCCAACGCGTCGATGGGCCTCATGCACGCGATGTTCGGGCTCTCCGGGCAGGTGCTCTACTCGGCGCGGGAGTACCCCAGCATTCCGATGGCGGCTCAGCGGGCGGCGCAGGCGCTGCACACGCTCGATCAGATCACCATGCAGCCCGCCGGCGGCATCGTCACCCCGAGCGCCGTGCGCGACAATCTGACGCCCGCCACGACGGCCGTCGCGGTGAGCCTCGTCGACTACCGGACGGGTTATCTCGCCGACCTCGAGGGGATCCGCGACGTGATCGGCGATCGCATCCTGATCGTCGACGCCATTCAGGGTTTCAGCGTCGTCGACGCGCCCTACGAGGTCGCCGACGTCGTAGTCGCCGGCGGTCAGAAGTGGGTGCGCGCCGGCTGGGGCACCGGGTTCATGGCACTCAGCGAGCGCGCCGCCACCGACCTCGTGCCGCTCATCAGCGGCGTGACGGGCACGATCGTGCCGATGGGTGCGTCGTACGAAGAGGTGCCGCCGCCCCTGCAGGGCGCCGCCGCCTTCCAGATCACCCGCAACGACCCGGTGGCGCAGGCGCGTTTTTCGACGGCACTCGAGGCCGTGGCCGAGGTCGGGCTGCCCGCCATCCAGCAGGCGATCGCCGAGAAGGTGACGGCCCTGATCGACATCGCCGACGAGTTCGGAATCCCGGTCGTCTCGTCGAGAGACGAACGCGAACGCGCCGGGATCCTGGTGCTCGAGCCCGATCCCGAGCAATTGACGGCTCTCACCGCCGAGTTGATCAACCACGGGGTCACCGCCACGGTGCGCGGCGGCGCGGTTCGCCTGAGCGCGCACGTGTCGACCGGTGAGGCGACCTTCGAGGCGTTGCGCGGCGCGCTCACGTCGTTCGGGTCGAGCCTGTCCTACTGAGGCACGTCACCCGATCTGTGACGGATGTGACAGCGGTTAATCTGCCCGTAACCTCACCTCGGTGTGTCGGATTTGGGCTTTGTCGGTGGCGTCACGTAGCTTCGAGCCATCGGGTAGAGCACCCGGTCGAGACGGCCACGTAAGTTCGTCTAGCTCTTGCTCCACGGCCGTCTTGCGGGAAGGTACCGGGTGTCACACACCCGGAGATGGAGTCGGTCGTGACCGCTTTCGACATCACCTCTGCAACGCAGCACGAACAGCACGCCGGGGGTGACGGCGAAACGGCGATCAAGCAGCGCACCTACGTTCTCGACACCTCGGTTCTGCTCTCCGATCCTCAGGCCATCTTCCGTTTCGCCGAGAAAGCCGTCGTGCTTCCGGTCGTCGTGATCTCCGAGCTCGAAAAGAAGCGGCACGACCCCGAGCTGGGCTATTTCGCGCGGCAGGCGCTGCGACTCCTCGACGAGCTGCGCGTCACGCACGAGCGCCTCGACTTCCCGGTGCCCGCGGGCAAGGGCGGGTCGCTCCGCGTCGAGTTGAACCACTCCAACCAGTCGGTGCTGCCCTCGGGCCTCCGCCTCGACGACAACGACTCACGCATCCTCGCCGTCGCCACGAATCTCGCCAACGACGGCCTCGACGTCGTTGTCGTCTCGAAAGACCTGCCGCTGCGCGTCAAGGCCGCCTCGATCGGCCTCGCCGCCGAAGAATACCGGGCCGAGCAGGTCGTCGACTCGGGCTACACCGGCATCGCCGACGTCGAGATCTCGAGCGAGCAGATGGCCAAGCTCTACGATGACGAGCACATCTCGACGCGCGCTGCCGAGCAGCCCGTCAACACCGGGCTCGTCATGCACTCCGATCGCGGCTCGGCCCTCGGCCGGGTCGTGTCTCGCGGCCACGTGCGCCTCGTGCGCGGCGACCGCGACGTCTTCGGTCTGCACGGGCGCTCGGCCGAGCAGCGCCTCGCCATCGACCTGCTGCTCGACCCCGAGGTCGGCATCGTCTCGCTCGGCGGCAGCGCCGGCACCGGCAAGTCGGCCCTCGCCCTCTGCGCCGGTCTCGAGGCAGTGCTCGAAAAGCAGCAGCACAAGAAGATCATGGTCTTCCGCCCGCTGTACGCGGTCGGCGGCCAAGACCTCGGCTTCCTGCCGGGCGACGCGGGCGAGAAGATGAACCCCTGGGCCCAGGCGGTCTTCGACACCCTCGGCGCGATCGTCTCGCAAAACGTCCTCGACGAGGTGATCGAACGCGGCATCCTCGAGGTGCTGCCGCTCACACACATCCGCGGCCGCTCGCTTCACGACGCCTTCGTGATCGTCGACGAGGCGCAGTCGCTCGAACGCAACGTGCTGCTCACGGTGCTGTCGCGCATCGGCCAGAACTCGCGTGTGGTGCTGACGCACGACGTCGCCCAGCGCGACAACCTGCGCGTCGGCCGTCACGACGGCGTCGCCAGCGTCATCGAGACCCTGAAGGGCCACCCGCTGTTCGCGCACGTCACCTTGACGCGGTCCGAGCGCTCGGCCATCGCGGCTCTCGTCACCGAGCTGCTGGAGTCGAACGAGTTGGCGTAGCCCCCTCCGGTTTTCTCCACAGGGGCCCGGTTGTCCACAGATTCGGTTTCGGCCGACTCCGGGCCGCCGGGCCCCTCTACCGTCGCAGGATGACTGTGCTCGTCGACTCGCTCCTCATCCTCCTGCTCTGCGGCCTTGGCGTCATGGCCGTGCCGCCCGCAGCCCTGGCACCGATGGTGTGGCTGGCGTTCACGACGCCCGCGCTCGTCCGTCATGACGTGGCCGTGCGACGCCTGCCGAACGCTCTGACCCTTCCGGCCCTGGGCATCGTCGTCGTCACCGCAGTCGTCGGCCTGTGCGTCGAGACGGGGGCGCAGGATCCTGAGGTCGCTCTCGTCGCAGTTGCAGCCGTGCTGGTCGGCGGGTGGGCAGCCACTCGCGCGGGGGCCGTCGGCCTCGGCGACGTCAAGCTGGCCGGGTCGCTCGTCGGGTCACTGGTGCTCGTCGATGGGACGGCCCTCGTGCTGTTCGCTGCGGTGACCTCGGCTGCCGGGGTGGGCGCGATCCTACTCACGACCGTTCGCGGCCGCTCTCGAGCGGTGCCAGCGCGCGGGGTCGCCTACGGCCCGTGCCTCTTGCTCGGCTACTGGGCGTCGCTCGCGGTGGAGGCGCTGACGTGACGGCCTCGGGGAGCAACACGCGAGACCTTCGCATCCGGTCACCGCGGTGGACCTAGGTCCGGTGCGGTGACCGAACGCGAGGGTTCAGTGACGCGATGCGGGATGCGTCAACCGGGGTGCGTCATGCTGAGCACGTCGAGCGCCTTGTCGAGCTGCTCTTCGGTGATCTCGCCCCGCTCGACGAACCCGAGGTCGATCACGGACTCGCGCACTGTCATCTTCGCGGCGACAGAGTGCTTCGCGATCTTGGCGGCGGCCTCGTAGCCGATGATCCGGTTGAGCGGCGTGACGATGGACGGCGACGATTCGGCCAGCTCGCGAGCGTGCTCGACGTTGGCCTCGAGCCCGTCGACGGCCTTGTCGGCCAGTGCGCGCGTGCTGTTGGTGAGCAGGCGGATCGACTCGAGCAGAGCGGTGCCCATCACGGGGATGGCGACGTTGAGCTCGAAGGCGCCCGACGCACCGGCCCAGGCGATGGTCGCGTCGTTACCGATGACGCGCGCGCAGACCTGCAGCACGGCCTCGGGGATCACCGGGTTGACCTTGCCCGGCATGATCGACGAGCCGGGCTGGAGGTCGGGGATGTGGATCTCGCCGAGGCCGGCGTTCGGGCCGGAGCCCATCCAACGGAGGTCGTTGTTGATCTTGGTGAGGCTGACAGCCAGGACGCGGAGGGCGCCGGACGCCTCGACGAGACCATCGCGCGCGCCCTGCGCCTCGAAGTGGTCGAGGGCCTCGGTGACGGGCAGGCCGCTGTCCGCGGCGAGAGCGGCGATGACGCGCTGCGGGAAGCCCAGCGGGGTGTTGATGCCGGTGCCGGTCGCGGTGCCGCCGAGCGGCACCTCGGAGACGCGGGGAGCGTCGCGGTGACTCGGTCGATGCCGAGGCGGATCTGGCGGGCGTAGCCGCCGAACTCCTGGCCGAGGGTGACGGGGGTGGCGTCCATCAGGTGGGTGCGGCCCGACTTGACGACGAGCTTCCACTCTTCGGCCTTCTTCTCGAAAGCCACGGCGAGGTGGTCGAGGGCGGGGATCAGGTCGTGGAGGAGTGCACCGGTGACCGCCACGTGGACGGAGGTCGGGAAGACGTCGTTCGACGACTGCGACGCGTTGACGTGGTCGTTGGGGTGCACCTTCTCGCCCGAGACGGCCGACGCGAGCGTGGCGAGCACCTCGTTCATGTTCATGTTCGACGAGGTGCCGCTGCCCGTCTGGTAGACGTCGATCGGGAACTGGTCGTGGTGCTGCCCGCCGATGATCTCGTCGGCGGCCTCGGCGATGGCCCCGGCGCGCGTCGCGTCGATGATGCCCATCTCGCCGTTCACGACGGCGGCCGCACGTTTGATGCGGGCGAGCGCGACGATCTGCGCCGGCTCCAGCCCCTTGCCCGAGATCGGGAAGTTCTCGACCGCCCGCTGAGTCTGAGCGCCGTAGAGGGCCGATGCGGGCACCCGCACGTCGCCCATCGTGTCGTGCTCGATGCGGTACTCGCTGCCGGCCTCGGTGTCGATCGTGGTCACGTCGCTGTGGTCCTTCCGTCGGCCCGCTGTGGCGGGCGGTTTCTGCGGGCCCGCTGGTGCGGGCGAGATGTCAGAGGCTGCCGACCACCGTGTGCGGGTCGACCCGGCCGTTCGCGAGGTCGTAGTTCGCCCCGACGACTGCCAATCTACCGCTGGCGACTGCCTCCGAGATGAGAATCGACCGCTCGAGCAGCGCCCCGACGGAGGCCTCGATGTGCAGGCGGCCCACCTCGTGCGCATCGAGGGCGTGGTCGTCGCCAGGGGCCAGTTCGAGCTCGCGGTGCGCCCGCTTGACCGACGGCACGATCATGTCGATGAGGCGCTGCAGATAGAACGTCTGCGGCTCGGCGTCGGCGTCGATGGTGTCGATCGCCGCTTTGACGGCCCCGCAGCTGTCGTGACCGAGCACCACGATCAGGGGGATGCCCAGCGCTCCGACGGCGAATTCGAGGGTGCCGAGCACCTCGTCGCCCACGACCTGGCCCGCATTGCGGACGACGAAGAGGTCGCCGAGGCCCGCGTCGAAGATGATCTCGGCGCCCAGACGCGAGTCGGAGCAACCGAAGAGGGCCGCGATCGGCTGTTGCCCGTTCGTCAGCTGGGCTCGGCGCTCGGCATCCTGACGCGGATGCTCGGGGGTGCCGCCGACGAAGCGCTCGTTGCCGGCGGTCATCTGCGCCCAGGCCTCACCGGGGGTGGGGGCGATCGTGGTGCTGGTGGTCGTGCTGTCGGGCACAGGCTCTCCTCGGGGTGGAGTGGGGGCGCTTTGAACGATGGGGCCGGAATGCCCTATCGCTCGAGCTGCTGGGCGGCGTGGTCGGCAACCAGATCGAACTGCTTCGTCGATGCGGTGCCGGCGAGCACGATGGTGCTCTTGCCGATGGTCGCAACCATCGCGTACGAGAAGTTCGTGCTGCCGGAGGCGCTTCGCTGGTCGTAGACGTCCCACGAGACGCCGCCGACCCGGGTGACTGTCGTCTGAGCCGTCTGCTGCAGCTGGTTGCTGACCCACGTCGGATTCGCGTCGAGGCCCTGCGTCATGCCGATGAACTGGGTGTCGGGCGTGATCAGCCCGACGTACCAGGTCTGGACGCCGTCGGCGCCGGCGGGCCTGATCGCGGCGCTGTTCGATTTCCAGCCGGAGGGGAGCTTCGGCGCCACCAGGGGCTGGGAGACCTGCTGCTGCGCCTGCGAGGCGATCTTCAGGTAGTCGACGTCTTTCAACTGCGAGCCGCTCGTGCGGACGACGCCGAGCACGATCAACAGGACGATGCCGACCGACGCGATCAGGGACAGCACGAGGTTCTTGGTGGTCTGGTTCTGACGGTGGTTGCGCGAGCTCTGGGCCTTGCGAGCGGCGGTCTCGGACGGCGTCTCGGGGCGGCCGAGCTCGGCGACGACGCGCGGGGCCTTGGGCTGGCCGAGCGGGGGAGGAGTGGGAGTGCTCACGCGTCGGCCTCGCTGCCGCGGCGGGCCTTCTCGAGGCGCTCTTTCGCACCCAACAGCCATTCTTCACACCGGCCGGCGAGGGCCTCGCCGCGCTCCCACAGTGCCAGCGAGCGCTCGAGAGTCGAGGCGCCCTGTTCGAGCTCGGTCACGACGCCGATGAGCTCGTCGCGCGCCTGTTCGTAGGACAGGTCGGCGACGTCAGGAGCGGAAGTCTGGGCCACGGTGTCAATCCTAACGAGCGGTGTCGGGCCCTCGAGAGCCGGTGGCCGACTCGGAGGGGATGGTCAGCGGGCCGGAGCTGGTGACGCCCAACGTGCCGGCGGCGAGAGTGAGAACGAGGGGCGTCTCGGCGGGGGCGTCGGCGACGTCGCGCAGCACGGCACCCGAGGGCAGCTGCGCGATCGCGTAGCCGCGCCGGAGAGTCGACTCGGGGGAGAGAGCCCGCAGCCCCGCAGTGAGCTCGGAGAGTCGCGTCGACGCCCGCTCGATGGTGCGGTGCAACAGCTCTTCGCTGCGGGCGACGTAGCGCACGAGCTCGTCGGCACGGACCTCGATGAGCGTCTGCGGGTTCGCCAGCACCGGGCGGCTGCGGATCTGGCCGAGCCGGTCGATCTCGGTGTTGATCAGGTGCGTGAGGCGCTGTCCGAGCCGGGCGCGGGCCTGGCGCACGGCCTGCAGCTCTTCGCCGACATCGGGGACGACGCGCTTGGCCGCGTCGGTCGGAGTGGACGCGCGAAGGTCGGCGACGTCGTCGAGCAGAGGCCGGTCGGCCTCGTGGCCGATGGCGCTCACGATCGGGGTGTGTGCCGCGGCCGCCGCCCGCACGAGGACCTCGTCGCTGAAGCCCAGGAGGTTCTGGAAGTCGCCGCCGCCGCGGGCGACGATGATGACGTCGACCTCGGGATCGGCGTCGAGGGTCTGAATCGCGGCGGTGACCTCGCCGACCATGCGGTCGCCCTGCACCGCCGCGTGCACGACGCGGAACCGGACCGAGGGCCAACGCAGCTGCGCGTTGCGCAGCACGTCTTTCTCGGCGTCACTGTCTTTGCCGGTCACGAGGCCGATGCACTGCGGCAGGAACGGCAGGGGCCGCTTGCGGTCGGCGCCGAACAGACCCTCGGAGGCGAGCTGACGACGCAGCCGCTCGAGCCGCTCGAGCAGGTCGCCGAGGCCGACGTGCCGCATCTCGAACACCTGCATCGTGAGCGAACCGCCCTTGACCCAGAAGTTCGGCTTGATTGCGGCGATGACGCGGTCACCCTGCTTGAGGTCGGCGGGCACTCTCGATTTGACGCTCGACCAGATCGAGAACGACACCGTGGCGTCCATCTCGAGGTCTTTGAGCTTGCCGTAGACGTTGCCGCCGGCCACGTTCCACTGCGTGATCTCGCCCTCGACCCAGGCGGTGCCGAGGCGGTCGATCCAATCTCGCACCTTGCCGGCGAGCAGGCCGACGGGCCAGGGGTTCTCGGGGGTCGGAGGCGGGGTGACGATCGTCAAGCGTGCTCTCCTTCTGCGGCGCGGATCGAGAGACTCTCAGGCCTGACCTGCTCAGCCCGCCTAGAATCACTCCGTGAGCCGTATAACCAATGGCGCTCTCGCCATCGACCTTCCGACGCCGCGTGTTCCCGCGGTGCGCAACAGGCTAAAGGATACCCCCGTCATCGGGCGCAAACGCGTGCTCCTGGCCGCCCCTCGTGGCTACTGCGCCGGCGTCGACCGGGCAGTCATCGCCGTCGAGAAGGCCCTCGAGCACTACGGCTCGCCGGTGTACGTGCGCAAGCAGATCGTCCACAACGTGCACGTCGTGTCGACCCTCGAACAGCAGGGCGCGATCTTCGTCGACGAGGTCGACGAGGTGCCCGAAGGCAGCCACATCGTCTTCAGCGCGCACGGCGTCGCGCCGTCCGTCGTGCAGGGCGCGGCCGACCGAGGCCTCCTGTCGATCGACGCCACCTGCCCGCTGGTCACGAAGGTGCACCGCGAGGCCGTGCGCTTCGCGAAGCAGGATCAGCACATCATCCTCATCGGCCACGCCGGCCACGAAGAGGTCGAGGGAACCATGGGGCACGCCCCCGACCGCACCACCCTCGTGCAGAGCCCGGCCGAGGTCGACACGCTCGAAGTGTCGGATCCTGACAATCTGGTCTGGCTGTCGCAGACGACCCTCAGCGTCGACGAGACGATGGAGACGGTCGCACGGCTGCGCGAGCGCTTCCCGAACATCCTGAACCCCCCGTCGGACGACATCTGCTATGCCACGCAGAATCGCCAGGTCGCGATCAAGAAGGTCGCGGCGGACGCCGATCTCGTGATCGTCGTCGGCAGCGCCAACAGCTCGAACAGCGTGCGGCTGGTCGAGGTCGCCCTCGAGTACGGCGCCAAGGCCGCCTACCGGGTCGACTACTCGTCCGAGATCCAGCAGGAGTGGCTCGAAGGCGTCGAGACGGTCGGCGTCACGTCCGGCGCATCCGTGCCCGAGGTGCTGGTCGACGAGGTGCTCGCCGAGCTCTCCGACGCGGGCTACACCGATGTCGGCGAGGTCGTGACGGCCGAAGAAGACCTGATGTTCTCGCTGCCGAAAGAGTTGCGTAAAGACGCGACCGGTGAGGTCGATGCGCGCGCCCTCGGGGGCCGCGGCCGATGACGTCCGATCAGCCCCGCTACGGCGAGCGACTGCCCGAGCCCGGCCCCGGCTCGGACGGCCGCGTCACCGGGGTGCAGGCGCCGGAGTACGGCGAGTACGCACCGGCCGGCTGGGTGAATCCCGTCGCTCCTGTCGACGAGCCCGAGGCGCCGGATGCCACGGCCCCCGGGCAGATCGGCACGAGCACGCGTCCGCCTGAGGCACCACGGGGCTACAACGACGGCGGCTACCGCGCCACCACCCGCTTCGATGCACCACCACCGACCGGCGAGCCCGTGCCCGGCCCACCCCCGACCGCCGCTCGCCCGAAGCCGTTCAACGGCTTCGCGACGTTCTTCCTGATCGTCTACGGGGTGTATCGCGTGGTCAGCGATGCGCTCAGCACTGGTGGTTTCGCCGACACGTACGTCGCGCAGTTCAAGCGGATGGGCTACCTGCACGGCACGTTCCAGAACATGTCCGACCTGCACACGGTTGCGCTCGTGAGCGCGTTCGTCTCGGTGCCGCTGTTCTTGATCGTCTGCGTCGTCGCTCTCAGACGCCTTCGGGCCGGCAAGAACTCGTGGCTCGTGCTGCTCGTCGCCGGTCTCGTCGTGAACGTGACCACCGGGATCGCCGTCGTTGTGGTCGTCATGAACGACCCGTCGTTCGCCGCGCCGATGGTTGGCTAGCCTCGCGGCCTCGCGGCCTCGCGGCCGGCGGGTGATGGGCCCGCTCGGCCGCTGGGGCGACTAGCTCTGCGACTGCCCGTGGGAGCCGAGCTCTTTGGCGGCCTCGATCACGCGGGCGGCCATGGCGGTCTCGGCGATCTTGCCCCACGAGCGCGGGTCGTAGACCTTCTTGTTGCCGACTTCGCCGTCGACCTTGATGAAGCCGTCGTAGTTCTTGAGCACGGTGTCGGCGATCGAGCGGGAGAACGCGTACTGCGTGTCGGTGTCCAGGTTCATCTTGACGACGCCGTTCGAGACGGCCTCGGCGATCTCGGCCTGGCTCGAGCCGGAGCCACCGTGGAAGACGAGCTCGAGGGGCTTTTCGGCGGTGCCGAACTTCTCTTGGATCCCGGCCTGGATCTCACCGAGCAGCTCGGGGCGGAGCTTCACGTTGCCGGGCTTGTAGACGCCGTGCACGTTGCCGAAGGTGAGGGCTGCGATGTAGCGGCCGTTGTCGCCGAGGCCTAGGGCCTCGACGACGCGAGTGACGTCGCCGACCGTCGTGTAGAGCGCGTCGTTGGTGCCCTCGTGCTTCACACCGTCTTCTTCTCCGCCGACGACGCCGATCTCGACCTCGAGGATGGCGTTGATGGCGCGGGTGCGCTTCAGCATGTCCTGTGCGATCGAGATGTTCTCGTCGAGCGGCACGGCCGAGCCGTCCCACATGTGCGACTGGAAGACGGGGTTGCGGCCGGCTTTGACCTCTTCCTCGGAGGCCGCGAGCAGGGGTAGCACGAACCCGTCGAGGGCGTCCTTCGGGCAGTGGTCGGTGTGGAGCGCGACGGTGACGGGGTAGTTCTTGGCGACCTCGGTGGCGAACTTCGCGAACGCGAGGGCGCCGGCGGCGCGGTTCTTGACGGTCTGACCGGCGAAGTAGTCGGCGCCGCCCGTGGTGACCTGGATGATGCCGTCGGACCCGGCCTCGGTCAGGCCCTGCAGCACCGCGTTGATGGTCTGCGACGACGAGACGTTGACGGCGGGGTAGGCGAACCCCTGCTTCTTGGCTCGGTCGAGCATCTCGGCGTACTGCTCGGGGGTGGCGACGGGCATGACTTCTCCTTCGTAGGCGGGCGCGCTGTGACTCCGACATCACTCTAGACGCGCCGGATGAGGGTGCGCGGGGCACAAAACGCGTCGGCGGCGCCTTCCCGATGTCATCGGGAAGGCGCCGCCCGCGATTTCTTAAAGACCGGACTCGCCCCGTTCTCGCCGTCGCGACACGATGACGATGATCGTGCCGATCAGCAGCGCGAGCAGACCGGCCGCTACGGCCCAGAGGCCGATGGTCGATCCGGTGAGGGCCAGCATCTTCGGGCCGTGCGAGGCCGAAGCGTCGGTCGGGTCACCGCCGTGGGAGGGACGGTCGACCACGTTGCCGTGGCCCGGTGGCCGAACAACCGGCGGCACACCGGGGTCGAGCTTGGGCAGGGCGCCGGCGTCGACATTGAGATCGCTCGACACGGCCGTGACCGAGTCGCCGTCGTGCTCGGCCTCGAGCGAGGTCGTCGCGTTGCCGTCGGCGTCCACGTTCGAGTCGAGCGCGGCATCGTCTCCGATGTGCGCCTTCGTCCAGCCACCGTCGGCTGTGCCGAACTGCACGCGGTAATCACCCGGCCGCAGATCGTCGAATGAGTAGCGCCCGTCGTCGCCCGTCGTCGTCCGGCGGTCGACGCCGTCGCCCCGATCGTCGGTGCCTGTCAGTTGGATCGTCTGATCGGTAACGCCCGGCTCGCCGTCATCCTGCAGCCCGTCGCTGTTCTTGTCGAACCACACGCGGTGCCCGATCGCCCCGGCGTGCTCACGAATCGTCGCGGTGTTCGACACGACGGGAAGAGAGAGGTTCTGGACGCGCAGCCCGAATGAGCTGCCCGTCAGGTCGCGGTCATGGGCATCGTGGGCCGACAGGCCGATCTTGTGCTCGACGGTGGCACCGACACCCACCGAGGCCGAGTGGACAATGCGAACACCGGAGGACGTAGCGAGACTCGAGGGGCACCCTTTCGTACCGAACTTGGCCTCGGTGCACCACTTCGTCGAGCCGGACGCACCGTTGGATGCGGCGGCCGCGTCGACGTCGATCGATTTCGGGTCGGCCGAGGTGTACCGGACGACCTCCGATGCCAGGGGCGTGACGGTGTGCTCGAGAGACGTCGCGGTCGTCGTGCCTCGGCCGTCGCCGACGTGCGGCAGCACGGTGATGAGATCTGTCGAATCGAACGCGCTTGCAGCGTTGTTCGAGTACCGCAGCCGCCACTCGAGGTCGTCTCCGACCACGACGCCCGGCCGCACCGCTTCTTCCACGACGCTGACGGCACCGACCGCGAGCACGTGCAACGCGCGATCACTCGTCTGGAACGTCGAGTCGGAGATGTCGCGCGTCGACGTGATACTGGCGTTGTTCGTCGTCGGGCCCACTGCGGCCGTGTGGTCGGCGCGCACAGTGAATGTGATCGTGGGGAGGGCGGCGTTCACGGCGTGTTCGGGGAACCTCCACGTGACGACTTGACGGACGTCGCCGTTGCCGTCGGTCTCTTCTGTCACCGACGCGGGCCGCGGAGTTGCGCTCCCTTCGACGAGGCGGGTTCCGCGAGGAAGCACGTCGCGGACGGTCACCGTGTCGGGATCACCGCCGACGGTCGCATTGGTGAGAGTCGGATAGAGGGCGAAGCTCACTGAGCCACCCTGCTCGACGTACTGGGTCTTGTCCGGTGTCGTGGTTGCCGTGAACCCGTCGTCGACGACCTTGCTCGTGATGCGGGCGAGGTCGGCGGTGACTGTCAGGAAGTCGGCCCAGGAGCCGTTGGCCTGCGCTCCGCTCACGGTGTCGTGCACCCAGTCGCGCTCGCCTCCGGGAAGGATGCTGGCGAATGTTCGCAGCCGTGTGTAGTCGGGGACTCTGTCGGCGACTTTCAGAGACGCGTAGAAGCTCTCGGTCGCTGCTGCAGGGAAGTCGAATTTCCAGCGGACGAGCCCGACCGCCGCGGCGCCGCCTGGGACATCGTTCGGGTCGTCGTACCAGGTCGCGTCGTCGTCACCGCAGGTGGCGTCGCGCAGGCCGTCGGCGGTCGAGGAGCGGAATGCCGCGAACTGCGGGCGCCCGGTGATGCCGGAAGCCGACGAGCCGGCCCAGACGCCCGTCGAGTCGTCGAGGGTCTGATACGAGTTGTCGAAAGCGGTGCAGACGATCGAGCCGCGCCACGAATCCGTGCCCTCGTTGCCGACGCTCGTGACCGGGCGGATGAGCTGGCCCGGGGTCGTGTAGGGCTTGTTGTACTTGCCGGAGAGCTCGAACCGGCCTTCCGGCTTAAGGTCGACTCCCCAATAGCGCAAACTACCTTTGACGCCGAGAAAGGTACCCACGTTTCGTGAGACGGAGTTGTTGCCGAGCGGCTCGCCGACGCCGCCGAAGTCGGCCTGCTGCGTGACGGACGGCGCCGAGAGGTCACGGTAGGTGTTGACGGCCGTCAAGGTCTGGAGACTTGCGGGCTCGGGAATCCAGAGGCTGATGTAGCCCGACACGACGTACGCCTTCGTGCCGCCGGCGATGGCGCCACCGCTCACGCTTTTGGTCGGGACGCTCGAGAGCGAGCTGTCGACACCTGAAATGTGGACGGAGATGGGCTCGCCCGGCCCCTCTTGAGAGCATGAGAACGTGCCGGAGTCGACGACACTGTCGTCACCGCCACCTCGGCCCCCGGGGGCCCCGGGCACCTGGCCGGTGTTGATGCCACAGGCTGGTTCGGAGCCGACGGGCAGAAGAGCAGCGGGGCTCTCGCCTCGCCCGAACATCCGGGAGACGTCGTCGGTGAAGCTCACGTCGCCGGCCAGTCGCTCGTAGCCCAAGAGGTTGGCGCCCGCAGCGAGCCCCTTGTAGTCGACGAGGACCGGGTACACGATGCGGTGGCCGGGCGTCGAGCCGTCGGGGCCGACGGCTGCTGCGAACGACGGGGTGACGGTGTTGATGGCGAGGTCGAATCGAGGTGCGGCCGACACCCGCACCGTAGTCGGCGGGGCGGAGGGTTCGGATGCGATGCCATCGGCGCCGACGTTGCCGGTCGGCGTCAGCGACTGCCCGTTCGCGGCCGTGTTGGCGACCTGGAGAACGACGGAGACCTGCCTGGTCGCGTTAGTGAGCTCGCCCAGTCGGCACGTGAGGAGGGGCCCCTCGATGCTGGAGCCATCCGCTCGACAGTCGGAGGGGAGCCTCGACCACGCCGTGTCGTCCGGGCGGTCAGAGTGAAGGTCTCGTTCGTGGCCGTGCCGCCAGTGGAGTTGACGGTCACCTCGTAGACGACGGAGTCGTTGGTGCGGACGACGCCGTTGTGATCGTTCGCGTCGCCGCCGGGCTCGTCGGAGTCGGTGAAGGGGCCGTGGCCATCGGCCGCGACGGCTATCGTCATGGCCACGGAGGCAGCCGACGCGGGGAGAGCGGGCAGCACGATGCCGAGGGCCACGAGCGTCGCCGTGGCGCCGGCCATCAGGGATCGGGAGAGGGAGGGCGGATGCATGGAGTCCTTTCGAGAAGGGTATATATACCCGGTGCTTGAGGCACTCTACAACATTTCACATCCGAATGACGGATGCATTCGAGCACCTGTGGAAAACTCCGAACCTGGGGACTGGATAGGCTCGGTCCATGACGACTTCGGCCACCGGATCCCTTTTCACTCATCCCGATCGCAACTTGGGGATGGAGTTGGTGCGGGCGACGGAAGCGGCGGCGATTCGAGCTGCTCCGTGGATCGGGCGGGGAGAGAAGAACCTCGCCGACGGGGCCGCTGTCGACGCGATGCGGAAGTTCTTGGGCACGGTCGACTTCGACGGCGTCGTGGTGATCGGCGAGGGCGAGAAGGACGAGGCGCCGATGCTGTTCAACGGCGAGCACGTCGGCACCGGCAACGGTGGGGCCTTCGACATCGCGGTCGACCCGATCGACGGCACGAGCTTGACGGCCACGGGGCGTCAGAACGCCGTGTCGGTCATCGCGGTGTCGGATCGGGGCACGATGTACGACCCGAGCGCGGTGTTCTACATGGACAAGATCGTGACCGGCCCGGAGGGGCTCGGCGTGATCGACCTCGACAAGCCGATCGGCGAGAATATCAAGGCGCTGGCGAAGGCGAAGGGCATCCCGGTCGAGCAGATGGTCGTGGCCGTGTTGGACCGCCCGCGTCACAAGCAGCTGATCAGCGACATCCGGGCCGCGGGCGCGGGGACGCGGCTGCTGCTCGACGGCGACGTCGCGGGTGGGATCAACGCGGCGATGCCGGATTCGCGGATCGACATGTGCGTCGGCACGGGCGGCACCCCGGAGGGCATCATCACGGCGTGCGCGATCAAGGCGCTGGGGGGTCTGATCCAGGCGCGCCTCGCGCCGAAGGACAGCGTCGAGCGGCAGAAGGCGATCGACGCCGGGCACGACCTGAACCGGGTGCTCGACCAGAACGACCTCGTCACCGGCGACAACACCTACTTCGTGGCCACGGGTGTGACCGA
The DNA here is from genome assembly GCF_001577365.1 of Frondihabitans sp. PAMC 28766. NCBI lineage: Bacteria > Bacillati > Actinomycetota > Actinomycetes > Micrococcales > Microbacteriaceae > Frondihabitans > Frondihabitans sp. PAMC 28766. Next base: position 1,815,052 of record NZ_CP014513.1, read on the forward strand.
CGGCGGCCTCGTCGCCGGCGTCTCGCGCAAGAACGGGATGATCCGGACCGAGAGCCTGGTGCTGCGGTCGCACTCTGGCACGCAGCGCCGTGTCGTCGCCGACCACCTCGAATCGAAATGGCTCGGCGAGAACTGAGCTGCAGGGGGTGACCCTGACCGGCCACTCTGCCTCCGTTCAGTCGTCGATCGGCAGCTGCGACGTCAACTCGACGGCGGTGAGGTCTCGCGGCACGTCGTCGATCACCGGCGACGGAGCGATGACCGTCGACTCGTCGAGCATGCTCAATCGCCGTGCTGAGGGCAGCACCTGGCGTTCGAGCGAGCCGACGAAGCGGTTGTAGTCGGAGACGGATGAACGCAGCGACCGACCCATCTTGTCGACGTGGCCGGCCATCGTCGAGATCCTGCCGTAGAGCTCGCGGCTCAGGTCGAAGAGCTGTTTGGCCTCTTGGGTGACGACGTCCTGCTGCCAGCTGAAGGCCACGGTCTTGAGCACCGACCAGAGAGTCACGGGGGAAGCCAGAGCGATCCGCTTCTGGAAGGCGTAGTCCATGATGCCGGGGTCGGCCTCGAGGGCCGACGAGACGAGCGACTCGCTGGGGATGAAAGCGATCGTCAGCTCGGGTGACGACTCGAGCCCGGCCCAGTAGGCCTTGCCGGCAAGGGCGTCGACGTGGGCACGGACGGCCTTGACGTGCTCGCGGAGCAGGTCAGTGCGTCGGGCGCCCTCGGCGCCGATCGCGTCGGGCGAGATGCTCGACGCCTCGAGGTAGGCGCCGAAGGGCACCTTCGCGTCGACGGCGATGTTCTTGCCGCCGGGCAGGTGCACGATCATGTCGGGCCGGCGGGCGACGCCGTCCGCAGTGATCGACGTCTGCACGTCGAAGTCGACCCGCTCGATGAGACCGGCCGCCTGCACGACGTTGCGCAGCTGCGTCTCGCCCCAGACACCCCGGGTGCTGTTGGACTTGAGAGCGGATGCCAGGGCGTCGGCCGTCGAGCGCAGGCGCTCTTCCGACTCGGTGGCGGCGCGCAGCTGCTCGCTCAGCTCGCCGTGCTGGCGGTGCCGCTGCTGCTCCATCTCGGCGACCTTGGCCTGCACGGCACGGAGGCTTTCGGCGACGGGGCTGAGGGCTGTCAGGATCCGGCCGTCCGACCCCGCCCGCCTCGTCTCGGCTGCGGCATCGGCCATCATCCGATCGCGGAGCTCGTCGATCCGCTGCTCTTGCAGCTCGATCTGGTGCTCGTGCTGCCGCTGCTCGGCGGTGAGCCGATCGCGGAGCGCCTCGGCCGTCGAGGTGGCGGCGGCGACGCGTGCGCGGAGAGCCGACCGGCCGAGCAGAGTGCCCACGGCGAGGCCGAGCACGAGACCGATGACGAGTGCTGCGACGGGAGACATGTCGGCAGTCTGCCAGCGGCCACCGACATGTTCGTCGCTCGTCAGTCGGCGAGTGTCGCGATCGCGTGCGCCCAGAGGAAGTACTTGTTGGTGCCCAGATCGGCGATCGTCGTGATGCCGAACGCGGCCTTGAGGTGCTCGGCGTCACCGTCGCTCACGCCTTGCAGAGCGGCGACGGGCAGCGCTGCGAGTTCGTCGACGGGGGTCTCTTCGTACGCCTTGTCGAGCTTGTCGGCGATTCCGGTCATGGCTTTCCTCCTTCGGGACGGGGCGTGCCGGGCGGCATCGCCTCCACTCGCAAACTAGGGCGTCGGGCAGCGACGAGGCAAGTGAATTCTCACCTCGGCCGACGGTGCTCCGAGAGGCGGCGCTCAGGGTCGAGGGCTAGACGAAGCGCACGGCCGGCGCGAGACGATTGACACGCACCCCGGTGGCCGCAGCCAGCTCGTCGACGGTGTCCGCGCCGTGGCGCTTCGCCGAGTGCGCGATGATCGCCGCGCAGGCTTCGGCGTCGGCCAGCGCCTCATGATGGTTGAACTCGTCGAATCCGGCAGCCATGGCCGCCATGGGCAGGCGGTACGAGTCGAGGGTGTAAGTTTTGCGCGCCACCTGGAGGCTGCAGAAGTAGCGGCTCTCGGGCGTCTCGATGCCGGTCGCAGCGCATGCGCCCCGGATCACGCCCATGTCGAATCCTGCGTTGTGAGCGACCAGGATCTCGTCGCCGACGAAGTCGAGGAGGTCGGCCATCTGTTCGTGCCACTCGAGAGCATCGACGACGTCGTCACGGACGATGCCGTGGATGCGCGTGTTCCACTCCGAGAACTCGTCGTGCCCGAACGGCGGCTTGATCAGCCAGCCCGTCTTGTCGACGACGCGGCCGCCGACCACCTTGACGAGGCCGACGCTGCACGCCGAGGCGCTGGAGGAGTTCGCGGTCTCGAAGTCGATCGCTACGTAGTCGAGTGACATTGCCTCATCGTGACACACGGGTCCGACAGAGCAGGATGCGACACCCTCAGGATGCGACGCCCGTCGGTCGCCTGCCTGCGAGAAGTTAGGCTCTATGACCGTGGCTCTCACTATCGCGATCGTCGGGCTGCCCAATGTGGGCAAGTCCACCCTGTTCAACGCCCTGACCAAGAACCAGGTACTGGCGGCGAACTACCCGTTCGCCACCATCGAGCCGAACGTGGGTGTGGTCAACCTGCCCGACCCGCGCCTCGGCGTCCTCGCCTCGCTGTTCTCGAGCGAGAAGATCCTGCCCGCCCCGGTCTCGTTCGTCGACATCGCCGGCATCGTGAAGGGTGCGAGCGAGGGGAGGGGCTCGGCAACAAGTTCCTCGCGAACATCCGCGAGGCCGACGCCATCGCCGAGGTCGTGCGCGGCTTCGTCGACCCCGACGTCGTGCACGTCGACGGCGTCGTCGACCCCGCCGCCGATCTGTCGACGATCAACACCGAGCTGATCCTCGCCGACCTCGAGACGGTCGAGAAAGCGCTCGTCCGCTACGAGAAGGAGCTGCGGCTGAAGCGGGTCGAGCCAGCGACCTACGACACCGCGGTGGCTGCGCGCGACGCGCTGCAGCGCGGCGAGGCGCTCTCGGCCACCTCGATCGACCTCGAGCCCATCCGCGAGCTCGGGCTGCTGACCGCGAAGCCGTTCATCTACGTCTTCAACGTCGATGAGTCGATCATCGCCGACTCCGCCAAGAAGGACGCGCTCGCAGCCCTCGTCGCCCCGGCCGAGGCGATCTTCCTCGACGCGAAGATCGAGTCCGAGCTGATCGACCTCGACCCGGAGGACGCGGCCGAACTGCTCGCCTCGACGGGCCAGGAGGAGTCGGGCCTCGACCAGCTCGCTCGCATCGGCTTCGACACGCTGGGCCTCCAGACCTACCTCACGGCCGGCCCGAAAGAGACCCGCGCCTGGACGATCGGCAAGGGCTGGAAGGCCCCGCAGGCCGCCGGTGTCATCCACACCGACTTCGAGAAGGGCTTCATCAAGGCCGAGGTCATCTCGTTCGACGACCTCGTCGACACGGGCTCCATCGCCGAGGCCCGAGCCCACGGCAAGGCCCGCATCGAGGGCAAGGAATACGTGATGCAGGATGGCGACGTGGTGGAGTTCCGCTTCAACAACTAGCGCCGCTGATTCGCGGAATTGTTCCACACGACAATCGCGCTGCGGCAGCGGGCCGCGTGCCATGTGATGTTGTGTGGAGTGGACCCGCTTGAAGAGCGGAAACTGAGCCAAGCCGAGAAGCTACCACGTGCGGTGGGGGTGATAGAGCTGATGGCTCAGGGATGCCAAAGATCGAGCTTCTCCCAATCCTTCGGCGCACCCATTGACTCAATTGTGAGCGCGTCGGTGGTCGGGAAGGCAGACAACAGCGTGACAAGCCGACTGGACCAGTCGGTGTCGACGTCGATTGACGGGAGCATGTAGGCGATCACTGCTAGGCCGTTATAAGAGGTCGCGCCGATAGGTGGGGTGTGGCGGTGACGTGGGGCAGGCACGAGCCCTGTTAAACACGGTTTCGACCAAGATCCCGTGGCTTTTCAGGAGTAGCTCGTGCCTGCCGTCCCATCTTTCCTCATCGAGCCCATCTGGGCCCAGTTCGAAGCACTCATTCCGCCAGTCATCGATGATCACCCCTTCGGTGGGCACCGCCCGCGGATCGCGGATCGGGTCGTCTTCGACAAGCTCGTGCAAGTACTCGTACTCGGCGCCGCGTATGTGAAGATCGCCGACAGCACCTGCTCGGCGACCACGATCCGCCGCCGCCGTGACGAGTGGATCCGGCACGGGATCTTCACCGAGCTGGAGCAGGTCTGCCTCGAATCCTACGACAAGATGATCGGACTGGAACTGGGGGATCTGTCTGTGGACGGGTGCATCGTGAAAGCGCCCTGCGGCGGTGAGGCCTCAGGGCGTTCCCCGGTGGATCGCGGGAAACAGGGAACGAAACGTTCTCTCCTGGTCGATGGGAAGGGGATCCCGCTGGGATGCGTAATAGCGGGCGCGAACTGCCATGATTCGCCCCTGCTGGCCGCGACCCTGGAGAAGCTGGGCCGGTTCGGGTTCGACCTCCCGGAGCGGATCACCGTGCACCTGGATGCCGGCTACGACTCCGGCAAGACCCGTGAGCTGCTCGACACTCTCGGCTGCGATTGGGTGATCAGCAAAAAGGGAACACCGCTGCAGACCGGCGCCCGCTGGGTCGTGGAGAGAACAAATTCGTGGCACACCCGCGGCTTCCGCAAACTCCACATCTGCACCGAGGTCCGCACCCGGGTCATCGACGCGTTCATCGCCCTCGCCGCCGCGATCATCACCACCCGCAGACTCATCCGAGAAGCCTGGACCCGCTACCGCTGGGACACCAGACCCACCCGAAAACCATGACCTATCGGCGCGATCTCTAAGTGCCGAAGATGCTCTTGGCGCTCTCGTTGCCGCGCAGGTGATCGAGAATAGGGACCTGCCCGACCCTGGGCCTTGACGGCGCGTTCTGGAGCTTCCTGTTGAACAGCCGTGCGTGATGAGCAGCGACGTTGCGCATGTAGTTCAGACTGGCAAGCCAGCTGGACATGAGCTTCTTCGTCGGAACCCCGAAAGCGGCTGCGATCTCCTCGGCGTCCTTCTGATTCATGCCGCGGTAGAGGACGGACAGGTGCCCGAGCTCAAGGATCTCGGTGAGCGCCCAAACGGGCATCCTGTCGTCATACTTCTCCCGGAAGTGCTCGACAAACTGCTCGTCGGAGCTGGCTTTGCGGGAGCTAACCCGTTCGAGCCAATGGAAATGCTTGCTTGGTGCGGGTTTTCGAGTGTCGGTGATCTCAGCCGTGAACGCTGGCATGAAGGAGGAAGGATCCTCGTGGGCAAACGCGGAGCTGCGCCCGAGCACGTATCCGATGCGCATGCGAACGGCGACTTCGATGCGCTCGAGGCCGTCAAGGACGAGCATGCGAAGTCGCCGATCGAAGTCGATGATCTTTTCAGCTTGGTCCAGGCTGGTACCCGGCCGAAAGTCGCTGAGGACTCGAATGCGCTTTCGGTTCTCGTCGTCGACGTACTCCGCGGACTCGCGGAATGGGTAGAGATATCCGGTGAGACGGTAGTAGCCGATCGCCTGCAGGATCGCGCTCGCATGTCCTCTGTCGCCTACATCGAGCCCATGTTCCACCAGCCGATCAACCTGCTTGTCCACGGTCAGCCACGGCTTGCTGTACTCGACCATCAGCCTCCCAAAAAGAAAATCAGCCCGCGCCTTGCGGCGACGGGCTGATCGTGATGACCGAACTCTAGCACGGTGGACCGACAGAGCTCCGCGCGGTGCGAGATGCCAACCTACGGGGTCAATGGTCCGCCACATACACGTCTCGGCCGGCAAGCTCGCATTTCCGCTCGCGCATTTCTAGTCCAGAATCGGGTATGCCAGTGCCGCTCCCGTTCTGCTTACCTCAAGCGAAATAGGCGGAGCCGTCAAAGGTGACTGTGATTCGAAACGCCGTGGAGTTCCGCTTCAACAACTAGCCGCGGCTTGCGCGACGTGGCGGAGTTCGGGTCGGCGTCGGCCCGCGCGCCGGTGGCGGAGTCCGCTATCGAGATGTAGAAGACCCGCGGAGGGGAGGTCTCGAGCACCCGGGCGACGTCTCGGGTTCGACGAAGATTCTGCGTCAGCGGTGCTTCACTGGTGCATGGCCGTCTCACCGATGTTCCCGCTCGGATCAGTGCTGTTCCCCGGCGTGCCCATCCCGCTGCGGGTATTCGAGCCGCGGTACCTCACGTTGGTCGGCCGCTTGCTCGACGAAGACGAACCGGGGTTCGAGTTCGGCGTCGTGCTCATCGAGCGCGGATCAGAAGCCGGCGGTGGCGACCAGCGCGCCTCGGTCGGGACGATGGCGCGTCTTGTGAGCGCCGCCGCGGGCGCCGACGACCTGTACATCGTCGGCATGGGGACCCGGCGGTTCACGGTCGAGCGCTGGGTCGACGAGGACCCCTACCCGCGGGCCGACCTCTCGATCCTGCCGGATCTGGAGTGGTCCGAGAAGCTCGCACCCCTGCGGGACCAGGCCGAAGCAGCTGTCCGGCGCTTGATCGCCCGCGCCGCGGGGCCGCAGTCGGATGCCGGCATCGAGCTGTCGGACGATCCCGTCGCAGCCGTGTGGCAACTGGCGGCGATCGCCCCGCTGGGCGAGTACGACAGGTACACCCTCTTGAGGTCGACAACGCTGGGGGGTCTCCTGCGTCAGCTGATCGATCTGGCCCTCGAGGCCGAGGAGCTGTGGTCCGCCGAGTGAGGCGTCTGACCACCGTTCACCACCCCTCGTCCTTCCGTCCGCAAAGAGACCGAACCCCCCGCTAAGGAGGTTCGGAGGGATCGGACGCGAATTCGATGTCACAGCTCCACGTGGTCGAGTTCCGCTTCAACAACTAGCCGCGGCGCCGGGAGGCCGTACAGCCGACCGTGCCTGGTCCGGCCGCTGGCGCGGCTGAAGCACCTGCTGCTCCCGCACGCGCGTTTATGGGTGGGGTGAACGAGGGCTCCAGGGCACGTTTCAGGCCGGTCGGGAAGAGCTACGTTGTGCTCCAGATCGTGCTCCAGATCGTGCTGCGGGAGAAGTTCATCGGGACAGGCTCGGGCAACTTGACCGAACTCGAGAACGCGATCAACGCTCAATCCGCACTCGGGTATCGGCTTCACACGATCACCACCGCGGCGTCAGGCAGCAAAGGTCTGGCCGGAGGTGATCGCATACAAGCGACGATGGTCTTCGAGGGATTCGACCTCGCGGCCGACTAGTCGTCTTCGAGAGCTTCAGACGCTCTGTGTACGGACTTATGCCGTACAATTCACGCGTGCCCTCTCCGACGAAAAACGATCGACTCGACCTTCGGCTCACCTCTGCGCAGAAGCGTGAGATCGAGCAGGCCGCCGCGCTCACGGGCCGATCCCTCACGGATTTCTCGGTGTCGACGCTCGTCGAGAAGGCCGAAGACCTCATTCGGCGCGAGCGCGAGGTATCCATGTCCGCCCAGGCTTTCGAGACCTTCTCCGCGCTCCTCGATCGACCGGCAGCCTCGGTGGCCGGCCTTGCCGAGCTCCTCGCCCGACCCGCGGTATTCGTCGATTGACCGGCTTCCGCCGTCCGCGCGCGATCACGCTGGGCGACGATACGAGCGGATTCGACTGCGGCGTCCCGAGCCTGACCAACTGGTTGCAGATCCGCGCGATCCGGAATGAGGCTGGTGGCGCGTCGCGAACGTTCATCAGTTGCGACGCAGACTCCGGCGTCGTCGCCGGGTATTACTGCCTGGCGGCCAGTTCGCTCCGATCCGACGAGGCGGTCGGGGGAGTGCGGCGGAACATGCCGGACCCGATTCCCGTCATCCTGATCGGAAGGCTGGCGGTCGATTCCCGATTCCACGGCGTCGGCCTCGGTGCATCGCTGCTTCAGGATGCGGTTCTCAAAGCAGTCGAGGCCAGCCGACTCATCGGTGCGCGCGCCGTCGTCGTCTACGCGGTCGACGACTCAGCCGTCGCGTTCTACCGGCGCTTCGGATTCGCCATCATGCCGAAGTCCGCCAGGTGTCTCTACTTACTCACCGCCGACGCCGAGGCGACCGTGCGGGAGCTGGCCGGCGGTTAGAGGCCCGGCCCGTCGGGGAGTTGAGTCAGCGGCCGTCCGCCGCAGCCTCGAGCGCGGCGATGTCGAGCTTGATCATCTGCTGCATCGCGATCATCGTGCGGCTCGCGCGACCCTGGTCGGGGTCGGCCAGCAGCTCGGGGAGGCGGACGGGCGTCACCTGCCAGACGACGCCCCAGCGGTCGGCGCACCAGCCGCAGGCGATCTCGCGTCCCCCGTCGGAGGTGAACGCGCCCCAGAGCCGATCGATCTCCTCTTGCGTGTCGCAGTCGACCTGGAACGAGACGGCGTCGGTGTACGGGTGGTCGGGGCCGCCGTTCATAGCGCGCCACGACTGCCCGAAGAGCGTGAACTCGACGACGAGCGCCCTGCCCGCGTCGGGGGTGCCGTCGGGCCAGCGCTGCACGTGGTCGATGCGCGCGTCGGGGAACAGTCCGACGTAGGTGATCACGGCCTCCTCGGCCTGGTCGTCGAACCACAGGAACGGGACGATGCGCTGCATGAGGGGCTCCTCTCGATGGCCGAGCGCCATTGCCCGGTGGCGATCAGGGTAGCCACCTTCGAGCAAGTTCGCGCTACCGTTGTGCCACCAGACCACCGAGGAGCTCTCATGCCGTACGCCGTCGACTTCGTGAACGTCGAAACGACCGGTCTCGAATCGTCGCCTGTCGTCGACGCGCTCGCCGGTCTCCGGGCCAACGAGGCTCGCTACTACAAGAACAAGTACGACCACGTCTTCACGGTCAGCCCCGCCGATGAGGTGCCCGACGAGGTCGCCTACCTGACGAAGGTGCTGAAGGACGAGCGCGACATCGTCATCGCCTCGGAGCCGCTCGAGGCGACGCAGTTCGAGGTCGACGGCCTTCGGATGACGTACGTGTTCTACGAGTCGGGCCTCGCGATCAACGTCATGTACGCGATCGAGGACGGCGGCAAGCGCGCCGTCGGCTTCAAGCTGTCGCAGGGCATGGAGGTGCCCGCCGAGTTGGCCGACCGCTTCAAGTTCGCCCGCCAGAAGTCGAAGCTCGCCGGCGAGATCCGCGGCTCGTACTTCGTCGTCAAGGGCGAGTACTAGGGCCGGGCTTCGTCGGCTTGTCACCGCGCGGCTACCACCCGTGTCGGTGGCGGAGGTGTTATATGACAAGGCTTATAACACTTAGATCGTTTGGGGTGAGGGGCGACGGAGGCTGGGGAGCCGCTGGGTTTTCAGCGCTTTTCGCCAGGATCTGAAGCGCCTGCTCGCCAAGGAGGCGAGATTCGCCATCAGGACGAAAGCACTGCTCGAGCGACCAGTTGAGCCAGCTCCACAGCTCGGCCCGCCGATCGGCCCTCCGCCGCAGGGCAGCACTCAGAATCACACCGGACGTCGCCAGCCCCGCCACCACAAGCGCGATCAACTACGTCGAGCCGAACGCCCAGTTGTCGGTCGCTCCAGGCGCCACGAGGCCCTACCTCATCCGATGCGGTAGACGAGCCCGTGGCCGGCTGCGGCGACCATGGCGACGAAGCGCTTCGCCTGCTCAAGGTGGTACCCGACGTACGCCACGTCTTCGCGGAGGTGGCTGTCGCGGTGATCTCCGCCCGTCGACGGGCAACCATAGTGCGCCAGGAACATCGCGAGGACGTCGACCTTGTCGATCTCGCCGATGTGGTCGGCGATCCTCTGCACGGCCTCGGGCTCGAGCACCTCGTAGTGGCATCGGTAGCCCTCTTGCCAGCCGTTCGGATAGACGACGTCGCCGCGCACGAGGTCGAGGCAGGGCTCGGCGGGGTACTGATTGGGCCAGACGAACAGCTCTTGCAGATAGCGCCACGACTTGTCGAGGCAGAGCACCAGCCGATCGTCGTCCGGATCGTCGTCGTCGACGATCGGATTGTTGTTCATGTAGTCGAGTGGATTCTGGCGGGCGAGCTCGATGTCGTCGGCGAGGACCGGATAGGCGTAGTAGCGGATTCCCATGCCGAGATCCTTCCGCCCGGCCGAACTCAGGAGAGGCTTCTCCACAGGCCGCGAACCAAGGGGGCGGTTGTCCACAAGGGATTTGCGGGAGGACGCCGCCAGGTCGCGTAATGCAGGCTTCACGGCCCGGCACCGAACCCGAAACAGCGCTCCGGTCTACTGGCGTCATGACAACAACGAGCAGGGCACCCCGACGAGCAGGGCCAGGCGCCCGATGAGCGACCGCATTCACCTGGGCTGGTTCCTCGACGGTTTCCGCGTGCCCGCCTGGAACAAGCCGTGGTCGGGCACGTCGTCGCGCGACTGGACGTCGGGCCGGTTCTATGTCGACATGGCGCGAGACCTCGAGCGGGGCTGCTTCGACTACTTCATGCTCGAAGACAACAACTACGTGCCCGACTCGTTCGGCGGCACCATGGACGCCTACCTGAAGTACGGCCAGCGCGCCCCGAAGCACGACCCGACGGCGCTCGCCACGATCATCAGTCAGGCCACCGAGCACATCGGAATCGTCGCCACCGTCGCCACGACCGAGATCTCGCCCTATCGCCTCGCCCGGCTGATGTCGACGCTCGATCACTTCTCGGACGGCCGGATCGGCTGGAACATCGTCACCGGCAGCAACGACCAGGCCGCGCAGAACTTCGGCTTCGCCGCCCAGCCGGCGCACGACGTGCGCTACGACCTTGCCGACGAGTTCGTCGCCGCGGCGAAGGCGCTCTGGAACTCGTGGGAGGACGGCGCTGTCGTCCTGGACGACAAGTCGAATGTCTACGTCGACGCGAGCAAGGTGCACGTCGTCGACTACCAGGGCGAGCACTTCTCGACCCGGGGGCCGCTCAACACGATCCCGGGCCCGCAGCGAGAGCCGGTGTTCTTGCAGGCCGGCGTCTCGCCCCGGGGCATCCGCTTCTCGGCCCAGACGGCCGACTCGATCATCGCGACGGGCGACAGCATCCCTGCGATGAAGGCTTTGCGCGAGCGCGTCCGCGCCGAGGCCGCAGCCGTGGGGCGCGATCCTGACGCCATCAAGGTCATGTTCATCACAGAGCCAGTCCTCGGCGACACGATCGACGAGGCCGAGGCCAAGCTCGTGCGCATCGAAGAGGACGCGATGCGCACCTACGACCACAACCTCAGCGGCCTGGCGAGCGTGACGACGACCGACTTCTCGAAGTACGATCCCGACCAGCCGCTGCCGGCCGACCTGACCACCAACGGCCACCAGGGTCAGCTGAACGACATGATCCGATCGGGCAAGACCCTCCGCGAGCTCGCGACGGCACCGCTCGCCAACGGGTATCGCGAGACCTTCGTCGGCACGCCGCAGTCGGTCGCAGCGGCGATGCAGGACGCGGTGGAGGAGATCGGCGGCGACGGCTTCCTGATCTCGTCGCTCTCGCCGACCCGGCGGTACGTCAGCGAGATCGTCGACGGTCTCGTGCCCGAGCTGCAGAAGCGCGGCGTGATGCGCGACCGCTACGAAGGGCGCACGCTGAGAGAGAACCTGCTCGCCTTCTGAGACGCCGACCAGGCACCCGGCCAGGCACCGGGCCTAGGCTCCGGGCATGCCGCACATCGTCTTCGCAGGTCAACGCATCCCGATCACCGCACAGCAGATAGTCGAGTTGAAAGACAGGCTTCAGGATGCAGCGCAGCGCGCGGTGCCCGCCGAGCTGAGCCTCGTCGGCCCCGACGGCGACGCCGTCTGGCTGCTGTGGACCCCGGGGGCGCCCATCGTCATCAACGATGCCGATGTGCCGCCGCTTCCCGAGTTCCCGATGCCCGACTTCTCGGCGCTCGGCCTGCCCGGCTTCCCGGAGCCGCCGACGCCGCCGCGCCGCGTCGGCTTCTGACGCGACCGAGAAGCAAGCACGCGATTCGTCCTCCCGCCTCCGAATTCGGTGAGAGGCGTGCACTGAGTGCATCGATGCACCTAGTGTGAACGGGTGACCCCGATCACCACCCTCGCCACGCCCGACCGGCGCGCAGCCCTCAAGGCTCGGCACCGCGCCGCGATCCTGCGCGCTGCCCGCGAACTGGTCGACGAGCGAGACGGCGCCCACTTCAGCGTCGACGAGCTGGCCGAGCGCGCCGACATCGCGCGCCGCACCGTCTTCAACCACTTCGCCTCGCTCGACGAAGTGCTGCTCACCCTCTGCGCCGACGTGCTCGAGATCGTCATCGACGACTTCATCGGGGCGGTGGCCGCCGCCCCCGTCGGCGCCGACACACGCGCCTCGATGTTCGACGAGCTCGCCCAGACGATCGCCAAGACCGACCTGCCGTCGGCCATCGTGAGCATCGGGCGCATCATCGGCACACCCGACCCCGACGACCCCCGCGGCCGAGCCCTCAGCGACGAGGCCTTCGCGCGAGCGGCCGCACGGCTGGTCACCGAGGTCAGTCGCCGACACCCGACAGCCGACCCTCTCGAGGCCGAGCTGCTCGTGTCGTCGCTGATGAGCGGCGTGATCGTGATCGCGACCCGCTGGGTCCTGCACACGGGCGTGCGACTCGACAAAGCGGGGCGCCTCGCGTGGGACGAGCTCGTCGCACGCCTCATCGACTCCGTCCGGGCCGGGTACCAACCCGCGCTCTGACGAAACCCGGGGTCCACCGGCGCACCCCGTCACCGCCACCACAGCGCGCATTGCACAGACCGCGCAGACAGAACAGAAAGAACGAGGCTTCCATGGCCGGCCTTCTCTACCGCCTCGGACGATTCGCCGCGCGCCGCCACTGGACGGTGATCATCAGCTGGGTCGTGATCATCGCGCTCGCAGCCGTCGCGTACAGCATCTTCAAGGGCCCGACGTCGGAGTCGATCACGATTCCGGGCACCGCCACGAGCAAGGTCACCGACGAGCTGGCGAAGAAGTTCCCGTCGGCGTCGGGCGGCTCGGGCAGCCTCGTCTTCGAGACGAAAGACGGGAAGGCGTTCACCGCCAGCGAGAAGACCGGAGTCAAGTCGTTTCTCGCCGACATCGCGAAGATGGACGACGTCAAGGCCACTGTCGACCCTTTCGTCACACAGGCCGACCTGACCTCGCAGGCGAATCAGGTCACGACCGGGCGCGCGAAGATCACGGCGGGCAAGGCTCAGCTGGCGACGGCCCAGAAGCAGATCGACGCGGCTCAGACGCAGCTCGATCAGGCGAAGGCCGCCGGTCAGCCCGCGGCAGCCCTGGCGACGGCGCAGACGACGCTGGACGCGCAGAAGACGAAGCTCGCCGCGTCGACCAAGACGCTCGACGAGCAGTCCACCAAGCTCGAGCTCGGGGCCCAGCTGCTCGACCTGTCGAAGAACATCCGATTCGTCTCGAAGGACGGCACGAGCGCCGTCGGCACGGTGCAGTTCACGAAGTCGACCTACGAGGTGCCGGCGAGCGTCAAGACGGACATCGTCGACAAGTCCGCGGCCGGGATCACCGGTGTTCACGTCGACGTCACCGAGGACATCGCCGAGGGCGTGCCGAGCATCGTCGGCCCCGGCGAGGTCGTCGGCCTCGTCGTCGCCCTGATCGTGCTCTTCGTGATGCTGGGCACGGTCATCGGGGCCGGGCTCCCGCTGCTGAGCGCCGTCGTGGGCCTCGGCGCGTCGGTGCTCGGGTCGATGGCGTTCTCGGGGCTGGTGCAGTTCACGTCGGTCACGACCGTGCTCGGCATCATGCTGGGGTTGGCGGTCGGAATCGACTACTCCCTCTTCATCCTGAACCGGCATCGAAATCAGCTGAAACAGGGCATGAGCCTGCACGAGTCGATCGGGCTGGCCAACGGCACGTCGGGCAACGCGGTCCTGTTCGCAGGATCCACGGTGATCATCGCGCTTCTCGCCCTCAACATCACGGGCATCCCGTTCCTCGGCCTCATGGGCACCGTCGGCGCCGTCTCGGTAGCCGTCGCGATCCTCGTGGCGCTCACCTTCACGCCGGCCATCCTGTCGCTCGTCGGCATGCGCATCCTCAAGAAGAAAGAGCGTCAGGCGATCGGCTCGACGGCGGCCACCCGGGTGCCGAACAAGCCGATGGCGACGTGGCGGGCGATCGTCACCATCGTGGCCGGTGTGGCCGTCCTCGGCGTCCTCGCGCTGCCGGCCCTGCAGCTGCGGCTCGGCCTGCCCGACGGGTCGTCGGAGGCCACGAACTCGAGCCAGTACAAGGCGTTCAAGACGCTCGAACGAGAGTTCGGCGCAGGTCAGAACGCTCCGCTCGTGGTCGTCGCCGATCTGCCGAAGGCGGCGACGGGCGACACCCTGCTGCGTCAGGAGGTCGCACTCGGCACGAAGATCGCCGCCAACTCCGACGTCGCCGCGGTCGCACCCATCGGCGCCTCGAAGGACGGCAGCGTCATCGCCTACCAGGTCGTGCCGAAGGGCGGGCCGTCCGCGGCGTCGACCGAGACGCTCGTGCACGATCTCCGCAACCTGTCACCCGTCAAGACGACGGCAGGCAACGCGACACTCGGCGTCGCCGGCAACGCCAGCGCGAACATCGACGTCTCCGACAAGCTCTCGGCTGCGCTGCCGCTCTACCTCGTGGTGGTCGTCGGCCTCTCGCTGATCATCCTGATCATCGTGTTCCGGTCCCTCCTCGTGCCGCTCACGGCCACGGCAGGGTTCGTGCTGTCGCTGCTGGCCACGTTCGGCGCGCTGACCGCGATCTTCCAGTGGGGCTGGCTGGGGGGGATCTTCGGAGTGCACGATCCTGCGCCGATCCTGAGCTTCCTGCCCATCATCGAGGTCGGTGTGCTGTTCGGTCTGGCGATGGACTACCAGCTGTTCCTGGTGTCGGGCATGCGCGAGGCGTTCGCGCACGGCACCCCGGCGAAGATCGCCGTGCAGCGCGGCTTCCACGCCGGGCGCAACGTCGTCGTCGCCGCGGCGCTGATCATGATCTCGGTGTTCTCGGGCTTCATCTTCAGCGACTCGTCCACCATCCGCCCGATCGGCTTCGGCCTCGGGTTCGGGGTGCTGGCCGACGCCTTCCTCGTGCGCCTGCTGCTGATCCCGGCCGCGATGCACCTTCTCGGCAACGCGGCCTGGTGGTTCCCGAAGTGGCTCGATCGCATCCTGCCCGACGTCGACGTCGAGGGGGCGAAGCTCGAGCGCGGGCACACCTCAGGCGAATCGAAGCCGGAGCACACTCATCACGCAGCGCCCGCGCCGGACGACGCGGAGCCGAGCGTGCACCACGAGGGCGCACCCTCGCACCGCGCCTGAGCACGCTCGGCTCGAATCAGCTGGGCCTGACCGTCTAGAGCTACGCGGCGCTCGTGAAGAGCGCCGCGTACTCGCCGTAGCCCTCGGCCTCGAGGTCGGCCAGCGGCACGAAGCGGAGCGCGGCCGAGTTCATGCAGTAGCGCAGACCGCCCTCCCGCCACGGGCCGTCGTCGAACACGTGGCCGAGGTGGCTGTCGCCCGAGGCCGAGCGCACCTCGGTGCGGGCGAAGATCATGAAGCCCTGGCGCTTCTCGACGATGCGCGAGGTGTCGATAGGCCGGGTGAAGCTCGGCCAGCCCGTGCCCGAGTCGTATTTGTCGAGCGACGAGAAGAGCGGCTCGCCGGTGACGACGTCGACGTAGATGCCGGCGTCTTTCGTCGCGTGGTACGCATTGCGGAACGCCGGCTCGGTGCCGCCGCGCTGCGTCACGTGGAACTGCTCTCGGGTCAGCTTCGCGAGCGCCTCCGGGGTCTTCTGGTAGTCGGTCATGCCTGAGTCAACACGCGGGGCGCGGGGGACGTTCCCGGCGAGTGGTTGAATCCGAGCGCGCGAGCGTTTACCGTCGAATGCAGGGAAGGCCCAACCAGCCGGCCCGTCACGGTTCAGGGGGGTCATGTCAGAGACGAGAGTGTCGACCGAGGCGGTCGAGGCGGCCAGCAGTCGTGTGGCTGACGAGGTCGCCGCCTTCGAGGCGCGCGTGGCCGCGTGTCGCTCGCTCGTCGAGTCGACCATCGGGGCCGATTGGGCTGGCACAGCGGCTGACGCGTTCGCGGCATCCTGGCTCGAATGGCTCGCCGGCGCGGCGACGATTCAGGATGCCCTCGGCGGGATGTCGAGGCTCCTCGCCGAGTCCGCCGAGCAGTACGCGACGACCGAGGCCGGGGTCACGAAGGCGTCCTCCGATTCGAGCATCTCGGTGACGGCGCCGGGAGACGCGTCATGACCCGGCACCGGGCCGTCGGCTCGTCGCTCGACGCTCTCGTCGTCGAGCTGGGGCGGATGGCCGAATACTCGAACGCTCTGCTGACCGGCGTCGACTCGGCTGCCGCGACCGTCTCGACCGAATGGTCGGGCGACGCGCAGCGGCAGTTCGCCGCTCTGCATCAGGAGTGGGCTGCCGGCGCCGCCCGGATGGCCGAGGCGATGGCCGACATCACGCGCGTCGCGGCGGCGGCGGGCACCGCGTACGACACGGCGGCCGAGCACAACAGGGCGGGCTGGGCCTGACGATGAGCTACACGATCGACGTGGATCCGGTCGGCTACACCGACGCCGCCGCTGCGACCAAGGGCTTGCTCTCCGAGCTCCGCGAGGCGGGTCACACCGTCGTCTCCGGTCTGCACTCCAGCCACGGCATGGCCGGCTCCGACCAGGGTGGTCAGGCGTGGGCCACCAGCTACGACGCGGGCGCGAAGAGCATCCTCCGCGACACGTCGAGCCTCCTCACGGCGTTCGACTCGATCGCAGTCGCGCTCGGTGTGACCGGCTACAACCACGCCGTCGCCGAGCATCGCGCGGCGGGCGGCGCCGGCACGCCCGGCGGAGTCTCCCTGCCCTCCACGGTCGCTGTCGAGACCCTCCCGACACCACCCTCGTCGCACGGCGGCAACCGCCAGTTCCCCTGGGGGTTCCAGTACGTGGCCGACCTCATCGGCATGGCCTGGCCCGACGGGGACACCGACGAGCTGAGGGGGGCAGCGTCCCGATGGGACGCCTTCGCGGCATCGGTCGACGGCATCGACACCGGCGGCCCCCTCTCGGCCTTCGGCGGTTTCACGTCGCCTGAGATTCCCGGCATCGAGGCCAAATTCACGGCCGCCCGCGGCATCGTCTCGAGTCTCGCCTCGCAGGCGAGGGCGCTCGCCGCGGGCTGCCGCAAGCGGGCCGACACCATCGAGAAGGTCCACGGCGACACGGAGCGCGAACTCGCCCAGCTCGCCGCGACCATCGCGGCCACCGTCGCCGCCAGCGCTCTGCTCACCCCGTTCACGCTCGGTCTCTCCGATGCCGCCGGCGCTGGTGCGGTAGCGACCGAGACCGGCATCAGCGTCGCCCGCATCGTCGCCTGGCTGACCGAGGCCGTCGAGACGACGATCTCGACCGCGGGGGAGATCGCCGAGGCCGTCAGCGGAATCACCGGGCTCGGTCCCGCGATCGCGTCACTCGGCGTGCGCGTTGCGCCGATGGTGCTCGTCGGTGGAGTCAACGCCGTGGTGCAGGGCGGTTCGAGCGCGGCGATCGACGGCGTCGTCAACGGTTCGAGTGCGAACATCGGGGCCGACGTGCTCTTTGGCGCCCTTCCCGGCGGCAGCGCACTGCACGACGCGGAGGCCACGGGTGCCAAGGTCGCGGAGGCGGGCTCGCGAGAGGCAGCGGAGGCGGCCGCCGAGAAGTCGGCTGGCTCGGCCGTGCCTGTGGCCGACCGGGAGTCGCTCCGAGGCATCGACCGTGGTGACGGCCGAGATATTTTCGGCAAATACACGGGTGCCGACATCGTGAGCGCCGACAAAGAAGCGGCCGGCTTAGCTCGGTACGAGCGGCTCACTGGCAAGAAGCCGATCGCCGACCAGGTTTTGTCTCACGCTGATGGCTTCGATCATGGGCGTCGCTACGACGGCCTCGTGAAGAATGCTGACGGCACGTACACAGGAGTCGAGGTCAAGAGCGGGAGCGCCTTGGCCAAGTACAATTCCAAGAACAACGTCCAGAGACTGTTCGATGAGGCCGTGAATCGCGGCACTGTCGCGCACGCAACCTTGAACGGCGAACCCATCCACATCACCGCTGTTCGAGTAGTCGAGGTGCCCTGAAGTGATTCCTACGCATGTCGTCACGCTGAACGGCGAAATGAACATCCCCGTACTGGACGCCGACGGCCCTCCCTCGAATGAGATCGTCGGCTATCTGTCACGGCTCGACGGAGACGACCTGTTCGCCGTCGCGCTCTGGAAACTCCCGGAAGGACACAGTCTCGGCACGCCGGAGGCCAACCGCGCGTCTGACGAGAACTACCTGCAATCGGCGGGATCCGCGACGGCCATGACCATCGAATTGCGAGCATCGACGGGCAGCGCGGGTGGGCAGTACGGTGTCGGTCGAGGATCGCATTCGCGCGGAGAGACGCCGGACACACACATCGTGTTCGGACGCCACACTGTGTCCGTCTTCTCCGACGAGGTCTTCACCGCCGACGAGGCAGCGCCGATCTATCGGCACTATTTCGAGACCGGAGCCGTCCCCGATGGCTTGACACTGCGTCCGCTCGAACTCGGTCTCTGACCTGTCGATGCCTGTCCAGCCGGCCTCGTCTCCTCGGGTTTCCCCTGGCCGGGCGGCGGACCGCAGCCGCAGCGGCCTAGGCTCGGGGCATGCCCGCAGCGCCGCAGCCCGGCCGTCCGAAGACGATCGTGATCGCAGGATGCGGCGACCTGGGCACCGAGACCGGCCTCCGCTTCGAGGCCGCAGGACACCGCGTCGTCGGCATCCGCCGCTCGGCCGACGTGCTGCCGCCGAGCTTCGAGCGCCAGTCGGTCGACCTCCGCACGAGCTGCCCGGTCGTGCCGCCTGAGACCGACGTGGTCGTGGTGGCGCTGACCGCGGGGGAGCGGACCGCCTCGGCCTACCGGGCCACTTACCTCGACGGGCTGCGGCACGTGCTCGACGGCGTGGAGCGCGCCGGGGCGACTCCTCGCCTCCTGCTGGTCTCGTCGACCGCCGTGTACGACGTCGACGACGGGTCGTGGGTCGACGAGGCGACGGAGGCCCGAGCGACGTCGCCCACCGCGACGGTGCTGCGCGAGACCGAGCGCGAGCTGGCCCTGCGCGTGCCGAACTCGGTGATCCTGCGCCTCGGCGGGCTCTACGGCCCGGGCCGCGAGCGACTCATCGACCAGGTGCGGGCAGGCGACTCGAGGACGCCGCGCGGGTCGCTCTTCACGAACCGCATCCACCGCGACGACGCGGCCAGGTCGATCGTGCATCTCGCGCTCCATGGCGCCCCGCCGCCGCTGGTGGTCGGCGTCGACGACGAGCCCGCGCAGCTGGGCGACGTGCTGACGTTCCTGGCGGAGCAACTCGGGTTGCCCGCGCCCGCGCCCTCCCGGGGTCGCGACCGGCCACAGGGCGGTGACCGTCGGCTGAGCAACGCGCTGCTGCGCAGCACCGGCTTCGCGTTCGACCACCCGACCTTCCGCGAGGGCTACGCGGCCGTGCTGCGGGGCGAGGGCGTCCGGCATCCCTGAGAGACTGAGCGCATGAGCCTCATCCGCCTGAACGACGTCACCGTCCGCCACGACAACACCCAGATCCTCCGCGAGACGTTCTTCCGGCTGGAGGCGCAGGATCGCGTCGGGCTGATCGGGCGCAACGGCACCGGCAAGACCACCCTGCTGAGGCTGATCCTCGGGCAGGTGCAGCCCGACGAGGGCACCGTCACGGTCGACGACGGCCTCACGATCGGCTATTTCTCGCAGTTCTCCGAGCTCGACGGCACGCAGACCGTGGTCGAGGTGCTCGAGGGGCTCTTCGACGACATCCGCGCCATCGAGAAGGAGCTGGAAGACCTGGGTCTGCAGATCGCCGACGGCCCTTCCGACGACGAGATGATGCGCCTGCTCGAGCGGCAGTCCGACCTCTTCGAGACGATGGACCACCGTGACGGCTGGGAGTACCCGCGGCGCATCGACACGGCTCTCACGATCCTGGGCTTCTCCGACGAGCACCGCAGCGCAGCCATCGACGACCTCTCGGGCGGCTGGCGAAACCGCGCGGCCCTGGCGAAGATCCTGCTGCAGGACCCCGACGTGCTGCTGCTCGACGAGCCCACCAACTTCCTCGACGTGGCGGGTGTCGAGTGGCTCGAGAGCTGGTTCCGCGACTTCAAGGGCGCGGCGATCGTGGTGTCGCACGACAGGGCGTTCGTCGACGCGACGGCCACCCGCATCGTCGAGGTCGAGAACTTCCACCTGCACGAATACCCGGGCAATTTCTCGGAGTACATCGTGCAGAAGCAGTTCCGGCTGAAGACCCTCGAGGCGCAGTTCGTGCACGAGAACGAGCTGCTGGCCTTCGAGGCCGAGGGCATCGCCGACCGGCGCGAGGCCGCGAAGGCCGCGAAGCAGGGCAACCCCCTCGACAAGAAGCTCGCCAAGATCAAGAAAGAGCGCTCACCGCGGCCCGTCGACCAGATCATCACCGAGATCTACTCGGGGCTCCACGTCAAAGACGTGCTGGCCAGGATCTCGGGGCTCGGCAAGTCGTACGGCTCGCGCACGCTGTTCGACGACCTGACCCTCGAGATCCGCCGAGGCGACCGCATCGTCGTGCTGGGCTCGAACGGCTCGGGAAAATCGACGCTGCTGCGGATCCTGGACGGCTCGGAGAAGCCTGATCAGGGCGAGGCCGCGTGGGCGGGTGGAGTGAAGGTGGTCTCGTACAACCGCACCCTCGACGAGCTCGACGACACCGACACGGTCACCCACGCGGTGAACGCGATGCCCGACAGCCTCGCGCTGACGGCGACGAAGAAGTCGGTGGCTCGGTTTCTGGCGATGTTCCAATTCTCGGAGGCCGACCTGCAGAAGCGCATCGGCACGCTCTCGGGGGCCAGCGCGCTCGCGTCGCGATGGCGCAGTGCCTCCTGTCGGGCGCATCGGTGCTGCTGCTCGACGAGCCGACGAACCACCTCGACCTGCCGAGCACGCAGGTGATGGAGCGGGCGCTCGCGCACTTCCCCGGCGCCGTCGTCGTGGTCAGCCACGACCGCTTCTTCGCCGACAAGGTCGCGACGAAGAAGCTGTCGTTCGCCGCGACCGGTCTGGACCTCTCTGCCGCCTAGGCCTCGTGGCGCCAGGAGTGCTGCGGGTCGTAGCCGAGCAGACGGCGCGCCTTGTCGATCGAGAGCAGCGTCTCGGTGCCCGACACCTCGCGCTTGAGCTCGACGTTCGGGAAGACCTCGGCGGCCAGTTCGGCGCTCGGCCGGCTCATGACGGTGTCGGCCGCTGCGATGATCATGGCCTCGAAGCCCGGCTGCGCCTTCTCGAGCGCGAGCGCTACGGCCTGGGCGCCGTCACGGCCGTCGATGTAGCCCCAGAGGTTCCACTTGCGCTTCGTCGCATCCGAGTCGAACGAGGGGAACTCGGTGTAGTCGTCCGGGTTCATCACGTTGGAGAAGCGGAAGCCGGTGATCGACAGCGTCGGGTCCCAGCGCACGAGCTCTTTCGCCATCGTCTCTTCGAGGTGCTTCACCAGCGAGTAAGTGCTCTCCGGCCGCGCCGGATACTCCTCGTCGACGGGGATGTACGGCGGGTCGATGTCGAACGGCAGGCCGAGGACGGTCTCGCTCGACGCGTAGACGATCTTCTTGATGCCGGCCCGGCGCGCGGCCTGGAAGACGTTGTAGGTCGACAGGATGTTGTTGTGGAAGGTGGCCACGTCGGGCAGGATCCCGGGTGCCGGGATGGCGCCGAGGTGCACGATCGCGTCGAACGTGCCGACGCGCTCGTCGAGGCCCAGGATCGCGTCGACCACCTGCCCGTAGTCGGTCAGGTCCACCTTGAGATAGCCCGGGCCGCGCGTGCCGAACTGGTCGAAGTTGGTGACGTCGTGGCCGTCGTCGACCAGCCGCTTCACGACGCTCCGGCCGAGCTTTCCGCTGCCACCGGTGAGTGCGATCTTCATGGTTCTCCTTCGAACGATCAGGGGGATGCCTCCAGTCAACCAGGTGTGCAAGGACCGGTCTCGCTCTTGTGATCCTGCGTCGCGGTCGGTGGATCTGATCGCCTGAGACGGCAGAACGACCGGGCCCCGCGGGGCTCGGCCGTTCTGTGTGCTGGGAGTCGCTACTTGGCGGCGGCGACCACAGCGTTGATGACGTCGGTCAGCGGCACGGTGGGCGACGCGGAGGGGGTCGACGCGGCGGTCGTCGCGGTCGACGAGCCTTCTGCGGTGATCGCGAGGTTGCCGGCGATGGCGCTGATGATCTCGACGGAGACCGGCTTGCCGGCGCCGCCGGTGGCGGAGGGCACGGTGATGGTCTCTTCGATTGCGCGCGTCTGGTCGGCATCGGTCGAGACACTGATCTTCTTGAGCGTGAGAGGGATGCTGACCGTCTGGCCGCTCTCGGTGAGACTGATCTTCATCGAGCCGCACTCGGAGAGAGCCTTGTCGGACTGGGCCGCGGCACCCGTCGTGTAGGTGGTCGGCAGCTTCTTGCCCGAGATGGTCGAGAGCAGGACCAGGTTCGAGCCGTAGGTGAGGCCGGCGTTGACGCTGTCGGCGGGCGGCGTCTGGCTGAGGTTGTTCTTGAGGATCGTGGCGCAGCTGGCCGGCGTGATCGTGACGCCCTTCTGGCTGAGCAGCGCCTGGACCCCGCCGCTCGTCTGCGCCTGCTTCTCGCTCGCCTGCACCTGGGCGTTGTCGAGGATCTTGCCCGAGAGGCCGACCTTCTTCTCAGCGGTCGTGAGGATCGTCGGGAGATCGCTCGCCGTATACGTCTTGGCTGCGGCTGCGGTCGTCTTGGCGGGAGCGGACGCGCCCCCGTTCGACGAGCCGCCCGACGAGCAGGCGGTGGCGGCCAGCAGGATGCCGGCGGAGGCGATCACGACGGTGGCGACGCGGAACTTCACGATTTCTTCTTTCGCTCGAACGATGTCGATGTCCTCATCGACGCAACAGAGGATCACCCGATACAGCTCAGAAGAATCCCCCGGGTCGACCATAGCCCAGGCTGCTCGCGCGGGCCCGACGCGTACGATTGACGCATGAGCGCAGACACCGCACCCGACCGCATCCTCATGTTCGGCGCCGCCTGGTGCGGCGACTGCCGCCGGTCGAAGGCGCTGCTCGACAAGCAGGGCGTCGCCTACGACTACGTCGACCTCGAGGCCACCGAGGACGGCGCCGATCGCGCCTACGCGGTCAGCGGACGCACGCAGATCCCCGTCATCGTCTTCCCCGACGGCAGCCACCTGGTCGAGCCGACCGACGCCGAGCTGGCCGCGAAGCTGTGAGCGTGTCGCCCTCCGCTTCCGCGTCGCCCGCGTCGCCGACCGAGATCGCCGCCATCATCGACCACACGCTGCTCAAGCCCGAGGCGACCGACGCCGACGTCGAGGCCCTCGTCGCGGAGGCCGTCGACCTCGGCACGTACTCGGTGTGCGTCTCGCCGTCGATGCTCCCGCTCGAGATCCCCGCGGGTTCGGGCCTCACGATCGCCGTCGTGTGCGGGTTCCCGAGCGGCAAGCACACCTCGCTCGTCAAGGCCGCCGAGGCCGCGGAGTCGGTCGCTCTCGGGGCCGACGAGGTCGACATGGTGATCGACGTGGGCGCGGCCAAGGCCAAGGAGTTCGATCGTGTCGAGGCCGACATCGCGGCCGTCCGCGCCGCGATCCCGCACCCCACACTGCTCAAGGTGATCATCGAGTCGGCGGTGCTCGACGACGACGAGATCGTCGGAGCCTGCCGCGCCGCAGTCGCAGCCGGTGCCGACTTCGTGAAGACGTCCACAGGCTTCCACCCCGCGGGCGGCGCCACCGAGCACGCGGTGCGTCTGATGCGCGAGACCGTCGGCGACGCCCTCGGGGTCAAGGCCTCCGGTGGCGTGCGCACGCTCGACGACGCGCGTCGCATGATGGCGGCCGGTGCGACTCGGCTCGGAGTCTCCGGCTCGCGCGCTCTCCTCGGCGCCGATACCGCCGTGGCGCCTACGGCTTCAGCCGGCTACTGATCGCGGGCCATGCGAGGCCAGGCGTCAGCTGAGGATGTCCTTCGTCGCGAACCGGCCGTAGGCCAAGAAGCCGAAGACGACCACGTAGCCCGCCTGCAGCACCGCGTTGGCCTGGAAGTTGTCCCACGAGATCGGGTCGCGCAAGAAGTCGCCGAAGCCGAGCCAGTAGTTCGTGAACAGGAACGGCTCGAGGAAGGCCAGTTGCGGCAGCGCGCCGAGGATCTGCGCCACCGTCGACAGCACGATCGTCGCGGCCATCGCGCCGACGGGCACGCTCGTGAGCGTCGAGATGAACAGCCCGATCGCGCTCAGGCCGAGCAGCGACATGGTGACGTACAGCGCCATCATCAGCATCCGCCCCGCGTAGTCGGCGAAGCCGACGGTCTGCCCCGACAGCAGGGTGACGGGGCCGACGGGGAAGAGCAGGGCGCCGATGATCGCGCCGAAGACGACGATCGTGAGAGTGCCGGCGAGGCAGAACAGCGCTGCGCCGAGGTACTTGACGAGCAGGAGACGGATGCGGCCGGCCGGCGCGACGAGCAGATACCGCAGCGTGCCGAGCCCGGCTTCGCCGGCGATCGTGTCGCCCGCGACGACGCCGACGGTCAGAGGCAGGAAGAGCGGGATCGCGACGGTCAGCGCCGTCAGCGAGACGAACAGGCCGTTCTGCGTGATGTCGCCGAGGAAGGCGGGGCCGCGGCCCGAGTCGCCGCCGGTCGTCACCTTGACGGCGATGGCCAAGAGGATCGGGATGGCCGCCAGTGCGCCCAGCATCGCGATGGTGCGGGTGCGACGGAAGAGGACGCGGATCTCGGAGCCGAGCAGCGCGATACCGAGGCCGAACCCCCGGCGGGTGGACACATCAGCCTGCGACATCGAAGCCCTCCCCGGTCAGGTCGACAAAACGGTCTTCCAGGCTCGCGCCGGCCACCTGGAAGCCGCGCACGCGCACGTCCGCGTCGACGAGGGCCGCGTTGATGCTTTCGGCCAGCGGGCCGTCGGCGGGCACTTCGGCCGTGACCCCGCTCGGCTCGTCGGCCGGGCCCCAGAGCACAGGATCGAGGGCCAGCCGCGCCAGCACCTGTCGCGCCGAGCTCACATCCGGGGTCGTGACGGTGACGCGCTGCACGCCCTGGGCTCGCAGCTCGGCCAGCGGCCCCTGGGTGACGAGTCGCCCGGCGCTCATGACGGCCACGTGCGAGCACATCTGCTCGATCTCGCTGAGGAGGTGGCTGGAGACGAAGATCGTCGTGCCCTCCTCTGCCAGCGACCCGATCAGCATCCGGACCTCGCGGGTGCCCTGCGGGTCGAGGCCGTTGCTCGGCTCGTCGAGGATGAGGAGGTCGCGCGGCATCAAGAGTGCGTTGGCGATGCCGAGGCGCTGCTTCATGCCGAGCGAGTAGGCGTGCGCCTTCTTGTCGGCGGCGTGCGACAGCCCGACGCGGTCGAGCGCGGCGTCGACGCGCTGGGAGCGGGTCGCCCCCGGGGCGCCTCGATCGGCCGTGTCGAGACGGTGCAGGTTCGCCCGGCCGGAGAGGAACGGGTAGAACGCCGGGCCTTCGACGAGAGCGCCGACTCGCGGGAGTTCGGAGCGGAGGGCACTCGGCATCCTCCCGTCCAGCATCCTGACCTCACCGCTCGTCGCCTGGATGAGGCCCAGCAGCATGCGGATCGTGGTGGTCTTGCCCGAGCCGTTGGGGCCGAGGAAGCCGAACACGCTGCCGCGCGGAACCTTCAGGTCGAGCGAGTCGACGGCGAGCTGGCGCGAGAAGCGTTTCGTCAGCGCCGTCGTCTCGATGGCGAGGTCGGCGCCGGTCGCGAGACCGACGCCGACCGATGAGTCGAGGCTCACTTCTGCGAGGCGACTGCCGCTTCGAGCGTCTTCGCGCTGACCGCGCCGACGTACGCGCGACCGCTGTCGGTGATGAACACCGACACGAGCGAGGTCTGCAGCACGCGACCACCGCTGACCGGGGTCAGCACCTCGTCGAGCAGCTTCGACGAGCTGCCGTCGCCGGTGCCCTCGGTCTGCTTCGCGGTGGCGGGCGAGAGGGTCAGGCCGACGATCGTCGACCAGCCGGAGCCGATGACGCTCGGCTCGTATTTCGCCTCGAGGGCCTCGGCTTTCGCCTTCTTTTCGGCCGAAGAAGCTGCGCCGCTCTGAGTCTCGACGCCGGGGTGGACTGCGCGCGACGAGTCGTGCGTGGGGACGGTGACGTTTTTGACCTTGGCGCCCTTGGGCGGGGTGAAGGCGAACGTCGAGGCGGAGGGTGTCGAGAAGTCGATCTTCGAGAAGGCCACCGAGAGGGCCGCGGCCTTCTGGCCCTTCGCGGTGATGACGGCCCGCAGCGGCACGCCGGTGGCGGAGTCCACGTCGAGGGTCACGTGGCCCACCAGGGTCGACGAGTCTTTCGGGGTGAGGGTGATGCCGTAGGCGGTGCGACCGGCGACCTTGGCGTTGTCCGTCGTCGACACCGTCGTGTATTTCTTCACGTTGGAGAGCACCTGCGAGGCGATGTCGGCCGGGGTCGGCATGGCGCCGGCTGTGGGGCTCGTCGTGGCGCCCGACTGCGGCGTCGCGTGGCGGGGGAGCGATGACTCCGACGGCAGAGTCACGTGCGTGACGGCGTTCGTCTTCGAGTCGTACGTCCACAGGGTCTGGCCGTTGCGGATGACATCAGTCTCTTGAAGGTTCGAGATCAGCTGCACCCTCGACTGCGACTCGCCGCTGACGAAGACCTTGGCGGTGTGGCTGCCGGTCAACTGCGACAGGGTGTCCGATGCCGACGAGCCGCTGCCGCCGCCGCCGAAGGCCGACGACGAGATGTCGGGCAGGCCGAGGTTCGCGGTCTCGGTGACCGTGCCGGAGAACGACGTGCCTGCGCTCTTCTGCGCGAGCGACACGATGCCGAGGGCCGACTTCGCGGGCAGCTTGGCGTCGGCGTTGGCCATCTGCGGCACGGCGACAGCGCCCGCGATGACGATGGCGGGGACCGCGATCGCGGGGATCCAGCGGAGGCGAGACTTGTTCATGGGTAACGGCTCTCTCAATTGCTCTTCGACAATGCACACCCGGGGCAGGGCAGTGGTCCAGGCCGGAACGCTACCTCCGCAATCTGCGAGCCGCCCCGAATCCTGCGCTCTTTCGCCCCCGCGCCATGGGCGCCATTCCGAACGGGGCGTGCGTAGGCTCCGGGCATGAGCGAGCTCGAGGGTGCCGTGGTGCTGGTGGTGGGCGCGTCGGGCGGGCTCGGCTCGCGGATCGCAGCGGCGCTCGCGGCGGCGGGTGCGACGGTGGTGCGGGGCGGCCGCAGCGCCGAGCACCTCACAGGGCCCGGTGCCTACCTGGCCGACATCCGCACTCGAGACGGCGGCCCGTCGCTCGTCGCCGCAGCGCTCGCCGCCCACGGACGACTCGACGGCGTGGTCGTGGCGGCCGGTGTCGTGGCGTTCGGCGACGCCGCCTCGCTGGGCGACGACGTGCTCGACGAGCTGTTCGAGGCGAATGCGACGGGGCCCATCCGGATCCTGCGGTCTGCCTTCCCGGCGCTGGCCGCGTCGGCGACCCAGGGGCGTTCGCCGTTCGTGGTGACGATCAGCGGAGTCGTGGCCGAATCGCCCACCGTCGGTCTCGCCGCTTATTCGGCGTCGAAGGCCGCACTGGCCGCGTTCGTCGCCGCGGCTTCGCGGGAGTACCGGCGCAGCGGCATTCGCCTTCTCGACGCCCGGCCCGGACATACCGGCACCGAGCTCTCGACGCACCCCCTGGCCGGGACGGCGCCGAAGTTCGGCCCGGCGCTCGACCCGGACGTCGTGGCAGCACGGATAGTCGAGGCGATCGAGCACGACGAGAAAGACCTGCCCAGCAGGGCCTTCTGAGCGGAAGCTACGCCGTCTTCAGCACGTCGGCGGTGAAGTTCTGCACCCGCGCCAGCAGCCCCGCGGCCCGCTCGGCGATGCGCTCCGGCGGGTTGAGGTGCGGCGGTGCGACGCGGATCAGGATCGAGCACGCCAGGTCTTCGCAGATGTAGGTGCCGATCGTATTGCCGTTGAGGCCTGCTTCGCCCGCCTTCGGCGCCGTGAACAGGCGCACCTGGGTGGCGGGCTGAGGCGAATGGCACAGCGAGCACATCGCCGCGATGCCGGGCCGGAGGGCCGTCGACGAGGTGCGGACGATGAGGCCCGTCGGCTTGCCGTCCATCCAGTGCACGATGTAGCCGCGCAGGTGAGCCTGGCTGTCGCGCCAGCCGAGGAACTCGCGCTCGTCCCACAGCATCTCGTGGAGCCCCGGGATCGGCAGGCGCTCGAGGTCGCCCGGCTGGGCGTTCACGAAGGACGAGCGGATGTCCTCTTCGGTCAGCGGCTTCACGCGACAAGCCTAGCCAGGCCGCACCTCACGCGTTCAGGCGCGCAGCCGGGGGTAGTCGTTGTAGCCGGCGGCCGTCGTGCCGTACAGCGACGCCGGGTCGAGCTCGTTCTCGGGGGCGTCGGCCTCCCAGCGCTCGACGAGGTCGGGGTTGGCGATGATGGCCCGGCCGACAGCGACGGCATCGGCGAAGTCGCCGTCGATCAGCTCGATCGCCTCGTCGCGCGTCGTCATGCGGCTGAATCCGCTGTTGACGATGAAGCCGCCGTCGAAGGCCGTGCGGAGGCTCTGCACGAACTCGCCCTCCGGGTCGGAGTGCAGGATGCTGACGAACGACAGGCCGAGCGGCGAGATCGCCCTGACGAGGCCCTGGTAGGTCGCGCGCGTCTCGTCGGGGTCGGTTTCGAGGGCGTCCTGAATGTTGTGTGACGGTGAGATCCTGATGCCGACGCGTCCTGCGCCGATGGCTTCGGCCACGGCCTCGACGACGGAGACGACGAAGCGGATGCGGTTCTCCGGGCTGCCGCCGAACTCGTCGGTGCGCTGGTTCGACGCGGGGGCGAGGAACTGGTGCAGCAGGTAGCCGTTGGCGGAGTGCAGCTCGACCCCGTCGAGGCCGGCGCGGACGGCGCGGACCGAGGCGTCGACGAATTCTCGGCGCACGGTTTCGAGGTCGGCGACGGTCAACTCGTGCGGCACGGGGAAGGGCTTCTTGCCCGTGGGGACGTGCACCTCGCCGCTGACGGCGATGGCGCTCGGTCCGACGATGCGGTCGGTGCCGGTGATGTCGGTGTGCGACACGCGGCCGCCGTTCATGACCTGCATGACGAGCTTGCCGCCGCGAGCGTGGACGGCGTCGGCGACGCGCTTCCAGCCGGCTTCCTGCTCGTCCGTGACGATGCCGGGCTGGCCCATGTACGATCGCGACTCGGCGCTCGGGTAGGTGCCCTCGGTGATGATCAGGCCGGATGACGCACGCTGCGCGTAATGCTCGACGTTCAGGTCGTTCGGCACGCCCGACTCGCCCGAGCGAGTGCGGGTGAGCGGAGCCATCACGATGCGGTTGGCGAGTTCGATGTCGCCGAGGGTGAACGAGGAGAAGAGATCCACGGGAGTCCTTTCGAGGCCGCCGCCGAACGCGACGCCACTTGTTCAACCGTGCCTGTCCGAGCGCATTCCCGCTTGCAGGCGCCTCTCGGCAGAGGCTTCGGCAGAGGGCTTCTCTGCTGACTGATTCGACATATGTCAGGACAAACGATTATCGTGTTGGTCGAGCCGCACTCATCGGGCTGTGCCAGAAGCGTTCGAAGGAGAACACCCCGTGACCAAGAAGACCATCGGCATCGGTCTGATCAGCGTCGGCTGGATGGGCCGCCTGCACTCGAAGGCGTACCAGTCGATCCGCTACGCCTATCCCGAGGCCGGCTTCCGGCCCCGGCTCGTGATCGCCGCCGACGCCCTCGAGGCGAACGCCGACTACGCGGTCGACGTGCTCGGCTACGAGCGCTCGACCCTCGACTTCCACGAGGTGCTCAGCCACCCAGAGGTCGACGTCGTGTCGATCTGCGCGCCCAACTTCTTGCACCGCGAGTTCGCTCTCGCCGCAGCCGAAGCGGGCAAGCCGTTTTGGATCGAGAAGCCGACCGGGCGCAACGCCGCGGAGACTCAGGACATCGTCGATGCTGCTGCGGCGGCAGGACTCGTGACCGGCGTCGGCTTCTCGTACCGCCAGGCGCCCGCGATACAGAAGGCCAAGCGCCTCATCGCCGACGGTGCTCTGGGCGAGGTCACCAACGTCAAGGTGTCGCTGCTCGCCGACTACTCCGCCGACCCGCTGGGTGCCTTCACCTGGCGCTACGAGCGGGGGCGGGCAGGATCCGGCGTGCTCGGCGACCTGCTCAGCCACGGCATCGATCTCGCGTCGCAGCTCGTCGCGCACATCTCGTCGGTGACCGCCCTCACGCAGACCGTCATCGACGAGCGCCCGGTGCCGCAGCACGCGACCGTCGGCCACCAGAAGGCCTCGGCCGACGACCCGAAGCGCATCGTCGAGAACGAGGACTACGCCTCCCTCCTCGCGCGGTTCCGAGGATCGAAGGCGGTCGGCTTCTTCGAGGCCAGCCGCGTCGCCGTCGGCCCGCGCTCCGACTACTCGATCGAGGTGTTCGGTACGACGGGTTCGCTCAAGTGGAGCTTCGCGGCGATGAACGAGCTGCAGGTGGCGCTCGGCATCGACGGCGACGTGCACGGCTACACCACCGTTCTGGCGGGCCCCGGCGACGGCGACTACGCGCACTTCCAGCCGGGCCCCGGCATCTCGATGAGCTTCGACGACCTCAAGACGATCGAGGCGTACCAGTTCCTCACCTCCGTCGTGACGGGCGAGCAGGTCGCGCCGTCGGTCGCCGACGCCCTCGCCGCCGCGCGGGTCGTCGAGGCCGCCGAGGCGTCGGCCGGCGACGGCGCGTGGCACGAGGTGGGTGCCGCGGCGCGCGCTTGACGCCCGCCGCCGTCCCCTCCCGTGGGACACCGCGTTCGGCGCCGGACACCGTGCACGCACGGTTTCCGGTGGATGGGCGGCGAGGGAGGTACCCCGAAACGCCGAGGGGATTGAGCGCTTACGGAGGTTCGACGGGCAGGCTGGCGGGATGACTTCTGCTGAAGAGACCGAGGCCCGCGAGCCGACTCCGCTCGAGGCCGCCATCCTCAAGGGGCAGTCCGGCGAGGCCGACATGAACGAGGTCATCGCCCAGTTCGTGAACTCGCTGGTCGTCGTGCCGACCGCCACCGAGGTCGGCGACGACATGAACGAGCTGCAGCCGGTGCTGTTCGACCGCGAGGGCACGCCCATGTTGGCGATCTTCACGCACATCGACCGCATCCCCGAGCAGGTCGCCGACGTCGCGAAGTTCGCCGTGCAACTGCCCGCCGCCGAGTTCGTGCAAGCGATCCCGACCGAGACCGGCGTCGTGGTCAACCCGGGCAACAGCGAGGGGTTCGAGATGCTGCCGGAGGGAGTTCAGCAGCTCGCCAACGACGTCCGCGGCATGCTCGCGGCCATGGAGGCGGCGCAGATCGCCGGCGACCAGCCCGACTCGGACGACGCACCGCCGGCATCGACCAAGGTCGACCCGTCGGCCATCCCGCACTTCTAAGCGGTATCAGCGGGCGGGGTGGCCATCGGCATCAGGCCCGCGCAGCCGCCCGCAGCCCGTACTCGGCGTCGAGGCGATCCAGCACGGGCGTGCTCGCCGCCGTCGAGAACTTGCGGGCGAAGATGTGGGCGAACTCCTGGTCGTCGTCGAACCGGCGGCGCAGGATCCTGTCGAGCACGTCGGTCTCGATCCACGGCGGGCTTTTCTTCCGCGGCCCTGCCCAGTCGATCCACCACAGGTGCGCGTTGATGTGGTGACCCTCCCACCCCGGCGTGAAGCGCGGGGTGTTGAGGATCGAATCGACGAAGGTCTCGTCGGACGACCAGGTGCGGCGCCAGAAGCGCACCAGCTCGGGGTGCTCGTCATGCGCGTCGACGACGGCCCGAGCGTGTTCGACAGAGAGGATCTTCGACGACGACCCGCCCGCGAAGACGACGTCGCGCGGCAGGCGACGGGGGATCGGGATGCGCAGCATCCGCTTGCCCAAGGCCCAGTGCCGGTACCGAAGCCGGTCGAAGCCGCCGGTGCGCCCCCACTGCGAGTACGGCAGCTTCGCCGAGACGACGAACGAGTCGTCGCGGTGATCCTGCAGGAGGCTTCGGATCTCGGCGATCGACGTGATCGGGTAGTCGGCGCCCGAGATCAGGGCGATGTGCGTGATGCCGGGCCGCGCCAGAGCTGCGCGGTACCCCTCGATCTCGGCCTCCACCGCGCCCCAGGTCGCCCAGGCCGTCCGTCGACGTTCGAGAACGCCGACGCGGGGCGGCAGACCAGCCGTGATCGCCGCGAACATCTCGTCGCTCGCCCGGGCGTCGACATGAAGGAGGATCGGGAAGGGGTCGAGCGCCTCGATCAGGCGATGGACCTGCTGCGGATCGTTGTGGGCCAGGACGACGCAGGCGAGTTCGGGAGATGCCGCATCGGGAGCCATGCCGCAAATGTACAGGCCGAACACGGCCGGCACTCCTCACCAGAACGAGGGCCGACACGCGCTCGAAACGTCGGCTTGCTAGGCTGGCGTCGCACAATCGGCTGCACCACTACAACTGCATATCGGGCCACGAACACAACGCGGGAGAGCGCACGACCCCCGGGTCGGCCACCGAAGGAGCAAGCTTCCCCGCCAATCTCTCAGGTAGACGTACCGCGTCGTGTCGGCCACTCTGAAAAGCAGAGGCAGCACTGTGCGCCTCTCGCCCACGGTGAAAGTCGGCTGCCCGTTCGGGCGCCGGTGAAGCTCTCAGGCCTATGACAGAGGGGGAGACCGACCGCAGTCAGCGGTCGACTGCCCTCGATCCCTTCGGAGCCACGATTGTCTGACGACACCGTCGAACCCCGCTTCAGCCCCCTGCACGATGTCCATGTGCAGGCCGGTGCCAGCTTCACCGACTTCGCCGGCTGGCAGATGCCCGTCCGCTATTCGTCCGACCTGCAAGAGCACCACGCGGTTCGCACCGCCGCCGGCCTCTTCGACCTGTCGCACATGGCCGAGATCGCGGTCGTCGGGCAGGATGCGGGGCGCTTCCTCGACAACGCGCTGGCCGGCACCCTCTCGACCATCGCCGTCGGGCGTGCCAAGTACTCCCTCCTCCTGTCGCCCGCGGGCGGCATCATCGACGATCTCGTGGTCTACCGGCTCGACGACCACGACTTCCTCGTGGTCGCGAACGCCGGCAACCGGGACGCGGCATTCGCTGCGCTGGCGCAGCGCGCGCACGGCTTCGACGTCACAGTCGACGACGAGAGCGACGACACGGCGCTCATTGCGATCCAGGGCCCGGAGGCCGCGGGCGTGCTCGACGAGCTGATCACGAGCGACCGTCTCCAGCCTGACGCGCCGCTCGCCGAGCTGCGCTACTACCGCGTGCTGCAGGGCACCTTCGACGACGCCCCCGTGCTCATCGCGCGCACCGGCTACACCGGCGAGGACGGTTTCGAGCTCTATCTCGACACCGACACGGCGCCGGCACTGTGGCAGGCCCTCGCCGAGGCCGGAGCCCCGCGCGGCGTCGTGCCCGCGGGTCTCGCGAGCCGCGATACCCTGCGCCTCGAGGCCGGCATGCCCCTCTACGGTCACGAGCTCGGGCTCGACACCAAGCCGGCTCAGGCCGGTCTCGGGCGCGTGGTCGATGCGAGCAAGACCGAGTTCGTCGGGCGCGACGCCGTCGAGCCCGCCGAGGGCGCCCGCGTCCTCGTCGGCCTCGCCCTCGAGGGCCGCCGCGCCGCCCGCGCCGACTACCCCGTGCTCGACGAGGCCGGCGGCGTCGTCGGCACGGTGACGAGCGGTGCGCTCTCACCGACGCTCGGCCACCCGGTCGCGATGGCGTACGTCGATCCTGCCCTCGCAGCCGTCGGCACGACTCTCACCGTCGACGTCCGCGGCACCGCCATCCCCGCGACCGTCGTCGCCCTCCCCTTCTACAAGCGCTCCTAGCCCTCTCGAAAGGCACATCCCGTGACTGATCTCACCAGCCTGAAGTACACCGCCGAGCACGAGTGGCTCCTGATCGACGGCGACACCGCCACCGTCGGCATCACCGACTACGCCGCCGACAAGCTCGGCGACGTCGTCTACGTCGACCTGCCCGCTGTCGGGACGGACGTCGAGCAGGGCAAGGTGGTCGGCGAGATCGAGTCGACCAAGTCGGTCGGCGAGCTGTTCGCCCCGGTGCTCGGCACCGTGCTCGAGATCAACGACCAGGTGGTCGACAGCCCCGACCTCGTCAACTCCTCGCCGTTCGGCGACGGCTGGCTCGTCAAGATCACGCTGTCGGGCGACCTGCCGGCCCTTCTCTCCCGTGACGAGTACGTCGCGCTGACCGCCGAATGAGCGCCGACGTCACCACCGGCTCGGGGCTGATCCAGGGCCAGGCCGCCACCGGCTTCGCCGATCGTCACATCGGAACGACTCCCGACGACCAGCGCGCCATGCTCGACGTGCTGGGCCTCGAAAGCGTCGCGGCCCTCGTCGAGAAGGCCGTGCCCGACAGCATCCACGCCAGAGCTCTCGAGTCGAGCGCCCTGCCCGAGCCGATCGGCGAGCAGGAGACCCTCGCCGAGCTGCGACAGCTGGCGAACCGCAACACGGTCAACCGCTCGTTCATCGGCCTCGGCTACTACGGCACGGTCACCCCTAGCGTGATCCAGCGCAACGTGCTCGAGAACCCCAGCTGGTACACCGCCTACACGCCGTACCAGCCCGAGATCTCGCAGGGCCGCCTCGAGGCCCTCATCAACTTCCAGACGATGGTCGCCGAGCTGACCGGGCTGACGACGGCGAACGCGTCGATGCTCGACGAGTCGACGGCGGTGGTCGAGGGCATGCTGCTCGCCCGCCGTGCCTCGAAGTCGAAGAGCAATCGCTTCGTGGTCGACTCCGATGCCCTGCCGCAGACCAAGGCTCTGCTCGCCGGTCGGGCTCGGGCCGTCGGCATCGAGCTCGTCGAGGTGCCGCTGCGCGAGACCGATGCACAGTCGCTGCCCGACAGCTTCGGCGTGTTCGTGCAGTACCCGGGAGCGTCGGGGGCGGTCTGGGATCCTGCGCCCCTCGTCGACCAGAGCCACCTCCAGGGCGGCCTGGCGGTCGTCGCCGCCGACCTCCTCGCTCTCACGCTGCTGGCGGCGCCCGGCGAGTTCGGGGCCGACGTCGCCGTCGGCACGAGCCAGCGCTTCGGCGTACCCATGGGCTTCGGCGGCCCGCACGCGGGCTACATGGCCGTGCGCACCGGCCTCGAGCGCCAATTGCCGGGCCGCCTGGTCGGGGTGTCGCAGGATGCCACGGGAAACCCCGCCTACCGCCTCAGCCTGCAGACGCGCGAGCAGCACATCCGCCGCGAGAAGGCCACCTCGAACATCTGCACGGCCCAGGTGCTGCTCGCCGTCATGGCGTCGATGTACGCGGTCTATCACGGGCCGTGGGGCCTCACCCACATCGCGAGGCGGACGCACCAGCACGCCGTCGACCTCGCCGCCGGTGCGGCTGCGGCCGGTCTCGCCACGGGCGCCGACGCCTTCTTCGACACCGTGACGCTGACGGTGCCGGGGCGAGCCTCGGAGATCGTCGCTGCGGCTCACGAGCGCGGCTACCTCCTGCTCGAGGTCGACGCCGGCACCGTGTCGATCTCGACCGACGAGACCACGACCCGAGACGACCTCGACGTGCTGGGCGAACTGCTCGGCTTCGCCGTGCCCACCGGCTCGTCGTCTCCCATCCCGTCGGCGCTCGAGCGCACCAGCGACTTCCTCACCCACCCGGTCTTCCGCACACACCGCTCGGAGACGAGCATGATGCGCTACCTCAAGCACCTGGCCGACAAGGACTACGCACTCGATCGCGGCATGATCCCGCTCGGATCGTGCACGATGAAGCTGAATGCCGCGACCGAGATGGCGGCCGTGACGTGGCCGGAGTTCGCGAACATCCACCCGTTCGCACCGGCCGCCGACGCCCGGGGCTACCTCGAGCTGATCGGCCAGCTCGAGGGCTGGCTGGCCGAGGTCACCGGCTACGACACGGTCTCGCTGCAACCGAACGCCGGCAGCCAGGGCGAGCTCGCGGGGCTCCTCGCGATCCGCGGATATCATCTCTCGAACGGTGACGAGGGCCGCACCGTCTGCCTCATCCCGCAGTCGGCCCACGGCACGAACGCGGCGAGCGCCGTCCTGGCGGGCCTCCGCGTCGTCGTGGTCGCCTGCGACGAGCAGGGCAACGTCGATCTCGACGACCTGCGTGTCAAGGTGTCCGAGCACGTCGACGACCTCGCCGCGCTCATGGTCACCTACCCGTCGACGCACGGCGTCTACGAGCACGACATCCGCTCGATCACCGAGGCGGTGCACGAGGCCGGAGGCCAGGTCTACGTCGACGGCGCCAACCTCAACGCTCTTCTCGGGTTCGCGCGCTTCGGCGAGTTCGGGGCGACGTGTCGCACCTGAACCTCCACAAGACGTTCTGCATCCCGCACGGCGGCGGTGGCCCCGGCGTGGGCCCCGTCGCGGCGAAGGCGCACCTGGCGCCCTTCCTGCCCGGGCACCCGCTGGCTCAGCAGGCCGACCGGCGCACGGGGGCCGTGCAAGATGGGGGCTCGCGCCTGGCTCATGCCGGAGTGCCTGTGAGCGCCGCGCCCTACGGGTCGCCCAGCATCCTGCCGATCTCGTGGGCCTACGTCCGCATGATGGGCACCACGGGGCTGACGGATGCCACCGGTGCGGCCGTCCTGGCGGCCAACTACGTCGCGGCGCGGCTCCGCGAGCACTACCCGGTGCTCTACTCCGGCGAAGACGGTCTCGTGGCGCACGAGTGCATCCTCGACCTTCGGCCCCTGCGCGACGCGACGGGTGTCACCGTCGACGACGTGGCCAAGCGCCTCATCGACTACGGCTTCCACGCCCCGACGATGTCGTTCCCCGTCGCCGGCACCCTCATGGTCGAGCCGACCGAGAGCGAAGACCTCGCCGAGATCGACCGCTTCGTCGACGCCATGATCGCGATCAAGGCCGAGGCCGACCGCGTCGGAGCCGGCGAGTGGAGCGCCGACGAGTCGCCGCTGCGTGGGGCTCCGCACACGGCCGAGTCGGTCATAGCGGGGGAGTGGCAGGCCGCGTACACGCGCGAGGAGGCCGTCTATCCGCTGCGCTCGCTCGTGCGGTCGAAGTACTGGCCGCCGGTGCGTCGCATCGACCAGGCCTACGGCGACCGCAACCTGTTCTGCGCCTGCCCCCCCGTCGAAGCATTCGCCTGACGATCGCCTCGGGGACGCGATCTCCGGCGTTGTCGTCGCCCGGCATGGCTCCGCCATAGCCGGGCTCCTCCGCCTTGGATCTCACGCCTCCGAGACGATCGTCCCCTGACGATCGCCTCGGGGACGCGATCTCCGGCGTTGTCGTCGCCCGGCATGGCTCCGCCATAGCCGGGCTCCTCCGCCTTGGATCTCACGTCTCCGAGACGATCGTCCCCTTACGCCAAGACGTCCGTCAGGGCGTCCTGGATGACCGAGGCCTTCTGAAAGCGCGCGCCGAGGAGGGCGACGTGCTTCCAGCGCACCACGCCACCGGCGTCGATCACGAAGACGCTGCGACGGAGGCCCACACCCGGCAGGGCGATGCCGTAGTCGCGGATGACGCGGCTGTCGACGTCGCTGAGCAGCGCGAAGCTGAGGCCGTGGTGGCGCGCGAAGTTCTCGTGGCTGTCGAGACTCTGGCGGCTGATGCCCCAGACTTCAGCGCCGAGGTCGGCGAAGCCGGAGAGCTCCTCCTGGTAGCTGCAGAGCTGCGCCGTGCAGACGGTCGACTCGTCGGCCGGATAGAACACGAGAACGACCGCGTTGCCCGGGCGCCTCGAGAGCGTGAACTCCTGTCGCCGCGTCTCGCCGTCGACGAGGCGCACGCCCGGCAGCGTGAAGTCGGGCGCGGTGTCGCCGATGTCCGGGATGCTCATCGTCCAACCGTACGTGCGGAAGTCTCGACTGGCGCCGGGCGTGGGCTCGGATTCTGCTGATGTGGCCCGAACTGGGGGTACCCGCTTCCCGGCGTCAGTGCGTCGCGCCGAAGAACTGCGGGAAGGCGGCGGCAGCCCAGGGGTAACCGACGAACACGGCGGCGTCCATGAAGAAGTGCGCGATCACGAGGGGCAGGATGCGGCCGAAGCGCATGTAGAGCCAGCCGAAGACGATGCCCATCACGGCGTTGCCGATGAAGGCCCCGAAGCCCTGGTAGAGGTGGTACGTGCCCCGCAGCAGGGCGGCGGACAGCAGGATCGGCCACACGCCCCACTTCAGGTCTTTCAGGCGCGCGAAGAGATACGCGACCACGATGACCTCCTCGGTGACGCCCGAGCGGAGCGCCGAGAACAGCAGCACGGGCACCGTCCACCAGTGGGCTGCGAGGTTCGTGGGCACGACGTCGACGGTGATCCCGATGGCCCGGCCGGCGAAGTACAGGGCGAGGCCCGGGATCCCGATCGCGAGAGCGAGCCCCGCGCCCCAGAGCGCGTCGCGACCGACGTTCGAGAAGTCGACGCCGAGCCGACCCAGGTGCGGTCTGGCCGTCTTCCAGAGCAGGTAGGCGACGAGGGCCACGGGCACGATGTCGAAGCCGTTCTCGAGCACCTGGTAGACGAAGTCGAACAGCTCGCGGCTGTCGAGTGACGTGTTGAGCTGAGCCGTCTGGTTCGACAGGGGCGTCGACCGTGTGAGCAGATCGAGGATCTGCACCAGCGAGTAGACCGCGCTCGCACCGAGGGAGAGACCGAGGACGATCAGGATCTCGGCGCGGATGCGACCGGTCGAGACACCCGACGGCAACGGTTCGGCGACGGGGTGAGCGAGCAAATGATCCTCCAGTGTCGAGGCAATGATAGGAGACCGTGCTCGGCCGCGCGGAGCCCACGAGCGAGGGTCACTTTCGCCCTCACACGCACGAATCGTGCGCGCACGACCGATTTCGCGGTAAATTCGTGATTGGGCCGCAATGAATCCGCATTCCGTGTTTCCGAGACGTAACGCTTTCTCCCGGGGTTTGGCGTTTGGCGACGGTTTACTTAGTGTCTTCATATCGACTGCGAGCAGCCGCGCCGACTGGTGCGGTGACGCAGATCGGTTGGCCACACCGATCAGGTCGCATTGCACCGCCTGAGGTGGTCGACGTCCCATACACAGCACAGAAGGGGCATCTCTCGATGCGACTCAGAACTAAAAGGTTTGCGCTCATCGCTGTCGCAGCCTCCGCGGCGCTTGCGCTCGCGGGTTGTTCGAGCGGAGGTGGCACGAGCAACACCTCGTCGTCCAACCCGTCGTTCAACGCAGCCGTCAACGCCGTCTACAACCCCTCGACCAAGGCCGGGGGCACGCTGAAGCTCGGCGCCGCCAGCGACTGCGACTCGTGGGACCCGGCCCGTACCTACTACGGCTGGTGCTGGAACATGCAGCGCCTGTTCAGCCGCACCCTGGTCGGCTACAAGAAGGTCAACGGCACCAAGTTCGAGCTCGCTCCTGACATGGCCACGGGCCTCGGCAAGTCGTCCGACGACTTCAAGACCTGGACGTACACGCTGCAGTCGGGCCTGAAGTACTCCAACGGCAAGACCATCACCACGCAGGACATCAAGTACGCCACCGAGCGCCTCTTCGCGAGCGACGTCATCAACGGCGGCCCGACGTTCTACTTCACCGGTCTGATCAACGCTCCGGCTTCCTACGCCGGCCCGTACAAGTCGGGCGACCTGCCCGACTCGGTCATCTCGACCACGAGCAACACCATCACGTTCCACCTGAACAAGTCGTTCGCCGACTTCGACTACCTGATGGCGCTGCCCACCACGGCCCCCGTGCCCTACAAGACCGAGAACGGCGCCAGCTACACCGGCGCCACCTACGGCAAGGACCCGGTCTCGTCCGGCCCGTACGTCTTCTCCGACTACACGCAGAACAAGTCGGTCACGTTCACGCGCAACAAGTACTGGAAGCAGTCGACGGACAAGATCCGTAAGCCGCTGGTCAACGAGGTGACACTCACCATCGACAGTGACCCGAACGACATCGACTCGAAGCTGAAGTCCGGGGCGTTCGACGCCAAGGCCGACACGCGCATCGGTACGACCCTCCAGGCTCAGGCTCTCTCCAACCCGAAGCTCAAGGTACAGACGGACGACCCTGCCGGTGACAACACCGACTACTTCGTCATTCCCGCTTCGGTCGTGCCGAATCAGTACTGCCGCCAGGCCATCTTCTACGCCACGAACAAGGCTGCGATCCAGCAGGCTTACGGCGGAGCAGCTGCCGGCACGATCGCCGGTTCGTTCACGCCCCCCGGCGTTCCCGGTTACAACCCCAGCTACAACCCTTATCCCTCGGGTTCGGGCAACACGGGTGACCTGACCAAGGCCAAAGAGGCGCTGACCAAGTGCGGTCAGCCGAACGGTTTCTCGACGAAGTTCACCTACGCGACTCCGTCCGAGACCGGCCCGAAGATCTTCCAGGCCGAGCAGACCGCTCTCGCGCGCGTCGGCATCAAGATCACCGCCGCGACCGATGCCGCTTCCAGCTACTACGCCACGTTCGTCGGCTCGCCGGCCCACGTGAAGTCGGCCGGCCTCGGCATCATCAACGCCGGATGGGGTGCGGACTTCCCGACCTACTACGGCTTCTACAACAACATCGCCAACGGTGCGTCCATCCTGCCGACCGGTAACAGCAACTACGGCAGCCTGAACGACTCGACGGTCAACTCGATCCTGGACAACACGGCGGCTGCGTCGACCCAGGCCACGGGTGAGAAGCTGAACAAGGCCATCATGGCCTCGGCTCAGAACCTCCCGCTCCTGTGGGGCAAGAACCTCTACTGGCGCAGCACGCGCATGACGAACGTGACGTCCGACAACGCCCTGGCGTTCGGCATCTACGACTTCGTCAACGTGGGTGTCGGCGGCTGATCTGAAGATCGTTCTTAGTATCCTTCGGATCACTCGATAGGAAGGGTTCTGCGGCGGGGGCCGCCTGGGCATAACAGTCCAGGCGGCCCACGCTGCGACCACACACCATGATTCGCTTCATCCTGTACCGCCTCATCGGCGCCATCGTCGTCCTCTTCGTCGTGAGCCTCGTCACGTTCCTGATCTTCCAGATCGCGCCGACCCTCTCGCACACGAACCCGGTGTATTACTACATCGGCAAGGTGCCGTTCAAACCCGGCTCCCCCCAGTTGCTCGCTCTCGAGCACCGCTTCGGGTTCGACCTCCCGGTCCCCGAGCAGTACTGGCACTACATCTCCGGCATCATGTTCGGCCAGACCATCACCGACGGTGTGTCGACCCCGATCCACTGCCCGGCCCCCTGCTTCGGCTACTCGTTCAAGCAGAACGACCTCGTGGGGTCGATGCTGCTGCAGGCCGCTCCGGTCAGCATCAGCCTCCTCGTCGGCGCGGCCGTCCTGTGGCTCGTCGGCGGCGTGACGGTCGGCACCTTCTCGGCCCTCAAGCCCGGTTCGATCGTCGACCGCGTCGGCATGACCGGCTCGCTGGCCGCCGTCTCGCTGCCGATCTTCTTCACGGGCCCACTGCTGTTGTTGGTCTTCGAGTACACGCTCGGCTGGTTGCCGAACGTCGCGTACGCGCCGATCACGCAAGATCCCCTCCAGTGGTTCAAGAGCATGATCCTGCCCTGGGTCGCCCTCGCCTTCCTCTTCGCCGCCCTCTACGCCCGGCTCACCCGGTCGAACATGATGGAGACGATGGGCGAGGACTACATCCGCACGGCGCGGGCGAAGGGCCTGCCACGGCGCACGGTCGTCATCAAGCACGGTCTCCGTGCTGCCCTGACTCCCATCGTCACGATCTTCGGCATCGACGTGGGCACCCTGGTCGGCACGACGGTCATCACCGAGACCGTCTTCAACCTACGAGGGCTCGGTTACCTCTCGATCAGCGCCATCCAGACTCTCGACCTTCCCGTGATCGAGGGCGTTACGATCGTTGCCGCACTGGCTCTCGTCATCGCGAACTTCCTGGTCGACATCCTGTATGCCGTGATCGACCCGCGAGTCACCGTCTAAGCGCCGGAAGGAAGCATGTCTACAACACTCCCCACCACCGAGGCGCAGACCCCGGCCACCTCCGACGCCTTCCTCCGGGTCGAAGACCTCAAGGTGCACTTCCCCACCGACGACGGCGTCGTCAAGAGCGTCGACGGCCTCTCGTTCGAATTGCGCCGCGGCGAGATCCTCGGCATCGTCGGCGAATCGGGCTCGGGCAAGTCGGTGACCAGCCAGGCGATCCTCGGCCTTCACAAGAACAGCAACGCGCGCCTGTCGGGCAAGATCTACCTCGACGGCAAAGAACTCATCGGGGCGACCGAAGACGAGGTCCGCGAGCTCCGCGGCAGCGAGATGGCGATGATCTTCCAGGATCCCCTCTCGGCTCTCCACCCGTTCTACTCGGTGGGCTCGCAGATCGGCGAGGCGTACCTCGTGCACAACAAGGTCTCCAAGAAGGAGGCCCGTGCCGAGACGGTGCGGA
Source organism: Frondihabitans sp. PAMC 28766 (assembly GCF_001577365.1). NCBI lineage: Bacteria > Bacillati > Actinomycetota > Actinomycetes > Micrococcales > Microbacteriaceae > Frondihabitans > Frondihabitans sp. PAMC 28766. The sequence continues at coordinate 1,857,537 of NZ_CP014513.1, forward strand.
TGCTGGCGAAGGTGGGCATCCCGAACCCGGAGAACCGCTACGACGACTACCCGCACCAGTTCTCGGGTGGTATGCGACAGCGCGCGATGATCGCCATGGCGCTCATCTGCAAGCCGAAACTGCTGATCGCCGACGAGCCGACCACGGCGCTCGACGTGACGGTGCAGGCGCAGGTCCTCGAGCTCATCAAAGAGCTGCACGACGAGCTCGACTCCGCCGTCATCATCATCACGCACGACCTCGGCGTCGTCGCCGAGACCTGCGACAAGGTGCTCGTGATGTACGGCGGCCAGTGCGTCGAGAAGGCACCCGTCGAAGAGCTCTTCTACAACCCCGAGATGCCCTACACCTGGGGCCTCCTGCGGTCGATGCCGCGCGTGGACCGCGTCCGCGAGGGTCGGCTCACGCCGATCCCCGGCCAGCCGCCGTCGCTCATCAACGTGCCGAAGGGCTGCGTCTTCAACGCGCGCTGCCCGTTCTCGGATCGCGTGGGCGAGAACAAGTGCTTCACCGAGCACCCGAACCTGCTGGAGTCGTCGAACCAGCACGAGGTCAGGTGCCACATCCCCCACGAACAGCGCGTGGAGATCTTCGCGAACGAGATCTTCCCCACCCTCTGATCAGGCCACACCGAAAGAGAACCAGCTTCCTATGAGTTCAGTGACCGAAGCCCCGACGGCCAAGCCGGCACCCACGGGTGACCCGCTGCTCGTCGTCGACGGCATCACGAAGCACTTCCAGGGCGGGGCCGCGGGCCTCCTCGGGCGACGAGGCAACCCCATCAAGGCGGTCGACGGCGTCAGCTTCACCGTGTCGAAGGGCGAGACCCTCGGAATCGTGGGCGAGTCCGGCTGCGGCAAGTCGACCACGGGGCGGCTGGTGTCGAAGCTGATCGAGCCCACCGCCGGCCGGATCGAGTTCGACGGTCGAGAGATCGCCGGGCTGAGCCCGCGCCAGATGCGTCCGCTGCGCAGCGAGATCCAGATGATCTTCCAAGACCCGTTCTCGTCGCTGAACCCGCGGCACACGGTCGGCACGATCATCGGCGCCCCGTTCAAGATCCAGCACACGAAGACCGACCACGGCATCAAGGCCGAGGTGCAGAGCATCATGGAGCGCGTCGGGCTCAACCCCGAGCACTTCAACCGCTACCCGCACGAGTTCTCGGGCGGCCAGCGTCAGCGAATCGGTATCGCCCGCGCACTGGCCCTCGACCCGAAGCTGATCGTCTGCGACGAACCGGTCTCGGCCCTCGACGTGTCGGTGCAGGCCCAGGTGGTCAACCTGCTCGAAGACCTCCAGAACGAGTTCGGGGTCGCTTACATCTTCATCGCCCACGACCTCTCGGTCGTGCGCCACATCGCCGACCGCGTCGCGGTCATGTACCTCGGCAAGGTCATGGAGATCACCGATCGCGACACGCTCTACTCCGACCCGCTGCACCCCTACACGCACGCTCTCATGTCGGCCGTGCCGGTGCCCGACCCGCGTGCCGAGTCGCGTCGCGAGCGGATCCTGCTGAAGGGCGACCTCCCCAGCCCGGCCAACCCGCCCACCGGCTGCGTCTTCCACACCCGCTGCCAGAAGTTCCGCGAAGAGCTGACCGACGAGCAGCGCACGCACTGCTCGACCGTCCAGCCCGTGCTCGAAGAGAAGGCGCCGGGCCACGAGGTCTACTGCCACTACCCCTCGTCGCGCGGTTCCAAGGAGTTCATCAAGACCGGCTCCGTCGTCACGGGCCCGTCCGCACCGACCGTCGGGGAGATCCGCTGATGTCACTCACACCGGGAGAGCTGCAGGTCGTCGCCGAGAGCGACCAGAACCAGCTCGACACGCAGAGCGGCAAAGAGCCGTCGATCGTCGGTCGTTCGCTGTACGCGATCGCGTGGCGTCGCCTCCGCAAAGACAAAGTGGCGATGGTCGCCGGCATCATCATCGTCCTGATCGTCCTGATCGCGATCTTCGCCGACCAGCTCGGCTCGCTCTACGGCACCAGCTACCTCACGCAGCACAACACCGGCTCGGGCAGCCTGCTCGACCCGCTGACGTCGATGCCGCTCGGCTCGCTCGGCGGCGTCTCGGCCAAGCACTGGTTCGGTGTGACTCCCGTCCTCGGGCAGGACATCCTGACGCTGCTGATGCAGGGTGCGCGCACCTCGCTGCTGATCGGCTCGCTGGCGACCGTCGTCTCGCTCGTCTTCGGAGTCTCGCTCGGTCTCATCGCCGGCTACTACCGCGGCTTCGCCGACGTCGTCATCTCGCGCATCATGGACGTCCTGCTGTCCTTCCCGACGCTGCTGCTCTCGATCTCGCTGATCACGGTCATCGCGCTCATCTCGAGCTCCGAGGTGCTTCGCGCCGGCGTCATCATCTTCGTGCTGGGCTTCTTCGGCTGGCCGTACATCGGCCGCATCGTCCGCGGGCAGGTGCTGTCGCTGCGCGAGAAGGAGTTCGTCGACGCGGCCAAGAGCCTCGGCGCCTCGAACGGCTGGATCATGGCGCGAGAGATCGCCCCGAACCTGATCGGCCCGATCCTCGTCTACACGACCCTGACCATCCCGAACAACATGCTCGGCGAGGCAGGTCTGTCGTTCCTCGGCGTCGGCGTGCAGCCGCCCACGACCTCGTGGGGCCAGATGCTGTCGGATGCCGGAAACTACTACCAGATTGACCCGATGTACCTGATCCTGCCGGGTGTGGCGATCTTCATCTCGGTCATGGCGTTCAACCTGTTCGGCGACGGTCTGCGCGACGCGCTCGACCCGCGCCGGATGAACTGAGCGGGCCCCGCCCGACCCCGTGAAGGCCCCGCGAGCGCAGCTCGCGGGGCCTTTTCGTACGCCCTGAGCGCACGCAACCGGCTGTTCACCCGAGGGAAGGTAGACTCTTTCAGTCGGGGCCACGGCTGCCCCCATCGACTTTCTCCCCCGCACCCCTCTCAAAAGGACGTACAACTATGGCGACTGCCATCCGCAGTGACCTGCGCAACGTGGCAATCGTTGCCCACGTCGACCACGGCAAGACGACCCTCGTCGACGCCATGCTCAAGCAGACCAACAGCTTCGACGCTCACTTCGAGACCGACGATCGCATGATGGACGGCAACGAGCTCGAGCGCGAAAAGGGCATCACGATCCTCGCCAAGAACACCTCGGTGCTCTACAACGGCGTGCACGCGACCGACGGCCCCATCACCATCAACGTGATCGACACCCCCGGCCACGCCGACTTCGGCGGCGAGGTCGAGCGCGGCCTGTCCATGGTCGACGGCGTCGTGCTGCTCGTCGACGCGTCGGAGGGCCCGCTGCCGCAGACCCGCTTCGTGCTGCGCAAGGCGCTGGCCGCCAAGCTGCCCGTGATCCTGCTGGTCAACAAGACCGACCGCCCCGACGCCAGGATCGACGAGGTCGTCGCCGAGTCGCAGGACCTGCTGTTGGGCCTCGCCTCCGATCTCGCCGAAGAGGTCGACGACCTCGACCTCGACGCCATCCTCGACGTGCCCGTCGTCTACGCGTCCGGCCGCAACGGCGCCGCGTCGACGAACAAGCCCGAGAACGGCACCCTGCCCGACAACGACGACCTCGAGCCGCTCTTCGACGCGATCCTCAAGCACGTTCCGGCGCCGACCTACGACGACGAGCACCCCCTCCAGGCGCACGTCACCAACCTCGACGCCTCGCCGTTCCTCGGCCGCCTCGCTCTGCTGCGCGTCTTCCACGGCACGCTGAAGAAGGGTCAGACGGTCGCCTGGGTTAAGCACGACGGCTCCGTCCAGAACGCCCGTATCACCGAGCTCCTGATCACCAAGGCGCTCAGCCGCTACCCCGCCGAGAGCGCCGGCCCCGGCGACATCGTCGCCGTCGCAGGCTTCGACACCATCACGATCGGCGAGACGCTCTCCGACCCCGACGACGTGCGCCCGCTGCCGACCATCACGGTCGACGACCCGGCCATCTCGATGACGATCGGCACCAACACGTCGCCCGTGATCGGAAAGATCAAGGGCCACAAGCTCACCGCCCGTATGGTCAAGGACCGCCTCGACCGCGAGCTGGTCGGCAACGTCTCGCTCAAGGTCGTCGACATCGGGCGCCCGGACGCGTGGGAGGTCCAGGGCCGAGGCGAGCTCGCCCTTGCCATCCTGGTCGAGCAGATGCGCCGCGAGGGCTTCGAGCTCACCGTCGGCAAGCCGCAGGTCGTGACGCGTCGCGTCGACGGCAAGCTCCAAGAGCCGTACGAGCACATGACCATCGACGTGCCCGACGAGTACCTGGGCGCCATCACGCAGCTGATGGCCGCCCGCAAGGGCCGCATGGAGAACATGGCGAACCACGGCTCGGGCTGGGTGCGCATGGAGTTCATCGTCCCGTCCCGCGGCCTCATCGGCTTCCGCACGCAGTTCCTCACCGACACGCGCGGCACCGGCATCGCCAACGGAATCTCTCACGGCTACGACTCGTGGGCGGGCGAGATCTCGACCCGCACCAACGGCTCCATCATCGCCGACCGCTCGGGTGTCGTCACGCCCTTCGCCATCATCAACCTCCAGGAGCGCATGACCTTCTTCGTGCAGCCCACCGAAGAGGTCTACGAGGGCATGGTCGTGGGCGAGAACTCTCGCTCCGACGACATGGACGTCAACATCACCAAAGAGAAGAAGCTGACCAACATGCGTCAGTCGACGGCCGACAACTTCGAGTCGATGACGCCCTCGCGCGTCCTCTCGCTCGAGGAGGCCCTCGAGTTCGCCGGCGACGACGAGTGCGTCGAGGTCACCCCCGAGGCGATCCGCATCCGCAAGGTCGCGCTGGCCGCGTCCGAGCGTGCTCGCACCACCGCTCGCCTGAAGAAGGCCAACGCGTAGGTCACGGTCCGGTCTCCGCTCGAACGCCCCGCGTCCCTTCTGGGAGGCGGGGCGTTCGGCAAGAGACCCGCTCGGGCACGAGTTGCCAGGCCTCCATCGCCTATCCTTGCCAGTGATGTCCACCACGCTTTCCGAGCCCGGCGCTTTCGAGCGCGTCCTGCTCGTCCACGCCCACCCCGACGACGAGACGATCGTCACCGGTGCCACGATCGCGACGCTCGTCGACGCGGGCGCGCAGGTGACCGTCGTCACCTGCACGCGCGGCGAGCTGGGCGAGGTCATCCCCGACGACCTCGCGTCGTTTCGCGACGATCCGGCCGCTCTCGCCGTCCACCGCGAGGGCGAGATCGCGGGTGCGATGGCCGCGCTCGGCGTCACCGACCACCGTTTCCTCGGCGAGGTCGGGGCGCGCACGGCGGGGCGCGAGACCCGTGTCTACCGCGACTCGGGCATGGCGTGGGGGGCCGACGGCCGCGCCGTCCCGGTGCCCGACCTGCATCCTGCCGCCTTCTGCGCCGCCGAGTTCGGCGAGATCGTCTCCGACCTCGCCGCAGTCGTGGCCGACGTGCGGCCGGGCGCGATCGTGAGCTACGACACCGACGGCGGCTACGGCCACCCCGACCACGTGCGCGTCAACCGGGCGGCTCTGCGGGTCGCGCGCCTGGCCGGTGTGCCCTTCTTCGCGATCACCGCCGGAACCGTCGTGGTCGAAGGCGACACCGCCTTCGCGACCGAAGCGGATCCTGAAGCCCCGGGCGACGGCCCCGTCTCGGTCGGCTCGGCCCACGCCGTGGGTACGGCCGACGTCGCCATCGACGGTCGCCCGGTGCTCGACCGCAAGGTCGAGGCCCTCCGGCAGTACCGCACGCAGGTCACCGTGGTGTCGACGCCCGGGGGCCCCGCGCTCGAGTTCCCGCACGGCGCCGTGGTGCCCGTCACCGTCGTCGAGACCTTCCGCCACGTGGCCGAGCCGATCGCCCCTGCCCCGGCACTCGGGGCGACCGACCTCGACGACTTCGGGCTGCCCGGCAAGGTCGTCGCCTACGTCCTCGCGCTCGTCGTCGGGGCCCTCTTCGGGGCCATCGGCACAGTGGCGCACCAGGATCTTGCGGGCAGGTTCCCTCTGGGCGTCGTCTTGGCGCTGGCCTTCGTCGTCGCCCTGATGGTCGGCTTCCGGCTGCTGTTCGACTCGCGCCTCGTCGGGCTGATCGTCGCAATCGGGCTGACCGTCGTCAATTCCGTGCTCTCGCAGACGAGTGCCGGCGGATCGGTGCTGATCCCGGGAAACATCATCGGCTACACCTGGATCGGCGGGTCGATCCTCGTCGCCGCCGTGGTGCTCGTCTGGCCCAAGCTGCCGCCCCGCGATCGGCGAGGCACGGGCACCGGTCGAGATAGGATTGCAGGATCGCCGCAGGCCGCCCCGGGCCTGCCCGACGCGAATGGACAAAGCCACTAGTGACGTACGTGATCGCTCTTCCCTGTGTCGACGTGAAAGACCGAGCCTGCATCGACGAGTGCCCGGTCGACTGCATCTACGAGGGCGAACGCTCGCTGTACATCCACCCCGACGAGTGCGTCGACTGCGGCGCCTGCGAGCCGGTGTGCCCCGTCGAGGCGATCTACTACGAAGACGACCTGCCCGACAAGTGGGCCGACTACTACAAGGCCAACGTCGAGTTCTTCGACGAGATCGGCTCGCCCGGCGGTGCCGCCAAGGTCGGCGTGATCGCCAAAGACCACCCCGTCATCTCCGCGCTGCCTCCGCAGTCCGCCGAGCACTAGAGCGGAGGGCGCACCACCGTGGCTCTCGACCTTCCTGACTTCCCGTGGGACAGTCTCGCTGACGCGACCGCCGTGGCGCGCGGCCACAAAGGCGGCATCGTCGACCTGTCGGTGGGCTCGCCGGTCGACCCCACGCCCGAGCTCATCCGCGAGTCGCTGCGCGAGGCGACCGACGCCCACTCCTACCCGCAGGTCGCCGGCACCCCGGCCCTCCGCGCCGCAATCATCGATTGGTACGAGCGCCGCCGCGGCGTCACCGGCCTGACCGACGCCAACGTGCTCCCGACCATCGGCTCGAAAGAGCTGATCGCCGGGATGGCGCTGTGGCTCGGCATCGGCCCGGGCGACACCGTCGTCTACCCGAAGAACGCCTACCCGACCTACGAGCTGGGTGCGGCCCTCGTCGGCGCCAAGGCTCTCGCCAGCGACGACCCCGACGAGTGGCCGGCGTCGACCAAGCTGATCTGGCTCAACAGCCCGGGCAACCCCGACGGCAGCGTGCTGTCGTTCGAGGCGATGCGGCGCGCCGTCGAGCGCGGCCGCGACCTCGGTGCCGTCATCGCCGGCGACGAGTGCTATGCCGAGCTCGGCTGGTCGCCGGAGTACGACACCGTCGCGACGCCCTGCATCCTCGACCCGCGCGTGATCGGCGACACGCGCCGCAACGTGGTCTCGGTCTACTCGCTGTCCAAGCAGTCGAACCTCGCCGGCTACCGTGCGGGCTTCATCGCCGGCTGCGGCGACGTGGTTCAGCAGCTGCTCGCCGTGCGCAAGCACGCCGGGCTCATGCCGCCGGCCCCCGTGCAGCGCGCCATGGTCACAGCCCTCGGCGACGACACGCACGTCCGCGCGCAGAAGGCGCTCTACCGCGGGCGGCGTGACCGCCTGAAGGCGGCGCTCGAGCAGGCCGGGTTCCGCATCGACCGAAGCTCTGCCGGTCTCTACCTGTGGGCGACGCGGGGCGAGGATGCCTGGGCGACCGTTTCGTGGCTCGCCGAGCGTGGCATCCTGGTGGCCCCTGGCACGTTCTACGGCACCGACGGGTCCCAGCACGTGCGCATCGCGCTGACGACGACCGACGAGCGGATCGACGCCGCCGTGCATCGCCTGACCGCCGTGAAGGCGTAGCCCTCGCTCGCCACTTGCGCGACATGTGTCCTGACATGCTCCGAGCCGATTAGGCTGAAGGGGTGACTGATGCCAACGAAGCCCAGAAGGCCACGCTGCAGTTCCCTGGAGGGAGTGCAGAGTTCCCCATCGTGCCGTCGACCGACGGCGCTTCGAGCGTCGACATCTCGACGTTCATGAAACAGACGGGCTATTCGACGCTCGACTCGGGGTTCGTCAACACGGCTGCGACGAAGAGCGCGATCACCTACATCGACGGCGACGAGGGCATCCTGCGCTATCGCGGCTACCCGATCGAGCAGGTCGCGGCCAACTCGACCTTCCTCGAGACCGCCTGGCTGCTGATCTACGGCGAGCTGCCCACGGCCGACGAGCTGGCCTCGTTCGACGCCCGCATCCGCCGCCACACCCTCCTGCACGAAGACCTGCGCCGGTTCTTCGACGCGCTGCCCGCCACCGCGCACCCGATGTCGGTGCTCTCCAGCGCCGTCGGCGCGCTGTCGACGTTCTACGAAGACACCATGGATGTGAAGGATCCCGAGCAGGTCGAGCTGCAGACCATCCGCCTCCTCGCGAAGCTGCCCGTCATCGCGGCCTACGCGCACAAGAAGAGCCTCGGGCAGGCGTTCCTCTACCCCGACAACTCGCTCAGCTTCGTCGACAACTTCTTGAAGTTGAACTTCGGCACGATGGCAGAGCCCTACGTCGTGAACCCGGTGCTGTCCAAGGCGCTCGAGCGCCTGCTGATCCTGCACGAAGACCACGAGCAGAACGCGTCGACCTCGACCGTGCGCCTGGTCGGCTCGACCGAGGCCAACATGTACTCGTCGATCTCGGCAGGCATCTCGGCGCTCTACGGTCCGCTGCACGGCGGCGCGAACGAGGCGGTGCTCAAGATGCTCGCCGAGATCCGCGACTCCGGCCAAGGCGTCGCCCGGTTCGTCGAGCGTGTCAAGAACAAAGAAGACGGCGTCAAGCTGATGGGCTTCGGGCACCGCGTCTACAAGAACTACGACCCGCGCGCCAAGCTCGTCAAAGAGAGCGCAGACGAGGTGCTCGCCGCCCTCGGCGTCAAAGACGAGTTGCTCGACATCGCGCTCGAACTCGAGCAGGTGGCGCTCAGCGACGAGTACTTCATCTCGCGGAAGCTCTACCCGAACGTCGACTTCTACACCGGCATCATCTACAAGGCGATGGGCTTCCCGCCGCGCATGTTCACCGTGCTGTTCGCCATCGGGCGCCTGCCCGGGTGGATCGCGCACTGGCGCGAGATGAACACCGACAAGGCCACCAAGATCGGCCGCCCCCAGCAGCTCTACATCGGCGAGACCGCCCGCGACTGGCCGACCGACCGCTAGCGGCCGCCGCGGGCCCTGCCCGGTGCCACCGGCACCGCCATCGGCATGAGTCCGATTTCAGGCAAGATGCCCGAACTAGTTCGGGCTTACTGCGTGAATTCGGGCTCGTGCTTGCGCCGCTGGCCCCGACCGCGGCAGCGAGGGTGGCGGCGCCCGCTAGGCGTGGAGCGTCGCGTTCAGCGTGACGCCGGAGCCGCGGCGGGCCAGCACCTCGACGGTGCCGGTGAGCGAGTTGCGGCGGAAGAGCAAGCCGGGGCGCCCCGAGAGCTCGACGGCCTTGACGGTCTGCGACTTGCCGTTCGAGTCGGCGGCGGTGCCGACGAGCACCACCTTGGTGCCGGCGGTGACGTAGAGCCCCGCCTCGACGACGGTGTCGTCGCCGATCGAGATGCCGACGCCCGAGTTCGCCCCGAGAAGAGCCCGCGAACCGATGGAGACGCGCTGGGTGCCTCCGCCCGAGAGCGTGCCCATGATCGATGCGCCGCCGCCGACGTCCGAGCCGTCGCCGACCACGACGCCCTGCGAGACGCGCCCCTCGATCATCGACGAGCCGAGGGTGCCTGCGTTGTAGTTGACGAAACCCTCGTGCATCACCGTGGTGCCGGGGGAGAGGTGGGCGCCGAGACGGACGCGCGAAGCGTCGGCGATCCTGACCCTGTCGGGCGAGACGTAGTCGAGCAGCCGAGGGAACTTGTCGATGCCGGTGGTGTGGATGCCGGCGCGCTGCAGGGGCATGCGCAGGCGGGCGAAGTCGGCAGGATCCAGCGGCCCGGCGTTCGTCCACGTCACGATCGGCAGCACGCCGAAGAGTCCGTCGAGGTTGATCGTGTTCGGCTTCACGAGAAGGTGGCTGAGCAGGTGCAAGCGCAGGTAGGCGTCACTGACGCCTTCCGGCGGCACGGTGAGGTCGATGCGGACGGTGACGGGCTCGAGCCGCACGGCGCGGCGCTCGTCGGGGCCGGCCAGAGTCTCGATGTCGGCAGGGACGAGGGCAGGATCGCGGTCGGCGGGGAAGTCGCCGAGGTGCGGCTCGGGAACCAGGTGTCGAGCACCGTGCCCGAGTCGGCGACGGTGGCGAGGCCGTAGCCCCAGGCGGCTGTCGGGACGGCGGGGGTCGCGGGCTCGCTGCTCATGCTTCGAGGGTATCGGTACGGCAGCGGCGGATAGGCTGAACGTCATGGCTCTCGACCTCACCGTCTCCTCTATCGACCTCACACGGCAGCTCTGCGACATCGCGAGCGTCTCGGGCGACGAGAAGGCCGTCGCCGACGACATCTGGGCAGTGCTCGAGGGGGCGCCGCACCTCGAGCTCTTCCGTGACGGCGACGCCCTGGTCGCGAAGACGAACCTGGGCCGCGACAAGCGGGTGGTCATCGCCGGTCACGTCGACACGGTGCCGATCAACGACAACGTGCCGACGAAGACCGAGCACATCGACGGCGTGGAGTATCTCTGGGGCCGCGGCACCGTCGACATGAAGGCCGGCTGCGCCGTCGCGCTGAAGCTCGCCGTCGAGCTCACCGAGCCCAACGTCGACGTGACCTGGGTCTGGTACGACCACGAAGAGGTCTCGGACGCCCTCAACGGTCTGGGCCGCCTCACGCGGCTGTATCCCGACCTGCTCACGGCTGATTTCGCGATCCTGATGGAGCCCTCGAATTCGAGCGTCGAGGGCGGCTGCAACGGCAACCTCCGCGCCGAGATCCGCACCCGGGGTCTGCGTTCGCATTCGGCCCGCTCGTGGATCGGCGACAACGCCATCCACAGGGCCGCCCCGATCCTCGACCGCCTCGCCGCGTACGAGCCGCGCCAGGTCGAGGTTGACGGGCTGGTCTATCGCGAGGGGCTCAACGCCGTCGGCATCTCCGGGGAGTGGCGGGCAACGTCATCCCCGACGCGTGCATGGTGCACATCAACTACCGCTTCGCGCCGTCGCGCTCGGCCGACGAGGCCGTCGCCCACATCCGCGAGCTGTTCGGCGACTTCGAGGTCGAGATCGTCGACCTCGCCCAGGGCGCCCGCCCCGGTCTCGACGCCGCCCTGGCGCAGGAGTTCCTGGCCGCTGTCGGCGGCGAGGCCACACCCAAGTACGGCTGGACGGACGTCGCGCGCTTCGCCGGCCTCGGCATCCCCGCCGTCAACTACGGCCCCGGCGACCCCATGAAGGCCCACGCCGACGACGAGCGCGTCGCCGTCGACCAGATCACCGAGTGCGAGCGCGGGCTGCGGGCGTGGCTGACGGCCTGATCACCCGGGCCGCCCACGCGGCACCCCCGCAGGTCGACCCGGGCGGTGGCGGCAGGATTCGACGCGCGTACGACGCGACCCCGTGGTGGGCTCGGGTGCTGGTGGTCTTCGCGCTCTCGCGCGTCGTCAGCACCGCCCTGCTGCTCGGCTTCGCCCACGTCCAGGCCACGAACCCGTGGACTCTGGCCCGCCCCGGCTACGCGGCCTACGCGCAGATCTGGGACGGCCAGTGGTACTACATAGTCGCGATGAGCGGCTACCCGCATTCGCTGCCGCTCGACGCCCTCGGCCACGTCGGGCAGAACCAGTGGGCCTTCCTGCCCGTCTACCCGTACATCGTGCGTGGGCTGATGATCGTGACGGGGGCGCCCTTCTCGCCGGTGGCGGTGTTCGTCTCGGTGGCCTCGGCCGCGGGCTGCGCCGTCGTCGTCTACCGCCTCGTGCTGCGGTTCCTCCCCGCCGGCTCGGCGCTGTTCGCCGTCGTGCTGTTCTGCGTGGCGCCGCTGTCGCCCCTGCTGCAGGTCGACTACGCCGAGGCCCTCTTCCTGCTGCTGCTCGCGGCAGCCCTGCTCTTCCTGATGCAGCGGCGCTACTGGCTGATGCTACTCGTGATCGCGGTCGCCGCTTTCACGAGGCCCGGCGTCGTCGCGTTCGCACCGGCGCTCGCGGCGCTCTGGGCGGTGCGTCACGTGCGCCGTGCGAAAGACCCCTTCACGATAGGCGAGCGTTGCCGGCTCGGAATCGTGGCCGTGGCATCCGGCATCCTGGGCCTCGCCTGGCCACTGGTGGCGGCGTTCGTCACCGGCGACCTCACCGCCTACACCGACACCGAGCTGTCGTGGCGGGCCGTCTACATCGGCTTCGGCAAGCTGCTGCCGTTCACGTCGTGGGTGCAGGGGGCGAACTGGTGGCTGCCGCACGGCTCCGGCGTGATCCTGCTCGCGGTGGTCGTGCTGCTGTTCGCCCTCGCGTTCGTCTCGCCGTGGGTGCGACGCCTGCCGATCGAGCTGCGGCTGTGGGTGGCCGCCTACGCCGTGTACCTGCTGGCCGTGTTCTTCCCGCAGTCGTCGACCTTCCGGGTGCTCATGCCGATGTTCCCGCTGCTCGGGGCATTGGCCGTACCGCGGTCGAAGCTCTTCCGGGTCGTGCTCGTGGTCGCGGGGGTCGCCGGGCAGTGGGGCTGGCTCTCGATCTGCTGGTGGGTCAACGGGTACGACTGGACTCCGCCGTGACAGCGTTTTCCGAGTGGTTTAGGGCATCCAGCCGAAATCACGGATAATAGGGGGGAGCATTCCGCGAAAGGGGACTATCTGATGGCAGCCATGAAGCCGAGAACCGGCGACGGACCAATGGAGGCTGTTAAGGAGGGGCGTCTCATCATCGTGCGGGTTCCGCTCGAAGGTGGTGGTCGCCTCGTGGTTTCGGTCAACGATGACGAAGCGCGCGAACTGCACGACGCCCTTGCCGGGGTCGTCGCTACAGCCTCCTGATCTAGCCCACGCCCTGTCTGGGCCTCGACGCCCCGCCCTGCACGCCACCCAGCGTGCGCGGCGGGGCGTCGTCGTACCGAGCCGGCTCAGCGCTTGACGAGCTGCAGGAGGCCGTCGCCAGACGTCGCGAGGGCCGAGATCACCGCGGGCGAAGTCGACACCTCGGTCAGCAGCGTGCGGTAGTCGGCGGTCACGCCGTCGCGGGCGGCGGGGTTCACGACCCGCCCGTTCACGAGAGCGTGCGCCACGAGCACCACACCACCCGTGCGCGCCAGCCGAAGCCCGTGCTCGACGTACTCGATGACGCCCTCGGGGTCGGCGTCGACCAGCACGACGTCGTACGAGTTCTCGTTCATGCGAGGCAGGACCTCGGTGGCGCGCCCCGTGATCAGACGCACCCGATTGGCGGGTACCCCGGCGAGGGCGAAGGCCTCGCGGGCGGCCTGCTGGTGGTCGAGCTCGACGTCGATCGACGTGAGCGTCGCGTCGGGCGCGCCCTGCAGGAGGCAGAGCCCCGACACGCCGAGACCGGTGCCGATCTCGATGATGTTGGAGGCTCCGACGAGGGCCGCGGTGACCGCGAGCTGGGCCCCGACGCCCGGCGAGACGGTGTCGACTCCGGCTTCGAGGGAGTGCTGGCGCGCCAGACCGATCGCGTCACCCTCGGTGACCAGCTCTTCGGCGAACTTCCAACTGGACTCTCTGTGCGGCACTCTCACTCCTCGTCGGTCAACTCTATGGGTTGGTTTGGCGCGGAAGCAGTTAGTCTCTTCTCGTGTTGCAATCCTTCGACAAGCTCTTCGTGATCGCCCTGATCGCTGTTTTGCTGTTGGGTCCGACACGTCTTCCCGTCTACGCGTCCAAGCTGGCGAGCCTGGTCCGAACCGTCCGCGGCATGGCCGACCAGGCGCGCGACCGCATGCGCGACGAGATGGGCGACGAGTTCGTCGACATGGACTGGCAGAAGCTCGACCCGCGCCAGTACGACCCGCGACGCATCATCCGCGACGCCCTGCTCGAAGACCCCACCGAAGTCGAAGCGATCTCCACCCCCGCGTCGGCCGCTGCGGCCGTGGAGGCGGGCCTGCCGTCCGCGCCGTATCGCATGGCGACCGTGCCGCTCGCCGCCGGCGAGGCGCCGCCGTACGACAACGAGGCCACCTAGGCCGTGCCTAGCCGATCCCGATTCGGCCTGAGACCCCGTGCTTCGGCCGTGGTCCCAGCGCCGCGGCGTCGGGATGTCACCCGAAATCCGGGGTGACGCCGGGCCGGGCGGCGCTAGCCGACGCTGAGGCCGAGGCGGCGGCCGGCGAGGCCGCGCTCGCGGACGGCGAGGCGTGCGGCCAGCGCGTCGAGAGCTGCGGCCGCGGGGTCGAGCGGGGCAGCGACCACGACCGGCACGCCCGAATCGCCGCCCTCACGGAGCCCGATGCTCAGAGGGATGCTGGCGAGCAGCTCGACCGTGGCCTCCTGCCCCGTCGAGAGGCGCCTGGCGGTCTCGGCGCCGCCACCCGTGCCGAAGAGCTCGAGCACGCTGCCGTCGGGCTGCACGAGCCCGGCCATGTTCTCGACGACGCCCAGCAGCTTCTGGCCGGTCTGGCGCGCGACGAGGCCCGAGCGCTCGGCGACGTCGGCAGCAGCCGGCTGAGGGGTCGTCACGACGATGACTTCGGCGTGGGGCAGCAGTTGCCCGACCGAGATCGCGACGTCGCCGGTGCCGGGCGGCAGGTCGAGCAGCAGGACGTCGAGGTCGCCGAAATAGACATCGGTCAAGAACTGCTCGATGGTGCGGTGCAGCATGGGGCCGCGCCAGGCGACAGCGGTCGAGGTGTCGTCGACGAACATGCCGATCGAGATCACCTTCACACCGTGGGCGACGGGCGGCAGGATCATGTCGTCGACCTGCGTCGGCTTCACGGACGCCCCGTTGCCGTCGACGAGGCCGAGGAGCCCCGGGATCGAGAAGCCGTAGACGTCGGCGTCGACGATGCCCACGGCGAGCCCACGGGCCGCCAGAGCGACGGCGAGGTTGGCGGTGACGGTCGACTTGCCGACCCCGCCCTTGCCGCTCGTGACCGCGTAGACGCGGGTGAGCGAGTCGGGGCCGAACTGCATGCCGCGCTTGGCGCGCCCGTCGCGGAGCTTCGATGTCAGGGCCTTGCGCTCGGCGGGCGTCATGACCGTGACGTCGACGTCGACCGCCGAGACGCCCGCGACGGCCGCGGTGGCAGCCCGTACGTCGCGCTCGATCGTGTCGGCGGCCGGGCACCCGACGATGGTGAGCTTGACGGCGACGGTGGCTGCACCGTCGGCCGCGACGCTCACGGCCCCCACCATGTCGAGCTCCGTGATCGGCTTGCGGATCTCGGGGTCGAGGACGCGGGTGAGGGCCGTGCGGACCATGCCCTCGACGTCGCCGGGGGAGGTCACACGGTGCCCCGGGCGATCGACTCGTCGCGCGCCGCGCCGTCGGGCCCGTCGTGCCCCTCGAGCTCTTCGAGGAGGGAGCGCAGCTCGTCGCGGATGAAGTCTTTCGACGCCATGTCCTTGATGGCGAGGCGCAGAGCGACGACCTCTCGCGCGAGGTATTCGGTGTCGGCGAGGTTGCGCTCGGAGCGCTGTCGATCCTGCTCGACCTGGACCCGGTCGCGGTCGTCCTGGCGATTCTGGGCCAGCAGGATGAGGGGCGCGGCATACGAGGCCTGGAGCGACAGGACCAGTGTCAGGACCGTGTAGCCGTTCGCCTGAGAGTCGAAGCGGATGGCGACGGGGGCGAAGGTGTTGTAGGCGATCCAGACAGCGCAGAAGACCGTCAGAGCGATCAGGAAGTAGGGCGTGCCCATCCCGCGGGCGATCGACTCGGTCGCTCGGCCGAAGGAGTCGCGATTGGGTCGGTTGCGCCCCGGAAGGACGCGGACGCGCAGGCCCTTGGGCGAATCGAGACGAACGTCACTGCGGCTATCGCGTGCCATTGGGCGTCCTCCTTCCGGTGCTGGTCACGGGTGCTCTTCTGAGGCGGGGCCGCGTGCGGCCCAAAGGTTGCTCGGGATCCTGGCTGCGCCAGTCGTCAGGCAGCACGTGGTCGAGGACGTCGTCGATTGTCACCACCCCGACAAGTCGGTGGTTGTCGTCGACAACCGGAACGGAGACGAGGTTGTAACGGGCCATCACCCGGGTGACCTCGAGAGCGGACGCGCCCACGTTGACCGGCTCGAGCTGCTGATCGAGCAGCGTGCCGAGGCGTTCGTTGGGCGGGTAGCGGAGCATCCGCTGGAAGTGCACCATGCCGAGGAAGCGCCCGGTGGGCGGCTCGTAGGGCGGCAGCACGACGCAGACGGCCGCACCGAGCGCCGGAGCGATCTCGTGCCGGCGGATCATCGCGAGGCCCTCGGCGACGGTCGCGTCGCCCGAGACGATGACGGGCTCGGTGGTCATCAGACCGCCGGCCGTGTCGGAGTCGTAGCTCAGCAGCATGCGGACGTCGTCGGCCTCTTCGGGCTCCATCAAGAGCAGGAGGGCCTCTCGGCGCTCGTCGGAGAGCTGCCCGATGAGGTCGGCGGCGTCGTCGGGCTGCATCTGGTCGAGCACGTCGGCTGCGCGGTCGTCTTCGAGGCGGCTCAGGATCGCGACCTGCTCGTCTTCCGGCATCTCTTCGAGCACGTCGGCCAGGCGGTCGTCGGAGAGCTCTTCGGCGACCTCGTAGCGTCGCTCTTCGCCGAGGTCGAGCAGCGTGTTGGCGAGGTCGGCCGGCAGGAGGTCGGAATAGGCGGCGATCACGTGCTCGGCGCTCTGAGCCGTGCCGGGGGCGTTCTCTTCGCGCACGTCGCCCCAGTTGGCGAACACGGTCGCGCCCTTGCCGAACGGCGACGGCGTCGCCTTCGGCTTGCGCAGGAAGACCTGACCGATCTCCCAGTCGCCCGATGCCGTCTCGTCGATCGCGACGTCTTCGATGGTGGCGGCGGAGTCGTCGTGACGCAGACGCACGCGTCGGCCGAGCAGCTCGGCGATCACGCGCACCTCTCCACCGCGCTGCTCGAAGCGGCGCAGGGTGACAGTGCCCGTCGTGATGATCTGGCCCGACCCGATGCTCGTGACGCGGCCGATGCTGACGAACACCCGTCGCTTGCCCGGCACCTCGACCACGAAGCCGACGACGCGCGGAGACTCGGAGGCGCGGTAGACCACCAGGACGTCGCGCACCTTGCCGACCTTGTCGCCCGCGGGGTCGAAAACGGAGCACCCGGCCAATCGGGCGACGAAGACTCTCGTGGCGCTCACGAGACCAATTTAGCCTGCTGCGCCGGAGATCCACGCCTCGACGTCGGCAGCGGTGCGCGGAATGCCGATCGAGAGGTTCTCGGCGCCGTCCGCGGTGACCAGGATGTCGTCCTCGATGCGCACGCCGATGCCGCGGAACGCCTCGGGCACGGTGAGGTCGTCGGGCTGGAAGTAGAGCCCCGGCTCGATGGTGAACACCATTCCCTCTTCGACGGTGCCGTCGATGTAGAGGTCGCGACGAGCGGCCGCGCAGTCGTGCACGTCGAGCCCTAAGTGGTGGCTGGTGCCGTGCACCATGTAGCGGCGGTGGTACTGCTTGTCGGGCTCGATCGACTCGGCGGCGCTGACCGGCAGGAAGCCCCACTCGGCGGTCTTCTCGGCGATCACGGCCATCGCGGTGGCGTGCACCTCGCGGAATCTGATGCCGGGCTTGACGATGGCGAACGCCGCGTCGGCGGCCTCGAGCACGGCCTCGTAGACGAGCCGCTGCACGTCGCTGAACGTGCCCGACACGGGCAGCGTGCGCGTGATGTCGGCGGTGTAGAGGCTTTCGAGCTCGATGCCGGCGTCGATCAGGATCAGGTCGCCGGGGGCGACGACGCCGTCGTTGCGGGTCCAGTGCAGGATGCAGGCGTGGTCGCCCGAGGCTGCGATCGTGTCGTACCCGACGGTGTTGCCGTCGGCCCGCGCTCGGCGGTTGAACGTGCCCTCGACGAGGCGCTCCCCGCGGGTGTGCGCGACGATCTCGGGGAAGTCGTCGATGACGTCGTCGAAGCCGCGTTTCGTTGCGGCGACCGCGGCACGCATCTCGGCGATCTCGTAGGCGTCTTTGACGAGGCGCAGCTCGCTGACGTCGCGGGTCAGGATCTCGAGGCCGGCGGCCCGGTCGGCCACGGTGTCGACGACCTCGAGGGCCGGGGCCTCGCCGACGAGCGCGTCGACGCGTCGCGTGAGATCCGGGTCGGCCGCGCGGATCAGCAGCGTGTCGGGGCCCGACGTCGCGACGACGTCCTCGAAGTCGGCGAGGTCGCGCGTGGCGATGCCGAGGGCCGAGCCGACCTGTGCCAGCGACGGGCGGGGGCCGACCCAGAACTCGCCGATGTCGGAGTTGGCATAGAACTCGTCGCTGTCGTGGCCGGCGCTCGCGCGGAAGTACAGGGTGGCGTCGTGGCCGTCGACCGCGGGCTCGAGGACCAATACCGAGCCGGGCACAGTGTCGGCGCCCCAGCCGGTCAGGTGCGAGAACGCCGCGTGAGCGCGGAAGGGGTAGTCGGTGTCGTTGGAGCGCACCTTGGCCTGGCCGGCGGGCAGGACGAGACGCTTGCCGGCGTGGAGGGCCGAGAGCTTCGCGCGACGGACCGAGGTGAAGGGCGCCTGCTCGAGCGGCGCGACCTCGCTGTCGGGCCGATCGGCCCACTGCGACGAGATGTACTCCTTGAACGAGTCGGAGACGGGTGTCGTCGAGCGGTTGGACGTTGCGCGCGGAGCCTTCTGATCAGCCATGCCCCTAAGTATGGCGCGAGCCACCCTGGGATGGGGTGGGCGTTCAGTCGGCGACGGCGTCGTCCTTCGGCGTCAGCTGGGCGAGGATCGGGCGGTGGTCGCTGCCGGCCTGGTCTTCGCTTCCGATCACCTCGAACCCGCTCACCGACCAGTCGGAGGTCGTCATGACGTGGTCGATGGGCGTCGCAAGCAGCTTCGGCACGTTGGTCGGCCAGGTGCCGACGCCGGCGTTCGAGGTCGCCAGGGCGGCGTCGCGGCAGGTGCCGAGGGTCGCGCTGCCGGTGCCGAGGCCCGAGAGATGGTCGAGGGTCGAGTTGAAGTCGCCGGCCAGGATCGTGTCCTTCGCGCCGCACAGCGTCGAGAGGTACTTCAGGTCGTGTCGCCACTGCGGCATGTACGCGGCGACCGGGGCCACGGAGTGGACCGCGACGATGGTCGGGCCGGTGTGGTCGACGGGGGTCGCGATGACGGTGGGCAGGATCTCGGTGGTCGTCTGGTCGGTCGACATCGTGTATGCGCCCAGCTTGCTGCTGATCAGCAGCGACGTCGACTTCGACTTGTCGGTGGGTGAGTACGTGAGGTTGAGCACGCTCATCGCCGACCCGTACTTCTTCATGTCGGCCGCGATCGCCTCGGCGACGGGCTTGGGCGTCTCGGGCAGACTCACGACAGTGGCGTGCTCGGAGAGCGCGAGCGCTGCGATCCGCGATGCACCCGGAGCGCCGCCTCGGGTGTTCCACGAGAGCACCGTGACGTCGCCGGTCTCGACGGCCTTGAACTTGTCGTCGCCGGGGCCCCGCTCGAACAGCACCCCCGACGAGATGAGGGCGAAGACGATGAGCAGAGTCGCCGCGCCACCGAAGAAGCCGCGCACCGGCCGCGCGATGATCGCCACCAGCAGGAAGACGACGAAGGCCACGAGGGAGATTCCGACGAGCACGCCGCGGAACGCGATGAGCTGGGCGATGTAGTAGTGCTGCTGCAGCCCCAGAGCCTGGGGGAAGGCAAGCACGAGCAGCGCCGCGGCGACCGCGAGCAGGAGGACGAAGGTGATGAATCGACGGAGCACGGTGGGACGAGCATAGGGGACTCGGCTCCGTCCGCGCGCGGCCGGGGCCGACCTGACCGATGCGTGTCGGCCCGGGACCTACGATGGAGCGATGAGGACCGGCCCGATCGACCTGCACACGCACAGCAGCGTCTCGGACGGCACCGAGACCCCCGCCGAGCTCGTCGCCGCGGCCGCCGAGCAGGGCCTCGGCGCCGTCGCACTCACCGACCACGACAGCACCGCGGGCTGGGCCGCGGCCGCCGCCGCCGTCCAGGGCACCGGGATGATGCTCGTGCCGGGCATGGAGCTCTCCACGCGGATCGGCTGGAGCAGCGTGCACATGCTGGGGTATCTCTTCGATCCTGCATCGCCGTCGCTCGTGCGCGAGACCACGCGCCTGCGCGACGACCGGATGCATCGGGCCGAGCGCATGGTCGCGAAGATCGGCGCGGACTACGACCTCAGCTGGCAGGACGTCTTGGACCAGGCGTCGGAGGGCGCGACGCTCGGGCGACCCCACATCGCGGACGCCCTCGTCGCCAAGGGGTATGCCCGAGACCGCAGCGCGGCGTTCGCCGGGATCCTGCACTGGCGGAGCGGCTACTACGAGCCGCACGAGGCGCCGAGCCCGCTCGTCGGCGTGCGGTTGATCCGAGAGGCCGGAGGAGTGCCCGTGCTGGCGCACCCGGCGACGCACGGGCGGGACACCAATGTGCCGCGCGACCACCTCATCGAGCTCGTCGAGGCGGGCCTCGGCGGCGTCGAGGTCGGCCACCGCGAGAACACGGCGGCCGGTCGCGAGCGGCTGCTCGAGCTGGCGAAGAAGTACGACCTCGTCGTGACCGGGTCGAGCGACTACCACGGCGACGGAAAACCCAACCGGCTGGCCGAGAACTCGACCGACCCGGCGCAGTTCGCGCGCATCGTCGAGCAGGCGACCGGCTCGGCGCCGATCCAGGGCTGATGACAACGAAGCGCCCCGACCCCGAAGGGGCGAGGCGCTCGGTCTGACCGGTGCTGCTATTCGGACTGCGCGGGCTGCGACGTTCCCTCGCCGGCGGGGCGGCGACGGCGGTTGCGGCTGCGCTTGCGCGGGGCGCCCTCGGCCACGGGGGCCGCTTCGGTCGTGGCCGTCTTGTCGGCAGCGGGGGCGCTGGCGGCCGGGCGCGACGACGACGAGCCACCGCGGGTGCGACCGCGACCGGAGTCGGCCGACGAGCCACGGCCCGAGCCGCCGCGACCGGAGTCTCCACGACCCGAGTCGCCTCGGCTCGATGAGTCGCTCGACCGGGAGACGGGCTCGCGCGACGTCGGTTTGAGGCGGCCGCGGGTGCCCTGCTGGATGTCGAGGTCGGTGAACAGGTGCGGGCTCGACGAGTAGGTCTCGACGGGCTCGGGGATGTTCATCTCGAGGCCGCGGTTGATGAGCGCCCACTTGTGCAGGTCGTCCCAGTCGACGAACGTGACGGCGATGCCGGTCTTGCCCGCGCGACCGGTGCGGCCGGCGCGGTGCAGGTAGGTGTCGGGGTCGTCGGGCACCGTGTGGTTGATCACGTGGGTGACGTCGTTGACGTCGATGCCTCGGGCGGCGACGTCGGTGGCGATCAGGATGTCCTTCTTGCCGGCCTTGAAGGCGGCCATGGCGCGCTCGCGCTGCTCCTGGTTGAGGTCGCCGTGAACGGCGGCGGCGTTGAAGCCGCGGTCGTTCAGCTCTTCGACGAGCTTGGCGGCGGCACGCTTGGTGCGCGTGAAGATCACGGTCTTGCCGCGGCCCTCGGCCTGGAGGATGCGGGCGATGACCTCGTCTTTGTCGAGCGAGTGCGCGCGGTACACGACGTGCTTGATGTTGGCCTGCGTCAGCCCCTCGTCGGGGTCGGTGGCGCGGATGTGGATGGGCTTCGACATGAAGCGGCGGGCGAGGGCCACGATCGGCCCGGGCATCGTCGCCGAGAAGAGCATCGTGTGGCGCGTGGCCGGGGTCTGGGCGAAGATCTTCTCGATGTCGGCGAGGAAGCCGAGGTCGAGCATCTTGTCGGCCTCGTCGAGCACGACCTCGCTGACGCTCTTGAGGTCGAGGAGGCGCTGGCCGGCGAGGTCGAGAAGGCGACCGGGCGTGCCGACGACGATCTGCGCGCCCGCCTTGAGCTGCTCGACCTGGCCCTCGTAGGCCTTGCCGCCGTAGATCGACACGACCGTCGTGCCGGGGCGGTTCGTCAGGGCGATCTCGAGGTCCTGCGTCACCTGGACGCACAGCTCGCGGGTGGGGACGACCACGAGCACCTTGACGCCGGGAGCCGGGTCGAGGCCGATGCGCTGGATGATCGGGAGGCCGAAGCCGAAGGTCTTGCCGGTGCCCGTCTTGGCCTGGCCGATGATGTCCTGGCCGGCGAGAGCGAGCGGGATGGTCTGGGTCTGGATGGGGAAGGGTTCGATGATCCCCTTCGCCGCCAGAGCGTCGACGATGTCGTCGTCGATCGAGAGGTCTTTGAATGTCAAGTGTGGCCCTGTCTCGTATATAGGGGTAAGCCCACAGTTTAGCCTGACGGGCTCTCGGGGCCGCCCGGTGCCCGGCGGTGACCCTCTAAGGTGGTGCCGTGGTGTCATGGAAGAGCCTTCGGGCGAGACGGGCCAGGCCTGCGAACACGAGGCCGCGCGCCGCGTCGCGGCCCCGCGTCGTCAGCCGGGTCGAGCTCGGCGACTTCACTCCCGACCTCGACGTCTACCTCGGCCAGGCCGCCTACCTTCAGCTGGCGCTTTTCGAGTCGCTCGGCCGGGCGGCCCACATCGCACCCTCGACGCGCACCAAGACACTGACCGGCGCGGTCGCCACGTCGACGCTCGAGCGCCACAAGGGGCTTCTGACCGAGATCGAGCGCACCGGCGCCGATGTGCCCGAGACCATGCAGCCGCACCGGGCCGTGATCGACGACTTCCAGAGCCGGACGGGTGGGGGCGATTGGTACGAGAGCATCCTGGCGTCGTACGTGGCCGCGGGCCTCCTCAACGACGTGTTCTCACGCCTGGCCGCAGGATTGCCGTCGGATTCGCACGACCGCGTGGTCACCGCCCTCGAGACGGGCGCCTCCGACGACGAGAAGGCCATCGTGAGCGAGCTGTCGCTCGCGATCTCGGCCGACCCGAGGCTCGCGTCGCGCCTCGCGCTCTGGGGTCGTCGCCTCGTGGGCGACACGCTGCTGGTCGCTCGCGCCGCCATCTCGGCGTCGCACCAGTCGGCCGACGACGAGCGCCTCGAGCCCGTCTTCACCGAGCTGATCGCCGCTCACACCCGGCGGATGGACTCCCTCGGGCTGACGGCCTGAGAGGCTGACGGCCTGACAGACTGACAGCCTGACGGCCTGACAGGCTGACAGCTCGACGAGCCTCGGGCGGAGGCGGCTCAGGCCGCGCTGCCGCCCATCAGGCTCTCGAGCAGCACCCGATCGGCCTCGCGCCGACGGACCGTGGTGATCCTGGTGATGCCGATCGCGGTCAGGGCGGCGACGACGAGGTCGATCACCCAGATCCAGCCGTCGGCCGGGGTCATGCCGACCCAGATCAGCACCTCCCACATGACGATGGCCGCGCAGGTCGCGAAACCCGCCGCCCACAGCACCCCGCGGGTCTCTTGACCGGGCAGAGCGAAGTGGAAGATGAAGCCGAGGAGCGTGCCGCCGAGGGCCGCGAAGAGGAGTTCCATGGCGCCGTCTAGCTGACGAAGCCGACGCGGCCGCGCTCTTCGCTGCCGACCTCGACGTACGCGAGGCCCGCGGTCGGAACGAGGAAGACCTTGCCCTTGCTGTCTTTCAGCGTGAAGTAGGACTTCTTGCCGTCGAGGGCGTCGGCGACTACCTTCTCGACGTCGGACGGCGTCTCGGCCGACTCGAACGAGATCTCACGGGGGCTGTTGGCGATACCGATGCGAATGTCCACGACTCGTACGATAACGGACTCGGGGCCGGGTCGCCCGACGCGTTCACTGTGGGCTTACCCAGGCGTCCTGTCGGCAATTCAGGCGTGGCGCCGGGTTCGCGCCCGAAACGGGTGTCTGACTGGCGCTCAGCCTGAATCGCCGACGAGCGGGGACGAAGACGGAGACAGGCGCAGGCGCAGGATGCCACGATGATGTCGGTGCGAGCCGATACGGTCGTGGGCATGGTCGGTTCCGTCACCGCACCCGCGCTCGACGCGGGCCAGCGTGCTCTGCTCGCCCTCCCCGACGGCGAGTCGGCCGCCGTGATCGGTGCGCCGGGCTCGGGCAAGACGACCGCGCTCGTCGCGTTCCTCGTCGATCGGCTGGGGCGAGAGGGCTGGGGCCCGGAGTCGGTGATGGCGCTGGCGCCGACGCGAGGGACGGCCACGCGTCTTCGCGACCTCCTGGCGAGGGCGGTCGACGTGCCGACGCCGGGCCCGCTCGCCCGCTCGGTGGCATCGCTCGCCTTCGACATCGTGGGCCATGCCGCCCGGCTCGCCTCGTCGCCTCCGCCCACCCTTTTGACCGGCGGCGAGCAGGACACCGTGATCCGCGAGCTGCTCGAGGGGCACCTGGCCGACGGGACGGGCCCCGCCTGGCCCGAAGAGCTGTCCCCGGCGGTGCGATCGCTGCGGGGCTTCCGCACCGAGCTGCGCGAGCTTCTGATGCGCGCGACCGAGCACGGAGTCGACTCGCACGGGCTGCGGGCGCTCGGCGCTTCGACCGATCACCCCGAGTGGGTCGCCGCCGCCGACTTCGCCGACGAGTACCACCGCGTCGTCGACGGCCTGCAGGCGAACGCCCTCGACTCGGCCGAGCTCGTCGACTACGCCGTGGCCGCCCTCGACCGCGGCGAGACGCCGACGCTGCTGGAGGGTCTGCGGGTCGTGCTGGTCGACGACGCGCAGGAGGCGACGGAGTCGACCCTCTCGCTGCTGCGCGCCCTCGGTCGGCGCGGCGTCGCCGTCGTCGCGCTGGGCGACCCCGACCTGGCGACGAACGCCTTCCGCGGCGGTATGCCGGACGTTCTCGGCCGGCTGGCCCTGCGGCTCGACCTCGACGCGGTCGAGACGATCACCCTGCCGAGCGTCTACCGCCATGCCGCGGGCATCCGCTCGTTCGTCTCGAGCTCGACCGATCGCATCGGCGCGGCGGGCGCCGGTCGGCAGCACGCGGCCCAGGCGGTGACCCGAGACGACGACGAGGCCCCGGGTCGGCGCATCCCGCCGCTCTGGCGCATCGAGTCCGACTCGCCGGCGCACGAGATCTCAGCCGTCGCGCGCGCTCTGCGCGAGCATCACCTCTTCGGTGACGTGCCCTGGTCGCAGATGCTCGTGGTAGTGCGCAACGGCGCCCTCGTGCCGACCGTCGCCCGCTCGCTGCAGCTGGCCGAAGTGCCGACGCGCACGCCGGTCGCCGGGCGCGCCCTCCGCGAGGAGTTCGGCGCCCGGCACCTCCTGCTCGCGGCGTCGGTGGCCACCGGCCGTGAGGCTTTGACGCCCGAGGTCGCCTCCGAGCTCTTGGCCGGGCCCCTCGCCGGCTTCGACTCGCTGTCGCTGCGGCGCCTGCGGCTGGCGCTTCGTGCCGAAGAGCTGGGGGCTCGGGAGGACGGCGCCGAGACGGCCCGCTCGGCCGACGAGCTTCTGGTCGAAGCCCTCTCGGGGCCAGGCCGGTTCGCCACCATCGACTCGCGGTTCGCCGCGCGGGCAGGGCGTTTCGCCACGAGTCTCGATCGGGCGCGCCAGGCGGCCGCGAACGGCGAGAGCATCGAAGAGCTGCTCTGGGGGCTGTGGCAGCGCAGCGGTCTCGCCGACGAGTGGAGCGCGCGGTCGCGGGGCCACGGCATCCTGGCGGCCGAAGCCGACCGTCATCTCGACGGCGTGGTCGCCCTGTTCACGTCGGCCAAGCGGTTCGTCGAGCGCAGCCCCGAGGCTCCGCCGATCGTCTTCCTCGACGCCATGCTCGACGCCGACGTGCCCGAAGACACCCTGTCGCCGCAGGCGCTCGCCGAGTCAGTGCTGGTCTGCACGCCCTCGGCCGCTATCGGGCTCGAGGTCGACGTGGTGGTCGTGGCCCGGCTGCAGGACGGCATCTGGCCGAACCTCCGCATCCGCGGCGGACTGCTATCGCCTGACGCTCTGGTCGAGGCCGCGACGGGCGAGGCCCGGCAGGCCGTCAGCGCCGTCGACCGCAGGCGAGCCGTGCTGTCGGACGAGCTGCGCATGTTCGCGCTGGCGACCTCGAGGGCGTCGCGCCAGGTGATCCTGTCGTCGACGTCGAGCGACGACGAGACGCCCTCGATGTTCCTCCGGCTCGTGCCGTCGAGCGTGCCGACCGCCGACGTGCGCCCGCCCCTCTCGCTGCGCGGGCTCGTCGGGCACCTGCGGCACGTCCAGCTCACCGGGCGCAGCGGCGACGCCGGCGACGCCGGGCACGCGCTCGCCCGGCTCGCGGCCGAAGGGGTCGCCGGGGCGTCGCCCGACGAGTGGTACGGCCTGCGCGACCAGACGACGACCGAGCCGCTCGTCGACCTCACCGACCCCGAGGCCCGCGTGCCCGTGTCGCCGTCGCAGATCGGCTCGTTCGAGGAGTGCCCGCTGCACTGGTTCATCGACCGCTTCGGCGGGTCGACGCCGTCGAGCGCCATGGGCCTCGGCACCGTCGTGCACGACGTGATGGAGCACGCGGTCGACATCGACGTCGATTCGCTCTGGCAGGCCGTCGAGGCGCGGTGGGGCGAGCTCGAGTTCGAGTCGGCGTGGCAGTCGGAGGCCGAGAAGCGCCGGGCGCGGGTCATGACCGAGGGGCTCGCGGGCTACCTGCGCGACTTCGTCACGGGCCACGGTGAGCTGCTCGGCGCGGAGTCGGCCTTCGCCCTCGACGTGGGGCAGGCCGTGCTGCGCGGCACGGTCGACCGCGTCGAGCAGCAGACGGACGGCTCGGTGGTGATCGTCGACCTCAAGACCGGCCGCAGCATCCCGACGGTCGCCGAGGCCGAGACCAACCCGCAGCTGGGCAGCTATCAGCTCGCCCTCGCGGAGGGTGCGCTCGAGGCGGCGGACGCTTCGTCGCGGCGCGGCGGGGCGAAGCTGCTCTTCGTCTCGAAGGGCGTGCGCGGCAAGGCGTACTCCGAGCGCAGCCAGGGCGCCTTCGACGACGAGGGGCTCGAGGCCTTCCGGCAGCGGGTGCTGACGGACGCCGAGGGGATGGCCACGCAGGTGTTCGAGGCCCGCGTCGATGAGCACTGCTCGGGGCGCTTCGGCGGATCCTGCCGCATCCACGTCGTGGGGGAGGTGACGCAGTGAGGACCGCCCTGGAGATCGCCGACCGGCTCGGGCTGCCGCGCCCCACCGACGAACAGCAGCGCGTCATCGAGGCGCCGCTCGAGCCCGCGCTCGTCGTCGCCGGCGCCGGCAGCGGAAAGACCGAGACGATGGCGAGCCGAGTCGTGTGGCTCTTGGCCAACGGGCTCGTGACGGTGCCGCAGGTGCTCGGCCTCACTTTCACCCGCAAGGCCGCCGGCGAGCTCGCCGAGCGCATCCGGGGTCGCATCGAACGGCTCGCCGAGGCCGAGCTGCTCGAGGGCGGTGTCGACCCGTTCGACGCGCCCACCGTGTCGACCTACAACGCCTTCGCGAACACGATCTTCCGTGACAACGCCCTCCTGGTCGGGCGCGAGAGCGAGTCGCAGGTGCTCAGCGAGGCGTCCGCCTGGCAGCTGGCCCGCTCGCTGGTCGTGTCGAGCGACGACTCGCGGCTGGCGACTCTCGGCCGCTCGGTCGACTCGCTCACCGAGACGGTCGTCGCGCTCAGTCACGCGCTGGGCGAGAACGTCGCCGAGGCGCCCGCAGTCTCGCGCATGGCCGACAGATTCGTCGACCTCGCTTCACTGCCGTCATCGAAGGGCTCGTCGTACAAGACGCTCACCGACGCGACCGAGGCGCTGGCCGGGCTGCCCCCGATGCTCGACCTCGCCGAGCTCTTCGCTGCCGAGAAGGCGCGGCGCGGGTTCGTCGAGTTCTCCGACCAGGTCGCCCTCGCGCTGCAGGTGTGCGAGACGTCGCCCGGTGTCGTCGACGAGCACCGCGAGAGATTCCGGGTGATCCTGTTGGACGAATACCAGGACACCTCGGTGGTTCAGACGCGCCTGCTCGCGCGGCTCTTCCGTGGCACGGGCGTGATGGCCGTCGGCGACCCGCACCAGTCGATCTACGGATTCCGCGGGGCGAGCGCGGCGAACCTCGGCCGATTCCCGCTCGACTTCGGCGACGGCGCCGCCGCCACCTTCACCCTGTCGACGAGCTGGCGCAACCCGACGAGCGTGCTCGACGCGGCCAACGTGGTCGTCGACGAGCTGTCGCGAGCCTCGGCCGTGCCGGTGGGGCGGCTGACTGCGCGGCCCGACGCAGGTGCCGGGTCGGTCGAGGCGCTGTACGCCGAGACGGTCGACGACGAGGCCGACGGTGTCGCCCGGTGGTTCCGCCAGAGGCTTCGCCCGGGGCAGGGCGACGACGAACTCCCCACGGCGGCGCTCCTCTTCCGCTCGAAAGCGACGATGCCGGTCTTCGTCGAGGCCCTGAAGCGCCATGGCGTGAAGCACCACGTGCTCGGCGTCAGCGGGCTCCTGCAGCGGCCCGAGATCGTCGACCTCGTCAGCTGCCTGCGGGTGCTGCACGACCCCGCAGCCGGCTCCGAGCTGATCCGTCTGATGGCGGGGGCCCGCTGGCGCATCGGAATCCACGACATCGCGGTGCTTCGGCAGGTCTCGTCGTGGCTCTTCACCCACGACCACGCGCAGCAGCGCCTCGAGCAGGATGTCGCCGATCGCCTCCGCGCATCGGTCGCCCCGGGCGAGCACGGCTCGATCGTCGACGCCCTCGATTTCGTCGGCACGGCGCCGCCCGCCCACCACCAGCTGGCAGGATTCAGCGCCGAGGGTCTCGATCGCCTCCGCGCGCTCGCCCGTCAGCTCGCGTTCCTCCGCAATCGCACCGGTCTCGACTTGGTCGACCTGGTCGCGCTCGTGCAGCAGGAGATGCTGCTCGACATCGAGGTGGCCGCGGCCGCGGGCAGTCTGCGCGGCAACGCGTACCTCCAGGCGTTCGACGACGAGCTCGCGGGCTACGTCGCCACCGACGACACCGCGAGCCTCGCCGGTTTTCTGTCGTGGCTGTCGGCCGCCGAGCGGCGCGACGACATGGGCCCCCGCTCGGACGAGAGCGAGAAGGGCACCGTGCAGCTGCTGACGGTGCACGGCTCGAAGGGCCTCGAGTGGGATCTCGTGGCGGTGCCGCGGCTCGTCGAGGGCGAGCTGCCCGGCACCTCGCGCGAGGGCAAGGGCTGGCTGACCTTCGGCAAGCTGCCCTTCGAGTTCCGCGGCGACGCGAACGAGCTGCCGGTGTTCGGCTGGCGCGACTTCGACGACCAGAAGGAGTTCCACGACGCCCTCGCCGTCTTCGAAGACGAGCTGCGCGAGCGGCACCTGGCCGAAGAGCGTCGGCTCGCCTACGTCGCGCTGACGCGGGCGAAAAGGGAGCTGCTGCTGACGGGATCGTTCTGGGCGACGCAGACGAGGCCGCGAGGGGCGAGTCGGTACCTGACCGAGCTGGTGAGCGCCGGCATCCTGCCCCCGGAGGCCCTGCCCGAAGCACCCGAGAACGACGACAACCCCCTGACGGCGTCGCACGAGTCACCGCTCTGGCCGTTCGACCCGCTCGGGGCGCGACGGGAGGCCGTCGAGGGCGCGGCCGCGCAGGTGCGCCTCGCGATCGAGCGAGGCGACGCGTCAGGGGGCCGGTGGGCGCGCGACATCGAGCTGCTGGTGCGCGAGCGGGCGGCGTCCCGTGAGCCCGAGACGACCACGCTGCCGCAGCGGATCCCCGCGTCGCGCTTCAAAGACTATGTCGACGACCCTGCCGCGGTCGCGGCGTCTCTCCGGCGGCCGCTGCCCGAGCGGCCCTACCGCGCGACCCGCCTCGGCACGCTCTTCCACGCCTGGGTCGAAGAGCGCTTCCGCCCCACGGGCCGCGGCGAGGTGCTCGACGCCGAGAGCTTCGACCTCGAAGGCGACGACGAGCGCGACCCTTTCGGCGTGGTGCCCGGCGCCCCGGTCGACCCCGACGACGCGCGCCGATTGGCCGAGCTGCAGGCGACCTTCGAGCGCTCGGAGTGGGCGGCCCTCGAAGCGGTCGATGTCGAGCTCGAGATCCACCTGCCGCTGGGTGCTCGCACCGTCATCTGCAAGATCGACGCGGTGTTCGAGCGCGACGGGCGCTACCAGGTGGTCGACTGGAAGACGGGCAAGGCGCCGAGCGGTGCCGACGATCTGGCCCTCAAGCAGCTGCAGCTGGCGCTCTATCGCGAGGCGTACGCGCAGTATCGGGGTCTCGATCCGGCGCTCATCGACGCGGTGTTCTATTTCGTGGCCGACGACGCTCTGCTGCGGCCCGAATCAGTCAGCGACCGGGCCGAGCTCGAGCGGTTGTGGGGGACGGTCGAAGACCGGTTGTGACCACGTCGTCGGTCAGTGCAACGGCCTAGCCGTGCCGCCGCTCGGTGGCCGAGAGCAGGTCCTCGACGCCGTCGAGGTCGAGAGCCTCGGTGGCGCCCGACGCGATCGGGCGCTCGTCGTGCAGCTGGATCGTGTCGACGAGCCTGGACATCATGCCGATGGCGTCGTCGACGACCTCGGTGTCCTTGGTGTGGGTGCCGTGCAGCAGATAGCGGGCCAGATCGAGCTCGTGATAGAGCGTCGCGCGGTGCCGCAGCGACCGCTCGCTGGTCGACCGGGCGGCGTTGTAGGCGTCGAAGACGGCGTCGACGCTGTCGGCCGTCGGTGCGCCGAGCACCCAGGCGAGGTCGCGGGCCGGGTCGCCGACCTGGAGGTCGTGCCAGCCGAGCAGCGCCGAGATACGGTCGTCTCCGACCAGGAACGACCCCGCCTCGAGAGAACCGTTGATCACCGTCGGCTGGAACTGCCAGAGCTGGCTGTCCTGGATCGCCGCTTCCCAGCGCTCCAGCAGAGCAGCGGGCAGGAGGCCGGTACCCGCGGCCCGGTCGACGACCGAAGCCGACGATCGCATCGCCTCGAACGGGGTGTGGCTGGTGAGGCCTGCGTCGGTCACGAAACTCGTGGGCAGCATGTGGACGGCTGCGATGGCGGCACCGACCGACGAGGGGAGGCCCGTGCCGGCCAGCACGTCTCCGACCGAGAGCGGGGTGCCGTCGACGTAGTCGTAGACGATCGCGCGGGTCTCGGCGATCGGGGCCTGCCCGCGGTAGGAGGGCACGGCGAACGAGAGGCGGCTGCGCACACCGGTGCTCAGAGCACGGATCGCGACGAGGTCGGCCGACTGCTGGGCTTCGGCCCGCTGCGTGCGGGGCACCCGGATCACCCACTCGTCACCGGTCGCGCCGACGAGGCGTGCAGAGTCGAAATCGCCCGCACCGATCGACCCGTGCGGGCCGGTCTGCCGGACGTCGAGGTCGGCGACAGCGGCCGTCGCCAACGCGGCTAGAGTGAGATGGGATCTGGCCATGGCATCAGGGTAGGCCTCTGTATGGAGAGCAACCCTGTCCGCCACGCCCTCCCCGACAAGACGACACGCGAAGAAGATTGGTGGTCGGATGCCTGAACGCTCTGCCCGAAGCGACAACACCTCCGACCACCCCACCTCCTTCACCGACAAGCTGCCTCTCTCGCGGCACACCGTCGACCGCGACTATCTGACGCGCGATCGCGAAGACGTCTTCGCCCGGCTGATGGCCGACCCCGCTACGCGCGTTCTGCCGGTGTGGAAGGGTCGTGCGCTGTTCGCGACCGCCACGACGCTCGCCCTGGTGCCGCCGTCCGAGGTTCCGGCCGACGCGCGGCTCGTCTACCTCGGCCGCTCGACCGTGGCTGACGACCTGCCGGTGGGTACCGCGTTCGTCGCGGCTCTGCTCACCGACGAGCAGGCGGCGAGCGTCGCCTCCGAAGAAGACTGGGGCAACCTGAGGATGTTCGCGACCGGCCTCAGCGCACGCGACGCGGGCCTCGCCACCGAGGCGCTCGCCATCACCAACTGGCACGCTTCGCACCGCTTCTCGCCGCGGACCGGCCAGCCGCTCGTCTCGACGAAGGGCGGCTGGGTGCTCGTCGACCCCGACGACGGCCACGAGATCTTCCCGCGCACCGACCCGGCGATCATCGTCGGTGTCACCGACCAGAACGACCGTCTCCTCCTCGGCTCGAACGCCATGTGGGAGAAGAACCGCTACTCGCTGCTCGCCGGCTTCGTCGAGCCCGGCGAGAGCCTCGAACAGGCTGTCGCGCGCGAGATCTTCGAAGAGAGCGGCGTGCGCGTCGTCGACCCGATCTATCTCGGGTCGCAGCCCTGGCCCTTCCCGGCGTCGCTGATGCTCGGCTATCGGGCCACCGTCGACTCCGACAACCCGGGCACCCTCGAGCCCGACGGCGCCGAGATCGTCGACCTGCGCTGGTTCACCCGCGACGAGCTGATCGCGGCCGGCGACGAGGTGATCCTGCCGGGTCGGTCGTCGATCGCCCGCGCCATCATCGAAGACTGGTACGGCTCGGAGATCGATGACCAAGAATGACCCGCTGAGGGGCCGCTGACATGGAGGCCGCCGATCTGATCGCCGGCCTCGACGATCAGCAGCGCCTCGCCGCCGAGACGCTGCTCGGCCCGGTCTGCCTGCTGGCGGGCGCCGGCACGGGCAAGACCCGCGCAATCACGCACAGGATCGCCTACGGGGTCGCCACGGGTGTGTACGCGCCCGGTCGCGTCATGGCCCTGACCTTCACGTCGCGTTCGGCCGCCGAGCTTCGCGGGCGCCTCCGGCCCCTGGGTGCCGGCAGCGTCGCCGCGCGCACCTTCCACTCCGCCGCGCTCTCGCAGCTGCGCTACTTCTGGCCGCAGACCATGGGCGGCACGATGCCGCAGCTGCTCGACAGCAAGGCGAAGCTCGTCGCGCACGCGGCCGAGACACTGCGCCTCCGGCTCGATACCGCGAGTCTCCGCGACCTGTCCGGCGAGATCGAGTGGCGCAAGGTGTCGCGCCTCACGATGGAGGAGTACGCGGCGGCCCTTCCCACCCGAAGCCTGCCGCAGAGCGTCAGCCCGGACGCCGCCGTCGCCCTGCACCAGGCCTACGAAGACGTGAAGGACGAGCGCCGTCAGCTCGACTTCGAAGATGTGCTGCTCGCGACCGCGGGCATGCTCGAGCTCGAACCGAGGGTCGCGCAGCAGGTGCACGAGCAGTACCGGTTCTTCGTCGTCGACGAATACCAGGACGTCTCGCCTCTGCAGCAAGACCTGCTCGACCTCTGGCTCGGCGACCGCAACGACCTCTGCGTGGTCGGCGACGCGAGCCAGACGATCTACTCGTTCGCCGGCGCCTCGGCGGAGTACCTTCTGGGGTTCGGCTCGCGCTACGACGACGCCACGGTGCTGCGGCTCGAGCAGAACTACCGGTCGTCGAGGCCCATCGTCGAGACCGCCAACCAGCTGATGCGCGGTCGGCCCGGCGCCCTCCACCTGCACCCGGTCGCCGACGAGCCGGGGCCGCGGCCGCGCGTCGCCGACTTCGTCTCGGACAGCGCCGAGGCGCGAGCCGTCGCCGAGAGCATCGCCGACGAGATCCGTCAGGGCGCGGCGCCCGAGAGCGTCGCCGTGCTCTACCGGGTCAACATCCAGGCGGCCGCTCTCGAGCGGGCGCTCGCCGACGTCGGCGTCAGCACGCGCGTGCACGGCTCGAGCCGGTTCTTCGACCTCCGCGAGGTCAAGCAGGCGCTGATGATGCTGAAGGGCGCCGCCGTCAGCATTGTGAACGAGCCGCTGTTCAAGACGGTCAGCGACGTGCTGCGCTCCCTCGGCTGGACGCAGGAGCCCCCCGAGCAGCGCGGCGCCGTGCGCGACCGGTGGGAGTCGCTGAACGCCCTGATGGGCCTCGCCGAGCAGGCGGGTGAGGGCACGACCCTCCGCCAATTCGTCGACGAGCTCTTCGCCCGTCAGGCGGGCCAGCACGAGCCCACCATGTCGGCGGTGACGCTCGCCACGCTGCACTCGGCGAAGGGTCTCGAGTGGCCGAGCGTCTACATCGTCGGCCTCAGCGAGGGCACGCTGCCGATCAGCTACGCCACCACGGCGGAGGGGATCGACGAAGAGCGCCGCCTGCTCTACGTCGGGATCACCCGAGCCCGCTCGCGCCTCCGCCTGTCGTGGAGCCACCAGGGCCAGGGCCGAGGCCAGACCGATCGTCGCCCGAGTCGCTTCGTGGAAGAGCTGCGCATCCGCACGCCGGATGCAGTCGGCTCGTCGTCGTCGTAACCGCCCCGGTCGCGTAGTCCAGGGTCTCCATGAGGGCGTCGGCCCCGGTGTCGGCGGCGACGAGCGCAGGATCCTGACGCCTCAGGATCCTGCGGACGGCACGCACCGCCCCCTCCCGAAGCCCCACGCGAGGCATGGCGGCCGGCGCCCGCCGCCACAGCTGGCCCGCGATCACGCCCCACGCCGGGTCGACGTCCGACCGGTGCAGGTCGAGGCAGTGCGCGCACGCGGTCTCGCCGGGCACGACGAACGGGCCGATGCGGGTGCCGCGGTCGCCGGCGACCACCGCCAGGTGCGGTAGGTCGCGGCGCATCCACGCGGCCGAGACGCCGGGGTCGTGCACGAAACGCGACACGGCGACCCCCAGGGCGACGTCGTCACGCAGGCCTGCGGTTTCGGAGTCGACACGCAGCACGGCGACGCCCTCGGACGCGAGCAGTTCGGCGATCTCCGAGGCGAGGCCGCAGGATCCGGCGACCTCCACGACGGGCACGTCACGACGGGCGTCGGCCTCGGTGGCGTCGCGGGCGAGAGCCGGGGCGAGGCGCTCGACCAGCGCCCCCACGTCGCGATCCTGGCCGCCGGTGCGCTGCACGAGGTGGCCGAGCCCCGACGAGCCCTCGCCGGCGGCGATCGCGGCGACGACCCGCTCGTGCCGGGCGGTGAGCCCGCTCAACACCACCGCAGGGCGGTCGATGCCGATCTGGAGGGTGTGCGGGTCGCGCCAGACGATGGGCAGGGCGGGGTCGAAGCGGATGTCCATGGCCACGAGGATGGCCGAAAACGGTCAGCGGTGCGCTGCGTTCTCCACAGGCACCGTGCTCACAGGCACCGTGCTCTCCACTGGCACCGTGCTCTTCACCGGCACTGTGCTCTCCACAGGCGGTGGGTGCCCGACCGCCTCTCTACTTCTCGGGCTCGGAGGCCGACCCGTCGTCACCCTCGCGCGGCCGGTCTTCGCCGGTGTCGTTGAGGAGGTCTTCGATGGCGCGGTCGACGTCGTCGAGGGCGGGTTCGGTCGACGTCAGGCGGGCGATGAGGCCCTGCGGGTCGTCGATGTCGTCGCTCGTCGGCACGATGTCGGGGTGCGCCCAGAGGGAGTCGCGCGTCTCGGCCCCGGTGGCCTCCGACACGGCCTGCCACATGGCGGCGGCTTCGCGAAGGCGGCGGGGGCGAAGCTCGAGCCCGACTAGGGTGGCGAACGCCGACTCGGCGGGGCCGCCGGCGGCCCGGCGGCGACGCACCATCTCGGCGATCGACGCGGATTTGGGCAGTCGCTCGGTGGCCTTGGCGGTCACGACGTCGACCCAGCCCTCGATGAGGGCGAGCGTGGTCTCGAGGCGGGCCAGGGCGGCGAGCTGCTCGTCGGTCTTCGGTGGGATGAGGGCGCCGGACGCCATCGCCTCCTGGAGCTGCTCGGGGTTGGCGGGGTCGAAGTCGGCGGCGAGCTCTTCGAGGCGGCTCGTGTCGATGGTGATGCCTTGCGCGAACTCGCGGATGGACGAGATGAGGTGGAGGCGCAGCCAGCGTGCGTGGCGGAAGAGGCGGGCGTGAGCCAGCTCGCGGACGGCGAGATAGAGGCGCACCTGGTCGACGTCGACGTCGAGGCCCTCTCCGAAGGCTGCGACGTTCTGGGGGAGGAGGGCCGCCTGCTGGTCGTCGAGCAGGGGGATGCCGACGTCGCCGCCGGAGACGACCTCGGTCGAGAGCTGCCCGACGACCTGGCCGAGCTGCATGGCGAACAGGGCGCCGCCGACGTTGCGCATGACCTGGCTGGCCGAGGCGAGCATGTCTCGCATCTCTTCGGGCGCCTGCTCGCTGAGAACGCGGGTGAGCGAGTCGGCGATGGAGTCGGCGACCGGCTCGGCCAGCTGGCTCCAGACCGGCATCGACGCGCGCGCCCACTCGGCGCGGGTCATCAGCCGGGGCTCGACCGTGAGCTCGGCGACGTAGGTGACCTCGTCGAGCCAGAGGGCGGCGACGTGGAAGGCCTGCTCGAGGGCGCTCACCTCGGCGGGAGGCGTCACGACGGCGGACGAGTTGCCGATGGCGGTGGCCTGGTCGCTGGCGAGCGACCAGTCGATGCCGTCGCCTGAGCGGTTGACGGCCGACTGCAGCTGGCTCATGAGCCGCGCGACGAACGCGGGGTCGTTGGGCAGGCCGGCGGCGCCGACCAGCTTGGACGGATCGATCTCGGAATCGCCGGACAAGAATTGCCGCAGCATGTCGCGGAACTCGTCTTCGGACCCCGGCTGCGCATCTTCAGACATGGCAACTACGCTAGCCGGTGGCCACTCGAACAGTCTGGGTTTCGACCGCTTCTCGCAGGGCCGACACTGCGCCTACGGCGAACACTCCCGCAGGGCCCCCCAGCGCCCAGCCGAAAGGACCGACCTCTGTGGCCTACTTCGCCGCCCCTGACACCCCCCGCCCCGCACCCCGCCGCCGCCGGGGCTGGATCGGACTCGCCTTCCTCGGCGCGGCCGTGATCATCGGCATCGTCCTGTCGCTCCTGCCAGCTCCCTACCTGATCGAGCAGCCCGGACCGGTCTTCAACACCCTCGGCACGAACCCGTACGACGGCAAGGCGACCCCGCTCATCACCGTCGACGGCCACCAGACTTACGCCACGTCCGGCAGCCTCGACCTGCTCACCGTGAGCGTCGTCGGCGACCAGACGCAGCGCCCGAACTGGGCCGAGCTCGTCCGCGCGTGGTTCGACCCCAGCCGCGCGGTGATCCCGATCGACGAGATCTACCCGACCGGCATCTCGAACAAGCAGGTCGACGAGCAGAACACCGTCGACATGGAGCAGAGCCAGAAGTCGGCTGTCACTGCGGCTCTCGCGCACGAGGGCTACAAGGTCGGCACGGCCGTCACCGTCAGCACGGTCGAGAAGGGCAGCCCGGCCGACGGCAAGCTCGAAAAGGGCGACGTCATCACTGCGATCGACGGCACGACGCTGTCGACCAACAGCGACGTCGACACCCTGCGGGCGGTCATCGCCAAGAATGGCGCCGCCCCCGCACGACTCACGGTCAGCGACGGTGGCAGTGCCACCAAGACGGTCACGATCACGCCTCAAGAGGTGCAGGGCACGTACCTGCTCGGCATCGCGGCCAGCGTCAAATACGACTTCCCGTTCACCGTCACGCTGAAGCTCGCCGACGTCGGCGGCCCGAGCGCCGGCATGATGTTCGCCCTCGGGGTCATCGACAAGACCACGCCGGGCGCCCTGAACGGCGGCAAGAAGGTCGCCGGCACCGGCACGATCACCGCGAGCGGCGTTGTCGGCGCGATCGGCGGCATCCGCCAGAAGATGTACGGCGCTCGCGAGGCCGGGGCCACCGTCTTCCTCGCCCCGAAGAGCAACTGCAACGAGGTCACCGGGCACATCCCGTCCGGGCTGCGGGTGTACGCGACGACCTCGCTCGACCAGTCGGTGAAGATCCTCGACACTGTCACCAGCGGCAAAGGCGTTTCACAGCTTCCCACCTGCCCCGTCGACTGACGACTTTCGCCGCAGGTTGGGCACATAGGATGGCGGTTCCACCTCTCCACCAGCCAGGAGCAGCCTCTTGACTTCCTCCGCATCCGCGTCGACCGGCGGGGCCTCCGGGCCGATCCGCTCGGGCCGGCGTTCCCCTCGCGTCCCGATCCTGGTCACCATCGGCATCCTCGCGGTGCTCGTGATCCTGTTCTTCATCTTCGCGAGCCTCGCCACCGACTACCTCTGGTATCAGCAGCTCGGCTTCACGCGCGTGATCATGACGCAGTGGATCACCGGTGTCTCGCTGTTCTTCATCGGGTTCCTGGCCATGGCCGTGCCGGTCTACATCAGCATCGACGTGGCCTTCCGCTTCCGGCCCGTCTACGCCAAGCTCAACTCGCAGCTCGACCGCTACCAGCAGGTGATCGAGCCCCTGCGGCGCACCGTGATGGTCGGCCTGCCGGCGATCCTGGGTCTCTTCGGCGGCATCGCCGCGTCGAGCCGCTGGTCGGTCATCCTGCAGTACTTCAATCGCACGCCGTTCGGCACGAAAGACCCGCAGTTCCACCTCGACATCGGGTTCTACGTCTACTCGCTGCCCTTCTACCAGGGCCTCCTCGCCTTCGCGTCGGCCGTCGTCCTGCTCTCGGCGATCGCTGCGCTCGCCACGAGCTACCTCTACGGCGCTCTGCGCTTCTCGGGCCGCGAGATCAGGATCAGCCGCGTGGCGCGCATCCAGATCGCCTCCACCGCCGCCCTCTACCTCGCGCTGCAGGCGGTGAGCCTCTGGTTCGACCAGTACGCGACCCTGGTCGACGGCAACAACAAGCTGCTCGTCGGCGCCACCTACACCGACGTCGTGGCCGGGATCCCCGCCAAGCAGATCCTCGCCTACGCGGCCGCCGTCGTCGCCATCCTGTTCATCGTCACGGCCGTCGTCGGCCGCTGGCGCCTGCCGCTCATCGGCACGGCGCTGCTGCTCATCATCAGCCTGCTGATCGGTGCGGTGTACCCGTGGATCGTGCAGCGCTTCACCGTCGACCCGTCGGTCAAGAGCGTCGAGTCGAGTTACATCCAACGGAACATCAACGCGACCAGACAGGCGTACGGGGTCGCGAGCGTCAAAGAGACGAACTACGACGCCAAGTCGACCGCGACCAAGGGTGCGCTCGCGAACGACGCGACGACCACCGAGAACATCCGCATCATCGACCCGGCCCTCGTCACCGACGCGTTCGCCCAGCTGCAGCAGTACAAGCAGTACTACCAGTTCCCCTCCACCCTCGACGTCGACCGCTACAAGATCGACGGCAAGGTGCAGGACGTCGTGATCGCGGTGCGCGAGCTCGACCAGTCGAGCCTCGGCACCTCCAACACGCCGTACAACTCCACGTTCGTCTACACGCACGGCTACGGCGTCGTCGCGGCCTACGGCAACCAGCGATCGGCCGACGGCCAGCCGGTCTTCCTCGAGTCGGGCATCCCGCAGAAGGGCCTGCTGGGCACGGCCAAGACGATCCAGCCGCGCATCTACTTCGGCGAGGACAGCCCGCAATACTCCATCGTCGGCGGCAGTGGCCTCAACCACGTCGAGCTCGACTACCCGTCCGGCAACGACGACAACGGCAACAACGCCACCACCACGTACAGCGGCAACGGCGGGCCGAAGCTCGACAACGCGTTCACGAAGCTGATCTACGCGATCAAGTTCCAGTCCGAGCAGATCTTCCTCTCCGACGCGGTCAACAAGAAGTCGCAGATCCTCTACGACCGCGACCCGCGCACCCGCGTGCAGAAGGTCGCGCCCTACCTCACGCTCGACAAAGACCCCTACCCCGCGATCGTCAACGGGCACGTGGTCTGGATCGTCGACGGCTACACCACCACCGACGACTACCCGTACTCGGCCCAGCGCAGCCTCTCCGACGCGACGAGCGACTCGTCCGACACGACGCCGACCTTCCCCACCGACGAGGTCAACTACATCCGCAACTCGGTGAAGGCCACCGTCGACGCCTATTCGGGCAAGGTGACTCTCTACGCCTGGGACTCGAAGGATCCGCTGCTGAAGACGTGGGAGAAGATCTTCCCGTCGACGGTCAAACCGATGGCCGACATGAGCGGTACGCTGCTCAGCCACGTGCGGTACCCCGAAGACCTGTTCAAGATCCAGCGCGAGATCCTGGGCACCTATCACGTCACCGACCCGGGTTCGTTCTACAACGGCGATGACGCGTGGACCCCGCCGAACGACCCCACGAAGTCGACCGGCGACAACACCCTGCAGGCGCCGTACTACCTCACGATGAAATTGCCCGGCCAGAACGCGGCGTTCCAGCTGTACTCGACCTACATACCCGAGCAGCAGACCGAGTCGAACCAGCGGAGCGTGCTCACCGGCTATCTCTCGGCCGACTCCGACGCCGGCGACACCAAGGGCAAGATCTCGAGCAGCTACGGCAAGCTCACTCTGCTCACCCTGCCCAAGACGGACAACGTGCCCGGCCCCGGCCAGGTGCAGGCGAACTTCAACTCCGACTCGGCGGTCGCCAACCTGCTCAACATCCTGGGCAAGGGCGACACGCAGGTGAAGCGCGGCAACCTGCTGACGCTGCCCGTCGGCGGCGGGTTCCTCTACGTGCAGCCCGTCTACATCCAGTCGACGTCGAACACGTCGTACCCGATCCTGCAGAAGGTGCTCGTGTCGTTCGGCGACAAGATCGCCTTCGAAGACACGCTGAAGGGTGCGCTCGACGACCTCTTCGGCGGCGACTCGGGGGCGCAGACCGGCGACTCCAACCTCGGCACGGGCTCGTCGACCGGCACCGGCTCGTCGACGGGCACGGGCTCGTCGACGGGCGCAGGATCGACGGGCACCGGCAGCAGCACCGGCACGGGTTCGTCGACCGGCACGGGTTCGACCGTCGACAACGCCGCCCTCAAGACGGCCCTCGCCGACGCCAAGACGGCCCTCGCAGCCCGCCAGGCGGCCTACGCGAAGAACGACCTCGTCGCCGCAGCCCAAGCCGACACCGACCTGCAGAACGCGATCAACGCCGCTCTGAAGGCCGAGGGCCAGGGCTAGAAACACCCTGCGGCGCCGGTCGAGTCGCCTCGATTAGACCGGCGCCAATCCCCGTGATAGAGTCATTTCTTGTGCCGCGGGGTGGAGCAGTTCGGTAGCTCGCTGGGCTCATAACCCAGAGGTCGTAGGTTCAAATCCTGCCCCCGCAACAAAATGCATCAGGCCTGTCCTTCAACGGACAGGCCTTTTGCATTTGTCGCATGCCTTTTGGCCGCCTGCCAGCGGCGTCCGGCGACAGCCGTGAGGCCTCGGTTGCTCCCGGCGCATCTGTCGCGCGGGGGCCATTGGCGCTGGCGCGCCTCGGCGGGGTGCACACGGTCTTGGCGCTGCCGTCGCTCGATGTCGTCGAATCCGAATCGGCCAGTACACAACCTCATGAGGCCGTCGAGGTGGGCGACACGACGTCGCCGTAAACCCTCTCTTCGCCTACGACGCGTCCACCCTGAAGATCGTCGCCGCGCTCCCGGCTGTCGAACACGAGCAAGATCGCTGAGCTGTGGGTCACCGACGACGGCGCACCGAAGCTCATCACCACGGTTCCGACGGTGCGAATCCCGATCTCGTTCGATCGCGATCCTGCAACGCGCGACCTACACGTCGCCGGATGCGCCGACTCGCAACTGCCGGTCATCCCCGCCTCCGCATGCACGAGATGCACCGAACGG
Source organism: Frondihabitans sp. PAMC 28766 (assembly GCF_001577365.1). Taxonomy (NCBI): domain Bacteria; kingdom Bacillati; phylum Actinomycetota; class Actinomycetes; order Micrococcales; family Microbacteriaceae; genus Frondihabitans; species Frondihabitans sp. PAMC 28766. The sequence goes on from NZ_CP014513.1 coordinate 1,898,782, forward strand.
AACTGTGTCAGGGCTCTCGTCCGCCGGCTTCACGGCGGGCGGCAATCGACGTTTCGCCTATTCCTGACGGCGGGACGATGGTGTGATCAACGAAGCTCCTTTCGGCGGCTGATCTTGGAGTCGCCAACTGGATCCTGCCTTCCTGCCGGCGGTGGCGTCATCCCTACGACGTCTGTCTGAAGCCGCTGAGGCGAGAGACGGTCTCGAAATCCCGTTTCCGGAGGGCGTTGCGAGGGACCATCCAGCTACCGCCCACGGCGAACACGGCGGGGTGCGCCAAGTACGTGGCGGCGTTGGCGGCTGTGATGCCGCCACTCGGCATGAAACGCAGCGACGGAAACGGACCACTCAAGGCTTCGATCATCGCCAAGCCCCCGAGTCGTTCGGCCGGAAAGAACTTGACAGCCGTCAGCCCTAGAGCGACTGCGGCCTGAATTTCGGTCGCCGTCGCGATTCCGGGCAGAACTGTGACGTCGAGATCCTGCGCACGGCGAACGACATCGTGATCCAATCCGGGACTGACGATGAACCGGGCACCGGCATCGACGCATCGTGCCACATCACCCTCCGACAGCACGGTCCCGGCGCCGACGGAGAAATCGGGCACGTCCGACATCGCAGCGATCGCCCCCAGGCCTTCGGGGGTGCGGAGTGTGACCTCGGCTCGAGGGATACCGCCTTCTCGGAGGGCGAAGGCCAGGTCGCGCGCCAAGCCGACGTCATCGATGACGACCACCGGAACGACGCCCGAGATGTCGAGGATTCTCTGCGTGGAACGACCGAATTTCATGCGCTCTTCTCTCTGTCGTGACTGTCAGGACGCGTGCTCGACTCGGAGAGAGCCCTCGCGGTGGCGATGTCGGTCACCAGGACATTGGGAAGACCACTTCGAAGCGCGGCTCTGATGGGCCCTTCCTTTTCCCCTCCGCCGGCGACGGCCATCCGAATCGGCGTCGCTCGGATCTCGTCGATCGACACCCCCGTGACTCTCTCGGCCAGCGCCTCGATGATTCGGCCGTCGCTGTCAATGAAATGGCAGCATGCGTCGCCGACGACATGTCGCCGTTTCAGCTCAGCATGCACGGAGGTGCTCAAGACGTTGCCGCGGTACAGGGCCGACTTCATGTCGGCGCGGCGGACTCCGACGCCGGTGACGATGATGTCGAGATCCGCGTAGCGCGCCGCCGTTCGCGCGATCGTCTCATCACCGCGCAGGACGTTGCGTGCCGATGCGTTCGACACCAGTGCGGGGGCGTGCAGAAGGTACGGCTCGCCCTGCAGGGCTGAGGCTGCCTGCAGGACGAGGTGCGCACCGTTGAAGTCGCTGTCGGAGCTCGCGAATCCCCCGGCGAGTTGGAGGACGTCGGCTGGGCCGCTCGGTGAGAGGTGCCCGACGACTTCTGCGAGGGTGGATCCCCATCCGACGCCGACCGTCATGCCAGGGGCGACGTGCTCGTCGAGGTAGGCGGCGGCGGTAGCGCCGAGGCCTGCGAGCCCGCCAGGCGATCCCATCGGGAGCGTCGAGATCCGAACGTCTCTGAGGCCGTAGGTCGTGCGAACCTGCTCGGCTAGTCGCTCGATCCTTTGGGTTGGTTCGACGATCTCGATCCGCGCGATTCCGTAGCGCCGAGCGTCCTCGAGTATTCGCGCGACCTTGAAACGCGAGAGCTTCAACTGGTCCGCGATCTCGATCTTGGACTGATCGTCGAGCCAGAAAAGTCGACTGACCGTCGCTGCGAGTTCTTCGTCGAAGTCGCTCGGCAGCTCGGGAGTCGAATCAGAAAGTTGCATTGTTCACTCCACCCATCGAATGAGCATCAAAGTAACGCTCATCTGATCAAGCTGCAACAAAAACTGACCGGGGGTACCGACATCTTGCCGCCCGCCTCACAACTGGTACGAAATTGCGGCGGATCAATGGTTTTTTGCCCTGATTCGAACGAATCCCGACATCGGGCTCGACCTCGCTTGACGGTCCAAAAATGACCGTGCCATAGTCTCCGAAATCAGATGAGCGTTATTCCGAGGCTCATGTGAGCAGACTGAAAGTTTCTTGACGAAGGAGTCACCTTGCCAGAACGCGCCGCAGCCCGGATCGCTGTCGTGGGGTTCGCCCACATGCACTCCGGAGACCAGATCCGGCTCATCCTCGGCCACGACGCCGCCGATCTGGTGGGGGTCTGGGATTCCGACTCCGAGCGCCGAGACAGCATCTCCGACGACCTCGGCGTACCCGCCTCCGTCCGCTACGACTCTCTGGACGACCTCGTCGCCACAGCCAAGCCCGAGATCGTCGTCGTGTGCTCGACGACGGGCGATCACGTGGCGCTCGTCGAGCGACTAGCGCCGATGGGCCTCCACATCATCCTCGAAAAGCCTTTCGCCCTGAATATCGCCGAGGCGGACCGCATGATCGAGGCGGCACGGGCCGCGGGAACGATTCTCGCCGTCAACTGGCCTCTGGCCTGGTACCCGGCTCACCTGACGACGAAGCGGCTCATCGCGGAGGGAACGATCGGTGCGGTCACCGAGGTCCACTACTACGACGGCAACCGCGGACCGCTGACCCATGTTCACGACAAGGAGGACCGGGTCGACCCCGACCTCGAAGCCAAGCAGGCTTCGTGGTGGTACTCGCCAGAGTTCGGGGGAGGTTCGCTTCTCGACTATCTCGGCTACGGGGCCACCATCGCCACCTGGTTCCGCGACGGTGAGTTGCCGACGATGGTGACCGCCCACACGTGGGGTTCCGACGGGCTGGACGTCGACGAGCAATCGGTCGTCACCGCTTCTTATGCGAGCGGTCTCTCCACCTTCCAGACGAAGTGGGGCACCTTCAGCAACCCGTGGCAGCACCAGCCGGCGCCGGCCTGCGGGTTTGTCGTCGTCGGCACCGGAGGCACGATCACGAGTCGTGACTTCGCGCCGTCTGTCGCCGTCCAGACAACCAAACATCCGGGGGCCGTCCTGATTCCGGTCGACGTGCCTCGTCCCGAGCAGACCAGTGCGGTCAGCCACGTCATCCACGCCCTGAGCACCGGCGACGTGCCTACCGGCCCGACCAGCGACGAGACCTCTCGCCGGGGGCAGCTGATCGTCGACGCCGCGGCGACCGCCGCAGCAACGGGCCGCCTCACCGAACTCGCCAGCTCTGTCACGATCGGACACTGAACCATGACCACGACTACGACCACCCCGTCCACCGTCGACTACCTCCCCGTCGACCCGGCATCGAAGTCCGCACGCATCGCCGTGATCGGCTGCGGAGGCATCAGCGAATGGCACCTCGCCGCCTACCAAGCGGCCGGCTACCACGTCGTTGCCCTGTGCGACCTTGTCGAGGCACGGGCCGTCGAACGCCAGCAGCAGTTCTTTGCAGACGCGGACATCTACACCGACCACCGCCGGATGCTCGCTCGCGACGACATCGACGTGGTCGACATCGCCACCCACGTCGACGTCCGGCCGCGCCTGGTCCGCGACGCACTCGACGCCGGCAAGAGCGTTCTCAGCCAGAAACCGTTCGTCCGCGACATCGACGAAGGCCGCGATCTGATCGCCTACGCCGCGACGCACGACCTGGTCCTGGCCGCGAACCAGAACGGACGCTGGGCGCCTCACTTCTCCTACCTGCTTGCTGCGATTCGATCGGGCCTCATCGGTGATGTCCTGACGGCTGACTTCTGGGTGCACTGGCCCCACGACGAGGTCGTCGGCGGCAACGAGATCTTCTCGAACATGCACGACCTCATCCTGTTCGACTTCGGGATCCACTGGTTCGACCTGGTGTCGCGGATCTTCGTCGACGAACAGGCGACCGAGGTCATCGCCCGCGTGACGACGTCGTCGAACGCGAAGATCCCGGTGCCGACGAATGCCGAAGCACTCATCCAGTTCGACGAGGCGCAGGCGTCCCTGCGCTTCCGGGGCAGCAGCCACTACGCCGAAGAGGCCGGCTACCGCGTCGAAGGAACCCGCGGTGTGATCACGCACTCCGGTGGGTATCTCGGTGGCGACGCGGTGACGGTGACGACCGATGCAGGATCGGAGACCGTCACGCTCGAGGGTTCGTGGTTCGGCAACGGCATGCACGGCAGCATGGCCGAACTCCTCCGCGCACTCGAGGAGGGCCGCGCACCCTCCAACGCCGCCGCCACGGCTCTTCCGGGCCTGCAGCTCTGCTACGCGGCTCTTCAGTCTGCCCGAGACCACTCGACCGTAGATCCTCGTACCGTCGCGTCCGTCGACCGATGACCGGATCCGAATGCTGGCTGGGCATCGACCTCGGCGGCACCTACATCAAATGGGTACAGCTGGGCGCGGACGGGGACACACTCGCGTCAGGCCGCCGACCAACGCCGATGACCGGGCAGGCCGACGTCACCGAGGCTCTCGCGGACGTCGTTCTCGCGAGACTGTCCGCGGGCGTTCACCTCGCGGGTGTCGGGATCGCGGTCCCCGGTCATCTGAGTGAGGACCGGGATTCCATCACACTGCTGCCCAACGTTCCGGGCGAGTGGCCGGGCTTCCCGCTGGCCGACACGATCGTGGCGCGGACCGGGTTCGACCCTGTCCTGCTCAACGACGCTCGAGCGTTTGCGCTGGCGGAGATCGAATTCGGGTCGGCTCACGGCAGCGACGACGTCGTCTTCGCCACGATCGGAACAGGCGTCGGAGGGGCCCTGGCGGCTCGGGGCACGGTCGTCACCACGCGTCGGGACGGGTTCGGTGAGGTCGGCCACACCACCGTCGTCATCGATGGCGACCTGTGCGGGTGCGGAAGCCTCGGCTGCGTCGAGGCCTATGCCGGGGGCGCCGCCGTGCTCTCCCGCGCGAAAGCTCGAGGTGTCGCGCTGGAACTCGGCGTCGTTACGCTTGCCGCGCTGGGTCGACTGGCCGAATCGGATTCCGTCGCCGCCGACGTCCTGGACGAGGCCTATGACGCGTTCGCCATCGGGATCGCCACCTCGTGTGCCCTCACTGGCGCGCGGTTGGTCGTTGTCGGAGGCGCCGTCGCGCACGAACTCCCCGGCTATCTGAACCGCAGCCGCGAACGGCTGGCCGAGAGACTCGGCCTTCTCGGGCCGGTCGAGGTGCGCCTGGCGCAGCTCGGCCCCCGCGCAGGAGCCCTCGGAGCCGCGGTCGCGGCTCGAATCACCGCACGACATCGACCGCTGTCTTCGGAACCGGCGGCACACACGACATTGGAGCACCTGGTATGAGCTGGATGACGAATGCCCACGAGATCCTCGACGCCATCGAGAACACGCAGATGCCGGCGATCGAGACCGCAGCGGCGATCGCCGCGGAGTCGATCGGGTCTGGATCCGTGATGTTCGCGTCAGGAACGGGCCACTCGCGGATGGCCGTCGAAGAGCTTTTTCCGCGCTACGGATCGTTCCCGGGGTTCTACCCGCTGGTCGAGCTGTCGACGACGTTCCACACCCAGGTCGTCGGGAACAATGGCCAACGCCAGGCCATGTTCCTCGAACGCGTCGAGGGCCTCGCTGCTGAAATTCTCGCGAACTTCGAAATCGCGCCTCCACAGAGCATGATCCTTTTCAGCGCAAGCGGCCAGAACGCGGTCGCCATCGAACTGGCGATGATCGCACGAGCCGCAGGGCTGCCCGTCGTCGGGGTCACCTCGCTCGCGGAGTACGCCGCCAGCGCTCCTCGGCACAGCTCTGGGAAGAAGCTGGCGGATGTCGTCGACCTCGTCATCGATCTCTGCACGCCGGTCGGTGACTCCGTCTGCGCTCTCGAGGGGCACGACACCCCGGTCGGGCCCAGCACGACCCTCGCCGGCACGGCGATCGTGAACACTCTGAAGGTTGAGACGGCGAAGCTTCTGAGTGCTCGCGGTGAATTGCCGTCCGTTCTCACGAGCGCAGCCGTGGTGGGTCAGGACCGCTCTCGAGAGCTTTTCGAGGACGCGTATCTCGACCAGGCCGAGCGCTCCGCAGCCGTCTTGCGCACCCGGAGGCTGGTCCCATGACCGGCGTGCTCGTGGCGGGTTCGTCCGGTGGTATCGGCGGAGCCGTCATCGACGAACTCGCACGGCGAGGCATCCCGACGCTCGGTGTGGATCGCGACACTTTCGACGTCACCCTGCCGGGCGGCGCCGAGGCAGCAGTCGCTCATGCCACCGAAATACTAGGTGGCGTGACGGGGGTCGTCCACGCCATCGGAATGAGTGGGCGCCGACTCGGTGACGGGCCAGTGACGGAGTGCACCGACGAGGCCTGGGCCGAGGTCCATCGCGTGAATCACGAATCGGTGTTCCGTCTCCTGCGCGCGGCGATTCCTGTTCTCGGCTCCACCGGAGGCGGCGCCGTCACCGTGGTCGGTTCTGCACTCGCGCACACGCTCGACGACGACTTCCTGACCGTCGCCTACGCCAGCGCCAAGGGTGCGCTCGTGCCACTCGTCCGCTCGTCGGCATTCGTCGGTCGTCGATTCGGCGTTCGCGTCAACCTCGTCTCTCCGGGCGTGGTGGACACCCCCATGGCACGCCGCGCCGTCGAATCGCCCGAGGTCAGCGAACAGCTTCGCCACCTCCAGCCCGTCAGCGGCGGCGCGCAGGCAGCGGATTCCGTGGCCAAGGTCGTCTGCTGGACGCTCTCTGACGAAGCCCTTGACCTCAGCGGCGCCGTCATCCCGGCCGACGGAGGGTGGACCCTCCGATGAGCGCACCGAACCTCGTCCGCACCATCACCGGCGACGTCGATGCCAGCTCGCTCGGCCGCGTCGATGCGCACGAGCATGTGTTCCTCGCCTCTCCTGCACTAGCCGGCGAAGACTTCCAAGACGCCGACAAGGCCCAGTCCGAACTCGGCTTCGTGAAGGCAGCCGGCATCGACACCCTCGTCGACCTGACCACGATCGGCCTGGGACGTCGTCCCGCCGACCTCGCTCGGATCTCCGCCGAATCGGGCGTGCTCGTCGTAGCAGCGACCGGCTACCACCGAGACGCGCACTATCGCTCGGACCACTGGGTCCAGCGCGCGAGCCGAACACAGCTGCTTCAGGCGGTCATCTCCGACCTGGAGGCCGGCATCGACGCGACCGATTGGGCTCTTCCCTTCCGTGAGGCGAGCACGGCCCGAGCCGGCATCATCAAGGCAGGAGCCTCCTATCAGCGGATCAGCCCGTCCGAACGCCTCCGACTCGAGGTCTGTGTGGAGGCGGCGGAGGCAGGCGGTGTCCCGTTGGCCGTCCACACCGAGGTCGGCACCGCCGGACACGAGATTCTCGACACGATCGAAAAAGGGGGGCTTCCCCTTCATCGGGTCGTCCTCGCTCACCTCGACCGGAATCCCGACCCCGACGCGCACGAGGAACTGATCCATCGCGGGGCGACTCTCGTCTACGACACGGTCGGCCGCATCAAGTACCGCCCCGAGACCGTCCTCCTCGACCTCTGCGCCGAGATGATCGAACGCGGTCACGCCAGCAACCTGATGCTCGGCACCGACGTCGGGCGCCGCGGCATGCTCAAGGCCTACGGTGGCGGCCCCGGAATGGACGTCCTCGGCCGACAATTCGTCCCGCGTCTTGCCAAACGAGTCGGCACGGATGCCGTCCACGCCCTCCTCGTCGATACCCCGGCCCGATTCCTCACTCTCGAAAGACAGCCCTCATGAGAACGAAACCCTTCTCCATCGCCGCAACCCTCGGTGAGTCGGTCGCCTCCGTGCCCGAGGCAGCCTCCGTCGACGTTCTCGTCGTCGGAGGCGGTTCCGCCGGCTGCACGGCTGCGATCGCTGCGAGCCGCGCCGGCGCCCGAGTTCTCCTCGTCGAGCGCTCGGGGCGCCTCGGCGGCACCGGGACCGCCGTCCTCGACACCTTCTACGGCTTTTACACGCCCGGTGAGAACCGCAAGGTCGTCGGTGGGATCGGTGACGAAGTCGTGGCTGGCCTGACTGCGCGGGATGCCGCCTTCATCCGCCCCAACACGTACGGTGCCGGCGGCGGGGTCACCTACAGCCCCGAAGTCCTCGTCGGGGTCTGGGACCAGCTGGTCACCGACGCGGGTGTGTCCGTCCTGTTCCACGCCCTCGTCATCGACGTGATCCCCGGAAGCGAAGCAGGATCACTCTCCGGTGTCCTGGTGGCGGGAAAGAACGGCCTCACCCGTGTGTCCGCCCGCTACGTCGTGGACGCCTCCGGTGACGCCGATGTCTCATCTCTCGCCGGTGCAGGATTCGACGGCGCCGAGACCGGAGAGCAGGTCCAGGCTCTGACGACCACTTTCCGCTTGGCCAATGTCGACGAGGAACGGTCCAGGTCGTTTCCCAAGGAGGAATTGTTCGCCAGGATGTCGGAGGCGGCCGCGGCTGGCCGATTCGACCTGCCGCGCCAGGAGGGCAGCATCCACCGCACGCCGGTCGCAGGCGTCTCCCTGGCCAACATGACCCGCGTCGAGGGAATCGATCCGACCGATGTCTGGGAGCTGTCGCGCGCCGAGGTCGAGGGGCGGCGCCAGGTCAGGGAGTACGTCCGGTTCCTGCGCTCAGAGATCCCCGGCTATGAGCACGCTGAACTCGTCGGCCTGGGGCTTCAGATCGGGATCCGTGAGAGTCGCCGGATTCAAGGCGACTACCGCCTCACCGCCGATGACGTCCTGTCGGCCCGGCGCTTCGACGACGCCATTGCGAGTTGCGGAGCCCCCATCGAAGACCACTCGGGCGGAACCGACACGGTCTGGAAGTACATCCCGACTCCGGCACGTACGACATCCCCTACCGGGTCCTGCTGCCCGTCGGCCTTCAGAACGTCATCGTGGCCGGCCGATGCCTCTCGGCCACGCATGAAGCTCACGCCAGTTGCCGCTCGATCGCCCAGTGCCTCGCGATGGGCCAGGCGGCCGGAACCGCAGCAGCCCAGGCCCTCGGCAACGGCTCGGCGCTCCGCGACATCGACGTATCCGCCCTCCAGCAGCAGTTGCTCCGAGATGGAGCCATCGTCGAGAACCCCACACTCGTGACCGCGTGAGCTGACACTCCGCAGCGCGTCCCAGAACGTTCCACCCGCATCTGCACCACTCCATCTGCACCATCACCTCACAATTTGTTCGTCACAAGCACTCAAGGAAGAGAACTATGCGAAAAATCAGAACCCTCGCGGCCGTCGGCACGGCGCTGGCGCTCGTGATCCCACTGGCAGCATGCTCATCGAGCGGGTCCGGTTCCAGCTCCGACAACACCCTCAGCCTGTGGGTACCGGCCGGAACCGCGAGCATCGCACCCTACGTCGCGAGCTTCAACAAGAGCCACCCGCAATACAAAGTGACCGTCCGCCAGATCCCCTTCGCCAGCTATGACACTGCCGAAGGCCAGGCGTTCAGCGCCGGACAAGGGCCCGACCTGGCTCAGATCAACGGAACCAGCATGCCGACCTTCGCCGGCAAGGGGTACCTCCAGCCCATCACGCCGATCGTCGGCAGTTCAGGCAACCTGGCCAAGAGCAACTTCTACCCGAGCCTGACCGAGGCCGCGGCCTACGACGGCAAGCAGGTGTCGTTGCCCATCGACACCGGCACCCGGGTGCTGCAGTACAACAAGAAGCTCTTCGCGAAAGCCGGAGTCGCCGACTTCGGCGCGACCGCCAGCTACTCGGAGATCCTCGCAGCGGCCAAGAAGATCCAGGACCTCGGCAACAACACGCAAGGGTTCTGCTACGTCGGTGGCCAGGAGGCCTACACGATCAACTCCAACATGGGGCCGTTCGTCATCCAGTCGGGTGGCACGTTCATGAACGCCAGCAAGACGAAGGCGACTCTGGACAGCCCTGAGGCGGTTGCCGGAATCACCTTCTTCAAGGACCTCGCCGCGACGGGGGACAAGGCCAACATCGTCTCGACTGCATCGACGTCGTGCGTCGAAGGATTCGGCGCGGGAACGGTCGGCATGCAGTTCGACGGCTTCTGGGACATCCCCGGTGGCGGCAAGACGACCTCGACGTTCGAGTTAGGCCAGACCCTGCCCAAGGCGAAGACGGTCTACTCCAGCACCGGAGGGTGGGTACTCGGCGTCCCGAACTACGTGAAGTCCAGCAAATTCCCCGTCATCAAGGCGTTCGTCACCGACATGTACAAGCCGGCGAACATCGTCAAGTTCACGGGCCTCATGCCGGCGACGAAGAACGGACGCCCGGCGGCCACGGCTCTCAAGGCTCCCCAGTACGACATCTACTGGAACATCCTGAACGAGAACGCCTCCAACCCCATCCCGCTCAGCGACCAACTCGTCGCGCAGGGCAACCTCCTGACAAGCTCCATGCAGTCGATTCTGCAGGGCAACGTCTCCGTCAAAGATGGATTGCAAAAGGCCAACACTGCCTTCCAAGCAACCCTCAAATAACAGCGCGGCAGAGTGATGACATCCATAAAAACAACGACCTCGATTAAGCGGACGTCCGGGACGACCATCCCCCGGCGGTCCGCCTCCAAAATCCGGGTCACCCCCTACTTCTGGCTCATTCCGGCGTTCGCTTTGCTGATCTTCGTGGTGGGGTACCCCATCCTGCAGAACATCATCGCGAGCTTCACCACGGTCCACAATGGCGGAACCGCCTTCGTAGGGTTTGCCCAGTACGTTCAGCTGCTCCGGGATCCGACGTTCTACTCGTCGGTTCTGCTCACGATCGTCTGGACGGTGGGTGTCACCGCTCTGCAGTTCTTCTTCGGGGCCGTGTCGGCTCTCGCCGCCGACCGCAGCAGTTGGTTCGTGCGACGCGTCCGACCTGTCCTGATCATCCCCTGGGTCCTTCCCGGCGTCGTTGCGGCCAATATCTGGGTGGTCTTCTACAACGACAACGGCCTCATCAACAAGATCCTGACGAGCATCGGGCTTCCCACCCAACAGGCGTGGCTGGCCGACAGCAACACCGCGATGATCGCCGTGATCGTCGCGGCCGCCTGGAAAGGATTTCCGTTCTACTTCCTCCTCCTGCTGGCGGGGCTGCAATCGGTGCCCGCGGAGACACGGGAAGCTGCCAAAGTCGACGGCGCCGGCTCGTTCCAGACCCTGACACGCGTCGTCCTGCCGCAGATGCGAGCAATCATCGTCACGAGCCTCGTCCTGGGGGTCATCGCGACGTCCAACTACTTCGACGGGATCTACCTCATGACCGGGGGAGGCCCATCCGGGTCGACCCAGACCCTTCCGATCTGGCTCTACAACACGGCGTTCGCGGACTTCGACTTCGCGAAGGCGTCGGCCCTGTCGGTCATCATCCTGCTTCTCGTCCTCGTGCCTGTCATCGTGCAGCTCATCGCGCAAAGAAATCGAGCCATCAAGTGAAAGCCGTCAGACGCACCCTCTCGAACACCGGACCGAACCTGGTCCTCCTGGTGATCTTCGCCGCCGTAGCCGTCCCTTTCCTGTGGGTCATCATGGCGTCGTTCCGGCAGACCGACGTGCTGACGGGATCGATGTTCGACCTGAGCCACCTCGGCATCGCCAACTACCTCACCGTGCTGAAGGGGAGTCTTCCGCAGGACCTCATCAACAGCGCGATCGCGTGCGTCACAGCAGCCGTCCTCAGCGTCGGCGTCAGCGCAGTGGCCGCCTACGCGTTCTCGAGGTTTGAGTTCGCCGGCAGCAAGCTGCTCTTCAGGCTCATCCTGGTTGTCCAGGTGATCCCGGCCGTGTCGATGGTCGTCCCGCTCTACAAACTGTGGGCGGGGCTGCACCTGTTCAACAGCGTCGTCGGGCTGGGCATCGCCTATGCCGGCCTCAACACGGCAGTCTGCATGCTGCTGCTCAAGGGCTTCGTCGACGAGATCCCCCGTGAACTCGACGAGGCCGCCGCGATCGACGGCTGCAGCTCTTTCGGTGCCTTCCGCCGCGTCGTGCTCCCGCTGCTCGCCCCGGCCATCACCTCGGCGGCGATCTACGTCCTGGTGATCACCTGGCAGGAGTATGTCATCGCATCGTCGCTGTTGAACAGCCCGGGATCGTTCACTGCGACGCTCGGTCTGCAGAATCTCGTCGGTCAATATACGACGAACTACGGCGCGATCATGGCCGGCTCGGTGGTCACCGCCATTCCGGTCATCATCGTCTTCGCCATCTTCCAGAAACAGTTCGTCCAGACGGTCACGGGCGGCCTCAAGGGCTGAGCGGATACTCGTGATCCTGCCCGACACGTGAGCAGGATCACGACTCGTCCGCAACCGGAAGGCTCAGGGGAGCGTCAATTCCAGCAATCGCCCACCGATGACCCATTCGGTCAGGAAGATGCGGCCGTCTTGAGATACGGCGATCCCGTGGGGACTGTTCAAGCCGCGAGCCGCAAGGTCCGGCCTGACCAGTCGACCTGCTCGCTGTGCGTTCGGCCAGCCGGGGCGATCCGTGCCGCTGCGGGTCACGACGAGAGGTCGAACCGTGTCATCCCGGTCGACGGCAAGCAGTGCGCCGTCCAACTCGGTGACGAGGAGGTCGTTCCCGCGGAGCGCGAGAGAGCTCGGCGTCGTCATGAGGGGATCGCGGATCTCCCGGATGAAGGCTCCTCGAAGCGAGTAGACAACCAGCCGGGCATTGCCCCGATCGGCGACGACGAGAGTCGGCACGTGGCCCCGGGAGTCGATGACTATGCCGTGAGGACAAGCAAAACGAGTACCGGACTCCGTGCCGTCGAGCGATGTCGCGTAGCGTCCCCCGAGCCAGAGGTGCACCAGGCTCGCTCCGTATCCGTCGGCGACGTAGAGAGAGCGAGATCCTGGTTCGGGATCGACTTCGGTGACGACGGACGTGGGCTGCCACGGCGACTCGGCATAGTCGGCGATGGCGGGTTGCTCGACCGGCTCGAACCGCCGACTGCGGAGGTCGAGTCGGCCCACGGCCCCAGGGCGGGTTTCGACGTCGTAGCCGAGCGCTGGACGCGCCTTGAAGCCGGGATCCGCCAACCACAGCCACTCGGTCGACACGCCGCGGAAGTAATGGATGCCGTGGATTTCGAGAAGGGGCAGCGGGATGTGCTCGGGTTCGGTGCCGTCAGGGCCGAGAAGTACCAGCCCGCCGCCGCCGGGTTCGGCGGTGACGACGGTTCCCGAGTCGGTGACCGCGATCCCCGAGTGCGACCACTCGGCACTTCGGGATCCTGCTGGCCAGAGATCGTTCCAGACGATCGACATGTATCGCTCCTTTGCGAGTGCGCGCCGGCGCACAGAAAGCGGCTCGGGGCGCCGAGGCGCCCCGAGCCGCAGGGGATGGGATCAGTTGGCGGAGTACAGCACGGGATTGAGCGGCGACGCGGGGACTTCGCCGACCTTGGTGCCGGGCATCCAGGCGTCGACCTCTCGCGAGTGGAACTCGTTGGTCGGCTCGATGACCTCGATGTCGGCGTCCATGTAGATGATGGTCATGACGGCGCGAGGCTTGTCGGATTCGTTCGCGCCTGCGCGGTGGAACGTCCAGCCGGTGTGGAAGCTGACGTCGCCGAGCGTGAAGGGCTCCTGGACGAGGGGGAAGTTCGACTCGGCCAAGTCGACCTTCAGCTTCGCCTCGGACTCGTCGCTGATCGGCAGGTCGCGGCCGAACTCGTGCTTCTGGCTGCCCTTGGCGAACGAGAGTGGGCCCATCTCGATAGGCGTCTCCTGCAGCGGAACCCACACTGTGACGGTGCGGTCGCTGGAAAGCGGCCAGTAGTACTGGTCTGCGTGCCAGGGGGTGATGCCGCCGTTGGGCTCCTTGTACAGAGCCTGGTCGTGGTAGAGGCGCACCGAACGCACTCCGAGCAGATCGGCGGCGATCGCCGCGAGACGCTCCGAGAAGACGAACTCCTTCACGAGGTCGCTGTGCTGCCACAGGTTCGAGACCTGCAGGAACGCCTTGCCGTACGTGTCGCGATCTTCGAGCGGGATGTCCTGAGTGTTGAGCGCCTTCACCTGCGAAGTGATCTCCCGCTCGTAGACGTGGAGGACCTCGGGGTCGAGGACCTCGGAGAGCTTCACGAAGCCCTCCTCGTTGAACTTCTTGATGGTCTCGAAAGGCACCGTGTAACGGGCCTTCATCGTGTCGAGTGTTGTGGTCATGGCTCAAGAATCGCCTAGCCGACGTGGTGCCGACAACGCCTGTGAATCCGTATTCCGATACTATTTATCCAACGCAGAAAGGGATCGGTCAGGTGCTTGCATCCTTCGAACACATCGTGCCCAAGTTTCCCCTCACCTGGAACATCGCCACACTCGCCGAACCCGGCTTCCACTCCGTGTGGCACTTCCATCCGGAGTTCGAACTGACCTACATTCGCGCGGGTCACGGGACGAGGCTCGTTGGCGACTCGGTGGGCGACTACGTCCCCGGGCAACTCACCCTCATCGGCCCGGAGGTACCACACACCTACGTGTCGACGCCGGGTTCGGATCTCCACATCGCCGTGGTTGCGCAGTTTCGCAGCGATTTCGTCGGAGAGGCGTTTTTCGATGCGCCCGTGTTCGAAAGCGTGTCGCGGCTCCTGACCGCGTCTTCCCGAGGGCTCTCATTCACCTGCGCTGACGCACGGATGAGTCGATTGGAGAGCCTTCCCCCGGCTGAGAAGACCCTCGAGCTCCTGAGCCTGCTGCTCGACCTCTCGCGTCGAGAGCCGACGTACCTCGCGACGGACCAGCGCACACCGGCGCTCAACAGGGCTACCGCTGGTCGCATCGAGGCGATGGTGAGCGTGATGCACGAAGAGTACGCATCGAAACTGACGCTCGACAGGATCGCCGCCGCCGCCCACCTCGCGCCGAGCTCTGCGAGCAGGCTCTTCTCGCAGTGCACCGGCAGCACGATCACCACATATCTGAACGTGGTCCGCGTCAACGTCGCCTGCCGCCTCTTACGCGATTCGGACCGAAGCGTCGCTGACATCTCCGTGGAGTGCGGCTTCACCAACCTCTCCAACTTCAATCGTCGGTTTCGAGACGTCAAGAACGTCACTCCGCGAGAATTCCGGACGAGGTCGCGGATCGAGGTCCATGAATGAGGCGGTCGGCGTGATCCACCTACCACTGGGCAATACAGGCTCGCAGACCCTCGGGGCACTCCTTTCTGAAGAGCGATTCCGTGCTGTCGTCACCATCGACTGGTTGTGCCCGCGATGACAACGGCTTGAGCGTTCGGCGCGTTTCCGACTTCGGCACGCGTCACGCCGGCCCACCAGAACGCGCTACCCGGCTGGCTGCCCTGACGATCTGCGGCAGCTCGTCATTCGGGTTGTCGCGTGGTGCGCGTTGAGGCGCCGCTCCGCTCGTCGGGGCGTCGATAGGGTGAGGGGATGAGCGAAGGCCTGAGCATCGCGGTGGCGCAGTTCGCGCCGGGGGCCGACTCTGCGGCGAACCTCGGCACGATGGGGGAGATGGCGGAGAGCGCGGTGGGTCGCGGGGCGCGAGTCGTCGTGTTCCCGGAGTACTCGTCGTTCTTCGAAGCGGAGATGGGGGCGGCGTTCGTCGCCGCCGCACAACCGCTCGACGGGGCATTCGTTCGCGGCATCGCTTCGCTCGCCGCCCGGCTGGGCATCTTCGTGGTCGCGGGGCTGGTCGAGAGTACGGGCACCGATCGCTTCTCGAACACACTGGTCGCCGTGGCGCCGAGCGGAGACGTCGTCGCGACCTACCGCAAGCTGCACCTGTACGACGCGTTCGGGCAGACGGAGTCGGACTGGGTCGTGAAAGGGCCGATCGGCGAACCCGAGCTCTTCGACGTCGACGGCTTCACGGTCGGGATGCAGACCTGTTATGACGTGCGCTTCCCCGAGGTCACCAGGATCCTCGTCGACTCCGGCGCCGAGATCGTCCTCCTGCCGGCCGAGTGGGTGCGCGGCCCGCTCAAAGAGCACCACTGGCGCACCCTCCTCACCGCCCGCGCCATCGAGAACACCATCTACGTGGCCGCCGCCGACCACACCCGCCTGTCGGCGTCGGCACCAGCCTCATCGTCGACCCGTCGGGGGTGACGATCGCCGCGATCGGTGACGAGCAGGGCATCGCGGTGGCCGAGGTGCGACGCGACCGGCTCGACGCCGTTCGCCGTCAGAATCCTGCGCTCGCCCTGCGCCGCTTCGGCACGCACGCCCTCTAGCGGGAGCGGAGACCGGTGAGCTGGGTGGACGCCCGCTCGAGCACGTCGATGCGCTTGCAGAAGGCGAAGCGGACGAGCGACGAGTACTCGGCGGCGAGGTCGGCGTGGCAGAACGCGCTGATCGGCACGCCGACGACGCCGGCGAGCTCGGGCAGGCGACGGCAGAGGTCGACCGCGTCGGAGTAGCCGAGGCCGGCGGCGTCGGCGACCACGAAGTACGAGCCGTGCGGCCGCGAGACGGAGAACCCCGCGGCGACGAGCCCTGCGCTCAGCACGTCGCGCTTGTGCTCGAGGGCGGCGGCGGCCTCGGCGAAATAGCCGTCGGGCAGGTCGAGCCCGGCGGCGATCGCGGGCTGGAACGGCGCTCCGTTGACGTAGGTGAGGAACTGCTTCACGGCCAGGATCTGGTCCACGAGTGCCGCGGGGGCGGAGAGCCAGCCGATCTTCCATCCTGTGGTCGAGAAGGTCTTACCTCCCGACGAGATCGTGACACTGCGCTCGCGGGCGCCGGGCAGCGTGCTGATCGGGCTGTGCGTCAGACCATCGAAGAGCAGGTGCTCGTAGACCTCGTCCGACACGATGATCGCGTCGTGGCGGTGGGCGAGCTCGACGACGAGCTCGCGCGTCGCCGCGTCGAGCACGGTGCCTGTCGGGTTGTGCGGGTCGTTGAGCAGGATCACGCGGGTGCGGTCGGTGACGGCTCGGCGCAGCTCGTCGGGGTCGACGGTGAAGTCGGGGCCGCGCAGCGGAACGGTGCGGTGGACGCCGTCGGCGAGGCCGATGACGGCGCCGTACGAGTCGTAGAACGGCTCGAGGGTGACCACCTCGTCGCCGGGCTCGACGAGGGCCAGCAGCGTCGCAGCGAGGGCCTCGGTGGCGCCCGCGGTGACGAGCACCTCGGTCGCCGGGTCGAGGTCGATGCCGTAGAAGCGCTTCTGGTGGCGAGCCACGGCCTCGAGCAGGATCGGCATGCCTCGCCCGGGCGGATACTGGTTGACCCCGTCGCGGATGGCCTTCACCGCCGCGTCGAGCACCTCGCGAGGTCCGTCCTCGTCGGGGAAGCCCTGCCCGAGGTTGATCGAGCCGCTGCGCTGGGCGAGAGCCGACATCTCGGCGAAGATCGTCGGGGCGAGGTGGCCGTCGGAGCCGAGCAGCATGGCGCCGCGGGCGGCGCGTTCCCAGGGGGCGAGTGCAGTCACGCGACCTACCGTACTGCGCGTTCTCGGCCTCTCCCGATGGCCGACGCCTAGGATGACGGCCATGACTGACACCCCTGGACGCGACACTCCTCCCGGCGCCGGTTCGAACCACGAGGGGGGCCCCGTACAGCCTGGCAGCGAGGCGCAGCAGCCCGCGAGCGACGCGCAGCAGCCCGCGAGCGACGCGCAGCAGCCCGCTGGCGACGCCCGGCCCGAGGAGTGGCAGGCGCCAGTCGGCGTGCCGCCTCTGCCCGGCACCCCGCCGCAGAGTCTCGCCGACGAGCGATCTGAAGCGGCCTCGCAAGGCGATCCGCTGCCCGATCCTGGTGCCGGCCACCGCGCGCCCGCATCGCTCGACCACGCGGCCTACGCCGGCCAGAACTCTGCCGCGTACGGCGACCTGTCGGCCGCCGCGGCCCGCGGCGAGCTGCCCGACGCGGCGCAGCAGGTCGAGGCCGACGCGCACGGCTACCCCGAGGGCGCCGGCTGGTCGACTCCTGCGCCGCGTCGTCGCCGCGTGGGTCTCGGCGCGTTCGTCGGCGTCGCCGTCGTCGCCGCGGTGATCGGTGCCCTGGTCGCCACCGGCGGCTACGCGATCGTCTCCTCGCGGCAGTCGAACACGGCGACCGGCGCCTCGAACTCGCTCGAGATCGGCCACTACAAAGACGCCACGATCATCACCGCGGTCGCTGCCAAGGCGACGCCGTCGGTCGTGACCATCAACGCTTCGGCCGGCACTTCGGCAGGCACCGGTTCGGGCGTGGTGCTGACCACCGACGGCTACATCGTCACGAACACCCACGTGGTCACCCTCGACGGCGCCAGCGGCTCGGCGAAAGTCAGCGTCACGACGTCCGGCGGGCGCATCTACCCGGCGAAGATCATCGGCACCGACCCGGTCGTCGACCTCGCCGTGATCAAGATCGACGCCTCGGGCCTCAAGCCGATGACGTTCGCGAACTCGTCCAAGCTCAACGTCGGCGACACCGCCGTCGCCATCGGCGCACCCCTCGGCCTGTCCAACACCGTCACCGACGGCATCGTGTCGACGCTCAACCGCAGCATCACCGTCGCCTCGTCGGCGGCGCCCAAGGGCGGCGACAGCTCGGGGTCGTCGGGCGGCCAGCAATTCAACTTCGACGGCGGCTCCGGCTCCGGCTCCGGCTCGAGCTCGACGCCGACGACGTCGATCGCGCTGCCGGTCATCCAGACTGACGCGTCGATCAACCCTGGCAACTCGGGTGGAGCGCTGCTCGACTCGAAGGGCGATCTCATCGGCGTCAACGTCGCGATCGCGAGCTCGGGTGAGTCGTCAGGCAGCATCGGCGTGGGCTTCTCGATCCCGTCCGACCTCGTCCAGCGGGTGTCGCAGTCGATCATCAAGACCGGCTCGGCCACGCACGGCGTGCTCGGGGCCGCGATCGACGACGCCACGAGCGACACGTCGGCCACCCACACCGGGTCCGTCATCAACTCGCTCACCGCGGGCGGCGCAGCGGCCAAGGCGGGGCTGCGCGCGGGCGACGTCGTGACAGCCGTCGACGGCGTGCCGATCACCGGCGCGACCGACCTGCAGGCGCAGATCCGCACGCTCGCCGGCGGGGCGACGGCCTCGGTCACCTACATCCGAGACGGCCGTACCAAGACGGTCGCGGTCACCCTGGGCAGCCAGAAGGGCTGAGGCCGCCTGGTAAGCTCGTGCGGATCTCAGCGCGAGGCAGAAGGCCCCGTGCGACCCGACGTCACAGGATCAGATGAGCGCAGAAGACCGCCGCCCCGAGGCCGATTCGCCCAGCGGCGTCAGCGGCGTCTCCTACGTGATGCCGGTGCTCAACGAGGTCGCCGAGATCCGCGCGGCCGTCGAGAGCCTCGTCGCCCAAGACTACGAGGGCCCGTTCGAAGTGATCCTGGCGCTCGGGCCGAGCGTCGACGGAACGAACGAGGTCGTCGCGCAGATGGCCGCGGACGACGCCCGCATCCGCAGCATCCCGAACCCCGAAGGCTCGACCCCGGCGGGTCTCAACGTCGCGATCCTGGCGTCGCGCTACCCGGTGACCGTGCGCGTCGACGCGCACTCGATCCTGCCGCCCGAGTACACCAGGATCGCCGTCGCGACGCTCGAGCGATCCGGCGCCGACAACGTGGGCGGCATCATGCACGCCGAGGGCCGCAGCCCGTTCGAGAAGGCGGTCGCCCGCGCCTACGGAAGCCGCGTCGGTCTGGGCGGCACCCCGCACCACGTCGGCGGCAAAGAGGGCCCTGCCGAGACCGCCTACCTGGGCGTCTTCCTCCGCCACCGCCTCGTCGAGGTCGGCCTCTTCGACGAGAACATCAAGCGCGGCCAGGACTGGGAGCTCAACCGGCGGCTGCGCGCAACCGGCGGCGTCGTCTGGTTCACGCCGGCCCTGACGGTCACCTACCGGCCGCGCCCGAGCCTTCGCACGCTCGTCCGGCAGTTCGTGGCCACGGGGATCTGGCGGGGCGAGCTGGTACGCCGGTTCGCGTTCGCCAACTCGTTGCGCTACCTCGTGCCGCCAGTGATGGTGCTGGGCGTGCTGCTCGGTTTCGTCGCCGGGATCCTCGGCCTCATCGGGTTGGGCGTCGGTACGGGGCTGGCCTGGGCGACCCTCGGCTTCATCGTCCCGGCGATCTACGTCGTGTTCGTCGTCGTGGCGACGCTGGCATCCGCGCGGGCCGAGGACGGCAAGACGCGAGCCTGGTTTCTCGTAGTCTTGCCGTGCATCCACTTCGGCTGGGGGATCGGCTTCGTCGCCGGATTCCTCACGCTCACGAAGAACATCACCGCACACGTCGGAAGGTAAGAATGTCGCCCTCGACGCCCACGCGACCCACGTCGATCGCTGAGCTCAAGCGCGTGGCGCAGCCTCCCGAGGTGCGGAGCCGCGCCAACGCCGAGCACTGGACGGCGTCGCTGTACCTGCGCGACATCTCGCCGTACCTCACCTGGGTCTTCTTGAAGACGAGCATCACGGCGAACGGGGTGACCGGCTTCATGATCCTGGCGGGCTGGGCCACCGCCTTCTCGCTGCTGATCCCCGGCGTCGCCGGCCCTGCCCTGGCGCTGGTGCTCGGCCAGTTGCAGATGCTGATCGACTGCTGCGACGGCGAGGTCGCCCGTTGGCGCGGCACGTCGTCGCCCGCCGGCGTCTTCCTCGACAAGGTCGGGCATTACACGACCGAGGCGCTGATCCCGATCATGCTCGGCATCCGCGCCGCGGGCTTTCCATTCGAGGTGCCGGCCGACTACCGCTGGACGACCCTCGGGCTCGGCCTCGCCCTCGTCATCGTGCTCAACAAGGCACTCAACGACATGGTGCACGTCGCGCGCGCGAACGCCGGTTTGACGAAGCTCGAAGACAAGCGCGGCGGCGTCACAGTGCCGAGCGGCCGGCTGCTCGCGCGTGCTCGCAGCGCCGCACGCTACGTGCCGTTCCACCGGCTCTACCACTCCGTCGAGCTCACGATCATCGTCTTCGCGGTGTCGCTCGCCGGCATCGCGTTCGGCCAGGTGCACGTCGACCGCATCCTGTTGACCGTGCTCGTGCCGCTGTCGCTGCTCGCCCTCGTCGGGCACTTCGTGGCGATCATGGCGTCGAAGCGGGTGCGCTCCTGAGCGGCTCGACCGAAGCCGCGGCGGGCGGCGACGGCCTTCGCACCGGCGGCCCGAGCATCGGCGTCGTCAGCCTGACGCAGGCGCGCCGGCCCGACGACCTGCGCCGCGGCCTCGAGTCGTTGCTGGCCCAGCAGGGCGTCACCCTCGACGTCGTCTGCGTCGGCAACGGCGCGGGCCCCGGCGACCTGCCCGACGGGGTCCGGCCGCTCGCGCTGGCCGAGAACGTCGGCATCCCCGCGGGGCGCAATCTCGGTGCTGCCGAGGTCGCCGGCGACTACATCTTCTTCCTCGACGACGACGCGTCGCTGCCGTCGCCGACCTTCCTGCAGGACGCCGTGGCCCTGATCCGTGAGGACCCGTCGATCGGCCTGTTGCAGCCGCGCGTGACCGACCCGACCGGCAAGGGCGATCCCCGCCGCTGGGTGCCCCGCATCCGCAAGGGCGACCCTGGGCAGTCGGGCGACGTCTTCTCGGTCTGGGAGGGCGCCACCCTCATGCCGCGCCAGGTCTTCGACGCCTGTGGCGGCTGGGGCGACGTCTACTTCTACGCGCACGAGGGCATCGAGCTCGCTTGGCGGGTGTGGGCCCAAGGCCTCCGCGTCTGGTACGCCGGTGAGCTCACGGCCAACCACCCCAATGCCGACCAGACGCGGCACAGCCAGTACTACCGCCTCAACGCACGCAATCGGGTGTGGCTGGCGAAACGCAACCTGCCCGTGATCCTGATGCCCCTCTACGTCGGCTCGTGGGCAGCCATCACGGTGCTGCGCTGGGGTCGACGCCCCGATCGGCTGCGGCCGTGGTTCGAGGGCTTGCGTCAGGGCTGGGCGCAGGACCCCGGGGGTCGACGCCCCATGGGCTGGCGCACGGTCGCCCGCATGGCCCGCGCCGGCCGCCCACCCATCGTCTGACGAACGGAGAACCGATCGTGCCACTCACCCGTGACCTGAAGCTCGCCTACGGCGTCGTCCACCGCATGTGGGTGTCGCGCCGCAACCGTCGCAATCTCGTCGAGGCCGATCCGTCGCGCCTCGCGCCGGCGCCCGGCACCGTGCGCGTCGCCGTCTACTTCGCAGACGGCCCCGTCAACCTCTACCAGATCCGCCAGTGGTACTCACCCCTGGCGGAGTTGAACAAGACGCACCCCGTGGCCATCGTCGTACGGACCCCTGCGACGATGCTCGCTCTGCTCGCGGAGTCGCCGGTGCCCGTCGTCTACGCGCGGCAGGTCGTCGACCTCGAGGCGTTCGTCGCGTCGCAGCCGATCGCCATGACCCTGTACGTCAACCAGAACTCGCGCAACTTCCAGATGATGCGCTACGGGCGCATGTGGCACGTCTTCGTCAACCACGGCGAGAGCGACAAGATGTACATGACCACGAACCAGTTCAAGACCTACGACTACGCGTTCGTCGCCGGCGACGCCGCAGTGGAGCGGTTGAGCTCGAAGCTCTGGGACTACGACCTCGCCAAACGCGCCATCCCGATCGGGCGCCCCCAGGCCGACCATTTCAGAGGCGCCCTGCCGTACACGCCCGACGAACGCACCGTGGTGCTCTACGCGCCGACCTGGGAGGGCGACCGCCCGTCGGCCGCCTACGGGTCGATCGTCAGCCACGGCGTCCCTCTGGTGGGCGCGCTCGTGGCCACGGGGCGGCACCGCGTGATCTATCGCCCGCACCCGCGCAGCGGCGTGGTCGACCCGACCTACAAAGCGGCTCACGAGTCGATCGTCGCGGCGATCGCCGCGGCGAACGCAGCCGACCCGTCGGCGCACCACGTCTACGACGACGGCCCGCAACTCGGCTGGCAGCTCGCGGCCGCCGATGTGGCGATCACCGACATCTCGGCCATGGTCTACGACCGGCTCGCCACCGGCCGCCCTCTGCTCGTGGCGCGCCCGGCCTCGCCGGAGGCCGACGTCGACGACAACGGGTATCTCGGCCACGCCGAGTGGGTGACGGCGCAGGATGCGAGCGGCATCGTCGCGCAGGTCGACCGCGTCCTTCACGACGACGAGTCGCAGGCGCGGCTGGCGTTCTGGACACGCCACCACTTCGGTGACACGACGCCCGGCTCGGCCACCGAGCGCTTCGAGGCCGCCGTGCAGACGCTCGTCGACCGGTGGCACCAGTTCGAGGCCGTGCACCCGCTGAAGGCGGGAGAGTCGTCGATCGACCACTGACGATCAGCACGCCGTAACACTGAGGTATAAAACACCTGTATCATAACGTCTGGACGTGAAACACCCAGCGGCATGATCATGGGGTATGCCCGAATCGTCGACCGAAGCCGCTCGCCTGCTGGGCTCTCGGCTTCGCGACGAGCGTCTCAGGCTGGGCAGCAGCCAGGACGAGGTGGCCAACCTCGCCGGCATGAACGTGTCGAACTACGGCAAGATCGAGCGCGGCATCGGCAACCCCGTGCTCGTCACCATCGTGCGACTGGCCGTCGTGCTCGGCATCGACCCGGCCGTGCTCGTGGCCGGCCTGGGCGCCGAGCACCTGCCGGCCGACCAGCGCCCGTTCACCGTGGCCGAGTTCGTGAGCGAGCGGGCCAAACGGCAGCGCCAGCACTAGAAGCTGACGCGCCACAAGAATTCGTCACCGTCGGGCCGGAACCACCGCAGCACGACGACCGACTCACGCTCGAGGTCAGGGCCGACGAGTGTGAGTGTGACCGATTCTCCGGCGCCCAGCAAGGGAATGTGCATCGGCTCAAGATGGCCGTCGCCGACGAGGGTGGCACGAAGGCCGCGGAGGGTCTCGTCGCCCACGTTGCACACGCGGTAGAGGTGCGGGGCGTCGTCGCGATCGATCCAGAGGGGGACGGGGTAGGCGGGAGGTCGGCTGCTCATGGCCGTCACTCTAGGAGCACCGTCCGACGCGGCAGCTCCGTCGAAGGCCTCGACGACGGAGCCCGGTGCATAACTTCGCGAGATGCCCCGATTGTGCAGAACCGGCGTCAGTTCTTGCGTCGGCCGCCCTTCACCGGGCCCTCGTCGAGCTCGGGCAGGAAGGTGGCCGGCGGCGGCCCGAACGCCGACCGAGAGCTGGTCACGACTTTGCGCCCCAGTGTGTGATTGCCGACGCCGCCGATGACTGCGCCGATGCCGAACGGGATGGCCCGACCGACGACACTCGTCGCCTGCGACCGGACGAAGCGCTTCACGAACTGCTTGCGCACCAGATCGGACATGCCCGACATGGCCGCCTTCGGCATCTGCTTCGCCACGAGGTCGCCCCAGAAGGCCGAGCGCACGGGGCCGCTGCCGATCGCCTCGCCGGCGAGCTGCTTGACGAGGGCGGCACCCGGGCCGCCCAGCATCATCGCCATGACCAGCGTGCGGGCGCGCTCGGGGTCGGTGACGGCGATGCCGTGCACCTCGGTGACCGCCTGAGCGTAGAGGGCGCTCGTCTCGAGGAAGTAGGCGGTCTCAGCCCCCGACAGCGCCAGGGAGACCGCGATACCCACGCCCGGGATCACAGCGCTGGCGCCGACTGCGGCCCCGCCCGTCGTCACGGCGGCCAGGTACTCCTTCTCGAGGGTGCGGAGGATCTGCGCGGGCGAGTAGTCGGGGTGCCGCCGACGCAGTTGGCGCACGTGCGCCACGACGACGGGGTGCTGCACGGCGAGCACCCGGTTGAGGCTGCGCTGCCAGCGAGGGCTGTCGATGTCCGTCTCGAGCGACATGCCGACCTCGCGGAGCGCCTCGCCCTGGATGGGCACAGCTCGCTCGAGCGGGTTGGGGGCCTGCCAGTCGGCGCCGGCCGAGGTCTCGAGATCGGTGGAGGAGGTGGGCCGGGAGTCGGGGGTGACTTCGCCCCTTTGCTTGTCGCGTCGCATCCTGCGGACTCTACGCTCGGGCGGTGGGAGCCTTCTGGGGTGCCGCCGCTGCACGAGTCGGTGAAGCGGCCTCGGCCGCCGCTGCCTCTTTCTCGGCCTTCGCCCGGGCCTTGGCGGCGGCGCGCTCGTCGGCGTCGGCGTTGTACCGGTCGAGGGCCTCGTCGATGGGGCCGTCGAACTGCAGGCCGCCCTGCTCGAGATAGAGGCCTCGCGTGCAGAAGCGACGCAGGTCTTTCTCGTTGTGAGACACGAAGAACAGCGTGCGCCCCGAGGCGAGCATCTCTTCGATGCGCTCGTAGCACTTCTCTTTGAAGGCGCGGTCGCCGACGGCGAGCACCTCGTCGACCAGGATGATCGGCTCGTCGAGGCGAGCGATGACGGCGAAGGCGATACGGACCTTCATGCCGCTCGAGAGGTGCTTGTACGGGGTGTCGACGAATTTGCCAATCTCGGCGAACTCGATGATCTCGTCGAACGCCTCGTCGATCTCGTCTTTCTGCATGCCGTGGAGGCCCGCGGTCAGGTAGACGTTGTCGCGGACACTGAGGTCGCTGACGAAGCCGCCGGTGATCTCGATCAGCGGGGCGACGCCCTCGTGCACCTCGACCTTGCCCTCGTCGGGCAGGATCACCTCGGCGACGAGCTTGAGGAGGGTCGACTTGCCTTGGCCGTTGCGGCCGACGACGCCGATGGACTCACCCCTGTGGACGTCGAAGGTGACATCGCGGAGGGCCCAGAAATCGCCGGGCCTCGATCGCCGGGACGAGTCGGAGAACAGGTCTTTAAAGGATCGGCGGGCGCTCTTGTTGCGCCGGAACTTGATGCCGGCGTGCTCGACGCGGATGACGGGGGGTTCGGCGGCCATCAGATCTCTTTCAACACGGCTCGTTCGCACAGCCGGAACACGAGCATGCCGATGCCGAGGATCACGAAACACATGATCGCACCGACCACGGCCTCGTACTTGATCAGCTGGTTGGGGAAGAACGCCGCGCGGTAGATGCCGAAGATGCCGCTCAGCGGGTTGAACGCGAAGATGTGCCCCACGTCTTTCGGCAGGCTCTTGGTGCTGTAGACGATGGGCGACGCGTAGAACAGGAAGCGCAGGATCAACCGCGTGGCGCGTTCGAGATCGCGGAAGAACACGACGAGAGGCGCGATGATCAGGCTGATGCCCGTGATCAGGACCGTCTGGAGGACGACGGCGATCGGGAACAGCACCACCTGCCAGTGCAGCTGCGCGTGAGTCGCGATGGCGAAGAACGCCAGCACGGGGATGCTGAAGAGGAACTCGATCCCCTTCGAGGCGACCACGCGGTTGATCCACACGGAGCGGGGGATCTTCGTCGACCGGACCAGCTTCGCGTCGCTGAGGAACGCCTTGGTGCTGTCGGAGACGGAGCCGTTGAACCACTGCCAGGCCAGCAAGCCGCTGAGGAGGAAGACGATGTACGGCTCTTCGCCGACGTCGCGATGGAAGACCTTCGTGAAGACGAAGTAGTAGATGCCCGACATCAGCAGCGGATCGAGAACGGACCACAGGTAGCCCAGCACGCTCGTCGAATAGCGGACCTTCAGATCGCGCTTGGTCAGAAGCCACAGCACCTGGCGGTAGCGCGCAAAGCCCGTCGCCCTCTCGGGAACGATGAGCGGCGCTCTCTCGAATGTTGCAGTCACGGGGTCCTCGTCGGTTGCGGAGGACACCGGCCTCGTCGCGTCAGACGGAGCGGCAGGCCTCAGACGAAGAGGTTGGCGCGCTCGAGATCTTCGGCGAAGTCGACCTCGACGGCGTAGAGGTCGGAGATGTCCACCGGCACGAAGCGTAGACCATTCTGCTCGATGCCCAGCTCGATGCCGCGCTCGAAGTAGTCCTGGTTGTCGACGCGACCGAGCTGGCGCACGAGCTGCGCCTTGTCGGCCTTCGAGACGAAGTTGATTCCCACGGCCTCGCCGAGGCCGTTCTTGACCTGCTTGGAGAGCTCGTCGATGAAGCCCTCGGCGTCGACGGTGTACTTGACCTCTTCGTCGGAGACGCTGGAGGTGTTGACCGACACGAACGACTGCTCGGAAGCGATGAAGGGGGCGGCGCGTTTGAGGGCGGCAGGATCGAAGACGACGTCGCCGTTCATCCACAGCACGCCGCTCGAGCCCGTCGCCTTGAGCGCGCGCATAAGGCTCTTCGAGGTGTTGGTCTGGTCGTACTTCTCGTTGTAGACGAAGCTCGCCGTCGGGAAGGCCTCGACGATGTGCTCGTACTTGTAGCCCACGACCACCGTGATCTTGACGTCGGCACCGAACGCGGCACGGATGTTCTCCATCTGCTGCTGCATGATGCTGCGGCCGTCGGCCAGCTCGGTCAGGCACTTGGGCAGCGAACGCCCCAGGCGAGTGCCCATGCCGGCGGCCAGGATCACGATTTGGGTGCTCACAGATTTCTCCTCAGGTGGTGCCTCGGTGATGTCAGTCGTTCACTGGTGTCAATTGTTCACTGATGTCAGATGGTCACTGCGGCGCCCACCGTCTTCGTCAATCGGAGGCCACCAGGTGTTCACCGGGCGTTTCGAGTTTCGGACACGTCACTGTGCTCCCACAGCCTACCCGTTGCCCCCGAACCGGGGGACGGATCCTCAGCTAGTCGTTGTCTTTTCGTGACCTCGTCTTAGCCGTTTCTGGGAGCCCGTGCGACCTGATTCGGGCCAAGGCGTCACCGCAGCTGCGCTGGCACGACCGCCGAAATGACGTCCGTCGCGAAGTCACCAACGGTTCGGAGCGGGCGGTTGCTACGGTTGGTCGATGGCCGGCGGCGAGGACGACGCGACGAAAGACGAAGTGCTGGGCGAGAGCGCGCACGAGGGGACACAGGGGGACCGAGTGAGCGACATCGACACCGGCGAGAACACCGCGTCGGGCGAGCCGGATGGCGCCGACGCGGCCCCGGCGCAGGCGCCGCGAGCGACCTCGACCCGGGCGCCCCGAGCAGCTGCTGGCGCCCCTGCTCGAACGCCGTCAGCGCGCCGCAAGCCAGCCGCGGGCAGTGCCGCGCGGGCGACGTCCGCGGCGCGATCGGCAGAAGCCGCGAAGGCCGCGGCCGACGAGATCGAAGCGACCGACGACGCCGGCGCCGTCGACCCCGCAGTCGCCGACAGCGCCGCTCCTGCGCCACGGGCGAACCGGGCGTCGGCCAGACGTCCCGCTGCCAATCGGGGTACATCGGGGGGTGCCGCGACGACGGGCGCCTCCGCGAAGGCGACCGGCGCTGCGAAGGCGACCAGTGCTGCGAAGGCGACCGGCGCTGCCAAGGCGACCGGCGCTGCCAAGACGACAGGGGTCGGGCGGGCCAACGCTGCGAAGACGGCCGGCGCTCCGAAGACGACTGCTGCCAAGGCCGCCGCCGCGAAGACCGCCGCGGGCGAGACGGGTGCCGCCGGGGAGGCCGTCGCCGCCGGGGAAACCGCCGCCTCGGCCGCGGCCGAGAAGCCCGTCGAGTCCGCGCCGGTCACGGCAGCGAAGCTGCCGGCGCGCACGCCGCGTACCGCGCCGACGACTCGCCGGCGCACTTCGCCGGGGGCTGCGGGCCGCACCTCTGCGTTGCGGAACGCCGCGTCGTCGCCTCCCTCCGGCCCTGCTGCCGCCGTTGAGCGGCCAGACGAAGCCGCTTCGCATGCGACGACGACCCAGCCGGACGAGGCCGCTGTCGAAAAAACCGCGCCCGAAAAGACATCGCCCGTGAGCACCGCGCCCGAAGCCACGAAGCCCGACGGAAGCTCGCCGACCGGTGCGGTTGCGGATGCACCCGCAGAGGCGATCGCCTCCGACGTCTCATCGACGCGCGACGCGACGTCGACCGACGAAGCCGCCGCGACCACCGAGTCCGCGCCGGGCAGAACCCGTGACACCGGTGCGCCGGCCGGGCCTGCCGGGCCGGACGGCCCGGAGGCGCCCGGCGACCAGCTCGGCGGGGGCTCCGAGCCCCGGGCAGCGTCACCTGCCGCGGCCGACGTCTCGGAGCGGAGCGGCATCGAAGCCTCGACCGGCACCGCAGCCGACGAACCCGACGAACCGGTCGGGCCCTCGGCCGCGGGTGCAGCGGTCGCCTCCACGGCCGGCCGGCTGTCGTCGATGCTGCGCTCGGCGCGCACCCGCGTGAAAGAACGCCTGGACGACGCTCGTGCCACACAGAAACCTGACGCACCGTCGCCCGCCGCGCCTCCCGCCTCGGTGGCCCCTGCCGTATCGGCCGACACGGTCCTACCGGGGGCCGACCCCGACCCGATCCTCGTGCCCGAAGTCGTCGAGCCCGCGGCGGAGGCCGAGGCCGTCGTCGAAACCGAGGCAGCACCAGGGCCGGAGGCAGCACACGAGCCGGCGGCAGAGGTTGACCGGGAACCCGTGCGCACACCGGCCCGTGTGACCGCCCGCACCGCGCCCGACGCGAACGCACCGGTGGTGCTCTCGCTCTCGGGACTCGTCAAGCGGTACGGCACGAAGGTCGCCGTCGAAGACGTCGACCTCGAGGTGCGCGCCGGGTCGTTCTACGGCATCGTCGGCCCGAACGGCGCGGGCAAGACCACCACCCTCTCGATCGCGACCGGGCTGCTGCGCCCGGATGCCGGCACCGTCACGATCCTGGGCACCGACGTGTGGAGCCCGACCGAGGCGGCGAAGGCCAAGCGCTCTCTCGGCGTCCTGCCCGACCGCCTGCGGCTGTTCGACCGCCTGACGGGCGCGCAGTTCCTCTACTACGCCGGAACCCTGCGCGGCCTTGACGGGGCAACCGCACGCAAACGCTCGGCCGACCTCGCCGACGCGTTCGGGCTGCACGACGCGCTCGGGCGCCTCGTGGGCGACTACTCCGTCGGCATGACCAAGAAGGTCGCGCTGGCCGCGGCGATCATCCACTCGCCTCGCGTGCTGATCCTCGACGAGCCGTTCGAATCGGTCGACCCGGTGTCGGCGGCGACCGTGACCGAGATCCTGCAGCGCTACGTGCGCGGTGGCGGCACCGTGCTCTTGTCGAGCCACAGCATGGACCTCGTCGAGCGGATCTGCGACAACGTCGCGGTGATCGTCGACGGGCACGTGCTGGCGTCCGGCACGGTGGACGAAGTGCGCGGCGGGCGATCGCTGCAAGAGCGCTTCATCGAGCTGGCCGGCGGGGGAGCCGCGACGGAGGGGATGGAATGGCTGCACAGCTTCTCCGACTGAGGCTGATGTCGATCGCGAACCTGGTTCGCTTCGGCTTCCGCCCGGCCGTCGGCACGGTGGTCGCCCTCCTCGTCGTCATCGTCCTGTCGATCGTCGTCTCGTCGCTCGCCAGCGAGCTGCGGGGCGACCCCACCGGCGAGGTCCAGGCGCTCGTCGTCGGCGGGGGCGCGCTGCTGCTCGTCGCGTTCTTCGTGGGCCCGTTCGCCGCCTCGAAGCCGCCGTGGAGCGACCCGCGGCGCCTCTACGGCTACGGATACACCACCGATCAGGCAGCCGGCGGGCTCGCGCTGGCCGGTGCGGTGGGCCTGCCCGCTCTCGCGCTCGTGATCCTGGCCATCGGCTACGTGCGGTCGTGGGGCGAGGGCTCCGGCATCGCCTGGCTCGCGGTGCTCACGGCCGTGATCGCAGGGGTCACCGCTCTGCTGCTCGCCCTCGTCGCCTCGACCCTCAACTCGATGCTGACGACGAGGCGTTCGCGCGACCTGATGGTCGTGGGCGGCATCGTCGTGGCCCTGCTGCTGATCCCGCTCGTGATCGACCTGGTGCGCGTGCTCCTGCCCGGCGGTTACCACGGCCAGGGTGCCGCCGCCGACGCCCTCGCGTGGACCCCGTTCGGCGCCGCCATCGCGCTTCCCGGCCACGCCGTCACGGGCCAGACCGGTCGCGTCGTCGGCGACCTCGTCATCTCGCTCGTGACCATCGGCGTGCTGTGGTTCATCTGGCGCACCCTCGTCGACCGCGCGCTGCACCAGACCGAGGCCCCCGGCGTCGCACTGCAGCGCACGGGTCTCGGGTGGTTCGACTTCACGGCGTCGTCGCCTGCCGGTGCGATCGCCGCTCGAAGCCTCACCTACTGGTGGCGCGACGCGCGGTATCGGTGGTCTCTCGTGATCCTGCCGTTCCTGCCGCTGCTCGTCGTGCCGCTCGGCATCGCCGGCGTCAACTGGGCCACGCTCGCGCTCATCCCGGTGCCGGTGATGTGCCTGCTCGTCGGCTTCATCCCGCACAACGACGTCGCCTACGACAACACGGCGATCTGGATGCACATCTCGGCGAACACCCCCGGCATCGCCGACCGGCTCGGCCGGCTCGCACCGCCCCTGCTGATCGGGCTGCCCATCGCCGCCGTCGGCTCGTTCGTCGCGGTGCTGCTGCATGGCGACGTCGGCGCCTTCCTGCCCGAGTTCGGCGTGTGCCTCTCGCTGTTGCTGACGGGCCTCGGGCTCGCCGGCATCGTCTCCGCGGCGCTGCCCTACGCGGCCGTGCGCCCGGGCGACGACCCCTTCAAGCAGCCGCAGGCGACCTCCAGCACGGCCGGCTGGTCGCAGACCATCATGTTCGGCGGGGCCGTCCTGCTGAGCGTGCCCGCGGGCTGGTTCGCCGTGCGCGCCACGGTCTTCGGGCGTCAGGATCTCGGGGCGTCGGCTTTCTGGGTCGGTCTCGGCATCGGCGTGGTCGTGCTCGTTCTCGGCACCCTGATCGGCGCGCGCATCTTCTCGCGGCGGGCCCCCGAGCTCTTGGCTTTCGCGCTCCGCACCTGAGCCGCCCGCTCCGTGTTCTCGAGGCACTAGTGCTGGTTCGGCGCGATCCGCATGCGGCGCGTCCGCCGTGAGCGCACTAGGGCAGCGGGGGCTGGGTCCACGACGGAGCGCGGCGTAGCATTGTCGGCATGAGTGACAGCGGCAGCGACATCGACAGCGGCGGCATGGGCGGCGGCACGGACGTGCTCGACCGCGAGCTCGAGAAGCTCCTCGAAGAGGAGGCCATCGAGCCGGGCGACCACGAGCGGTTCTCGCACTACGTGCCGAAGAACAAGATCATGGAGTCGGCTCTCACGGGCAAACCCGTCAAGGCGCTGTGCGGCAAGAAGTGGACCCCGGGTCGCGACCCGGAGAAGTTTCCGGTCTGCCCCGAGTGCAAGGCGATCTACGAGAAGATGAAGCCGGGCGACGAGTAGCCTTCAGCACCCGTCCCGTTCACTCGTAGCGCGTCGGGATGATGGCTTCGCCGCGGCCCAGGCTGAAGGCCGCCGCAGGCAATTCTCCGAGCGCCGCTTCGCGGTGCTCGCGCGCGAGCGCAACACCCTCCGGCCCCGTGTAACGCTCGTCGACGACGCCGTCGGTCACGAGCGGCACGAGCAGCGTGCGCTCGGAGGGCTTGACCGTCGTGTCGCCGACGCGGACGATCTCCTCCGCGGCGACACCCGCGCGACGTGAGCGCACGGCGAACTTGCGGCCGCCGACCGTGGCCTTCTCGGCGGATTTCTTGCCGACCGAGACCCACCGCCCCGTCGCATCCTGGTGCGCCACGAGCTTGAAGACCATGGACGCCGCGGGATGGCCGGAGCCGGTCACGACACTCGTGCCCACGCCGTAGCTGTCGACCGGGGCTGCGCGGAGAGCCGCGATCGTGAATTCGTCGAGGTCGTTGGTCACCGTGATCGTGGTGTTCGACGCACCCAACGAGTCGAGCTGACTGCGGACGGCGGCGACGAGCTGGGGCAGGTCGCCCGAGTCGATGCGCACCGAGCCGAGCTCCGGGCCGGCGATGGCGACGGCGGTCTCGACCGCCTCCTCGATGTCGTAGGTGTCGACCAGGAGGGTCGTGCCGGCCCCGAGCGAGTCGACCTGAGCGCGGAACGCCTCCTCTTCGGTGTCGTAGAGCAGCGTGAACGCGTGGGCAGCGGTGCCCATCGTGGGGATGCCGTAGCGGCGCCCGGCCTCGAGGTTGCTCGTGGCACCGAATCCGGCGATGAATGCGGCGCGGGCGGCGGCGACGGCGCTCCATTCGCCCGTGCGACGCGAGCCCATCTCGGCAAGGGGCCGACCGCTGGCCGCCGACACCATGCGCGCGGCGGCGCTGGCGACGGCCGAGTCGTAGTTGAAGACGCTGAGCGCGAGGGTCTCGAGCAGCACGGCCTCGGCGAAGGTCGACTCCAGGATCAGGATCGGCGAGTTCGGAAAGTACGCCTCGCCTTCGCGGTAGCCCCAGATGCTGCCCGAGAACCGGTAGTCGGCGAGCCAGTCGATGGTCGGTTGGTCGACCACCTTCTCGTCGGCGAGCCACTGCAGCTCGGGATCACCGAAGCGGAAGCGTTGCAGCTCGTCGAGGAAGCGGCCGGTGCCGGCGACGACGCCGTAGCGGCGCCCGGGCGGGAGACGCCGCGTGAACACCTCGAAGACGCTCTCGCGGAGGGCTGTCCCGTCTCGGAGCCCGGCCTCGAGCATGGTGAGTTCGTACCGGTCGGTCAGCAGCGCACTGGTCACCCCGCCAGCCTAGGCCTGAGCGACCTGCGGGGTGCTCCCGGTAGGGTTGGCCGCGTGATCGACGAGCGCAGCGCGGCTTCGGACGACGCCCCCATCGGCGTCTTCGACTCGGGCGTCGGCGGGCTCACGGTGTCTCGGGCCATCATCGACCAGCTGCCCCGCGAGTCGATCCTCTACGTCGGCGACACCGACCACATGCCCTACGGCCCGAAGCCGATCGCCGAAGTTCGCGAGTACGCGCTCGCCGTGATGGACGATCTCGTCGCCCAGGGCGTCAAGCTGCTCGTGATCGCCTGCAACACCGCCTCCGCCGCCGTCCTCCGTGACGCGCGCGAGCGGTACACCGGGCCGCACGGCATCCCGGTCGTCGAGGTGATCCAGCCGGCCGTCCGCGCCGCGATGAAGGCCACGCGATCGAAGCGCGTCGGCGTGATCGGTACGGCGGGCACCGTCAACTCGCGCGCCTACGAGGACGCCTTCGCCGCCGCCCCCGACCTCGAGCTCTTCACCCAGGCCTGCCCGCGCTTCGTCGAGTTCGTCGAGCGCGGCGACACCTCGAGCCCTGAGCTGCGAGCCGTCGCCGAGGAGTACCTCGCGCCACTCCGAGACGCCCGCATCGACACCCTCGTGCTCGGCTGCACGCACTACCCGCTGATGAGTGCGGCGATCCAGTACGTCGTGGGCCCCGACGTCCGACTCGTCTCGAGCGCTGAAGAGACAGCCCACGACGTCTACTCGACGCTCGTCGCGCACGGGATCGAGCGGCGGCAGGATGCCGAGGCGCCTCACTACGACTTCCAGGCCACCGGCCCCGACCAGCAGGGGTTCATCCGCCTGGCCAAGCGATTCCTCGGCCCCGAGGTCTCGACCGTGAGCCATCTCGAGACCGGCACCATCGATCTTCCGGCCGGGTTCGCCCGCGCCCGCCAGTGACCCCGACCAAGGAGACAATCCGAATGACAACCCGCGCCGACGGCCGCCAGGCCGACCAGCTCCGCGAGATCACCATCGAGACCGGCTGGAGCGCCCAGGCCGAAGGCAGCGCCCTCATCAGCTTCGGCGCGACGAAGGTGCTCTGCACCGCGTCGTTCACGAACGGCGTGCCGCGCTGGCTCGCGGGCAAGGGCAAGGGCTGGGTCACCGCCGAGTACGCGATGCTGCCCCGCGCCACCAACTCGCGCAACGACCGCGAGAGCGTCAAGGGCAAGATCGGCGGCCGCACCCACGAGATCTCTCGCCTGATCGGCCGGAGCCTCCGTGCCGTCGTCGACACGAAGGCGCTGGGCGAGAACACGATCGTGCTCGACTGCGACGTGCTGCAGGCGGACGGCGGCACCCGCACCGCCGCGATCACCGGCGCCTACGTCGCGTTGGCGCAGGCCATCGAGTGGGGCCGCGACAAGAAGTTCATCGGCCAGAAGGCCACCCCGCTCAGCGACAGCGTCTCGGCGATCTCGGTCGGCATCATCGACGGCGAGCCGATGCTCGACCTCGCCTACGTCGAAGACGTGCGCGCCGAGACCGACATGAACGTCGTCGTCACAGGCGGAGGCAAATTCGTCGAGGTGCAGGGCACCGCCGAGGGAGCCCCCTTCGACCGCGACGAGCTCGACTCGCTGCTCGACCTGGCGATCGGCGGCACGGTCGACCTGGCCCGCTACCAGCGGAAGGCCCTGGGTCTCTGATGGTGCAGGTCGTGCTCGCCACCCACAACAGCCACAAGGTCGACGAGCTGCGTCGCATCCTGGGGCCCGCTCTCGACGGTGTCGAGCTGCTCACCTACGACGGCCCCGAGCCGGTCGAAGACGGCGACACGTTCGAGGCCAACGCGCTCATCAAGGCGCGAGCGGCCTCCGCCTTCACCGGCCTGCCGGCGATCGCCGACGACTCCGGCATCGCGGTCGACGCGCTCGACGGGGCGCCCGGCATCCACTCGGCGCGCTACGCCGGCACCCGCGACGACGGCGACAACCTGCGGCTGCTGCTGACGAACCTCGGCGACCGCACCGATCGCGCCGCGCAGTTCGTCTGCGCTGCGGCCCTCGTCGTGCCGCCGCCCGTCGGCGCCGTGGGGCCCGACGGCCCCGACTCGGCCGCTGCGAGCGACGAGGACGTCGAGCTGGCCACCTGGCCCGGCTCGGTCTTGACCGAGGCGACAGGATCCGGCGGCTTCGGTTACGACCCGATCTTCCGCCCCGAGGGCGAGACCCGCTCGGCCGCCGAGTTGACGCAGGCCGAGAAGGACGCTGCGAGCCACCGCGCGCAGGCGTTCACGGCGCTCGCGCCGCGCATCGCCGCGCTCGCGTAGCGGCGCGTCGCTGGCCGGCACCCGCGTGCGGCCTTCGCGCCGCGCCTAGGGCGGGTGCGGCTGCGTGGTGGGCGCTGCGGCTGCCCCGTGGGAGGTGCGGTCGCCGGCAGGAGGTGTGGTGACCTGCGTGGGTGCAGTCCCCGCGGCGAGTGCGGGCGACACCCGCGTGCGGCCTTCGCGCCGCGCCTAGGGCGGGTGCGACGGCCCGGCGTGTGGTGCGGCCGTCCGGCCGGGGCTACTCGGCGGGGCGGACGGGTGCAGGCTCGGGCTGCGGCTCGCCGTGCTGCGGCGGCTCGTCGGCGGCGCGCGAGGGCGCGTCGGAAGCGTCCGACGAATCGGCGGCGGCAGCCTTCGCCTTGCGGCTCGTGCGCCACACCGACAGGCCGATCGGCACGATCGAGACGACGACGGCGGCCAGCAGCACGAAGTCGATGTACTTCTCGACGAAGTGTGCCACCGGCGGGATGTGCCCGAATCCGAAGCCCAGCATGGTGATGCCGAAGCCCCACGCGAGGGCGCCGATCGCGTTGAAGAGCGAGTAGCGCCGGTAGCGCATGTGCGAGACGCCGGCGAGGATCGGCGTGAACGTGCGCACGACCGGCACGAACCGGGCGAGGATCACCGCGAACGGGCCGAAACGGTCGAAGAACGCGTTGGCGCGCTGCACGTTCTCGGACGAGAAGAGGCCGCTCTCTTTTCGCTCGAAGACGCGCGGGCCGATCTTGTGCCCGATCAGGTAGCCGAGCTCGCCGCCGAGGAAGGCAGCCAGCGCGATTGCCAGGGCGATCACCCAGATCGGCACGCCGAGGTTGTCCCTGCCGGTCGCCGACAGGACGCCGAGGATCACGAGCAGCGTGTCGCCGGGGAAGATGAATCCGACCAGCAGGCCGGTCTCGGCGAAGATGATGGCGCAGACGCCCAGCACGGCCCACGGCCCGAAGGCGTGGATGAGGTGCTCGGGGCTCAGGAACGAGAGCGTCGACGCCGGCAGACCCGTGGTGAGCGATGCCAGATGCGATGCGAGGAGCTGCGGAAGCATGATGTGTCTTTCGTCGTTCGCGGTGCAGCTGTCGTTCGAGAGCCTGTGATCCTCACCAGCTTAACCGACGCCGCATAGGAACGGAGAGGGTTGCAACCGAGGACGGGACCAGGGGACCACGCGGATGCACCCAGAGGATGACCTCCGCGGGACGTAGGACTCTGGTCGACGAGGGGGTCGCGATGCCCGCTGCCCTGACCTGGACGGACGACGGCAAGGCTCATACGATCACGTGGCTGCTCGACGGTTCGATGGTGATGACGGACGACTGACCGCCCAAGGTCGACACGGCGCGGGAGCACGGTGGGCGGAGACAGTGCGGGAGAAGGGACTTGAACCCTCACGCTCGAAAGCACAGGAACCTAAATCCTGCGTGTCTGCCAATTCCACCACTCCCGCGGCCGGCTCAGTTTAGCCGAGAGGGGCCCGCGCTTACACTGGACGGATGAAGGTTCTGGCAGCGATGAGCGGCGGCGTCGACTCCGCCGTGGCGGCCGCGCGCGCGGTCGATGCGGGTCACGACGTGGTCGGGGTGCACCTGGCGTTGAGCCGGATGCCCGGCACGCTCCGCACGGGCAGCCGCGGGTGCTGCACCATCGAAGACTCGATGGACGCCCAGCGCGCGGCCAACATGATCGGCATCCCGTATTACGTGTGGGACTTCTCGGAGCGCTTCAAGCTCGACGTCGTCGACGACTTCGTCGCCGAGTACACCGCCGGCCGCACCCCCAACCCGTGCATGCGCTGCAACGAGAAGATCAAGTTCGCCGCCCTGCTCGAGAAGGCCGTGGCCCTCGGGTTCGACGCGGTCGCCACCGGCCATTACGCCTCGATCGTGACCGATGTCGACGGCAACAAAGAGCTCCACCGAGCGAGTGCCTGGGCGAAAGACCAGTCGTACGTCCTCGGCGTCCTGACGAAGGAGCAGATCGACCACTCGATGTTCCCGTTGGGGGCGACCCCATCGAAGGCCGAGGTGCGCGCCGAGGCGGCCGCTCGCGGCTTCACCGTCGCGCAGAAGCCCGACAGCCACGACATCTGCTTCATCCCCGACGGCGACACCCGCGGCTGGCTCGCCGACCGGGTCGGCGCAGAGCAGGGCGAGATCGTCGACCGCACCGGCGCGGTGATCGGCAGCCATGAGGGCGCCCACGCGTTCACCGTCGGACAGCGCAAGGGCCTCAACATCGGCTTCCCGTCAGACGACGGCAAGCCGCGCTTCGTGCTCGAGGTGCGCCCGAAAGACAACACCGTCGTGGTCGGCCCGAAAGAGGCGCTCGACATCGCCGAGATCGCAGGCAGCAAGTTCTCGTGGGCAGGCAAGGCTCCGCAGGATGCCACGGTGCCGTTCGACTGCGACGTCCAGATCCGCGCGCACTCCGACCCGGTGCCGGCAGTGGCCCGAGTGACGGTGGTCGACGGTAAGAAGGGTGTGTCAGTCCAACAGCTGGTCATCACCCCACACGAGCCGCTCAACGGAGTGGCTCCCGGTCAGACGGCGGTCGTCTACGTGGGCACGCGAGTGCTCGGGCAGTGCACGATCGACACGACGACCTCGGCACTTCCCATCCCCGTCCCTGCGCTTTAGGAGAACCCCATGGCCTCGCAGCTCACCGACCTTGAAGCTGCGAGGGATGAGGCGCAGTCGCTGACGACACGCATCCTCGAGTTGCGCGATCAGTACTACGAGGGCAACGCGTCGACCATCAGCGACGCCGACTACGACGCGCTCATGCACCGCCTGGAGGCGCTCGAGGCCGAGCACCCCGAGCTGCAGAAGCCCGACAGCCCGACGCAGACGGTCGGTGGCCGCGCCGAGACGACGCAGTTCGCCCCCGTCGAGCACGCCGAGCGCATGCTCAGCCTCGACAACGTCTTCAGCTTCGACGAGCTCGCCGAGTGGGCGTCGAAGGTCGAGCGCGACGCCGGGGCCGAGCGCGTCCGCTTCCTGTCCGAGTTGAAGATCGACGGCCTGGCCATCAACCTGCGCTACGAAAACGGTGTGCTCGTGACGGCCGCTACGCGCGGCGACGGCGTCGTCGGCGAAGACGTCACCGGCAACGTGCTGGCGATGGGCACCATCCCCGCCACGCTCTCGGGAAGGGGCCACCCGCCGCTGGTCGAGGTGCGCGGCGAGATCTTCTTCCCCGTCGCCGAGTTCGACGCGTTGAACGCCGCGCAGCGCGACGCGGGCGAACGTCTCTTCGCGAATCCCCGCAACGCGGCGGCGGGCTCCCTCCGGCAGAAGCGCGAGGGCAAGAGCCCTGAAAAGCTCGCGCTGATGGAGCGCCGGTTGCGCAGCCTGCGGATGCTGGTGCACGGCATCGGCGCCTGGCCGGTGCGCGAGTTGGAAGCGGCCGCGGATGTGACCAGCCAATCCGAGATCTACGGCCTCCTGGGCTCCTGGGGGCTGCCGATCTCGACGCACTTCCGCGTGTTCGACACGATCGAAGAGGTCGACGGCTTCATCACGAAGTACGGCGAGCAGCGCTCGAGCGTCGAGCACCAGATCGACGGCATCGTGATCAAGGTCGACGACCTCGGCCTGCACGAAGAGCTCGGCTCGACGTCGCGGGCGCCGCGCTGGGCGACGGCCTTCAAATACCCGCCCGAAGAGGTCAACACGAAGCTACTCGACATCGTCGTCAGCGTCGGCCGCACCGGTCGTGCGACTCCGTTCGCGGTGATGGAGAAGGTCGAGGTTGCAGGCTCCGAGGTGCGACAGGCGACGCTGCACAACCAGCAGGTCGTGAAGGCCAAGGGAGTGCTGATCGGCGATACCGTCGTGCTGCGAAAAGCCGGCGACGTGATCCCCGAGGTGCTCGGGCCGGTGGTCGAGCTGCGCGACGGCACCGAGCGCGAGTTCGTGATGCCCGAGAACTGTCCCGAGTGCGGCACGCCACTCGCACCCGCCAAAGAGGGCGACATCGACCTGCGCTGCCCCAACGCCGAGAGCTGCCCGGCGCAGGTGCGCGGCCGCGTCGAGCACATCGCGTCGCGCGGGTCGCTCGACGTCGAGGGCCTCGGCGAAGTCGCTGCTGCCGCGCTCACTCAGCCGGAAGAGCCGAAGATCCCGCCGCTCCGCACCGAGGCCGGCCTGTTCGACCTGACGATGCGTGACATCTTCCCCGTCCGGGTCGTCGTGCGCGACTCCGAGACCGGCATGGTCAAGCTCGAAGACGACGACAAGCCGAAACTCGTCACGCCCTTCCGGCGCCGACGGGCCAAGAAAGACGGCGAGTACGACCCGACGGCCGCCGAATTCGACGGAGACGCGGTGGCCGTCCCGTCGAAGACCGCCATCGAGATGCTCGCCAACCTCGAGAAGGCCAAGACGAGCCCGCTCTGGCGCATCCTCGTCGGCCTCAGCATCCGTCACGTCGGGCCGGTCGCCGCGCGCGCCCTGGCCGACTACTTCGGCTCGCTCGACGCCATGCGGGTGGCCACCCGCGACGAGCTCGCGGCCGTCGACGGGGTGGGGGGCATCATCGCCGACGCCCTCATGGCGTGGTTCGAGGTCGATTGGCACCTCGAGATCATCGATCGCTGGACGGCTGCCGGGGTACAGTTCACCACCCCGATCACCCGGGCCCCGGCGCTGCCGTCGCCGCGGGCGGTGTCCTGTCGGGGCTGACCGTCGTGGCCACCGGGTCGCTCGACGGGTTCAGCCGAGAAAGGGCGCAGGAGGCGATCCTGCAGGCCGGTGGCAAGGCCGGCAACAGTGTCAGCAAGAAGACCGACTTCGTGGCGGCGGGCCCGGGGGCCGGTTCCAAGCTCACCAAGGCCGAGACGCTCGGGGTACGAATCATCGACGCGGCCGAATTCGCGATCCTCGTGCACGAAGGACCAGCGGGGTTGGACGCCCCCAAAGCGGGGGATTCGCCGGACCCCATTTAGGGGGACAGTTCGTGATGGATTCGCCGCTGGGGTGGTCACAACGACTGCGGCATCCGTAAACTCTGTGCTAGCGCATCGATCCTGTCTGTAGGGGTACGGGACCCGGGTGCGCTGCAAAGGGGATAGACCCGATTGCTGTTCTTCGCCGCAGCCATCCTGTACTCCTCGGTCCACCTACTGGGTGCCGCCGGGACCGTCGCCGCGCCCGCGCACGAGCCGACGATGACAGGGCACACCCACAGCGCGATCGTCGCCGTGAACGCCGACGTGACGCCTGAGAGCGCGCCTGCGGCAGGCGGCGCCTCGGCGACGCCGGTCACCTCCGACATCACCCTCCAGGCACCCGTGGAGGGTGCCCCGGTGCACTCCTCGACACTCGTCGCCTGCGGTGCCGCGCACGGCCGCTACCCCGGCGCGTCGGCCGCCGCGTCGATCCACGCCGACGACTGCCTCGTGCAGCTCGCCGAGGCGTCGACGTCGCAGCTCGACCGCTTCGGCGCCTCGCTCCACGACGACACCGCCCAAGACGTCGACTTCGCGACCGTCGTGTCGGAGGAGGGCACGCCCGTCCAGGTGTCCGACTGGTGGTCGACACTCGGCCCCGAACGTCAGAACGCCCTCGTGCACGCGATGCCCGGTGTCGTCGGCAACCTCGAGGGGGTCCCGTACACGACCCGCGACACCGCGAACCGCCTCACGCTGCATCGCGCGATCGACGAGATCACTCACGTGCAGACTCTCGCCAAGGTGGGTCTGGCCTTGTTCGGCGGCGACGCCCGGCGCCTCACGATGCTGCAGCAGATCTCCCTCGCCCTCCAGCGCGGGCGCGAGAACGACGACGCACGGCGGCAGCTGATCTCTCTCGACACCGTCTTCCCCGGCCGCGCCGCGGTCTCGGTCGGCGACCTCGACACCGCCGACAACGTCACCCTGATGGTGCCGGGCATGCTCTACACGGTCTCGAACCAGATCACCTTCTGGACGGATCGCGCAGCCGACCTCCACAGCGAGCAGGATTTCTACTCCAACGCGCTCGCGACCTCGACGACGGCCCCGACCACGTCGGCGACCGTCGCGTGGATGGGCTACCGCACACCGGGCCTCACCAACTTCATGACCCTGAACCTCGCCCGCGCCGGCGCAGTGCACCTCGAAGACGCCGTCGAGGGCCTCGACGCCGACCGCCGCGGCGACGCCCCGCGGGTCAACATCATCGCGCACTCGTACGGCTCGACCACGGCGACCATCGCCCTGTCGAACCACACGATCCACGTCGACTCGCTGACGGTGCTCGGCTCGCCCGGCAGCGTCGTGCCACGGGCCTCCGACCTCGCAGTGGCCAAGGGCGGCGTCTACGCGGCGGCGGCGGCGCTCGATCCGGTGGCCGGCAGCGGCTTCTTCGGCGTCGACCCGGGCTCGACGGCGTTCGGCGCGACCCTCCTCGACGTGGCGGGCGGCACCGATCCCTTCACCGAGCAGGCGCTCTCGCCGACGTTCGTGCACAACTCGTACTTCTGGCCGGGCACCGAGTCGGTGCACAACCTGGCCCTGATCGGCATCGGCCACGGCGCCCTCGCCGGCGGCCGCGTGCCCGACCCGAATGCGCCCGAGCAGGCGACGAGCCCGTCACTGGCCTTCGTGCGGCCCCAGGACGTCTCGCGAGAGCTGCAGACGGCCTGACCTGCTGCTGCTGCCCGCGGGGCCGGGTGCGGCGGCCCGCTGAGACACAGGCTGGCCCTAATAGACTCTCCGGGTACCCCCGACAGCAACTGTGACGGAGCCGCATGTCTGAAATCACGCGCGAGCAGGTCGAGCACCTCGCCGGTCTCGCCCGAATCGCCCTCACCCCCGACGAGGTCGACAGGATGACGAGCGAGCTCGGCCTCATCGTCGACAGCATCGCCAAGGTGCAGGAGGTCGCAGGGCAAGACGTGCCCGCGACCAGCCACCCGATCCCGCTCTCGAACGTGTTCCGCGACGACGTCGTCGGCGAGACGCTGACGCAGGAGCAGGCGCTCGAGGGCGCCCCCGAACACGACGGCAGCCGCTTCAAGGTGAGCGCCATCCTGGGAGAAGAGCAGTGAGCGCCGCAGAGTCAACGCACGACTGCCAGATCCGTCCGAGCGCCATCCTGGGAGAAGAGCAGTGACAGACACGGTGCCGACCGACGGCCTCATCCGCCTGACCGCTGCCGACCTCGCCTCCAAGCTCGCGAGCCGCGAGGTCTCGAGCGTCGAGGTCACGAAGGCGCACCTCGACCGCATCGCCGCGGTCGACGGCGACGTGCACGCGTTCCTCCACGTCAGCGAGAACGCTCTGGCGACGGCTGCGGCCATCGACGAGCGCCGCGCGTCCGGCGAGCAGCTCGGCGAGCTGGCCGGCGTGCCGATCGCCATCAAAGACGTGCTCTGCACGATCGACATGCCGTCGACCTCCGGCTCGAAGATCCTCGAGGGCTGGGTGCCGCCGTACGACGCCACCGTCGTCGCGAAGCTTCGCGCGGCCGACCTCGTGCCGCTCGGCAAGACCAACATGGACGAGTTCGCGATGGGCTCGTCGACCGAGTTCTCGGCCTACGGCCCGACCCACAACCCGTGGAACCTCGACCGCATCCCCGGCGGCTCGGGCGGCGGTTCGGCCGCGGCCGTCGCGGCCTTCGAGGCGCCGCTGGCCCTCGGCAGCGACACCGGCGGCTCGATCCGCCAGCCGGGCGCCGTCACGGGCACGGTCGGAGTGAAGCCCACCTACGGCTCGGTCAGCCGATACGGCGCGATCGCGCTCGCCTCCTCGCTCGACCAGGTCGGCCCCGTCAGCCGCACGGTGCTCGACTCCGCCCTTCTGCACGACGTCATCAAGGGCCACGACCGACGAGACTCCACCTCGCTGCCCGACGAGTGGCCGTCGTTCGCCGACGCCGCCCGCGCAGGTCTCGCCCCCGACTCCCTCAGGGGCGTCAAGGTCGGCGTCGTCAAAGAGCTGAACGGCGAGGGCTTCCAGGCCGGGGTCACGACCCGCTTCGCCGAAGCCGTGGCCACACTGGCGGCGGCAGGAGCCGAGATCGTCGAGGTCTCCGCCCCCAGCTTCGAGTACGCCATCAGCGCCTACTACCTCATCCTCCCCGCCGAGGCCTCCTCCAACCTCGCGAAGTTCGACTCCGTGCGCTTCGGCCTCCGGGTCAACCCCGAGGGCGGCGGCACGGTCGAAGACGTGATGAGCGCCACGCGCGAGGCCGGCTTCGGCCCCGAAGTCAAGCGCCGCATCATCCTCGGCACCTACGCGCTGAGCGCCGGCTACTACGACGCCTACTACGGCAGCGCACAGAAGGTGCGCACCCTCGTGCAGCGCGACTTCACCCGCCTGTTCGACGAGGTCGACATCCTGATCTCGCCGTCGGCGCCCACCACGGCCTTCCCGATCGGCGAGAAGATCGACGACCCGCTGGCCATGTACCTCAACGACCTCACGACGATCCCGGCGAACCTGGCCGGCATCCCGGGCCTCACGCTGCCCATGGGTCTCGCCGAGGAGGACGACCTGCCCACGGGCCTTCAGCTAATGGCGCCGGCCCGCGCAGACGCTCGCCTCTACACGTACGGTGCCGCGCTCGAGCAGCTGTTCGAGGCATCCTGGGGTCGCACCCTGATCTCGCAGGCGCCGAGCCTCAGCTTCACCGAACAGTCCGCCGCGACAGAAGGAGTGGTCTGATGGCCGCCCGCCCCGAACTCATGGACTACGACAAGGCGCTCGAGCTGTTCGAGCCAGTCGTCGGCTTCGAGGTGCACGTCGAGCTGTCGACGAAGACCAAGATGTTCTCCGACGCCCCCAACGCCTTCGGCGGCGAGCCCAACACCAACATCACGCCCGTCGACCTCGGCCTGCCCGGGTCGCTGCCGGTCGTCAACGGCCAGGCCGTGAAGTACGCGATCAGCCTCGGTCTCGCGCTCGGCTGCTCGATCGCGCCGTCGTCGCGGTTCGCCCGCAAGAACTACTTCTACCCCGACCTGGCGAAGAACTACCAGATCAGCCAGTCCGACCAGCCGATCGCCTTCGAGGGCTCGGTCGAGGTCGAGATGCCCGACGGCAGCATCTTCACCGTGCCCGTCGAGCGCGCGCACATGGAGGAGGACGCCGGCAAGCTGACCCACGTCGGCGGCGCCACCGGTCGGATCCAGGGCGCCGAGTACTCGCTCGTCGACTACAACCGCGCAGGTGTCCCGCTGGTCGAGATCGTCACGCACCCGATCATCGGCGCCGAGGCCCTCGCGCCCGAGCTCGGTGCGGCCTACGTCGAGACCATCCGAGACATCGCGCGCGGCCTCGGCATCTCGG
Source organism: Frondihabitans sp. PAMC 28766 (assembly GCF_001577365.1). NCBI lineage: Bacteria > Bacillati > Actinomycetota > Actinomycetes > Micrococcales > Microbacteriaceae > Frondihabitans > Frondihabitans sp. PAMC 28766. Next base: position 1,943,572 of record NZ_CP014513.1, read on the forward strand.
AGGCGCGCATGGAGCGCGGCAACCTCCGCTGCGACGCGAACATCTCGCTGCGCCCGCGCGGCCAGGAGAAGCTCGGCACGCGCACCGAGACCAAGAACGTCAACTCGTTCCGCGCCGTCGAGCGCGCCATCCGCTACGAGATCCAGCGGCAAGCCGCGATCCTGGCCGCCGGCGGCTCGATCACGCAGGAGACCCGGCACTGGCACGAAGACACCGGGCGCACCTCGGCCGGCCGCCCCAAGAGCGACGCCGACGACTACCGCTACTTCCCCGAGCCCGATCTCGTGCCGGTCGAGCCGTCGCTCGAGCTGATCGACGAGCTGCGTGCCGCCCTGCCCGAGTCGCCGGCCGTGATGCGCCGCCGCCTGAAGACGGAGTGGGGCTTCGCCGACCTCGAGTTCCAGGACGTCAAGAACGCCGGCCTCCTGCGGGAGATCGTCGACACCGTCGCGGCGGGTGCGGCGCCCCAGTCGGCCCGCAAGTGGTGGACGGGCGAGATCGCTCGTCTGGCGAACGCCGCCGGCCCCGACGTCGAAGCGTCGTCGCTGGTGTCGCCGCAGCACGTGGCCGAGCTCATCGCTCTCGTCGACGAAGGCTCCCTCACCGATCGCCTGGCCCGCCAGGTGCTCGAGGGAGTCATCGCGGGGAGGGCTCGCCCGCCTCGGTGGTCGAGTCCCGCGGCCTCAAGGTCGTCTCCGACGACGGGGCGCTCGTCGCCGCCATCGACGAGGCTCTGGCCTCGCAGCCCGACGTGCTCGAGAAGATCCGCGACGGCAAGGTCCAGGCCGCCGGCGCAGTCATCGGCGCGGTGATGAAGGCCATGAGGGGCCAGGCCGACGCCGCTCGCGTGCGCGAGCTCGTCCTCGAGAGAGCGCAGGCCTGACCTGGCTCCCCAGCGCACCGGGGCGGCCTTCTGGCTGACCCCCCTCCGACCCCTCCTGATCGGCATCGTCGCCTTTCTGGTGGCGCTGCTCCTCGCCTCGAAGACCCTGCCGCTGCACACGATCGTCGTCTGGCAGGGCCCCGGGCAGAAGGCCCTGGCCGCGTCGCGCAGCGACTTCGAGGTCGGCGTTCTGGTCGCGGCCGCGCTCGTGCTCGTGGTCTATCTGATCGCGGCCGTTCTGATGGCCATCGTGCCCACACGCCACGTGCTCGTGCCGCACGCCGCCTACTGGAAGACGACCGATCATCGTCGCGAGATGCGCCGCCGCTACGCCGTCTACCTCGGGCGGGCGTTCTGCTTCGTCTACTTCTTCATCGCGATCGAGATGGTCGTGGCGATCGTGTCGCAGCACAATCGGGCTCTCGAAGAGCCCTGGCTGCCGCAGGCCGTCTCGATCGGCTTCATCGTGCTGCTGCTCGTCTACGCGGTCTGGGTCTTCGCCGACGGGTTCAGCGTGCCGGCGCGCAGTGCGACTCAACAGCGGGCGCCTGGAGGGCACGGGCGTGCCTAGCTCGGGTGGCCACGGCCTCGGGCCGGATCGATACGGTGATGACGTCCTCGCCAAGGGCTGGAAGGACGCGGGCCGGAATCCCCCGCGCGTCGTCGACGCCGTCCGCGACCTCGTCGTTGAAGACGTCCGCTCGGGTTTCACCGGCGCCATCGTGCGCGTCGAGGCCACGTCGATCGAGGTCGTCGACTGGAAAGACCGGGTGCGGGCCTTCCCGCTGAACGGCTCGTTCACGATCGACGGCGAGCCCGTGCGGCTGCGCTACCCGAAGGCTGCGCCGACCGGCCGCCTCCGCTCGGCCTCCGGCTCGTTCGCGGTGCAGGACGCCACGGCTCGCGTCGCCCTCCCCAGCCGCATCTTCGTCGAGGGCCGCCACGACGCCGACCTCGTCGAAAAGGTCTGGGGCGACGACCTCCGCGTCGAGGGTGTCGCCGTCGAGTACATCGAGGGCGTCGACAACCTCGCCGAGGTGCTGAAGGTCTTCAAGCCCGGGCCCGCGCGCAAGGTCGGCGTGCTCGTCGACCACCTCGTGACGGGCTCGAAAGAGAGCAGGATCGCCGACGCGATCGCCGCATCCCCCCTGTCGCGTCACGTCCTCGTGGTGGGGCACCCCTACGTCGACGTCTGGCAGGCCGTGAAGCCCGCTCGCGTCGGCCTGGCCTCGTGGCCGTCGATCCCACGCAGCATCGAGTGGAAGAAGGGCATCTGCGCGCACCTCGGCTGGCCGCACGACGAGCAGGCCGACATCGCCCGGGCCTGGCAGCGGATCCTGGGCCAGGTGCGCACCTTCGCCGACCTCGAGCCCGCCTTCCTCGGCCGGGTGGAGGAGCTCATCGACTTCGTGACGGTGCCCGGGGCCTGAGCCTCCGCCGGGGTTCAGGCGAGGCTGCGGAGCGCGGCGAGCAGCGCCTCGGGCGGGATGCCCGGCGCAGTCGACCGAAGGCGCCGCAGTGCCGCTGCGAGACGCGACTCGACGGCCTCCGGTGTCAGACCCAGCCCGACCGCGGCCTGGGCGGGCGTGAAGCCCGACACCAGGCACAGGCCGACCACGTCACGATCCTGCACCCCCAGTCGCGCGAACGCTGCGATCACCCCGGTGCGCCCCACCCCGGCGCGATCCAGCACAGCCGCTTCCGCTGCCATCATGCTTCCCCCCTGCGAATTCCCTCTTGCCTCGTAGTGTCCGCTGCGGCGAAAAGGTTCCATTCACGTTCGGGCCACACGCGGCCGGGCGCCGACGGGCTAGAGCGAGGTGATGCCCTGACCGGTGTAGAGCGTGTGCGCGAACTGGTGCGCCTCGCCTGCGGCGACCTCGCTGTCGATGTCGGCGCGAGCCTCGTGCATGAGCTTGTGCAGCTCGGAGTGCTTGTCGGTGAGGCGGCCGTGGCCCGAGCTCGCCCAGATGCTCGAGACCGGCAGCGTCTCGCCGGTCTGCACCGCGAGCGACCACTCGGCCGTCGTCGCCACGGCGGCGAAGTCGGACTGCATCGTGACGAGCACGCTGAGGTGCAGCGCCGCGGCCGAGATCGTGCCGGCCTCGTTGACGAGGTCGATGGTGCCGGTGGCATCCGACAGGAACTCGACGGTGAAGCCGAGGGCCGCCGCGTCGCGCGCCGTGCCCGCGCAGCAGTGCTGCGTCATGTAGCCGGTGATCACCACGGTGTCGACGTCCTGCGAACGCAGCCACTCCTCGAGGTCGGTGCCGACGAAAGCCGAGACGTCCGACTTCTCGATCGAGTGGGCGAAGGGTCGGCCGGCGAGGTCGGGGTGCAGCTCGGCCCCGGTCGACCCGCGCGCGAACAGCGGCGAGGAGGCGTCTTCGACGTGAGCGACCGCGACGGTCGGGAGCCCTGCATCCTGCGCCGCGTCGAGCGCCACGAGGATGTTCGGCATCGAGACCGACAGGTCGGGCGAGCAGATCTTCAGCTGCCCGGTGACGTACTCGTTCTGGACGTCGATGACGATGAGGGCGCGCTTCACTGGGGCTCCAAGGGGTGGTCGAGGGCTGATGGCGTCAGCCTAGACCGGGCCGCCGCTGCAGCCACGCGAGCACGGCGAGCACGCGCCGGTGCGAGGTGCCGTCGTCGGCGTCGAGACCGAGCTTCGAGAAGATGGCCGTGCTGTGCTTCTCGACCGTGCCGACGCCGAGGTGGAGGGCTTCGGCGATCGCCTGGTTGGTGCCACCCTCGGCCATCAGCGAGAGCACCTCGACCTCGCGCGGTGTCAGGGTGCTGAGGGGGTCGCGGCGGCGGCTGATCAGCTCGCGCACGATCTGCTCGTCGATGACGGTGCCGCCGGCCACGATGCGGGTGACGGCGTCGCGCAGCTCGGTGAGCGACGAGACGCGGTCCTTCAGCAGGTAGCCGACCCCGTCGCCTCCTGCCTCGGTGAGCTCGTTGGCGTAGTCGACCTCCGCGTACTGGCTGAGCAGCAGGACACCGATGCCCGGGTGGCTCTTCTTGAGGGCGACCGCCGCGCGGACGCCCTCGTCGCGGAAGGTCGGCGGCATCCGCACGTCGAGCACGACGAGGCCGGGCCGCGTGACCTCGATCTCGGCGATCAGCGGCTCGGCGCTGTCGTAGGTGGCCACGACGGTGAACCCGGCCTCGTCGAAGAGACGCGCCAGCCCCTCACGCAGCAGCGTCGAGTCGTCGGCCATGACGATGCGGACGGCAGGGTCGTGGGTCTCGACGAGCATGACCTCAGCGTAGGGGGATCACGACGACGAACCGGGAGGGGCCGCCGGCCGGGCTGTCGATGCGGAACTCGCCGCGGAGACCCGCGATCCGCTGCCGGATGCCGTCGAGGCCGTGCCCCGCGATCTCGGACGCCCCGCCGACACCGTCGTCGCCGATCTCGACGCGCAGCACCGTGCCGGGCAGCACCGTGCCGGGCAACACCGGGCCCTTCAACTCGGCGTCAGGCGCTTGGTCGGCCACGGCGAGCCGAAGCGTGACCGCCGACGCACGGGCGTGCTTCGCCGTGTTGGAGAGCAGTTCGGCCACCACGAAGTAGATGCTGCGCTCGACGTCGACGAGGGACGCCTCCCGCCCAGCGAGCTCGATGGTGGCCGTGACAGGCACCTCGCTGCGGGCCGCCAGTGCGGTGACGGCCGAGACGAGCCCTCGATCCTGCAGCAGCGGCGGCGCCAGCCCGCGTGACAGCTCGCGCAGCTCGTGGAGGGTCTCTTTGGTCAGTGCGAGCGCGCCCTCGACCAGGGCGGCGGCCGGATCACCGGGCTTCATGGCACGGCTCGCCGACGCCAGGTCGAACTGGATGCGCAGCAGCCCCTGCTGCGGCCCGTCGTGGATGTCGCGCTCGAGACGGCGGAGGCTCCGGTCTTCGGCGAGGACCGCCGACTCGCGAGAGGCCTCGGCGGCGGCGGCTGCCCGGCGGAGGGCCGTGACGCGCCACTCGCCGAGCATGGCGCGGGCGATCACGTCGTGCAGCAGGACGAGCGCGTGCAGCACGATCGGCAGGGTGAGGAGGGCGATGAGGCCGACGGCCGCATAGAGCGACCACCAGGGCACCGTCGTGCTGCCGACTTTCAGCGGGTCGAGGTCGGTCGAGGCGAAGCTGCCCCAGAACCAATACGTCAGGCCGCCGAACACGAGTGAGATCCACGTGATCGCGATGCTCCAGGTCACGGTGCCGACGACGAGGTTCACGACCGCGCCGTGGAGAGCCTGGAGCCAGTACCGGCCGTCGGCGGCGACGTGGAGGAAGCGGCCGAAGAGGCCGGGGCGTGTCGCACGGGCGTTCCAGTCGGGGCGAGGGATGGCCGGTCGCCCGGCAGCCTCGAGGCGGGTCATCTCGAGCGAGCCGAACCAGCGGCCGATGATGAGCGACACGGCCAGCAGTGGCAGCCCCACCCAGACGATCGCGAGACCCACGCCGAGCGACAGCCCCGTCCAGAGGACGACGCAGCTGGTGATCACGATGGGCAGCGAGGCGAGCGTGAAGCCGAGCTCTCGCGGCAGAGCGCGCCAGAGGCGGGCGTATCCCGATTCGCGCGAAGCCGTCACGAGGCAATCCTGGCGTCTTCGAGCACCGGGTGGGGCGTTTCACCGTTGGTGTCGCTCGCGAGCTGGTCGGCGGGCGGCGCGGCCGGCCGCTCGGCCGCTGACGTGGCCGGTGCTGCTCGGCGGCGCGAGAGCCACCGTCCGACCGTATCCACGAGCACTCCGACGACCAGCGCCATGCCGACCGCGATGCCGATCCCGAGCAGCGGGTTGTCGTGGATCCACGAGCCCGCGACGATGCCGATGAGGATCGAGTACGCCGCCCACGCGACCCCCGAGACGGCGGTCAGCGCGACGAAGCGGCGCCGCGAGAACCCGTTGGCGCCGGCGAGGACGTTCACGACGACCCGCCCGACGGGGATGAACCGAGCCGTCAGGATCACGGCGGCGGGCTTCCGCTCGAGGTTCGAGCGAGCCTTCTCCCGCAGCGCCGAGATCCGCCTTCCGCGCAGCCAGCGGAAGCGGTCGAGCCCGACGCTCCGCCCGATCAGGAACGCGATGTTGTCGCCGAGGAAGGACCCGAGGGCCGCGACCACGAGGACGAGCCACGGGTTCGGCAGGCCGGTCGCGAAGCCGACGGCCGCAAGCGCGACCACGACCGACTCGCTGGGCACGGGCGGGAAGAAGCCGTCGACGACGACGAGCAGGAGGACGATGACGAGCACCCAGGGGGAGCCCGCCAGTGACACGATCGATGCGTTGACGGCGTCCACTCGGTGTCCTTTCGATGGGGCGGACCGCATCCGAAGCGACTCCGGTGGAGTGGCGGCTGTCGATGCGATCGCGATGACATCGACGCTACGGAGCCGCGCCATCTGTCACGACCGGGCGAGCCGACCGATCGGGGTGGGGGTAGCCCTACCCCGGTCCCGGTCCCGGTCCCGGTCCCGGTCCCGGCCCTGGCCCTGGCCCTGGGGCGCCTGACGACTTCACCTGGCCTCTGTGCGCCGAACACGATGAGCCGATGCAGTTCACCGCCCAGCTGAAGGACGGCGACGACCTCGTGCTCGTGTTCTTCTGCCAGGCCGACCCTGGCATGTGCGACTCGTGGGACCCGGACACGGGTGCAATGCCGGCATCGTCGTGGCTTCTCGCGGCCTGCGCGTTGCGGAGGCACCGCAGTCGGAGACAAACACCGCCGTGTTCGACGGCGGCCAGTGGCTGCTCGACGTCCGCCTCACCGAGCAGTCGGAGTTGCTCGACGCGGTGGAGGCAGCGCGAGAGGAGGGCGTGACGGTCGCAGGCAGGTGGCACGGCGAGCCGGACTGGATCCAAGGCGACGAGACCCCGGACGGGTATCGATTCGTCGCCATGCTCGAAGAGCACCCGTTCGGGTTCGACTTCGGCGGCGGCGCGGCTTACGTCTTCGCGGATGACGACCATCACGCGAAAGTGCTCTGGCAGCAGTAGCCAGCGCTAGCGAGATGGCCTGTCGTGCCGAATCTCTGAGAGTGAGCGGTAGGACGGGCCATCTCGGGGAGGCCCGCGGTCGAAGCCCGCGAGCACGCGTCACCGCGAGTGGCAGCGAAGCCTCGGCTAGGGGCGGCGGCGGTCGCGCGCCCGGCGGCGCCGGCCGGCGTTCGCGGCGAGCAGCGTCAGGAACGCAGCGACGAGGGCGGCGACCAGCGCGATCCAGACCAGCTCGGGCGGGCGGTGCGACGCGGTGGCCGACGACGTCGGCGTCGGTGTGGCCGTCGGGGCCAGAGCACGGGAGATGCCCGCCGTCGTCTGGCTGGCGAGGAAGGCCGCACCGCGAGCGTTGGGGTGCAGCGCCCCGGTCTGCAGCGAGATCGACGTGAAGTACTCCGAGGCGTCGAGCGTGATGCCGGCGATGTACGAGCCGGTGGTGGTGCAGCCGGAGTGCGCCTCGCTGGCGGCCAGCGTCGAGACGTAGGTGACGCCCGCGGCCGACGCTGCCTTCGCTGTGACGGCGTCGAGGGTCGCCTGGACCCCGCTCAGGTAGGCGACGTCGGTCGACGTGAACGGGAAGCCGTCTTTGGGGAATCCGTCGACGAGGCTCTTGGCGTCGACGACGGGCCGGTAGCAGCCCGCGACGGGCGTGTGCGCCTTGTCGGGGAAGATCGCCGGGTAGCCGACGACGACGACCGTGGCGTGCGGCGCGCGCTTCTCGATCGCCCGGAACGTCGTCGCGAGGTCCCCGGCCGTCGTCGTCTCGATGGCGTGTGCGAGGGTGTCCTGCCCGTTCTTCACGAACTCGCTGCGGCAGCTGGTCGCGCCGGCCGACGCGCCGAAGATCGGGCCCGTGGCCGACAGGGCGATGCACTTCTGCGCCGTGGCGAAGAGGCCGGCGTCGTTGCCGCCGATCGAGAGGGTCACGAGCTTCGTCCGCTTCGAGAGGGCGTCGACCTGAGGGGCGGCGCCGTCCTGCTTCGTGTCGAGCACGTTCGCGGTGGTGGCTCCCGCGCAGGAGACGTCGGTGAGGCGTGCACCCAGCGCCGAGGCGACGCGGTGCGGATAGTCGCGCGACGACTGCCCGCAGGCCGACACGGGGTCGCCGGTCAGGCTGCCGAGCCCGTAGCCCGCCGCGTAGGAATCGCCGAGGGCCACGTACTCCTGCCCGCGCAGCGCGGCAGAGCCCGAGGGCGCAGCAGCGGCCTGCGCGGGTGCCGCCGCACCCGCGGCGACGCCGACGAGAGCGAGAGACGTCAGGACCAGAGACATCAGGATCCCCGCGGCGACGGTGCGCAGGAGGGGTCGCCGAGACATCCGACCATCGTACGAGGGCGGCCCTGCAGGCAAGCCGAGCGTGCCTGCATCCTGCGCCCGTCTGCCAGGATCGGAGCATGCCCGATGCACTCGAGACACCTCGGCCCACCGACCTCGACCTGGCGCGCCTGGGTGACACGATCGCCGTCTCACGACGCTCGGTCGACCACGGCAACCACCCGTTCGGCGCCGTTCTCGTGGATGCCGACGGCCAGGTGGTGCTCGAGGCCGAGAACACCGTCGTGACGGGCGACGACTGCACCGGGCACGCCGAGACGAACCTCGTCCGGGCCGCGTGGAAGACGATCGGGGCCGAGGCGCTCGCCACCCACACGCTCTACACGAGCTGCGAGCCGTGCGCGATGTGCTCGGGCGCGATCTACTGGTCGGGCATCTCGCGCGTCGTGTTCGCGCTCGCCGAAACCGACCTGCTGGCGCTGACCGGCGACCACGACGAGAACCCGACGATGTCGCTCGACTGCCGCACGGTGCTGAACGGCGGGCAGCGCGCCATCGAGGTCGTCGGGCCGGTGCACGGTTCCGTCGCAGACGAGGCGCGGGCTGCGCACGGCGACTTCTGGGCACGCTGACGGGGCCGTGCCCCGTGCTGCGCGGCGCAGTGCCGGGCACAGTGAGGCGCAGTGCCGCGTGCTGCGCGGCGCGGGGCCCAGTGATTCCGCGGGTTCTCCGCCTAAAATCGGCAGCATGGCCGATTCGATCGAAGGGCGCGTGCGCGTCGGCGTCGACGCCTTCCTGCGCTGGCTGCCTCGCTGGGAGATCGGCACGTCGCGCGGCCGCACCCGCGTCTGTCGCCTCTGCCTCGGCTCTCCGGTCGCCACCGCCGCCGGCTTCGACCATGACGTGCCGCACGCGGTGCAGCACGCCCTCCTCAGCCGGATGCGCGTGATCGTCGACGACGCCGTCGACGAGTACACCGCCCGCAACCTCCCGATGGTCAGTCGCGAGCTGGCCAAGAGCCAGGCGCAGGATGCCACGGGGTACCGCCCCGACGAGGGTCTCGCCCTCGAGTTCCAGGGCCTTCAGACCGACCCCGAGCCCGAGCCGGGCCAGCCCTTCCTCTTCACGCTCAAAGAGCTCGCCGACGAAGACGAGAAGCGGGCCGCCGAAACGGACGCGCCTCGTGATCCCGAACCACCCACCGTCTTCACCGAGGAGGCCAAGAACGCCTTGCGAACCGAACTAGAGCTCGCCGACGACCAGGCGAGGCAGGTCGGCACCGCCGTCTGCTTCGCGCTGATGGAGCACCGCCAGCGCATCGCCGACGCCATCGACCGGCTCGTCGAGCCGCAGGTCGACGAGCTGCTCGCCGAGCTGTCGAAGGCCCTCGAGAACCCGAGGTCGCGCTCGTGAAGCTCGCATCCCCCTATAAGACCTGGGCGTGGTGGGGCTTCGTCGCCGACCTCGTGCTGGTGCTCGTCTTCGTGCTGATCGGGCGCTCGAGCCACGGCGAGGGCGACGGTGTCGCCGGGATCGGCACGACCCTGTGGCCGTTCTTCGTCGGCACCGTGGTCGGCTGGCTCGGGCTCGTCGGCTTCCGCTGGCCGATCGTGACCGTCATCAGCGGCGTGCTCGTGTGGATCGCCACGGTGTTCATCGGCATGCTGCTGCGGGTGCAGACCCACCAGGGCATTGCCGTGAGCTTCGTGATCGTGGCGTCGATCGTGCTCGGGGTGTTCCTGATCGGGTGGCGCGTGCTGGCGCTGCAGCTGGCGCAGAGGCGGGCTCGCCGCCGCGCCTGAGCGCGATGCGGCTGCTGCTAGGCCTTCACTGAGTTGTCGAGCGACGGCTCGTCGGTCAGCACGAGGCCGCTCGACGAGTTCGCGCTCGCGGTGAGTTCGGCGAGCCAGGCGCGACTGATCGACGGCACGCGGCCGCCCGAGTACTTGAAGTAGAGCGGAATGCCCGGGTCCATCCAGAGGCTGGAGCGCCCGTCGCCGACCTTCTGCGGGTCGCGCCACGAGAAGAAGAACGACTCGCGTCGACGCAGCTTCGTGGCGATCACGATCTGAAGGTGCTCGAGTGTGCGGTCTTCGAATTCGATCTCGATGGTCGCGGAACCGTAGATCAGGGATCCCATGTGACTCCTTCAGGGCTGCCTTCCGGCGAGACGGGCCGGTCGGGACGTTTACAGCGAACTAGAGCGTACCGGGTGCGGCACCGCACCGTCTCGTCGGGACACGTCTGGCTGTCCGCTATGCGCGCCTGGGCGACGGACATCGGCCGCCGTCTAGCCTCGAGACATGCCGACACGAGCCCGACCACGAGGACGAGACGACGCCATCGTCGTGGGTGCGGGCCCGAACGGACTGGCGGCGGCCGTCGTGCTCGCCCGGGCCGGGCTCTCGGTTCGGGTGCTCGAGCGGGGCGACACGATCGGCGGCGGCGCCCGCACGGCCGAGTCGACCCTCCCGGGCTTCCTGCACGACATCTGCTCGGCGGTACACCCCATGGGCGCCGTCTCGGGCTTCTTCCGCCGCTTCGGGCTCGACGAGCGGCTGACCATGCTGACGCCCGACGTCTCGTACGCTCATCCCCTGCCCGACGGCCGCGCAGGCATCGCAGCCCTCGACCTGGAGCGCACCGTCGAGTCGCTCGGGCGCGACGGGCCGTCGTGGCGCGCGCTTCTGGGGCCGCTCGTCTCGCGCGACGCCGAGGTCGCGCAGTTCACGCTCTCGTCGATCCTGCAACTGCCTCGCCACCCGACGACCATCGCCCTGTTCGGGCTCGCCGCCCTCGATCAGGGCGCACCCTGGTGGAACGAGCGCTGGCACGGCGACGAGGCGCCCGCGCTGCTGGCCGGAGTGATGGCGCACGCGATCCAACCCATGCCGTCGCTCGCGGCAGCGGCCGCGGGGCTCGCGCTGGCCGTGCACGGGCACGCCCGCGGCTGGCCGTTGCCCCAGGGCGGCAGCCAGAGCATCGTCGACGCTCTCGCCGCCGACCTCGTCGAGCACGGCGGCGAGATCGAGACCGGGGTCGAGATCACCTCGCTCCACGAGGTGCGCCACGCTCGCGCGTCGATCTTCGACGTGAGCGCCAGGGCCATGGCCGACATCGCAGGAGACGAGCTGCCGGCCCGCTACTCCCGGGCCCTCCGCCGCTTCCGCTACGGCAATGCCGCGGCCAAGGTCGACTTCGCGCTGTCCCAGCCGGTGCCGTGGGCGAACCCGGCGGTCGCTCAGTCGCCGACGGTGCACCTCGGCGGCACGCGGGCGTCCGTCGCTCTCGCCGAGGCTCAGGTCGCCGCCGGACGCCACGCCGACGAGCCGTTCGTGCTCGTCGTGCAGCCCGGTGTCGTCGACCCGACCCGGGCTCCCGAAGGCAAGGCGGCGCTCTGGGCGTACGCGCACGTGCCGCACGACTCCACCATCGACCACACCGAGATCATCACGCGCGAGATCGAGAAGTACGCGCCCGGCTTCCGCGACACGATCCTCGCGTCGGCCTCTCGCACCGCTGCCGACCTCGAGAACTACGACCCCAACTACATCGGGGGCGACATCGCCTCCGGGGCGCCGAGCCTGACGCAGCTCATCGCGCGGCCCGTCGTCTCGACGGACCCGTGGCGGACGCCGATCGCCGGGGTCTACCTCGGCTCGTCGTCGACGCCGCCCGGGCCGAGCGTGCACGGGCTCGGCGGGGCCTACGCGGCGCGCAGTGCCCTGCGGCACGAGTTCGGCATCACGTCGCTGCCCGACCTCGCGCCCTGAGCCCCGCCTTTTCGGCGCGATCCCTCCTTCTCGACGGAGGGATCCTGTCGAAGAGGACGGGGCTCGGGTCAGACGGCGCGGTCGGGCCCGGCGGCGGGGGGAGCGGAGTCGGTGATCATCGCGCCTCCCTCGAGAGCGGTGGTCGGGGGGACGGCTGCGACGGCGTCGTGATCCTGCGCCCACTGACGGGTGTCGTCGCGCGGTTCGAAGCCGATCGCTCGGCCCTCCGAGAGGTCGAACCATGAGGGGAAGTTGTCGCTCATACCCCAGACGATGCGGTGGCCGGGCTCGTCGAGGGCGGCTGTGGCCTCGATGAGGCGACCGAAGTCGGCCGGGGACAGCCAGGTCGCGAGCGGGCGACCTTCGTCGCGGAGGTCGGGCTCGTCGAGGAACGAGCCGATGCGCGCCGAGACGATCGTCATGCCGTAGCGGTCGGCGAAGAGGCTGCCGAGCGCCTCGAGCGTGACCTTGCCGACGCCGTAGTAGCTGTCGGGTCGCGGCTGCGGCACCCTGACGCCCGCCAGCTCGTCGACCGTCGAATAACCCACCGCGTGGTTCGACGACGCCAGCAGCACTCGTGTCACCCCGGCGTCGTGGGCCGCCTCGAGGGTCTTCTGGGTGCCGTCGATATTGAGGCTCAGGATCTCGGGCCACGAGACGCCCCCGGGATGCCCGGCCAGGTGCACCACCAGGTCCGCGCCCTGGAAGACGTCGCGCAGGGCGGCCACGTCGAAGACCGACACCTCGGCGAACGACTCGCCGGCCTCGAGCGGCCTCGACGGCCGAACGATGTCGAGCAGCACCACCTCACGGCCGGCCCGACGCAAGAAGGGGCGGACGGAGGTGGCGATGCGACTCGACCCACCCGTGATCACGATTCTCGGCACATCGGGGTCTGGCAGCACGTCTTCAGGCACGCCTCCGATCCTCCCACGCGGTGCGGCCCGCCGCCGTGGGCGATCGGCACTCGCGGAGAGACCGCCTGTCGTGACGCGAGACGGCCTGGCGTGACGCAAGACGGCCTGTCGTGACGCGAGAACGGCCTGGCGTGACGCGAGCACGGTGCCGGGCAGACGGGGCGCGCCACCTCGCCGGCCGGGCCTGCCGCGGCACGTGCGGGCACCCGAGACGAGCGTGAGATCGCACTTGGGCCCCGCTGAGGCCAGCGGGGCGGGCCGAATCGTGATCTCGCGCACTCTGGCGCTGGCCGCGCGGTCGACGCGCCCGGTCGCTGGCCCCGGTTTCGACTGGGGCACCTCGGGTCGCACGGCCTAGCGTGAGGGCATGAGCGTGCAGGTGACGACCCAGGCCAACCCTTCCTCCGCCGACGTGGCGGTGATCCTGCCCGGCTCGGGCTACACGGTGCAGGCGCCGCTGCTCTCGTGGCCCGCGCGGATGCTCGCCCAGCGCGGCTGGCAGGTGCGCGGGGTGGGGTGGGAGATCGACGAGGCGGCGCAGCAGGATCCCGAGGCCTTCGTCGAGCAGGCCGCGAGCGTCGCATTCGCGGCAGCGCCCGAGGGCGGGCGCCGGCTGATCGTCGCGAAGTCGTTCGGCTCGTTCGCGCTGCCGTGGGCACGCCGCGAGGGGGTGCCAGGCGTCTGGCTCACCCCTGTCGTGACATCGCCCGTCGTGCAGCAGGCGCTGCGCTCGGCGACGCCGGGCGACCTCGCCATCGGCGGCGACGCCGACCCTCTCGGGCTGCCCGAGCGTCTCGCCGGGACGCGCGCGCGAACCATCACGGTGCCCGGCGCCGACCACTCGCTGGAGGTCGCCGGCGGCTGGCGTGCGTCACTGAGCGTGCAGTCGGCGGTCTTCGACGAGGTCGAGGCGCACCTCGACGACCTCTGACCCACCGCCTCGTCTCGTCAGCTCGAGGCTGACGAGGTCGCAGCCAGGATCTGCTCGGCTGCGACCGTCACGGCGGCTCGAATCGCGTCGTCGTGCTCGAGGCCCGGCGCGACGAGAGCCAGCGCGTCGGCGACCGTCGCCGACGGCGGGAGAGCCGCGGCCCCCGCGTCCGACACGAGTGACGGCTGACGAGTGAGGTGAAGCCACCAGGCAGCCAGTGCCGTTGCGGCTCCGTCGCCGATCGTGTCGCCTCGAGCGAGTCGACGCCGCAGCGGGTCGACGATGCGGACGGGCAGCTTGACCGAGCCGTCGGAGGCGATCTGGCGCAGGCGGTGGCGGATCCGGGGGTTCGTGAAGCGCTCGCGCAGCGACGCTCGGGCGTCGGCGATCTCGACGGCGGGCAGAGGCAGTTCGGCCGCGGCTTCGTCCCAGAGCCGCTCGAGGGGGCCGGTGCAGCGCGGGTCGCCCATGGCATCGTCGATCGTCTCGTGCCCGAGGGCGAGGCCGAGGTAGGCCAGCAGCGAGTGCCCGGCGTTGAGGAGCCACAGCTTCCGCTGCTCGTACGGCACGAGGTCGTCGACGAAGCGGGCGCCTGCGGTCTCCCACGCGGGGCGCCCCGCCGGGAAGTCGCCCGACAGCACCCACTCGGCGAACGGCTCGGCGACGACCACGGCGGCATCGTCGAACCCGGTCAGCGCCGTCGCATCCGCCCGGTCGGTCTCGGTGGTCGCGGGCGTGATCCGGTCGACCATCGAGGAGACGAACGACACGGTCTCCTGGATCCAGGTGGCGAGCGGAGGGTCTGCGGTCGCAGCCAGCGAGAGCACGACGTCGCGCACCACCTGCCCGTTGTCCGTGAGGTTGTCGCAGCACACCACGGCCAGCGGGCCGCCCGCGGCCTCGTGTCGGGCCCGCAGCCCGTCGACGAGTCGGCCCGGCGCCGTGATGCAGGCCGTCGACGAGGTCTCGCCGCGAAGGAGAGCCAGGTCGCCTGCGACGTCCGCAGCTCGAAAGTCGATGCCGCCGTCGGCCGCGCGATGGTAGGCGGCCTCGGTCACCGTCAGAGTGACGACTGCTGTTCGGGGGTCGGCGATGGCCTCTCGCCAGCGCGCGCCGTCGGCTCCGTCGTGGACGGCGACGAGAGCGTCGACGAACTCGGCGCTGTCGCCTTCGGCAGCGCGGGTGATCAGCGTGTAGACGGCGTTCTGCCGGGCGAGAAGCGCGGCCTGATCGGGTCGGCGGCCGGTGAAGGCGGTGATGCCCCACGGCTCTCCGTCAGACTCGGCGTGCTGCGTGAACCACGCCTGGTGCGAGCGGTGGAAGGCGCCGAGGCCGAGGTGGACGACACCCGGGACGCGTTCGTCCCGCACCTGATCCTGGGCGTCGGTCAGCGCCCCGATCCCGACCAGTGGTGCATCCCCGATCCCGACGAGCGGCGCGTCGGCGTCAGACATCGACTCCCACCAACGCCTTCACGAACGCCAGGTTGTCGCGGGTCCGCTCTTCCAGGGGCAGATCGGTCGAGAAGTCTTCGAGGGTCACCCATCCGTCGTACCCGTGTGCGCGGAGATCGGTCAGGTACTGCCCGACGTCGGCCTGCCCGTCTCGAAGCGTCGCCCACTCGTGGTGCCAGACCAGAGATCCCGCTGCAGTGCGCGAGCCGTCGGTGACCCAGCGGGCGTTCTTCACGTGGACATGGGCGAGATGGTCGCCGAGGATCTCGAACGCACTGGTGTGACGCTCGAACCCCTCGATGACGAGGTTGCCGAGGTCGTGGATGACGCCGACGTGAACCGGGTCCAGCCCCTCCAGCAGCCGACGGGCGGCCGACGCCGACGGGGTGATGGTCTCGTGGTGGAGCTCGACGAGCACCTTCACTCCCAGCGGGGCGGCGACGCCGATCGCGCGCTCGAGGTCGCCGCGCGTGCGCTCGAGCGCCACCGGATACGGCTCGCCGGAGTCGCTTCGCGGCATGGCCACGCGCACCTGGGTCGCGCCCATCGCGGCGGCGCCTCGCAGCACCCGGTCGACATCGTCGTGTTCGAAGGCCTTGGCGTATCCCGCCACGCCCGAGATCGACAGACCCGCGTCGCGGACCATCGATCCGATGCCCGGAGCGTCGTCCTCGACGGTCGACAGAGGCAGCGTCGCCAGGTTGCCGGCCCAGAAGCCGGGCTCGCCCGTGGCCGACGGCTGCTGGTCGAGGACGCGCCACTCGATGCCGTCCCACCCCTGGGCCGCCAGCTTCTCGACGGCGACCGCCGGTGACCACGACGGCGTCGACGCCGTGAACACGGAGAACCTCATGGGCGCACCCCCACGGTGACGTCCTGGTCGTCCAGGGCCCCGGTGAGGACGTCGTCGACGAGCACCGGCCGCCCGAGCGTGGCCGAGACGTAGATCGCCTTGACCGTCGCCAACGACAACAGGGCGTCGTCGACCGTGACGCCGGGCGGAGTGCCCGCGCGGATCGCGCGGGAGATGTCGTCGTACTGGCGCGCGTGCCCGCGGAGGAAGTGATCCTGCTCGGCCGGCCCGCCGACGAGCTGATCGTCGGGCAGGAGATCCGTCGCCTGGTTGGCTGTGTCGAGGGCCGCCTGCGGCCCGGTCTCGGCGTCGGGCGAGGCGACGTGGAAGTACTCGAGGCGATCGTCGGTCACGACCCCGGAGCCGGTGTCGCCGTGCACCTGGAGGCGGGTCGAGAGGCCCGGGTACGCCGCGGTCGTGGCGTGGATGACGGCGAGGGCTCCCGACTCGAACCGCACGGTCGCCACCGCGACGTCTTCGACCTCGATCCGCTCGTGGGCGAGGAGGCCGGTCTGCGCGCTGATCTCGACCGGGCGTCCGAGCATCCAGACGAGCAGGTCGACGTTGTGCACGCCCTGATTCATGACGGCGCCGCCGCCGTCGAGGGCCCAGGTGCCACGCCAGTCGCCGGAGTCGTAATAGCCCTGGCTCCGCCACCATGCCACCGAGGCCAGCCCCGACGAGATCCTGCCGAAGCGCCCGGCGTGCGCGGCCTCGGCGACGACCCGGTTCGCAGGATCGAAGCGGTGCTGGCTGATCACGGACACCATCAGGCCCTGCGGTGCGGCGGCCGAGGCGAGCTCGGAGATGCGGCGCGCGCTTTTCACGCTGACGTCGAGCGGCTTCTCGATGACGACGTGGCGGCCGGCCGCGAGGGCGGTCTCGGCGAGCGACACGTGGAGCCCGCTGGGGGAGCAGACGACGACGACGTCGATCTCGGCGCCCTCGAGGGCGGCTTCGAGCGAGTCCGTCACCAGCGGGCGGGGAGCGCCCGACGCGGCGACCTCGTCGGCGAGGCCGACGGCCGCGGGCAGGACGGCGTCCACCGCGGCGGTGACGACGAAGTCGGGGTGGCCGACGAGGACGCGCGCGTGGTGGCGCCCGATGATGCCGCAGCCGACGACGGCTGCTCTGAGGGGTGCGGTGGTCATCTGGTCTGGACTCCGATCCGATCGGTGAGTGTCGCGAAGGCTCGGGCGGCACGCCCGAATTCGGCAGGCCCCGAGAAGCCGCCGAGAGCATTGGTGTCTGCCAGGTGCGGCTCGAGTGACGCGAAGCCGTCGTAGCCGCGGTCGCGGAGCGCGGTGACGGTCTCGAGGAGCTCTCCGTCTCCAGACCCGGCGGGCACCACCTGCCCGGTGGCGGCCACAGCATCCTTGACCTGCAGGTAGTCGACGTACTCGTGCAGGAGCGGCCAGGCCTCGGTGAACGGCTTCACCCCGCACTGCACGAAGTTGGCGTTGTCCCACGCGAGGCGGAGGGCGCTCGACCCGACGGACTCGACGATGTCGAGCACGCGCGACGGGATGTCGCCGAAGATCTCCTTCTCGTTCTCGTGGAGCAGGATCACGCCCTCTCGTTCGGCGAGATCGGCGAGCGCGCGCATCCGCACCAGGACGTCGTCGCGGATGAGGTCGGGATCCTGCCCCTCGCCCGGATAGAACGAAAAGATCCGCACATAACGGCACTCCAGCGCGTGGGCTGCGTCGATGGCCTTCGCCAGGCGGCCGAGCTCGTGGTCGACCGGGAGGGCGACGGGCACCTTGCCGATCGGCGACGCGATCGCCGACACCCCGGTCTCTCGGCGGTCGAGAACGGTCTTCAGCTCGGTCAGCTGCGACGGGCTGAAGTCCACGACGTTGGTACCCCACGCGCCGCGGACTTCGATGTGTCGCGCGCCGAGCGAGTTGAGCACCGCGGTCTGGACGACCGGATCGTCGTCGATCTCGTCACCGAACCCGGACAGGGTCCAGGTGAGTGTCTGGGTGGATGTGGTCATTTGACGCCTCCTGCTGTGAGGCCACCGACGAGGTAGCGCTGGAAGATGAGATAGAGGACGACGACGGGCACGGCGCAGACGAGCGCTGCCGCCATCATCTGCCCGTAGACCGGGAGCGCACCACCCTCCTGGGTGGCCCCGAAGACCTCGAGGGCGACGGCCGCCGTCCGCGTGTTCGGGGTGGTCATGATCGACGCGAACAGAACGTCGTTCCAGCCGAGCAGGAACGCGAAGATGCCCGAGACGACGATCCCGGGCCACGACAGCGGCACGACGATGCGGGTGAGGATCCGCCACGACGACGCCCCGTCGATCCTGGCGGCCTCTTCGAGCTCGCGGGGGAGCCCCCGGAGGTAGGTCACCATCACCCAGGTCGAGAACGGCAGGGCGAAGGTGAGGTACGTGATGAACAGGCCCCAGCGGGTTCCGACGACCTGCACGCCCGTCGCGGTCGCGAAGCTCGAGAAGAGCACGAACACCGGAAGGAGCAGCAGCGTGCCCGGGATCGACTGAAGCGCCAGCAGACCGCGGAGGAACGTCAACCGGCCCCGGAAGTCGAAGCGGACGAGCACGTACGCCGTCGCGACGGCGACGAACGCGCAGACGACGGCGACGGATCCCGCCACGACGATGCTGTTCGCCAGCCCCCGGCCGAGGGCGACGGTCGTCCAGATCTTCGAGTAGTTCGTGAGCGTGAAGGCGCTCGGCCAGAAGTCGCCGCTCGCCACGCCGATGTCGGAGTTCACCGACGCCAGGAGGATGTAGACCACCGGCACCAGCACGAAGACGAGCAGCACGGCGATGATTCCGATCAGAAGGCCGCGAGGGAGCAGGCGTGTGACGTCCGTCCGGCGCCCTCGGGCAGTCAGAGTGCTCATCGTCCGGCCTCCTCGCCCGTGTCGAGCCGAACGGCCCGCAGATAGATGAACAGCGGAATGGCGACGATCACGAGAGACACGATCGCCATCGCCGCCGAGAGCCCGAAGCGGAAGCTCTGGAAGCTCTCGATGTACGTGAGCACCGGGAGAACCTGCACGCTGTTCGGCGTCGGCACCCCGAAGAGCACGAACGGAAGGGTGAAGTTGTTGATGCTGTGCAGGATCGAGATGATGACCGCGAGCGACACCGGGCCTTTCAGATACGGCAGGATCACGTAGCGCAGCTTCGCCCACCACAGAGCCCCGTCGATCGCCGCCGCCTCGTGCACCTCGTTCTCGACCGCCTGCAGGCCTGCGAGCGACAAGAGGTAGACGAACGGCCACGACGACCAGATCGCCACGAAGACCAGCACTCCGAAGCTGTGCGGCCCGTTCAGCCAGAGGCCGCCGTCGAGCCCGAACACGCCCAGAGCGTGGTTCGCGATCCCGTCCGGCTGCAGGATGGTCCGCCAGACCGACGCCACGACGAAGGCCGGCAGCACGTAGGGGATCAGGAACACCGATCGCACGACGGCTCGGCCCCGGAAGACGTTCTGCGTCGCGAGCGCCGCCACCACGCCGATCGGCAGAGTGACCGCCGTGACGATCAGAGCGAAGCTCACGCTGATGCCGATCGACGACAGCAGACCCGAGCCGGTCAGCGCCTCTGCGTAGTTCTGGACCCCCACGAACGGAGCCGAGAACCAGGATCGCAGCGTGTAGGCGTTCAGGTTCAGCAGTGACAGCACGATGCCGATCAGCAGCGGGATCAGGATCACTAGCGCCATCAGGACGCCGCCCGGGAGGAGCATCCAGAGCGGACGACCCCGGGTGCTCAGTCGTCTCCGTCTGCCGACCGGAGGCGTCGGTGCGGCCGGATTCGGCGCTCGCCGCTTCGTGGTCTCGAGAATTCTCGTCATGATCGTCCCTTACTCGGGCTGCTGGGCGAGCGCTTGGGCGGCCGACTGCTGGGCGATCGCCAGCTGCTGGCCGATCTGCGCCTTCGAGATCGACCCGGCTTTGAGCGCAGGAATGCTCTGCGTATTGATGTTCACCAGGGCGAGCTGGATGTCGCTCCAGGCGCCGGTGAACGGGGTGGGGACCGATTCGTCGGCGGCCCGCACGATCGGGGTGAGGTCGGGCTCCTGCTTCTGCAGCTCGTCGGCCGCCGCCTGGTTGGTCGGGAGCTGGCCGAAGGTCTTGTAGAAGTCGAGCTGCTCCTGCTTGGCGGTCACCTGCTTGACGTAGGCGAACGCCAGCGCCTGATTCTTCGAGTAGTTCGCCACGACGAGGTTGTCACCCGACAGGATGCTCGCGGCCGCGACGCCGCCGGCGGGGCGAGCGGTCTTGCCCGGCGGGATCGTCGGCATGACCGCGTAGGCGTACTTGCCCGCGACGGCCGACTTGTCGAGCGAGGGCTTCGTCGCCGCCGTCGTCATCGGCAGGTATGCCGCCTTGCCGGAGGCGAAGGCCGCGAGTGCCTGCGCATTGTTCCAGCCGACGGCCTTCGGGTCGACGACGTGGTCTTTCGTCATCCAGCCGAAGTACGTCTGGTACGCCTCCTTCATGGCCGCCGAGTCGATGGTGGCCTTGCCGTTCTTCACAGTCGGGTTGCCGGCCTCCGCGGCCATGGCCCAGGTGTACTTGTAGGGCGAGGCCGGGTCGGCGTAGTCGGTGCTGATGCCGTAGACGCCCTTGCCCGTCAGCTTCTTCGCCTGCTTCGTGAACTCGTCCCAGGTGGTGGCCGGGTGTGTGATGCCGGCCTTCTTCAGGAGGTCCTTGTTGTAGGCCATCACGTAGGGGCGGCTCGCGACGGGGATACCGATCTGGTCTTTCTCGCTGGGGCCCGAGATACCGAGGTCGGCCTGCTTGAACTTGCTGCGACCGCCGATGGACTTCCAGTCGGCGGCGCTGAGCTTCACGAAGGCCCCGAGTGAATAGGCGGTCGGCGTGAACGTGGTGCCGATGCTGTAGACATCGGGCCCCTGGCCGGAGATGACGGACGTCTGGATCCGGGTCAGCTCGTCGGCCGGGGACGCGTACGTGTCGAATTTCAGCGTCGCTCCGGTCGTCTTCGTGAATTCGGCAGCCATCTGCGCCTGCCACTCCTTCTGCTGCTGGGGTAGACCGTGTCGACCCCGGTGAGGACGTTGAGCGTCTGGCCCGCGCCGTCGATCCTGCCGTCGGCGCCCACCGTGGCGCCCCTGGTCGCGGCACAGCCCGAGAGGGCCATGGTCACCACGGCGGCAGTCGCAGTGACCGCCGCGAGAGTTCGAGGTCTCATCTGTCTCCTCCTTGAAACGATGCCCCGACCCTAGAAGCGTGGCAAATTAGCGGCAATTGTTTGCCACTAATTTGCCAACATTGCTAAATTCGGCCGCATGACGGATTCCGTTCGTCGCAAAGCCGCGACCCTGAGCGACGTCGCCGACATGCTCGGCCTCGCCCCTTCCACGATCTCCCGAGCTCTCACGACGCCCGACCGGGTGAACAGCGCGACCCGCGAGCGGATCGAAAGGGCGGCCGCCGACATCGGCTACGTCTCGCCTCGAGCGGCAGCCTCGACGGCGAGCAGGACACGAGCGGTGGCCGTCCTCGTCTCCGACATCACGAATCCGTTCTTCTTCGGCATCATCCGAGGCACACAGATGCAGCTCAAGGCAGCCGGCTACCGGCAGATCCTCGTCGACACGGAGGAGTCAGGCGAGCTCGAGGCGGCGACCCTGACCGCGCTCGGAACGAGCGCCGTCGGCGCCGTCGTCACCGCGTCCCGACTCCCCGATGCCGACCTCGCCGCGTTCGCCGACACACTGCCGCTCGTCGCCATCAACAGGCGCCCGGACGGCGTGCCGAACATTCTGATCGACACCCCGGGCGGTGTCGCACAGGCTCTCGAGCACCTCTACTCGCTGGGTCATCGCGAGATCGTCTACGTCTCGGGCCCGGTCAGCTCGTGGTCGAACGAACGCCGCTGGAAGGCTCTCGAGCGCAGCGCCGAGCACCTGGGCATCACGCCCCAGCGAGTCGGCCCGTTCACCCCCACGACGGCCGCGGGGGCGATCGCCGCCGACGTCGCGCTGACGACCGGTGCCACCGCGTGCATCGTGTTCAACGACCTGATCGCGATCGGCATGCTCTCCCGGCTTCGCGAACGCGGCATCGGCGTGCCGGGCGACATCAGCATCGTGGGCTGCGACGACATCTTCGGCGCCGACTTCTGCAACCCTCCGCTCACGACGCTGCACGCGCCGATCGAGCGCGCCGGCCGGGTCGCGGTCTCGATGCTCCTCGCCCGGATCGACGCCGGCACCGGCGACACCTCCGAGCGGCAGTCGGTCCTCCTGCCGACGACTCTCACCGTCCGGTCGACGACCGGGCCGGCTCCTACCCGAAAGGCCCGACGATGACGTCCCTCGCACCCCACCCGGATCGGCTCCTTCCGGCCGATCCGGCAACTCGTGCCCTCGCGCGCGACATCTACTCGTCCGTTCGGGAGGCGCCGATCCTGTCGCCCCACGGGCACGTGGACGCCTCGATCCTCGTCGAGAACGCCCCCTTCGACGACCCCGCCGCGCTCTTGATCACGCCCGACCACTACGTTCTGCGACTGCTGCACGCCGTCGGGGTGCCGCTCGAGCAGCTCGGAGTGGAGGCCCGCGACGGGTCGGCGACCACGGCCGACGGCCGGGAGATCTGGCGAGCCCTGGCAAGCCACTGGGACGTCTTCCTCGGCACACCGGTGCGGTACTGGTTCGAGACCGAGCTGCACGACGTCTTCGGCCTCACCGAGCACCCGTCGGCAGCGAACGCCGACACACAGTACGACCAGCTCGCAGCCGCCCTGCAGGCACCGTCGATGCGGCCACGGGCCCTCTTCGACGCCTTCCGGATCGAGGTGCTGGCGACCACCGATGATCCTGCCTCGGATCTGGCCGCGCATGCGGCCCTCCGCGACGACCCGACGTTCTCCGGTCGGGTCCTGCCGACCTTCCGGGCCGACAGCTACTACGACCCGGCCCGGCCCGAGTGGCGCTCGTCGGTGGAGCACCTGGCTTCCGTGGCAGGGGTCGACACCACGACGCACGCCGGCCTGCTCGAGGCCCTGCGGTCGCGGCGTGAGCACTTCATCCGGCACGGGGCCACCGCGTCGGACACGGGGGTGCCGGATGCCGGGTCGGAGCCCCTCGACGCCTCCGACGCCGCGCGTATCCACGACGCCGCACTGCGCGGAACCGTGTCGACAGCCGACGCTGCCGCGTACCGGCGCACGATGCTGTTCGAGAGCGCAAAGATGGCGGCCGACGACGGCCTGGTGATGCAGCTGCACCCCGGGATCCTGCGCAATCACCACCGCCCGACCCTCGAGCGCTTCGGGCCCGACGTCGGCGACGACCTGCCCCTGATCAGCTCGTCGTACACCGAGCCTCTGCGGCCGATCTTAGAGGCGTTCGGCACGCACCCGCGGTTCAGGATGGTCCTCTTCACCGTGGACGAGACCGTGTTCACCCGGGAGATCGGCCCGCTGGCAGGGTTCTACCTGTCGGTCTACGCCGGGGCGCCGTGGTGGTTCATCGACACGCCCGCCGCGATCCGTCGGTACCGCGAGGCCATCACCGACTCGGTCGGATTCACGAAGACCTCCGGGTTCATCGACGACACGCGCGCCTTCTGTTCCATCCCGGCACGACACGACATGTCGCGCCGAGTCGACGCGGGCTATCTCGCCTCGCTCGTCGTGACGCACCAGATCAGCGAGGACGATGCCCATCGTGTGGCGCACGACCTCGTCGACACCATTCCGCGGGCGACCTTCCGCCTCTGAGGGCCGGCAGCTGCCTGCTACTTCTTCGCCTGCAGCTGCTCTTTCACCTTGCGGCGGATGACCTTGCCGACCAGCGAGCGCGGCAGGTCGTTCACCACGACGATGCGACGCGGCACCTTGTAGGCGGCGAGGTTGTCGCGGGCGAACTGGCGGAGGGCGTCCTCGTCGAGCTCCATGCCCTTCGTGACGACGACCGCCGCGGTGACCTGCTCGGCGGCGCTCGTGCCGAGCCCGACCACGGCGACGTCCTCGACCCCGGCGAACTGGCGCAGGGTGTCTTCGACCTCGGAGGGGCTCACGTTGAAGCCGCCCGAGATGATGAGGTCTTTGATGCGATCGACGATGGTGACGAAGCCGTCGTCGGCGATGGTGACGATGTCGCCGGTGCGGAACCAGCCGTCGACGAACACCTCGGCCGTCTCTTCGGGGCGGTGGTAGTAGCCGCTGAACACCTGGGGGCCGCGCACGATCAGCTCGCCGCGCTCGCCGCGGGGGACGTCGACGGTGGGGTTGTCGGGGTCGACGGCGCGAGCCTCGGTGCTCGACATCGGGAGGCCCACTGATCCTGCCCGCCGGTTGTCGGAGACCGGGTTGGCCATCAGGATCGGGGACGTCTCGCTGAGCCCGTAGCCCTCGATCAGCCATCCGCCCGAACGCGCCTCCCACGGCTCGACGACGCTCGCCGAAAGCGGCATGGCCCCGAGATCGCGATGTCGATGCCCTTGAGCGACACTCCGGCGTCGTCCGCGGCGCGCTGGAGCCGCTGGTAGATCGGCGGCACGGCCGGCAGGAAGGTCGGCGGGTGCGCCTTCATCGCCTTGAGCACCAGCGACGGCTCGAAGGCCGGGAAGAGCACGAGGCGCGCGCCCATCCGCATGGCGAAGGTGAGGCAGAGCGTGAGGCCGTAGGCGTGGAACATCGGCAGGATCGCGTAGACGACCGTCTGGCCCTCTTTGATCTGCGGGATCCACGCGCGGGCCTGCTCGGCGTTCGAGAGCAGGTTGCCGTGCGTCAGCATGGCGCCCTTGGGGCTGCCGGTCGTGCCCGAGGTGTACTGGATGAGCGCGAGATCGCTCGTCTCGGGGCGCGGGTGAGCGGGGTCGATGCGGGGGCTCGAGACGATCTCCTCCCATGTCGTCGTGCCGGTTACCTTCGTGGTGAGGCGGTTGCGGGATTCGCGCGCCTTCTTGATCGGCAGCTTGAGCTGCAGCTGCATGACGAAGGGCATAGCCTTGGTAACGTCCATCGACACGATGCCGTCGATCGGCACGCTGGCGGGGAACTTCTGGATGGTCGCGACGACCTTGTCCCACGCGATGGCCCAGCGGGCGTTGTGATCCTCGAACTGGTGCTGCAGCTCGCGCGGCGTGTAGAGCGGGTTGTGCTCGACGACGATGGCGCCGAGCCGCAGCACCGCGTAGAACGCGACGACGTGCTGAGGGGAGTTCGGCAGGATCAGCGCGACCGTGTCGCCCTTCTTCACCCCGAGCTTGCGGAGGCCCTCGGCCGCCCGCTGGATCTGCTCGACCATCTGCTCGTAGCTCGTCTCGGCCCCGAAGTATTCGAGGGCCGTGGCCTTCGGGTACTTCTCGGCCGTGTTGCGGACGAGGTCGATGAGCGAACCCGTGGCGGGCTCGATGTCGTGGGGGATGCCCTCGGCGTAGGAGTCAAGCCAGGGACGAGCGCTGTCGATGGTCACCAGGCCACTCTAGAAGGAACGGGGCGCGGGGGCTGAACGCGGGCCTCCAGCGTGAGAGTTGAATCGTTGTGGAACATCCATCACGAGAAGGACATTCATCTTGAGCAAAGTCTGGTTCATCACCGGAGCATCAAAGGGATTCGGCCGCGAGTGGACGGAAGCCGCCCTCGACCGCGGCGACAGCGTCGCTGCGACCGCCCGCGACACCTCGACCCTCGACGACCTGGTCGCCAAGTATCCCGACCGCCTCCTGCCGCTGAAGCTCGACGTCGACATCCGCGACGACGACTTCGCCGCCATCAAGAGCGCGCACGACAAATTCGGTCGCCTCGACATCGTCATCAACAACGCCGGGTACGGCCACTTCGGCGCCATCGAAGAGCTCACCGAGAAAGAGGTGCGCGCTCAGCTCGAGACCAACCTCTTCGGAGCGCTCTGGGTGACGCAGGCCGCCCTCCCGATCCTGCGCGAGCAGGGCTCGGGCCACATCATCAACGTCTCCAGCATCGGCGGCATCACCGCGTTCCCGGGCATCGGCGCCTACCACATGTCAAAGTGGGCGCTCGAGGCGCTCGGCCAGTCGCTGTCGCAGGAGGTCGCGCACCTCGGCATCCACGTGACCACCATCGAGCCCGGCGGGTTCTCGACCGACTGGGCCGGCCCGTCGGCCAAGCACAGCGACGAGCTCGACGCGTACCAGCCCCTCCGCGACGCCCGCCAGAAGTCGCAGACCGGCGTCAAGCGCGGTGACCCCACCGCAACGGGCGCCGCAGTGCTGAAGATCGTCGACGCCGAGAAGCCGCCGCTGCGTGTCTTCTTCGGCGAATCGCCCCTCGGCACAGCGACCAAGGACTACGAGTCGCGGCTGGCGCTCTGGAACGAGTGGCAGCCCGTGGCTGTCGAAGCGCAGGGCTAGCCTCCGCTCACCGCGACAGGTTCTCAGGTGGCTGGCATTCACTGAGTGGATGCCAGCCATTTCGTCGTTGACGGAGCCCATCCGCTCGCGGCTCCAGTTCACCTTCAACGGGCAGCGCACCGGCACCCCGCAGTGGGTCACCGATCTCGAGCAGGGCGACGACCCCGGGTTCTTCGGCCCCGGAAGCGCCGTCTGGGCAGTGCACGGCGGCATGTCGACCATCCCCGCGGGCGTCCGTGCCCTGCTGGTCCAGGCGTTGCATCCTGGTGCCCTCGCGGGGGTCCACGACCACTCGCGCTACCGCGAAGACCCGCTGGGGCGACTCGCCGGCACCATCCGCTGGATCTTCACCGTCTCGTACGGCTCGCAGGAGGCCGCGACGCAGGCCTCGAACTGGGTGCTGCGGCTGCACGAGAAGGTCACGGGCTCGTACCTCGACCGCAATGGCGTCTCGCGCGACTATGCGGCCAACGATCCCGACCTCTTGTCGTGGGTGCACATGGCCTTCGCCGACTCGTTCCTCGCTGCCGCCATGGCCTGGGGTGCGCCGATCCCCGGCGGCCCCGACGCCTACGTGCGCGAATGGGCGACCGCCGGCGAGCTGATGGGGGTGCAGGATCCGCCCCGCTCGGTCGCTTCCATGCAGCGGAAGCTTCACGCATTCGACGAGGCTGGCATCCTCGAGCGCACTGCGCGCACCGACGACGTGGTGCGGTTCATCCGGCGCCCACCGCTCTTCCCCGTGCTGCGCGCCGGCTACCCGGTGCTCTTCGACGGCGCCGTCGGCACGCTCTCGCCGCGCTTCCGCGACCTGCTGGGCCTCCGCGCCCCGCACCTCGGGCCCGTCGCTCTGCCGACGCAGCCCGCCGCCGGCCTCATGCTCAAGGGCATCGGCCAGCTGCTCGGGGCCGAGCCCGCCGCGGCCACGGCCGCGCGCATCCGTCGCGCCCGCCTCGGCATCACTTGACCCGTCTCTGCTTCCGTTTTACCTATAGGCGAGCGTTTTCCGCACAGAAGTTTCCTGTCGGGAGCGCCGCACCTATAGGTAGAACGGCAGCGCCTGTCCCCTCCGTTTTACCTATTGGCGAGCGTTTTCCGCACAGAAGTTTCCTGTCGCGAAACGCCTGCCTATAGGTAGAACGGAGGGAGGGGGCTACTTCGGGAGGAGGCTCTCGCGCACCGTGCGGCGCAGCGTCCTGCCGATGAGGTTCTTCGGCAGCTCGTCGACGACGACGATGCGGCGCGGCACCTTGTAGGCGGCGAGTGTCTCGCGGCAGTGCGACCGCAGCGCCTCCTCGTCGAAGGTCGCGCCGGGTGCCAGGACGATGGCCGCGGTCACGTCTTCGCCGCCTTCCGCGATCGGCACGAGTCGCAGGCTCGCGCGTGTGCGCAGCGGCATCTCGCGAGTGCCGTCGACGCTGACGACGCGGTCGAAGCGAAGTTCGGCCGGTAGGTCGCCGAGGCGCTCGCCGAGCTTGTCCCAGGCGACCGCGACCGTCGCCCGGTGGTCGGCGAAGAGGTGCTTCAGCTCAGCCCCGGTGTAGAGCGGGTTGTGCTCGATGACGACGGCCCCGAGCCGCACCAGGGCCGCCGTCTCTCCGGCTGCGTCGACCCAGCAGACCGACAGAGCCTCCGTGGTCGGGGCAGCGACACTGTCAGGATCGCCGCGCCCCGGGCTGATAGACCAGTCGCGTGGGGCCTCGACCGCGGCCCGCAGAGAGAAGAGCATTGCGCGCGACCATCATGCACAACGACGGCTCCGTCACCAGCGAGACCGTCCCGGATCCTGTGATCGACCGCCCCACCGACGCGATCGTGCGGATCACCGCCTCGTGCATCTGCGGGTCCGACCTGCACCCCTACCACCGCGGCCTCGGCAAACTCGAGCAGAAGCGCGCCGGCCACGAGTTCATCGGCATCGTCGAGGAGGTCGGTGCCGACGTCGTCACGCTGACGAAGGGCGACTATGTGATCGCGCCCTTCAAGATCAGCGACGGCACCTGCGTCAACTGCCGGAACGGCGTCTACACCTCGTGCACGCATGGCGCCTGGTGGGGCGGAGACGACGACAACGGCCAGCCGGTCGACGGCGGACAGGGCGAGGCGGCGCGCGTTCCCTACGCCGACGGGACTCTCGTCAAGGTCGACCGCGAAGTCGACGACACCCTCGTGCCGCACCTGCTCGCGCTCTCGGATGTGATGGGCACCGGGCACCACGCGGCCGTCTCGGCCCGGGTCGGCCAGGGCTCGACCGTCGCCGTGATCGGCGACGGCGCCGTCGGTCTCAGCGGTGTGCTTGCAGCACGCCGCCTGGGCGCCGCCCGCATCGTGATGATGTCGAAGTACCCCGACCGCCAGGCGATGGCGACGTCGTTCGGTGCGACGGACATCGTGGCGACCCGCGGCGAGGAGGGGATCGCCTCCGTTCGCGATCTGTTCGACGGCGTCGGCGCGGACTCCGTGCTCGAATGCGTCGGATCCCAGGCCTCGATGGACCAGGCCGTGGGGGTGGCCCGGGCCGGCGGAGTCGTCGGCTACGTCGGCGCGCCCAGCGGGCAGTTCCC
Source organism: Frondihabitans sp. PAMC 28766 (assembly GCF_001577365.1). Classification (NCBI taxonomy): domain Bacteria; kingdom Bacillati; phylum Actinomycetota; class Actinomycetes; order Micrococcales; family Microbacteriaceae; genus Frondihabitans; species Frondihabitans sp. PAMC 28766. The sequence continues at coordinate 1,972,575 of NZ_CP014513.1, forward strand.
GACCCGGAAGCTGTTCGACGGCAACTTGACCTACTCGGGCGGTGTGGCGCCGGTGCGGAAGTACATCCCTGAGCTGCTCGACGAGATCCTGGCCGGAAAGCTGGCGCCGGGCTCCGTCTTCACGGACCGGCTGCCGCTGGCGTCGGTCGCCGAGGGCTATGCGGCGATGGACGAGCGCCGCGCGATCAAGGTGCTGCTCGAGCCGTAGGCCCGCCGGCCGGCGCTGCGCGTCAGCCGGCGTCGCGCCCCGTCAGCGCCAGCAGGCGCACCCGCAGCGGCGCGTCGTCGGCCACGGCCACGACCGGCGCGTAGAGGCCCGTCTGGGCGAGGTGGTCGGCCTGCGGCTCGAAGACGCCCCAGACGGCGTCGACCAGGTCGTCGTCGAGATCTTCGGCGGCGCCCGTCGCGCGAGCGAGATCCCAACTGTGGATCGTGACGTCGCCGGTGAGCTCTTCGAGGTAGTCGGAGGCGACCACCTCGTCGCGCTCGAGGTGCACGCTGCGCGTCAGGTCGGCGCGCTCGAACGCGGCGAGGGCGACTTTCGAGTGCCGGTGCCATTCGAGCGCGAGGTCGTCGCCGAGCGGCTCGATCTCGAGCCGGGCCTCGGCGTTGGTGCGGCCCTCGAGCAGCAGCGGAACCCACTGCTGGTCGTCGACGACGTGCGCCACGAGGTCGCGTACGCTCCAGTCGGTGTCGGGCGTCGGGGCGTCCCAGTCGGTGACGGCGGCGATGCGCGCGGCGAACTCGGAGTGGGCGGTGCGCAGCAGCGCGATCCAGTCGGTCATGGTGATCCTTTCGGCCGGGCTTGTGACAACGGTGGCACTGCTGGTGGTGTTCCCCGGTCGTGTTCGCTGGCGGCGGATCGGCGTGGCATCCTGTCACCATGACGCAGGATGCGAGCGCCCCTCGACCGCGAGCCCGGTGGGGCGGCCGTGTCGTGCTCGGTGTCGCGATCCTGTTGGTCGTCGCCGGCATCGCGTCGATCTGGCGTGCCGACTACCTCGCGTCGCGAGTGTCGTTCGGCTGGTTCGCTTACGCCCCGCTCTCCGACACGACGTTCACCCCCTCGAATGCGCCGCAGGTCGGGCTGGAGTGGGGCCTCGGTCTGCTCGGGGCCGGGCTCGTCGTGCTCGCGGTGCTGCTCGGGCGCGCCTGGCGCCGTCGTCACCCCGCGGCGCGGGCCGGGGTCGACGTCGCCCTCGGTGTCGCGGCGCTCGCCGCGGTCGTCGTCGGGGTCGGCCTGCACCACTGGGCGGTGTCGCACGTCTTCCTCGGCTGGGGCCAGGTGATTCCGCGCCGGTCGGCGGGCTATGTCGTGCTCACCGAGCAGCAGTTCTCTCTGCTGCAGAACCAGCTGTTCGGGCCGAGAGGCGTCGGCTTTGCGCTCGTCATGCTCGGGCTCGTGCTCGCCGCTGTCGCCGTCGGCCGCCGCTCGCCGGTAGCGCTGCGTCGGCCTAGCGTCGAAAATCGAGGAGATTCTGCGCCGACGGCGCCCGGATGCCAGTGAAACGCCTCGTCGCGGGCGGAATTCCTCGCAATTGAGAGGAGGTTGGGGGAAGGGGCAGAAGAGAGGGTGGGCGCGCGGGCACGCAGAAGGGGCCCGCACCAGACGGCGCGGGCCCCTTCGGGCAGCAGAGGGTCTTACTTCTGCAGGACGAGCTGGATCTCGAAGTCGAGCGAGATCTCGTTGCCGAGGGTCAGGCCGCCGTTGTCGAGGGGAGCGTTGAACGACACGCCGAACTTGGTGCGGTCGATCTTGCCCTTGGCCGAGAATCCGGCTTTGGTCTGACCGTAGCCGTCGGTGACGATGCCGCCGAACTCGGCTTTGAGCTGGACGGGCTCGGTCGTGCCCTTGAGAGTGAGCTCGCCGTCGATGATGAGGTCGTCACCCTTCTCGGTGATCGACGAGGACTTGAAGACGGCCTTGGGGTGGGCCTCGGTGTTGAAGAAGTCGTCGGAGTGCAGGTGGCCGTCGCGGTCGGCGTTGCCGGTCGAGATCGAGGCGATGTCGATGGAGGCCTCGACGGTCGAGTCGACGATCGACTCGCCGGTGGTCAGGGTGACGTCGAACGTGCCGAACGAGCCCTTGACCTTCGAGATGGCGAGGTGGCGCACCGAGAAGGTGAGTTCGGAGTGCACGGGGTCGATGGTCCAGGTGCCTGCGACGTAGCCGGGAATGGTTTCGGTGGTGATGGCCATTGGTGATCTCCTGATCGGTTGGGGTCTCGCGATTGGTCTGCGATGCAAGACGATGACGTGTCATCGACCAGCAGTGGATGCAAGCGTATCTAATTACGGGCTATTCCCGAGCACCAGAAGAAGTTTCTCTGTTAACCAATAAGTCGAGCTCAGGATGCCGGGGTCAGGCCGGCCGCGACTCCGGCGACACGGTCTTCGACGGGTCGGTCTCGGCCAGGTGGCCCACGGCCGCGTCGATCGCCGACATCGCTTCGGACGGAAGCACGATCCCGGCGGCCTTGACGTTGTCGACGACCTGCTCGGGTCGCGAAGCGCCGATGATCGCCGAGGCGACGTTCGGGTTCTGCAGCACCCACGCGACGGCGAGCTGTGCCATCGAGAGCCCGAGGTCGGCGGCGATCGGCTCGAGCTGGGCGACGCCGTCGAGCACCTCGTCGGTGAGGAAGCGCTTGATGGTGTTCGCGCCGCCCTTCTCGTCGGTGGCGCGACTGCCGGCGGGCAGCTCCTGCCCCTTCTTGTATTTGCCGGTGAGCACGCCCTGCGCGATGGGCGACCACACGATCTGCGACAGGCCGTACTGCGCCGAGGCGGGCACGACCTCCTGCTCGATGACGCGCCAGAGCATCGAGTACTGCGGCTGGTTCGAGATGAGCTGGATGCCCAGCTTCTGCGCGAGCTCGTGTCCCTGCTGGATCTGCTGTGAGTTCCACTCGGAGACGCCGATGTAGAGCGCCTTGCCCTGACGGACGACGTCGGCGAACGCCTGCATCGTCTCTTCGAGCGGCGTCTCGACGTCGAAGCGGTGCGCCTGGTAGAGGTCGACGTAGTCGGTGCCGAGGCGCTTCAGCGACCCGTCGATCGACTCGAGGATGTGCTTGCGGCTGAGCCCCACATCGTTGTGGCCGCGGGGGCCGGTCGGCCAGTACACCTTGGTGAAGATCTCGAGCGACTCGCGGCGCTCGCCGGCGAGGGCGTCACCCAGCACCTTCTCGGCAGCGGTGTTCGCGTACGCGTCGGCGGTGTCGAACGTCGTGATGCCGGAGTCGAGGGCGGCGCGGACGCACGCGGTCGCCTGGTCGTTCTCGACCTGGGACGCGTGGGTGAGCCAGTTGCCGTAGGTGATCTCGGAGATCTTGAGGCCGGAGCGGCCGAGGTAGCGGAATTCCATGGGCCCAGGCTACCCGCCCCCCTCGTACCCCGATCGGCGGCCCATGTGAACGCGGTGTGTCCAATTCCTGGCAGTTGCTGCAATTTGGCGTACCCCGACCAATCCCCCTCGAACGGGGGCCCGAACCCTCGTGCAAGTGACAAAAGCGTGCCCCTCTCGGGGGGTGCCCTCGGAGCCGACCCGTCGCCTCCGGACCCGACGTCAACACCACACCCGAACTAGATCCCTTCGGTGACCGCCCCAACGACAACCGATTTGGAGAGTGACCTGTGTCGTCTGACCCGACGCAATCCCTGCACTTCCTCGCCGCCGGATCCCCGGCTCCCCTCCTGAACCCGCAGGCTCCCGACACCGGGGGAGTCGTGCCCAACCGCGGCAGCTCCGGCCTCGGCCACGTCGCCTCCTCAGGCTTCCAGCTGCCCGCCTGGACCCCCGTCGAGTGGATCGGCTACTCGGCCCTGATCATCGTGTCCGTGCTGCTCACCGTGGTCGCCGTGTCGACGCTGTGGTGGATGCTCCACGCCTGGCGCTCGAAAGACAACCTCCAGGGCACGACCTTCAGCGAGAACCCCCTGCCCGCGCGGCACCGCTTCACGCTGCTCGTGCCGGGGCGCCACGAAGAGGACGTCATGGGCGAGACCCTCGACCGTCTGGCCGAGCAGGATCACCCCGACTTCGAGATCATCGCGATCGTCGGCCACGACGACCCCGGCACCGACCGGGTCGCTCGCGAGGCGGCTGCGCGCCACCCCGACCTGATCCGGGTGGTCGTCGACGACACCGAACCGAAGAACAAGCCGAAGGCCCTCAACCTCGCGCTGCAGACCTCGACCGGCGACATCGTCGGCGTGTTCGATGCGGAGGACGAGGTGCACCCGCGCCTACTCACTCTGGTCGACTCGCGCTTCAGCGAGACCGATGCGGACGTGGTTCAGGGCGGCGTGCAGCTGATGAACTTCGAGACGTCGTGGTGGAGCCTCCGCAATGTGCTCGAGTACTACTTCTGGTTCCGCTCGCGTCTGCACTTCCATGCCAAGAACAAGTTCATCCCCCTCGGCGGCAACACCGTCTTCGTGACGAAGGAGAAGCTCGAGTGGTCGGACGGCTGGGACGCGAACTGCCTCGCTGAAGACTGCGAGCTCGGTGTGCGGCTCTCGAGCGACGGCGCCAACGTCGTCGTGGCCTACAGCCCGGAAGTCGTCACCCGCGAGGAGACTCCTGGCTCGTTCACGTCGCTCCTCAAGCAGCGCACCCGCTGGAATCAGGGCTTCATGCAGGTGCTCAGCAAGGGGGAGTGGAAGAAGCTGCCGACCGTCAAGCAGCGCTTCTACGCCCGCTATCTGCTGACGATGCCGTTCATCCAGGCCGTCACCGGCCTCCTGATCCCCGTGTCGATCGTGCTGATCTTCACGATCAAGGTGCCGACGATCGTCGCGCTCATCACATTCGTGCCGGTGGCTCCGACCCTGGTGCTGCTGGCCGTCGAGATCACCGGTCTTGCCGAGTTCGGGCGCACCTACGAGAAGAAAGTGCGCGCCCGCGACTACTTCCGCCTGATCTGGGGCCTGATCCCGTACCAGGTGTTCCTCGCCCTGGCCGCGGTTCGCGCCGTGTACCGCCAGTTGCGCAACCAGAACGGGTGGGAGAAGACGGAGCACTCCGGTGCCCACCGTGACGCCGAGCAGACCGAGACCAACGTCATCCCCATCGGCGCCGGCCGGTCGAACCAGCCCGAATCCGCCTACCTGATGGTGTCTGGAGACGAGCGATGACGACGACCACCGAACGCCCTGTCAAAACCCCGCCGCGCTCGACGGCCACCGCCGACACGCCGACCACCGTCATCCCGAAGCACCCCTCGCGGTTCGGCGGGTGGCTCGGTCGCCACGGCGCCTCGATCTCGTGGATCGTGCCCGTTCTCGCCATCACCGGCGTGATCCAGCGCATCAACATGACCGGTTCGCCGCAGCGGATCGACGACGAGGGCACCTACACGGCGCAGGCCTGGGCCATCGGCCATCTCGGCGCCCTCACCCACTACACCTACTGGTACGACCACCCACCGCTCGGCTGGATCCAGATCGCCGGCTACGCCGGTCTGACCGACGCGTTCGGTCGCTACTCGCAGGCCGTCTACGCCGGGCGCGAGGCAATGCTCTTCTTCGCCCTCGTCTCCGTTCTGCTGCTGTGGTTCTTAGCGCGCAGGATCGGGCTCAGCCGGCCGGCATCCGCGGTCGCGGCCTTCGTGTTCGGCGTCTCGCCGCTCGCGATCCAGTTCCACCGCACGGTGTACCTCGACAACGTTGCGGTGCCGTGGCTGCTGCTGGCGTTCCTCCTGGCCCTCAGCCGCAAGAACCAGCTCGCCGGGTTCATCGGTGCGGCCTTCGCCATGGGCATCTCGGTGCTCTCGAAGGAGACCTTCCTGCTGGCGCTGCCCTTCCTGGCCTGGGTGATGATCCGCAACTCGGAGAAGTCGACGAGGCGCTACACGCTCGCCACCTCCGGCGCGGTGCTGGCCCTGGTCGGCGGGGCGTATGTCGTGTTCGCCGCGGTCAAGGGCGAGCTGCTGCCCGGCAAGGGGCACACCAGCCTCATCACGGGCCTCACCTTCCAGCTCGGCACCCGCAACTCGAGCGGATCGATCTTCGACTCGTCGAGCCTGTTCTTCAAGGTGGTCGACCAGTGGTGGAACCTCGACCAGGTCTTCATCGTGCTCGCCCTCGTCAGCGCGATCGTCGGGCTGTTCTTCCGCCGCACGCGCCCGTTCGCCGCCCTGATGGTGTTCGCGGTCGCCGTGATGTTCCGCCCGAACAGCTACGTTCCCGTGCCCTACGTGATCATGCTGCTGCCGTTCGGCGCGCTGCTGATCGCAGGGGTCGGCGACAGCGCCGTGAAGGCCTACCGCGAGCGGAAGGCCGGCCGCGTGACGACCGCCCTCAACCGGACGGGCGCCACTGCGTGGCTCGTGGTCTCCGCTCTTGCGATCGCCGCGATCGTGCCGCTCTGGACGATCCAGTTGCGCGGCTTCCTGCAGTCGGATCTCGACCAGCCCATGGTCAGTGCCGAGAGCTGGGTCGACAACAACGTGTCGCACCAGTCGCGCCTGCTCGTCGACGACTCGATGTGGGTCGACCTGGTCAAGGACGGCTTCAACCGCGACAACGTCATCTGGTTCTACAAGCTCGACACCGACGGCATGGTCGAGGCGCAGAACCCGAACGGCTGGAAGGACTCGGACTACATCATCGAGACCGACTCGGTGCGCACCTCGGCCTCGGCCGAGCCGAACATCCAGAAGGCGCTGAAGAACTCCACGGTCGTCGCCGACTTCGGCGCGGGCACCCAGGAGGTGACCGTCCGGCAGATCCACCCTCAGGGTCTCGCCGCCTACACCGCCCAGCAGAAGGCGGAGGCCATCGCCCGGTCGGCGGCCGGCACCCAGCTCGCCGCGAACCCGAACCTCATCGCCTCCACGCAGGTGACGACGGCTCTGAAGCAGGGCCGCCTCGACGCCCGCAGTCTGGTCGTCCTCGGCCAGCTGCTCGGCACCGGCAAGGTGACCCTCTCGAACCTCTCGGCGCTTCCCGGCGAGTCGAGCGACACCTACCGCCGTCTCGTCCTGAAAGCGCAAGGAGAGCCCGGGGCGCAGCTCACGACCTGGCTGAAGGGCGTCGGCAGCACCTACGCTCCCTCCACCGTCACCCGGACCGGCGCCGGCACCGTGGTCGTCTTCCCGGCGATCGAGGGGGCAGGGCTCGTCGGCTGACGCCGTCGCATCCTGTACCCCCACCCGACAGAATCACCACCGGCATCACTCCACCACCCGAAAGAAGGATCCCCATGGCTCACGCCATCACTGCGGGCCCGACTCCCGCCGGAAGCACCGCACCCCGTCGCGCACGGAAGCGCGTCGTCATCGCCCTCGCCGTCACGGCCGTCGGCCTCCTCGCCGCGGGGGGCGCCCTCTTCGGAGGCACCTCGTCGGCGCAGGCGGCAGGATCCGGCACCGGCTGGGTCCGTGTCGGCCACCTCTCGCCCGACACGAAATCCGTCGACGTGAAACTGACCTCCTTCTCGGGCGGCCAGGTCGTCTACGAGCTCGACGACGTCACCTATGGCCAGGTCAGCCCCTACAAGCAGCTGCCCGACGGCACGTACGCCGTCTCGATGACCGCGGCCAACGCGTCGAAGACCGCGAAGCCGATCGTGAGCGCCTCCATCACGGTGGCCACCGGCAAGCCGATCACGGTGGTCGCCTACGGCAAGAACAACGACCTCAAGACCACCGTCTTCGAGGACGATCTCACGAAGCCCGCCGCGGGCGACGCGCGCATCCGGCTCGTCCAGGCGGCGACCGTCTCGAAGTCGGTCAGCGTGAAGACCTCGACCGGCACCTGGATCGCTCAGGACGCCCCGTTCGGCAGCGCCTCCGGCTACGCCTCGGTGAAGTCCGGAGCCTGGTCGCTGAAGCTCGCCGGCAAAGACAAGACGGAGGCCGCCACGACCAGCGTCAAGCTCGCCTCCGGCAGCATCAACACGCTGTTCGTGCTCGACAACTCGAAGGGCGGCATCACCGTCGTCCCCGTCGTCGACTCGGCCGCGACGACCACCACCCCGGTGGGCGGCGTGCAGACCGGCGGCGGCTACGAGGCGACGCACCCCGACCTGGCGATCACGGGCGGCTACACGCCGTTCGCGCCGGTGGGCTGAGCCGCGAACCGCATGGCTAAGACGAGAGCGATGATCGCCGGGGGTGTCGCCGCGGCCGTCGTGGTCACCGCCGGCATCGCTGTCGTCGCCGTCGGCGGGCTGCCGAGCTCGCACAGCGCGAGCCCGGCCGCGCCCGGCGCGGGCAGCACCCCGACGACGAACTCGTCGGCACCCGCCGCTCGCACCGCGACGCAGATCGGCACGGCGTTCCTCGCCGACTACGTGCAGCAGACGGGGTCGGAGAAGGGTCGCGTGATCCGGCGCGACCAGGGTTCCGACACGGTCAGCGAGGGGCAGGGCTACGGCCTCCTCATCGCGGCCGGCACAGGCGACCAGAAGACCTTCCAGTCGATCTGGTCGTGGACGAAGAAGCACCTCCAGCGGCCCGACGGCCTGATGGCCTGGGACTGGAAGGGCGGCAAGGTGATCGACGATCAGCCGGCCAGCGACGCCGACCTCGACATCGCGCGCGCTCTCGTGCTCGGCGGTCAGAAGTTCGACGATGCGGCCTACACGACGGCGGGCACCACGCTGGCCGGACACATCGCCGACGACCTGACCGTTCAGACGCCCGACGGCCGCGTGCTCCTGCCCGGCCTCTGGGCGAAGGCCTCCGGCGGCACGGCAGGGCCCTGGTCGTACGACCCGTCGTACGCGTCGCCGGCCACGTTCGAGCAGCTGGCGAAGGCGACGAAAGACCCCCGCTGGCAGCAGCTGCTGACCGGGTCTCGGGCGGTGACCGCCAAGATCCTGCAGTCGACGGCCCTGCCGAGCGACTGGGCGCAGATCAAGGCGGACGGCTCGGTGGTGCCCCTGCCGAACGCGACGGGCACGGCCGGGACGGTCATGTACGGCTATGACGCCGGGCGCGTGGCGCTGCGCTATTCGGAGTCGTGCGCGGCGCCCGACGTCGCGCTGGCCGCCAAGATCGCCCCGGCGCTCGCCGGCAAGAATCCGCTGCCCATGGAGCTCGATCTTGGCGGCACCCCGCTGAACCAGGATCAGAGCCCCCTCGGCTACGTCGCCCGGGCCGCCGCCCGTGCGAGCGACGGCGATTCGACGGGAGCCACCCGCGACCTCGCGTCGGCCGACAAGCTCGCGCAGTCGACACCCACCTACTACGGCTCGGCCTGGGACGCCCTCGGCGCCCTCCAGCTCGAGACGAACTCACTCGGGGACTGCTCTCCGCTGAAAGGACACTGATGGCACTCCGACACCGCGCGAACCGGCTGCGGACGGCGCTCGTCGTCGCCGCGGTCGCGACGGTCGCGTGCGTCGGCCTGGCGGGCTGCTCGACGGCGGCGGGCGCAGGGGCCACCTCGGCCACGACGCCGAAGCCGACCCCGACGGCCACGCAGGATCGCGGGGCGGCCGGGAGCGTGCAGGATCCTGACACCCAGTCGCTCTCGAATGCGCCGGCAACCGGCGTGGTGCCGACGAGTATCGCCATCCCCGCGATCGGCGTGAACGCCACCCTGCAAGACCTGGCGATCAGCGCCGACGGCAGCCTGAACCCGCCGAACGGCGTCGTGCAGGCCGGCTGGTATTCGGCCGGCATCGTGCCGGGCGCAGTCGGGCCGGCCGTGATCGCCGGGCACATCGACTCGACCACCGCGCCCGGCGTCTTCCTGCACCTGGCGAAGCTGGTGACGGGCGACGAGTTCACCGTCACGATGTCGTCGGGCTCGGTCGAGACCTGGCAGGTCACCGGGTCGCGGGCCGCGCTCAAGACGGCCTTCCCCACGAGCGACGTCTACGGCACGAGCCCCACGCCCCAGCTGCGCCTCATCACCTGCGGCGGCGTCTTCAACGCCGCCATCGGCCACTACAACGAGAACACGATCGTGTTCGCCTCGCTGCTCTCGAGCACGCCCGCGAAGTCCTGATAGGAAGGGACCCTCATGAACAAGGCAATCGTCATCATCCCCACCTACAACGAGCGCGACAACATCGTCCCGCTCGTGCGGCGTGTGCTCGCCTCGGGGGCACCGGCCGACATGCTCGTCGTCGACGACGGCTCGCCCGACGGCACCGGCGACATCGCCGACACCTTGGCCCGCCAGCACGACGGGTCGGACGGCCGGGCTCGCATCCAGGTGATGCACCGCACCGAGAAGGCCGGCCTCGGCGCCGCCTACCTCGCCGGCTTCGCCTGGGCGCTCGCCCGCGACTACGACTCCGTGGTCGAGATGGACGCCGACGGGTCGCACCACCCCGAATACCTGCCGGGCATGCTCGAGCTGCTCGCCGACAACGACCTCGTGCTCGGCTCGCGCTGGGTGCCCGGCGGCAAGGTCGAGAACTGGCCGCTGCGCCGCGAGATCCTGAGCCGGGCGGCAGCTGGTACACCCGCGGCGCTCTCGGCATCCGTGTGGCCGACACCACCGGTGGCTACCGGGCCTTCCGCGCGTCCGCTCTGCGCTCGCTCGACCTCGACGCGGTCGAGTCGCACGGCTACTGCTTCCAGGTCGATCTGCTCTGGCGGGCCCTGCAGAAGGGGCTGCGCGTCGTCGAGACGCCGATCACCTTCACCGAGCGCACCCATGGCGTCTCGAAGATGAGCGGATCGATCGTGCGCGAGAGCCTCGTCAAGGTGACCCGCTGGGGCCTTCGGCGCAGGATGCAGGCCCTCGCCTCGGTCGTCGTGCGTCACCACCGCCTGCCGAGCGTCCGCGCGACCTCGCACCGGGTCAGCGCCCCCTAGCCGCCGCCCGCGGCCCCCGAACGGCAGTCGCGGTCGCCCGACAGGTCAGAGGTCGGGCGACCGCGATTGCTTCATTGTGCCGCCGTGCGGGGCCATCGCGCGTGCCCGTCTTCGGGGGGTGCGCCCGGCCCGTATCCTGTGACGGTGTACAGCTTCTTGCGCAACATCGTGCTGCGCCCCGTCATGTTCCTCTGGTTCCGGTTCACGATCACCGGGATGTCGAACATCCCGACGCGCGGCGGCGTGATCCTCGCCGGCAATCACATCCACTTCATCGACTCCGTGCTGATCCCGGGGGTCGTGCCGCGCAAGATGGCCTACCTGGTCGGTGCGAGCTACATGAACTCGAAATCGGCGAAGGGCCGGCTCCTCGGCTGGTTCTTGCGCAACGTCGGCCAGCTCGCCATCGACCGCACGGGCGGCTCGGCGTCGAGGGCGTCGCTCGAGACGGGGCTGGCGGTGCTCGACCACGGGCGGGTGGTCGGCATCTACCCCGAGGGGTCACGCTCCCGCGACGGCAAGCTGCACCGCGGGCGCACCGGCGTGGCCCGGTTGGTGCTGGCGTCAGGGGTGCCCGTGGTGCCCATGTCGATCCAGGGCAGCGACCAGGTGCTGCCTCGCGGTGCCCGATTTCCGCGCCGGGCTCGAATCACGATCACGTTCGGCGAGCCGCTGACCTTCGCTCGGGTCGACGGCGACTACGACGCCACGCAGTTGCGGGAGGTCACCGACGAGATCATGCGGGCCATCGCCACGCTCACCCCGCAGGAGTACGACGACACCTACACGACCGCGCGCGGCGCCTGACCTCTGCCGCCGCCCTAGCGGAGGATCGCGACGGAGTGCGGCGGCAGAGCCAGCTGCGGGCCTGCCGCGATCGAGGCGTCGCTCGCGAAGAGCACGGACGTCGACGGCAGGTCGAGCGTGGCCGGGGCGTCGGCGAAGTTGACCGCGACGCGCAGCGCGCCGCGAGTCAGCACGAGCCAGCGCTCCTCCTCCGAGAGGTCGACCGAGACATTCGTGAGAGCAGGATCCGTGAGTTCCCGCTGCGAACGCCGCAGCGCGATCAGCCGCCGGTAGGCGTCGAGCACCCGGGCGTGCCGACCGCCGTCGACCTCACCCCAGTCGAGCTTCGAGCGCTCGAAGGTCGCAGGATCCTGCGGGTCGGGCACCGCGCTCTCGTCCCAACCCATCTTGGCGAACTCGGCGATGCGCCCCCTGGCCGTCGCGAGCCCCAAGTCGTGCTCGGGGTGGGACGTGAAGAACTGCCACGGGGTCGAGGCAGCCCACTCTTCGCCCATGAAGAGCATCGGCGTGAACGGCGACGTGAGTGTGAGGGCGGCGGCGATGATCAGCTGGCCGTCGTCGAGGGTGGCCGCCAGCCGGTCGCCGATGGCGCGGTTGCCGATCTGGTCGTGGTTCTGGTCGGCCACGACGAGGCGCCACCCGGGCATGCGCTCGGTGTCGACGGGCCGGCCGTGGTATTTCTCGCGGAAGGACGACCAGGTGCCGTCGTGGAAGAACCCGCGGGTGAGCACCTTCGCGAGCGCCCCGAGGTGCGCGAAGTCGGCGTAGTAGCCGCTGGTCTCGCCGGTGAGGGCGACGTGCACCGAGTGGTGGAAGTCGTCCGACCATTGCGCGTCGAGGCCGTAGGCCTCGCCAAAGCGCCCAGCGGCCTCGCGCGGCGTGACGAGCGAGGTGTCGTTCTTGTCGCTCTCGGCGATCAGGGTCTTGGGGATGCCTGTGGCGGCCGACAGGGCGGCCGTGCGGATCGCGACCTGCTCGAGCAGGTGCGTGGGGGAGTCGTCGACCAGCGCGTGGACCGCGTCGAGCCGGAGCGCGTCGACGTGGAAGGTGTCGAGCCAGAGCTGGGTGTTGTCGATGATGAACTCGCGCACCTCGTCGGAGCCGTCGTCGTCGAGGTTGACGCCGGTGCCCCAGGTCGAGGCGTGCTTGTCGGTGAGGTACGGCCCGAACTGCGGCAGGTAGTTGCCGGAGGGCCCGAGGTGGTTGTAGACGACGTCCTGGACGACGCCGAGCCCCAGCGCGTGGCAGGCGTCGACGAAACGCTGGTAGGCCTCGGGGCCGCCGTAGGTCTCGGTGACGGCGAACCAGTCGACGCCGTCGTAGCCCCAGTTCCAGCGCCCGTTGAACGAGTTGACCGGCAGGATCTCGACGAAGTCGACCCCGAGCTCGACCAGGTGGTCGAGACGGTCGATGGCCGAGTCGAGGGTGCCACCGGAGGGCCCTTCGGCGCCGGCGGAACCCGACGAGCCGGGCGTGAACGTGCCGATGTGGAGCTCGTAGATCACGGCGCCGCCGAGAGGCCGGCCGCGCCACGCGGCGTCGCCCCAGACGTAGGTCGACGGATCGTACGTCTCACTGAGACCGTGCACCCCGTCGGGCTGGCGCAGGGAGCGCGGGTCGGGCACCGGGGTCGAGGCGTCGTCGAGCAGGTAGCCGTAGCGGTGCCCGGAGGAGGTGTCGAGGCCGGCGGGCGCGCGCCACCAGCCGGTCGCATCCTGCGTCGTCTCGAGGGACCGTGCCATCTCGTGAATCTGGCCGTCGAGGACGAGGCGGACGCGGGAAGGGGCAGGAGCCCAGACGTCATACGTGTCTTCCGAACTGCGCAGGGCCATCAGCGTTCCGTCTCGTCGTCGGCAGGGATCAGCAGGGCCACCGGGTAGGTCGAGAGCAGGTCGGCCAGCCGCACCCGCGGGCCGTCGTGCCGTTGCCCGGTGAGCAGGTCGATGCGCGGGCCGCCCGAGAGGTGGATGGTCGTGTCGCGCCAGCCGCCCGCCTCGGCGAGCCCGGTGGGCAGGCGTGAGGCGACGACGACGGCGCCGCCCCGGTCGATGGCGATCGCGTTGCTGGCCGCCTCGCCGAAGACGGGCAGCGGGGCGTAGCGCGAGAAGAGCTCGGGCCGGTCGCGCCGCAACGCCAGGGTGCGATGCACCACCAGCAGCTTTGCCGCGCCGCTCGCGTCGATCGCGGGCAGCTCGCCGGCCTGGATCGCCGCGAGGTGCCGCCGACGCAGGTCGAAGTCGACCTCGCGCCGGTTGTCCGGGTCGACGAGGGAGAAGTCCCACAGGTCGCCGCCCTGATAAACGTCGGGGGCGCCGGGCCCCGTCAGCTGCAGGATGGTCTGAGCGAGCGAGTTCGACCAGCCGGGCGCTCGCAGCACCTCGACGATGCGCTCGAGCTCACTCGACACGGCCTCGTCGTCGAAGCAGGCGTCGACCAGGGCGTGCATCTTCGTCTCGAACACCTCGTTCGGCGACGTCCAGGTCGTCGACTGCCCCGCCTCGCGAGAGGCCTTCTCGGCGTAGGCGTGCAGCCTTTCGCGCGAGGCGGGCCAGGCGCCGACGATGCTCTGCCAGAGCAGGTTCTCGAAGGGGCCGTCGCCGAGTGGCGCCAGCTCGCCCAGGCGCGCCAGGGTGGCCGACCACTCGTCGGCGACCTCGGAGATCGCGATGATTCGCGCTCGCACGTCGGCCGAGCGCTTCGTGTCGTGCGTCGAGATCGTCGTCATCGTGAAGGGCGTCAGCGCCAGGCGGTGCTGCTGTCGCGCATGGAACTGCGCGGGCGTGATCGAGAAGAGCGACGGCTCGGCCCCGACCTCGTTGAGTGCCACGAGCCGGCTGTACCGATAGAAGGCCGAGTCTTCGACGCCCTTCGCCATCACCATGCCGCTCGTCTGCTGGAATCGCACGGCTGCAGGATGCGATGGGTCGCCGAGAGCCGCCACCACCGTCGCGATCGCGTCCGTCAGCTCGGGTCGTGCGGTCTCGGCCGCGCTCGCGGCCTGCGCGAGCGCCTCGCCGCCCTGCGGCAGGTAGCTGCGATACACCGCGAATGTCGTCGCGATCTCGGCCAGGGCATCCACGACTGCCTCGTCCGGCTCGGGGCCGCCGCCGTTCTCGGAGCCGGGCGTGAGCAGTCGCGCCAGTCGCCGGATCTCGCTGTTCAGGATGCCGTCGGCGACCTGGCGCTTGGAGTCGTGCACCATCTGCTGCCAGTCGAACTCGCCCGCGGGCTCGCCGCGCAGCGCGGAGTCGAGCGCGCCGAGTGCCTCGCCGCCGTCGGGGTCGACGAGCACCCGGTCGTATTCGCCGAGCGCCTCGTAGCCGCTGGTGCCGTTCGTCGCCCAGTCGGTGGGCAGCTGCTCTTCGCCCTCGAGGATCTTCTCGACGACGACGTGGGCGCCGCCGGTCAATTCGCGCAGCCGGTCGAGGTAGTCGCCGGGCTGCGCGAGCCCGTCGGGGTGGTCGACGCGGAGGCCGTCGGCGATCCCGTCTCGGAACCAGCGGCCGATCTCGACGTGCGACTCGTCGAAGACCCAGGGCTCCTCGACCCGGATGCCGGCGAGGGTGTTCACCGCGAAGAAGCGGCGGTAGTTCAGCTCGTGGTCGGCACGCTGCCAGTGGACGAGCTCGTAGTTCTGGCGGGCGTGGACGTCGATCGCCGAATCACCGGGGCTGTGCGTGCCCGGTGCGATCGGGTACGCGTTGTCGTAGTAGTGGAGCTCGTCGCCGACGATCTCGAGGGCGTCGAAACGGTCGTCGCCCCCGTCGCCGAGCACCGGGATCCTGATCTTGCCGTGGCCGTAGGCCCAGTCGACGTCGAAGGCGTCGGCGTAGCGGGATTCGCGGCCGTGCGTCAAGAGGTCCCACCACCACGAGTTCGAGCGCGGGGTGGCGACGCCCATGTGGTTCGGCACGATGTCGATCAACACGCCGAGTCCCTCGCCATGGGCCCGGTCGGCGAGAGCCTTCAGGCCCTCGTCGCCGCCGCGGGCGGGATCGACGCGAGAGTGGTCGATCACGTCGTAGCCGTGGTCGCTGCCCGCCTCGGCCTCGAGCACCGGCGAGAGGTAGACCCAGTCGACGCCGAGGTCGCGGAGGTACGACACGACGTCGGCCGCGGCGTTCAGGTCGAACGCCTTGCGGATCTGCAGGCGGTAGGTGGAGCGGGGGGCGCGGGTTCTGGGCATCCTCAGGGTTCTTTCGTCACTTGGTGTCGTCGACGGCGCGCAGCACGAGCATCGAGCGACCGGCGACCGGCAGGCGCGCGCCAGCCAGCAGGGGCCTCGCCGCCCGGCGGGCCGAGGTCGTGTCGACCACGACCTCCCACGAGGCGGAGTACTCGTCGGGCGGCAGGGTGAAGGTCACGGTGTCGTCGTGCGCGTTGAAGTAGAGCACGAAGTTGACGTCGGTGATCCGGCCGCCGCGGGCGTCGCGCCCGCCGATGCCGTTGCCGTTCAAGAACATGCCGATCGAGCGGCCGAACCCGGAGTCCCACTCGTCGGCGGTCATCGCGTCGCCCTCGGGCGTCAGCCAGACGATGTCGGGCAGCGGATCGCCTTCGCCCCGGCGCACGTTGCGGCCGTCGAAGTAGCGCTGGCGGCGGAACGTCGGGTGCTTGCGGCGCAGGTCGATCAGCGACGTCGTGAACTCGATCAGGTCGGCGTCGGCGTTCTCCCAGTCGATCCAGCTCAGCTGGTCGTCCTGCGCGTAGGTGTTGTTGTTGCCCTGCTGGGTGCGGCCCAGCTCGTCGCCGTGCACGATCATCGGCACCCCCTGGCTGAGCAGCAGCGTCGCCAAGAAGTTCCTGACCCGCTGGCGCCTGAGGGGCACGATCGTGCGGTCTCTCGTGGGGCCCTCGATGCCGGAGTTCCACGACCGGTTGTGGCTCTCGCCGTCCTGGTTGTTCTCGCCGTTGGCCTCGTTGTGCTTGTCGTTGTACGACACCAGGTCGCGCATGGTGAAGCCGTCATGTGCCGTGACGAAGTTGATCGAGGCGATCGGGCGGCGACCGTCGCGCTGGTACAGGTCGGCCGACCCGGTGATCCGGGAGGCGAACTCGCCGAGGGTCGCGGGCTCGCCGCGCCAGAAGTCGCGAACGGTGTCGCGGTACTTGCCGTTCCACTCCGTCCACTGCGGAGGGAAGTTGCCGACCTGGTAGCCGCCGGGGCCGACGTCCCACGGCTCGGCGATCAGCTTGACCTGCGACACGATCGGGTCCTGCTGCACGAGCTCGAAGAAGGTCGACAGGCGGTCGACCTCGTAGAACTCGCGGGCGAGGGACGCCGCGAGGTCGAAGCGGAAGCCGTCGACGTGCATCTCGGTGACCCAGTAGCGCAACGAGTCCATGATCAGCTGCAGCGAGTGCGGGTGGCGCACGTTCAGGCTGTTGCCGGTGCCGGTGTAGTCCATGTAGTACTGCTTGTCGTCTTCGACGAGGCGGTAGTAGGACGCGTTGTCGATGCCCTTGAACGACAGCGTCGGCCCGAGATGATTGCCCTCGGCGGTGTGGTTGTAGACCACGTCGATGATGACCTCGATGCCGGCGTCGTGCAGCACGCGCACCATGGTCTTGAACTCCTGCACCTGCTGGCCGTGGTCTTCGACCGAGGCGTACTGCTGGTGCGGCGCGAAGAACCCGATCGAGTTGTAGCCCCAGTAGTTGCGGAGGCCCTTCTCGAGCAGCGTGTTGTCCTGCACGAACTGGTGCACGGGCATCAGCTCGATCGCGGTGACGCCGAGCCCCTTCAGATGCTCGATGACCGCAGGATGCGCGACGCCCGCGTAGGTGCCCCGCTCGGCCTCGGGGATGTCGGGGTGCGTCTGGGTGAGGCCCTTCACGTGGGCCTCGTAGATGATCGACTCGTCGTAGCTGTACTTCGGCGGCCGGTCGCCCTGCCAGTCGAAGTACGGGTTGATGACGACGCCCATCATCATGTGCGGCGCGGAGTCTTTGTCGTTGCGCGATTCGGGGTCGCCGAAGTTGTAGGCGAACAGCGCCTCGTCCCAGTCGATCTCGCCGGCCGTGGCCTTGGCGTACGGGTCGAGCAGCAGTTTGGTGGGGTTGGCGCGCAGGCCCTCGGCGGGGTCGTACGGGCCGTGCACGCGATAGCCGTAGCGCTGCCCCGGCTGGATCGTGGGCAGGTAGGCGTGCCAGACGTACGCGTCGACCTCGAGCAGGTCGACGCGCGTCTCGGTGCCGTCGTCGTCGAACAGGCACAGCTGAACGAGCTCGGCGGCTTCGCTGTAGATCGCGAAGTTCGTCCCGCTGCCGTCATAGGTGGCCCCGAGCGGGTACGGGTTGCCAGGCCAGGTGATCAATCGAACCTCCGAATCGCGTTCTCCGGTGCGAGGTGTGCCCCGCCGAAGACTCCGCCCAGCCTAGGGGCGAACGCCGGGGAGGGTCCGGAGCAGTGTCGTCGCTCGCGCGGGCGTAGGGTCTCGCCCATGGCGCACATCGCAGTGACACTCTCGAAATTCGCTCGCCGGATCGGCGTCCGCACCGCCTACGGCGAGCCCGTCACGGTCGGCACGTCGACCGTGCTGCCCGTCGCGATCGGCTGGTACGGCTTCGGGGGCGGAGGCGATCGGCCCGACGAGAACGGCGACTTCGCCGGCGGAGGAGGCGGTGGCGGGGCGTCGGTGCCGATCGGGGCCTATCTGGGCGATGCGTCGCATCCTGCAGCCTTCGAACCCAACGTCATCGCGCTGCTCGCCGCCTCCACCCCGGTCGTCTGGGCCACCGGCGTCGCCCTCTCGCGCGTGATCCGCGCACTGAAGAAGTAGGCCCCCGATGAAGATCGTCGTCATCGGCGCCACCGGCCACGTCGGCAGCTACCTCGTGCCGCGTCTCGTGCGCGCAGGCCACTCCGTCACCGCGGTCTCGCGGGGCTCGAGCGAGCCATATCACCAGGATGCGGCGTGGCACCAGGTCACGCGCGTCGCCCTCGACCGCGAGCAGGGCGATGCCGAGCGCACGTTCGCCCCGGCGATCGCCGCCCTCGAGCCCGACGTCGTCGTCGACATGGTCTGCTTCACGCGCTCGTCGGCCGAGCAGCTCGTCGACGCGCTGCGGGGGAGCGGCGCACTGCTGCTGCACTGCGGCACCGTCTGGGTGCACGGGCCCGCCACTGTGGTGCCCATCACCGAAGACGCCCCGCGCACGCCGTTCGGCGAGTACGGCACCGGCAAGGCCGAAATCGAAGAGCTGCTGCTGGCGGAGGCGCGGCGACCGGACGGGGTGCGCTCGGTGATCCTGCACCCCGGGCACATCACCGGCCCCGGCTGGCCGATGATCAACCCGCAGGGCAACCTCGACCTCGCCGTGTGGGCCGCGCTCGCCGCAGGCACGGAGGTCGTCTTGCCGAACTTCGGGCTCGAGACGCTGCATCACGTGCACGCCGACGACGTCGCGCAGGGCTTCGAGAAGGCCCTCGAACGGCAGGCGCTCGCCGTCGGGCAGAGCTTCCATCTCGTCTCCGAGCGGGCGCTGACGTTGCGCGGTTTCGCGGAGGGGATCGCCTCCTGGTACGGGGCGTCGCCGCGACTGCGGTTCGTGCCGTTCGAGGAGTTCCGCGGCCTCACGTCTCCGGAGTTCGCGGAGTCGACCCTCGCGCACATCTCGCGCAGCCACTCGCTCTCGATCGAGCGGGCGCGCACGGTGCTCGGGTATGCGCCCCGCTACAGCTCGCTCGAGGCCGTCGAGGACGGCCTGACCTGGCTCGCCGCCGCCGGCCGGGTCCCCGCCCCCTGACTCCTGCTACTTCTCGTAGACCTGCTTCAGCATCCACTTCCACACGGGGGCGAACACCGGGGTGCCCTTCTTCGTGAGGGGCGTGCCGTCGGAGACCGAGCGGATGTGGGCGCGACCAGGATCACCGAGATCGATCGTCGAGACGAGGCGATGCGTCGTCGAGGTGGCCGGCACCGGCACCGGGGCCGTCAGTGTGCCCGTCAGGTGCAAGCGGTTCCACGAGTTCACGATGCGCGGGTAGAACTCGTCGTGCTCGTCGTCGAATGCGTACATCTTCGCAGCCGGGGTGGCGCTCTTCTGCCGCAGCCATGACGCGGCGGCGTCCTCGTCGGTGATGATCGGCGACGAGAACGTCAGCTGCCCCATCACGCGGTAGCGGTGCGCGATGTACGCCGACTCGCCGCCCCCCTGCGAGTGGCCGGCGACGACGATGTTGTCCCAGTCGAGCTGTTCATGCTGTGTGTACTGGCTCCAGCCGCCGTCAGGATCGTGCACGACGAGGTAGTCGAGCGCGGCGTGGAGCCGCGCGAGCACCGAGTTCGCCTCGTCGACCTTGCTGAACTTCGACGGCCCCTGCCCACTGAAGCGGTTGCGCTGCACCTCGGTGTAGCAGCTCGGGTCTTCGCCGCAGATGTTCGCCACAGCGTGGCCCCGGTTCCAGAAGTCGAGGCCCAGCACGTGGTAGCCCGACTGCACGGCGGTGGTGAGGAAGCGCTGGTAGTCGTCGGGCACGTGGCCCGTCGCGGGAAGGAACAGCAGCAGTGGACCGGTCGTGCCGCTGCGTGCCGCCCAGTCGCGGGCATCGGGCTCGACGACCGTGCCGTCGATGAGGCCGAGCCGGAAGTTGAACGGGTTGGAGGTGACGCCGTGGTCGAAGGGGCCGGCCGCGCCCGCGATCACCGTGCCGTCCGATCCGGTGGCCGCCTGCGACGTCGAAGCGTCGCCGCGGTCGGGCGCCGATGCGTCGGGAGGAGCCGTCTTCGACGGCGCCGGCGGCGTGCGGTGCTGCCGCGTGCCGGCGCCCGCACCTGTGCCCGCGCCCGTGCCGGCACCCGCACCTGTGCCGGAGCCTCCACCCGAGTGGAGGCCGAAGCCCGGGCCGGCCGACCGATGGCCGAGCATCGGCAGCGAGCCGGACGTCGTCGACACGGGCGGCCGCCCCGTCGAACCGGTCTCGACCGAGACGAGCCCCAGGACGGCGACGCACAGCAGCACGAGCGTCACGATGCCGTGCGGCCACCTCCTGAACTTCATCCGACGTGCTTAGCACAGCAAAATCAACAGCTGAGGTCGATGCTCCCTGACTGGGGGCAAGCTCATGCCGCAGACGGAGGAAGACCGCCCGACAGGATGACGGGGCGCAGGAGGCGACGGAAGCCGGCTACCAGCCCCGCGCCACCGCCGCGTGCAGGTCGAGCAGATCGCCCGTGCGCTCGGCCGGCCCGCGGCCGAAGCCGCACTCGGTGGCCACGCCGAAGTGCGGCAGCACGGTGGACGCCGCAGCGATGCGCCGCTGGGCGCCCTCGGCGCCGTCCTGGTGGTGCACGAGGCCGAGGTAGAGGTCGGTCGCCGCGGGCAGGTCGGGCAGGACGGCGGCCAGCGGCGCGAAGTACTCGACGTCGTCGCGCTCGATCGGCACCGGCAGGTGGAAGAAGTCGATGTGGCGCGTCGCACCGGCGACGATGCCGCGGATCACGTCGGCGAGGTGCCCGGCGTCGATCGGCTGCACGAAGTGCGCCTCCTCGACGTCGCCGTAGCAGAGGTGAAAGCCGACCTGCACGGGCGGCGGCACCGACGCGAGCTGGCGCAGCGCGCGCTCGACGACCCCGTCGAGCACCGGCTCGAACCAGGCCTCGAGGCCGAAGCCGGTGTCGCGGGGCAGTTCGAGCAGCGCGAACTCGAGGGCGGTATCCCACTGGATCGCGAGATCCTGGTGGGGGATGCCGTCGAGGATGTGCCGCAGCTCGCCGAACAGGGCGCGCTCGTAGGCGGGCTCGACGGCGGCCTTGTCGGCCTGCTGCACGAACGCGCCGACCACGGCGACCGGCGTCGGCAGCGACACCTGGAATCGCACGCCGGACGGGATGACGCCCTCGTCGCGGAGACGGGCGAACGTCGCGTACGACTCGAGGGCGGCCTCGGCGTAGCCGAGGTCGGGGAAGACCAGTTCGTCGGCTTCGACCGTGCCGTCGAGGGCGAACGGGCGGACGTCGAAGAGGTCGCGGATCGCGAAGCCGGGCTCGCCGACTCGCACGAGGCCGGGAGTCTCGTCGAAGCGGAAGGTCTGGAACTGGATCCAGTAGAAGCGCTCGCCGACCTCGCCGTCCGGGATCCTGGCGAGGTGGTCGCCGAGGTGCTCGGCTGCGGCGCGGAAGACGGCTTCGGCGTCGGGCAGGTTGACGCTTCCGACCAGGTGCGCGCCCTGCACGATCGACTCGGTGGCGCTCTGCGGCGTCGTCGGGCTGGCCGGGGCGGTGGGGGAGGTGCTCATGGTCGACGAGCCTGTCATGAGCGTCTGACAGACCCACGGGAGCGCGTCACCGTTCGTCATGCTCGGGGGAGGCTCTGCCGCGTCGCTCCGCCGATCCGAGGGTATGCTGGGCGTCACAACACACGGGAGTCCGGTGAGCCGGGCTGAGAGGAAGCGAACCACGCTTCGACCGTCGAACCTGATCCGGATCATGCCGGCGCAGGGAGGAGAGCAAAATGAGCGTTTCGACGCGAACCCGCACGACTGCTTCGTCTCGACCGAACACCCGATGGCGTGTCGTCGACATCGTCACCGCCAGCGTCCTCGGCGTCGCCTCCGGGGTCATCTTCTGGGCCTGGGGGCTGGCCTGGACTCCGCTGAGCGGCCTGCTGACGTTCTCGCCCGGCCTCGAGGGCATCCTGTCGGGCGGCTGGCTCTTCGCCGGAGTGCTGGGCGGCCTCGTCGTCCGCAAGCCCGGGGCGGCGCTGTACACCGAGATCATCGCTGCGGTCGTGTCGATGCTCGTGGGCACCCAATGGGGTTTCTCCACGTTGATCTGGGGCATCTTCGAGGGGCTCGGAGCCGAGATCGTGCTCGCCCTCTTCCTCTACAAGTCGTGGCGACTCGTCACCGCGATCCTCGCCGGTGCCGGTGCCGGTGCCGTCACGGGCTTCCTCGACACCAACTTCTCCAGCGTCGCGGCCTACGCCTTCGAGTTCAAGGTCGTCTACTTCGTCGCCTCCGTGGTGTCGGGTGCGGTCATCGCCGGTGTGCTCTCCTGGCTCGCCGTCCGCGGTCTCGCGGCGACCGGGGCACTGAGCCGATTCGCGGCGGGCCGAACGACCCAGAATCGCGTCTGACGTGGGCGCCCTTCGCGGCGCCCGCATCACCGCCCGCGGTTGGTCCTGGCGTCATGCGGGACGATTGCGACCCGCGGTCAGCGACCTCGACCTCGACATCCACCCGGGCGAGCGCGTCCTGCTGCTCGGTGCGTCGGGTGCCGGAAAATCCACGCTGCTCGCCGGCCTCGCCGGTGTCCTCGGCGGCGACGAGGAAGGCGACTCGACGGGCGAGCTGCTGGTCGACAGCGTCCATCCGGCCGACACCCGGGGGCGGGTCGGGCTCGTCCTCCAAGACCCCGACTCGCAGGTCGTCCTGGCGCGAGTCGGCGACGACGTCGCTTTCGCCTGCGAGAACCTCGGGGTGCCGAGGGGCGAGATCTGGCGTCGAGTCGCATCCGCTCTCGAGGCGACCGGGCTCGACCTGCCTCTCGACCACTCGACTTCGGAGCTGAGCGGCGGCCAGAAGCAGCGACTCGCCCTCGCCGGAGCCCTCGCCATGGAGCCGGGTCTGCTGCTGCTCGACGAGCCGACCGCGAATCTCGACCCGGCCGGGGTGATCGAGGTGAGGGACGCCGTGGCGCGTGTCCAGGCCGAGACCGGCGCCACGCTCGTCGTGGTCGAACACCGGGTGTCGGTCTGGCTACCGGTGGTCGATCGCGTGATCGTCCTGGCCGCGGGCGGCGGTGTCCTCGCCGACGGCGACCCCCGCACGGTGCTGGCGGCCGAGGGCGTGGGCCTCGCCGAGTCGGGGGTCTGGGTGCCGGGAGCCGGGGTGCCGTTGCCGCAGCGGTCCTCGTCAACCGGCACGGGCCTCCTCGATCTCGACGGGGTCGCTGTCGGGCGGCGTCGCGGTGTCGCGGTCGCCGCCGGGATCCGAGCGCGGATCGATGCCGGGAGGGCCGTGGCCATCACCGGCCCGAACGGCGCCGGCAAGTCCACTCTGGCTCTCACCATCGCAGGCCTCCTCCCGCCCGTCGACGGCAGGGTCGTCGCCGGCGAGGGTCTGGCTGCCGGGGCCGGCCCGTCTCCTGTGAAGTGGCGGTCCCGCGACCTCCTGACGCG
Organism: Frondihabitans sp. PAMC 28766; assembly: GCF_001577365.1. Lineage (NCBI taxonomy): Bacteria > Bacillati > Actinomycetota > Actinomycetes > Micrococcales > Microbacteriaceae > Frondihabitans > Frondihabitans sp. PAMC 28766. Next base: position 1,996,286 of record NZ_CP014513.1, read on the forward strand.
GATCGGCACGGTCTTCCAAGAGCCGGAGCACCAGTTCTTGGCCGCCACCGTCCGAGCCGAGCTCGCGGTCGGCCCTCGGGCGCTCAGACTGCCGCAGGCCGAGATCGACCAGCGAGTCGACGAGCTCCTGGCGCGACTGCGGCTGGATCGCCTGGCGGGTGCGAACCCCTTCACGCTCTCCGGGGGCGAGAAGCGCCGACTGTCCGTCGCCACAGTGCTCGCGACGCGGCCGAGCATCCTCGTGCTCGACGAGCCGACCTTCGGGCAGGACGCGCGCACCTGGCGCGAACTCGTCGCTCTCCTGGGCGAGCTCCTCGACACCGGCAGCGCCGTGGTGGCGGTGACCCACGACGCCGAGTTCGTCGATGTGCTCGCCGACGACGTCCTGACTCTCGGCGGCGCGACGTCGACCAGCCGACCGCGCCTGTCGGCCTCTCGAGCGACCGAGACCGGGGTGCTCTCGTGACCCTCCTCACGGCGGTCGGGCGCGGCACCCGGGCGGGCCGCATCAACCCGGTCGCCAAGCTTCTCGCCGCCGTCGTGCTGAGCCTGTCGCTGCTCCTCTCGATCGACTGGGTCTCCGCCGGGACGGCGCTCGTCCTCGAGGCGGGCCTCGTTGCCGGGGCCGGCCTGACGTTCGGCCAGCTCTGGCGGCGGACGCTCCCGCTCTGGATCGCCGCACCCCTGTCGGTCGTGGCCACCTCGCTCTACGGCCAGGACTCGGGCGGCCTCCTCGCGCAGTTCGGTTTCATCACGATCACCGACGGCTCCGTGTCGCTGGGCTTCGCCATCGGCCTCAGGATCCTGGCGGTCGGGATCCCCGGGATCGTCCTGTTCGCGACGACCGATCCGACCGACCTCGCCGACGGGCTGGGGCAGGTGCTGCACCTGCCCTCGCGCTTCGTGCTCGGAGGGCTCGCCGGCCTCCGTCTGGTCGGCCTCTTCGTCGACGACTGGCGCCAGCTCGGCCTCGCTCGTCGTGCGCGCGGCGTCGCCGACGTCGGAGGGCCGCTCGGCGCCCTGAAGCGCTTCGGGGGCATGGCGTTCGCGCTGCTCGTGCTCTCGGTGCGGCGGGGGAGCAAGCTCGCCACGGCCATGGAGGCGAAGGGGTTCGGCGGCGAGACGAAGCGGACGTGGGCGCGCCCGTCGACGTTCGGCGGTGGCGAGTGGGCGCTGGTGGCGATCGGGGTCGTGATCGCGGGCATCTCCATCGCCGTCGCGGTCCTGGCCGGCACCTGGAGCTTCGTCCTTGCCTGACGTCGTCGCCGACCCACTCCTCGTGTCGCGCCTGGCCCGCGCCGCGCTGGCATCGGGGGATCGGCCGGTCGTCCTGCTCGACGGTCGCTCGGGGTCGGGCAAGACCACCCTCGGCGCCGCCCTGGCCAGAGCCCTCGACGCCCAGCTCGTCGGCCTCGACGACGTGTACCCGGGGTGGGACGGGCTGAATGCCGCGTCTCTCACGGTGAGCCGGGAGATCCTGCGCCCTGATTCACCGGGGTATCACCGCTGGGACTGGGATCGCTCGGAGCCGGCCGGATGGCGTGCGCTGGATGCCGATGACTTGCTGGTCGTCGAGGGTGCGGGTGCTCTCACGCCGGCCTCCGCGCGCCTGGCCACCCTTCGCCTGTGGATCGAGCTCGACGCCCCTGAGCGTCGCTCTCGGGTGCTCGGGCGGGTCGACGGCGACACGTACGCGGCGACCGAATTGTGGGATGTGTGGGCCGCGCAAGAGGAGGCGCACATCCGTCGTCATGCGCCCCGGGCGCTGGCCGACGTCGTGCTCTGAGGTCGTGGCAACCCTGAGGTCGCCCGCTGATGCCGCCCGCTGAGGTCGTAGGCCGAGGCCGTCGGATCGGGTCGAGGGCTCAGGCCCAGCCGAGCTCGTGCAGCTTGTCGTCGTCGAAGCCGTAGTAGTGCCCGATCTCGTGCACGAGGGTGACGTGGATCTCGTCGCGGAGCCCGTCGAGGGTGTCGCAGGATGCCAGGTGGGGTTCGCGATAGAGGATGATGCGGTCGGGCAGCTCGCCGAAGCCGTAGTCGCCGCGGTGCGTCAGGGCCACGCCGTCGTACAGCCCGAGCAGGTCGAGGGAGCCGTCTTCGGGGCGATCCTCAGTCACGAACGCCACGTTCTCGAGCCCGTCGACCATGTCGTCCGGCAGCAGATCGAGCTCGCTCACCACCACCTCTTCGAACTCGTCGGCGCCCATCTCCATCGTCCGACCCTCTCACACCTCCCTGACCCACCGATCCACGATCGAGAGTGCGCAAATCGCGGCCTCCACCGAAAGTGAGCCGCGATTCGCGCACTCTCGCCGGGGCCGAGGATCGCCCGAAACACGCACTGAACCCGAAAACGGCCCCACCCCGTGGGGCAGAGCCGTTCTTTTCGGGTGAGTAACGGGGCTTGAACCCGCGGCCTCCTAGACCACAACCAGGCGCTCTACCAGCTGAGCTATACCCACCATGCGACTTCGCCCGTCGCGCTGGCGAGAGCGTGACGAACGAAGCAACCGTAGAAGTCTATCCTAAGCGCGAGGCCCATTTGGACACGACGTCGGCGGAGATCGCTTGGACGTCTTCGGTGGCGGGGCCGGGCTCGGCGACGAAGCCGGCTTTGCGGTAGTACTCGAGTTCGCGGATGGACTCGAGGATGTCGGCGAGGGCGCGGTGGCCGCCGTTCTTGGCGGGGGCGTTGAAGTAGACGCGGGGGAACCAGCGGCGGGCGAGCTCTTTGATGCTCGACACGTCGACCGACCGGTAGTGCAGGTGGCCGTCCACTCGCGGCATGTATTTCGCGAGGAAGGTGCGGTCGGTGCCGATGGTGTTGCCGGCGATGGGGGCGACGCCTGCGTCGGGCACGTATTCGATGATGTAGTTGAGCACTTCGAATTCGGCTTCGGCGAGGCTGACGCCATTCGGAATCTCGGTGATGAGCCCGGAAGAGGTGTGCATCTGGGTGACGAACTCGCCCATGTTGTCGAGCGCCGTCTGGTCGGGCTTGATGACGATGTCGAACCCGGGGTGGACGGGCTCGAGGTCGAAGTCGGTGATCACGACGGCGACTTCGACGAGCTCGTCGATTCCGAGGTCGAGGCCGGTCATCTCACAGTCGATCCAGACCAGTCTGTCTGCGCTTGAAGCCATATGTGGAGTCTAGCGACGCGGCGAGGTGCCCTCGGTCAAGCGAAGACGACCTCCCGGCGGCTCTTCTCGTCGAGGAGGGCGGCGGTGGTTTCTATGGCCTTCCAGTCGTCGTCGGCGAGGTCGTCGAAGAGGGGCGCCATGGCGTCGGCGAGGTCACGGCGCCAGGCGAGCATCGCATCGGTGCCCTTGGGGGTGATGGCGATGAGCCAGGCGCGGGCGTCGTCGACTTCGGCGATGCGATAGACGAGTTCGTCGGCGACCATGTTGCGGAGCAGCTTGGTCATGCCGGGCTGACCGGTGCGGCTGGCGGCCGCGAGTTCGTCGGTGCGGAGGGGGCCATCGCTCGAGAGGATCGACAGGGTGCGGGCCGTGGCGGAGGTCATGCTGTGCGCGGTGTGCTGGGCGGCCGTGCGGATGAGGCGGTTGCTGGCTGAGATGAGGGTCTCCAGGATCGCGTGCGGTTCGGTGTTCACGACCGCTCAGTCTAGCAGATGCATAACTTCGTTATGGAACCATCGGCGCCTGCCGCGCGATGCCGCCACGCGCCCTGAACACCTGCTGGGCTTCGGCTGGTAGACATGTCTCCATGACTGACGAAAAGCCCACTGTGGCCGAAGGCGCCGAATACGTCGTGTTCTTCCAAGGCGGCCCCAGCGACGGCCGCACCGACACGCGAGTGTCGACCAATGGCTCGTATGACGACGAGATCACCGACTTCGTGCTGATCGACGGCACGGAGGCGGGCTTCGTCTACACCGCGACGACCGCCCACATGGTCGGTGAGCAGCTCCAGGTGCACTACACCCTCGACGCGAGAGACAGCGACCCCGTGGAGGACCCGGAAGATCGGCGCGAGAGCACGAACTAGCAGAACCCTCGAAAGGCCACAGGATGCCACGGGGCCGAGACCCGCTTCGGGAATCGCCACGTGGCATCCTGCGTTGTCTTCTCACATGAAGCTCGAGCTGTACACGTCGGCGTTCTGCGGCCCCTGCCACGCCGCACGAGCCGCCGTCGACGAGGCGTCGCGCCTGGTGCCGGACCTCCGCGCCGTCGACCTGGACGTCGCCGCGCACTCCGACGAGGCCGAGGCACGCGACATTCGGTCGACGCCGACGATCGTGCTGACGAACGACGCCGGCGACGAGCTCTTCCGGGCCGCCGGGGCACCCAGCCTGCCGCAGCTTCTGACCGCTGTCGCCGCCCACCTTCAGACGGTCTGAAGATCTTCGCTTTCTTCATAGGTGCTTCATCGGAACGGCCCGGTCGGCTCACTGGGCGCGACCGCACCATCGATGCATGCCCGACCCGACTTCGCCCCTCGACCTCGACGTCGTCATGCCCGTCTACAACGAGCAGTCGACCCTCGAGCAGAGCGTCCTCGCCCTTCACGAATTCCTCCGCACATCGATGCGCGAGACCTGGCGCATCACGATCGCCGACAACGCCTCGACCGACGAGACGGCCGCCATCGCCGACCATCTGGCCCGTCACCTCGACGGCGTCCTGGCCGTGCACCTTGCTGAGAAGGGTCGCGGCCGCGCCCTCAAGCAGGTCTGGTCGACGTCGCCCGCGCGCGTGCTCGTCTACCTCGACGAAGACCTCTCGACCGACCTGACCGCGCTCGGCCCGCTGGTCGCCCCGCTGCTGTCGGGCCACTCCGATCTCGCGATCGGCACCCGTCTCAGCAACTCCTCGCGGGTGGCGCGCGGAAGCAAGCGCGAGTTCATCTCGCGCACCTACAACCTGATCCTCCGGCAGACCATGGGCGTGACGTTCAGCGATGCGCAGTGCGGGTTCAAGGCCATCCGCGGCTCCGTGGCGCAGCGGCTGCTGCCGCTCGTCGAGGACACGGGGTGGTTCTTCGACACCGAACTGCTGATCCTCGCCGAGCGGAGCGGCCTCCGCATCCACGAGGTGCCTGTCGACTGGATCGACGATGAGCAGTCGTCGGTCGACATCGCAGCGACCGCGAAGGCCGACCTGAAGGGCCTCTACCGCGTCGCCACGGGTCTCGCCCGAGGCCGCATCCCTGTGGGCGCCGTCTACGACGAGATCGGGCGACGGCCCTACGCTCCACCGCAACGCCCCACCTTCTTCGGCCAGGTCGTCCGCTTCGGCATTGTCGGCGTGCTGTCGACCGCGGTCTACGCCCTCCTCTACCTCCTCTTCCAGCACGTGATGCCGGCCCAGCTGGCCAACTTCCTCGCCCTGCTGATCACGACGATCGCCAACACCGCGGCCAACCGGCGCTTCACCTTCGGGGTGCGCGGCGGCTCGGGCGCGGTCAAGCACCAGGCCCAAGGGCTCATCGTGTTCGGCATCGCCTGGCTGATCACGGCCGGGTCGCTCTTCGGCCTGCACCAGAGCGCACCGCACGCCGGGGCTCACACCGAGCTCGTCGTGCTGACGATCGCCAACCTCGTCGCAACCGTGGTGCGCTTCGTGCTGTTGCGGATCTGGGTCTTCCGGCGGCAGGCGCGCACCGCGGCAGCCGAGCCCACGGCGCCACCGGCCGCAGCCGAGCGCGGGGCGGCCCCGTCGCATCCTGCGCCCGCCGCTCCTCCCGGGTCGACACCGGGCGCCCCGCCCGCCGACATCTCCGATCGATCGAAAGCGAACCTCCGATGACCACCGCGACCCTGCCCCGACCCGCAGTCGCCCCCGACGTCTCGCCCTCGCGCCTCCGCCGGGCCGTTCGCTGGCTCGCCCTCGGGCCCGCCACCGCCCCGCGCTGGGAGCGCCCTGCCCTCTGGGGCCTCCTCGTGCTCTCGGGCTTCCTCTACATCTGGAACCTCGCGATCTCGGGTTACGCGAATTCGTTCTATTCGGCGGCGGTTCAGGCGGGGTCGACCAACTGGGAGGCGTTCTTCTTCGGCTCGTCCGACGCCGGCAACTCGATCACGGTCGACAAGCCGCCGGCCTCGCTCTGGGTGATGGAGCTCTCGGTGCGCCTCTTCGGCCTGTCGTCCTGGAGCATCCTGCTGCCCGAGGCCCTCATGGGCGTCGCGACGATCTTCCTGACCTACCTGATCGTGCGCCGGCACTTCTCGGGCGGCACGGCCCTCGTCGCGGGCGGCGTCCTCGCCCTGACCCCGGTCGCCGTCGAGATGTTCCGCTTCAACAACCCCGACGCCATGCTGCTGCTGCTCATGACGCTGGCCGTCTACCTCACCCTGCGGGGCATCGAGAGCGGCAGGATGCGATGGGTCGCCTGGGCGGGCGTCGTGATCGGTTTCGGCTTCCTGACGAAGCAGCTGCAGGCGTTCGTGATCCTGCCCGAACTGGCGGTGGTCTACTTCTTCTGCGCGCCGAAGCGCTGGGGAGTGCGACTCCTCCACCTGGTCGCCGCAGCTGCAGGCGTCGTCGTCGGCGCCGGCTGGTGGGTCGCGATCGTGACCCTGGTGCCGGCCTCGATGCGGCCGTACATCGGCGGGTCCCAGAACAACTCGTTCTTGCAGCTGACTTTCGGCTACAACGGCTTCGGGCGCCTCACCGGCAACGAGACCGGCAGCGTCACCGGCGGCACGACGGCTGCCGCAGGCGGCGGCTTCGGCCAGTGGGGCTCGGTCGGCCTGACGCGCCTGTTCGGCTCGCAGATCGGCGGCCAGATCGCCTGGCTGCTGCCCGCCGCCCTGATCGTGATGGTCGCCGCCTTCGTGGTGATGGGTCGGCACCACCGTGTCGACCTCCGCCGCGCCACGCTGCTGCTCTTCTCGACCTGGCTCGTCGGCACCGCGCTCGTCTTCAGCTTCGCCGGCGGCATCTTCCACCCCTACTACACGGTCGCCCTGGCGGCGCCGCTCGCCGGCACGCTCGCGATCGGCGCGTCCGTGCTGTGGAAGGCGCGGTATCGCGGGGTTGCCCCGTTGGCGTTCGCCGGGGGCGGCCGTTCTGGCGCCCGCGCGGCCGCTTTCGCAGCTGATCCGCGTCTCGCGGCGCCGAACTCGCTGGAGTTCGCACCGCCGTCGCCGGTGTCGGCGCCCGCTCCGTTCGCGGCACCCGGGGCGATCACAGCACCCGGGGCGATCGCGCGGCCCGTCGCCTACCCGGGGCAGGGTGTCTCGTCTCCTGCCGCGTCGCATCCTGGTGCCGTGTCGTCGGCGGGTGCGTGGGCGCCCCCGAGCGCGGCCACCCTGGCGGCGCCGGTGCCCGCGCCCCTGTCGGCTCCGCGCTCGTCGCTGATGGCGGACGTCCGCTGGTGGCCGCGGATCGTTCTCGCCGCAGCGATCGTCGTGACGGCGATCTGGGCCTGGGTGCTGCTCGAACGCTCGAGCGACTGGCTGCCGTGGCTCAAAGTCGTGGTACTGGTCGTGTCGATCGCGGCGGCGGTGCTCGTGCTGCTGCCGTGGCGCGGGCGCGCTCTCGCCGTGGCGTCCGTCGCCGTGATGCTGGTCGGCGGGCTGCTCGCACCGGCCGCGTACTCGATCGAGACCGCGGCGACGGCCCACACCGGGTCGATCCCGTCGGCGGGGCCGACGGTCTCCGGGGGTGGCTTCGGCGGCGGCGGTGGGTTCGGCGGCGGCGGCGGGCGCGGCGGGTTCGGCGGCGGCGGTGCAGGCGGCCGAGGCGGCTTCGGTGGCCAGGGCGGCACGGGCACGGGCACGCGGCCCGGCGGGATCGGTACCGGTGCTGGCGGCTTCGGCGGTGGGGGAGCTGGCACGGGCGGAACCGGAACCGGAACCGGAACCGGAGCCGGAGCCGGAACCGGAGCGGGGACGCGCGGCGGCTTCGGCGGCACGGGAACCGGCACCGGCGGCGGGACCGCGACCGGCGGCACGGGCACCGGCACGCGTGGCGGCTTCGGCGGCGGCGGCTTCGGAGCCCGCGGCGGTGGGACAAGTGGTCTGCTCGGCGGCAACGGCACGGTCAGCTCGTCGCTGACGAAGCTGCTGCTCGCCGACTCGGGCAAGTACACCTGGGCTGCAGCCGCGGTCGGATCCGAGACGGCGGCGAGCTACCAGCTCGCCACGCAGAAGGCGGTCATGCCGATCGGCGGCTTCAACGGCAGCGACCCCTCGCCGACGCTGGCGCAGTTCAAGGCCGACGTGAAAGCGGGCAAGATCCACTACTTCATCGGCGGCACCGTAGGTCGTTCGAACGGCGGCAGCAGTGCGTCGTCGTCGATCGCGGCCTGGGTCGAGGCGACCTTCCCGTCGCAGACCGTCGGTGGCGTCACCCTCTACAACCTCACGAAGTAGGCGGGTCGGCCGGCTCTTCTCGCTGGCCGGAAGGCGTGGCGGCGGTACGACCGACCCCTTGAGTCCGTTTCCACGCAAAAAGCCCGAACTAGTTCGGGCTTTTTGCGTGGAAACGGACTCATGCCCGCCACTGCCTGGCGGCGCGCGGCTGAGTGGCGGGAACAACGCGGCGACCGGCTCAAGTGTCCCCCGGAGGGATTCGAACCCCCGGCCATGTGGGTAGAAACCACGTGCTCTTCCGCTGAGCTACGGGGGGAAGACGCCTGCCAGAGTACTACGTGGCCCCTGCGGGCAACGCTGGCGGCGTCGGGGGATGGTCAGTCGCGGTCGGGGCTCGTGCGTCGGCGCACCTGGCCTGCGCTGACCGGGGCACTGAACGCGGGCTCGCGCTCGCCCCCGTCAGCGTCGGCCTGAGTCGCGGTCCCGGTCGGGCCGGCCTCGAGGTCGGAAGGGCTCGACGGAACCAGGGCCCGCGGCGGCTGGACGACAGGAGCCGACACCACTGACGTTCGTACGGGGGCTGCGCCCGCCGCTGTCGATGCACCCGCAATCGGCTCGGCGCCAGCACCGTCGACGCCGGTCGTGCTGGAGTCGGCGACCGCGGCGGTTGTCGCAGGCGCGGAGGCGACCGGAGGCTTGGACGCTGGAGGAGACGAGGCTGACTCGGGTGCGGAACCCATCGGGCGGTCCGCCGCTATGACGTTCGCCCGGGCGAGATCTGCCGGGACGACCCCAGCGGGGACGACCCCAGCAGGGACGACGCCAGCCGGGACGACGCCAGCCGGGACGAGGGCCTCCGAAGGTGCCGCAACGACGGGAGCCTCCGCCGACGGAGTCACGCCCGCGACAGGAGTCGCAGTCGCTGCGTCCGCAAACGGGGCCGAAGCCGCAACCCCAGCCTCGACGACAGCAGGAGCAGCAGCACTCGGCCCGACGGGGGCCGGCGCGCCCGCGCCGGACGCTCCCGCGACGGCGTCGTCTTCGACCCTCCACCGCTCGAGGTCGTAGCGGAAGAGCTTCTTGGCACGTGACGGCTTGGCCTGCCACTCGATGAGCCTGTCGCGCACGTCGATGAAGGTCTGCTCGGCCTGGAAGGTGAACGTGGCCGAGTTCACTTTGATGGCGACGATCTCGTGCTCGGCCCAGGTGGCGGCGAGGCCGGCGCCCGGGATGGCCAGAAGCCGCAGGCGCACGGCGGCCTCGTCGCCGAGGTGCTGGGCGAACTGCTTCTCGTCGTGGCCGAGCGTCGACCACGTCGTCGCCTTCCGGGCTGACGCGATGAGCGATGTGACGGCTGCGCTCGTCGCCTCACGCTCGTGCGAGTCGAGCAGACGCTTGCCCATGCTGCGGGCGATGAGGGCGGCCACGGCGCCGGCCACGACGATGGCTATGAAAGGCAGGATCGCGTCCGTCAGGATGCGAGACCCCTCGCTCGATGAGAGCCATTTCACGAAATCGGTCCAGACGGTCATGCGGCGCAGACTAACCGCGCCACCGCGCCGCGCCGCGCTGCGACACTCAGTTGAAGCGGAAGCTGTCGGTGGCGTCGGCGCGGCTCCAGAACTCGCCGATCTCGACGAAACGGCGTTGGCGGGGGAGGAAGCGCTTGGCGCGGTAGCGCTCGCCGTTCTCGTGCATGAAGCGCTCGACGTAGCCGACCACTTCGCCGTTGGGTCGGATGACGCGGGCCAGGTCGTCGTGCAGCTGCACGAGGGTGAGGCCGCCGTGCGTCTCGCGCAGCGGCGCAGCGGAGGCGTACAGGCCCTCGGCCGGGCGCGGATCGAAAGTGAGGCGCGGGTCGGAAGTGAGGCGCGGATCGAAAGTGAGGCGCGGGTCGGAAGTGAGGCGCGGGTCGGAAGTGAGGCGAGGTTCGTGCGTGGTGGTCATGGTGTCTCCTTGTCGTCGTCCGGCCGGGTTGTTGTGAACGATTCGAAGATATGTGCGACCACCGACATTCGAAGCGCGTCAGAACAACTGCGCCACCCGGTACTCGAGGGGCTCCTCCAGCACGACGGCCGTCGACGTCCGTTCGATCCCCGGCACCGAGAGGATCGCCTGCGTCACCTCGAGCAGGTGCTCGGTGTCGCGGGCGACGACGTGGCAGAGCAGGTCGTCGGCGCCCGTGACGCTGAGGCACTCGACCACCTGCGGGATCGCCGACAGCCCCGCCATCGTCCGCTTCCTGTCGGACTGCCGGATCGTCGCCGTGACGATCGCCCGCATGGGCAGCCCGAGCGCGCCCGGCCGCACCCGCGTGGACGACGCGCGCAGGTCGCGTCCTGCCGCGAAGCGCTCGAGGCGATGCTGCACGGTGCCTCGCGCGAGGCCCAGCAGGTCGGCCAGCACGGCGACGGGCGTTCGAGGGTTCGCGTCGAGCGCCGAGAGAAGGCGACGGTCTGTGGCGTCGAGCATGTCTATCTGTCCATTTCCGTGGCATCCTGCGGTCGTGAATTGATCATAGTGATCACTAAAACGCTAGCAAATTGATCACAGAGGCAAAGCGTGGTGGGCTCGACGCATGAGTGACCTCCCGGATGTCGTCAGTGTCGGCCAGTACCTCGCGCACCGCCTGATCGAGGTGGGCGGGCCACACGTGTTCGGCTTGCCGGGCGACTTCAACCTCACTCTGCTCGACGAGATGTTGACGGTCGACGGGGTCGAGTGGGTCGGCAACACCAACGAACTCAACGCCGCGTACGCCGCCGACGCCTACGCGCGCACGAGCCGTGGCATCGCCTCGCTCGTCACCACCTACGGCGTCGGCGAGCTCTCGGCGATCAACGGCATCGCCGGCAGCTTCGCCGAAGACGTGCCGGTGCTTCAGATCACCGGGATGCCGACGACTGCCGCCCGCACGACCGGCGCGCTCAGCCACCACACGCTCGTCGACGGCGACTACGACCACTTCTTCCGCGCCTACAAAGAGGTCACCGTCGCCGGTGCGATCCTCCGGGCGGCCGACGCGTCGCGCGACATCGACCGCGTGCTGCGCGCCGCTCTCGACGAGTCGAAGCCGGTCTACCTCGGAATCCCGATGGACATCGCGGCCGCGCCGGTCTCGTCCGCACCCCTGCGGCATCCGCTGCGTGCGACGCCCAGCGACTCGGTGGCGCTCGACGACTTCCGCACCGCGCTGACCGAGGCCTTCGCGAGCCGATTGGGGCCGCAGGATCCCGTCACCCTCCTGGCCGGGCCCCGCATCCACCGGCGCCGGGCCGAGCACCTGCTCGAGCGGATCGCCGACCACCCGGGTGTGCGCGTGGCCACGCAGGCCAGCGCGAAGTCGATGCTGCCCGAGACGCACCCGGCGAGCCTCGGCATCTACATGGGGCAGATGACCCCCTCGGCGGCCACGCGTGCCGCCGTGGACGAGGCGCCGCTGGTGGTCTTGGCGGGGACCGTGCTGAGCGACGTCCTCACCGGCTTCTACAGTCAGCACTTCGACTTCGACGCGGCCGTCGAGCTGGGGGTCTCGACGGCGCGGGTCGGGGCCGTGACGTTCCACGACGTGCGGCTCGAAGACAGTCTCGCGGTCGTCGACGAGGTCGTGGCGGGGCTGACGTTGTCACCTGGGCCGGCAGCCGACACCTCGTGGCCGTATCGTGCGGCGCTGCCCGCAGCCGCCCCGGGCTCTCCGCTCAGCCAGCACGAGCTCTGGACCATCGTGCAGAGCTGGCTGCCCACCGACAGCATCGCGATCGCCGACGCGGGCACGGCGATGTACGGCGCGCTCGAGTTGCAGATGCCGACCGGCACCGACCTGCTCGCCCAACCGATCTGGTCGTCGATCGGCTACACCCTGCCCGCGACGCTCGGCACCTCGCTCGCCTCGTCGCGCCGCAGCATCCTGTTCATCGGCGACGGCGCCGCGCAACTGACCGCGACCGAGCTCAGTACGATCCTGAACCGCGGGCTGACCCCGATCATCGTGCTGATCAACAACGACGGCTACACGATCGAGCGTGTCATCCAGAGCCCTGCGGCCGTCTACCAGGGCGTCGCGGCGTGGGACTGGGCTGCTCTGCCGGCGGCGCTGGCGCCCGGGGTGCCGGTGCTCACGGCGTCGGTCGGCACCGCTTCCGAGCTGCGCGACGCGCTCGCGGCGGCGGCGGGCGCGACCGACCGTGCGGTGCTGATCCAGGCGCACCTCGACCCGAACGACGCGCCGCCGCTGCTCGCCGCCCTCGGTGCCATCGCCGGCGGTGGGAGAGAGGCGCCGAGGGCCCGCTGATCCTGCGCCCCGGCCCTTACCTTTTCGGCGCAGCCGCCCCGCCCGTCGGGTGAGCGTCTGCCGAAAAGGTAAGGGTGGCGGCAGCGGGCCGGAGTACCGTGTCGGCATGACGACTTTCACGCTGGCCGGCGGCTGCTTCTGGTGTCTCGACGCCGTGTATCGCACGCTCGAGGGCGTCAGCGACGTCGAATCGGGCTATACGGGCGGCATCACGTCGAACCCGAGCTACGAGGCCGTCTGCACGGGCGTCACCGGGCATGCGGAGGCCGTGAAAGTCACGTTCGACCCCGAGGTGATCCCGGCCGACGTCATCCTCGACGTGTTCTTCACTCTGCACGATCCGCGTCAGCTCAACCGCCAGGGCGCCGATGTCGGCACCCAGTACCGCTCGGCGATGTTCTTCACCGACGACGCGCAGAAGACCGAGTTCGAGGCCGCCCGCGACCGCGCGGCCGAGGCGTGGGACGGCGGCATCGTCACGACGATCCAGCCGCTGGCCGAGTGGTTCCGCGCCGAGGAGTACCACCAGGACTTCTTCGCCAAGAACCCCGGCCAGGGCTACTGCCTGGCGGTCGCCCTGCCGAAGGTCAACAAGATCCGCAAGTCGTACGGAAAGTACGTGCTCGCGTCCTAGGGCCCGGCACTCGCCGGGCTCGCCCGCACCACCGCATGAGAAGGAGCTCAATGATGAGCAACGACAGCACTGCACCCACCGCCGGCACCACCACCAGCACCGCGGGCAGCCGCATGGCCACGGCGGCCGGCACCTGGGTCGCCGTCGGCCCGGCCGGCACCGTCGGGTCGATCCATCGCACCCATGACGGTTTCGCGATCCGTGTGCGCGACGATGCCGACTACCACGGCGCCTACCCGACCCTCGACGTGGCGAAGAGCGCCCTGCACGCCCGGCTCGGGGCGGGGGCCGACCGGCCCGAGTTCATCGAGCACTAGACGTTCGGCGGTATCGAGGCCGCAGGATCGACGACGGCGCAGGACGCCACGCCTCTCGCGTCGTCCTCTCCTCCACAGCCGGGCCCGAGCGACGAGTTCTCCACAGATCGGCGAACTCCCCCTCGGGCCGGTGCCGTCCGAGGCGACACTCGTGGCATGACAGACACCATCACACTCACTGGAATCGTGGCGACCCCGCCGAAAGACATGCGCACCAATTCGGGCCTGTCGATCTGCAGCTTCCGTCTCGCATCGTCGCAGCGCCGCTACGACCGGGGGCGCAACGAGTGGGTCGACGGCGAGACGAACTGGTACACCGTCACAGCCTTCCGGCATCTCGCCGACAATGTCGCCAAGTCGCTGGCCAAGGGCGAGCACATCGTCGTCCTCGGGCGGCTCCGAGTGCGGGCGTGGGAGAACTCCGAGCGTTCGGGTACCACCGTCGAGGTCGACGCGGATGCGATCGGCCACGACCTGCTGTGGGGCACCACGGCGTTCACCCGCGTGGTGTCGGCTCGTGCCGCGCCGTCGCCCGAGGGGCAGGGCAGCACGGGGCAGGCGGGGGTGCCGCCCGCGGGGAGCCCCGGCTCTGGCCTCGGCGCAGGCGCCGGGCTGGGCGCGGGCTCCGGCCTCGGTTCGGGCTTGCGCCGGCGCCTGCCGTTGCGCCGAACTCCGGCCCGGGGGCCCTGCCGACCGCAGTCGCAGAAGGGGCCCTTCAGCCCGATACGCGCTCGCTCGTGCCGAGCGGGTGGCCTGCGACGTCGCCGGGCGCAGAGCCCGGCGCCTCACCCAGCGACGAGGGCGGGCACGAAGGCGACACTGCCCCAGGCGGGCAGGCCTCCTGGCCCGACGAAGTCGAGACACCGTTCTGAGGCTGCCCGGGTGCTGCGCCGGTCGGCCCGTAGACTCGACACGTGCCAGTCAGTCCAACGCCCCACCGACGTCGAGCTCTCGCGGCAGTGGGCCTCCTGGCAGCCGTCTCGGTCGCCGTGCTCAGCGGCTGCACCAGCCACTCGACTCCCACGCCGTCACCCTCGGTGTCGACGCCCGTCGCCGCCCCGACGCCTACGCCGGCGCCGACGATCCCGTTCGGCGCCACGGCTCCGGCGAGCGTGGCCCTCACACACTTCGACTCGGCTCTCCAAGCTCTCCTGAAGATCAACGGGTCGCCCAACGGCGACACGGTCATCGCGACGCTCACGAAGGCCGGCTTCGACAAGAAGTCGATGCAGATCACGCCCGACCAGACCACGATCGGGCGCACCGTCGACTCGATCGAGTTCTCGGTGCTGTGGCAGGGCAAGACCTGCCTGCTCGGGCAGGTCGGCGCCTCGGGCTACTCGTCGTCGTCGGCACCGGTGCTCAGCACGGGCGCCTGCCTCGTCGGCACCACTCGCGCCATCAACTGACGCACGGATGCCGTGGTCGAACCACGCGATCCGGTTGGCACCACCGGATTCGCTGGCGCGACCGGGGGTCGCGTGGCGCGACATCACCGGCTGGCTCGCCAGCCGTTCGCCAGCGGCGTCGCCGAACACCCAGCCGGCGGTCAGCCCGCTTGCGTCCGCCGAATAGACTGGAAGGCATGGCCGAATTCATCTATTCCATGGTCCGTGCCCGAAAGACGGTCGGCGACAAGCTGATCCTCGACGACGTGACCATGTCGTTCATTCCCGGCGCCAAGATCGGCGTGGTCGGCCCGAACGGTGCCGGCAAGTCCACGATCCTCAAGATCATGGCGGGGCTCGACACCCCGTCGAACGGCGAGGCCAAGCTGAGCCCCGGCTACACCGTCGGCATCCTGATGCAGGAGCCCGAGCTCGACGAGACCAAGACGGTGCTCGAGAACGTCCAGGAGGGCGTCGGCGAGATCAAGGGCAAGATCGACCGCTTCAACGAGATCTCGGCGGCCATGGCCGAGCCCGACGCCGACTTCGACGCTCTGCTCGAAGAGATGGGCGTGCTCCAAGAGGCGATCGACGCCGCCGACGCCTGGGATCTCGACTCCCAGCTCGAGCAGGCCATGGACGCTCTGCGCACCCCTCCGGGTGATGCCCTCGTCACCAACCTCTCCGGTGGTGAGAAGCGCCGCGTCGCGCTCTGCAAGCTTCTGCTGCAGAAGCCCGACCTGTTGCTGCTCGACGAGCCCACCAACCACCTCGACGCCGAGAGCGTGCTCTGGCTCGAGCAGCACCTGCAGCAATATCACGGTGCCGTGCTCGCCGTGACCCACGACCGGTACTTCCTCGACCACGTCGCCGAGTGGATCGCCGAGGTCGACCGTGGTCGCCTCTACCCCTACGAGGGCAACTACTCGACCTATCTCGAGAAGAAGGGCGAGCGCCTCAACATCCAGGGCAAGAAAGACGCGAAGCTCGCCAAGCGCCTCTCGAGCGAGCTCGACTGGGTGCGCAGCAACTCGAAGGGCCGCCAGGCCAAGTCGAAGGCGCGCCTCGCCCGCTACGAAGAGATGGCGACCGAGGCCGAGCGCACCAAGAAGCTCGACTTCGAAGAGATCATCATCCCCGTCGGCCCCCGCCTCGGCCAGCAGGTCATCGACGCCAAGAAACTCGAGAAGGGCTTCGACGGCCGGATGCTGATCGACAACCTGTCGTTCACGCTGCCGCGCAACGGCATCGTCGGCGTCATCGGCCCGAACGGCGTCGGCAAGACCACGCTGTTCAAGACGATCACGGGTCTCGAGCCGCTCGACGGCGGCGACCTCAAGGTCGGCGAGACGGTCGACATCTCGTACGTCGACCAGAACCGCGGCGGCATCGACCCCAACAAGAACCTGTGGGAGGTCGTCTCCGAGGGCCTCGACTACATCCAGGTCGGCAAGACCGAGATCCCGTCGCGCGCCTACGTGTCGCAGTTCGGCTTCAAGGGCCCCGACCAGCAGAAGAAGGCCGGCGTGCTCTCCGGTGGTGAGCGCAACCGCCTCAATCTCGCGCTGACGCTCAAACAGGGCGGCAACCTGCTGCTGCTCGACGAGCCCACCAACGACCTCGACGTCGAGACGCTCGGCTCGCTCGAGAACGCCCTGCTCGAGTTCCCGGGCTGCGCCGTGGTGATCACACACGACCGGTGGTTCCTCGACCGCATCGCGACCCACATCCTGGCGTACGAGGGCACGCCCGACAACCCGGCCAACTGGTACTGGTTCGAGGGCAACTTCGAAGCCTACGAAGAGAACAAGATCGAGAGGCTCGGCGCCGACGCGGCCAAGCCCAGCCGGGTCACGTACCGCAAGCTCACGAGAGACTGAGCGTGGCACGGCTCCACGTCCCCACCGTGCTGCGGTGGGGCGACCTCGACGCGTACAGGCACGTGAACAACGCCGAGATGCTGCACCTGCTCGAAGAGGCGCGAATCCAGGCGTTCTGGTCGGCCGGCGAAGAGTCGGGCGACGACTCGGTGACGCAGATCCTCGACTCGAGCCCCGGCACGCAGACCTGGACACTGATCGCGCGCCAGGAGGTCGAGTATCTGGCGCCGATCGCGTACACGCGACTGCCGCTCGACATCCAGCTCTGGATCGGTCACATGGGCGGCGCCAGCCTCGAGATCTACTACGAGGTGTTCTCGCCGGTGGGTGTCGAGCCGCAGGTGCTGCACACGCGGGCTGCCTCGACGCTGGTGCTGGTCGACGCCACTACGCAGCGCCCGCGCCGCATCGCCGAGGCCGAGCGCGCGGCCTGGGAGCCCTACGTCGACGAACCTCTCGTCTTCCGCCGCCGCCAGTAGCACTCGCTGCGGTCGAGACCTCAGAAAGTGCAGCAGCTTCGGCCTGACGGTCGTCGATTCTGAGGTCTCGCCGCTACTCCGAGCGGGGGAGGCGCACCATCCCCTCCTGCGCGACCGACGCCAGCAGCCGCCCTGACCTGTCGAAGAAGCGCCCCGTGGCAAGCCCCCGGCCGCCCTGCGCCGTCGGCGACTCCATCGCGTACAGCAGCCACTCGTCGGCCCGCCCGGCGCGGTGCCACCACATGGCGTGGTCGAGGCTCGCGATCTTCATGCCAGGCCGCGACAGCTCGACGCCGTGCCGCCGCAGAATGGGCTCGAGGATACCGAGGTCGCTGGCGTAAAGCAGCGCCGCCTGGTGGATCAGCGGGTCGTCGGGCAGCCGCCCCACCGTCTTCATCCAGAGGGCCTGATGCGCGACGTGCTCGCCCTCGACGCGGAGGAAGAGCGACGACGGGATGTGCCGGATGTCGAAGGGGCGCCCGTGAGCCCAGAACTGGGCGGCAGGATGCGAGATCCCGGCCAGCGTGTCGGCCATCGTCGGCAGCGACTCCGGGTCGGCGAGCCCGTCCGGCATCTCCGTCTCGTGGTCGATCCCCTCGTCGATGGTCTGGAAGGACGACATCGTCGTCATGATCGGCACCCCGCCCTGGAGGGCTTCGGTGCGGCGCGACGCGAACGAGCGACCGTCGTGGCTGCGGTCGACGTGGAACTCGATGGGCTGCTCGATCTTGCCGGCGCGGAGGAAGTACGCGTGCATGGAGTGCACGGCCTTCTCGCTCGGCACGGTCGTCGCCGCGGCGAGCAGCGACTGGGCCAGCACCTGGCCGCCGAAGACGCGGCCGTTCGGCATCCACTGGCTGGGAGCGGCGAACTCGTCGGCGAGGGCGCCCGGGGTCAGGGTCAGAGCGCCGAGCAGGTCGGCGAGGGGTTCGTCAGGGGCAGCGGAGTGCGCCGTCGCATCGTTCATCAGCGGTAGTTTAGAGGGCCGATGAACACTGCCTTCCGCCTCCCCGACTCCCTGTCGCTCGACGACCTCCACACCTTCCTCGGAGGGCGGCCGCGGTCGACGACGGTGCGGTGCGCCTCATCGGCACACGCCCCGCTGCAGCAGGCGACGGGGGAGTGCTGGCCGCGTACGTCGGCATCCTGTCGCCCGCGGGCATTCTCGACTCGAGCCCTACCGTGCTGGGCCTCCGCACCTACGCGCTGGCGCCGGCCGAGCCCGACGCCGCCCACCAGCCCGACTCCGCCCGCGAGCGTCAGGGCACCTTCGACGCCGTCGTGCCGCTGCGGGCCGTGATCGAGCGCACGACGAGACTCCGCAACGAGGTGGTCGACCCGACCGCCCCGGTGAGCGTGCCGATCCCGCCCGCCGTCACCGCCGCATCCTGGGCCGCGATCTCGCCGCCGCGCGGCGGATGGGCTGTGCAGGGCTCCGTGGAGACGAGTGTGTTCGAGAGGGTGGCGAAGGCCGGGATCGACGAGGTGGCCGAGGTGATCCCCACGGGCACTGGCGAGCAGATCGTGCAGCGGGTGCGCTCCGGGGTCTGGTCGCGCGAGATCGATGGCGCACCGGGTGTGCCGGCCGGTGCCGCGTTCGCGGCGCTCACCCTGGGCTTCCTCGCACCCGAAGAGGCTGTGCGGGTGTTCTCGGTCGGCTCGTGGACGCGCCTCAGCACCAGTCGGGGGCACGTCCTCGTCAAGCGTCGCGGCCTGCTGTAGCCGGGAGGCCTCCAGGCGCCCCCGACTACCGTCGAGAGCATGACGATTCTGCTCACCGGTGCTACCGGTTTCATCGGCTCCGCTGTCCTTCGTGCTCTCGTGGCGAAGGGCCACGACGTCGTCGCCCTCGTGCGCACCGACGAGAAGGCGAGGGCCGTCGAGGCCCTCGGCGCCCGGCCCGTTGTCGGCGACATCACCGATACCGCCCTGCTCGAGAGCCTCGTCGTGGGGGCCGACGGCGTCATCCACACGGCATCGCCGGGCGACGCGACGAGCGCGACCGTCGATTCCGACCTCGTGGACGTCGTGATCCGGGCGACCGCCGGCCGTGACACCCCATACGTCCACACCAGCGGCATCTGGATCTTCGGCTCGGGCTCCGACCTCGTCGAGACAAGCACTCTGCAGCCGCTGCCGATCACGGGCTGGCGGGTCGACATCGAGAAGCGCCTCCGAGACTCCGACGTGAACTCGACTGTCATCGCGCCGGCAATCGTCTACGGCCACGGTACGGGCATCCCGTCGATGCTCATCGGCGAGGGCGAGATCCTCCTCGTCGGCGACGGCTCGCAGCACTGGACGACAGTCGACGTCGACGACCTGGCCGACCTGTACGTGCTTGCTCTTGAAGCCGCTGCTTCCGACGAGTACTCCCTCGCGGCCTCCGGGCAGAACCCGACCGTGCTCGAGCTCGGCGAGGCCGCGGCGCGCGGTCGCAGGTGGCCCGTCGTGCCCGAGACCGACGACTCCGCCCGAGGCCGCTTCGGCGAGGCCTTCGCCGATGCGCTGCTGCTCGACCAACAGGCCACCGGCGCGCACGCTCGCGAGACCCTCGGCTGGGCACCGCACCGCCCGTCGCTCGCCGACGAGCTCGAGCGCGGCAGCTACCTGGCCTGAGCTGGGGCGCCCGCAGGGCTACTCGCCGAAGCTGTTGACCATCGCGTGGGCGGCCCGCTCGAGGTAGCCCCACAGGGTCGCGTCGTCGAGCGGGCTCAAGCCGAGCGAGTCGACGGCCTCGCGCATGTGCACGAGCCACCGGTCGCGGGCGGCCGGGGTGATCGTGAAGGGCTGGTGCCGCATGCGCAGGCGCGGGTGCCCGCGCTCGTCGCTGTACGTCGTCGGCCCGCCCCAGTACTGCTCGAGAAACCCGGTGAGCCTCTGAATCGCCCCTTCGAGGTCATCCTGCGGGTACATCGGCCAGATCAGCGGGTCGGTCTGCACGCCCGCGTAGAACGTCCGCACGAGTCGTTCGAACGTCGGCCGCCCGCCGATCTGCCGCCAGAAGTTGCCCTGGGCGGCGTCGTCGCCGAGCCCGCCCCGCACGGTGACCGGTTGCGCGGAGGCCGGCCCCAGGCCGAGCGACGGGCGCTCGGGCGAGGCGGCAGGATCGGGAGTGCTCGCGTCGGTCATGCCCCATCCTCTCCCGACGGGCGAGGCGCGCGCGGCGCACGAGACTGCTTCGGAGGCACCGGCCCCGGCGCCCCCGGCGGCGGCACGTTGATCCGCGGGCCCGGCCCCTGCGCGGACCCGGGTGCCTGCTCGGACCCGGGTGCCTGCTCTGAGCCGGGTGCCTGAGCGGAGCCGGGTGCCTGAGCGGAGCCGGGTGCGGGAGGCTGCGGGACGGACCTCGGATCCTGCCGCCCGCTCGGAATCGGCTTCGTGGCCGCAGCGGCTCTAGACGTCGGAGTCGCAGCCGGACCGGCCGCGGGCCTCCGCCCGCGCCCCTTCGTCACGGGCACCGGGGCCGTCTCGACGGGGCGTGCGCCGCGCACGGAGGTGGCCTCGTCGAATCCTGTCAGCACGACGCTCGTCAGAGAGGGCAGCGTGATGTCCATCTCGTCCATGGCTCTCTTGATGCGCATGCGCAGCTCGCGCGCCACGTTGTCCTTCTCGGCCGAGCGGGTCCGGACGACCAGGCGGATGACCAGAGCCGACTCCGAGATCGACTCGAGGCCCCACAGCTCGGGCTTCTCGACGATGCGCGTCTTCCAGCGCGGCTCGGTCGCGAGCGCCGTCGCGGTCTTCAGCATCGCCGCCTCGACCTCGTCGATGTCGACGTCGTACGGCACAGCCGTGTCGAGCACGACGCGTGACCAGCCCTGCGACATGTTGCCCACGCGCAGGATCTGCCCGTTCGGCACGAACCACAGCGTCCCGTTCACGTCGCGCACCTGCGTGACACGGATGCCGACCGACTCGACCATGCCCGTCGCCAACCCGACGTCGACGATGTCGCCGACCCCGAGCTGATCCTCGGCCACCATGAACAGCCCCGACAGCATGTCTTTGACGACGCTCTGCGCGCCGAACGCGAGGCCGGCGGCGATGACGCCTGCGGCGCTGACGAGGCCGACGACGCTGACGTCGAGCTCGCTCAGGATGCTGGTCAGTGCGATCACGACGAGCACGACGGTGACGACGTTCTGCAGCACGCTGCCGAGGGTGCGCGTGCGCTGCACGACCCGGACGGCCTGCAGAGGGGATGCGACGAGGGCTTGGGTGTCGTCGACGTGCTGCTTCTTCTTCACGCCGCTGACGATCTGGTCGACGACGCGGCGGATCACGATCAGGGCGATGACGCGGAGGATGATCGCGCCGAGGACGATCGCCGCGACAGTGATCGGGACGTGCCAGACCGTCCAGAAGTCTTTGGCCCCCGCGGCGACCGCGGCTGGGACGCCGGTGGAGGTCGGGGTGGCAGCGGCCTGGAGGTGGAGGATCATCCGAACCATGCTAGGTGCGGAGACGATCCGAACCCTGACCGCGCGCTCGGCGTGGGCCGAATGCGCCCGGCACGCTCCCCGACCACGTGACGAGAGAAGTCCGGTCGATTTCCGTCAGAACGGTCGGTGTGAACCCGCCGTTTTGCGCGAAATCGACCGGACTCCGATCAGACCGCAGGATCAGCTGTCGGCGGCCTGCACGCGCAGCGCCCGCTCGGTGCCGGCGACACTCTCGGCCACGATGCGTCGCAGCGCGGGGGTGTCGGGGTTTGTGCCGAGCCAGTCGGTGGCAGCCGCGACGAGCGCCTCGTTCGCGAGGCCTGCCGGGTAGAGCCCCGACACGAGCGTGTCGGCGATGTGGTAGCTGCGCGACTCCCAGATGCCGGTCAGCGACTCGAAGTATCGCGCCACGACGGGCTCGAGGATCGCCGGGTCGTTCGTGTGCTGGAAGCCCATGGCGGTCGAGCGCACGATGGCGTTCGGCTTGTCGGCCGCGTCGACGATCGACGCGAACGCCGCGAGCTTCGCCTCGCTCGTCGGGATGGTCGCGCGAGCGCGAGCCGCCGACTGGGCACCGTTGGCCGTGTTGTCCGCCTCGAGGGCGGCGTCGATCTCAGCAGCACCGGCGCGGGCGACGAGCACGAGGCCCTCGAGCAGCTCCCAGCGAAGGTCGGTGTCGATCACGAGGCCGTCGAGCGTGATGCTGCCATCGATCAGACCCTGGAGGGCGTCGCCGTGAGCCTCGGTGGAGGGGATCGCGGCGAAGAACTTCACGAACTGGAACTGCGCGTCGGTGCCGGCCTCGGCCGCCTGCGCGAGCGACCAGAGCGCGTCTCCGACGCGAGTGATCGTCTCGGCGCGTTTGGCGGGGGCGACGTACGAGCGCGCGGCCTGCAGCAGCTGCGACAGCGTCGTGCGGATGGTGGTCGACTCGGTCTCGGTCGCGATGTTCGAGAGCACGAGGTCGACGTAGGCCGAGGCGGGCGTCTCGGCGTCGCGCGTGGCATCCCAGACCGACCCCCAGACGAGCGCCCGGGCCAGCGGGCTCTTGATCTTCGACAGGTGTTGGATCGCGGTCGCTAGCGAGCCCTCGTCGAGACGGACCTTCGCGTAGGCGAGGTCGTCGTCGTTCACGAGCACGAGGGCCGACTTGGCCAGGCCGACGAGGTCGGGCACCTCGGTGCGCTCGCCGTCGACGTCGATCTCGACGCGGTGGGTGCGCTCGAGCGCGTCCTCGGCGATGGGGCCTGCGCCGGTGAGGTCGTAGAGGCCGATGGCGAGGCGGTGCGGGCGGATCGTCGGGTAGTCGGCCGGGGCTGTCTGCACGATCGTGAACTTCGTGATGAGGTCGCCGTCGGTCTCGATCTCGGGGCGCAGAGTGTTGACTCCGGCCGTCTCGAGCCACAGCTTCGACCAGCTCGTCAGCTCGCGGCCACTGGTGACCTCGAGTTCGGCGAGCAGATCCGACAGCTCGGTGTTCGAGTGGTGATGCTTTTTGAAGTACGCGGCGACGCCGGCGTAGAAGGCGTCGATGCCGACCCAGGCGACCAGCTGCTTCAGCACCGACCCGCCCTTGGCGTAGGTGATGCCGTCGAAGTTGACCTGCACGTCTTCGAGGTCGTTGATCGTGGCGACGACCGGGTGCGTCGAGGGCAGCTGGTCCTGGCGGTAGGCCCAACTCTTCTCCATGGCCTGGAAGGTCGTCCACGCCTCGGTCCACTCGGTGGCCTCTGCCGTCGAGATGGTCGACGCCCACTCGGCGAACGACTCGTTCAGCCAGAGGTCGTTCCACCACTTCATGGTGACGAGGTCGCCGAACCACATGTGCGCGAGCTCGTGCAGGATCGTGACGACCCGGCGCTCCTTGATCGCGTCGGTCACCTTGCTGCGGAAGACGTAGGTCTCGGTGAACGTGACCGCGCCCGCGTTCTCCATCGCCCCGGCATTGAACTCGGGCACGAAGAGCTGGTCGTACTTGTCGAACGGGTAGGGGTAGTCGAACTTCTCTTCGTAGTAGGCGAAGCCCTGGCGGGTCTTGTCGAAGATGTAGTCGGCGTCCATGAACTCCGACAGCGACTTGCGCGTGAAGATGCCGAGGGGGATCTCGCGGCCGTCCGACGACGTCAGAGCGGAGCGCACGACGTCGTACGGGCCGGCGACGATCGCGGTGATGTAGCTCGACAGGATCGGGGTCGGTGCGAACTCGTAGGTCGCCTTGTCTCCGTCGACGGTCGGCTCGGGCGTGATCGAGTTCGACACGACCTCCCAGCGCGAAGGCGCCGTGATCGTGAACTGGAACGTCGCCTTGAGGTCGGGCTGCTCGAAGACCGCGAACACTCGGCGGCTGTCGGGCACCTCGAACTGCGAGTAGAGGTAGACCTCGCCGTCGACCGGGTCGACGAAGCGGTGCAGGCCCTCGCCGGTGTTCGTGTACTCGGCGTCGGCGACGACGGTGAGCACGTTGTGCGCGGCGAGCCCGTCGAGCTGGATGCGGATGCCGTCGCTGACCGTCGCAGCGTCGAGGGCCGCCCCGTTCAGCGTGATCGAGTGGACGGTGCGCGTGAAGGCGTCGATGAAGGTGGAGGCCCCCTCGGTCGCGTCGAACGTGACCGTGGTCGTGCTGCCGAAGACCTCGTCGCCCCGCGTCAGGTCGAGATCGACCACGTACGACTCGACGTCGAGGATGCTCTTGCGCTCTTGCGCCTCGATCCGGGTGAGGTTCTCTCCTGGCACTGGTGCTCCTCCTGAGGTAACGGTTCGGCCGTCGTCGGCCCGGGCTTCTGGCCCTCATCAACACTACCGGCGCGTGTAGCCCTCGCTCGGGTTATCCCCAGGCCCGCGGCTCACTCGTAGGCTGATGTCGTGACGTACCAGCCGCACGAGCTCCGGCTCGAGCTCATCACCACATGGGAGGCGTACCTCGGAGGTCGGCTGTCTCGGGCCGCAGCTCGGGATTACATCGACGAGCGCCTCGCCTTCTACGGCCCGGAGGAACTGGTCCACGACGGGCTCCAGCTGCTCAACGACGCCGTGAACGCGGGCGACCACGCGTCCGCGGAGGGCAAGGAGCGCGCCGCGGTCTGGTACGCCGCATGGAGTCGCGAGTGCGAGATACACGATGCCGATCCGGTCGCCTGGAGGCGCCGGTGGGCGATCGCGTATCTGAAGCGTCTCCTGCCGAAGATCCGGCCCGCGTCGAGACCGAAGGCGATCGCGGCGTTCCGTGAAGACCTCACGGATGCAGACGTTGAATCCTTATCGATAGTTGCAACGTCAAGTGAGGCATGAGTCCGAACGCGAGCAAAATGCCCGAACTAGTCACGGCGCTTTGCGGAAGAACGGGCTCATAGCCTCAGGCGCCACTACAGGGCGGCGAGCACCTCGTCGACGGTGGTGACCTCGACGAGCGGCGCGTAGAGCGCCATCATGTCGAGGGCGCGCTGGTGGTCGAGGTCGCTCAGCCCGGCGCAGGCGTCGGCGACGACCCGCACTCGGACGCCGGCGTCGGCGGCGGCCAGCGCCGTCGAGAGCACGCAGCAGTCGGTCGAGACGCCGGTCAGCACGATGTCCGTCGGCGCGCCGAGGGCGGAAGACGTGGCGGCGTCCCACTTGCCGAACGTCTCGCGCGTGATGACGGTCGCGTCGCCGGCCGGCGACGCGACGGAAAACTCCGGCATCAGCTCGTACAGCGGATCCGACTCGGGCACCAGCGCGAACGGCCAGTCCTGGTAGTAGGGGATCCACGCGCCCGAGGGCTCGGCCGGGGCCACGAAGCGAGTCAGGGCGACGCGTGAGCCGAACGCAGGACGCAAGCGCGTGGATCCTGCGCTCGCCGTCTCGTAGTCGGGGGTGAACCACTCGCTGCAGGGCTCGCCGAAGATGCGCTGCATGTCGACGACCACGAGCCACGGCGGCGTCGCGAACGACAGCGGCGCGGGCGCACGTGCGGGCGCGGGCGCAGGCGCGGGTGCAGGCTCGCCAGGTTCCGTCACACGATGTCCCGGTCGAGCTGCAGCACGCCCTCCTGCTGCCGGATGACGGGCCGCATGAACAGGATCGTGCCCAGGTAGCCGATCAGCAGTGCCGCCAGCACACCGAGGTTCGCGCCGCCCCACTGCGCCTTCAGGCCGAAGAGGAAGTAGCCCTGCCAGCCGAGCCACGACGCGTAGCCGTTCTCGACCAGACCCCAGCCGATGATGGTGCCGAGCACGATGAGGCCGATCGTCACCCACTGGACGCTGCCGTACCGCCCGCTCTTGTCGAACAGGTCGGCGGTTGCATAATCTTTGCGACGCAATTGAACGTCGGCCAGGAAGATCCCCGCCCACGCCGCGATCGGCACGCCGAGCGTGATCAGGAAGCCCTGGAACGGCACGACGAACGAGGTCGCGAAGAAGGCGACGTAGATCGTTCCCGCGATCATGACGACGCCGTCGACCGATGCGGCCGCGTAGCGGGGGATCTTGAGGCCGGCGTTCAGCAGCGAGAAGCCCGACGAGTAGATGTTCATCACCGACCCACCGACGAGGCCCAGGATCGCGACGAGGGCGAACGGGATCAGGAACCACGTCGGCACGAGGGTCGCCAGCGCACCGATGGGGTCGTCGTTGATGGCCGCGAAGAGCGACTTCGACGAGCCGGCCAGCAGCAGGCCGAAGACCAGCAGGATCACGGGGGCGATCGACGACCCGAAGGTGGTCCACCAGATCACGCCACCACTCGACGACTTGCGCGGAAGGTACCGCGAGTAGTCGGCAGCCGCATTGACCCAGCCGAGGCCGAAGCCCGTCATCATGAAGACGAAGCCGCCGATCACCGCGGGCAGAGCGCCGCTCGGCAGAGCCATGACGGCGTGGAAGTCGATGCGGTGGAAGGTCAGGACGATATAGACGACGGTCAGCACGCCGGTGGCGACAGTGATCCATTTCTGCAGCCGCATCAGGAAGTCGAAGCCGAGGATGCCGCCGAAGACGACGAGCGCAGCCACGACGATCAGGGCGATGACCTTCGTCACGTCGCCGCCGCCCGCGCCGAGCTTCTCGAACACCGTCGCGGTCGCCAGGACGGCGAGCGAGGTCAGCGCGGTCTCCCACCCGACGGTGAGCACCCACGAGATGATCGACGGCACCTTGTTGCCGTTCACCCCGAACGCCGCCCGGCCGAGAGTCATCGTCGGTGCGTTGCCCCGCTTGCCGGCCAGCGCGATGAAGCCGCAGAACAAGAACGAGATGACGATTCCGAGTGCGCCGACGATCACGGCCTGCCAGAACGAGACCCCGAAGAAGAGCAGGTAGGCCCCGTACCCGATGCCCAGCACCGACACGTTCGCTGCGAACCACGGCCAGAACAGCTGCCGGGGCGAGCCCTTGCGCTCGCTCTCATCGATGGCGTTGACACCGTTGGCCTCGATGCCGCGGGGGACGGAGCCCTCCGCGACGGCGGTGGGCTCGTACGGAGCTTGGGTCGACATGTGATCTTCTCTCGGGAGGGGCGCGGGGAAGCCTGCGGGTTCTAGGCTCAACCCATGACCGACACACTAACTTCCGACGACGTTGCAGGTTCGTCGAGCACCGCGACAGCCGTCGAATTCTGGTTCGACCCGTCGTGCCCGTGGGCGTGGATGACGAGCCGCTGGATGGACGAGGTGGCGAAGCTGCGCAACCTCGACGTGACCTTCCATGTGATGAGCCTCGGGCTGCTGAACGAAGGCCGCGAAGGCTTCGATCCTGCTGTCCTGACCATGCTCATCCGCTACACCCGCCTCGTCACGGCCGCCAGCGAGCTGCACGGCCAGGAGATCGTCAAGCCGCTCTACGACGCGCTCGGCACCCGCATCCACGTCGAGGGCCAGAAGGACGACCAGGACGGCGTCATCGCCGCGTCCCTCGCGGAGGTGGGCCTCCCCGCCGACTTCGCCAAGTACGCCGACAGTGACGAGTTCGACGCCCAGATGCGCGCCAGCCACGAAGACGGCATCAACCGCGTGGGGCAGGATGTCGGCACCCCCGTCATCGCGGTCAACGGCACGGCGTTCTTCGGCCCCGTCATCAGCCCGGCGCCGAAGGGCGAGACGGCTGCGACCCTCTGGGACGGCGTTGTCGCCGCGGCGTCGTACGACGGCTTCTTCGAGCTGAAGCGCTCTCGCACAAGAGGCCCGATCTTCGATTGAGCGTCTGAGAGAGGCGACAGCAATAGGATTTGAGGCATGCGGATCCACGTTGCCACCGACCATGCCGGCCTCGAGTTTGCCCAGACCCTGATCAAGCACCTCGAGGCCCAGGGGCACGAGGTCACCGACCACGGACCCCAGACGTACGAGCCGCTCGACGACTACCCGTCGTTCTGCATCTCGGCCGCCCGCGCGGTCATCGCCGACCAGAAGGCTGGCCTCGAGTCCCTCGGCGTGGTCTTCGGCGGATCGGGCAACGGCGAGCAGATCGCCGCCAACGAGGTCGAGGGCATCCGCGCCGCCCTCGCCTGGAGCACCGCCACAGCCCAGCTCGCCCGACAGCACAACGACGCCAACGTCGTCGCGATCGGCGCCCGCCAGCACACCGAAGACGAGGCGATCGCCCTCATCGACGAATTCATCAAGACGCCGTTCTCGTTCGAAGAGCGCCACGAGCGCAGGATCGCGCAGCTGGCCGAGTACGAGCAGACCGGCGAGATCAAGGGCCATCCCTTCACCTGAGTTCGCATGTCGGTGACCCGGGGTAGCGTGATCGCGTGCCTGAAGGTCATTCCGTCCACCGCATCGCCAACCAGTTCGAGGCGAGCTTCGTCGGCAAGCGCGTCGCCGTCTCCTCCCCGCAGGGTCGCTTCGCGCCCGGCGCTAAGAAGCTCGACGGCGCCACCATGATCGACGCCAAGGCCGTCGGCAAGCAGATGTTCCTGCAGTTCGACAACGGCCTCTACCTGACCGTGCACCTCGGCCTCTACGGCTCGTGGGATTTCGCCGGCGACTTCTCGCTCGACCCCACCACGAAGAGCGCCAACGGCCGGATGGGCCAGACGAACATGCGCGGCACCGACGAGCACGTCGAAGACGACGCTGGCGAAGACTCCTGGAAGAGCATCGGCGCTCCCCGCAAAGCCCGGAAGACCCAGCCCGCCATGGTCCGCATCGGCAAACCCGTGAGCGCCGCGCGCATGCGCATGGCCGAGCAGGAGAAACGCGAAGACGACGTCGACCTGGAGGCGTTCCCGCCCGATCCTGTGGGCGCCGTTCGCGTGCGCATCCTGGCCGAGACCGTCGTCGCCGACCTGCGCGGCCCGACCAAGTGCGAGGTGCAGACCGCCGACGAGGTCGATGCCACGATCGCGAGGCTGGGCCCCGACCCCCTGGTCGACTCGCCCAAGAAGGGCGCCGACCGGTTCTTCGAGCGCGTGCACAAGACCAAGACCGTGATCGGCCTGCTGTTGATGGACCAGTCGGTCGTCAGCGGCATCGGCAACGTGTATCGCGCCGAGCTTCTCTTCCGCGCCAAGCTCAACCCGTACACCCCCGGCAACGAGGTGCCCGAAGAGACGGTTCGCGCGATCTACAAAGACTGGTCGAAGCTGCTGAGGAGCGGCGTCAAGCTCGGCCAGATGATGACGATGGAGGGCCTCTCGAAGAAGGCCTACGCCGCGGCGCTCACGAGCCGCGACGACCGCCACTGGGTCTACCACCGCGAGGGCCTGCCCTGCCGGGTCTGCGGCACCAACATCCTGATGGAAGAAGCCGCCGGCCGAAAGCTGTATTGGTGCCCCGTCTGTCAGGCTTAGCTTTATGCGCTACACACCGCACTTCCTCCTCGAAGACGCAGCCGAGGTCAAACGCCTCATCCGCGAGAATCCGTGGGCCACGATCGTCTCGAACACCGCAGCCGGCCTCGTCGCGTCGCACTACCCGGTGATCCTCGAAGACACCGCAGACGACGTCATCTCGATCGTCAGCCACGTCGGCCGCCCCGACGAGCAGCTGCACGAGCTGGGCCAGCACGAGACGCTCGTGATCGTCCAGGGCCCGCACGGCTACATCTCGCCCAACTGGTACCCCGAGGGTCAGATCATCCCGACTTGGAACCACGTCACCGCGCACCTCTACGGCACCCCCGAGATCCTCTCCGACGACGAGAACTTCCGGGTGCTCGGCGAGCTCGTCGACCACTTCGAGCAGCGCATGCCCGAACCGGTCTCGCTCCAGCTCGACGACGCAGGAGCTCGGGGCGTGGCACGAGGCACCGTCGGCATCAGGATGCGGGTCGCCCGCTTCGACGCCCGCCTGAAGCTCAGCCAGAACAAAGGCCCCGAGGTGGTCGACCGCATCATCGACGCCCTCGAGAGCGGCGACGTCTACAGCAACCCGGCCCTCGCCGAGGAGATGAAGCGGGTCCACCCGCGATGAGCGGGGCCCCGCAGCCGTCGCTGCTGCTGCGCAACGCCCGGCTCGTGGGTCGCGACGGCCAGCCGACCGACATCCTGCTCGAAGACGGCCTCGTCTCGGCCCTCGCGCAGGGCATCGCTCCGGGCCCGGCCCAGGTGGTCGACCTCGACGGCCGTTTCGTCGCCCCGGGCCTCTGGGACAACCACGTGCACATGGAGCAGTGGGCACTCGTCCGCCAGCGCCTCGACGTCTCGTCGGCCGGCTCGGCCCGCGAGGCTGCCGATCTGGTGGCGCGCAGGATCCGCGAGGGCCGCCCCGCAGACCGCGACCTGTTGGTCGGCTACGGCTTCCGCGACGCCCTGTGGCCCGATGCCCCCGACCTCGTCCTCCTGGACGCGGCCGGTGCTGCCCTGGGCGAGGCCGTGCCCGTCGCCCTCGTCAGCGCCGATCTGCACGCCGTCTGGCTGAACTCGGCGGGGCTGGCGCTGATCGGCCTGCCGCCCGAGGCCTCCCCGACGGGGCTCCTGCGCGAACAGGCGGCGTTCGACGCGAGCACTGCGATCACGGCCGTCGACAGCACACGCATGGACGACTGGGTCGCGGATGCCGCGAAGGCCGCCGCCACGAGGGGAGTCGTCGGCGTCGTCGACCTCGAGATGACGCTCTCGCTCGGCGCCTGGACGACCCGCGTCGGAGACGGCATCGACCAGCTGCGGGTGCGCTGCGGGGTCTACCCGAGCGACCTCGACATCGTGATCGCCAGAGGCCTCCGCACCGGCGACATCCTGCCGGGCACGGATGGGCTCGTCGAGATGGGCCCGTTCAAGGTGATCACCGACGGGTCGCTCAACACACGGACTGCGTACTGTCACGATCCGTATCCGATGGTCGACGGCCGCGCCGGGGGCGTCGGGCTGCCGACTTTCACGCTCGACGAACTCGTCGCCCTGATGTCGCGCGCGAGCGGTGCCGGTCTCGTGCCCGCCGTGCACGCCATCGGAGACCACGCGAACACCCTCGCTCTCGACGCCTACGAGCGGGTCGGCTGCAGGGGCACGATCGAGCACGCGCAGCTGCTGCGCTGGGCCGACGTCGCCCGGTTCGCTCGCCTCGGCGTGACGGCCAGCGTCCAGCCTGAGCACGCCATGGACGACCGCGACATCGCCGAGGTCTACTGGCCCGGCCGGACGGATCGTGCCTTCGCGCTCGAGACCCTCGAAGCTGCCGGGGTGGCGCTGAGGCTCGGCTCGGACGCCCCCGTCGCGCCCCTCGACCCGTGGGTGGCGATCTCAGCGGCGGTGACGCGGTCTCGTGACGGGCGGGAGCCGTGGCATCCTGCGCAGCGGGTCTCGGCCGCGGTGGCGCTCGCCGCCTCCACCGACGGCCGCTCGTCCGTCGCCGTGGGCAGTGTCGCCGACCTGGCTGTGCTCGTCGCCGACCCGTTGGCGGCCGAGTCGACCGAGGCCCTCCGCGACATGGCGGTCGATGCCACCCTGCTCGGCGGCCGGTTCACGCACAGCGCGCTCTAGCCTTGCGACTGAGAGACCTCGTCCTCCTGGGGGTGCGAGTGGGCACCTCTGGCTGAAGACAACGACCTGCTCGTTATGAAAAATATCAGACATGGTTTCTTCCCGTGTCCATCTCGTCGGCCTCGACGGTCTCCGCGGCCTCGCAGCGGCGTCGGTGCTCTGCTACCACGTGTCGAACGTGCTGTCGCCCGACATTCATCGCCGGGCACCGCTCCTCGTCGATCTGCTTCACCAGGGCCTCACGCTCTTCTTCGTGCTCTCCGGCTTCCTGCTCTTCCTCGGGTTCGCCGAACGGCTCATCGACGGGCGGCCTCTGCCGGGTCTGCGACAGTATGCGTTCTCGCGGATCCTGCGAATCTGGCCGGCCTATCTCGTGATCCTGCTCGTCACCGACGTCGTGTTCGGCCTGTCGTTCGTGCGGCCGAGGGGAGTGGGGCGGCTCTCGGTCGGCGAGCTGGTGATGGACGCGACGCTGCTGCACTCGTACCAGCCGTCGACGCTGCGCACAGGGCTCGAGGTGTCGTGGACTCTGACGGTCGAGCTCACGTTCTATGCCCTTCTGCCGGTGCTGGCCTGGCTCGCAGGCCGGGTCGTGCCGACGCGGAACGCCAGTGCTCCCGAATGGCTCCGCGCTCGCGGAGGGCTGCGCGTTCTCGTGCCGGTCGTCGCGATGGCCGGGATCGGGGCGGCCGGGCACCTCTGGGCCGCCTCGATGAGGCACGTGCCCGGCGGTGCGCGAGGCTGGTCGGCCGACATCCCTTCCGTCGTCAGCCGCAGCCTGCTGATGCAGGCCGACCTCTTTGCTCTGGGCATGATCTCCGCACTGGTGATCATCGCCGCGCGCCGAGGGCAGTGGGGAATGCGCGGATACGTCGTGGCTGAAGCATCGGCCGTGCTCGTCGCGGTCGCGGCACTGACGGTCTTCGTGGGCGATCACCGGGGCACGGTCGTCGCGGATCTCGTCGGGGCCGGGTTCGCAGCGCTCGTCGTCGCGATCCTGCTGCCATCGACTCGCGGCAGCGTCGGGCCGGTCGGGCGCGTGCTCGAGTCGCCGGTGCTGCGCGGTCTCGGCCTCGTGTCGTACAGCCTCTACCTCTGGCACATGCCGGTCGTGCGGGCGATGCAGCACTGGTTCGGGCCTCTCGGCGGCGGGTGGGGCGTGTACCTGCTGCAGACGTGCATCGTGCTCGTCGTCTCGACGGCACTCGCGACGGCCACCTACCTCGCCGTCGAGCGGCCTGCCCTCCGGCTCAAGGCCCGCTTCGCCGGCACTCGGGCGGCTGCCCCAGCCCTCGCGGCGCGAGGTCTTACCTTTTCGGCAGACCCTCACCGCCGGGGCTGCCCGGCTGGGCCGGAAAGGTAAGGATCAGGAGGGGACGGAAGCTGCTAGCGAACGCGGCGCCGCACGAAGGTCAGCGCGAAGACGAGCACGCCGGCCACGAGACACGGCAGCGCGACGGCGAGGATCGGCACCTGCGTGTCCATCAGCATGAGGAAGAGACCCTCGACGATGCCGGCGGCGCCGAGGAGGCGCAGATAACCGCGGGGCCACGTCGGGGCGATGATCGCGAGCCAGACCTCGCGTCGCGCGAGATGCAGGATCCAGGGCTGCACCCGGATCCTGGTCTCGTCGCGTTTCGCCCCCGGCTCGTGTGTCATGAGCGGATGCTACGTCGCCGACCTGCGCCCGCGCCCCGACACCACCACGACGACTGCTGCGACCATCAGAGCGGCCACCACCTGCAGAGAGTGCGGGGCGAACGACGCGAGCGCGAGCGACACGGCGAGAGCGGGCACCACGGTGTTGACGAGGCGCGACGACTGGCGCCGCAGCACCAGGAACCACACGAAGAAGAGGTAGACCGCGCACGGCACGGCGAGCGTCGCCGCGGCCCCGGCGGGGGAGAGGTGCACGTCGCCCGCCTCCTCGTTGAGGGCGATCTCGATCCCCGCCGAAAGGGCGGCCGCCGACGCGAACACCACGTAGTGGCCGTAGCCCCAGCCGAGCGCCGTGCGGATATTCGTCAGAAGGCTGTGCTGAGGGAAGGCGAAGTAGATCCACCAGAAGCACACGATGATCACGAGCGACGACGCCCCGAGCAGCACGAGCTCGGGCAGGTGGCGCGTCGACTGCCCCACCTCGACCACGGCGTCGCTGGAAGCCAGGATCGACTCGCCGAGCACGATGAGCGTGAACAGGCCGTAGCGCTCGGTGATGTGGTGCAGGTGCCACGCGGTGCGGCCCGCCGACTCGGCGGACACCGGCACCAGAAGCTCGAGCACGATGCCGAAGAAGAACGTCGGCACCTTGAGGTCGGCGGGCGCGACGAGCAGCAGCACCCAGTAGCACTGCACGACGATGATGCCGAAGCCGTAGCGCAACGTCGTCCGGCGCGTGGCCGGGTAGCTGTACGCGGCGCGGAACCACTGGAAGGCCATCGGCAGCCGCATGATGATGTAGCCGGTCACCCCGAGCACGTAGCTCGGGTGGTCGATGTTCGTCAAAGCCGGGAGCCCCGCGGCGTAGGTGAGCGCACCGCCCATCTGCACCCCCGTCGCCAGGCGGTACAGCCAGTCGTCCGTGTCGAACGACGTCGCGAACCAGGTGAAGTTCATCCACGCCCACCACAGGCCGAAGAACGCCATGACGTACGCCAGCACCGCTGCCGCGACGTGCCCCTGCTGCATCGAGTGGTGCAGCGACTGCGACGCGAACGAGACGCCGACCACGAAGACGAGGTCGAAGAGCAGTTCGAGCGACGACGCCGCGCGGTGTGGCTCCGACGGGTCGCGCATCGTCATGCGCCGAAGGGCCGAGCGGTGCGCCGTCGTCAGGGTGGGCGTCGTCATGGCTCACACGCTACTGAACAACAGGCGTCAGGATCCTCCGGACGGCGCAGGGGATAATGGTCGGATGCGCCCCGTGAAGACTGCCCTCGTCGGCCTTCTGGCGACAGCCGCACTCGTCGCTCTCGTCGGCTGCTCCAACGCCCAGCCCTCCGAGCCCCGCGCCGAGTCGACGTCGTCGACCACGGCGCCCGACATCAAGGCCCCGACGCCGACGGGCAGCACGGCGGTGACCGATCCGGCGTCCGCCCTCGGGACGGCCTCGGATCCTGTGCGCGTCGCGATCGTCGGCGACTCGTTGACGGCCGGCGGCGCTCGCATCATCCCGCAGGACGGCCTCGACCAGGACACCTGGATGACCTACGCCGAAGGCGACGGCATCAAGTGGGTCGGCGGCTGGGCCATGGGCGGCACGACCACGCAGATCGAGGCCGCGCACGTCACGCCCATCAAAGACGTCGACGTGCTCGTGCTGATGTCGGGCACCAACAACGTGCGCCTGCACATCCCCTTCGCGCAGGCTGCGAAGTATTACGAGCAGATCGTCGACACGATCAAGCCGAAGAAGGTCATCATCGGGGCGATCCCGCCCTACAACCACGACCCCGAGGGCGCCGCCGTCTACGAACGGCAGCTCGAGAAGTTCGTGCGCGTCAAGCACTGGAACTTCACCGACCCGTGGGGCTTCGCCCGCGACGGCCTCGTCTACCAGGCCGGCATCTCGAACGACGGCATCCACCCGACGACGGCCGGCTACAAGATCGTCGGTCGCGAATACCGTGACGCCATCCTGCAGATCGTCTCGTCGACCGAAGCCGGCTGAGCCCAGCCTTGCCTTCGTTAGCCGAGCCTCAGCTTGCTTGCGGAATTCTCTCAGACCTCTAGCGTTGGGTGCACCAAGACCGAAATCGCAAGGGAAAGAGGCTCCATGTCCGACGCCACGCACGTCACCGTCACCCAGAGCTCCGTCGACCCCGACGTCGCAGCCGCAACCGCCCAGTTCCTCACCCCCGTCGTCACGAACCTCACCGCCCTCGCCGTCAACGGCAAGCAGGCGCACTGGCACGTCCGCGGCATCAGCTTCATCGCCGTGCACGAGCTGCTCGACGAGGTCGTCGACCACGCGCAGGAGTACGCCGACCTCGCCGCCGAGCGGATCGTGGCCCTCGGCCTCCCGGTCGACGGCCGCCTCGAGACCGTCGCCGCGACCACGACCAACCCAGCCCTCAAGCCGGGGTTCCAGCAGATCGACGCCACCGTCGCCGGCATCGTCGCGCAGATCGACTCGGCCCGCGCCTCGGTGCAGACCGCGATCGACGAGCTCGGCGAGATCGACGCCTCGTCGCAGGACGTCGCGATCGAGATCGCGCGCGGCCTCGACAAGGACCGCTGGTTCCTGTCGGCGCACGTTTCGCAGTAGTACGCGCCTCGCGCCCGGCGCCTTCGCGCCCGGCCTCGTTCGGTCAGCCTGTCCGGCTCAGGGCCTCCGCGGCCTCGAGGATGCCGACTCCTGGGTGCTCGACCCGGTATCGCTTGATCGCGCGAGGGTCGAGGTCGCCCATCACCTCGGGCACGGGACGCGGGTTGCGCCGTGGCGCCACGAAGAGGACGCTGCACAGTAGGACGGGTACAGCCGCGTACAGCCCGAGCGTCAGGCCGTAGTAGACGGCCCCGCCCGCTCCCGCCATCAGGAGCAGCGCTCGCGCCATCAGAAACAGCCCTTCTTGATGGCGGTGTCACCCACGATCTCAAGTGCCAGCGCGCCGGCCGCGCCGCCGATGGCTCGAATCTTTTCGTAGTTGAACGAGGCGCCCCAGTAGAGCTTGACCACCTTGGCCACTCCGCCGCCCGCAGTGATCAGCTTCTTGATCTTGAGGATCTTCGCGGCTGGAATCGCGGTCGTAGCGATGAGGGTTGCGATGGCTGCGGTGCAGGCGAGGATGCTTCCTCGCGTCTCTTTCAAGCTTTCCGGGTGGTTCTCCTTCGTCCACTGCCGGGTGGCCTCATCGCCGGCGAGGAGAACTGAATCGGGGATCGACTCCAGCAGAGAAAGTGCTGCCGTCATGTCCATGTCGTTCTCGGTCAGCCGGGAGGATGCGGAGATCGAGACGACTGCGTGGGAGGTCGCGGACGCTGCCTGGGCCGTAGTCGGCATCGACAGCGGGACGGTCGCAGCGAGAACGGCCATCGTCGCGATCATGGCGGTGCGGCGGGTGAAACTAATCGTCATGTGAGTTTCTACTCTTTAAGTGAAACATCAGGCTCCTGATGTTGAATTCACAGAGTAGCGACACTCGACAGACTTGTCCACTCGGCTCCTCACGCCCGGCCGACCCGGCCTCCGCACGTCCGATCAGAAGGCTCAGTGAGCAGATCGATGCCACCGTCGCAGGACGTCGCCATCGAGATCGCCCGCGGCCTCGACAGGGACCGCTGGTTCCTCTCGGCGCACGTCTCGCAGTAGCCCCGCTGGCGCTCGCGCTTGCAAAAACGACAACTCCCTGCTGTCTTTCGCAGGGAGTTGTCGTTTTTGCGCTCGCCCGTGCGCTGATGGCGCGTCCCCCTCAGTCAGGAGCTGATGGGAGAAAAATGTCGGGTTGACATCAAGAGTTCTTAATGGGTGAATGAGGCCGGGGCAATGGCTGCCACTTTTCGAGAAGGGCCTTCATCATGCGAATCCGTCGATCTGTTCTCACCGCCATCGTGGCGGGCTCTCTTATCTCGGGAGTCGGGGTGACGCCCGCGCTAGCGGCCTCCCCGTCCGTTTCCGTTGGACACGCAAGTGTCTCCACCTCGAACATCACGGCGGATGTCGGGTCGAGTTCCGCCGAGATCCGTCCCGTCCTCCCTTCCGAGCCAGCCTCCCCATCGACGCCCGTTCCTGAGACGAGAAAAGGGCTCGCAAGTGTGATCGTCGCGGCGATCAAGAGGGTGCCCGGTCTGTTCAGCTCGCTGGGAAAGGCCATCAAGAAGGGCTACTCAGCCTTTAATACGGCCTGGCGCTAGGTTCCCGCGCCCATCCGATTCCTCGCCGGTGACCTCTCCGTCTCGACGCTCTACGACCTCCTCAAGGGATTCTTCTGAGATGCAGGCGGCTTACGTTCGACAGGTCGCTTTTCACCTCCGACAACGCGGGGCCTCTGAGGACCTCGTGAGCGATGAACTCGCGCGTCTTGCGGCTCTGGAGGGTGATCTGGCTACAGCAGACGAGATGCCGCCGCCGGCCGAAGTCGCCAGTGCATTCCCGAAGTCGCGCCAGATGGGGCCGAGTCGCATTCTCATCTGGCTCGCGTGTGCGGTGGTGGCCGTTGGGGTGTGCATTCAGATCGCGGGTCTGGTGATCTTCTCGAGCCATCTTCGCGTGGGGCCCCTGCCTCTCTTCACGGTCGCATTGCCGATCATGATCATCCTGCTCGTGAGCGCGGGTCTCATCGACTACCGGCTGCCGAGGTCGATGCGGACTGCGTATCGGCCGGACAGGCCCGGTTAGCCCGCAG
Organism: Frondihabitans sp. PAMC 28766; assembly: GCF_001577365.1. Classification (NCBI taxonomy): domain Bacteria; kingdom Bacillati; phylum Actinomycetota; class Actinomycetes; order Micrococcales; family Microbacteriaceae; genus Frondihabitans; species Frondihabitans sp. PAMC 28766. The sequence goes on from NZ_CP014513.1 coordinate 2,034,246, forward strand.
GATCCTGCCCGACTCACCGGCGGTCACCGCCCACCGGCAAACACAGCAACTCCCTGCGTCTTCTCGCAGGGAGTCGCTGTGTTTGCGAGCCGACGGCTGTCAGGCAGGGGACGACGGGTACCGAATCTGCTGGGGCAGTTCGGCGGGGCGGAAGAGGTGGAAGAGCGCCACACGCGCCGGGCGTGATCGGAGGGGTGCGTCAGTTGCTCCGGTTGCGGCCGTTTCGACGGTGCCGGAGGAACCAGAGCGACGTGTAGACACCACCGAGCACCTGCGTGAGTCCTCCAAGGCAGCAAGCCCCGCTGTCGCGACATGCGGTCAGTCTCACACGTCGCCGTCGAGCTCGCGAGGCACGGCCTGGAGCCCGAAATTCGAGGTTGTCGGCGTTGCGGACCCTAATGCTCTTGGGTCGAGTCGCCTAAGGCGGGCAGCGCGGAGAAGTTGGCGCCGGTGTTCCTCACGGCGGCGCAGGTGGAAGCCCTCGCCACCGAGCTCGACGACACCCACCCGCTGGGGCTCCTGGTGCGGTTTGCGGCGCAGACGGGGCTCCGAGCGGCGGAGATTGCTGGGCTCCACATCCGCGACATGAACCTCGCGGCGGGCCACGTGGAGGTCCGCCAAACCTTGAAGCGCATTGCGGGGACTGGACCTACGGCACCCCGAAGTCGAAGCGCTCCACCCGCAACGTGCCCTTGCTGAACCGGGCGACGACCTTGGAGCTCCGCAAGCTCCTCCTGACACACCCGAACTCCGGCGACCCGGACGCGCTTTTCTGGCCGGCCATCGCTCACGGCTCCCACGCGCTGGATTGGACTCGACCCGTCGACGTTGGAGCGGTGCGGAGGTACTTCGTGTCGCCCGCGGTGACGGCGCTGGGCATGTCGGAGATGCGCTTCCACGACTTGCGGCACACGTACGCGTCGATGATGCTCGCCGCTGGGTTCAAGCCTTACGAGGTCAGCCGGTGGATGGGGCACGCCTCCGTCAGCACCACCGACGGCATCTACGCCCACCTGGACCCAAGCGACTACAACGAGCAAATTGCCCGGTTCGAGGCCTACGTCGCGGAGGCGTGATCGTCAATCGACTGCCAGGCGAAGGATTTTCATAGCGATCAGTTCGCGAAGCAGCTCGTTGGTTTTTGCGTCCAACTTGTCTTTCTCGAATGAGATGTAACCGGTGCCGCTGAAGTTACTAGCCAGTTTGATCGATTCCTCTTTGAACATGGCCGCCGTTTTTTTGAAGAGCCTCGGGCAGCTTCATCGACTGCTCAAGAGTGGACTTTGGAAACTCGGCGGGCCTAGGTATCTCCTCGGTGGTTATACGAGAAGTCATCAGTTGTCCTGCTGACATACAGGAACCCCGATGGAGGGGTCTTGGAGGGCGACGCAATTGGATGGTGAGCCTGAATCGGCCTCGATCCGCGTAACTAGTGAGAGGGGATGACGGGAATCGAACCCGCGTGATCAGTTTGGAAGACTGAGGCTCTACCATTGAGCTACATCCCCGCAGCACCGGGCCAGAAGCCCAGTGTGCGGAGTCCAGCATAGGGCATTCTCGCGGCCGCTCAGTTTCGCGGGCCTTGGACGGGCTAGACTTCACGAGGCCATTTCGACCTCGACCTCAACGGGGATGCAGCGATACGGCCGGCACGCCTTTCGAGGCACAGCGCCAGTTCGACCGGGGCGTAGCGTAGTGGCTAGCGCGTCCGTTTTGGGGGCGGAAGATCGCAGGTTCGAGTCCTGTCGCCCCGACTGCAATCGTTCCGAGATCCGTATCGACACAGGAGAAACACCACATTGGTCAAGACCACGGTTGAGCAGCTCAGCCCCACGCGCGTCAAGCTCAACATCGCGGTGAGCCCCGACGACCTCAAGCCCGGCATCACCCACGCCTACGGCCACATCGCCGAGCAGGTGCAGATCCCCGGGTTCCGCAAGGGCAAGGTTCCGCCGCCCATCATCGACCAGCGCGTCGGCCGTGAAGAGGTGCTGAACCACGCAGTCAACGAGAGCATGGACACCTTCTACCGCGCCGCCGTCGAAGAGGTCGAGCTGCGCCCGCTGGGCCGCCCCGAGGCAGACGTCGTCGAGTGGCCGAACGCCAAGGACTTCACCGGCGACCTCCTCCTCGCCATCGAGGTCGACGTGCGCCCCCAGTTCGACCTGCCCGACTACAAGAACCTCGAGCTCACCGTCGACTCGGTCGACATCACCGACGACGAGGTCGACGAAGAGCTGACGAACCTGCGCACGCGCTTCGGCACGCTCATCACCGTCGACCGCCCGGCCAAGACGGGCGACTTCGCTCAGATCGACCTCACCGCCACCATCGGCGACGACGAGGTCGACAACGCCAAGGGCATCTCGTACGAGATCGGCTCGGGCGACCTGATCGAGGGCATCGACGAGGCCCTCGACTCGCTCACCGCGGGTGAGAACACCACGTTCGAGTCGACGCTGCTCGGTGGCGACCGCGAGGGCGAGACCGCTCTCATCGCGGTCACGGTGACCGCCGTCAAAGAGCGCGAGCTGCCCGAGGCCGACGACGACTTCGCTCAGATCGCCAGCCAGTTCGACACCATCGACGAGCTGAAGGCCGACCTCAAAGAGCAGCTCGGCCGCTCGAAGACCTTCGGTCAGGGCGCTCAGGCGCGCGACCAGGTCGTCGAGAAGCTGCTCGAGAAGGTCGAGATCCCCGTCCCCGAGAAGCTCGTCGAAGACGAAGTTCACCGTCACCTCGAGCAAGAGAACCGCCTCGAAGACGACGTGCACCGCGCCGAGGTGAAAGAGAGCAGCGAGGTCGCCTTCCGCAACCAGATCCTCCTCGACGCCATCGCCGAGAAAGAAGAGGTCAAGGTCGAGCAGGACGAGCTCACCCAGTACCTCATCCAGGGCGCCGCTCAGTACGGCATGGAGCCCGGCGAGTTCATCAAGGTGCTCGACCAGAACGGCCAGATCCCGGCCATGGTCGGCGAGGTCGCACGCTCGAAGGCTCTGGCCGTCGTGTTGTCGCAGGCCACGGTGAAAGACGACAAGGGTGCCGACGTCGACATCTCGGCGTTCACCGCTGTCTCCGGCGCTGGTGGTTACGAAGACGGAGAGGACCACACCGGTCACGACCACAGCGACCACGAGGGTCACGACCACGCGTAGCGACACCTGACGCGAGTCCGAGAGGGCAGGATGCCATGGCATCCTGCCCTCTCGTCGTTTCCGGCACGAATCAGCGCAATGAATACAGCCGTGGGCGAACAGCCCGGAAACCGCGCGTTGCACCCTCTAAGTTCGTATGCAAGCGACAACTGAATGGGAGCACCACATGGCCGACGTAACACTGCCCAACAGTGTTTTTGACCGACTTCTCCAAGACCGCATCATCTGGCTCGGGTCCGAGGTGCGCGACGACAACGCGAACGAGATCGCTGCCAAGCTTCTCCTTCTTGCCGCCGAGGACTCAGAGAAAGACATCTACCTCTACATCAACTCTCCGGGCGGGTCCGTCACCGCCGGAATGGCGATCTACGACGCGATGGAGTTCGTTCCGAACGACATCGTCACCGTCGCCATCGGCATGGCGGCGTCCATGGGCCAGCTGCTCCTGACGGCGGGCACCAAAGGCAAGCGCTACATCACCCCGAACGCGCGAGTGCTGCTGCACCAGCCGTCCGGCGGGTTCGGCGGCACCTCGTCCGACATCCAGACGCAGGCTCAGATCATCCTCTCGATGAAGAAGCGCCTCGCCGAGATCACCGCGTCGCAGACCGGCAAGACCGTCGAGCAGATCAACGAAGACGGCGACCGCGACCGCTGGTTCACCGCTGAAGAGGCCCTCGAGTACGGCTTCGTCGATCACATCCGCTCGTCCGCCAGCGACGTCATCGGCGGCGCCGGCACCGACCAGGCCTGACTCCACCTACTCAGAGACTCAGAAGAAGGAACGAAAATGGAACTGCCAATGATGGGTGGAGCCCCCAAGTTCGCGGCCCCCGGCTCGCTGACCGAGAGCCCTAGCGCCCGCTACGTGCTCCCGACGTTCGAAGAGCGCACGGCCTACGGCTACAAGCGCCAGGACCCCTACGCCAAACTCTTCGAAGACCGCATCATCTTCATGGGGGTGCAGGTCGACGACGCATCCGCCGACGACGTGATGGCGCAGCTGCTCGTGCTCGAGTCGATGGACCCCGACCGCGACATCACGCTCTACATCAACTCGCCCGGTGGCTCGTTCACGGCCATGACGGCGATCTACGACACCATGCAGTACATCCGCCCCGACATCCAGACCGTGTGCCTCGGTCAGGCTGCCTCGGCCGCGGCCGTGCTGCTCGCCGCCGGCACCCCCGGCAAGCGCCTCGCCCTGCCCAACGCCCGCGTGCTGATCCACCAGCCCGCGACCGAGGGTGCCGGCGGCCAGGCCTCCGACATCGAGATCCAGGCGGCCGAGGTGCTGCGCATGCGCACCTGGCTCGAAGAGACGCTGTCGAAGCACTCCAACCGCACGCCCGAGCAGGTCAACCGCGACATCGAGCGAGACAACATCCTCGGCACGCAGCAGGCCCTCGAGTACGGCCTGATCGACCAGGTGCTCACGAGCCGCAAGAACCTGGCGCTCGCCAAGTAGGGCGGTCGCACCGACAGAGGGCCTCGGATCCTGATGGTTCCGAGGCCCTTCGTCTGCAAGGCATCAGGATCCGACGCCAAACGAGCATCGCGTCGGGTACGAACCACAGGTGTCGACGCCGATCCCGGCGATTCGGGCGGCCACGATGCTCGCAGTGTCTGCGGTTCGGGTTAGGCTCGTTCACGATCATCACACTTCGCTATAGGGAGGCACGGCATGGCACGCATCGGTGAAAGCGCCGACCTGCTCAAGTGCTCGTTCTGCGGGAAGAGCCAGAAGCAGGTTCAGCAGCTCATCGCCGGCCCCGGCGTGTACATCTGCGACGAGTGCGTCGAGCTGTGCAACGAGATCATCGAGGAGCGCCTGGCTGAGGCCGGCGAAGAGCCCTCGAGCGAATTCGACCTCCCCAAGCCGCGCGAGATCTACGACTTCCTGGAGGAGTACGTGATCGGCCAGGCCCCGGCGAAGCGCGCCCTGTCGGTGGCCGTCTACAACCACTACAAGCGGATCCGGTCGATGGCGACTCTCGCCTCGGCCGACTCGCTCGGCGACGACATCGAGATCGCCAAGTCGAACATCCTCCTCATCGGCCCGACCGGCTGCGGCAAGACGTATCTCGCCCAGACGCTCGCCAAGCGCCTCAACGTCCCGTTCGCCGTCGCCGACGCCACCGCCCTGACCGAGGCGGGCTACGTCGGCGAAGACGTCGAGAACATCCTGCTCAAGCTCATCCAGGCCGCCGACTACGACGTCAAGCGGGCCGAGACGGGCATCATCTACATCGACGAGGTCGACAAGATCGCCCGCAAGGCCGAGAACCCCTCGATCACGCGCGACGTCTCAGGCGAGGGTGTGCAGCAGGCCCTCCTCAAGATCCTCGAGGGCACCGTCGCCTCGGTTCCGCCGCAGGGCGGCCGCAAGCACCCGCATCAAGAGTTCATCCAGATCGACACGACGAACGTCCTCTTCATCGTCGCCGGCGCCTTCGCCGGGCTGGAAGAAATCATCTCCTCTCGGGCAGGCAAGCGCGGCATCGGCTTCGGCTCGCCGCTCTACAACAAGGGCAACGACGCCAACCTCTTCAGCGAGGTCCTCCCTGAAGACCTTCACAAGTTCGGCCTGATCCCCGAGTTCATCGGTCGCCTGCCCGTCGTCACGACGGTCACGCAGCTCGACCAGGTGGCCCTGATGGAGATCCTGACCAAGCCGAAGAACGCCCTCGTGCGCCAATACCAGCGCATGTTCGAGATCGACGGCGTCGAGCTCGACTTCGAGCAGCCGGCACTCGAGGCGATCGCCGACCTCGCGGTCCTGCGCCAGACCGGTGCCCGCGGCCTCCGCGCCATCATGGAGGAAGTGCTCGGGCCGATCATGTTCGACGTCCCCTCCGACGAGACCGTCGGGCGTGTCGTCGTCACGAAGGCCTCCGTCTTGGAGAACGCCGCGCCCACCATCGTGCCGCGCTCGATCACCGAGCGCACCGAGAAGAGCGCCTAGCCTTCGTAGCGCTGTAGCGTGGCCTTACGACGCGCGCAGGGGCGGTTCATCGGCGTTTCACCGGGGGCGCACAACGAGGTAGGGGAGCCGTTCGGCGAGCCCTGAGCGGGGTGATAGCGCCGTTACTGCTCGTTCCGCTCGGCGTCGCGGGGGTGGGCATCGCGATGAGCTCTGCCCCCGCTGTCGCCGCCGACCTCCCCGCGTGCCCCACCTACTCGTCGCCGTCGCCCGGCGGAGCCCCTCGCGGCACCGACGCAAACGTCACGGTCTTCGCCGGTGGCGACTACGTCGCCGGGGCCGGTGCCGCCGAGTCGGAGGGGGTGCTCGCCGTCGGAGGCACCGCCACGTTCGACAAGGACCCCGGGGGCACCTTCAACGTCGGGGTGGTCGGCGTCGGGTCGCAGGTGACGCCTCCCGCGGGCAGCGACATGCTGCTCGCTGCAGGAGCAGTGACCGTAGGAGGCCGCACGGTCGTCGACGTCGGGCACGGCATCGGCGGGAACGTCGTCGGTGGGTCCACCATCGACTCGGTCGACCGCTTCGAGACCTCGGGCGGCTCCGTGACGCCGAACAGCGCAGATGCGCTGGGTCCGTTTGCGGGGTTCTCCTCCGTCGTGACCGACAAGTCGCGCGATTACGCCGGGCTCGCGCCCACGGGGACGACGAGCGTCCTCTACGGCGTCCGGACCTTCCAGGGCGACGGCACCAGCGCGAGGCAGGTGTTCGACGTCTCGGGTGCCGCGCTCGGGTCGACCTCTCAGTCGATGGCGTTCCGCTTCCGGGGCATCCCGACGGGCGCCTCCGTCGTGATCAACGTTACGGGCGCGACAGCTGACGTGTACCCGGCCGGATTCTTCGAGGGGGACTCGAACACGCAGATCGACTTCGGTGATCCGCGATTCGTCGAGGTCGCTTCGCACACGCTGTGGAACTTCGCATCCGCCGACTCCGTGACTCTCGGCACCGGCGACCAGCTGCTCGGCAGCGTGCTCGTCCCGGCGAAGGGCTCCGTCACCACGGTGACGGCCAGCACCAACGGGCGCCTGCTAGTAGGAGGCGACCTGCACTTCGCCGGAGATGGCAACGAGGCGCATTCGTACCCCTTCCCTGATCCTGAATTCGAGTGCAAGCCGACGATCACGCCCATCCCCGAGACCGGTGCGCTTGCGGTGCAGAAAGTCGTCGACGATCCTGCCGGCTTCGTCGATTCGGGCCGCCTGTACACCGGCACGTACGAGTGCCAGAGCCCGACCGGGTCGGCGATCCCCGGCGGCTCGTGGGGTGTCCGGCCGGAGTCCGCCCCCACGGTGATCGCCGACAACCTCCCTGTCGGCTCCACCTGCAGTCTCACCGAGACTCCACCGCCGACGCCCGACCCGAGCGACCCGAGCTACGTCTGGCAGCCCGCCGTCATCTCGCCCTCGCCGGTCATGATCGCCGCCGGGTCTGCGTCCGTGGTCACGGTGACCAATACGGTGACCCGTCAGCTCGGCACCTTCGCCCTCGTCAAGAGGCTGACCGAGGCTTCAGGCGTGGTCGACCCCGCGCGAGTCTTCTCGGGCACGTACGGCTGCCAGTTCGACGGTCGAGACGTGACCCCTGCCGACGACACCTGGTCGACGACGGCCGGGGCGTCGCCCATCGCACTCGGGCCCGTCCCCATCGGCTCGGAGTGCCGAGTGCAGGAGCGTCTGGGCGGGCCGCCGCAGTCGGGGGCGCCCGGTGTCGGCTGGGGGCCGACCCTCATCTCGCCCAGCCGAGTCGTGGTGCGTCAGGGCGGGGCGGATCTCGTCACGGTCAGCAACTCGACGGCCGCTCTCACCGGGTCGTTCTCTCTCAGCAAGTCGGTCTCGGGTGACCCGGCCGGGTTCGATCCTGCCTCGCAGTTCGCCTTCGACTACGTCTGCACGCCGCCCGGGGGTTCGGCCGGGCAGACCGTTGCGGTCGCTCTGCGCGACGGTGGGCAGACCGTCGTCTCCGGAGTGCCGGTCGGCAGCTCGTGCACCGTGACCGAGGGCAAGTCACCCGGCACCACCGACCCCTCTTATACGTGGCTTGCGCCCAGCGTCAGCGTGACCGACCCGCGTGCCATCGTCTCGGGCCGCAGTGCCACGTTCATCGTGCCGCCGACGACGTCGCCCCTCGTGCAGGTCGCTTACACCGACGAACTGGTTCGTCGCACAACGAGTTTTGCCGTCCAGAAGCTGCTGCTCGGGCCGCGACTGGTCGTCGACCCCGATCGCCGATACTCGGGAGTCTGGGCGTGCACGTTCGTGGGCCGCGAGATCGACGGCGGCCGGTGGAGTGTCACGGCGAACTCAGGACCGCAGACCGTCGCCGTGAGCCTGCCCGTCGGCACGAGTTGCATCGCGAACGAAGACCTCCAGGTCACGCCGCCGGCCACGGGCAGCGTCGCCTACCAGTGGTCGCCGACCGGGCTCGAAGCCGGATCCACGGTGCTCGCCGGAACCGCGCCCGGGGTCATCTCCATCACCAACATCGTGCAGGCGGTTTCGGCCAGCGCCTCGATCGTCAAGGTGGCGCAGGATCCCGACGGGGTCCTGTCGGGCGACGAGACGTACTCCGGCGAGATCACCTGCGTGCCGGGCGACGGAGCCGCGCCCCTCAGCCGATCATGGTCGATCCGAGCGGGTGAGACACCTCAGCCGCTGCTCGGCGGCATTCCCGACGGCAGCGTCTGCACTGTGACGGAAGACCCGCCGCCCGCGGCGGACGGAACTGAATGGGCTCCGAGCGTCACTTCTCCTTCCTCGTTCACCGCGTACGCCGACTTCCCCGTGACCGTCACCGTCACGAACACCGCTCTGGCGACGACTCCGCCCGAGGAGGGCGGCCCGGGTGACGGCGGCCCCGGTGACGGCGGCCCCGGTGACGGGGGCGATTCGGGCGTCGTCGATCCAGGCTCGGGCGGCTCGGCTGCGACGACGGCCGAACTCGCGTACACCGGCGACACGTTCCCGGTGATGGCCCTGGTCGCCGCCGTGGCGTCTATCGCTATCGGGGGAGCGTTGATGGTGGGCCGGCGTCGACCGCAACGCCGGCATCGCGCGGGGTGAGTCTCGTCGGGCCTGGCGGCCCGGCGTGTCGCGTGGTCGGCGTGTCAGACGGCCTGACGTGGTCGCGTGGCTCATCACGAGAGCAGGCCTGCGCGATGGGCGGCGATCGCCAGCTGGGTGCGGTTCTGCAGGCCGAGCTTCTCGAGCAGCCGCGAGACGTAGGTCTTCGCCGAGGCAGCGCTGATGCCGAGATGGGTGGCGATCCGGGCATTGGACATGCCGTGCCCGACGGCGCGAGCCAGATCGCGCTCGCGTTCGGTCAGGTCGGAGAGATCGTCCGGGCCCGAACGATCCGGCGTCGGCATTGCCAGCGGGCGGACCGCTTCGCGGATCACGGTCGCGGCGACACTCGGCGCGAGGGCACCTCGACCGGCCGCGATGTCTCGCACCGCAGCCGGTAGCTCTTCCGGGCGGAAGTTCTTCAACAGGAAGCCGCTTGCTCCCGCCGCCAGCGCATCGAGGACACTGTCGTCGGTGCTGAATGCCGTCAGGACGAGCACGGCCGGAGGCTCGGGCAGCAGGCGCAGGAGGCGCGTCGTCTCGACGCCGTCCATGTCGGGCATGCGGAGATCGACGACCGCGACATCGACTCGCAGCTGGCGAGCGACCGCGACGCCGCGCTCGCCGCAGTCGACATCGGCGACGACCGCCACGTCGCCGACCGAGTCGAGGATCAATCGCAGGCTCTCCCGGATGTCGTGGTCATCGTCGATCAGCATGACGCGGATCATCGAGCCACCTCGAGGCTGACGGCGTAGCCCCCGTCGGGCGTGAATCCGTGCGTGACGGTCCCGGCCAGCCCACGTGCGCGCTCGCACAGAAGGTCGAGCCCGTGACCGCCTGCGACGATCGCCGCGGAGGCAGGGGCGCCGCACTCGTCGTTCTCGACGCGGAGGAACACGCGATCCGACCACACCTCTGCGTGCACGGTGACGGCCGCGCCGCATGCGTACTTGGCCGCATTGTGAAGTGCTTCGCCGACGACGGCGTCGCACAGGTCGCGGAGAGGCCCCTTCAGGGCTTCGACCCGATCGAGCCCGGATGTCGTGACGCAGGTGCCGTCTCGTCGTGCCTCCGCGATCGACTCATGCGCTCGCCGGCCCGAGGGGTGGCTGAGGGCCGTGGCTGCAGGTGTCGCCCGAAGGTGCCCGACGATGTACTGCAGGTCGTCGACGGTGCTCGCTCCGGTGTCGGCGATCCGCCCCGCGAGCTCTCGCGCACGCTCGTCGCCGGTCGTCGCCGAGATAGCAGTCGCATGCAGCACCATCCGGCTGACCCGCTGGCCGAGGAGATCGTGCATCTCTTCGCTGAGCCGCAGGCGATCCTCTGTGACCCGCGCGAGGGCGCGTTCCTCGGCGGCGAGTGCCTCGGACCGGACGTGATCCTCGCGGAGGCCGGCCAGCCGGGTCGTCGTCAGGATGACGGCGCCGACGAGCGCGGGGAGGGCCACGGCGAACACGGGGGTGGTCTCGGGAGGAAGAGCCGTATGGCCCGCTCGATAGGCGCACGGGTCGGGCACGAGCCCGAGAGGATGCACGGTCGCGAGGAGACCGAGGAGGAGCCAGGAGCCGCGGGGCTGCCACCGCCCCAGAAGGTAGGCGGCGGCGATGACGAAGACGCAGGACTCCGTCAGCGACCAGCAGGCGAGTGCCGCCGCCACGGTGACGAACGGCCACCGACGACCGATCCAGAGAGTCGCGCCGGCACCGACGAAGACCAGGACCTGCAGCGAGTCCGGTGCCTCCCTCGCAGCCAGCGCGTCGTACCAGATGCCGTAAGTCGTGACGAGAACAGGAAGAGCGAGGAGGAGCGCTCGATGGAGACGCTGCGCCCATGGGGGAGGGGCTAGAAGAAGGCGGAGCGGAAGGGAGGGTCGAGAGGCCTGCACGGATTGTCCTCTTTCGGAGACATGATCAGGTTCGAGTTCCAATTTAACATTTCAGTACGAACTTGACCACCCCTCACCGTCACCTCGAAAGGGTCTCCTGTGATCTCCTCCCGCCCCCAGCTCCTCCGCCGCAGCATCATCGCCGGCGTCGTCGCCGTCGCTATCGGCGTGCCCGCCATCTGCGCGACATCGGCGGCTCTCGCCGACGCTCCCGTGACCGGCACCCTCAAGATGAACGACTCGAGCACCTGGTACGCGGGTGGTGAGTTCATCGTGAAGAACTCGTCGGCCGAGGCTCGCGACTGGTCGCTGACGTTCCGCGTGCCGTCGGGTGACTTCCAGAACAACTCGACGTGGAACATGAACACGACGATCGACGGCGACCTCGTCACGATCACACCGAAGGAGAAACTCGCCGCGGGTGGCACCACGAACATCGGCTTCGGCATCAACGGCCAGGGCACGGGCGAGCTCAGCATCGAGGGCTGCGACCTCGACGGCCACGGCGTCCAGGGGTGCTCGGTCGGCGGAGGCGAGGAGCAGGGCGACACCGAGCCGCCGTCGTTCATGGACGACATCCGCGCCACGGCCACCGACCCGAACACGGTCCATGTCTCGTGGTCCGCGGCGTCCGACAACGTCGGCGTCACGGAGTACCGGGTCTACGACGGCCACAGCCAGAAACCGCTCGCCGTCGTCGACGGAGACACCCTGGAGTCGACCGTCACGGGTCTCACGGCCGATTCGCCTTACGCGTTCCAGGTCTACGCCTACGACAAGGCGGGCAACCACTCGGGCTCCACCATCGTCGAGGTCATCACCCCGGCCGAGCCGGGCGAGGAGCTCGACACCGAGGCGCCGAGCCTGGTGTCGAGGATCGACGCGAAGGCGACCGGCCCGACGACGGTCGAACTCGACTGGGCGGCCGCCACCGACAACGTGGGTGTCACCGAGTACCGCGTCTGGGACGGCCACGAGTTCGTCAAGACCGTCGACGGCTCGACCCTCCACGCCGAGATCGACGGCCTCGCTCCGGAGACCCCCTACGGCTTCCACGTCTACGCCTTCGATGCCGCCGGCAACCACGGCGGATCGACCATCGTCGGCGTGGTGACCCTGCCCGCGAAGGACACCGCAGCTCCTACCGTGCCGACCGACTTGACCGCCCACACCGTCGACTCCGACACGATCCACGTGATGTGGAGCCACTCGGCCGACAACATCGGGGTCGCCGGCTACAAGGTCTACCAGGACGACCGCATGGTCAAAGACCTGAAGAACGGCATGCGCATGACCGACATCGACGGTCTGGAAGCCGACACCGAGTACCGATTCCAGGTGCTGGCCTACGACGCCGCCGGCAACGAGTCGGCCAAGACCGACGTCGTGACGGGCAAGACCGAGAAGGCGCAGGATGCCGACTCCGAGCGACCGTCCGACATCACCTGCATCGAGGCGGTCGCCACCAGCCCGACGACCGTCGACGTCACCTGGACGCCGGCCACCGACAACGTCGGTGTGACCAAGTACGTGATCCACAACGGCAGCGGGCAGACCGGCCTCACCGTCGATGGCGACACGACCTCGGCGACCCTGACCGGGCTGAAGGCGGACACCTCGTACACGATCAGCGTCTACGCCTACGACGCGGCAGGCAATCACGGCATCTCCGTCATGAAGGGCGTGCACACGCCCAAGCAGGAGGAGACGCCGGGCACCGGCACCCCCGCGCCCGACGATTTCACCGCCAAGGCGTCGTCGTACAAGGACGGCCACCGCACCATGGACCGCGTCGAGATGACCTGGACGCCGGACGCCGCGACGAAGCGCTACGAGATCTCGCTCGACGGCAAGCGCGCGCAGACCCTGCTCGTGGGCGCCGACCAGCAGAAGTCACAGAAGCGCTACCTGCTGCTCGGCGAGCACCAGGCCGGCACGCACACCGTAGCCATCCGCGCGCAGCTGTCGAACGGCCAGTGGAGCGACTACTCCGACAGCAAAACCGTCCACTTCACCAAGTAACCCGTCGATCACAGAGCACGAGAGAACGATCATGAAGATCACGAAGAAGAAGACCACCCTGGGCGGGATCGCCCTCGGCCTGACCGCCCTCAGCCTCACGGCGGTCGCGGCTCCGGCATTCGCCCACGGCGCGAGCCAGACCCCGATGAGCCGCCAGCTCGGCTGCAAGCTCGACGGGGCCGGCACTTGGGCGGGCGCGAAGACCTACGAGACCTGCAACGAGGCCGCCGCGATCTCGGGCGAGGCGCCGTTCTCCAACTGGCAGGGTGTCGTCCAGGGCGACACGCGCCTGGGTGAGAAAGACCCGCAGTGGCAGACCGTCTTCCCGGACGGGCAGTTGTGCTCCGGCGGCAACGACAGCTACGCCGGTCTCGACGTCGCCGGCAAGGATTGGCCGACCACGACCCTGAAGGGTGGTGCGGAGACCGAGCTGACCTTCCACAACACGGTCAACCACAACCCGTACACGTTCTCGTACTTCGTGACGAAAGACGGCTACGACGCGTCGAAGCCGCTGACCTGGGCCGACCTCGAAGAGACGCCCTTCCTCGTCGCCGACAGCCTCGAGTCGCTCGGCACGAACCTCGATCAGGGCACCAAACTGCCCACCGTCCTGCCCGACAAGAAGGGTCACCACGTGATCTACACGATCTGGCAAGGCAACATCAAGGCCGACGGCGCCGTCCAGTCGAACGAGGCCTTCGTGGGCTGTTCCGACGTGGACTTCGAGTAGGGGCCGGCCATGATTCCGAAGAAGTTGATGTGCGGCGTGCTCGCAACGGCGGTCCTCGCCGGCGCGGCAGTCGTCAGTGTCCCCTCGATCGCGACCGCAGGCCCCGCGCTGGCGTCCGGCAAGAGCCTCCAGGTCGGCGGGTCGTCGTCGGTGGCCCTGGTCGAGGCGACCGGTGATGCGGCTCGTGCCGTCACCGCCGAGAACCGCTGGTTCCGCCACACCGACCTGCAGCCGACCGGCCGCTTCGTCAAGGCCGGCCAGAAGCTCACCGTCGATGTCCCGGCAGGATCGGAGGGCCTCGAGATGGCCATCGGGCTGTACGGCGTTCACTCCAGCCAGAACGCGGGTAAGGACGTCGGCATGAAGACGACGGCACTCAAGCCGGGAGTCACACAGGTCACAGCCGCCGTAGACGGCATGGTCTACCTCGAGAACCGTGCCGGTGCCACGGATGCCGTCGTCGAGATCGCCGGCGGCCAGCCCGTTCCGACCTGGGTCGAGGACGAGACGACCCGCGCCGACTTCGACCGTCAGCTGGAGGCGTGGAAGACCGCACCCTATGTCGAGGTCGTGAGCGATCGGATCCTAGTCGACTTCCAAGCGAGCGTCGGTCGGCCGGGTCTCTCCGGCGCGACGAAGAGCGTCGACGCGCTGATCGACCGCTGGGACACCGCCGTCGAGGTATCGAACGACACCTACGGGCTCACCGAAAATGCCACCGGGCGGGCCCACAAGCACGGCCAGCGCATGTACATCTCGAACCCCGACACGGGGGCCGGGTACGCCAGCGCGACCAATGACCGCATCACGTTCCAGAACGACACCAACGCCGCTAAGGAGCTCATCGAATACGGTCTCGCGAAGAAAAACCACTGGGGCTTCTATCACGAGGTCGGCCACACCTACCAGCCGCCAGAGATGCGCTGGAGCGGCATGACCGAGGTCACGGTCAACGTGTCGGCGCTCGCCGTGCAGGAGGCGCTTGGCATCCCCAACCGACTCGACGAGGAGGGCACCCGCCAGAGGCTCGCGAAGTTCCGCGAAACGCCGGTGGCCGAGCGCGATCACAACAAGATCGGCGACCTGTTCGTACAGGTGCTGATGTTCGACCAGCTGCGCCGCAGCTTCGGCGACGGCTTCTACCCGAAGCTGGCACAGGAGTGGCGCGTCGAGAAGGCGCTCGGCGAGCAGCTGCCGTCGGACGACCTCGGCCTCAAGCAGCACTTTGCGCTCACGACGTCGAAGGTCGCCGACCGCGACCTCACGCCGTTCTACGAGCAGTGGGGCATCCCGCTCACGGCCGACACCAGGGCCGAGCTCGCGAAGCTCCCCGCCCTTCAGTACGAGATCTGGAACTACCACGATCGTGCCACCGATGTCGTCGAGAACCGCGTCGCCGACTACGTGGTGCCCGTGGGCACGCTGACGGCCGAGAGCGGCGTGACCGCCACGATCGGTCAGCAGAAGGCCGACGAGGAGTCGTTCCGCGTCGACGGTCTCGGCAACTCGGACGGCTCGGCCGGGGCAAGGCTCGCCTCCTCGTCGGTGACCGCACTGAAAGAAGGCACGGGCGCCGGGACCCTGAACGCGATACTCGTCAACGAGAACGGCATCCGCGAGGTGCTGACCTCGTCGATCGACGTGACGACGGGCAACCTGCTGCGCTTCAACGGCATCGACCGCAACAAGGAGGCGACGACGGTCGCCGACCTCGCCCTCGACGAGAAGTCGTCGACCCTGCGCGCGTTCTCTCGGGGCCCCGTGGCGCACGACTACTTCCCGAACGAGGAGTACTTCGGCGTCGACGTGGTCGCGCCGAACGGCCGCGTCGTGACCGGCGCGTCGGTCCAGGGCCAGCAGACCGCAGCCGCCTTCGCGAAGGCTCTCGACGGCTACGCCTACCAGGACGGCCAGTACCTCGTGGTGCGTCACGCGGAGCCGACCAACCGTCTCATCCGGTTCGCCGACAGCGCGCAGCAGCCGAAGAACACCGGCAAGATGCAGGCGTTCCGCATCGCCGACGATCGGCTCGTGCCGGTCGCGGTCGCTGATGTGCCGAAGTGCAGCGGCGACTGCCGGCCCGCCGCATCGGTCGAGGGAGACGTCGTCGAAGGCACCTCCGTCACCGTCACGGGCGTGAACTTCGTGCCGGGCGAGACCGTCTCGCTGACCTCGGAGCCCGGAGGCATCGCCGGCGAGGCCGTCGTGCAGAAGGACGGCACGGTCGAGGTCTTCGACTGGCTGACCGGCGAGGTGAAACCGGGCACGTACGAGTTGACGCTCACCGGCCCGTCGTCGAAGGCCAGCGCGACGACTACGGTGACTGTGCTCGAGAAAGACGAGGAGGTGTCGCCCCCCGGTGGCGAGTGCGGGGTCATTCCCGCCGACGCGATGCGGTAGCACCGCACGAGGACGGCCCCGGTTCGACGGAACCGGGGCCGTTCGTGGCGCCGGCTACGGGGTGGGGTCGCGAAATCGCGACCGATTCCGGCCCCGAGTCACACCCGTCACTTCCGCCGGGTGGTTTTTCGCACTCGTTGGTCGCGATTTCGCGACAAACACCTGGTCGGGAGGAACAACGGCGGGGCGGCGCGGGCTACTGCAGGCGGCGGCGAGCGAGCAGGGGCGCGACTTCGGCGTCGCGGCCGCGGAAGTCGCGGTAGGCCTCGAGCGGGTCCTTCGAGCCACCGACGCCGAGCAGCCGCTGCCGGAAGCGGCCGCCGCCCTCGCGGGTCAGCCCGCCGTTCTCTTCGAACCACTGCACGGTGTCGGCGTCGAGCACCTCGCTCCAGATGTACGAGTAGTAGCCGGCGTCATAGCCGCCCGAGAACGTGTGCGCGAAGTAGGCGCTCGAGTAACGCGTCGGCACGGCCGGGTTGTCGAGGCCGACGGAGGCGAGGGCTGCGGCCTCGAAGGCGGCGACATCATCGACGGACGTGAGCCCGTCGGCCTCGTCGGCCGAGAGCGCGTGCCACTTCTGGTCGAGGAGAGCGGCGGCGAGATACTCCGACGTCTCGAAGCCCTGGTTGAATCCTTCGGCGGCGGTCAGCTTCGCCACCAGCTCGGACGGCATCGGGGTGCCGGTCTCGTAGTGCTTGGCGTAGTTCGCCAGCACCTCCGGCCACATCATCCACATCTCATTGACCTGGCTCGGGAATTCGACGAAGTCGCGGAAGACGTTCGTGCCCGAAAAGTGCGGGTAGGCGACGCGCGCGACCAGGCCGTGCAAGGCGTGGCCGAACTCGTGGAAGAGGGTGGTGACCTCGTCGAGCGTCAAGAGCGTCGGTGATCCTGCCGGCGGTTTCGAGACGTTCAGGTTGTTGACCACCACCGGGTACGGG
This sequence comes from Frondihabitans sp. PAMC 28766, assembly GCF_001577365.1. Lineage (NCBI taxonomy): Bacteria > Bacillati > Actinomycetota > Actinomycetes > Micrococcales > Microbacteriaceae > Frondihabitans > Frondihabitans sp. PAMC 28766. The sequence continues at coordinate 2,051,427 of NZ_CP014513.1, forward strand.
TGCAGCAGGGCCGACTGCGAGACGAGGGGGTTCATCCACGCGCCGCCGCGCTTCGAGTCGCGGGTGTAGAGGTCGAGGAGGTAGAGGCCGACCGGCTCGCCGCTCGAGGAGGTCACCTCGAAGACGCGGGCCTCGGGGTGGTAGCCGACGAGGTCGGGGCGCTCGGCGAACTGCAGGCCGTAGAGCGAGCCCGCGGCGAAGAACACGCCATCGCGCAGCACGCGCTCGGCCTCGAAGTAGGGCCGCATCTGCGTCGCGTCGAAGGCGTAGGTGGAGGTGCGCACCTTCTCGGTGTAGAAGGCCCAGTCGTGGGCCTCGACGGGGCCTGAGAACGCAGGATCCTGACCGGCCAGGGCCTCGAGATCGGCTTGCTCGGCGCGGGCGTTGCGGGCCGCGGGAGGAGCGAGACGGGACAACAGGGCGTCGACGGCATCCGGTGATCCTGCGGTCTCACCGGCGGTCACGTAAGCGGCGTGCGACGGGAACCCGAGGAGGGCCGCGCGCTCGGCCCGCAGGCGCACGATGTCGAGCAGCACCTGGCGGTTGTCGTTGTCGCCGCCGCGGCTGCCGCGCGCCCTCGAGGCAGACATGACGCGGGCCCGCAGGTCGCGATTCGTCAGTGACGCGAGCAGCGGGTGGCCGGTGAACAGAACGAGGGTGATGAGGTACTTGCCGTCGAGACCGCGGTCGGCCGCTGCGCTCGCCAGCCCGGCGATCTCGTCGTCGCTGAGCCCGTCGAGCTCGGCCACGTCGTCGACCACGACGGCGAGGTCGTTCGTGTCGGCGAGCAGGTTTTTTTCGAACCGCGTCTGCAGCGTCGAGAGCTCGGCGTTCAGCTCGCGCAGGCGCTGCTTGTCGTCGTCGGCGAGCCCGGCGCCCGCGCGCCCGAACTCGTCGTGGTAGCGCTCGACGAGATAGATCTCCTCCGGCGAGAGCTCGGCCGCCGATGCCGTGCCGAGGGTCTCGTAGACGCCCTCGATGCGGGCGGCGAGGGCAGGATCCAGGCGGATCGCGTCGGCATGCGCGGCGAACCTCAGCGCGAATTCGAGTTCGAGCGCGTTCGTGGTGTCGTTCGAGTCGCTCGACTGCTTGTTCCAGAAGACGTGCTCGACGCGGCTGAGCGTCTGACCGCTCGCTTCGAGCGGGGCAATCGTGTTGTCGAACGACGCAGGCGCAGGATCCGACGTGATGGTCGCGATCTCGGCCAGCTGCTCGGCGAAGCCGGCCTCGAACGCCTCGCGGAAGTGCTCGTCGCGGATGTCTGCGAACGGCGGCAGCTCGTACGGCAGGGGGCTCTCGTCGAAGAACGGGTTCGTCATCCCGTCAGCCTATTCCGCGCGGTTCACCCCGTTTTCGCCGCGGGCGGATTGTGCAAAGGCTTCGTTGCAAAGAATTGCTTGCAAAGATTTCTTTGCACAGGTAGGGTTGGGGACATGAGCGACACTCCGATCCCTCCGTCCCGCGATCTCGACGCGGGCGCCTTGCGAGCCCTGGCGCATCCGCTGCGCGTCAAGCTCTTCGAGGCGCTGACCACCTACGGGTGCGCGACGGCCAGCGGGTTGGGCGAGCGGCTGGGGGAGTCGAGCGGCTCGACCAGCTACCACCTGCGCCAGCTCGAGCGCCACGGTCTCGTCCGCGAGGTCGAAGAGCGGGGCACCTCACGCGAGCGCTGGTGGGAGCGGGTTCCTGGCGGCATCGGGGTGTCGTACTACGACTACGACGACGCGTCGGGGCGCACCGCGGCGCAGATGGTCGGTCTCGAGTGGGAGCGTGCGCGCTCAGCCTTGCTCACCGACTTCCTGAGCGACCCGGACGAGATCGGTCGCGACTGGTACGCAGCGGCGACCATCGACACCCTCAACATCACTGCCACGCTTCCTGAGCTCGAGGCGCTGGGTCGGGCCATCGAGCAGTTCGAAAAGCAGCACATCGACCCCCTTCGAAACCGTGACGACGTGCCCGGCGCACGCCACGCACAGGTCCACTTCAACGCATTCCCGCTGCCCGATCGCGACAGCCGCACCACCGCACCCACATCATCTTCAGGAGAACACTCATGACCACGCCCCGCCCCGAATCCCTCTTCGACCGCCTCGCCCTCCGCACCGGCCTCGCTCTCGTCGACTGGTCGAAGCGACCGCACCGCCAGGTCGACGGCACCCTCGTCTCCGAGGGGCGCCAGAGCTCCGCCGCGTGGCAGAGCGAGTCGCTCTCGACCACCCGCTTCCACTGATCCATCCGGCCGAGGCGTGTCGGCGACAGTCGTCGACACGCTACGGTCGAGACATGACCACGAACGAGGAGCGTTACACCCACGGCCACCACGAGAGCGTGCTGCGCAGCCACACCTGGCGCACCGTCGACAACTCGGCGGCCTACCTCGTGCCGCATCTCTCGCCAGGGCTCTCGCTTCTCGACGTCGGGGCCGGCCCCGGCACCATCACTGTCGACTTCGCAGCCCGCTTGGCCCCGGGCAGCGTCGTCGGCATCGACGCGTCGTCCGAGATCGTGGCGCAGGCCACCGCCCTGGCCGAGTCGCAGGATCTCGATAACGTCCGTTTCGAGACGGCCGACGTCTACGCCCTCCCGTACCCCGACGAGTCGTTCGACATCGTGCACGCGCACCAGGTGCTGCAACACCTCGGCGACCCCGTCTCCGCTCTTCGCGAGATGAAGCGCGTCGCGAAGCCCGGCGGCCTGCTCGCGGTGCGTGACGTCGACTACCGCGGCACGATCTGGGCGCCCGAGAACCCGGGCCTCGACCACTGGATGACCGTCTACCAGCTCGTCGCCCGCGGCAACGGCGGCGAGCCCGACGCCGGGCGCCACCTCAAGGGGTGGGCACGCGAAGCCGGCCTCACCGACATCCAGTCGTCGGCCTCCGTCTGGTGCTTCGCCTCCGACGAGGAGCGCATCTGGTGGGGCGACAGCTGGGCGACACGGGTGCTCGAAAGCCGCTTCTACAGCGACGCACTCGAAAAGCAGGCGGCCACCGACCTCGAGCTGCAGGCGATCGCCCGTGCGTGGACGTCGTGGCGCGATGCTCCCGACGGGTGGCTCGCGATGCCGCACGGCGAGCTCCTGGCCCGCGTGTAGTCGGCGCTCCCGGGGCCGCAATCTGCTGCGTTGTCGCCCGGTCGATATGGCTCCGCCATTATCGACCGGGCTCCGCCTTGCATCTCACGCCTCCGGCAACGCCTCGAGAGGTTGTTCGGGTCAGTAGTCGTCGTCGTCGGGCTCGCCCTCGACCGGCTCGTGCACGTGAGCCGTGTCGGTCGAGGGATCGTAGCGGATGACGGTGCCGTCGTCGAGCTCGACGACGGGCTTCCGCTCGAGCCACGTCAGGGTCCAGCGCCAGGATGAAGCGTCGACCTTCTGATCGACGAGCTCCTGCTCGACGCGGCGGACTGCCTCGACGACCGTTGCGGGCAGGCGGTCGGGGGTCTCGCTCCCGACCGACCAGCGCGTCCCCAGCTGCATCAGGCGCCCGCGGGTTGCTCGGCCGGCTGCTCGGCCAGCACGATGTCCGTGACGGCGAGCTCGTCGGCGGCCGCGAACGTGAGCTGCTCGATGCGGCCCACCGCGGCGAGGTCGGCGCCGGCCGACTCGAGCAGCGCGAGCGACGCCGCGGGAGCGGCGACCACGGCCGACGTCACCGGGGTCTTCTGCGACGCCTTGGCATCGGTCTTGGCGCGGCGGATCGAGACGAGCGCCTCGCCGACCAGCTCGAGGAGCCCGCTCGGTGCAGCCACGTCGCCCAGCTCGTCGATGGTCGGCCACGCCGACGTGTGCACCGACGAGTCGTGCGTCCACGACCAGACCTCTTCGGTGGCGAACGGGAGGTAGGGGGCGAGGAGGCGCAGCAGACCGTCGATCGTGGTGCGGAGGGTGACCACCGCGGAGGCCTGGCCGGCCTCTGACGCGATCGCGTCGGATCCTGCGCCCTCGACACCAGAAGAGCCGGCGCCGTAGGCCCGCTCTTTGACGAGCTCGAGGTAGTCGTCGCAGAAGGTCCAGAAGAACTTCTCGGTGGTCTCGAGCGCCTTGGCGTGGTCGTAGCCTTCGAGAGCGTCGGTCGCCTGTCGGATGACCACGGCGAAGTTCGCGAGCAGGTCGCGGTCGAGCGGCTCGGTCGCGGTCGCGGCGCCGGCCGGCAGCGGGAACGAGTAGACGAACTTCGCGGCGTTGAGCACCTTGATCGCCAGGCGGCGGCCAACCTTGATCTGTTTCGGGTTCTGCGGGTCGAAAGCCGCGTCGGTGCCGAGGCGCGACGAGGCGGCCCAGTAGCGCACCGCGTCGGAGCCGTGGTCGTCGAGCATCGCGGCCGGTGTCACCACGTTGCCCTTCGACTTCGACATCTTCTTGCGGTCGGGGTCGACGATGAAGCCCGAGATCGAGGCGTTCTGCCACGGCACCGTGTCGCCCTCGAGCTGCGCCCGCAGCATCGTCGAGAAGAGCCACGTGCGGATGATGTCCTGGCCCTGGGGGCGCAGCGAGTAGGGGAACACGAGGTCGAAGAGCGCAGGGTCCTGCTCCCAATTGCCCGCGAGCTGCGGGGTGAGGGAGGAAGTCGCCCAGGTGTCCATCACGTCGACCTCGCCCTGGAAGCCGCCGGGCACGCCGCGCTGCGACGCGTCGTAGCCGGGCGCGGAGTCGCTCGACGGATCGACGGGCAGCTGGTCTTCGGCCGGGAGGATCGGCTCGTCGAACACCGGGTTGCCGTCGGCGTCGAGCGGGTACCAGACCGGGATCGGCACGCCGAAGAAGCGCTGGCGCGAGATGAGCCAGTCGCCCGAGAGGCCTTTGACCCAGTTCTCGTAGCGCACGCGCATGAAGTCGGGGTGGAACGCGACCTCTTCGCCGCGCTTCAGGAGGGTCGCCTTGAGGTCGTCGTCGCGAGCGCCGTTGACGATGTACCACTGACGCGTCGACACGATCTCGAGCGGCTTGTCGCCCTTCTCGAAGAACTTGACGGGGTGCGTGATCTTCTCGATCTCGCCGACGAGCTCGCCGGTCTCTTGCAGCTTGGCCACGATCGCGGCTTTGGCGCTGAAGACGGTCTTGCCGGCCAGCTCGCCCTCGTAGAACGCGATCGCCTCGCCCGACTCGATGCCGTCGGGGGCAGCGCTGACCAGGCGGCCGTCGAAGCCGATGATGGAGCGGTTGAGCAGATCCAGCTCGCGCCACCACACCACGTCGGTCGTGTCGCCGAAGGTGCAGACCATGGCGATGCCCGAGCCCTTGTCTTTCTGGGCGAGGTGGTGCGGGTAGACAGTCACCGGCACGTCGAAGAACGGCGTCTGGACGGTCGTGCCGAACAGCGACTGGTAGCGCTCGTCGTCGGGGTGCGCCACCAAAGCCACGCAGGCCGGCAGCAGCTCGGGCCGCGTGGTCTTGATCAGCACGTCGCCCTCGGGGCCGTGGAAGGCGAGCGTGTGGTACGCGCCGGGCATGTCTTTGTCTTCGAGCTCGGCCTGGGCCACAGCGGTGCGGAAGGTGACGTCCCACAGGGTCGGCGCCTGCGCCTGGTAGGCCTCGCCGCGAGCGACGTTGCGGAGGAAGGCCTTCTGCGCGATGGCCTGCGAGTCGTCGCCGATCGTGCGGTACGACTGGGTCCAGTCGACACTGAGACCGAGCTTCCGCCACACGTCTTCGAACTGCTTCTCGTCTTCGACGGTGAGACGCTCGCAGAGCTCGACGAAGTTGCGGCGCGAGATCGGGATCTGGTCGGCGGCCTTCGACGACTTGTTGTCGCCGCCCTCGAACGGCGGCTCGAAGTCTTTGTCGTAGGGGAGGGACGGGTCGCAGCGGACCCCATAGAAGTTCTGCACGCGGCGCTCGGTCGGCAGCCCGTTGTCGTCCCAGCCCATCGGGTAGAACACGCTCTTGCCGCGCATGCGCTCGAACCGAGCCTTGACGTCGGTGTGCGTGTAGCTGAACACGTGGCCGATGTGCAGCGAGCCCGACGCCGTGGGCGGCGGGTGTCGATCGAGAACGTGTTCGCCTTGCTGGCGGTGGTGCGATCGAACAGGTAGGTGCCGTCCGACTCCCACTGGGGGCCCCAGACGCTTTCGAGCCCTTCGAGGGCCGGCTTGTCGGGCATGGGTCGAGTCATGGCGAGTCTCCTGTCGATATGGGCGGCACCGTGTCGGTGGGGAGGTGCCTGGTTGTTCTGCGTCGAGTTTAGCCGACGGGCGCTGTCGTCTCCACGGGTGGCCTCCGCGGAGGCGCGGCCTCAGGTGACCGTGAAGCGGTGCTCGACGGTGCCGTCGCCGAGCACTCGCTCGACGGCGGTGTCGGGCAGCAGCCGTCGCCAGAAGGCGGTGGCTGCGGTGTTGCCCGCGACCTGGGTGAGGCGCCAGGGGCCGGGGAAGAGATTCAGCAGGGTGCGTGCGGCCCCTGATCCTGCGCCCTGACCGCGTGAGCTGCGGAGCACGAAGAACTCGGCCATCTCGGTGGTCTGCGGGTCGCCCACGCGCTCTCGCACCAGGGCGAAGCCGACCAGGATGCCGTCGGTGCGGACGAAATAGGGGTGGCGGCCCGCCTCGGCCCAGTAGGCGTCGAGATAGGGGTAGCCGAAGAGACCGTGCTCGTCGACGTCGCGCCCGGTGAACTCGGACAGGTCGTGCAAGTAGAGCTCGAGGAGGCGGCCGAGCACGTCGCGCTCGTCGGCCGTGGCCTCGTCGACGGTGATCTCCATGCGTCGACCCTAGGCGCGTGCCCTTCGCGAGCAGAATCGCGTGCCGAGCGGCCGAGGGCACGGCTAGTGCGCTGGTTTCTCCTCAGGATCGGACGACGCACCGGTGAAGAGCGCGATGAGCCCGTGCGGGGCGGTGTCGCCCAGCAGAAGGTCGAGCATCTCGTGAGCGTCGACGGCCTCGGCCTCGCTGCGCGGGAACATCGCCACCTCGTAGTCGGTGAGCGCGAGCTCGATGTCGTCGGGGTGGGCCGCGATGGCGAGGCCCAGCTCGGCGCCGTCGAGCATCGCGAGGTTGGCACCCTCGCCTGACGGGGGCATGAGGTGGCCGGCGTCGCCCACCAGCGTCACGCCGGGCACTCGAGCCCAGCGGTGCTGCGGGGGGAGCGTGTAGATCGGGCGCGACACCGGAGCCGTCTCACCGTCGGTGATGAGCGCGGTGAGCTCGGGCGCCCACCCGTCGAACTCGGCCGCGACGGCTGCCTTGGCGGCCGCGGCGTCGCTGAAATCGATGCCTGCGATCCACTCTTCGCTGCGCATCAGCTCGACGTAGGTGTGGATGACGTCACCGGCCTCGCGGTGCGCGGCGATGCCCTTGCCGGGGGTCAGCGCGTACATCGCGCCGGCCCCGACGGCCTCGGCCGTCGCTGTGTGGCGAAAGTCGACGTCGTGCAGATACGTCTCGACGAAGACCGCACCGGCGTAGTCGGGCGTCGCGTCGGAGAGCAGGGGGCGGACGCGCGACCAGGCCCCGTCGGCACCGACCAGCACACTCGTCTCGACCGCCGTGCCGTCGGCGAAGGCGAGCTCGTGCCGGCCGTCACCGAGGGATGTCGCCCTGACGAGCTTCTTGCCCCAGCGGACTGTGCCCGCGGGCAGCGACTCGAGCAGGATGCGACGCAGGTCGCCGCGCAGCACCTCGGGTCGGCGGCCCGAGCCGTCGTCGGGGTCGTCGAGCAGGACGGCGCCCTGCGGGTCGAGAGCCCTGGCCGCCTCACCGCCCTCGTGGATGATCGCGTGGAACTCGTCGACCAGGCCCGCAGCCTCGAGGGCGACCTGACCGTTGTCCGGATGGATGTCGAGTTGGCCGCCCTGCGTGCGCGCCTCGGCCGACGCGTCGGCGTCGTAGACCGTCACCGGCACGTCGTGGATGTGCAGGATGCGAGCGAGAGTCAGGCCGCCGAGACCGGCGCCGATGATCGTGACTGGAATTGCCATGGGGTCCCTTTCGAAAACGTTGGAACGTCGTTCCACCCAGCCATCTTGGAACACGGTTCCAGCTATGTCAAGATGGGTTTCGTGCCGATGACCCCGAGACGAACGGATCCGCTCTCGAAAGAGCGAATCGTCGAGATCGCCATCGACGTGCTCGACGACGGCGGCGAGAACGGGCTGACCTTTCGCGCGCTCGCGGCGATCCTCGGCACGGGCGCCGGCGCCATCTATCACCACGTCGAGAGCAAGGCAGCGCTGCTCGCCGCGGCCACCGACACTGTGATCGGGCGCGTCGTCGCCGACGCCGACTCGACCGCCGCCCCGACTGATCGCATCCGGGCCCTCGCCCTCGGGGTCTTCGACGCGATCGAAGTGCACCCGTGGGTCGGCGCCGAGCTCTCGCGTGAGCCCTGGCAGTTGCCCGTCGTGCAGATCTTCGACGGCTTCGGCACCAGCCTCACTGCGCTCGGTGTGCCTCGGCAGGCCCGGTTCAACGCCGCGACGGCACTGCTGAACTACCTGTTGGGGCTCGCCGCCCAGTACGCGGCCGGTTCCAGGCTCGGCTCCGACGAGACCGACCGTGCGGCCTTCCTCAAACGCATCGCCGGCCAGTGGGCCGGGCTCGACGGCGACCGGTACCCCTTCATGCGCGAGGTGGCCGCGCAGCTGCCCGATCACGACGATCGCGCTCAGTTCATCGCGGGCTTCGAGCTGATCCTCGTCGGCATCGAGAGCCTGACCGAGAGACACGACCTCGGCGGCACGCTCGCTAGTCGTTCAGCCACGCGACATCGAGCGGAGTGACGCTCGCGTGCCGCACGTGCTTCGGCACAACCACGCCCTGCGGCGAGACGAGCCGCAGCAGATCGAGGATGGCGCCCTCGTGCGTCACCAGCGCCAGCGAGCCGGCTCGCGGCGTCAGCTCGCGGAGCATCTCGCGCAGCAGCTCACGCATCCGCTGACCGGTGCGGCGTGACGAGTCGCCCTGTCGTGGCTCGAAATCCGCGTCGGCGGCGCATCGTGCCCACTCGGCGGTGAACTCATCCCACGTCCAGTCGACGCCTTCAGGATCGAACTCGATCCGCTCTCGCGCCCGGGCGTCGACGGTCACGGTCGCGTCGGGCTGCTCGGCCCGCAGCGCCTCGGCCGTCTGACGCGCGCGCCTGGCCGGGCTGCTGACGATCCGTTCGACGGAGTGCGCTCGCATCCCCGCCGCCATCTCGCGCGCCTGCTCGACGCCGACAGGGCTGAGCCCGGGGTCGCGCTCCTCCGACTGCTTGGCGTGCCGGATGAGCCAGACCGCTCCGGCCCCGTCAGTCGGCAACGTCGCCCGCCCGGTCAGACGTCAGGGGGATCATCACGCCAAGCTCTCGCACCGCTTCACCCTAGGCGCGTCGCCCTGGCAAGCAGTGGGGACTACCCTGGGGCCCGTGACCGACCCGACCCTCGCCTCCCTCAACGGCCAGGGGCTCGAGCAGGTCGGCGAGCTGCTGCTGGCCTTCCTGCTGTCGTCGTTCATCGGGTTCGAACGGCAGCTGAGGCACAAGGCCGCAGGTCTCCGCACCCAGGCCATCGTCGGCACGACGTCCGCCCTCTTGATCCTGGTCAGCAAGTACGGATTCACCGACGTGCTCGTCGCCGGGCACATCGTGCTCGACCCGTCGCGGGTGGCCGCGCAGATCGTGTCGGGCGTTGGGTTTCTCGGAGCGGGGCTCATTCTCACGCGGCGCGGGGCCGTGCGCGGGCTGACGACGGCGGCGGCGGTGTGGGAGACCGCCGCCATCGGCATGGCAGCCGGCGCCGGGCTCTGGCTGCTGGCGGTCATCGTGACGGCGCTGCACTTCATCATCACGTACGGCTACTCGATCGTGACGAGACGGGTCGCCGGGTCACCCGAGACGGCGCTCCAGCTCGAGCTCACCTACAAAGACGGTAAAGGCGCTCTCCGTGAGGTGCTGTCGCGCGTGACCGACGCCTCGTGGAGCGTGCGACGTCTGGCGGTGGGCGAGCCGCACGACGAGGAGATCAAGAACATCGTGCACCTGACGATCGAGGTGTCGGGGTCGGGCGACCCGGGCGAGCTGCTGACCGCGATCAGTGAGGCCCGCGGCGTGCGAAGCGTCGACCTGGCGACGCAGGAGGATCTGGACTGACCCGCGGCTGCGAGTGTCGACGGGGCCGTGGCACAGTGGTCGGATGCTCGACGACCCGACTCTGCCCGTAACCTTGTCGACCCGGGCGGCGACGTGATCCTGCGCCGTGCCGTCCTTGCCGACCTCGACGCTCTGATGGCCCTGCTGTCGGACGACCCGATCAGCGCCGGCCGCGGAGACACGGCCGCCGACGACGACCGACCCGCTTATCACGCCGCTCTCGAGGCCATCGTCGCCGAGCCGTCCAACGAGCTGCTGATGGTCGTGGGCGCCGACGGGCGGGCGCTCGGCACGATGCAGCTGACGAGAATCCCCGGGATGGCGCGACGGGGCAGCACCCGGCTGCTCGTCGAGGCGGTGCGGGTGTCGAGCGCCGCGCGGTCGGCGGGCATCGGGTCGGCGATGATGCGATGGGTGACCGACGTCGCGGCGCGCGAGCTGGGCGCCTCGCTCGTGCAGCTGACGTCGGATGCTGCGCGGACCGACGCGCACCGGTTCTACGAGAGGCTGGGCTTCGTCGGGTCGCACGTCGGGTTCAAATACTCGGTGCGCTAGGCATCCGGTCGGCGATTCAGGCCCTACGCCCGATTCGCGACGCAATGGCGGCCGGATCGGGCGCTGAGCCTGAATACCCGACGACCCATCGGTCGCAGCGGGCGTGAGGCGGCCGCCGCCAGACGACTAGTGTTGCCGAGGTGAGTGCAGCCGAACCGTCGACCGCGCTCGGCCGAACCGTCACGGTGCGGACCGCCCTGCGCGAGCCGCGGCAGTTCTCGCGCGAAGTGCTCGCCGGGCTGGTCACGACGCTGGCCCTGGTGCCCGAAGTCATCTCGTTCTCGATCGTCGCCGGGGTCGACCCGATGGTCAGCCTCGTGGCGTCGATCGTGCTGGCCATCACCATGTCGATCCTCGGTGGTCGCCCCGGGGTGATCACGGCCGCGGCCGGGTCGGTGGCACTCGTGATCGCGCCGCTGGTGCACCAGCACGGCGTGCAGTACGTGCTGCCGGCCGTGATCCTGGCCGGGGTCGTCCAGATCGTCTTCGGCTTCGCGGGTCTCGCGCGGCTGATGCGCTTCATCCCGCGGTCGGTGATGACGGGGTTCGTCAACGCGCTGGGCGTGCTGATCTTCACCGCCCAAGTGCCGCACGTGCTGAACGTGCCGTGGCTCGCCTACGTGCTCTTCGCCCTGACGTTCGCCATCATCTTCGTCGTGCCTCGGTTCACGAAGGCCGTGCCGTCGCCGCTGATCGCGATCGTCGTCGTCACCGCCATCGTGATCGTGGCGCACCTCGTGGTGCCGAACGTCGCCGACGAGGGCCCGTTGACCGGCAAGCTGCCGGGCATCACACCCCTGCTCGTGCCGCTCGACCTCACCACTCTGCGGTTGATCTGGCCGACCGCGCTCAGCGTCGCCTTCGTCGGCCTCATGGAGACCCTCCTCACGGCGAAGCTCGTCGACGAGATCACCGACACTCCGTCGCACAAGGGCCGCGAGTCGTGGGCGCTTGGCATCTCGAACCTGCTCGCCGGCTTCTACGGCGGCATCGCGGGCTGCGCGATGATCGGCCAGACGTTGCTCAACGTCAAGACCGGTGGGGCGCGCACCAGGATCTCGACCACGGTCGCCGGCGTCTTCCTCCTCGCGCTCGTCACGGGGCTGAGCCCGATCATGGGGCAGATCCCGATGGTGGCGCTCGCCGCCGTGATGATGGTCGTCGCGGTCACGACGGTCGACTGGCACAGCGTGAAGCCGTCGACCCTGCGCCGGATGCCGGTGCCCGAAACGATCGTCATGGGCGTCACGATCGCCGTGGTCGTGATCACGAGCAACCTCGCCTACGGCGTCATCGTCGGAGTCGTGCTGGCGATGGTGCTGTTCGCTCGGCGGGTCGCCCACGTGATCAGCGTCGACCGGGCACTCGCGGCGGGCGCCGCCGCCGTGACCTACACCGTCACGGGGCCGCTCTTCTTCGGCAGCAGCAACGACCTCGTCGACCGGTTCGACTACGCGCAGGATCCGACGATCGTCACCATCGACCTCACCCGAGCCCAGATCTGGGACGCCTCGACCGTGGCCGCCCTCGACGCCATCGAGACGAAGTACCGCGATCACGGCGCCACTGTCACGATCGAGGGTCTCGACGAGCGCAGTCGGGGCTTCCACCGGCGGCTGACGGGGCACTTCGACGGCTGACGCCTGCGGTACGGCGATTCACCGCGAGGCGTCCACCACGGCCTTGCGGGGCCGCCGACGCGCCAACAGCACCAGCACGACGATCGCCGCGATCGGCAGGATCAGCGCGTCGCTCACGAAGCGATCGGCGATGGCCTGCGGGAGCGTCAGCCGCAGCGAAATGACGGCGGCGACCAACGGCGCGACGATGCAGAACAGGCATTCGCCGACGAACCACGGCCACAGTGTCGCGAAGAGGCGTTCGACGGTGCCTGGGCGCTTGCCGCGCCGGCGCGCGAAGACGAAGCGCAGCGAGGAGGCGAGGCCGTAGCCGACCCCGATCAGCCCCCAACACCCCTCCCACGATCCCCGCGACGACGAAGCACGTGGAGACGACCCAGAGGCCGACGACCTGGACGCGCATGAACTGCGCCACGTCCGGTTCGGTGAACGTCCGGTAGGCCCGCCACCCGAAGACACCGTGCGCGAGCCCTGCCGCCACGGTGAGGCCTGACAGTGTCGGGATGACGACACTCAGATACGCGACGTCCACTCGCAGAACGAGGGCGGTCGCGGCGAACCCCGCAGCCCCCAGGGCGACGAGCAGCAGCGCCGTGCCCAGCACCGGCAGGATCCGGGTCGGAGCGAACGAAAGGAGACTCTCGTCACCGAAGCCGGTCGCGTCGTCGAACTCGCCGAGGTCGTCGGGCGCCCGGGTCTCGTCGTCGTCGCCGTCGGCCATGCCGGCACGCTACTCCGACGCGGTCAGGCGTCGTACGACTCGCGGTGGGCGACGACCTCGTCCATATTGTTCTCGGCCCAGGCCCTCACGCCGCGGACGGTCTCGTGCAGCGAGACGCCGAGCGGGGTCAGCTCGTACGAGACGGTGACCGGCACGGTCGCGACCACGGTGCGAGTCACGAGACCGTCGCGTTCGAGCGACCGGAGTGTCTGGGTGAGCATCTTCTGGCTCACGCCGACCAGGCGTCGCGACAGCTCCGAGTACCGCAGCGAGAGCGTCTCGCCGTCGTCGCCGCGCAGTGCGCACAGCGCCAGGGTCACCCACTTGTCGGACAGCCTGTCGAGCAGCTTGCGGCTCGGGCACACCGCCAAGAACGCGTTGTACTTCGCCGCGGCCTCGGCCTTCTTCGCTGCCGCCGTCATGGTCGTCATGGCCTGCTCCTCGCACTTCGGGGTGACCTACGCACTCGCGAGTGCGTGCTTCCCTGCAGGAAGCTACCCCTCCATAGTGGAGCAAGAGGGCCGAGGGCGCCACCCGGCCCATCGCATCCTGATATCTCGAGAGGCACGCACATGAGCGACACGACACTTCCCGGCGGCACCTGGACCCTGGGCGACCTGAGCGTCACCCGCGTCGGCTACGGCGCGATGCAGCTGGCCGGCCCCGGGGTGATGGGCCCGCCACAGGATCACGACGAGGCGATCCGGGTGCTCCGTGCCGCGGTCGACCTCGGCATCACGCACATCGACACCGCCGACGCCTACGGCCCCCGGGTGGTCAACGAGCTGATCCGCGAGGCCCTGCACCCGTACCCGGAGTCGCTGCACGTCGTGACGAAGGTCGGCGCCCTGCGCGACGCCGAGGGCGGCTGGCCTCCCGCCCGAGCGCCGCACCAGCTGCGCGACGCCGTCCACGCCAACCTCGAGACGCTCGGAGTCGACGTGCTCGACGTCGTCAACCTGCGCGCCGGCGGGCCGATGGGCCCCGTGCCCGAGCCCATCGAGGAGGCGTTCGCGACGCTCGTCGAGTTGCAGCAGCAGGGGCTGATCCGGCACCTGGGCGTCAGCAACGTCACACCTGAGCAGGTCGCCGAGGCGAAGGCGATCGCGCCGATCGTCGGCGTGCAGAACTTCTACAACCTCGCCAACCGAGGAGACGACGCGCTGATCGACGAGCTGGCGGCGGAGGGCATCGCGTACGTGCCGTTCTTCCCGCTCGGCGGCTTCAGCCCGGTGCAGACCGATGCCCTGACGGCCGTGTCGGCGCGGCTGGGCGCGACGCCGATGTCGGTCGCGCTGGCGTGGCTGCTGCGGCGCTCGCCCAACATCCTGCTGATCCCGGGCACGTCGTCGGTGGCGCACCTGCGCGAAAACGTCGCGGGCGCGGCGCTCCAGCTCTCGGACGCCGACTTCACCGAGCTGAGCGCTATCGCGGGGTCGACGGTCGACCAGTAGTCGCCGGGACTGTCGGGGCCGGAGACCGCGGGGTGCAGGATCACGGCGTCGCGCTTCAGCCGGCCAGCAGCCCCGCCACCCGCGGGTCGAGTGGCACGCCCGGCGGCAGCCTCGGCTCGGCGAGCTTCCCCTCCGGGCCCACCAGGACCGTCGGGATGCCGGCCGCCTGCCACACGTCGATGATGTCCATGCGGTCGTCGAGCGCCAGGAGCGCGTGGAACCGCTTCGAGAGTTTGCGCTCGATCCCGGTCTTGACGACGTGATCCGGTCGTTGGTCGGTCGCCCCGCGAGTCCAGAGCTCGTCGAACGGGATGTCGTGTTTGCTCAGCCACGCTCGGGTGAGGTCGGCCCACTTGGCGCCCCGGCCGGTCACGACGACGATCGCGAGGCCCGCCTCGCGGGCAGCGTGAGCGAGACGCTCGACGTCGGGGTGCGGCGGGCACCAGATGGACGCCGCATGGAAGCGGTCGAAGTTCGGCCGGAACCGCCGCGCGCCCGCCGGCCCCTCGACGTAGTGGCGGATGCCGCGCACGTCGCACAGCGTGCCGTCGATGTCGAAGACGACGGCGTCGCGGCGGCCCGGCCCCGTCGTCGATCCTGCGTCGCTCATCGCCTCGACGCTATCCCGTCGGCGGCTCGGTGACGTCGTTGCCCCGCGCGGACGCGCGATAGCGCTTCCTCGGCTGCGATTCCGGCGCTCTAAAAACGGGCGATCGGCTTGCGAACGCAGGAAGTTTTCGCCACTCGCGTCCATGCCACGGGGCTTTTCACACCGCGCGGCCAGGCTCGGCTCCGCCGTCGACGACGCGCGCAGGGCGCTTGACGGGCTCTTCAACGTGGTGCAGGTGGCCGAGGAGTGGGGCGTGAAGCGCATCGCCATGGCCAGCACGATCGGCGTTTACGGTGGCCTGACGACCGCGGGCGCTCTTCGTGAGGACGTCCCCGTGCTGCTCTCGGCGCCCCACCCCATCCCTCGCTACAAGAAGATCGATGAGCTGCTCGGCGAGCAGCTCGCCGAGGCCAGCGGCGTCGAGATCGTCAACCTGCGGATCTCGGGGACGTGGGGACCGCTCGGGCACGAGGACCCGTTTTTTGCGGCGCCGGCCCTGATCCACGGGGCTGCTGCCGGCACGGCGCCCGACCTGAGTGGCATCCTGGTGCCCGTCCACGCCGGCGACGCACTCGACCTGACCTACGTGAAAGAAACGGGCCGCGCCATCGCCCTGCTGCAGACGGCCCAGAGGCTGAACCACCGCACGTACAACGTCGCTTCGGGCCGCGCGACCTCGAACACCGAGATCATCGCGGCGATCACGCAGGTCGTGCCCGACTTCCGGGTCGATCTGCTCGAGGGTGACGCCCGCCCGCGGCAGTGGCTCGACATCACGCGCATCCACGACGACACGGGGTACGAGCCCGAGTACGACACCGAGCGCGTTGCGGTCGACTACATCGCGTGGCTCCGGTCCGGCAACCAGCGCTGAGCCCGGTGCGGTCGGGAAAAGAAAGTGCACCGTAGCGCCGCCGCAGGCCCCTAAGGGGTCGGCATCTCCTCACGAGGGGCCACGAGGGCGTCGCCCAGAGGCGACCGGCGGTAGAGCACCGAGCGCCCGGCCCGCTCGCGGGTGAGCAACCCCGCGGCGAGCAGCGTCGCGAGGTGGTCGCCGACGCCGCCCACCGAGAAGCCGGTGAGGGTGGCCAGCTGCGTCGTCGACCCCGGGTCGGCGAGAAGCTGCAGGATCCGCGCGCGCGACGGCCCCAGGAGGCCCGCCAGGGCCGCATCCCCGGCGCCCGAATTCGCCCCCACCCGCTCGCCCAGCAGCCCGACGCCGCGCGCCGCGTACACGATGCTCGGCTGCCACGGCTCGTCGTAGTTGACGGCGATGCCGGGCGAGACGAATGCCGACGGCACGAGCAGCAGGCCCCTGCCGTCGAGGTGGATCCACGCGTCGGGCACTCGCTCGATCGTGATCTCGCCGTCTCGCCAGTGCAGGCGCTCGTGCAGGCCGCCGAGGGCCGCGCCCCAGCCCGACTCGGCCAGGCGCTCGGCGCGATACCGCACGTCTCGTTGCAGCACGGCGAAGAGCTGCGGCCACTCGGGTGCGAGCACGGCGTGCCACACGAGCAGGATCGCCGACGCCACGCGGTCGGCGAGAGCGGGGTCGTCGAGGGCCGTGGCCAGGTCGGGCGGGGCGGCACGGCGGCTGCGGATCTCGGCGACCTCGGCTCGGACGTTCGCGGGCGGGGTCGTCCGGACCGCCTCGGCATCCTGCTCGATGGTCTGCGCCATGCTCGTCGGGGGCGGCGACGCGAAGTCGGCGCCGTACGACGGGCCGCTCAGCCAGGCGACCAGGCGCACGTCGGGCAGGGCTGCGAGCGGGGCGAAGGCCTCCTGGAAGCGAGGCATGAGCGAGGGGAGGAGGCGCCGCGGGGCCCGGTCGAGCAAGCCGATGAGCCGCACGGTCTCGCCGGCAGGGGAGACCGCGAAGCGCGACGCCGCGACGTCGCCGGGGCCCGTCTCGAAGTGCAGCACACCTCACCTTTCGTTCGTGAACGAAACAGTACTCTGCGCGGCGTCCAGCCCGGATGCTTGCCTCATGACCACGACCACGCCGCCGCGCACGACCTACGGGTCGGTCTTCGCCGCGACCGGCTACACGGGTGTCTACCTGTCGACGACGCTGGCCATGCTGGGCGCCTCCTTCCAGATGCTGGTCTTCTCGGTGTCCGTGTTCGCCGCCACGCACTCGCCGGCCGCCTCGTCGATCGCCTTCGCCGCGGGGTTCCTACCGCAGGTGGTGGGCGGGGCGCTCCTCACGTCGCTGGCCGACCGGTTCCCTCCGCGGTTGCTGATCGTGACGGGCGCCGTCGTGCGTTTCGTGGTGGCGGTGCTGCTGGCGACGGGCGCGCTCGGCCTCGTCGGGTCGGTCGCCGTGGTGGCCGCGGCCGCGATGGTGGCGCCGCTGTTCAGCGCGGCGAACTCGGGGCTGGTCTCGCGGCTGCTCGACGGCGACCGCTATGTGCTCGGGCGCTCGCTCTTCACGATCACCAGCATGATCTCGCAGCTGGTCGGGATCGCGGCGGGCGGGGTCGTCCTGCAGATCCTCTCGACGCGGGAGGCCTTCGCCATCGTCGCGGGGCTGCAGTTGGCCGGCGTCGTCGTCGGCATCGTCGGGCTGCCGCGGCTCGCGGCCTCGGCTTCGGCGGTCGGGCCCGCCGCTGCGTCCCGCTGGCACCTCGGCGACACCCTGATTGGCTACGCGACCCTGATGCGCGTGCCCATCGTCCGCACGCTGCTGCTGCTGTGGTGGACGCCGCTCGCCCTGATGGTCGGCGCGGAGTCGCTGGCCGTGGCCTACGCGGGCGAAGCGCACGCGAACGGGGCGACCACCGCGATCCTGATCGGGTCGGTGCCTCTGGGCGCGCTGGTCGGCGAGCTGATCGTCGGTCGGCTCTGCAGCCCGGCGACCCGTGAGCGGCTCGTCTTTCCGCTGCTCGGGCTGCTGGGCGTGGCGGTGCTGCCGCTCGCGCTGAACCCGCCGGTGCCGGTCGCGGCCGTGCTGCTCGGCGTCGCCTCGATGGGGCTCGCCTACGAGCTGGGCCGTCAGACCGCCTTCCGCGACGCGCTGCCCGCCGGGAGGGAGGGGCTCGGCTTCGGCCTGCTCGGCGTCGGCATGATGACGGGTCAGGGCATCGGGCCGCTCATCGCCGGCCCACTCGCCACCGGGTTCGGCGTCGGGCCGACGATGGCGGTGATGGGTGCGCTGGTGCTCGTCGCCGCGCTCGTCTTCAGGCCGATGGTGCGTCGGGCCGAGCGGCCGTTCAGGCTGAGCGACCCGTCAGCCTTCGAGGCGTAGAGGGTCGAGCGCGCACGACGGGGGACGGCCTCCTGCCAACTGCCCGTGCATGCCGACGAGACCGCGCACGCACGGTCGCATCGACCTACCGTGCGACTCCGGCGCGTTTCGCGCCGGTCGCGAAGCGCGGTTCTCGCGCTCGCGTGAAGAGCGAAGGAGCACCCCATGGCACAGGCCATCGAGACCATCGACGTGAACGTCCCCGTATCCGTCGCCTACAACCAGTGGACTCAGTTCGAAGAGTTCCCGAAATTCCTCGACGAGGTCGAGTCGATCAAGCAGGTCACCGAGATCCTCACCGTGTGGACGGTCAAGGTGGGCCCGGTCGAGAAGACGTTCGAGGCGCAGATCACCGAGCAGCACCCCGACGAGCGCGTCGCGTGGAATTCCACCGGCGGCGAGGTCGACCACGCCGGCGTCATCACCTTCCACAAGCTCTCCGACACCGAGACGCGTCTCACCGTGCAGCTCGACTGGGAGCCCCAGGGCTTCCTCGAGAAGGTCGGCTCGACTCTCGGCGCCGACAACCACGCCATCAAGAAAGACCTGCAGAACTTCAAGGAGTACATCGAGTCGAAGGGCACAGCCGACGGAGCCTACCGCGGCGACGTCTCGGCCTGAGCGGTCGGCCCGGCATCTGCGACACCCTATCTTTCGGGCGACCTCCCAGCGCCGCGGCGCTGGGACCTCGGCCGAAGCGCAGGGTGTTGCCGCGACGCAGCCAGGCTCAGCAGAGCGCATTGTTCGACGAGACGTCGCCGGCAGCCGACTCGGGCATGTCGACGACGTCGATCACCTCGCCGACGGTCAGGTCGGGGTAGGTGCCGAGGAACTGGCCTCCCGATTTCAGCTGCCACCAGCGCACGCCGAGACGGTGGCAGATATCGCCCTGCGTGTCGCCGCTGGCGACGGTGTAGCTGGTGGGGACGCCCTCGGCGTTCGTGACGACCGTGCCTGTCGCCCCAGAGGCCGGCCCGCGATCGTGGGCGACGTCGAAGGAGGGCGCCGGCGTGGGCGTCGCCGCCGGGGTGCGCACCTGCGACGGCGTGGTCGGAGTCGAGATGCTCACCGCGTCACTGCGGACGGGGCCGGGAGGGTCGGAGTGGGTGCTGCAGGATGCCAAGGCGAGGGCGAGGGATGCAGCGACGACGGCGCTCGACGTGACGAGACTTCTCTGGCGTGACATGTGTCCCCCGGTCCACTCGGCGGCCCGGTCTGATCACCGTGGAGCCGTTCGGTCAAAACTATCGCTGCTCCCGACTCGTGGCTCCCGAAAGCGACAAGTGCGGCGCGACAACCGCGTGCGCTTGTCGCTTTCAGAAGCGGCAGGGCGGCGACGCGGCGGCTCCGGGCAGCCGCCCGGCACCTCGACCCGCGCGAAGCGGCTCACCCCGGCGGCGTTGCAGGGGCGTGTCTTCGCGGCCTTCGACACGGCGACGAGTGTGCCGCAGACGGTCTCCATAGCGCTCGGGGCGGTGCTCGTGGCAGTCGTGCCGTATGGCATCCTGCTCGCGGCCATCGTCGTCGTGAGTGTCGCGTGCGGCACCTGGTTGGTCACGCGACGCGCTGAAGCCCAGTCGGCGAGCGTCGAGGCCGCTTTGCCCGCGCAGTAGCGGAGCCGGGCGCCGGTTTGCCCCCGGATCGGACGGCGCTCCGCGACGCGTCGCGGCGGCTAGTCCGGCACTCGGGCACGGGCACCGCGGTGCGCGGCGCAACGGAAGGCGCCGCGGGCGCGGCTCAGGCCGCAGGCTCGCCCGACGCGACGGCGACCGTGGGCCGATCGACCGCCGTCGGCAACACCCGCCCCAGCACGATCGCCCCGAGCGCGGTGACGCCCATGCCGAGCGTCATCACGAGCGCCCACGACGCGGGCACCCGACTGCCGAGCAGCACGCCGGCGAGCGGCGGCCCGACGAAGCCGGCGACCGACGACATCGTGAAGGCGAGGGCGTTGTACCGGCTGCGCAGGTCTTCGGGCGCGAGCTCGTTCGGCAGGCCGCCCTCGAGCGGGGCGAAGAGGGTCTCGCCGAGGCCGAAGACTCCGAGCGACAGAGCCAGAGCGACCGCGGCGCCGAACCCGTGCAGGATCGGCAGGTGGGCGAGCAGCGAGATGCCCCACGCGGCCGTCCAGATCAGCCCCGCGATCAGCAGCAGCCGGCTGCGGCGCCACCGCTTCGTGAGCCGCGAGACGAAGAGCTGACACACGACGATCACGGCGGTGTTGGCCGCGAAGCCGATGCCGACGACGCGGGGGCTCGCACCGACAACGCCGGTCGCGTAGGAGGCCCACGGCCCGTTGAGCTGCGCGTAGCCGAACAGGTAGAGCAGGAAGTTGAGGGCCAGGAAGGCCACGAAGACCCGGTCGGTGAGCACGGCACCGTAACCGCGCCGACGAGCACGGTCGCCCGACCCCGACCCCGACCCCGCGCTGGCGCCCTCGCCGGCGGCGGCCGAAGCAGCAGCGGCGGCAGGGCGATCGGCCCGATACCCCGGGCTGTGCCGCATCCCGAAGAACACGATCCCGACCACCACCAGCGTCGACACGGCGTCGAGCAGATAGACGACCTGGAACGTCGCCGGGTGCTGCACCGACACGAACAGCCCCGAGATGAGCCCGCCGAGCCCGATGCCGGCGTTCAGCACCCCGAACCGCAGCGCGAACGCGTGCGGCCGCTCGGCCGGTGGCAGCTGGTGCGCGACGAGACCGTTCAGCGTCGGGTAGGTGACGGCCGCGCCGCCCGACTCGAGCGCCACGGCGACGAACGCCTCCGGGGCGCCGCTCGGCACGGCGAGAAGGGCGGTGCCGAGCGCCTGCATCAGGAGGCCGATGAGCAGTAGCCGACCCAGCCCGATCCTGTCGCCCAGTGCGCCGCTCACCGGCGCCAGCGCGAACGCGGCGACCGCGCCCACCGCCACGATCGTGCCGGCCAGCGGCAGGGTCAGGTCTCGCACCCCGTGCAGGTAGACGAAGAGGAAGGGCAGCGTGAGGCCCGAGCCGAGCGACGACACCATCGTGCCGACGAGCGTCAGCCGCCAGGCGCGCCGACCGAGGGCGAGAGCCTCCGGGCCCCCGAGAGACGCCATGCTCACACCCGAGCCGTCACGCGCGGGTCGATCAGCCCGTAGACCAGGTCGACGACGAAGTTGGCGAGCACGATGAGGAAGGCTGCGAAGAGGGTGAAACCGACGACGACCTGCAGATCGAGCGTCTCGACCGCGTTGATCAACAGCGAGCCGAGGCCTTGCATCGAGAAGACCTTCTCGGTGATGACGGCGCCGCCGAGCAGCGACCCCAGGTCGAGCCCGAAGATCGTCACCACGGGGATCAGCGCGTTGCGCAGCCCGTGCCGCACGACGACGCGCGTCTCGCCGAGGCCCTTCGCGCGCGCGGTGCGGATGTAGTCCTCGCTCATCACCTCGAGCATCTGCCCGCGAGTGAGTCGCGCGTAGATCGCGCCGCTGATGAACGCCAGCGTCAGCCACGGCAGCACGAGGTGCGAGAACCAGCCGACGGGGTCGTCGCCGAACGCGATGTAGCCGCTGGTGGGCAGGATCTTCCAGGTGAACCCGAACAGCAGGATCGCGAGGAGGCCCACCAGGTATGCCGGCGCCGACACCCCGCGATGGCGATGGTCATGATGCCGCGGTCGAGCAGGGTGCCGCGGCGGAGGGCCGACACGACGCCGCCGGCGACGCCGAAGACGAGCCAGACGATGGCCGCCCCGATGGCGATCGACGCGGTGACGGGCAGCCGCTGCACGATGAGGTCGGTGACGGTGTCGTTCAGCTGGAACGAGTAGCCGAAGCACGGCGCCCCGCAGACGACGGCCGACGCCCCCGAGCCGTAGGTGCGCCCGGCGACGACCCCGCGCAGGTATTCGCCGAACTGCTGCCACCAGGGCAGGTCGTAGCCGAGGTACGCCTTGACCCGGGCGAGGTTCTCGGGGGTGCAGGGCTTGCCGCAGCTGAGGCGCGCGGGGTTGGTCGGAAGCAGGTAGAAGATCGCGTACGTGATCGCGGCGATGACGAGCAGCACGACGATCATGGCGAGCAGCCGGAAGGCGATGAAGCGAGCGGTTCTCATCTCTGGCCTCCCTGACGGCGGCGGGGGTCGAGGGCGTCGCGCAGCCCGTCGCCCAGCACGTTGAAGGCCAGCGTCACGAGGAAGAGCGCAAGGCCGGGGAAGACGAGGTACATCGGGTCGGTCTGCACCCACTGGATGGCGTTCCCGATGGTGCGGCCCCACGACGGCGTGGGCGGCGGCACCCCGACGCCGAGGAAGGAGAGCGCGGCCTCGACGCCGATCATGCTTGGGATCGAGATCGTCGCGAACACCACGATCGTCGCCGACACGTTGGGCACGACCTGGCGCAGGATCACGTGCCAGGGCCCGGCCCCCATCGCGGTGGAGGCCACGACGAAGGTGCGTTCGCGGAGCGACAGCACCTGCCCGCGCACCACGCGCGCGATCGACGGCCAGCCGAAGAAGCCGATCACCAGCACCAAGAGGAGGGTCTTGGGGAAGGCGGTCGGCACGATGGCGGTGAGCGAGATCATGAAGACGAGGCTGGGGAAGCCGAACAGCACGTCGACGAAGCGGCTCATCACGCGGTCGTACCAGCCGCCGAAGAACCCGGTGGTGACGCCGACGACGACCCCGACCACGACGGCCAGCACGGTCGCCGAGATGCTGACGAGCAGCGAGGTGCGCGCGCCGTAGACGACGATGGCGAAGAGGTCGCGCCCGGTCGACGGCTCGACGCCGAACCAGTGCGTGGGCGAGATGCCGCCGAACGCGCCGAGCGGCACGCCGGAGTCGCTGAGCGTCGACAGGTGGTACTTGTAGGGGTCCTGCCCGGTGATCGACGAGAGCACATTCGCCAGGATCGCCGCGAGCACGATGACCACGATGATGATGGCGCCCGCCGCCGCCCAGTGGTCGCGCCCGACACGGCGGGCCAGGCCGCGGAATCCGCGCGACGAGTCGACCGGGGTGTCCTGCACGGTGATGTCGGTGCTCATGCGGCGGCCCCCGGGGCGGTGCCCGGCAGAGCGGCGTCTGCGACGGCAGGATCAGGGGTCAGCTCGCGCCACGCTTCGCGCCGAACGCGCTGGGCGTCAGGGTCTGCGACCGGGGCCGCCGCCAGCAGTCGCCGCGTGTAGGCGTCCTGCGGTCGGCGCAGCACGTCGTCCGTCGGCCCGCGCTCGACGATGCGCCCGCGGTGCATGACCGCGACCTCGTCGGCGAGGTCGCCGACGACGGCGAGGTCGTGGCTGATGAAGAGGCAGGCGAAGCCGAGGTCGCGCTGCAGCTCGCGCAAGAGGTCGAGCACGCGCGCCTGCACCGAGACGTCGAGGGCGCTCGTCGGCTCGTCGGCGATCAGCAGCGCGGGCTGCAGTGCGATGGCGCGGGCGATCGCGACGCGCTGCCGTTGGCCGCCCGAGAGCTCGTGCTGGAAGCGGCCCTCGACGTCGCGGGGCAGCTGCACGGCGTCGAGCAGCTCGCGCACGCGGGCGCTGCGGCCAGCCGCGTCGAGGGGGGAGTGCAGGCGCAGCGGCTCGGCGATGCTGTCGCCGATCGACGAGCGGGGGTTGAGAGACGACGCAGGATCTTGGAAGACGTAGCCGATCGAGGCCCGCACCTTCCGCAGATCCCGCCTCGATGCTCGCGTGAGGTCGGTGCCGCCGACGAGCACTCGCCCGGCGTGCGGCGAGACGAGCCCGGCAAGGGCCCGGCCGATGGTCGACTTGCCCGAACCGGATTCGCCGACGAGCCCGACGATCCGGCCGGCCGGAACGGTGAGCGACACTCCGTCGACGGCGTTGGCCGAGGAGCCCCGCCTCGAGCCGTACGAGATGTCGACGGCGTCGAGGAGGGCGGCGGGGGTCGCCGTCGAGGCCTCACGGGGGGAGAGGCCGCGCGGATCCTGCGCCCCCTCGGCGGTGGTGCGGCTGGTGCTCGCCCCCTCGAGGTCGAGCGGGGCGAGGGTCGGCACGGCGTCGAGCAGGGCTCGCGTGTAGTCGGCCTGCGGGCTCGCGAAGAGGCCGATGACGTCCGCGCGCTCGACGATCGAGCCCTCTCGCATGACGATGACGTCGTCGGCGAGGTCGGCGACGACACCCATGTCGTGGGTGATCAGGAGGATGGCGGTGCCGAAGCGCTCGCGGACGCTCCGCAGCAGGTCGAGGATGCCCGCCTGCACGGTCACGTCGAGCGCGGTCGTCGGCTCGTCGGCGATCAGGATCTCGGGGTCGCCCGAGAGCGCCATCGCGATCATGGCGCGCTGCAGCTGGCCGCCCGAGAGCTCGTGCGGGAAGGCGCGGCGTACCCGCTCGGGGTCGGGCAGGCCGACGCTCTCGAGCAACGCCGTCACCCGGTCTCGAGCTGCGTCGTGCGAGCCGCCGCGGCCGTGTGCCCTGAGGGCCTCGGTGATCTGCCAGCCGATCGGCAGCACCGGGTTGAACGCGCTCATCGGCTCTTGGAAGATCGTCCCGATCCGCCCGCCCCGCACCTGCCGCAGCAGGGCCGTCGGCGCACCCACGAGCTCGTCGTCGCCGAGCCGGATGCTGCCCGACACCGAAGCCGACGGCGGCAGCAGCCCGAGCAGCGACATGGCCGTGACGCTCTTGCCCGACCCCGACTCGCCGACCAGGGCCAGCGTGCGGCCGCGACGCAGCTCGAAGCCGATGCCGTGGACGACCGGGCGAACGCCCCCGGACGCTGCCGCGAACGAGATCTCGAGATCACGCGCGGTCAGGACGACGGGGGCGTCGCCGGTCGGGGCTGGTGCTGTCGTCACTGCTGGAGCGAGAGGGTGAGGTAGTTCGGGTAGGCCGGGAACGACGCGATGCCGAAGTTCTGCACGCCCGAGCCGCGCAAGAACGACTGCTTGGCGTAGGTGAGCGGAACGACCGGCGCGTCTTGCATGATGCGCTTGTCGGCCTGGGCCCAGAGCGCCTGGGCGTCGGTCTCGTCGACCGTCGCCGTGGCCTGGTCGATCAGCTTGTCGACGGCCGGGCTCGAGTAGCGCGACACGTTGTTGCCGCCGTTGCCGATCTCGCTGGACGCGAACAGCGGCTGGATGCTCGAGTTCGCGCTGGGGAAGTCGGGCTGCCAGCTGTACAGGGCCAGGTCGTAGTTCGCCGTGTTCGCCGTGGCGTCGGTGTAGAACGACGTCGGGTCTTCGGGCTTCAGCGTCACCTTGATGCCGGCGCGCTCGATGCCCTGCTGGAGGGCCTGGGCCTGGGCGAGCGACGAGGTGTCGTTCTGCGTGAGCAGCGTGAGCGAGAGTCCGCTCGACTGACCCGCCGACTTGAGGAGCGACTTGGCCTTGGTGACGTCGCCGTCGGCTCCTGCGGGGTAGAGGTTGTACGCCTTGCGGCCGGCGATGCCGGGCGTGATGAGGGTCGACGCGTCTTCGCCCGCCTGGGGGCCGCCGGATGCGATCAGGTACGACTTGCGGTCGACCGCGTATTCGAGAGCCTGGCGCACCTTCAGGTCTTTCAGCGCGCCCTTCTGAGTGTTGATCGCGAGATAGGTGAGCGGGCCGGCCTTGCTTGTCGAGAGGCGCTTCGCGGCGTCCGGGTTGGCCTTCACCTGGGCGAGGTCGGCGGCGCCGAGATAGCTGGCGCCGAAGCTGTCCTTCGCCGAGCCGGAGTCGGCGATGAGGCTCTGCGTGGTGGTCGACGTGCTGTCGTTCATGCCGAGCACGATCTTGTCGGGGCCGGCGGTGCGGATCGAGTCGGTCTTCGCGCTCCAGTTCGGGTTGCGCTTCAGCGTGATCGCGGTGCCCTGCTGGAAGGAGGCGACCTGGTACGGCCCGGACGCCTCCGGGTCGTTGCCGTAGGTCGCGGGGTCGGTGTCCTTGGCCTTCGGCACCGGCGAGAACGCGGGCATCGAGGCGATCCACGGCCAGTCGCCGTAGGCGCTGTTCAGATGGAAGACGATCGTCTTGGCGTTCGGGGTCTCGATCGACGAGAGGTCTTTGCCCGAGTAGGGGCCGGTGTAGGCCGAGCCGCCGACGAGGAGCGTCTTGTGGTAGCTCAGGCCGCCGGCGAGAGCCGGGGCGAACGAGCGCTCGATGCCGTACTTGATGTCGGCCGTGGTGATGGGGTCGCCGTCGGCGTACTTCACGCCGCTCTTCAGCGTGTATGTCCAGGTCTTGCCGCCGTCGCTCGGGGTGCCGGTGTTCGTCGCGAGGTCGGGCACGACCTTCGGGTCTTTGCCTGGAACGATCTTCCACGTGGTCAGGCGGCGGAAGACCAGGCCGAGCGAGGTGATCGCGAGACCCTGGCTCTTGGCCGGGTCGAGGCTGATCTGGTTCTGGTCGGACAGGATCGTGAGCGTGCCGCCTTTCGACGACCCGGTGCTGCTCGAGGTGGTCGAGTGCGACGTGCACCCGGTGATGAGGAGTGCGGCGGCGACTGCCACTGCCCCGGCGCGGACGAATCTATTCATGTGGAGCCCCTGACTCAAGTGCTGTGCGGATCGGTCGACCATGCTTCACGAGACGACACTCAGAGCCAAATCAGATGACGCCCCGTGGCATTCCCCAGGCTTGCTCTACGGTACGGGTCCACTGACATTTTGGCCATCTGGTAAGCTCGTGGAGTTTTTTGTCACGAAACCGGAGTGAATTTTTTATGCGCAGAAGTCTGACGAGCGACGACGTGACGGTCGTCGAAGAGTCCCTGTTGAAACGAGCGGTCGCTGCGGCCGCACTGGGAAACGGGATGGAGTGGTTCGACTTCGGTGTCTTCGCCTACCTCACCACGACCTTGGCGAAGGTCTTCTACCCCGACCTGAACCCGACCCTGAGCGTGATCCTGACCTTCGCCACGTTCACGGCGGCGTTCGTCGTCCGTCCCATCGGCGGCGCCGTCTTCGGGCCACTCGGCGACCGCATCGGCCGCCAGAAGGTGCTCGCCGTCACGATGATCATGATGGCCGCCGGCACCTTCGCCATCGGGTTCCTGCCCGACTTCAACACGATCGGCATCTGGTCGCCGATGCTCCTGCTGCTCGCCCGCCTCGTGCAGGGCTTCTCGACCGGCGGGGAGTACGGCGGGGCGGCGACCTTCATCGCCGAGTACTCACCCGACAAGCGCCGCGGCTTCATGGGCTCCTTCCTCGAGTTCGGCACCCTCGGCGGCTATGTGCTCGGGGCGTCGCTCGTCACGATCCTGCAGTTCGCGATGCCCGAAGACACCCTGCTCTCCTGGGGCTGGCGCATTCCCTTCCTCGTCGCAGGCCCGCTCGGCATCGTCGGGCTGTACCTTCGCCTGAAGCTCGAAGAGACCCCCGCGTTCGCCCGGCAGCAAGAGCTGGCCGCGTCACGCGAAGCGGTCAAGCTGCCCCTCGTCCGCCTCTTCGCCGAGAACTGGCGCGCGCTGCTGATCTGCATCGGGCTGGTGCTCGTCTTCAACGTGACCGACTACATGCTGCTGTCGTACATGCCGACCTACCTCACGACCACCCTCGGGCGTGACGCGACCAACGGGCTGATCCTGGTGATCGTGGTCATGGTGCTGATGATGGCCGTCATCTCGCTCGGCGGCCGACTGTCCGACCGTTTCGGCCGACGTCCGGTGCTGTTCGCGGGGTGCCTCGGTTTCCTGTTCCTGTCCTGGCCGGCGCTCAAGCTGGTGCAGACCGACTCGACCTTCCTCGTGTTCGTGGGCCTCTTGATCCTGGGCCTGGTGCTCGTCACGTTCACGTCGACGATGCCCTCGACGCTGCCGGCGCTCTTCCCGACGATCATCCGCTACGGAGCCCTGGCGATCGCGTTCAACGTGTCGGTGTCGCTCTTCGGCGGCACGACGCCGCTCGCCACCGAGGCGCTCGTCGCGTGGGCGCATCGCAGCGGGTTCGCGTGGGCGAATGACATCCCGGCGTTCTATCTGATGATCGCCGCCGTGATCGGGCTCGTGTCGGTGTGGTTCACGAAGGAGACGGCGAACGTGCCGCTGCTCGGGTCGGGGCCGTCGGTCGCGACCGACGAGGAGGCGCAGGAGCTCATCGAGGCCTACGCCGACGAGTCGAGCGAGGTCGCGCAGTCGGACTGGGCGGTGGAGTTCGCACAGTCGGGGCCGATCGACATCGTGCAGCCGTCGGTCGACGGTCAGGAGCCCGCAGAGGCGGCGAGCAGCGCCCGCGTGTAGTCGTGCTGCGGTGCCGTGAAGAGCTGCTCGGCCGGCGCCTGCTCGACGATCCGCCCGGCGCGCATCACAGCGACCCGGTCGCTCTGGTGCCGCACCACGTCGAGGTCGTGCGTGATGAAGAGATAGGCGAGCCCGTGCTCGCGCTGCAGCTCGTCGAGCAGGTCGAGCACCTGCGCCTGCACCGTCACGTCCAGTGACGACACCGGCTCGTCGCACACGATCACGTCGGGGCGCGGCGCGAGGGCGCGGGCGATCGCCACGCGCTGGCGCTGACCGCCCGAGAGCGTCCGCGGGTAGCGCTCGGCGATGTCGGCCGAGAGACCGACGTCGGCGAGCAGCTGCCGCACGTCTGCGGCCCGGCCGCCCACCCGCGTGGCGCGCCCGTCGCTGAGCGCATCGACCAGGATCCTGCCCACCGTCATGCGGGGGTCGAACGAGCTGAGGGCATCCTGGTAGATCGCGCCGAGGTGGTGTCGTCTCGCCCGGCGTTCTCGCTCGGGTAGGGGGTTCCACGGCTCGCCGCGCAGCTCGACGGTGCCCGCGTCGGGGGTGTCGAGGCCGAGCAGCAGCCGGGCCACGGTGGTCTTGCCCGAGCCGGAGGCCCCGACGAGGCCGAGCGTCTCGCCGGGGTGCAGGTCGAGCGAGACGTCGTCGACCGCGAGCGTCGTGTTGCCGCGTCCTGCGAACCGGCGGGTGAGGCCTCGCGCTCGGAGGACGGGCGGTTGGTTATTCAGGCTCGGCGCCCGATTCGCATCCGAATTCGACCTCGCGACCACCCTCTGACCTGAATTGCCGACGGCCGAGAGGCGCGTACCACGAGGCTTGCCCGCGGGCAGGGCCGCGACGAGCCCCCGCGTGTACGGGTCGGCGGGCGAATCGAGGATCGCCGCGGTCGGCCCCTGTTCGACGACCCGCCCGTCACGCATCACCACCACGCGGTCGGCCAGGCGCCGCACCGCGCCGAGATCGTGGCTGATGGCGAGCACGGCGGCGCCCTCGTCGCGCAGGGTGGCGAGCCGGTCGACGACCTGCCGCTGCACCTCGGCGTCGAGGGCCGTGGTCGGCTCGTCGGCGATGATCACGCCGGGCCGAAGGGCCAGAGCGGCGGCGATGAGGGCGCGCTGACGCAGGCCTCCCGAGAGCTCGCCCGAGCGCTGGCCCCGACGGGTCGCAGGATCCGGCATGCCCACCTCGGCGAGCACGTCGAGCACGCGGGCGCGGCGCTCCGCTGCCGTGAGGCGGGTGTGAAGGCGCAGAGCGTCGTCGATCTCCCGCCCGATGGGCCGCAGCGGATCGAGCGACACGAGGGCGTCCTGCAGCACGAGGCCGATGCGGGGCCCGCGGATGCGCCGCCACGCACGGCCGGACAGCTGCAGCAGGTCGTCGTCGTCGAGCCTCAGCGCCGCTGCGGTGACGCTGCCGCCGGCGAGCCCCAGCAGTGCCCGCGCGGTGACGCTCTTGCCCGACCCCGACTCGCCGACGAGCGCCACGCACTCGCCCGCGCCCAGCGTGAACGACACGTCGCGCACCGCGCTGACGCCGCCGAACGCCACGCTTAGCCCTTCCACGACGATCCTGCTGCTGCTGCTGCTGCTGCTGCTGCTGCTGCCGATCACAGGGCTCCTCCCCGGCTGCCGAGTGGGCAGAAAGCGAGGCTTCCGCCCCGATTCTTTGCCGTTTGTGCCCACTCACCGCGCGCGCTCATCGCCCACCCTCCGGCCCGAGCGAGGTGAGTGGCATGTTCGTGCGGGATGAGCGCCGAAAAGCCGCACGAAAGTGCCACTCACCGGCCTCCGCGGGGCGTACCGCGGGGCGTACCGCGGGGCGTACCGCGGTCATCGGGGAGCCCGCCGGGTGAGGGCGCGGCCGAGCACAGTGGTCGAGGCGGCGGTGAGCACGATGGCGATGCCGGGGAAGACCGTCATCCACCACGCCACCCCGAGATACGTTCGCCCGGCCTCGAGCATCGCACCCCATTCGGGCGCCGGCGGCGGCGACCCGAGCCCGAGGTAGCTCAGCGACGACGCCCAGACGACGGCCTGGCCGACCCCGAGCGTGGCGAGCACGAGCACCGGCGCGAGCGCGTTCGGCAGGATGTGACGGAACAGCAGCACGCGCGGCGACCGCCCGAGCACCCTGGCCGCCTCGACCATCTCCGACGAGCGCACGCGACGGATCTGTGTGCGAAAGATGCGCGCGTAGCCCGGCGCCGTCGCCAGCCCCACGGCGATCGTGGCCGGGATCGGCCCCGGCCCGGTGAATGCGATGATCACGAGCGCGAGCAACAGCCCCGGCAGCGCGAACAGCACCTCGAGCAGGCGCCCCACGGCGACGTCGGTGACCCGACGCCCGATGCCGGCCGCCGTGCCGAGCAGCAGCCCGAGCGCCGTTCCGATGACGGTGGCTGCGATGCCGATCAGCAGCGACGCCCCGGCTCCGTGCACCACTCGCGTGTAGAGGTCGCGCCCCGAGTCGTCGGTGCCGAAGACGTGAGCGAGCGACGGGGCCTGGAAGGCGGAGGCGGGGTCGATCGCGAGCGGGTCCCGCGGCGCGAGCAGCCCCGGGGCCAGCGCCGCGACGACGATGAGCAGCACGGTCGCGGCGGCGACCGTCTCGACGACCGTCAGTGGCCAGCGTCGCCTCGCCGACGAGATCCTGCGGCCGTCAGGATCGGGGGCACCGGGCCGAGCTGCGCGGGCGTCGGTCGTCGGCAGCGTGGGCAGCACCGTCATGCCGCGCGCCCCCGCGGGTCGACGGCCTTCTCGGCCAGGTCGCCCAGGGCGACCACCACCACGTAGGCGAGGGCGGACACGAGAGCGACCCCGGTCACCAGAGGGATGTCGCGGAGGGTGACCGCCTGGAGGAGGGTGCGGCCGAGACCGGGCCGCGCGAACACGGATTCGACGACGACGGCGCCGCTCAGCAGCGAGCCGAACGCCCAGCCGGACAGCGCCAGGCCCGGCAGTGCGGCATGACGGAGGAGGTGGCGACCGAAGACTCCGGTGTCGCTTTCGCCGCGCGCCCGAGCCGACAGGGCGAACGGCGCCGCAGCGGCATCGAGCAGCGAGTCGCGGGTGACCTGCCCGAGGAATCCGGCCACGGGGATCGCCAGCGTCACGACCGGCAGGACGATGCCGGCCACCCCGCCGGTGCTGACCGGCGGCAGCCAGCCCAGCTGCGTCGAGAAGATCACGATCAGCACGCTCGCCAGCAAGAACTGCGGCACCGCCGACGCGATCACGCCGAGGCTCGAGCCGACGGCCGCGGCGACTCGGCCGCCGCGCGACGACCACCACGCGAGCAGGAGCGCCAGCAGCCAGGCGACCGCCAGCGAGACGGCGGCCAGCGTGAGTGTCGGCGGCACCTGGGCCGCCAGCACGCTCGCCACGCTCTGCTTCAGCGAATAGGAGGTGCCGAGGTCGCCGCCCGCGAGGTGCCCGAGCTGCAGGAAGTACTGGACGACGAGCGGCTTGTCGAGGCCGTACTGCTCGCGCACCAGCCGGAGGGAGGCCGCGGACGCCTGCGACCCGGGGCCGCCGAGGATGGCCTGCGCCGGGTCGCCCGGCACAAGCCGGATGGCGAAGAAGATCAGCGTGGCGACGGCCCAGAGCACGACGATCGCCCCGAGCACTCGCACGCCGAGCCACCGGGCCACGCCGACCCACCGGGCGCCACTGCGCGACCCGGCAGAGGAGGCCGGCAGCCCGGCCGCGGTCACTTCTGCAGCCAGGCGTCGTACAGGCTCGGCGTCGATACCGACGGGAAGGCCCGGAGACCGTGCACGCTCGTGCGGTAGAGGAAGTGGTTCTGCTGGTCGTAGAGCGGCAGCACGTAATAGCCGCCGAGCACGATCTTCTGGGCCTGGTCGTAGAGATCCTGCCGGGTCGAAGCGTTCGACTCCTCGCCCGCCTTGGTCAGGATCGCGTCGAGCTTCGGGTCGTCGACCTGCGCGTTGTTGGCGAAGTAGCCACTCGGCGCCGGGGTGATGCCCGACGAGTTGTACAGGATGTCGAGCACGCCCGGCCCGACCTTCGTGTACGGCGCGTCGACGAGCTCGTACTTGTGCGCGGCGAGAGCGCCGTACCAGGAGGCGAGGTCGAGCTGGCTGATCTCGACGTCGAAGCCGAGCTTCTTCGCCTCCTCCTGGATCTGCGTGAAGACCGAGATCTCGGCGGGGATGGACTGGTTGGTGCTGACCGGGAAGCGGACCGTGAGCTGCTTGCCGTCCTTCTCGCGGTAGCCCGCGGCGTCGCGCTTCGTCCAACCAGCCTCGTCGAGCAGCTTGTTCGCCTTCGTCGTGTTCACCGTGAAGAGCGACTTGTCGGAGTAGCCGTCCTGCTCGACGCTCGACAGCAGCGAGTACGAGCGCTTGGCGGTGCCGAAGAAGAGGCTCTTGATGCCGGCGTCGACGTCGACGCCGGTGATGAACGCCTGGCGCACCTTCTCGTCGTTGAACGGGGCCTGGGACGAATTCAGCTCGATGCGGTCGGAGGCGCCGGGGCGCGGGGCGTCGATCGCCTTGATCGTCGAGCTCTTGGCGGCGGCGACGAGCGAGTCGGGTTGGGCGTTGTCGATCACGTCGACCTCGCCCGACTGGAGGGCGGCATAGCGGGTGGCGGAGTCGGGGATGAAGCGCCAGACGATCTTCGACAGGTAGGGCTCGCCGGTGTGGGCGGCGTCGTGCACGGACGACGTGTAGTGCGGGTTCCGCACCATCGTGATGGCCTGCTGCTTGACCCACTTCGTCACCTCGAACGGGCCGGTGCCGACGGGGGAGTCGCAGTTGACGGCCATCGACCGCTTGAGCGCCGTCGGCGACTCGATCGCGAGCCACGGCTGTGTCAGCGAGTCGAGCAGGTCGCTGTCGGGCGAGCTGAGGTCGAATTGGACCTTGTCGGTCGACACGGCGACGGTCTGCTTGACCTTGCCGAGCGCGAGGTAGCCGGTCGACGAGAGGGTCTTCGGGTCCTTGACCGCGTTCATGTTCGCAACGACGGCCGCCGCGTCGAAGGGTGTGCCGTCGGTGAACTTCACGCCCTTCTTCAGGGTGAAGGTCCACGTGAGACCGTTCGACGACTGCGCCCACGAGGTCGCGAGCCAGGGCACGATGTCACCGTTGGTGTCTTTCGAGACCAGCTGCTCGAGATACTGCGACGCCACGAGTGCCTGCGGGTAGTTGCCGCCGACGTGCGGGTCGAGGCAGGTGGGCTCGGCGTCGCCGGTGGCGTAGGTGAGGGTGCCGCCTGTGACGGGCTTGCCCGCGCTCGCGCCACCGGTCGCGGCCCCGCCTCCCGAGGTGCAGCCGGCGAGGACGAGGGCGCTCACCGCAGCGAGGGCGGCGAGGGGGAGGAGGCGGGTGCGCATGTGGCTCCAGTGCAGTATCTAGACTCGGTACAGTAAGTGCCGAACGAGTCTAACCGAGAAGATGGTGTCGTGACATCCACTGCCCCCGCGCGCAGCGGCCGCCCCCGTCGGTCGTCCGCCGAGATCCTGGCCGACGCCGCAAGCGAGCTCTTTCTCGAGAACGGCTACGCCGGTACCACCGTCGACCAGATCGCCGGGCGAGCCGGTGTCAGCCGCGCCACCTTCTTCAACTACTTCGGCGGCAAGGCCGACCTGCTCTGGCTCGACCTCGACGCGACCCTCGCCGGAATTCCCGCGGCCTTGCGCGAGGCGTCCGCGCGGCCGCCGGTGGCCGCCGTCGAGGCCGCACTCGTCGCCGTCGCCCGTGAGCACCCCGACAACGGCGTGCCCTGGGCGCTGTCGCAGGGTGAGGCGATGCGCCTCGGCGACGACCTCGTGGCATCCGGCGCCGCTCGCTTCGTCACGCAGCAGACCCTGGTCGCGAGCTATCTCGCCGAACGCCTCCAACAGGCGCAGGATGCCACGTGGCCGCAGGTCGCGGCGTCCACGCTCCTCGCTGCCGGGGGCGCGGCGACGGTCGCGTGGGCCCGGGCCGGCATCGGCCGAGGCCCCCTGGTCGGGTTCGTCGCCCCGGCCCTCGCTCCTGTCGCCCGGGGCCTCGCCGCCGCCCTCACCGCCTGAGCCTCGCCGGCGGCCCAGACCCTCTCCGGCGGCGTGCGCGCAATGCCTAGGCATTGCGCGCACGCCGGCCGCGAGGGTCTAGCCCGAATCGCCTGAAACCGTGCCCCGATTGGGGTACGGATCTGGACCTCCAGAGGGGCCCCCAGGGTGCTACTGTCCTCAGACCGACCACGATCACTGGGCGGTCGACGGTGCTCCGGGGGTGGGTCAGGGCATCGACGTCTCACCGACTCACGCCCGAAAGACCCGACTCTCGTGACCAAGAAGAACTCTGCCTGGCGGGCGGCCGTCGCCGTCCCCGCCGTCGTGCTCATCGGCCTGGGCGGCAGCGCCCTCGTCGCCGCTCCCGCCCTCGCCGACACGGCGACCGCGACGACGTCGTCCGCGCCGACTGCCACCGCGGGGGCGACGAGCACGCCTGCCGTGACGCCGACGAGCCCCGCCGCGTCGACTGCCGCGCCGACCGCGACCTCCCCGGCGACGACCTCCCCGGCGACGACCGCCCCGGCGACACCCGCCCCGGCGACGACCGCGTCGGCGACACCCGTCGCGACGCCGACCGCCGCGCCTGAGCCGGTGACGCACGCAGCCGC
Source organism: Frondihabitans sp. PAMC 28766 (assembly GCF_001577365.1). Lineage (NCBI taxonomy): Bacteria > Bacillati > Actinomycetota > Actinomycetes > Micrococcales > Microbacteriaceae > Frondihabitans > Frondihabitans sp. PAMC 28766. Next base: position 2,086,518 of record NZ_CP014513.1, read on the forward strand.
CAAGGCTCCGACGACCCTGACGGTCACCTTCCCGACTCCGGAGGACCCGGACTCCGACACGATCACGCCGAACCAGCTCGACTCTCGTGACTTCGACGTCACGGGAACGGCCCCGATCGGCTCCGACCTCGAGATCGACGACCAGGACGGCGACCCGCTCGCCACGTTGACCACGACGGCCACCACCTTCAGCATCCCGATCAGCCTGCCCGCCGACGGCCCCTACGAGGACGAGCTCGACGTCTACGGCTCGCACGGCAACACCGACTTCGACGACGTCTACGTCGACGTCGAGTTCGCCGCCCCGACCAGCGTGGCGCCGACCCTCGTCGCCCCCTCGGTGACCACCTACTCGGTCGCTCCGCTGCCCCTCGGCCTCGGCACCACCGGCAACGTCGTGAAGTTCTCCGGCACCGGCACCCCCGGCGAGGACGTCGAGCTGTTCAACGTCAAGACCGGCGTCCTGCCTGCGACGACGGGCGACACCGACGACCCGTTCGGCGACACCGACGCCGAAGACTACGACTATGAGACCGGCGCCACCTTCCACGTCGGCGCGACCGGCGCGTGGAGCGGCTACGCGGTCTTCCCCTACGGCACCGAGTCGATCTGGGCGGGCGAGCAGCAGCTCGACGACAACGAGAACGACGCCTCCTACGGCGAGGCCGTCACCCACCTCTCGCCGCTCGCCGGGCCGGTCGACATCACGTTGACCAAGCCGGCCGGCACGGTCGACGTGCCCGAGATCACCGAGCCGTCGTACTTCGACGACGTCGACGGGTCGGGCGACGGCGGAACCTTCGTCGGCGGCTTCGCCGACGGGTCGTCGTCGGCCAGCACCGCTTCCTCCGGAGCGAGCACGACTCGCCCCGCTCTGAAGACGTCGGCCTCGGTCGCCTCCTCCGCCCAGAAGACCGCGTCCTCCGACGCCGCCTCACGCTTCGCCGACCTCCCCACCGCTGAGCAGCCGTTCGCCAACCTGCCGCACTCCCTCCCGGCGGCGAAGTCGGCCCCCGCAGGCCGGGCCGCGACGAGCGACAGCACTGCGCGCGACAGCGTGTCGGGCGACCCCGGCGACGAGACGATCGACCAGATCATCGCCGAGGACGGCATCCAGGTGAAGGGCAAGCCGAGCACGACCCAGCACGGCTACCTGACGACGACCGTCTCGGGCACCGGCACGCCGGGCGACCACATCGTGCTCGACGCGCGTGACGGCGACGCCGAGGTGCCCTACATCACGGCTCTCTACCCGCAGCTCGCCACCGAGCTCGACGCCTACGACACGGTGCTCGAGAACTCGGACGACCCGAACGGTGTGATCCCGCCGTCGCTCACCACCACCACGACCACGTCGCTGCTGCCGAAGGACACCGGCGCGGTCACGGTCGCAGCCGACGGTACCTGGTCGGCGACGGTCACCCTGAAGCCCGGCAGCTACGGCATCCTGGCGTTCGCGGTCGACCCGACCACGGCGAAGTACTCGGCGTCCAGCGCGCTTCTGGCCGTGCACCTCACCGGCACCCCGATCGTCGACCCGGCGGCGACCACGACCCCCGCGACGCTGGCCTTCACCGGCTCGCGCGGCACCGGCGTCACGGCGCTGGCCGGCTTCGCCGCCCTGGTGGCCGGTGGCGCGCTGCTGGCGATCGCCCGCCGGCGTCGCCGCGGCCTGGGCTCGGACGAGGTCTGAGCGAGGTCGAGGAGAGCCCTACGAGAGCGCCTCGCGCGGCGCGTCGGGCGTGGTCGGCACCAGGCTGGCCTCGTCCGGCGTCGCCAGTGTGAGCACGGCCTCCTCGACCGCCGCGTTCTCCTCGATGTCCTTCTCGACCCGGCGGAGGGCGACCGCGACGTGCTCCTCGTCCTCGTTGCCGACGAGGTCGATGGCGGCCACGAGATACAAGCGCCCCGGGCCGAGGAACTCGAGGTGCAGGTAGGTGACCCGCGAGACCTTCGGGTGCTCCAGGATCCTGCGGAGCACCCCTGATTCGACCTCGGGCGTGGGGCTCTCGCCGATCAAAAAGCGGCGGTTGCGGTCGATCAGCACGACGGCCACGCAGCCGAGCAGCACGCCGACGAGGATCGAGCCGGCGGCGTCGAACACGGCGAGTCCGGTGAGCTGGTGCAGCAGGATGCCGAGGAAGGCGATGAACAGGCCGACGAGCGCCGCGCTGTCCTCGAAGAACACCGCGCGGAGGGTCGAGTTCGACGAGTCGATGACGTGGCGGAGCACCGGGATCCGGCGTTTCGACGCTGCCCCGCGCGCCTGCCGGAGCGCCTGGAGGAACGACGTGCCCTCGAGGATCGCCGAGACGCCGATCACGATGTAGTTGATGTAGTAGTCGTTGTCGGCCTTGGTCGACGTCAACTCGGAGATGCCGTTGTAGATGGAGACGACCGCGCCGACGGTGAAGAGGCCGAAGGCGGCGAACATGCTCCAGACGTACGTCTCTTTGCCGTAGCCGAGAGGGTGCCGGGCGTCACGCGTGCGTGAGCCGCGGCGCTCGGCGATCCACAGGAAGATCTCGTTGCCGGTGTCGGCCCACGAGTGCGCCGATTCGGCGATCATCGATGCCGAGCCGGTGAACAGCGACGCCGCCGTCTTGGCCAAGGCGACGAGCAGGTTGGCGAGCAGCGCGACGATGACCGTCTTGGTGCTCGAGCCCTCGGGGCTGGGGGCAGGCTGGGCGGCGTCCGTCGTCATTCGCCCAGTCTGCTCCAGGCCGCCCGAGCGAGGTGGGGCGGCCCGGAGTCGATCAGACCTTCTTGCAGCCGAGGAGGGAGTTGGTCTTTCCGGCCGAGTCGATGCCGTAGCTGCACACGGTCGATCCGGCGGCGGCCTTGACAGTTGCCGAGTAGCCGTGAGCGGTGCCGTAGCCCGGGTAGACCTTGGCGACGTCAGTGCGTGTCACGTTGGCCGGGGTGGCTCCGACGTATTTCCCGTTGACGTAGAACCGCACGCTGATGGGGCTCGCCGTGTCGGGGTCGATCGCCCATCCGACGAGTTTCGCGGACGTGCCGGACCGGCTGACCGAGTCGAGACGGCCGTAGGGCGTGGCCAAGAGGTTGACGGCGTGACAGCCGAAGCCCGTGTTGGCCCCGGCGCCCACGTTGATGCCGTAGGTGCAGACGTTGTGCTTACCGTCGGCGACGGCGATGACCTTCGAGAAGCCGGTGTCGAGCGGAGCGCTCGGGTAGGCCTTTTTCACGTCGGCCCGCGGAAGCGACGCCGCCGTCTCGGTCAGATAGTTCGCTCCGTCGTAGAACCGCACGGTGACGGGGGAGGCAGTGTCAGGATCGCGCACCCAGCCCTTCTCCGAGACGCCGCCGGGCACGCGGACGATGTTCTCGACACGCCCGCTGGGGTCGTGGCTCGTGTCGCGCGGAGCGGTGGCCATCGTGATGCTCGTGTTCGAGAGGGCCTGGGCCACGGTGCCGTTCGGGTGGTGCAGGATCACGCGGATCCGGTAGGAGCCGGCCGGTCGAGACCCGAGGGTGAACACGGCGGAGTTGCTGCCCTGCTTGACGTCGACGCCGCTGGCGATGGTCGAGTAGGCGCCTCCGTTCGAGACGGCGATGTCGGCGGTCGTCCCGGACACCCAGGCGGCGTCGTGATAGACGACAGTCGTGCTTCCCTTGGCCGACGGCTGCGCGCGCAGGTGGATGTCCTTGAGGTGCCAGGTGTTGGCCCCGGGGTCTTCGTTGGGGTCGAAGCGGAGCGAGGTGATCAACTGCTTCGCCCAGCCGGCGCGCGGCGAGCCGGAGTCCTCGTCGAGCGGGTTGCCGGAGGCGAGGTCGGTGCTGATGGTCTTCGCGTTTGCGCCCGAGTAGGTCACGATGTCGTTGCTCTGCTGAGCCGTGCTCGTGCCCTTGACATTCCAGATGAGGCGCGCGAGCTTTCCGCCGCCTTTGGACGCCGAGAGCGAGAACGGGCCGTCGTACGTGAGGTCGAACGACAGATAGTGATAGGTGCTGCCGTTGAAGGCGCTGATCGGCAGGTGCACCTGGGGATCGTTCGGGTGCGCCCCGCCGTTGGTGGCCGTCATGCCGACCGAGCTGTACGACTTCACCGTTGCGTTCGCGACTCCTACCCGGGAACGGCGCCGCCGGTGAAGACGTTCTGCGGGCGTCCCTGCGCCGTCGTGACGTCGGTGCCCTGCGTGTTGTTGGGGCTGTCGACGACGGCCAGCGGGCGAGGCGTGACCGAGAATCCGCTGTAGTTTCCGGGCGGGTAGGCGCCGTGCGGCGTGGACGGATCGTAGAGACGGATCCAGTTGACCGAGACGTTCGCTGCCGAGCTGTTCGCGGGCCTGTTCATCGGCACCATCCGCAGGGCGACCACATGAGCGCCCTTCCACGCGATCTTGGCGCCGACGTTGGACTTCGAGGTGAGGGTGAGGTCATAGAGGTGATCACCTGCCACGAGGGGGAAGGTCTGCCCACCGGCGCAGCTCGGCAGCTGCTGCGCGCAGGTGAAGAAGTAGACGACGCCCTGCCCGTTCGAGGGCTGGTTCATCTCGAAAGACAGTTTGGTGTAGCGCGAGGTGTCGACGGGGTGCAGACTGCCGTCGCGCCCCGTCGGAAGCGACCCGGGCTCCGTCCAGATGGGGTTGAACGACTGGCCGCCGCGCACCGTGAGGTTGAGATGACCGCCCGAGACCGAGATCTTGTCGGCGGTCGACGCGTCGGTGTTCTGGTCGGACGAGTTGCTGTAGTCCCACGGATCGCCGAGAATCTCGCTCGCGTAGTCGGGCGACTCGGCCTCCGTCGTCGCGGCGGCAGCCGACGCGCGCGGAGCCGGCGCGGCGAGACCGACGGCGGAGACGAGGGGGACGGCGAGCAGGAGACCGGCGCCGAGCGCGAGAAGGCGCTTTCCGGGCAGTGTCGACTTCGTTGTGGTCACGGGGGTGTCGTCCTTCGGTGATCTCGGCGCAGCGCGCGCCCGAATGTGCCTGCCTGATCCGGGAGGCGATCGGCTCGCCTGGTGAGAACGGGCCTTCCGGTCAGGGTAGGCAGATCGGTCCGGCATGCGATATCCCCGTAAAGGGGGACTGACCCGGGTCGTCTGTCCGCTCATGCGGGGACTCCGGTCGGCCCGCGAAGCGGCTCGCGCCGTGCCTCGCCGCCGGTTACGATTGGGTCTGCACCGATCCGGCCATCACCGGGGAGCACTCGGAAGAACGCGCGCCAGAGCCGCAAGGCATCAGCGCGCCACTAGACCCGAGCGGGTCAGGCCCGTCACAGCCGTCGAAGAGAGGGCCTCCGGGCCAAGCGGGGTGGTACCGCGACTGCCGAAGTTGTTCGACAGGCGTCCTCGTGCATGACCCTCTGCACTGGAGATGTGAATGGACCCCCGCAAGCAGTCAGTCCCTGCGTCGCCGAAGTTCCCCGACGTCGAGAAGGGCATCCTCGCCTTCTGGAAGGGCGACGACACCTTCCGCGAGTCCGTCCGCAACCGCGAGGGCTCCGACGAGTGGGTCTTCTACGACGGGCCGCCGTTCGCCAACGGACTGCCGCACTACGGCCACCTTCTCACCGGCTACGCCAAAGACGTCTTCCCGCGCTTCCAGACCATGCGCGGCAAGCAGGTGCACCGCCGCTTCGGCTGGGACACCCACGGCCTGCCCGCCGAGCTCGAGGCGATGCGGCAGCTCGGCATCACCGAGAAGCACGAGATCGACGACATGGGCATCGCCGAGTTCAACGCGGTCGCCCGCAAGAGCGTGCTCGAATACACGGGGGAGTGGCAGGAGTACGTCACCCGCCAGGCGCGCTGGGTCGACTTCGACAACGACTACAAGACCCTCGACATCACCTTCATGGAGAGCGTGCTCTGGGCGTTCAAGACTCTCCACGACAAGGGGCTCGCCTACGAGGGCTTCCGTGTGCTGCCCTACTGCTGGCACGACGAGACGCCGCTGTCGAACCACGAGCTGCGCATGGACGACGACGTCTACAAGATGCGTCAGGATCAGACGGTCACGGTCACGTTCCCGCTGGTGGGCGAGAAGGCCGAAGCGCTCGGCCTCACCGCCGTGCGGGCTCTCGCCTGGACGACGACGCCGTGGACGCTGCCCACCAACCTCGCTCTCGCGGTCGGCCCCGACATCGAGTACTCGGTCGTCGCCTCCGGCCCGCTCGGCGCCGGCGACGGCTCGGCCGAGGGCGTCGCCGACTTCCTGCTCGCGACCGACACGATCGCCGCCTACGCGAAAGACCTGGGCTACGGGAGTGCCGACGAGGCGCTCGCCGCGGTCACGCGCACCATCACGGGCCGCGAGCTCGGCGGCGTGCAGTACGACCGTCTGTGGGACTACTACGCCGACACCGAGAAGTACGGCACTGAGAACGCGTGGCAGATCCTGGTCGCCGACTACGTCGCCACCGGCGAGGGCACCGGCATCGTCCACCAGTCGCCCGCCTACGGTGAAGACGACCAGGCCGTCTGCCAGGCCGCCGGCATCCCGACGCTGATCTCGGTCGACGAGGGCGCGAAGTTCTTGCCGATGTTCGTCGAGGTCGCCGGCCTCCAGGTCTTCGAGGCCAACAAGCCGCTGACGCAGTCGCTGCGCGCCGAAGGGCGTCTCCTGCGTCAGGCGAGCTACGAGCACAGCTACCCGCACTGCTGGCGCTGCCGCAACCCGCTGATCTACAAGGCGGTCTCAAGCTGGTTCATCCGCGTCACCGACTACCGCGAGCGCATGTCGAGCCTCAACCAGGAGATCACCTGGGTGCCCGAGAACGTCAAAGACGGGCAGTTCGGCAAGTGGGTCGCCGGCGCCCGCGACTGGTCGGTCTCGCGCAACCGTTACTGGGGTTCGCCGATCCCGGTGTGGAAGAGCGACGACCCCGAGTTCCCGCGCGTCGACGTGTACGGCTCCCTGGCCGAGCTCCAGGCGGACTTCGGCACGCTTCCGCTGAACGCAGAGGGCGAGCCCGATCTGCACCGGCCGTTCATCGACGACCTGACGCGCCCGAATCCTGACGACCCCTCGGGCAAGTCGACGATGCGTCGCATCGAAGACGTCTTCGACGTGTGGTTCGACTCCGGCTCGATGCCGTTCGCGCAGGTGCACTACCCGTTCGAACATCAAGAGTGGTTCGACACCCACAGCCCCGCCGACTTCATCGTCGAGTACATCGGCCAGACCCGCGGCTGGTTCTACGTGATGCACGCGCTGTCGACGCCGCTGTTCGACCGCCCGGCCTTCTCGAACGTCATCAGCCACGGCATCGTGCTGGGCTCGGACGGCCAGAAGATGTCGAAGAGCCTCCGCAACTACCCCAACGTCAACGAGGTCTTCGACCGCGACGGCGCCGACGCGATGCGCTGGTTCCTGATGTCGTCGTCGGTGATCCGCGGCGGCAACCTCATCGTCACCGAAGAGGGCATCCGGGAGTCGACGAGGCAGTTCCTGCTGCCGCTGTGGAGCACCTACTACTTCTTCTCGCTTTACTCGAAGGCGGCACGATCCCAGGGGTCCGCTCACGAGGCCACCTGGCGCACCGACTCCGTCGACGTGCTCGACCGCTACCTCCTCGCCAAGACCCGCCAGCTCGTCGACGACGTCGCGGCCGACCTCGAGGCGCTCGACTCGCCGCTCGCGACCGCCAGGCTGCGCGACTTCGCCGACGTGCTCACCAACTGGTACGTGCGCCGTTCGCGCGACCGCTTCTGGGCGGGCACCGACACCGACGCGTTCGACACGCTCTACACGGTGCTCGAGACGGTCACTCGCGTCGCGGCCCCGCTCGCGCCGCTCGTCACCGAGGAGGTCTGGAAGGGCCTGACCGGCGGCCGCAGCGTGCACCTCGAAGACTGGCCCGACAGCTCCGCCTTCCCGGCCGACGACGCGCTCGTCGACGCGATGGACGCCGTCCGCGAGGTCGCTTCGGCGGGGCTCGCCCTGCGCAAGGCGACGAGTCGACGCGTGCGGCTTCCGCTGCCGTTGCTGACGGTCGTGTCGCAGGATCCTGATGCCCTGGCCCCCTTCACGGCGATCCTCCGCGACGAGCTCAACGTCAAGCAGGTCCAGCTCGCGACACTCACCGAAGAGAGCCTCGGCGAGTACGGCGTCACCCGTCGGCTCACCGTCAACGCCCGCGCTGCCGGGCCCCGCATTGGCAAGCAGGTGCAGCAGGTCATCCCCGCCGCCAAGAAGGGCGAGTGGGAGCCGGCAGGAGACAACGTGATCGTCGGTGGCATCGAGTTGCTGCCCGGCGAGTTCACCCTCGAGCTGACCGTGCGAGACGATGCCGGGGCCATCGCGTTCGTGGGCGACGGCGGCTTCGTGCTGCTCGACACCGCGACGACTCCGGCCCTCGAGGCCGAGGGTCTGGCCCGCGACGTGATCCGCGCCGTGCAGCAGGCCCGCCGCGCCGCCGACCTCGACGTGAGCGACAGGATCCGGCTCACCCTCCGTCTCGACTCTCAGGCCGAGACCGCGGTCGAGGCGCACCGTGACCTCATCATGGGCGAGACCCTGACGCTCTCGCTCGAGACCGACCTCGTGGTGCTCGCGCCCGGCGAGAAGGCCCCCGCAGAATCCGTCTCCGTCGGAGACGGCTCGTTCGTGATCGTGAAAGTGGCAAAGCATGAGTGACACCCCCACCGGTCGAAACGGCGACAACGACTACGACCCAGCCGACGACGACGAGACCGTCGACCCCGGCTCGCTGCCCGACGTCTTCGGCACCCGCGACGACTTCGGCGACTTCCCGTCGCTCGGCGACGACGACGAGCGCGACCGCGACGACCGCGACGATGACAAGCCCGCCGAGTCGGAGGCCCGCGCCGCCGATGCGGCCGCAGCCCAGCGCGTCTACGAAGAGCTGCTCGCCCGCGTCGGGGAGGCCGCCCCGCAGCCGCGTCTCGGCGCGACCCGCCGCGCGGTCGAGCTGCTCGGCGACCCGCAGCGCTCGTACCCGGTCATCCACATCACCGGCACGAACGGCAAGACGTCGACGAGCCGCATGATCGAGAGCATCCTGCGCGCCTACGGCCTCCGCACCGGGCTCATGACGAGCCCGCACCTGGTCAAGGTCAACGAGCGCATCGTCATCGACGGCGAGTCGATCAGCGACGGCGCGCTGGCGGCCAACTGGGCCGACATCCAGCCCTACCTCGTGATGGTCGACACCGAGCTGGCAGCCGCGGCCGAGCAGCCGCTCACCTACTTCGAGGCGCTCACCGTGCTGGCGTTCGCCTCGTTCGCCGACGCGCCCGTCGACGTCGTCGTGCTCGAGGTCGGCATGGGCGGCGAGTGGGACAGCACCAACGTCGCCGACGGGCAGGTCGCGGTGTTCACGCCGATCGCCCTCGACCACACCAAGCGCCTCGGCTCGACCGTCGCCGAGATCGCCAAGACGAAGTCGGGAATCATCAAGCCGTCCGCCAACGTCGTGAGCGCCAAGCAGACTCCCGAGGCCCTCGTTGAGCTCGAGCGCGCCGCCGAGCTGACCGAGTCGACGTTCGCGGTGGAGGGCACGGCCTTCGAGGTGCTGAAGTCGGACGTGGCCGTCGGCGGTCAGGTGATCTCGGTGCGCGGCATCGCCGGGCGGTACGACGAGATCGCGCTGCCGATGTTCGGGCGTCACCAGGCGCAGAACGCCGCCGTCGCGATCGCCGCGGTCGAGTCCTTCCTCGGCAACGGGTCGCAGCCGCTCGACGCAGAGATTCTCAGCGCAGGGCTCGCGGCCGCCTCGTCGCCGGGGCGCCTGCAGATCCTCAGCACCGACCCCACGATCCTGGTCGACGCCGCGCACAACCCGCACGGCGCGAAGTCGCTGGCCGACGCTCTCGGCGAGTACTTCTCGTTCGACCGCGTCGTCGCCGTGCTGGCCGTGCTCGAAGACAAAGACGCGGGCGGGATCATCCGCGCCCTGGCCCCGGTCGTCGAGCAGTTCGTGATCACGCAGACCGACTCCGAGCGGGCGATCGCCGCCGACGACCTCGCTGCCCTGGCAGTCGGTATCGTGGGGCCCGATCGTGTCATCGTCGAGACCAACGTCGTGTCGGCCCTCGGCTCGGCTCGCGACCTGGCCGACGATGCCGAGCGCGGTGGTGTCGTCGTGACCGGCTCGATCACGCTCGTCGGCGAAGTGATCGCCCTGACCGAAGAAGACGGATGGAAATGACAGAGACGCCCGCGCGACCGGCCAGGCAGGCCCGGCCCCGCCGTGCCCGGAGCCTGACCGAGAGCCTGCTGCAGATCATGTTGCTGCTCGAGGCCTGCGTGCTGTTCTTCATCGTGCTGAACGTCGGTGGCGCCGGAATCCTCTCGTGGCCTGTCGCCGTGGGTGGCGGCGTCGGCTTCATCGTGCTGATGGCCGTCGCGGCCCGCGGCATGCAGCACCTGTGGGGCGTCGTGCTCGGCTGCGTGGTTCAGGTGCTGCTCGCGCTCACCGGCATCCTCGTCGTGCTGATGTTCGTCGTGGCCGCGATCTTCATCGGCATCTGGATCTTCTGCCTGATCAAGGGCGTCCAGATCGACCGCCGTAACGCGGCCATCCGCGCCTGGATGGAGGCCAACCCCGGTCTCGACCCGCGCGACTACCAGTAGCCCTGACCTGCAGCATCCTGACGCCCTCACGGCCCTGCCCCTCGACCTCCGCTCCCACCTCTAACCGCTTTCAGAAGGAGACCCCCGTGGCCGAACTCGAAGAAACCCTGGTGCTCGTCAAACCGGACGGCGTCGCACGCAACCTGACCGGCGAGATCCTGCGACGCATCGAGCAGAAGGGCTACGGCCTCGTCGACATCAAGCTCGTCGAGGCCGACCGCGACCTGCTCGCCGCGCACTACGAAGAGCACGTCGGCAAGCCGTTCTACGAGCCGCTCGTCGAGTTCATGGAGTCGGGCCCGATCGTCGCCATCCGCGTCGAGGGCAACGCCGTGATCGCCGGCTTCCGCTCGCTCGCCGGTGCCACCGACCCGACGAACGCCGCGCCCGGCACCATCCGCGGCGATCTCGGCCGCGACTGGGGCCTCAAGGTGCAGCAGAACCTCGTGCACGGCAGCGACTCGCCCGAGTCGGCCGCTCGCGAGCTCGCGCTCTGGTTCAAGTAGCCCGCAGCAATCAGAACGGCCCCGCACCTCTCGAGGTGCGGGGCCGTTCTGGTTGCTCTGGCCGGGGCCGGGGCCGGGGCCGGGGCCGGTGGGCCTAGCTGGCCGACTGCTGGGCCACGAACGACGAGAACGCCGACGCGTCGGTGAGCGAGCCCTGGTACTGCTTGCCGTTGACGATGACCGTCGGGGTCGACGAGAGCTTCGCGATCGACGAGTTCGGCAGCTTCTTCGTCAGGTCGGTCTGCGTGACGTTCGCCACGAACGACTTGAATTTCTGGCTCGTGATACACGACGGGATCTTCGAATTCGTCGCCCCGGCGCCCTTCACCGTCGTGATGATCTGTTGATCGGTGCGCCCGTGGGTGCCCTCCGCCGGCTGGTTCTTATAGAACGCGGTGGTCACGGCGAGGAACTTGTCGGGCTCGTAGTTGGCCACGCAGGCGGCCGCGTTGGCCGAGCGCGTCGAGTACTTGTTGCCGAGCGACGAGTTGTCGAGGAAGGCGATCGGGTGCACCTCGTAGGTGATCGCGCCCTTCTTCAGCAGGGTCTGGATCTGCGCCGCGTTGGTCGTCTCGAACTGGTCGCAGTACGGGCACTGGTAGTCGATGTAGGCCGTGATGTTGACGGTCTTGGTGAGCTTCTTCTGGTCGGTCGGCTTGACCGCCTCGCCGTTCTTGAGAGCGGCGGTCTTGACCGTGGACACCTGGCCCGAGGTGCCCTGCAGCAGGATGCCTCCCGAGGCCATGTTCTTCGGCCCGGGCCCGGGGGGTTGGATCGACGAGGTGACGGCGAAGACGACGACGGCTACGACCACGATCGCGGCCAGGACGCTGCCTCCGATGATGAAGAAGCGGTTGCGGCGGCGCCTGCGGGCAGCCGCCTCGCGAGCGATGCGCGCCTTCTCGCGCGCCTCGTCTCGCCTGTTTCGCTTGCTCTGACCGTTATCGGGGGCGGGTGTCATGTGTCCTCGGATCTGCGGGGTGATGCACTGTCGATCATCGAGCGTAGCCCTGCGCCTGCTCGCTCAGGACCTTAGGGTGACGCATCATGCATTTCCTGAGAGATGACCGAGGCTGCCCTCAGCCGAAGAGCAGAGTGAGCAGCAGCGGGAAGTGGTTGATGATGATCAGCACGATCACGAGGGCGTTGGCGACCGGGATCGCCCACGCGAACGGCAGGAACCTGCGCATCGCTCGTCTCACGCGCTCGTTCTTGGTGATGTTGCCCTGAGCGATGTTCCACACCGTGAAGACCCAGAACAGCGGGATGGTCGTGCTCCAGACGAGCATGCACCACGGGCAGAGGGCGCCGATGAAGAAGACCGTCTGCGTGAACAGGAAGGTCACGAAGATCCACGCCAGAGCGAAGCCGATGTTCGCGGCGACCCAGAACCAGCGCGCGAAGCGGGCGCGAGCGAGCAGGGCGAAGCCGATCGTGATGGGGATCATGAAGCCGGCGACGCCGATGATGGGGTTCGGGAAGCCGAACAGGTGCGACTGCCACGAGTCGATCACCGTCGAGCACGAGACGAACGGATTGATGTCGCAGGCGAGCCCCTGCTTGGGGTGCTCGAGCAGGTCGTACTTCTCGACCACCAGCTTGAACGACCCGTAGAGCCCGACGAGGCCGGAGACGATCAGCAGGATCGCCGTGATGAAAGACTGCGAGGACGCAGGCTTGGACGCGGTTTGTGACGACACCTTCGGATTATGGCATGCGACGAATCGCCTCCCGCTGGCCGAGCGTGCGATAATCGGAACAGTCCCAGGGTGAGAGCCGGGCAAGCTTTCCGGGTCGCAGCACGATCGTTCGAATGAGAACGGCCCGCTGTCGCAGCCGGCACAGAGACAGATTTTCCGTAGGCCGCAGGTCCGCACCCCGGGGGGTAGCGCTGCGACACAAGGCCTCGGCACATGATTTCCCGGTGGTGACCGGTCACTGATCGAACCACCATCGGGGCGAGGAGTTGCACCACCGATGGTGGATAAAAACGAAAACAGTCCGAAGAGAAGAAGTCGCCTGTTCGCAGGGTTCCGATCGCACAAGGCGCAGCCCGCCGTGCCGGTCGTACCCGAACCCGAACAGCCCGCTCCTTCCGCTGTCGGCGCCGCCCGAGAGGCCGCACCGGCCTCGGCCGCCGACACAGCCGTGCCTCAGGAGGCCACAGCCGTGCCCAACGACAACACCACATCCGCGACCGAGCAGGTCGAAGGCCAGGCGGCCGAGGCCGTCGTCGACGTCGAGACGATCGAGCGCGACGAGGCCGACCAGACGCCCGTCGTGCCGACGGTCGACAAGCCCGCCCTCGCGTCGCCCTTCGAGGCGCCGCTGACGACGACGAGCCTGATCTTCCACGCCCCCGACATCGCCCCGCTGCCCGAGCAGGACGACTACGACGACGAGGGCTCGTCGAGCCGTCGCCGGTCACGCCAGCGCCCGGGCGGATCGCCTGGGCAGGGCTCCGGCTCGCACCAGGGCGACGGCGACGAGCCGTCGACGACCCGCACCCGGTCGCGCGCCAACCGCGAGCCGCGCGAGCCGCGCGAGGTCGAGCTCATCACCGAGCCGCAGCGCGTCAAGGGCTCGACCCGCCTCGAGGCCAAGAAGCAGCGCCGCCGCGACGGTCGCGATGCGGGTCGCCGCCGCCCCGTCGTGACCGAGGCCGAGTTCCTCGCCCGCCGTGAGAGCGTCGACCGCAAGATGATCGTGCGCACGCAGGGCGACAGCATCCAGATCGGCGTGCTCGAAGACGGCATCCTCGCCGAGCACTACGTCGCCAAGTCGCAGAACGTCTCGCTCATCGGCAACGTCTACCTCGGCCGCGTGCAGAACGTCCTGCCGTCGATGGAAGCCGCGTTCGTCGACATCGGGCGCGGCCGGAACGCCGTGCTCTACTCGGGCGAGGTCGACTGGGACAGCGTCGACCACAGCCAGGGCCAGCCGCGCCGCATCGAGCTGGCGCTGAAACCCGGCGACCGCGTGCTCGTCCAAGTCACCAAAGACCCGGTCGGCCACAAGGGTGCCCGGCTCACCTCGCAGATCTCGCTGCCCGGCCGCTTCCTGGTCTACGTGCCGAACGGCTCGATGAACGGCATCAGCCGCAAGCTGCCCGACACCGAGCGCGCGCGCCTGAAGAAGATCCTGAAAGAGGCTCTGCCCGAGAACACCGGCGTGATCGTCCGCACCGCGGCCGAGGGCGCCACCGAAGAGCAGCTCACCCTCGACGTGAAGCGCCTTCTCAACCAGTGGGCCGACATCTCGAAGAAGGTCGAGGCGGGCAACGCCCCGACCCTGCTCCACTCCGAGCCCGACCTGCTGATCAAGATCGTGCGCGACGTCTTCAACGAGGACTTCCACGAGCTCGTCATCGACGGCGACGAGGCCAAAGAGACGATCGAGCAGTACCTCTCGGCCGTGGCCCCCGACCTCCTCGACCGCGTGAAGTCGTACGAGGGCGACAAAGACTCGTTCGACGAGTACCGCCTCTCCGAGCAGATCGACAAGGCGCTCGACCGCAAGGTCTGGCTGCCCTCGGGCGGCTCGCTGGTCATCGACCGCACCGAGGCCATGACGGTCGTCGACGTCAACACCGGCAAGTTCGTCGGCTCGGGCGGCAACTTGGAAGAGACCGTCACCAAGAACAACATCGAGGCCGCCGAAGAGCTCGTGCGCCAGCTGCGCCTCCGCGACATCGGCGGCATCATCGTCGTCGACTTCATCGACATGGTGCTCGAGTCGAACCGCGACCTCGTGCTGCGCCGTCTCGTCGAGTGCCTCAGCCGCGACCGCACCAAGCACCAGGTGGCCGAGGTCACCTCGCTCGGCCTCGTGCAGATGACGCGCAAGAAGCTGGGCCTGGGCCTTGCCGAGTCGTTCGAAGAGATCGGTGTCGACCGTCAGCAGGCGGCCGAGCAGCAGCAGCAGAATCGCCAGAAGTCGCAGGAACGCCGTCGCGCCAAGGCCGCGAACGGCAACGGGGCCGGCAACGGCAGCGGGTCGTCGAACGGCAACGGCTCGAACGGTCGCGGCGGCTCGCCGCGCGGCTCCGAAGCGCACCCCGCCACCGGCACCATCCACGCGATCACCGACGACGTCAAGAACGCCCTCGCCAAGATCGCCGCGTCGACCGTGCCCCACGCCGAGGGCGAGCCGGCCAGCCCGGCCGAGACCGCTGCGGCCGTCGAAGCCGCTATCGATGCGGTCGCCGCGGGCATGGGCGGCACCGAGCCGGCCGCGCCCGCCGCTGCATCCGTCTCGACCGACGGCCCCGCCGCTGCGTCCGTCTCGACCGACGGCCCCGCCGCTGCATCCGTCTCGGCCGACGGCGCCGCCGTCGAGGGTGAGCAGACCCCGGCCTCCGGGCGCTCCCGCCGCGGGCGCGGCCGTCGTGCCTCGGCCTCCGGGCAGGCCGCCGCCGAGGCACCCGCCTCGGGGGAGGGCGCTGCCGTGATCGAGGTCGCGTCGACGACGTCGGTCGAGAGCGCGACCGCAGGGGCGTCGGATCCTGCGCCCGTGTCGTCGGCCCCGGCGGCCTCCGCCTCGGCCGCACCTGAGACCGCCGCGCCGGCCGCTGCCGCCGACAAGCCCGAGAAGGCCTCGCGCCGCTCGCAGGCGACCGTCACGCAGCCCGAGGCGACCGTCGCCATCCTCGACATCCCGGTCGCCAAGGTCGAGCGCGCCCCGCGCAAGGTGAGCGCCCGCGACGCCGAGCAGCTCCTCGACAGCGTGCTGGGCGCGCTGCCCGAGCCGAAGCAGCCCGGTCAGGGCCGCAGCCGCTCGCGGCGCGCGTCGACCAGTGGCACCACGGCTGCGTCGAGCGTCGATGCGTCGGCCTCCGGCGATTCGGGCGCCTCGGGCGCCTCGGGTTCGTCGAGCACCGCGGGTTCCTCGAGTTCCTCCGCAGAATCGGGCCCGTTCATCCTCGGCGTGGGAGTATCGTCCGACGACCTGTGATCACGGGTCGTCTCTGATCAGATCGTTCTGAGAGGCCCCACGTGAGCACCCCGACACCGACCCCGGCGCCGCCCCCCGCGTCGTCGGCGGTCGGCGTCGGCTCGTCGTACGTCGGCTCGGCCCCGCCGCCGCACATCCCGCACGCGCAGGCCGCACCGCGCCGTAGGCCTGTGCACGCCCTGTTCGCCCGAGTCGCAGCCGCGAGGCCGTGCTGACGGCGGCGATCGCGGTCGGCGCCGTGATCCTGGTCAAATTCGCGGTCGCGCTGGTGCAGTTGATCGGCAACGCCGTCGACTTCGACCCGGCGGCCTACGCCAGCGGGTTCGTCGAGTCGCCCATCGGCCTCTTCCTCGGCGCTGTGGTGCTCTACCCGTTCTTCTTCTACGTCGGCGCCTTCGTCGCGCTCGCCTTCGGGTTCCCCGTCCTGCGCTCCACGCGGTTGCCGGTGGTGCTGGGCCGAGCCGTCGCCGCCGGGGCCGTGGGCACAATCGTGCTCGCCCTCGTCGGGCTCATCACCGGCGTCGGCTCCGCCACGGCGGCCGGCAACTGGGTCTCGCTGCTGCTCGACGTCGTCTTCGTTCCGCTCTCGGCCGGCCTCCTGCTGACGGCCGTGCTCGCGGCGGGAGCCGTGTTGGCCTGGCTCTGGATCGGGCGGCAAGACCCAGCCCTCCGGGCGCAGGATGCCATGGCCGCGGCGGGCACGCCCGCTCGCGTCGCCGAGGCTGCTGCGGCTGCGGCTGCGGCTGTTACTGAGGCTGCTGGCGCTGGTGCTGCTGCTGGTGCTGCCGGTCGCGGTGGCGGCGCTGGTGCAGCCTCTGCGTCGGGCGCGCCCTCGGCGGGCGGCGCGCTGGCCGCGGGCTCTGCTCGCGATGCCCCGTCCGCGCTCTCCGCCGGGGCCCGGGTTGCGGCGGGCTCTCCGGCCAGCGCCTCCGTCCCCTCGGCGCTCGACGCTCTGCTGCCCGCCCCCGACCCGGCTCGCCTCGCTCCCTTCGCCCCGGCCGCCGCGGCGCCGCCGGTCCCCTCCGCGCTCGAGGCCGCTGCCGGCCCGCCGTCGTCCGCCCCCACCGGGCCTCTCTCCTCCGCCGCCGAACCCGCGCCGGCGCCCGCGCCGGTCGCGCCTCCAGCGCCCCCGCCGCGCTCAACCGCTGCCCCCGACCCCGCCTGGCGCCGCTTCGAGCCCCCGCCCTCCCGCTGACACCCCGGCTTTCGGCCAACCTCCCAGTGCCGCGGCGGTGGGACCTCGGCTGAAACACGGGGTCTTCCCGCCGAGGACGCCCTCCCGCCGACACCACCGCTTTCGGCCAACCTCCCAGTGCCGCGGCGGTGGGACCTCGGCCGAAACACGGGGTCTTCCCGCCGAAGACGCCCTCCCGCCGACACCCCGGCTTTCGGCCAACCTCCCAGTGCCGCGGCGGTGGGACCTCGGCCGAAACACAGGGCGTCGCCGCCGACTTCTCCACAGATTGCCGAACGGCGCCCACGAGGCACGCGGCCCCGACCACGCTGGTGGCATGGACGACTTCGCCACCGGGCCCGACGGCCTCATTCGCACCGCCGACTTCATCCGGGCCGGCCGCAACGACCGCGAGCTGCGCCGCGCCGCGACCGCGGGTGAGCTCGTCACCGTCATCCCTGGCGTCTTCGTCCGAGCAGACAGATGGCAGGCCGCGACCGGGCCCGACAGGCACGTCCTTCGTGCGATGGCGTTCGCCCCGCGGCTCGACGAGCGCGCGGTGTTCTCGCACACGACTGCCACGGCACTGCACGGGTGGGGGTCACTCGGGCCGCCTCCTGACCTGCTCGACGTGTCGGATCCTGATCTCTCCAAGTCGCGGCGGCTCGCCTCGGCTCGGCTGCACGTCGCGCGGCTCTCGGGTGCGGATCTGGGCGTCGTGGAAGGGCTGCCGGTCACCTCGCCGGCTCGAACCGCGGTCGACATGGTCGTGTCGCAGGGGTTCAGAGCAGCCGTGGTGGCCCTCGACAGTGCCCTGCACGTCGAGGTCGAGAGTCGTGACCCTCGCCGTCGTCGGCCTCTGACGGCGTCCCTCCTCACGCTCGACGATTTCGACGCGGCACTCGGGCGCCGCTTGCCCGTCCGGGGCCACAAGCACGTGCAGCGGGTGCGCGCTTTCGCGAACGGCCTCGCGGCCTCAGGAGGCGAGTCGCTCAGTCGCATCGTCATGCACGAACGCGGGTGGCCGGCGCCCACTCTGCAACAGCCGTTCTTCGTCGGTCGCGAGCACATCGGCGACGTCGACTTCTGGTGGGAGGAGTTCGGTGTGATCGGCGAGTTCGACGGCTTCGTGAAGTACTCGCGCCAGGAGCACCTGGGCGGCATGAGCCCGGCCGACGCCGCGGTCAAGGAGAAACGGCGGGAAGACCTGCTGCGGGCTCACCCGGCCGTGCGCGGTTTCGCTCGGTGGATGTGGAGCGACGTGATGCACCCACCTCGGCTGGACGCGATCCTGGGCCGGACGGGGCTGTGGCGCAGCGGGTGACACCCGGGGTTTCGGGCGAGCTCCGCGCGCCGCGGCGCGGGGAGGTCGGCCGAAAGACGGGGTGTCGCCGAGCGACTTTTAGCGGGCGGGGCCGGCGGGGCCGGGCGAGCGGAGGGAGCGGGGCGGGTCGGCGGGCAGGCCGCGCTTGCGCCACTGCGGCACGCGGAGGCCGCTGGCCTCGAGGCGACGGGCGAGCTCCTTGCCGCCGACCGCCGTCGCGCCCTGCGCGACGAGCTCGTCGTGCCGCGCGGCGGGCACGTCGTAGTGGTCGTGGTCGAAGGCACGACGCGGCAGGCCCGCGGCCCCGGCGAACGCGTGCAGCTCGTCGTACGACTCGTCGCTCACGAGGTGCGACCACACGGTGTCGTGCGCGGGCCAGATGGGCTCGTCGATCAGAATGGTCACTGTCGCATCGTACTCGCGGCCTTTGACTGCGGCCGTTCGGGCCGGTACTCTAGACCCTTGGTGCGCCGTCAGAGTGATGCGCGACACCCAGACTTCTCGCCGGTGGGGCATCTCCCCGCCAGGCTTCCTCTCATCCTCAAGGAGTTCCCATGGCTTTCGCTATTGTGCGTGCCGGTGGTCGTCAAGAGAAGGTCGAGGTGGGCACGATCGTGACCGTCGACCGTCTCAAGGCGAATGCCAGCGACACCGTCTCGTTCGTTCCCGTCCTGCACGTCGACGGCGACACGATCCTGTCGGGTGACGCGCTGTCGAAGGTCACGGTCGAGGGCGAGGTTCTGAACGACCTCCGCGGCCCGAAGATCGTGATCCAGAACTACAAGAACAAGACCGGGTACAAGCGTCGCATGGGGTTCCGTGCCGACCTGACCCGCGTCAAGATCACGTCGATCAAGACCAAGTAGAGGCGGCTGGACAATGGCACACAAAAAGGGCGCAAGCTCCACTCGTAACGGCCGCGACTCGAACGCGCAGCGCCTCGGCGTGAAGCGCTTCGGCGGCCAGGTCGTCCTCGCGGGCGAGATCATCGTGCGTCAGCGCGGCACCCACTTCCACCCCGGTGTGAACGTGGGCCGTGGCGGCGACGACACCCTGTTCGCCCTCGCCCCGGGCGCGGTCGAGTTCGGTGCGAAGGGCGGCCGCAAGGTCGTCAACATCGTGAGCACCGAGACCGTCTCCGCCTGACAGCAACCTCTTCACCGGATGGGCGAGCTTCGGCTCGCCCATCCGTGTTTGCATCACCTGAAGCACGACCGACAGTCTGAGAAAATCTCCCCATGGCCACATTCGTCGACCAAGTGTCGCTCCACCTCAAGGCGGGCAACGGCGGCAACGGCTGCGTCTCGGTCAAGCGCGAGAAGTTCAAGCCGCTGGCCGGCCCCGACGGCGGCAACGGCGGCCACGGCGGCGACATCGTGCTCGTCAGCAGCAACGACGTCACCACCCTCCTCGGCTTCCACCGCAACCCGCACCGTTCGAGCCCCAACGGCGGCCCGGGCATGGGCGACCACCGCTCGGGTAACAACGGCGAGATGCTCGAGCTCGAGGTTCCGGTCGGCACCGTCGTCACCGACGAAGACGGCACCGAGCTGATCGACTTCGTCGAAGCGGGCCTGCGGTTCGTCGTCGCCGAGGGCGGCATCGGCGGCCTCGGTAACGCGGCGCTTTCGTCGACGAAGCGCAAGGCTCCCGGGTTTGCTCTGCTCGGCACCCCGGGGTGGCAGGGCGATGTCCAGCTCGAGCTGAAGGTCGTCGCCGACATCGCCCTCGTCGGCTACCCGTCGGCGGGCAAATCGAGCCTTGTCGCCGCGATCTCGGCGGCGAAGCCGAAGATCGCCGACTACCCCTTCACCACTCTCCACCCGAACCTCGGTGTCGTCGAGTCAGGATCGACGAGATACACGGTCGCCGACGTCCCCGGCCTCATCGAGGGCGCGAGCGAGGGCAAGGGTCTCGGCCTCGAGTTCCTGCGCCACGTCGAGCGCTGCTCGGCTCTGCTGCACGTGCTCGACTGCGCCACGCTCGAGCCGGGCCGCGACCCGCTGACCGATCTCGACGTGATCCTGGGCGAGCTTGCCGCGTACCCCGTGCCGGCCGGCCAGCTTCCGCTGCTCGAGCGCCCGCAGCTCATCGCCCTCAACAAGGTCGACGTGCCGGAGGCTCGTGAGCTGGCCGACTTCGTCACGGCCGACCTCCAAGAGCGCGGCTACCCCGTCTTCGAGATCTCCGCCGTGTCGCGGGCGGGTCTGCGTGAGTTGTCGTTCGCCCTCGCCGAGGTCGTCGAGGCCGACCGTGCCGTGCGTGCTGCCGAAGAGATGGCGCGCCCGCGCATCATCATGCGCCCGAAGGCGGTCAACGAGTCGAAGTTCGAGGTGCAGGTCGAGGGGGGCACCTACGGCAACGTCTACCGCATCCGCGGCGTCAAGCCCGAGCGCTGGGTGCTGCAGACCGAGTTCAACAACGAGGAGGCCGTCGGCTACCTCGCCGATCGCCTCAACAAGCTCGGTGTCGAAGACCAGCTGTTCAAGGCCGGGGCGATCGCAGGATCCACTGTGGTCATCGGCGGTGCCGGGGGCATCGTCTTCGACTGGGAGCCCACTCTCACCTCCACCGCCGAGCTCATGACCGCGGCGCGCGGCACCGACCCCCGACTGCACCAGTCGTCGAGGCAGACCCGCAACGAGCGCCGCGAAGAGTATTTCGCGCGCATGGACGCCAAGGCCGAGGCCCGCGCCGAGCTGATGCGCGAGCGCGCGGCCGGCCTGTGGACCGACGACGAGGGTTTCGAAGTGGGAGGCCCCGTCACCGACGACGACCTGCCCGGAGAGGACGACGAGCAAGAGTGACCGACGCCGCAGCCGACATCGAGACCGCCCTGCCTGCCGACGCGGCGCAGCCTGCCGACCCGGCGCAGCCTGCCGACCCGGCCCGGCCGCAGACTCGCCCGGTGCGGATCACCGCGGGCCGCATCCTGTCCCGCTCCGACGTGCCGCGCGCCCGTCGCGTCGTGGTCAAGGTGGGCTCGTCGTCGATCTCGGGCCCGAACGCCGACCAGATCGGGCCGCTCGTCGACGCGCTGGCCGCGACCTACGCGAGGGGCGCCGAGGTGATCCTGGTGTCGTCGGGCGCGATCGCCACGGGCATGCCCTTCCTCGACCTCGAGAGCCGGCCCACCGACCTCGCCACGCAGCAGGCGGCGGCGGCCGTCGGCCAGAACGTGTTGATCTACCGCTACCAGGAGAGCCTGCGACGGTACGAGATCGTGGCCGGCCAGGTGCTGCTCACGGCGGGCGACATCGACAACCCGACGTCTCGCGCGAATGCGCAGCGGGCGATGGAGCGGCTGCTGAAGCTCCGCATCCTGCCGATCGTCAACGAGAACGACACCGTCGCGACGCATGAGATCCGCTTCGGCGACAACGACCGCCTCGCCGCCCTCGTGGCGCAGATGGTCGAGGCCGACCTGCTCGTGCTGCTCTCCGACGTCGATGCGCTCTACACGAAGCCGCCGCACGAGCCGGGCGCTGTGAAGATCAGCGACGTCGAGTACGGCGACGAGCTCTCGGGCATCCGCTTCGGCGACGCCGGGGCGGCCGGTGTCGGCACCGGCGGGGCGAGCACGAAGGTGGCCGCCGCGCGGCTCGCGACCGAGTCGGGCACGCCAGTGCTCGTCACCTCGACCGCTCTCGTCACCGAGGCGCTTGCCGGCGCGCCGATCGGCACCTGGTTCGCCTCACGCGCTGCCCTCCGCGGCTGACCCCCGCCTGCCTCCGACTCCGTTTTACCTATAGGTAAGCCGTTGCGGCACAGAAACTTCCTGTCGCGAAACGCCCACCTATAGCTAAAACGGGGAGGTCCCCGCGGAACGGGGGCGGCCCCGGCGGAATGGGCCCGTCCGTTCTACCTATAGGTAAGCCGTTGCCGCATAGAAACTTCCTGTCGCAAAAGGCTTGCCTATAGGTAAAACGGGGGGCGGTAGCGGCGCAACGGGGCGGTAGCGGCGCAACGGGGCGGCCCCAGCGCAAGGGGTCGGCCGTACAATCGGGGGCATGACGATGACCGACGCCGCGACCACCGCCCGGCTGAGCCCCGCCCTCGTCGCGAAGCTCGAGCGGTCGCAGGCCGCCGCCCGCGTGCTGGCGACCGCCACCGCCGCCGTCAAGAACAGCGCGCTCCAGGCGATCGCCGACGCCGTGCGCACCCACGCCGGGCGCATCGTCGAGGCGAACTCCCTCGATCTCGAGGCCGGCCGGGCGAACGGTCTGTCGACGGGCCTGCAGGATCGCCTGCGCCTCGACACCGCGCGCCTCGAGGGCCTCGCCGTCGCCACCGAGCTCATCGTGGGGCTCGTCGACCCGGTGGGCGAAGCGCTCCGCGGTCGCATCCTGCCCAACGGTCTGCAGCTGACGCAGGTGCGCGTGCCGTTCGGCGTCGTCGGCGCCATCTACGAGGCCCGCCCCAATGTCACCGTCGACATCGCGGCCCTCGCGCTCAAGAGCGGCAACGTGGCCGT
Source organism: Frondihabitans sp. PAMC 28766 (assembly GCF_001577365.1). Taxonomy (NCBI): domain Bacteria; kingdom Bacillati; phylum Actinomycetota; class Actinomycetes; order Micrococcales; family Microbacteriaceae; genus Frondihabitans; species Frondihabitans sp. PAMC 28766. Next base: position 2,109,511 of record NZ_CP014513.1, read on the forward strand.
CCTCCGCGGTGGCTCTGCGGCTGAGAACACCAATCGCGTGCTCGTCGAGGTGCTGCAGGATGCCATCGCGAGCGTCGGCCTCCCGCGCGAAGCCGTACAGACGATCGACGAGTTCGGCAGGCAGGGCGCGACCGAGCTGATGCGGGCGCGCGGCTACGTCGACGTGCTCATCCCGCGCGGCAGTGCGCAGCTCATCGACGCCGTCGTCGCCGAGTCGAAGGTGCCCGTCATCGAGACCGGCGCCGGGGTCGTGCACGTCTTCCTCGACGAGTCGGCCGACGAGAAGTGGGCCGTCGACATCGTCACCAACGCGAAGGTGCAGCGCCCGAGCGTGTGCAACGCCCTCGAGACGCTGCTGGTGCATCGCGACTCCGCCCATCGGCTTTTGCCGCCTGTCCTGTCGGCATTGCGCGAGGCCGGCGTCACGATCCACGGCGACGACCGCACTCGGGCCCTCTTCGCCGATTCGGTGCCGGTGACCGACGACGACTGGGCGACCGAGTACATGACGCTCGACGTCTCGGTGCGCGTCGTGGACGACCTCGACCAGGCGATGGAGCACATCCGGCGATTCTCGACGCATCACACCGAGTCGATCATCACGAACGATCTCGGCCACGCCGAGCGCTTCCTCGCCGAGGTCGACAGTGCCGTGGTGATGGTCAACGCGTCGACGCGCTTCACTGACGGGGGTGAGTTCGGCTTCGGCGCCGAGGTCGGCATCTCGACTCAGAAGCTGCACGCGCGTGGCCCGATGGGCCTGCCCGAGCTGACGAGCAGCAAGTGGATCGTGCGCGGGTCGGGCCAGATCCGCGACTAGACTCGACCCTGTTGTACGCGCCTCGAACGGAGAAATGATGCTGACGCTGGTCACGGCCCTCACCACTACGGTTCTCGCCCTCGAAGAGAAGGCCCCGACGTTCGCTCCGCCCTACTTCGTCGCGATGATCGCCGCCATCGTCTTCGCCTTCCTGGGGTTCGTCACCTTCAGCTACAAGAACGTCGCCAACCGCCAGGCCCCGGGCCGTGTGCCGGTGCGGCACGAAGAGGCCATCGATGAGTTCGGCCACGCCGAAGAGCACTAGTCGCGCCTCGCGCCTGCACTCGTGACGAGCATCCACGCCGTGCCCTTCGACTCCCTGCCCATCGACTCGGCAGTGATCGAGTCGGGTCGTCGACCGCGCATCGGCGTGATGGGCGGCACTTTCGATCCCATCCACCACGGCCACCTCGTCGCGGCCAGTGAGGTAGCCCGCGAGTTCGAGCTCGACGAAGTCATCTTCGTGCCGACGGGCCATCCCTACATGAAGAACACCGTGACGGCCGGCGAGCACCGCTATCTCATGACCGTCATCGCGACGGCGTCGAACCCGATGTTCACGGTCAGCCGGGTCGACATCGACCGCGAGGGTGTCACGTACACGATCGACACCCTCCGCGACATCCGGGCGCTGCACCCCGACGCCGATCTCTTCTTCATCACCGGGGCCGACGCGGTGGCGCAGATCCTCGAATGGAAAGATGTGCAAGACCTGTGGGATCTCGCACATTTCGTGGCTGTTTCACGGCCAGGACACGACCTCAGCGTCAGCGGCCTGCCCGAGAGCGAAGTAAGCTTGCTCGAAGTTCCCGCCCTGGCGATATCGTCGACCGACTGTCGCAGCCGCGTCGGCCGGGGGCGCCCGGTCTGGTACCTGGTCCCTGACGGTGTCGTTCAATACATCTCCAAGCACCACCTGTACCGCGCTCTCGAGCCGGTCACGAACCACACGATCCCGGAGACTGCATGAGTTCGACCAACGGCCAGCCACCCCTCACCAGGCGGCAGGTTCGCGACCTCGAACGGGCGCGCGAGGCTGGTGAGGCCATCACCGGCAGCATCTCCGTCGTCTCCGGCTCTCCTGTGCCGTCCAACATGCCCGTGACGACGCCGTCGCCGGCGACCCCGCCGTCGCGCGGCACCGAGCAGGCCACCAACCGCCCGGGCTCTCACGTCGCAGCCCCCACGTCGGCCGCCGCCCCCGGGTCGGCCCCACTGGTCGACGGCCACGCCCCCACCCGTCGTGAGCTTCGTGCTCAGCGTGAGGCGTCGGCTCCTGCCGTCCCGACCCCGGTGCCGCTCAAGGCGCCGCAGCCGGCGAGCGACCGCAACCTGTCGGACGCCCTCAGCCACGTCGCCGACATCGGGGCGCAGGGGCCGGCCGCCACGCAGCCTGCTGCCGTGCAGCCCGCCGCCGCACCGCGCGACGCATCGCCCGCCAGCCCGAGTTCACCGCCCCAGGCCGGCGCCCCGAGCCGCGCGCCTTCCGTCGCACCGACGACACGCCGTCTGTCACGCCCGTGTCGACAGCGTCGCAGGATGCCACGGGTGACGAGGGCGCGTCGGCTCCTGTCCGCCGCCGGTCCACCGGCTCCGAGCCGGTCGTGTCGGGGCTCGCCTCGTCGACCCCGCCGCCCACCTCCACCCCCACGGTCTTCCCGTTCGCACTGTCCGGCGGGTCGGCCCCGACGACGTCCGGGTCGGTTCCGACGTCCGGGTCGGTTCCGACATCGGTGGCTGCCGCTGCTTCGGCTTCGGACGCGCCTGACGCGTCGACCGCTGACGCGTCGACCGCTGACCCGTCGACCGCCGCCGCGTCGACCGCCGCCGCGTCAGGCCCCGCCGTGCCGACCCCGGCCGCGTCGTCTGGTGCCGCATGGGCTTCGGCCGCAGAGACCCCGGCCGCAGAGACCCTGGCCGCAGGGACCCCGACCGCTGCGCCAGCCGAGAGCCCCGCGCCTGGGACGCCCGCCGCTTCGACGACGTCAACGCCCTCGGATCCTGCCGCCCCCACCCCTTCTGCGTCGCGCACGGCGCCGCCCGCCGCCCAGCCTCGTCGGGCGCCGAGCATCCCGGCCTCCGTGCCCGAGTCGCAGCCGTTCGTGCCGCCGACCGGCCACTGGTCGACGCAGGCCGACCTCGACGACGACACGGTCGAGACCGTCGGCTCGCACTTCGGCACGATGACGGGCCAGCAGAACGCGCTGATCGTGAACGACGACAGCCTGCCCGACGTCACCGGCGCCCTCAACGCGACCGGCGAGGTCATCATCACCGGCTCGATCGACCTGCCGCGAAGCCTCGCGACGACGGGCTCGCACAACGTGCAGCGCATCGACGGCGCCGACATCGACCGCATGCTCGAAGAGGGCGACCGTGAGACGGCCTCCAACGAGGCGACTCCGGTGCGCGCCAGCCGCGCCGTCAGCGCCAACACGTCGACGCGCGCCGTCGTGCTCGCGGGGGGCAAGCCGAAGACCCACCGCCTGCCAATCATCCTGACGTGCTGTGGAATCGCGCTGGGTCTTGTTATCGTGGGCCTTGTCGTCTGGGGTCTCACCTCCGGCGTCCTCTCTCATTGAGAACTGTTTCTTCGTTCTTCACAGCACCGACCAACAGCACCGACCAACGACTCCGGGCGGCCGCACCTCTGGCCGTCCTCTTCTGTTTTTCTCCCTCACTAAGGAATCCGTGACCGCCACTCCCGAAGCAATCGAGCTCCTCCACATCGCCGCCCGCGCGGCCGACGCCAAGCAGGCCGAAGACCTCGTCGCCCTCGACGTCTCCGAGCCGCTGGCTCTCACCGACGTCTTCCTCCTCGCCTCCGGCCGTAACGAGCGCAACGTCATCGCCATCGCCGGCGAGGTCGAAGACAAGCTCATCGAGGCCGGCCACAAGCCGCTTCGCCGCGAGGGCCGGTCCGAAGGTCGCTGGGTGCTGCTCGACTTCGGCGACATCGTCGTGCACGTCTTCCACGAAGAAGACCGCCAGTTCTACTCGCTCGAGCGCCTCTGGAGCGACTGCCCCGCAATCGCCCTCGACCTCGAGACCACCTCGCAGGACGCGTAGGCCAGCTTCGCTGTCGGTGGGGCGTGGCATCCTGATGCCGTGATCATCGACCGGCTGAGCGTGCCCGAGGCCCTCGTCGACCGCAGCGAATGGCCGTTCACCGTGCCCGCCGTGCGGGCGCTCGTCGACGGCGGGCTGACGCTCACCGCGCCCGTGACCTTCTTCGTGGGCGAGAACGGCACCGGCAAGTCGACCGTGGTCGAGGCCCTCGCCGAGAAGTGGGGGCTCGACGTGCGCAGCGGCAAAGGCGGCCACAAATACGCCTCCGAGCTGTCGAAGTCGACGCTGGGCGAGGCATTGCGCATCAACCGCGTCGCCACCGGCATGGTCGGGCGCAAACAGAAGGGCTTCTTCCTTCGCGCCGAGACGGCCACGGTCGAGTTCGAGCGCCACTTCGATTTCGGCGACGAGTTCACCGAGGCCAGCCACGGCGAGAGCTTCCGGGCCGCGTTCGACCAGTTCTTCGGCGAGAAGGGCCTCTACGTGCTCGACGAGCCCGAGTCGGCTCTCTCATTCACCGCCTGCCTCAAACTGCTGTCGACGTTCTCGCGCGTGCAGACAACAGGATCACAGGTCGTCTGCGCCACCCACTCGCCGCTCCTCACTGCTCTGCCCGGCGCCGACATCGTCGAATTCGGTGACCACGGCCTGCGCCGCGTCGCCTGGGCCGACCTCGAGATCGTTCAGCACTGGCGCCGATTCCTCACGGGGCCGGAGGCGTATCTGCGCTACCTCTGACGCCCGACCGGGGTGGTCTTGCACAGTGTCAAAATGTAGTAATCTGGACAGGTTGCTTCGGCCGGAGGGGTTCTTCCGGGTGAAGCGGTAGCGACTGTCGAAAGACACCGCGGGTCTGTGGCGCAGCTGGTAGCGCACCTGCATGGCATGCAGGGGGTCAGGGGTTCGAGTCCCCTCAGATCCACGAGACGGAAATGGCCTCACCCTTCGGGTGGGGCCATTTTCGCGCTGTGCTGTGCTGGGCGCCCGCGCGCCCGTCGCGCCCGTCGCGCCCGCGCCGCTCTCGCCGAGGCACCACGAGTCAGACAAAGTGAGCGGCGCGTCGCAGTGAATCCCGTCTGATCCGAGGTGCCTCGGCGGCGGGCCGCCCGGGGGAGCGGGGCCGGGCTCGCGGGGTGGGGGGCTCGCAGAAGTGCGCGAGCGAGAGCACGGTCGGCGAGCGCCACGCCTGGCGGAGGAAGCGCAGTCGCGGGGTGCCGGCTGTGCGAAAGCGGCGGCCGGGCAGTCCGGCAGGCCGGGCCGGCGGGCCGGCGGGCCGGCGGGCGGGCGGGCGGGCCGGCGGGCCGGCAGGTCGGGCCGGTGCCCCGGCGCAGCACGGACGGCGCCGAACGGCCGAGGCCCGGCAGCCGGTTCGGCATCGCCGAATCAGCGGGACGGAGCCGAACGGCCGAGGCCCGGCAGCGGCTTCGGCACCGCCGAATCAGCGGGACACCGGCGAAGCCGGGGGTGTTCTGCTGAATCGCGGGTGTCGGGCGCGCGGGTTGTGCAAACGGGGCGGCGGCTATCGCGGCCAGGTGAGCAGCACGGCGACGCCGTTGAAGACGACGTGGGCCACGATGGCTCCGCCGAGGCGACCTGTGCGCACGACGACGGCGCCGGCGGCGATGCCGAGCACGAAGGTGCCGCCGACGGTCAGCACGATCGGCGCCGACGGTGCCACCAGCACGTGCACGACGGCGAACACGACCGCCACGAGGGCTGCCGCGGTCCACACCGCGAACCGATCGGGCGTCGCCGCTGAGCCCGCACCAGCGGCCGTATGAGCCGGCCCGGCCAGCGCCCGCGCCACCGCACCCTGCAGCACCCCGCGAAAGAACAGCTCTTCGATGACAGGGGCCACGACGACCGGCGCGAGGATGACCGCCGCGGCGAGCGCACCCGTCGGCCCGCCGCCGAGGGTCGGCTGCGGCGCCAGCCCCGTCGAGCCGGTCACGGCCACGGTCAGCAGCGCGTCGATCGCGCGGGCGAGCAGCCCGGCGCCGAGCCCGAGGGCGACATCCGGCAGGAGGTTCGAGGCGAACGAGCCGCGCGACGCGAGACTGGTGAGGCGACCACCCGCCGCGATGACGACGGCCGCCACGAGCGGCACCCACACCCCGATATAGCCGAGCCAGACGCCTGGGGCCCCGCCCGGGGCGAGAGGGTGAGCGATCAGGATCCTGGTGGCCACGATCGCGACGACCAGGGCGACGCCGCAGATGACGAGAACCGCCGCAAAAGAGAGACGCGGCCCGCCAGACGCAGCACGAGGCGCCCCCGAAGGCGCCCCCGCACCCCCCGTTTCGCCCCTGCTCATGGCCCCAAACTAGAGCACGCGAGCGCGGCGTCGTCTCACGCACCTCCCGGGCTGTGAGAATATGTCGAAGTGCGGCCGTAATTCAGGGGGCCGCACCGGGCAAGGGGAGGCCGAAGCGTGGAGCTTCGCGATTACATCACGGTGTTGCGCAAGGGATGGGTGCTCATCCTGGTGCTGGCACTCGTCGGCGTGGCCGCCGCAGCGGCCTATTCGATCGTCAAGAAGCCGGTGTTCAGCGCCTCGGCGCAGGTCTTCGTCTCGACGCAGTCGTCGGGCAGCGTGACCGATCTGGTGCAGGGCTCGACGTTCACGCAGCAGCGGGTGACCACCTACGCGAACCTCGTGACGACCCCGATCGTGCTGCTGCCGGTCGCCACCAGCCTCAAGCTGAACCTCACTGCCGCGCAGCTGGCGGCGATGGTCTCGGCCGACGCCCCGCTCAACACGACCCTGATCCAGATCACGGCGACGTCGACGAACGCAGTCGAGGCGGCGAATATCGCGAATGCGACGTCGCAGAGCCTGACGAACGTGGTGCAGCAGATCGAGGCGACCGGTGCCACCGACACCTCGCAGGTGAAGCTGACTCGAGTGCAGGAGGCGCAGGTGCCGAGCGCGCCGGTCAGCCCGAAGGTGCCGCTGAACGTGATCCTGGGCCTGCTCGTCGGTCTCGCTCTCGGCGTCGGCATCGCCGTGCTGCGGGAGGCCCTCGACAACCGGGTGCGCAACGAGGCGGACGTCGAGCGGATCACCGACGCGCCGATCGTCGGCGGCATCGCGTACGACTCGAAAGCGTCGACGCGCCCCCTGATCGTGCAGGCCGACCCGCGGAGCCCCCGGTCGGAGTCGTTCCGCACGCTGCGCACGAACCTGCAGTTCTTGGACATCGAGGGCAAGGCGCGCAGCTTCGTCGTCACCAGCTCGGTCCAGTCGGAGGGCAAGAGCACCACCGTCGCGAACCTCGCCATCACGCTCGAGAACGCCGGCTATCGCGTCATCGTGATCGACGCCGACCTGCGGCGCCCGAAGCTCGCGACCTACATGGGCCTCGAGGGCGCGGTCGGCCTCACCGACGTGCTGATCGGCCGTGCCGAGTTGCAGGATGTCGTGCAACCCTGGGGCCGCGGCTCTCTGCACGTGCTGCCCGCGGGCCAGATCCCGCCGAACCCGAGCGAGCTGCTCGGCTCGCGCCAGATGCAGAACCTGATCCAGCAGCTCGAGCAGCAGTACGAGTACGTGCTGTTCGACGCCCCGCCGCTCTTGCCCGTGACCGACGCGGCGATCCTGGCCAAGAGCGCCAGCGGCGCCATCGTCGTCGTGGCGGCCGCTCGCACGCTCAAGAACCAGTTGAGCGGCGCCGTCGCCACCCTCGAGAACGTCGGCGCGCCCGTGTCGGGCATCGTGCTCACGATGATGCCGACGAAGGGCCCGGACGCCTACGGCTACGGCCGCTACGGTTACGCCTCGGGCTACGGGGTGCCCGACGACAAGGGCGGCGACAAGGGCTCTGACAACGAGCGCGACACCGAGCCGGTCGCCCTGCCCGTCGGCGTCCGCCGGACCTCGCGGTGAGACCGGACGGCTCCCCGTTCGTCGTGCTGACGGTCTGCACGGGCAACATCTGCCGTTCGCCGCTGGCCGAGCAGCTGCTGCGGGCCCGCCTGGACGCTGCCGAGGGCACCTCGACGGCGAACAGCGCCATGGCACACAACGCCACGCTGCACGGCTTCACGATCCACAGCGCCGGCACGATCGCCGACGACGGCGAGCCGATGGACGAGACGGCTGCCGAGATGTCGAGGCGCTATGGCGGCGCCCCTGACGAGCACCGCGCGCAGCACCTCCGCGCCGGCCTCGTCGCCGAGTCGCACCTCGTGCTGACGGCGACCCGCGCTCACCGCGCCGCCGTCGTGCAGCTACTGCCGCGCGCCAGCCGCTTCACCTTCACCCTGAACCAGTTCGCCCGGCTGATCGCCGCCGTCGACCCGGCCGACCGTGCCGCGTGGCACCAGCCGGAGGACGTCGTCGCCTCAGCCGCGGCCCTGCGCGGCGTCGTCGTGCCGCCCGACGACGAGCGCGACGACGACATCGTCGACCCGTATCAGCGGGGTCTCGTCGTCCACGAAGAGGCGGCGGCCGAGATCGACGCCGACGTGGCCGTGATCGCGGCGGCCTTCGGTGAGCTGCCTCCGCTCGGGCAGGCTGGGGCCTGATGGCGAGACCGTGGGGGAGGGGCCGCACCCCGCTGCTCGAGTCGCGCTGGCGTTTCGTCGTGCTCGGCGGCCTCGCGGCGTTCGTGGTGCTCGACATCGTGCTCGTCGTGATCGCCGCCCACGGCGTCGCCCCGCAGCCGGCGACGACGCCCGGGCCGATCCCGACCTACACGAGCACCCCGACGCCCGAGCCGACCGCCGGATCGACGCCTACCCCGTCGCCCTCGGCGACCACGGGTGCGGGCAGCGATGCCGCGGCGTCCGGGGCATCGTCGACCACCGGCCCCGCGCCGCTGATCTCTGCCGTGAGCGCGACCGAAGCCTGGCGCGCCACCTCCGGCACCTGCCCCACGAGCGACGGCAGCACCGCGGCGACCGCCACGGTCGCGACCGTCGAGCACACCACCGACGGCGGCGCCACCTGGTCGCCCGTCTCGCTGGGCGCGCAGGCCGTCGACACCGTCGTCGCCCTCGACGGCGGCTCGTCGCGCACCGTCGTGGTCGGCGGCGACGGTTCGTCGTGCGCGGTCGCCGCGGCTGAGTCGTTCACGAGTGGAATGTTCTGGGCGGCATCGCCCTCGAGCCTCACCTCGTCGGCCTACATCGTGCCGTCGGCCTCGTCGCTGCACCTCACGTCCGGGGCCGCCGCGTCGCCGTGCACTGCCCCCGAGAGCGTCGTCGAGGGCGCCACCGAGACGGCGGTCGTCTGCTCTGACGGGTTGCAGGTGCGGGCGGGCGCAGGATCCTGGTCTCGCGTGGGCGTGTCGGGCATCGTCGCCATCGCACCCACGACCGGCTCGTTCACGATCGCTCGCACGGGGGTGAAGGGCTGCGCCGGCCTCGACGTCGAATCGCTGGCAGTGCCGGTGACCGCCTCGTCGACCGCGACGGCTCTCGGGTGCGCGAGCATCGCCGACCGTGCCGCGCCTCTGACCGCGGCGACGGTCGCGCTCTCGCGCACCGGCTCGGACGTGTGGCTGTGGGTGGGTGGGAAGACGCTGGTGTCGACGGATGGCGGGGTCACGTGGTGACGACGCAGGGGGCCGGCACGACGAACACCTGGACCCAGGCGTACGCGCGGCGCCTCCGCGTGACCGACCTGCTCGTGCTGGTGTGGGTGGTGTTCGGGGTGCAGATCGCCTACTTCGGGTTCGACAGCCAGAACGTGTCGATCGCGAACAACCGCAACGACCTCGCCATCGGCTACACCGCGGTGTCGGTCGTGGTGATCCTGGCCTGGATGGTGATGCTGTCGCTCTACGACACCCGCAACTACCGGGTGATCGGCGGCGGCTCGGGCGAGTACCGCCAGATCGTCGACTGCAGCGTGCGGCTGTTCGGTCTCGTGGCGATCTTCGCCTTCCTGTTCAAGGTCGAGCTGGCGCGCGGCTACATCCTGATCGCGCTGCCGCTCGGGGTGCTGGTGCTGTTGTTCTCGCGCTGGATGTGGCGGCAGTGGCTCGGGGTGAAGCGCAACCTGGGCGAGTACACGGCGCGCGTGCTGCTGGTCGGCACCGAAGAGACGGCGCTGCACTTCCAGCGCGAGCTGGCCCGCCACCCCGAAGAGGGTTACCGCGTGGTCGCCGCCTGCATCCCCGGCGGGGTGCTCGGCAACCGGCTCACCGGCACGGATGTGCCGATCGTCGGGCCGATCACGGGGGCTCTCGACGCGCTCGAGACGTCAGGCGCCGACACCGTGGTGGTCACGGGCGCGTCCGAGCTCGGCCCGCAGGGTCTCCGTCAGCTCAGCTGGGGCCTCGAGGCCGGCCAGCAGCACCTGATCGTGGCGCCCAGCCTCACCGACATCGGCGGCCCCAGGATCAAGACGCGGCCGGTGGCAGGCCTGCCCCTGATCCACGTCGAGACGCCTCGTTATGAGGGCAGCAAGCTCGTCGCCAAGCGCACCTTCGACATCGTCGGGTCGGCGCTCATGATCGCCGTGCTGTCGCCGCTGCTGCTCGTGCTCGCCCTACTGGTGAAGGCCTCGTCGCCGGGCCCGGTGCTCTACAAGCAAGAGCGGGTCGGGCTGAACGGCGACGCCTTCCACATGCTCAAGTTCCGGTCGATGCGAAACGACGCCGACGCCGAGCTCGCGGCCCTTTTGGCATCGCAGGGCAGTTCTGACCGGCCCCTGTTCAAGGTGGCGAACGACCCCAGGGTCACCACGGTCGGGCGCACCTTGCGCAAACATTCCCTCGACGAATTCCCCCAGCTGTTCAACGTGCTGCTCGGCTCGATGAGCCTCGTCGGCCCCCGCCCCCAGCGAGACGGCGAGGTGGCGCTCTACGACGACGCGGCCCGCCGCCGCCTGTTGCTGAAGCCGGGCATGAGCGGCCTGTGGCAGGTCGGCGGGCGGTCGTCGCTCGGCTGGGAGGACGCCATCCGGCTCGACCTGTTCTATGTCGAGAACTGGTCGATCCTCGGTGACATCGTGATCCTGTGGCGCACCTTCCGTGCGGTGCTCGCGCCGTCGGCGGAGGAGGCGCACTAGCGACCTGGCCCGCGGCGCTACCCCTGAACTCTGCCGACCGGCAGGGACTCTGCCGACCGGCACGAACTCCGCGCCGCGGGCTAGAGCTTCTGCCGCATTCCGGAGTTCAGCGGCCCGCGCCAGCCCGCGCGATCCGCGCCAGCCCGGCCAGCCCGGCCAGCCCGGCCAGCCCGGCCAGCCCGGCCAGCCGCGCCAGCCCGCTCAGCTCGAGAAGGCCACCGTGACAGTGCCGCCGGCCCAGGTGACCGAGTACGTGTCGGATTGCAGGGTCATGCCGGTCTTGCCGAACTGCAGGCTGGCCGAGCACTCTGTCGACGCGTCGCCCGTTGCGCTGTTCGGGTCGCTGCTCGCCGCGATCAGGCAGAAGCCGGCGGGTTTGCCGACCTGGCGGGCCACCCACACCGCCGCCGCGCCCCGGCCGGTGGCGACGCGTCGCGTGGACGAAGCCACGACGAGCGTCTCCTCGCCGAGCACGGCCGGGACGGCGTCTTGCGCGGTGCGGGCGCGCGAGAGCAGCTTCTCGGCCGCGGCGACGTTCACCGACACCTTCCCACGCAGAGAGCCGTCTACCGGCGACAGCACGGTGGGGCTGCCGGAGCCGTCGAAGTGGGTCGAATCGGAGTCCGACCCACCGTCGGCGACAGCCCAGCCGGGTTGAGTCGTGTCGAGGTTCGTCACCGGCTCTGTTGTGGCGCGCGACGAGGCGGTGGCCGCGGTGTGCGGGCTGAGCAGAGCGCCGATCGCGATGCCGACGACGAGGGTGCCGGCGGTGGCCGCGGCGATGGTGGCGATGAGGCGGCGACGGGGGTGGCTCGAGCGGCTCCGCGGCCTCAGCGGGGGTGACTCCGCGTCTGCCGCGAGCCCCGCCCCTCCCTCGACCTCTGCCTCTGGCTCCTGGGCCGCAGGCACCTCGTGCTCTAAGCCCGGGTCACCGTCAGCACGGGGCGGCTCAGCCGCCTCGGCCCACTGCCGCAGCGCGGCTGTTCTCTCGGCGGCGGTCGCACCCGCCCCGAACGCCGCCTGCTCCAGCTCTGCTTTCCGCGCCCCCGGCTCCACAGCCGAACAGTAGCCGATCCGCGTGAACGCCGCACTGGCGCTTCAACTCGGGCCGGCCGGGGTCAGCTCTCGGTCGAAGGGCGGGGCTTTCCGTCAGAGTGCGCGAAGAGAAAGAGCTCGATGAGCAGGATCACGCCGCCCGGCACGAGCGTGCCGACGCCGAGCCAGAGCCAGGCGCTGGCGGCCGCGGCGCCGGGGTAGTTGAAGGTCGTCGAGGTGACGCCCTCGACGGAGTCGTAGGCGCTGGTGAGGGCGATGCGGCCCGCGATAGCGCTGACCAGCCCGAACACGGTGAGTGTGCCGCCGATCACCAGGATCCAGATGTGCGCCACTTGAGAGGAGGTCCACGGCGCTCGAGGCGGTTCGGCCGGCAGGTCTCGCGGCCCCGCCCGGAACAGCGACCGCTCGTTGGGCAGGCCGCGGGTGGGGCCGTCGGTCGGCGGCGTGGAGGCATTGCTCATGCCCCGAACCTAGCGACCCCTCGGCCGGCCCCAAAAGCCCCCGATCGAGAGTCGCCACAACGGGAGGAGGGATTGTCAGGCTCTGCCGACGGGAATGCCGCGTTCGCTCAGAGCTCTGAGCACGGCGAGTTCGGCGTCGGTCACCTCGAGAGTGACGACACCCCGGCGGCGTCGCCCCTTCGCAGGAACTGGTGGTGCCACGTCTTCGCGGTACCGCGCAAGCACGAGTCGCAGCCCTTCTCGCAACAACTCGCTCTTCTGCAGGTGCGTCACTGCCGCCACACTTTCGAGTTCGGCGGCTTGCTCGGCCGGGACACGAAATCGGAGAGTCGGCGACTCGCTTCCGGAGCTGCCGAGTGAGGCCCGTCCGCGGCGGGCGCGCTCCAGGACATCGCCGGCCGGCACGTCATCGTCGAGCAGCATCCTTCCGATCTCGCGTGCTTCGTCGCCCGTGATCGGAGCGGGCCGCTCGGGCCACGGTGTCAACGGCAGGTTCGGGTCGGCCAGTTGCTCGTTTGTACTCTTCGTCATCTTCTCGTCGCCTCCTCGAGGAAAGGCCGAAACCTCGGCCCCAACTCCATTGCGTGGAACACATTCTTGTCACCGGACGGCAGAGCTCGGATCGGGAGCTCGATCCAGCGCTCGGTCTGCCCGTGTGGATGCCCGATAATGAGCAGCACCTCGGACTCGATCAGTTCGACCACGGCCGGGTTGCCGATCGCGAATTCCTGGTCTTCCTCCGGGACGCCGTGTTTGCGGGACGAGGAAGAAAAGGAAATCGGAGCCATCCCCAATTGTGCCACGAAAATAATTCTGTGGTACGAATGCTTTACTGAGTGCGCATCGGTTTTGAGGTGACTGAGGCGCCAAGCACCGCCACCGTCCGCGTGACTAGGCTCGCGGCATGTCTCTGCATCCTTCTCAGAAGTTCGTCACCGTCACCGCGAAGAACCTCGAGGCGGCCGCGAACGCCCTCACCGAGGCCATCGCGCCCTACCCGAACGCGCGCGTCACGTCGCTCGTCGAGCAGACCAACACGACCACACGCTTCGGGGTGGTCTCGCTGCTCGCCGTCGTCGACCACGAGTAGCCCCGAGGCGACTCCGGTGCGCTGCGGACACGATTTCGGCCGAGGTCCCAGCGCCGCGGCCCTGGGACCTCGGCCGAAATCGTGCCCCTCGATGATCGCTCGCGCAGGGCGGCTTTCCACCCGCGGAGGGCGAGCGCCCGCACGCCCCTACAGCGACGCCAGGTCGAACGCCAGCGACGGCCCAGCGAGCGTCTTCTTCGCCTCGGCACTCATTGGGTCCAGGATCTCGACGTCGCCGGCCTCGAGACCGTCGAGCGCGAGTCGCGCGAGTGCAGCGGGCTCGATCAGAAGGTGCTCGGGTAACGGAAGCCCCTGGGCGGTGGCGAAGTCGCGGAGCGTCTTCGTGGCGATGAGCCCGGGCACCAGGGCGCTGACCAGGGTGTTCTGGCCGGCCAGCTCGACGCGGACGCCGTTGGTCAGGCCCCACTCGGCCGACTTCGCCGCCGCGTAGGAGGTGTTGCCGTCGACGGTGTTCCAGGCCGCCGCCGACAGGACGTTCAGGATCGCGCCGCCGCCGTTCCGGGCGAGCACCGGGGCGAAGGCACGGATCATCGTGAGGGCGCCGTAGTAGTTCGAGTCCATGACCGCGCGGATCCTGTCGAGGTCGCCGGTGACGAGGTTTCCGCCGTCGGTGAAGGCCGCGTTGTTGATCAGGATGTCGACGTCGCCGGCAGCCGCGGCAGCCGCATCGACGGACGCCTGGTCGGTGATGTCGAGGGACAGCACCTCGGCTCCGGGCAGGTCGACGAGCTCGGGTCGGCGAGCCGTCGCGTACACCTTCGCGCCGCGACGCAGCAGCTCGGTGGCCAGGGCGAGACCCAGGCCTCGGTTGCTGCCGGTGACGAGAGCGGTTGAGCCGGCGATTTCCATGTGTTCCTCCATAAAGTGACCGTGCGGTTATCTTGCGATCTCACTGTAGATACAAAGTGACCCACCGGTCAACTTGCTAGGATCAGCCGCATGCCTACTCCTGTCAAACCGGTGCGCGCCGATGCGGTGCGCAACCGGGCGCTGCTCCTCGCTGCCGCCGAGGAGGAGTTCGTCGAGCGCGGGTTGGACGCCTCGATCGCCGACATCGCGGCGCGGGCCGGCGTCGCGAAGGGCACCGTCTTCCGTCATTTCGACACGAAAGACGACCTCATCGCGGCCATCGTCGAGACGCACATGATCGCGCTGACGACCACTGCACACCGCCTCCTCGAGTCCGACGATGCGGGCGCAGCCCTGCTCGAGTTCCTGACTGTGGCGGCCGATCGCCGGCAGCAGCGCGACGTCAGTTTTCTGATGACCGCCAGCGCGGCGAACCCGCTCGTGGCGACCCTCCGCGACGACCTCGTCGCCGATGTGGGGTCGCTCGTCGAGAAGGCCCGCAATGCCGGTGCCATCCGCGCCGACATCACCGGCACCGACGTCTTCCTGCTCATCTGCGCGCCCGTGCACGTGGTCGAGTTCCTCGCCGACCCGCCGCCCGATCTCTGGCGCCGCTACCTCGGCATCATCTTCGACGGGATGCGCCCGCAGGGTGCGACTCCGTTGTCGATGCCGGCGCCGAGTTGGCCGTGATGGTCGCCTTGCTCACCTGAGCGACACGAGGGGGGCCCGCGGCGCTCGGGGCGGAGCGGCTGGCAGGTCTCGCGGCCCGGCTCTCAACAGTGGCCGCTCGTCGGGGTAGGCCGCGGGTGAGATCGTCGTCGGTCGGCGGCAGGGAAGAATTGCTCACGGCCCAACCGAGCGACCCCTCCTCCGCCGCAGGAAGCCCCCGATCGAGAGTCGCCCTACTTGTCGCATCGCACCGGGCTTAAAGCGACTGGGGTGCCAGCGACGCCACCAGCCGTGTGACGAGGCTCGCCGCATGTCTCTGCATCCTTTCCAGATGTTCGTCACCGTCACCGCGAAGAACCTCGAGGCGGCCGCGAACGCCTTCACCGAGGCCATCGCGCCCTACCCGAACGCGCGCGTCACGTCGCTCGTCGAGCAGACGAACACGACCACACGCTTCGGGGTGGTCTCGCTGCTCGCCGTCGTCGACCACGAGTAGGCCTGTGGCGGCTTCGGTGCGGTTCGTCGCTGCTCTTCCCGGACGTCACGCAGCTCGACCTCACCGGCCCCGTGCAGCTGTTCTCGCGCCTGCCCGGTGCGACGACCGATCTCGTCTGGCACGACCTCGATCCGGTTGCGACTGACTCGGGCTTGTCGATGCTGCCCACCACGACCTTCGACACGGCCCCGCAGGCCGACGTGCTGATGGTGCCCGGGGGCCAGGGCACCTTCGACCTGATGGGCCACGCGGTAGCCCTCGACTTCGTGCGAACACAGGCGCAGGAGGCTAGGTACGTCTCCAGCGTCTGCACCGGAGCGTTCGTCTTTGGGTGCGGCCGGCCTGCTGAAGGGCCGTCACACCACGCACAGGGCTTCGCACGCGATGCTGCCGCTGCTCGGGATCACCCCCGTGCACGAGAGCGTCGTGCACGACGGCAACCTCGTCACCGGCGGCGGTGTGACGAGCGGCATCGACTTCGCCCTGACCGTCGCAGGCGAGGTCTACGACGCCGACACCGCCCGCCGTGTGCAACTCACGATGGAGTACGACCCGCAGCCGCCCTTCGACTCCGGTTCGCCGACGAGCCCGGGGGCCGACGCATCCTCGCCGAGACTGGCGCACGGCGCCTCGGCGGGCGGCTCCATCACTCACGCAAGAATCGGATTGCCAGGGGATCGCTCGGTGGCTCGCCCGCTGCTGGCTCCCGCAGTCCTCTGGCCGATCAAATGCGCGGAACGGTTGAGGGCGTGCTGCACAAATAGACGTTGGTGCGACAACTCTGCGCATCGTCCGCGATTAGAGTTGAGATGGTCCTCAGACCATTTACGATATAGGCCTTGCCGGAATTCCGACAACAGTTTGCCCGCTAGGAACGTCCTTCAGAACGACACTCATTGCCCCCACTACAACATTATCGCCGAGTCTAATACCCCCTAGAACCTGAGCGTAGGCGCCCAAGGAGACGTTGTTCGCGAGTGAAGGGCACTTCCCGCCGTCTTGCTGCGTCCCAAGCGTGACGCCCTGACGCATGACGCAATTTGACCCGATGACCGTTGACGGATTGACGATGATCCCGCCGAAATGGTGGATGAGAAGGCCAGGCCCGATGCTCGCCTTTCTAGGTATGTCGATCCCTGTAAGAAGTCGAACGACGGAATAGAGGAAGAAATACAACCCATGCGCCGCCGGCCGAATCGGCAGGGGGGCCCACATGGTCCACCTGCCAAACCGATAGACGGCGATCGCCCAAAGAGCCGGTTGAAGGAGCCATGAGCCAGTCGGATATCTCCTAAAATCTTGCTTCCAATATCCGGATTCAGGGAATGGGCGGCGCATCCAAGCTCCTCTTGCTGGTCTAGTGATTTGAAAGTATTTGACGTAGTAGCCGCGAAATGCGGTGGCGAACCTGGCTGAGGCTCTGATGCCAAATAGAAGTACCCAGGATGTACTTCTGAACCTGCCTTGCTTCAGCTGCAACGCGGTGGGCTTGCGACGAGGAAACGCCGTCGGCGTAGAAACGCGCAATGGTGAGGTGTTCGACCCGGGCCGGTACCTGATCGGTCAACATTTGCGCGGTCAGTTGATAGTCGGCAGAAATTGTGAAATTGGGATCGTAGCCCACATTCTTGGCTAAAACTGTGGGATACAAAATCGCCTGATGCGAAGTCGGTAGACCATGCCAAATATATTTTGCAGGCCGTGCACGGCGGTGGATGCTCCGGTCGGCGAATGCCAACTCATAGTCAGCGAGAATCATCGTCTCGCTGTTGCGCCTAAGAAGACTTTCCACATCCAAATAATCGCTAACGAGGCACTCGTCGCCGCCGTTTAGGAACCAAATGAATTGGCCCCTTGCCTTCTGCATGCCCTTATTCATGGCATCATAAATTCCCCCGTCCCTCCCCGTGTCGACCTGCGCCCACGGGAAGTCTCGAGTTGCCTCCTCGAGGCCTATCGCGGTTCCCCCGTCCATGACGATGACTTCTAGACTGCCATCAGCAGATGTCATGAGTGCGCGCACGGATTCGAGTGTTCTTCGTAAACCCGACACGTCGTTGTAGGTCACGGTTACGACCGTCAGGTCGATTCTCGGTGTACTCAATTTGCGATTCTCCCATCCTGGCCGAGCGGTAGGTGGAGAGCAGTATCCACGTCATCAGGCCAAACTCAGGTGCAACTATCCCGCCGGAAAAGAGCATCGCTCCCAGAAGCCATATAGGCCCCACCCAAGTCACGACTGAGGGTCCACCCCTCTGAGATGGACGGAATAGTCCCCGAACAGCCCAACCTGCAAAGAGGAGCAGGAGACCAAGGCCAATCCACCCGAAGTAATAGATCACCACGTAGAGACCATTATCGAGGGAGATGGTCTGCTGGACTCCATCCATGACTAATCCGTATTTGGCAACGACGTCGTAGATCGAACCCAATGGCATGCCGAGCGGATGCAACGTTAGTACATCTCGAATTACTTTTATTGGTTCAACGAGGCGATAGTTTGCGCTCGATCCGGTCGCGTTGATGGACGATAGCCTTCCAACCAGGTAGCGTCCGAGGATAGCTACGAGCAGAAGCGAAGCCGTGACCACTGCAATCGCTATTCCAGGCTTCGACTTCATTGCGAAAATCAACGCTATGCAAAGCAGCAGAATTAGGCCCGTTGCGGACTGAGTACAGGCCATCCCGACGAAAGCGAGGATCAAAGTGCTCTTAAGATGTTTGCGTTGAAGAAGAAGCGCCACACTCAAAGTGCCAATGACAAACGCGTCGTAAGACGGTTCAAGGAAGAAGCCCTCTGCACGCGGATAAGACGTGAACTGCAGTTCGGGTGCGTACTGATGGCCGTATTGAAAGCTGCGGAACGGATTAAAAAAGAAGCCAATGCCAAAGTGCCCGCTGGCGACCTGAACTGCTGAAAGGGTCACAACAACCGCTAAACATGCCCTAAGTGCACCCCAGAGAGCAGGCGAAGCCCAGAGCTCATCTCTAAATCCTCTTGAACTACCCGCGATGAAGAAAGTTGTGACCAAGGCAAGCGCAAGCGTTGTGCCAAAATCAAAAGCATTGGTTGTTTCTGGCTGGACAAGCGCGGCCAAAGAGGCTAAAGCTAACAATGGCATCCATACTGCCGTCAGAACTTGCAGTGATATGCCTCGACTTGCGAGTGCCACAAGGACGCAACCGGAGAGAAACCCTAGTGTCAGGGGGTATGTTCCGATGTTAACCAGTGCAAAATGCTGACTGATGACGGTAATGAATGCGAATATACCGACCAAATTCTGACGATTCATCGAGCTGTCAATTCTTCGTATATCGAGATATATTCGTCCGCCATCCTCGTAGGGGCAAAGAATTCCTGAATGCTCGACGAGATGGTCTCGTGCGTACCGACTCGCAGGTCTCGCGAATGCTTTGAAACGGCTTCAAGGAGAGACCTTTCGTTTGCGAATGTGTGGACTCGCGGTTCGGAGCTGAACTCGCGGGCGGCTTCAGAGTCAATTGCGAATACCTCCATTCCTGCCGTCAGTGCCTCAATGATTGTTAGGGGAAAGTAGTCGACTCTAGAGGTGAATACGAGGCGAGTGTGGCTCTTCATGAGTGCGGCCAGCGCGGTTCTATCTGAAAGCGCCGGCAACGAGGTTGCGCCCTCGACGGATTGTTCGGCATTGTCCCCCACGATTGTCAAAGTGTGGTTAGGCAACGTGGCTAGGGTACGAAGCAACGGCCAGCTCACCTTATTGGCGTCACGAAGGTCTCGACACATAAAAAGGGTCGAGTCTGCCTGATTTTGCGCCCTTTCAGTCACCTTGCAAGCCTCCCAGAAACTGGAATCGACCGCATTCCGAACTACGGATACCCCCGCGGGATATGCGATGAGAGCTTCGCGAGCGAGCCAGTCAGCACAGGCGACCATGCGGAACGGGACGGCCTTGCTCAAACGGTCGATGAGATCTCGGCGCTCACGCCACCGCCGTGCAGCATTGTCGACTTTTGCGGGAGGATATGCGGCAAGGTTAGGGCATGCCAGGCAACCCGTCTTCCACCCGGCGCAGTCTCCTGGTTGGGCGCATCGTCCGGTCATGGTCCATTGATCGTGAAGTGTCCACACGACGGGTTTTCCTGCGTCGACTAAAGCGTCGACCAAGATTGATGCATCGACTATGTGGCTGTGGACCGCGTGAAGGTGAATTACATCGGCTGATGCCAGACGCTCTCGAAAGGCGTTCCATTTAGAGTGGCTCGTCAGCTTGGTCTCTCTGCCGATCAACGAGTAGGCAGCTCGGTTCAACGCGGCAATAGGTGCGGGCGTAATCCTGAGCGCATCGTATTCGACCTCAAGTGGGGACGGCGCTCCGCCTTTAGAATAGCCGTAGGCGAAGGGGCTCTCGATGCCTCGGCTCCGCAACTCATCCGCGAGCGTCCTGGCAACGCCAGCCGCACCGCCTTCCGAAAGGCGGACATTCATTTGAATCACGTTTGAGATGGGCACAAGTCTCCAATGAGGTCGTGGGGTCCTTGGGCGAGGGCGCGAGATGAATCCAGAACGCCGCAAGGGAACTTGCGGCCGATTACTCGGCGTGCACGAGCGGTCTGCGCGCCATCCAACCGTGTCATTTGACCCTCAGTAGCTTTCTGACATAGCCACGGACTGAGTCCGTTCTGTCCTCAAATACACGGGCAAACAGGAGGGCAATCATCACGAGCCCAACGGTGATTGCGAAGAGAGCGATCCAATGTTCTGGGTCCGAGGGCCAGCGGTGACCGAGTCGGATGCCCCATACGGAAGCTACGAGAACAAGGATTGGGGCATGGATGGCATAGAGCGAGTAGGAGCTATTCGCTAATCCTGAGAGATATCCGACGGGTCCCATGCTCCAACGTCGATTCTCAAATCCAGTGGTCATTGACGCTAAAAGGAGCACACAAACTATTGCAACGAGATAGTCAGAAACGCTTGTCGAGACATGGAGGCCACGAACTGCAAGGGACACGCCGAAGGTTGCGGCCACGAGCAGCCAGCGCAAGCAGGTCATCAGCTTGCCATTCTCAATCAGCCGTGATCTTTCGATTCGAGGCCTTAGAACGGCAACACCGGTTCCTGCGAGCCAGATAGGAAGATAGCTGAGGACGTCCAGGCCGACCACAATGGTCGTGAGAAGGAACAGGAGAGCCCAAATTGCAATCGCCCGCTTTCGGCGGAAGATGCCAAGAACGACGAAGGCTGCCAACACGTACATCCAAAATTCATAGCCAAGCGACCATAGTGACGTGTTTGAGCCAAAGGTAGGTACGCGTATGGCGCCTAAAAACAAAGCATTGCCGAAAAATGTGGGCGCCGTTATTGGTAATTCCGCGGGCGGAACCAAGCCGTTGTAGACGGGGCTGCCACGATATGTGGACATCCACCCGAACCAATGCCGCCCGATGACATCGAGCAACAGTGTAAGAAGTAGGGCCGGAATGAGAACCATCCAAAGTCGGACTACTCTGCTGCCCACGTAGTTTCGCCACGTGAATTTCTGTCTATTCACTTGCCTAACGAGACTTCCACCCACCCAGTAGCCGCTAAGCACAAAGAAAATAACGACCGCTTGGTGACCGATTGAAGTCAGTCCGTAGAACAAAGTTTGGATAGCTGAAGGGTTGACTGAGGAATAGTTTTCGAAGAAGATCATCCGCGCGTGGCCCAGAACGACGAAGAAGGCCGCAGCGAAGCGAATGAGATTCATGGGGCCGTTGTCACCACGAGTCGCAACTGCCCTGAGATGCCGGTTCGATTCCGCTGCATCTGCATCGTTGACACTCCGTACAGTTGGCCGATTTTCGGGCGCGGAAGCGAACTCAGGCAATGGGACGCTCTCCAATTCGATCCTGATTGGGCACTTCGCATCGCATTCGACTAGTGACCAAAGTTAAACCGCCAGAAGTGAGAGATTTGAGCTTCGGCAATAAAAATGGCGGCCAAAACAGACCAACTAACGCTAGCCCTGACAGCCGTGCGGAGAAAGCCGAATGGCCTTCGTGCCGAATTTGCCACCGCCAAGATCATCGATTGGACGAAGGCGGAAAGCACTAGAGCGACAACTGCAGATTGAGTGTTTCCAATTCCGGCGACGACCAGCACAGCGACAGGAGGCATCGTCATGATTGCCAAATGCATCACGGTCTGCCGGAACTTTCCGTCGACTTGAAGTGTCCATGAGTAGTGCGTGGCTGTCGCCAGAGAGGGCAACTGGCACGCCACGGCTGCCAAGATGACATTTACTTCAGGCCATTTCGGTCCGAATAAGACTGCTTGTATGGCGAACGAAAAAATGCCAATCAAGAGACCTGAAATGACTGCCAGCGCTTCGACACGGCTCCACAGCCACTTTGCATAGTCATTTTTGCGCTGTCCGGTCGCTTCCATCGCGCGGGACAGCCTGTCCAAAATGGATGCACCCAGCGCCATCTGGAGTTGGGTTATCGGAACGATTACGAGTTGGTAGCTTCTCGCATAGCCGGCAGCACCGACTGCCGGAATCAGCGTGGGCAAAAAAGCTGAATCCAGTGAACGTCCCAGATACGTTGCGAGATTGAGGGGAATGTTTCGCAGGCCGTAGGAGTGAGCTGCAAAGGCGGAGACGCCATGGTTGCCGGCAGGACCTTCCTGCATGCCGACCTTTTGAGCTACGGCGGGGCCGATCAAGGCACGGAGTACCGCCGTCGTTGCCAATTGAAGTGTCAGCACCAAGGCGGAGTGCGTCCAGATCGAGCCTGCGACAGCTATCGAGACGCCCGCGACGAGGGTTGTAGCATCCACGATGGCCATGGCCCGGTACCTTC
Source organism: Frondihabitans sp. PAMC 28766 (assembly GCF_001577365.1). Lineage (NCBI taxonomy): Bacteria > Bacillati > Actinomycetota > Actinomycetes > Micrococcales > Microbacteriaceae > Frondihabitans > Frondihabitans sp. PAMC 28766. Next base: position 2,131,891 of record NZ_CP014513.1, read on the forward strand.
GAGCCAGAACAAGGCGAGAGCGAGGAACTTGAGCAGTCATTTGCGCCACAAAAGCCGCAACAAGAAGTCCGGACTCGTACCAATCGATGCGGCTCCCAGGTAAAAATTCATTGAGCACCGCGACCGCGCCCAGCAGGACAATCGTGCCTGAAATTGCGGAGGCGAGTGTGGCTGACCGTGCAGATTTCAGCGTCGCCGGAGATCGACCATGGACGATCAGAAATCCGAGTGGTGATAGATCGGCGAGGAGCGAACTGGCCGTGAACACGAAGAGAATGACGGCGAAATGCGCGTACGGAGTTGGACCGAGGGATCGAGCCAGAAGGGCAAAACCGCCCGTCGAGACCAGGAACGAAATTCCTTGCCCAATGGGAAGCCACTTGATGTTATCCGAGCCCCATGACATAAAAGACCGAAAGTGCGGGCCTCTTCCGCCTGATTTCACCGGGGTTCCTAACGCTGGGTCGGAACTCGACCTTCCCTCCCCGTCGTCCAAGGCCGAATCGGCTTTCGCTCGCTTCAAAACCGGCGTCCCTTGAGGCCGAACCCGCCCTGAGTGCCCCAAATTGAGTTCGCCGGTACTGCGCCTTGAACAACAGATCCAGGTTCGACGAGACATGAGCGGCCGAGCTCGGCGCCGCCAAGAATGACGCACCTGGAGGTGATCCAAGAACCAGCGTGAACGCGAATCGGTCTTGTCAGGAGCGCCATGTCGCGTCGATGCGCGTGACTCCCCGTGGTGAGAAACGTCTCCTGCGAGATGACGACATCGTGACCGATGTAGATGTGGTTCTGGTTGTGGAACCAGACACCTTCGCCGATCCAGCTGTCGCGCCCTATGTGGAGTTTCCACGGGAAGCGGACCCGGGTGCGCGGGCGAAAGATCACGCCTTCGTCGATCTCAGCGCCGAAGGCTCTCAAGGCGGCGACTCGAAGCCTCGAGCTGATTTGCCATGGATTTGTGACGAGGAGTAACTCGACAACGGCCCACGCAAGCACGACGTGGACAGGACGATCCCACGAGGTCCGCTCGCCCGGCGCGTCCGCGAGCGGGACGACCGGCACGTCGGCGTCAGGGTCGCCCGGCGCGTGCGGTGCTGATGTCAACGGCGTCTCCCCAGAACGAACGGCGGTCACCCTCACGGGTACAGTCGCCCTATGACTGTGCCGCCGCTCAAGATCCTAATCGTCGGCATGCACTACGCACCCGAAACCACCGGCAACGCGCCGTACACGTCGGCTCTGGCAGCGGGGCTGAAGGCCTCCGGCATCCAAGTCCGCGTCATCACGAGCCATCCTCACTACCCGGAGTGGCGAGTTCGTAACGGCTACGGGCAGTGGAAGAGCTCGGAGGTGATCAGGGGGGTGCCGGTCACGCGCCTGAAGAGCTTCATCCCGGCGAAGCCGTCATCACTCACGAGACTTATTTCTGAAACCACGTTCGGTGTGCGCGCGGCGTTCGCTCGTTGGGGTAGCCCTGATGTGGTGCTCCTGGTTTCGCCGGCTCTCTTCGCAAACGCGGTGATCACTCTTCTCGGCCGACTTCTGCGCCGCCCGGTGGCGACAGGCGTCTGGGTTCAAGACCTGTACAGCGTGGGGGTTGCTCAGACTGGAGCGAGCGGCGCGGGCGGCAGTGCCTTCGTCACTCGCGTCGAGTCCTTCGTGCTGCGGTCGGCCGACGGGGTGGCGGTCATCCACGAGCGCTTCCGGCAGATCGCAGAAACCCGGCTCGGCGTCCAATCGGCGCGGCTCTCCGTGATTCGCAATTGGTCGCATCTCAGGCCCGCGGGTTCGATCGACCGGGTTGAGACCCGCCGTGCTCTGGGGTGGGCGGACGACGAGATCATCGCGCTACATGCCGGCAACATGGGGGTCAAACAGGGTCTGGGCAACGTCGTCGAAGCAGGTCGCGTCGCAGATCGGGATGGATCACGCGTCCGGTTCGTCTTTCTGGGGGATGGCAACCAGCGCGTCGATTTGAAGCGGCAGGCGACCGGGATCGAGCGGATTCAATTCATCGACCCGCTTCCGGACGCACAGTTCCAAGCAACCCTCGGAAGCGCAGATGTCCTTCTCGTGAACGAACTCGCGGGCGTCACCGAGATGTCGGTGCCGAGCAAGCTGACCTCGTACTTCAGCACGGGGCTTCCCGTGGTCGCCGCCACGGAGGTCGGAAGCGTGACGGCGGGAGAGGTCACGCTCAGCGGAGGCGGCGTCCACGTCCAAGCCGGCCAGCCCAATGCGCTGCTCGAAACCGTCCTCCGGGTCGGCGGAGACCGCGAGCGGGCAGCCGAGATGGGGGAGGCCGGGCGACGGTTCCGCGATACACACCTCTCGGAGAGTCACGCCATAGCGCGCTTCTCAGACTGGTTGACTGGACTGGCGTCCTCGGACCGCGGCTGATCGCCTCGGTGGCGGGACGCTCATCAGCAACGTGGGGAAAATATGAACAAGCGCGCCTTCATCACCGGTATCACGGGCCAGGACGGCTCCTATTTGGCCGAGCTTCTTCTTGCGAAGGGCTACGAGGTTCACGGTCTCATCCGACGAGCCTCGACATTCAACACCTCACGGATCGATCACCTGTACGTCGATCCGCACACTCAGGGCGCAAAACTGTTCCTGCACTACGGAGACCTGAGCGATGGTGCGCGACTCGTCAGCCTGCTCGGCGAGCTCAAACCGGACGAGGTCTACAACCTCGCCGCGCAGTCTCACGTCCGAGTCTCGTTCGATGAACCAGAGCACACGGGCGACACGACAGGTGTCGGTTCGATGCGCATGCTCGAAGCTGTGCGCATGTCGGGCATTCACACCCGTTTCTACCAGGCATCGTCGTCGGAGATGTTCGGAGCGACGCCGCCGCCCCAGCATGAGGACACCCCGTTCTATCCGCGTTCGCCCTACGGCGCAGCCAAGCTCTACAGCTATTGGGTCACCCGCAACTACCGTGAGGCCTACGGCATGTTCGCGGTGAACGGAATTCTCTTCAACCATGAGTCGCCCCGGCGGGGCGAGACCTTCGTCACACGGAAGATCACGCGTGCAGTCGCGGCAATCAAGGCGGGTCAGCAGCACGAGCTCTATCTCGGCAACTTGGACCCCGTGCGCGACTGGGGCTATGCGGCCGAATACGTCGAGGGGATGTGGCGGATGCTGCAGGTCGACGAGCCCGAGGACTTCGTCCTGGCGACAGGTGGCCATTTCACGGTGCGTGACTTTTTGACGACCGCATTCGAGCACGTCGGGCTGAAGTGGGAGGAATACGTTCGATTCGACGAGCGGTACCTCCGCCCCTCCGAGGTGGACGCTCTCGTAGGAGATGCCTCTAAAGCCGAGCAGAAGCTCGGGTGGAAGGCCACCATCGACACAGCCGAGTTGGCGAGGATCATGGTCGAGGCAGACGTCGAGGCGCTGGCTCACGCCGGTCGACCCTGGATCGACAAAGTCCGCCTTGAGAGCTGGGGAACCAAGTGACGATCAGTGACGGCAGCTTCGAGGCGCGGCCCCTGGACCGCGACGCGACTTTCTACATCGCCGGCCATCGCGGGCTGGTCGGCTCGGCCCTCTGGCGGAGCTTCAGTTCGGCGGGTTTTAGTGGCCTCGTCGGCAGGTCTTCCGGGGAACTCGACCTTCGCAGCCGCTCTGATGTCTTCGACTTCTTCCGAGAGGTGAAGCCGAGATACGTGGCTCTGGCCGCAGCAAAAGTGGGCGGCATTCTTGCGAACGACACGTATCCGGCCGATTTCCTCACCGAGAATCTGCAGATCCAACTCAACGTGATGGATGCTGCCGTCGAAGCCGGCGTCGAAAGGCTGATCTTCCTCGGGTCGTCGTGTATCTACCCGAAGTTCGCCGAACAGCCGATTCGCGAGGACTCTCTGCTGACCGGCCACCTCGAGCCGACGAATGATGCGTACGCCATCGCCAAGATCGCGGGAATCATGCAGGTTCAGGCGGTTCGTCGTCAGCACGGCCTCGCCTGGATTTCAGCCATGCCGACAAATCTCTACGGGCCGGGAGACAACTTCGCGCCGAAGGGGTCTCATGTCCTTCCGGCTCTCATCCGTCGCTACGACGAAGCGGCACGAGACGGTCTCCCTACAGTCACCAATTGGGGGACGGGATCACCTCGACGCGAGTTCTTGCACGTCGACGACCTCGCCGCGGCTGTTCTGCACCTTCTCGAAAACTACGACGGCCCGTCGCAAGTCAATGTGGGAACAGGCTCCGACGTGACGATCCGCGAGATCGCCGCTGCGGTAGCCGACGCGGTCGGGTTTTCGGGACACACCGAGTGGGACTCGAGCAAGCCCGATGGAACGCCTCAGAAGCTCTTGGACGTCTCCCTCCTGGCCGAACATGGTTGGCGGTCCACGATCGGGCTCGACGAGGGGCTGCGGTCGACTATCGACTGGTACCACGCGAACGAGTCGTCAATCCGGCTCTGACTCCAGGCCCGGCGCCCTCGACCACCGCACGATCGCGACGAGCGCACCCCCGACCAGCGCCCCACCCGTATTCGTCATGAGGTCGCCGGCCGACGCCGTCCGCCCCGGCAAGAACGTGTACTGCGTGAACTCGATGCACAGCGAGAGGGTGAGCCCGAGCACGCCCGACGCCCACCAGAGCTGCGGCACGAACAGCGACGCGAGCAGCGCCCCGACCGGCAAGAACATCACCACGTTGGCGGCGCTCTGCACGAAGTCGTAGTCGACCCAGCCGGGCACGCCGTGCCGGTGCAGGGCGGCGAGCACGTGGCTGAGGGCGCCGTCGACGGGGGCGTCGACGTGGGTGGGCCAGAGCACGATCGTGAGCACAGCGGCCAGCACGACGACGAAGGCGATCCATTCACCTCGGCGCAATCTTCTGGTCACTCTGCGACCGTAGCGGGCCCGCGCCCAGATGCCGCCAAGGCGCAAGAACAGCAGAGAGCCAGCCGCATGATTGAATGAGCCCATGTCAGTTGCGTCGGGGGGGCGTCGAGTCGCGCTTCGACCAGAACGGGCGAGAAAGCGTCACCCCGTGCGCTGGATCGTGCTGGTCGTCGTGATCCTGCTGGTCGCATGCGTGGCCTGGATCGGCATCCGTGCGGTGCTCGCCGAGCGGCACCTCAAGACCTCGGTGTCGCTCGCCACCACCGTCGAACAGCAGATAGCGAGCGGCGACTCGAGCGGCGCCCAGACGACCGCCCAGCAGCTGGCGTCGAACGCCGACGACGCCCGCAAGCTGACCAGCGACCCGGTGTGGCGAGGCGCCGAGATCCTGCCGCTCGTCGGGGGTGATCTGCGCGCGGTGCGCCAGGTGTCGGCGGTGCTGTCGAACGTCTCGGACAACGCGATCGTGCCGGTCACCAAGGTGGCGAGCACCCTCAAGGTGTCGCAGTTCAAGCCCACCGGCGGTGCGATCGACCTCGAGCCGTTGACCGCGGCTCAGCCCGCCGTGGGTCGCGCCGCCGCCGACCTGCGCAGCCAGCTCGCCGTGGCCCGGGGCATCGACACCGGTGACGCGGTCAAGCAGGTCGACTCTGCGGTCGACCAACTCGTCTCCGTGCTCGCCAAGGCCTCGGGCGCAGCCGACGAGGCCGACCATGCCCTCACGCTGCTGCCGCAGATGCTCGGTGGGGACGGGCCCCGCACCTACCTGATCCTCTTCCAGAACAACGCCGAGGTGCGCTCGACCGGGGGCATCCCCGGCGCGCTCGCCGAGATTCACGCCCAGGGCGGCAGGATCACGTTGGGCCAGCAGGCCTCTTCGGCCGACTTCCCGCAGGCGGCCACCCCCGCCCTGAAGCTGCCGACTGAGACCGAGGGCATCTACGGCAGCATCACCGGCGAGTACATGCAAGACGTCACGCTGACCCCGCGCTTCGACCTCAGCGCCAAGATCGCTCAGGCCATGTGGAAGCAGAAGTACGGCACCACCGTCGACGGCGTGCTGTCGATCGATCCCGTCGCCCTCGGCTACCTCCTCGAGGCGACCGGGCCCATCACGCTGCCCACCGGCGAGACGCTGACGAGCCAGAACGCCGTGCAGACCCTCCTCAGCGACTCCTACGCGAAATACCCGGTGCCCGCCGAGCAGGACGCCTTCTTCGCCGGAGCCGCCGCCTCCGTCTTCCAGAAGATCGCGTCGGGATCCTTCGACCCCTCCGCCCTCCTCACGGGCCTCACGCACGCGACCGACGAACACCGGCTGCTGCTCTGGAGCGACCGGCCCGCCGAGCAGGCCACCGTCGACGCGACGGCGCTGTCGGGCGCGCTGCCCTCGAGCACCCCGACCAAGCCGGCGTTCGGCGTCTATCTCGACGACTCGACCGGCGCCAAGATGGACTACTACCTCAAGACCCAGATCTCGGCCGGCCAGAAGGCGTGCCGCACCGACGGCCGACCCGACCAGATCGTCGAGGTCACCCTGACCAACACCGCCCCGCAGGATGCAGCGACGACACTGCCCGAGTACGTGACCGGCGGCGGGGCATTCGGGGTCTCGCCCGGCGCGATCCAGACCACCGTGTCGGTCTATGCCCCCAAAACGGGTGTCTTCGTCGGTGCCTCTCAGGATGGTGTGCCTCGTTCGGTGCACAACGCGGTCGACGGCACCTACCCGGTGGCACAGTTCGAAACCAAGCTCTCACCAGGCAAAACGACGACGTGGCGAATCGAGTTCCTCGGCGGCGCCGCACGTTCTGCCGCGCCGAGCGTCGTCCAGACACCGACTATTAACGCAATCGACCCAAAAAAGTTGTCGATCTCCTGTGAATCACCCCTAAGCTGAGCAAACTGCACGTCTCAGGGGAGTCGTGTCACACCAAGGTTCTAGGGGGCCACTCATGCGCAAAATCACCAAGATCGCAACAGCATCCGCACTCGTTCTCGGCGCGATGTTCGTCGCCCCGGCTGCCGCCAACGCGGCAGGCTACGTGCCGTCCAGCAACGTCACCGTGTCGGGCGCCGTCGTCGCCGGCGGCACGGACACCGTCGGCTTCGCCAGCGGCTCGTTCGACCCGGGCGAGAACGTCACCTTCTCGGTCACCGGCGCCGGCCGCGTGCAGCTCGCAGCCCTCGCGCAGCAGACCGTGACCCTGACGAAGGCAGCCACCTCGACTGGCGCCGACTCGGTCTCGGTCACGCTGCCGGCCGGCGCGAGCGGCACCTACACGCTCACCGCGACCGGTGCGACCTCCGGCAACGTGGCGACCGCCGCGCTGAGCGTCGTGCCCGCTGACGGCACCGCCGCCAGCACCAGCGGTGCGCTCGCCTTCACCGGCTCGACCGTCTCGATGCTCGTCGTGTGGAGCGCCGCCGGCGCAGTCGCCCTCGGCATCGCCTTCATGATCGTCCTGGCGCTCGTTCGTCGCCAGCGCACGAACCTGCTGTAACCGACTCCCCAGTCACACGCACAAGCCGCCGGCCCTCGGGTCGGCGGCTTCTGCGCGTGCGGGCAGGCTCGCGGGCGACGCGAGTGCGGGCGCAGGCGCAGGATGCCACGTGGCCCCGAGTTCGCTCGGTGCCCGCGCAGTGTGGCGGCCGAGCGCAGAACGCCCGGGCGGGGCCTGCTGCGTGGCGCCGAGTTCGCCTGGTGCCCGCGTACTTTCGCGGCCGGGCGCAGAACGCCCGGGGGGCTCTGCTGCGTGGCCCCGAGTTCGCCTCGTGCCCGCGTACTTTCGCGGCCGGGCGCAGAATGCCCGGGCGGGCCCTGCTGCGTGGCGCCGAGTTCGCCTCGTGCCCGCGTACTTTCGCGGCCGGGCGCAGAACGCCCGGGCGGGCCCTGCTGCGTGGCGCCGAGTTCGCCTGGTGCCCGCGTACTTTCGCGGCCGGGCGCAGAATGCCCGGGCGGGCCCTGCTGCGTGGCCCCGAGTTCGCCTCGTGCCCGCGTATTTTCGCGGCCGGGCGCAGAATGCCCGGGCGGGGCCTGCTGCGTGGCGCCGAGTTCGCCTCGTGCCCGCGTACTTTCGGGGCCGGGCGCAGATCTCCCGGGCACCGCGGGTTCGCTGAGGCAGCGCGGGTTCGGCGCGACACCGCAACGTGCGCGGGAGACCGCGAGTTCAGCGGGAGACCGCGAGTTCAGCGGGAGACCGCGAGTTCAGCGGGAGACCGCCGGGATGGGCGGTGCGGCACCGGATCGGCGGCGCCGGCGGGGAGACCCCCGTCAGTTGATGCAGGGGACCGTGGAGGCGGCCGGGGTCGCGGCCGAGCCCGAGCCGGAGGACGAGGCCGAGCCGCCGGATCCTGCAGCCGTCGACCCCGACCCGGACCCCGAGCCGGACGACGACGAGCCGGACGACCCCGCCGACGCCGTCGACTTCGCCGACTTGCCGTCGGTGCCGAGCACCACGGTCACGTTGCTCACGCCGCTCACGGCCTCGAGGGTCGCCCCGGGCACGTACTTCGCGACCAGCGCCGCCTGGCCGGCCATCGAGGCGGGGTATTGGATGGTCGTGGCCGAGCGCGCCGATACGGTCGACGGGGCGGTGACCTTGAAGCCCGCCGTCTGCAGCGTCGAGGTGTTGGTCGCCGCGGCGCCGCTGACCCCGCTGCCGTTCAGCACGGTGACGAGGGTGCCGCCGACCGTCGCGGCGGGTGCCGCGGGGGCCGACGAGGCCGGCGTCGACTTCACGTCGAGCTTCGCGACGAACGCGGGCATCGCCGCCGTGTCGACCTGCACGATCGAGACGTACGAGCCGCCGTAGTAGATCGTCGGCGTGCCCGACACGGGGATCGTGACCGAGTTGAGGTTGCCGCCGGCGAGGTCTTTCAGCTGCGACGCGAGCGACAGGATCTTGAGGCCCGGGTCGGTCTGCACCGCGCCGCTCACTGCCTTCAGGGCTTTCTGGAGGCGCGACGGGTTGAGCAGCACCGCCGGCGAGAGGAAGTTCTTGGCTTCGGCGGTGAGGAAGTAGCGCTGGCGGATCTCACGGTCGAGGTCGCCCTCGGGCAGCCCGTGTCGCTGGCGCACGAAGGCCAGCGCCTGCTGTGCGTCGAGCGTCGAGATGCCGGCGGGCGCCTTGAAAGTCGAGTAGCTGTCGTCGACTGCGCTGGTGAGGCACACCTTGATGTCGGGCAGGGCCGCTGCGACGTCGTAGAAACCGAGAAGCGAGATGCGCACGAAGTGGTCGATGTGGAGGCCCGAGAGGTTCTCGATCGTCTTGACGAGCAACTGGGCGCCGCCCGCGTCGCCGCCCTTCTCGCTGCCGTACGCGAACGCGGCGTTGAGCTTGCCCATGCCGAAGCCGGGGATGTTCACCCACGAGTCGCGGGGGAAGGAGATGAGCGACGCCTTCGCGCCGTTCGACGGGATGTGCAGCACCATCATCGTGTCGGTGTTGGTGCCGCCGCCGTCTTGCGTGGTGCCGAGCTGGGCGAGTTCGGCCGCCGACGCGTCGGCGGGGCGGTGGTCGTCGCCGACCAGCAGGATGTTCTGCCCGGCCGACGACGACGCGGTCGTCGACGAGGTCGGGATCGCGTCGATGTGAGTGACGTTCGACGTGAACGTGTGGTAGCTGTAGGCGGCGTAGGCCACGGCCGCGAGAAGCACGAGCACGACCACGATCGCCACGTACCGGATCACGTGCCGCGGGCGCACACGGAGCCGGCTGCGGGTCGTTTCGGACATTCCGGAACCCAATCATCGGAAACAGTGGCGAACCCGAACGATACCTGAGTAACGGGGCGGATCCGGCCAAGCTCGTCCGTGCGGCCCACCGGATTTCATCCCCTGGGTGGGGGAGTGCGGGCCGTGCGGGCTAGACGCCCGGGAACGGTTCGGTGAGGCTCGCGAGCACAGCGTCGGCCCCGGCGTCCTGCAGCTCTTGCACGCTGTAGTGGCCGGTGGCGCAGCCGATACCCGTCGCCCCGGCCGCGTGAGCCGAGGTGATGTCGTGCGGGGTGTCGCCGACGACGAAGACCTCGTCGGGGGCGAGGTCGTGGCCGACGAGCTGCGCCGCCTTGCGGATCGCGATGCGGGTGGCCTCGTCGCGGTCGGGCGAGTCGCTGCCATAGCCGCCGAAGACGAAGTAGCGGCCGAGGCGGCCGCGCTCCAGCTTGGTGCGGGCCGCGCCCTCCATGGCGCCCGAGATGATGCCGACGACCACGCCCGCATCCTGAAGGGTCTTCAGCGTGTCGTCGACGCCGTCGAAGACCTTGTAGCCGGGGCCCTGGATCTCGTCGGCGAGGTGCCAGAGGTAGCGAGCGTAGAGATGCGCCATCTCTTCGTCGCTCGGGTCGCGGTCGAGGTAGCCCTTGAAGGTGGCGCGGCCGACCTGCGGGTCGGTCTCGCCGGCAGAGGAGTGCTGGCCGATGTCGGCCTTCACCCCGTAGATCTCGTCGAAGGCGTCCGTCCACGAGCGGCCTCCGGCGCCGCCGGTGTGGACGAGGGTCTCATCGATGTCGAACAGGACGGCGAGGGGCTTCTTCACCTCTCCGTCCTACTCGGTCCACCCTGGGTTCAGCCCGGCTGTCGGTGGCCGGGCCTAGCGTGGGGCCATGGCAGCCGACTTCTCTTCGATCAGCGATCTCATCCGCGCGCACCAGACCGAGCTGGCGCTGCCGGGGGTGCTGAGCGTCCGACCCGGTTACGCCTTCCACGAGGGGTGGATCACCGACACGCCCGCGGTGGTCGTCACCGTCACGACCACGGTTTCCGGTCTTCCTGACGAGATCGAGGGCGTGCCGGTCGACGTGCGGGTCGCGTCGCCGCGCAAGACGCTTCAGGTGCAGGATCCAGCGGCGTACGCCCGCCAGGTCGGCCCGGCTCCCGATTACGGGGCAGTGCCCGAGTTCGCTGACGAGTGGCGCGTCGACCGAGGTGCCGTGGCCCGGTTCGTGCCCCTGCAGACGATTGCCCGCCCCCTCGCCGCCAAGCCCGAGCTCGACTACACGGCGCCCGCCGGCGCCTCGCTCGCACCCGTCACGTTGACCCCGTCGACGTCGATCACGCTCAGCGCGAGCCCCGACTCCGGGTGGCCGACGCTCTCGGCCTTCCTGACGGACACGAAGACGTCGCTCACCGTCGGCATGTACGACTTTACCTCGGCGCACGTGCTGCAGACCGTCGAGAAGGTGCTCGTCGGCAAGACGGTCACGATGGTGCTCGACCACCCGTCGAAGAACCCCACTGCCGACCAGACCGACGAGCAGACCGTCGCCTCGCTCGTGACGGCGTTCGGCGACGACCTGTCGCAGGCGTGGGCGCTCGAGCGGATGGACCCTGAGGCCGCTGCATGGATCTTCCCCACGGCGTACCACATCAAGGTCGCCGTGCGGGATTCGTCGTCGGTCTGGGTGTCGAGCGGCAACTGGAACAACTCGAACCAGCCTGACATCGACCCGGTGACGACCCCCGGCGACGCGACAGCGGCCCGCTCGGGCGATCGCGACTGGCACGTGGTCATCGACGATGCGGGGCTGGCGGCGACCTTCGAGGCGTTCCTGCTGAACGACCTCGCGGTGGCGTCGGCGCATGACGTGGCCGGCGCGGCGCACGCCGATGCGACCTCGGGCCCTGTCTCGGAGTTCATCGACGAGCCCGCCCTGCTGCCGCTGGCCGAGACGCCGCCGTTCGCGCAGTTCTTCGCGTCGACGGTCGTCACCGACACCACGCGCGTGACACCGGTGCTGACACCGGATGCCGGGGTCTACGTCGGTGCCGTCACCTCTCTCATCGAGAGCGCGACGTCGACGCTGCACATGCAGTTCCAGTACATCGAGCTACCCAAGGTGTCGTCGGTTGCGTCGGCGCCCCTCGAAGCCCTCGTGGCCGCGATCGTGGCGCGCCAGAAGGCGGGCGTCGACGTCAAGATCATCATGAGCGAGTACGAGACGGCAGGCTTCCTCGAGAAGCTGCAGGCCGCCGGCCTCGCCGTCACGACCAGCGTGAAGATCCAGAACAACGTGCACAACAAGGGCGTCGTGGTCGACGGGGCGCGAGTGCTGGTGTCGAGCCAGAACTGGTCGTCGGCCGGTGTGACGACGAATCGTGACGCCGGCGTCGTACTCGAGTCGACCGCTGCGGCACACTATTTCGACGAGATCTTCGAGCACGACTGGGAGCACCTGGCCGCGCCGACCGCCGCCATCGATTGAGAGCACGACCTTGCGACTTCTGCTGATCCGCCACGGCCAGACCCCCGCGAACATCAAAGGCCAGCTCGACACGGCGGTGCCCGGGCTGCCGCTCAGCCCGCTCGGGCGTCGCCAGGCTGCCGCCGTCCCGGCGGGTCTCGCCGAGCGCGGGCTCGACGAGGTCGGGTCGCTGTTCGTCTCGACGCTGGTGCGCACGCAGGAGACCGCCGCGCCGCTCGCCGCCTCTCACGGGTTGACCCCGACGGTGCTCGACGGGCTGAAGGAGATCCAGGCCGGCTCGCTCGAGATGCTGTCGGACCGCAAGTCGCAGGGCGAGTACAACGCCACCTGCTTCGCCTGGGCCGAAGGCGACCTCGACGTGCGCATGCCAGGCGCCGAGAACGGCCACGAGTTCTTCGCCCGCTACGACGCCGCGATCTCGGCGGCTGTGGCGGCCGCCCGGCCCGTGGTCGTGATCAGCCACGGCGCCGCCATCCGCACCTGGGTGACCGGCCGCTGCATCGACGTCGAGGGCGGCTTCGCCGGCACGCACCAGCTGCTCAACACCGGTCTCGCGCACCTCGAGAGCGTCGACGAGGGCGCTGCTGGCGCGGCTGGCGCGGCTGGCGCTGGCCCCGCGGCTCGTGGCGGCGCCGGCGTCCCGGCCGGCGCCGCGGCCGCCGCGGCCGGGGCCGGCGTTGCGGCGGGCTCCGGCTCCGGCTCGGGGCGGCGCTGGCGCCTCGTCGAGTGGCTGCGCGACCCCGTGGGCGGCGTCGCCCTCGAAGACGACCTCGCCGACGACCCCACGGGCCGCGCCACCGAGTAGCCCCCGCCCCGCCGCGCCCGGCCTTGCCACGGTCCTGCCGCTCGGCGTTGCCCCCGCGCCTGCCGCGCCCGGCCTGGCCCGCGCCTGCCGCGCCCGGCCTGGCCCGCGCCTGCCGCGCCCGGCCTGGCCCGCGCCTGCCGCGCCCGGCCTGGCCCGCGCCTGCCGCGCCCCGCCTGGCCTGCGCCTGCCGCGCCCCGTCCCTCACCCGCCTCGCCCCAGCGCTGCCTGGTGCCCGCGTAACCGGCGCCGGTACCCCTGTCGGAGCCACCACGCGTCCCTGCTTGTCTCCGCGAGCGCTCCCGAGCCCCGGACGGCACTGTGTCCGCGGACGCTGGTGGCCACGCGACCCACAGCCGGCCAGGCATCGGCGCACCGGCCAGGCCGCGGCGCAACCTGCCGGGCCTCGGGATTGCTGGGTGCCCGCGCAGATGCGCGGCCTCGCGCCGAACTGCCGGGCGCGCCGCGGTGCGAACGAAACCGAGGGATTGGCGGGCCTCGGCATTGCTGGGTGCCCGCGCAGATGCGCGGCCTCGCGCCGAACTGCCGGCCAAGGCGCGGCCGAGCGCGGCCCGATCGACACTGGGCCCGGGAAGGGGTATCCCTTTTTCTGACTTACAGGTCTGCCTGAATTCAGGGGCGCGTGCGCGAGTACGCGGCAGGGCGCTGAATTCAGGCGAACCTGTACAAGCCGAAAAGCAATACCCCTGCCCCGGGACCACGACCCGTGCCCCGTGACCACTACCCGTGCCCCGGAGCCGGAGCCGGAGCCGGAGCCGGAGCCGCATCCCGGGGCGGGCCGGGCGCGGCGGGGGCAGGCAGCGGGCCATACTGGAGGGGATGACGACGCAGCCCTCCTTCCGCGCTGCGGCGGGCATCCGCTCGCAAGCACTGGCCCTTCTCGTGGCCGGGTGCTTCTTCATGGAGAACCTCGACTCCACGATCGTGACGACCGCGGTGCCGAGCATCGCCCGCGACCTCGGCGTCGACGCAGCCAGCGTGGGAGTGGCCATCACGGCGTACGTGATGACGGTGGCGATCCTGATCCCGGTGAGCGGCTGGCTGGCCGATCGGTTCGGCAGCCGTCGCATCCTGCTCGTCGCCATCGCGCTGTTCACGCTCTCGTCGCTCGCGTGTGCGCTCAGCCCGTCGCTGTCGGTGCTCGTGATCGCGCGCATCGTGCAGGGCATCGGGGGCGCCATGATGGTGCCCGTCGGCCGGATGACGGTGCTGCGGGCCACATCGAAAGAGAACCTGATCCGTGCGGTTGCCGTGCTCACCTGGCCGGCGCTGGTCGCCCCGATCCTGGCGCCCTTCGTCGGCGGCCTGCTGACCACCTACCTCTCGTGGCACTGGATCTTCCTGGTCAACCTGCCCCTCGGCCTGATCGGGTTCATCGCCGCCATGCGCATCGTGCCCGGGCCCGCGGCCGTGGCCGAGGCGGCAGCGGCCACGGGGCAACCCGCGTTCCGGCCCACTCCGCCCGACTGGCTCGGCCTCTCGCTGACCTCCGCGGGCATCGCCGCGCTGGTGTGGGCGACGACGCTGCTGACCATCACGCCGATCGACGTGATGCAGGCGATCGTCTCGGGCGTCGTCGGCATCGTGCTGGTCGTGCTCGCCGTACGGCACCTCCTGACGACATCGAAGCCTTTCGTCGATCTGCGCCTGCTGCGTGTCCACACCTACGGGGTGGCCCTCGGCGGCGGTTCGGTCTACCGGTTCGTGATCAGCGCCATCCCGTTCGTCCTGCCGCTGCTCTACCAGCGCGCCTTCGGCTGGACCCCGGTGCAGGCCGGCAGTGCCGTGCTCTTCCTCTTCGCGGGCAACCTCGGCGTCAAGCCGGCCACCACGTGGATGCTCAAGACGTTCGGCTTCAAGCGGCTGCTCGTCACGGCGCACCTCGTCGGGGTCGCCTGCCTCGTCGGCATGGGGTTCTTCCGCGCCGACACGCCCTTCGTGCTGATGGTCGTCGTGCTGATCATCTCAGGCGCCGCGCGCTCGACCGGCTTCACGGCGTACAACACGATCACCTACGCCGACATCGACGCCCCCAGCATGACCGGCGCGAACGTGCTCGACTCGACCGTGCAGCAGATCGCCATCGGCTCGGGCATCGCGCTCGGCGCCGTCGCGATCTCCGCCGGCCTCGCGGTGGCGTCGGCTCACCACGCGTCGGTCACCTTCGGCTATGACTTCGCGTTCGCCGTGCTTGCCCTCATCCTGCTCGTGTCGCTCGTGCCGGCCGCGCGCCTGGACCGCTCGGCCGGCGGGGCGCTGACGGGGCGTCGCTAGCGCGACTCGTCGCCGACAAACGGGGCGTCGGGATCCTGCGCCGTCAGGATCCTGACCGCCTCAGGGCGCTGCCCCTTCACAGCCCAGCGCCTCACGTGATCGTGACGCCCGCGGCCGTCAGCACCAGCTCGACGTCGGCCGCGATCTCGGCCGCCCGGCGACCGTCGTCATAGGTCGCGTGCAGCGCCGACGGCACCTGCACGTCGAAGCCGGCGTCGGCCGCGCCGAGGCAGGACTCCTGCAGGCAGTATTCCGACTGCATGCCCACGAACACGAGCCGCTCGACGCCGGTCGCGGCGAGTTCGGCGGCGAGCGCGGGGTTCGACTCGAAGACGTCGAACGTCTGCTTCGTCACGATCCAGTCGTCCGGCCGCGGGTCGAAGAACAGCTCCCAGCCCACGGTGAGCGGCTCGTCGACGTCGCCGGGGTCGCCGTCGTTCTGCACGAAGACGATCAGGCGGCCGTCATGCCGGGCACCGTCGATCGCCGAGCGCAGCCTCGTGATCATGATCTCGGCGTTCGGCAGGGCGTCGGGGCCCTCGAGCATGTTGCGCTGGGCGTCGACCACGACGAGCGCTGCGGCGGTCACCGGTCACGACCGCTCGGCGAACAGCCGGACCTCGATCGGCAGTCGGGTGATCTCGGCCATCCGGGTCGCGATCGCGTGCGCACTTGCCTCGTCGGGCAGGTCGGCGACGGTGAAGCCGCCCAGCTGCTCTTCGGACGCGAGGTAGGCGCCAGGCGTCATGCCGATGGCGGTTCCGTCGGACGTGACCACCGTGGGTGGCGTCGACTGGTCGAAGCCGTTCGAGAAGACGAGTTGCCCGGCGCCGTCGAGCTCGCTCATGAGGGCGCCCATCTGTCGCATGACCGGCTCCAGGATCTCAGGGCCGGGCACTACGCCCTGCGGCTGGTACATCCCGATGAAGTAGCGAGGCATCGTCGTCTCCCTTGTCGATGAGTGCACGCTACCCCCGGCAGAGGGTCAGCGGAAGATCCGCGTATTCATGCGGATCCCAGCGTGTTACACGATGTTCACACGAATACCCGTTCGGGGGTGAGCGCCGGTGCACCAGACATGCCTACTGTTGCGGAAAGGTAACGATTCGCACGAAAGGGGCACGACATGAGCACCGTCACCAACCGTTGGACCAGGAACGCCGTCATCGCTCGTCTGGCCGCTTCCGAGGCCATCGACCACGACACCGTCTCGACCCTCCGCGAGCGCGCCGAGCGCCGTATCGAACTGCTGCGCGTGATGAGCGCCGTCGAAGAGGGCCGCATCGACCCGGACGCCGCTACGGCCCGCTTCGACGAGATCCGCGCCATCACCGCTCTGCCGCTCAGCGCGTAGCGCGCCCGGCCCCGGCGGGGACTCCGTTACGCGACGGCAGCCGCAAGCCCCTCGGCCAGCGGCGTCGTCGGGCGGCCGATGATGCGCGCGAGGTCGCCCGTCGTCACGGCGAGCAGACCCTCGCGGATGTTGCCGTCGAGCGCGACGAGGAAGCCTGCTGTGCCCTCGTCGAGGCCCGCCGACTTCAGGATCTCGAGGTGCTCGTCGGGCGTCACCGACCGGTACACGACGCGCTTGCCGACGATGCCGGCCACTGTGGCCGCGAGCTCGTCGAAGTTCCAGGCGTAGTCGCCCGACAGCTCGAGCACCTGCCCGGCGAGCGACTCGTCGAGGGCGGCCACCGCCGCGGCCTCGGCGTAGTCGACCCGGCTGGCGCTCGCCACGCGGCCGTCGCCGACGCTCTCGACGATCTCGCCGCGGTCGCGGCCCGACTCGAGGGCGGCCACGTAGTTCTCGGTGTACCAGCCGTTGCGGAGGATCACACTCGGCACCCCGGAGGCTGCGATGAGCTCTTCGGTGGCCTTGTGCTCGGGCGCGAGGATCAACGTCGTGTCGGTCGCGGCCGGGGCGCTGGTGTAGACGATGCGCGCGGCGCCGGCGGCGGCAGCGGCGTCGATGACGGCCTGGTGCTGCGGCACGCGCTGGCCGACGGCATCGCCCGAGATCAGGATCACGACGTCGCCCGGGTGGATCGCGCTGGCGATCGTGTCCGGCTTCGTGTAGTCGAGAGTGGCTGTCTTCACACCGCGGTCGGCGAACACCTTCAATCGCGACTCGTCGCGGGCGGTGGCTGTGACGGTCTCGGGGGCGGCGCCGCGCTCGAGCAGCTTCTCGACGACGAGCGAGCCGAGCTGGCCGGTGGCGGCGGTGACGATGATGGACATGGGGTTCCCTTCGAATGCGCACGGGAGCTCGTGCGCTGTGGTCAACCCGTCGGATCCTGCCGTGCTTCCCGATCGGCGGCGCCTCGGGGCACGGGCCCGGGCCATGGGCTCGGGCCACCGGCTCAGGCCAGCGCCGCGGCCTTCGTCAGCACCATGAGGTCCATGCGCCCCTGCTGCACGATCTCGCCGCGCTGATTGCGCAGCGTCACCTCGCGCTCGACGATGCCGGTCGTGCCCTGTGAAGTGAGCCGGGTCGACAGGATCCGGACGGTGCAGGTCACGGTGTCGCCGATGAAGGTCGGCAGCGGAAAGCGCCATGCGTCGATGCCGAGCAGCGCGACCGCCGAGCCTTCGAAGACGCCGGTGCGGGCGATGAGGCCGAGGCAGAGCGACGCACCGAGCATGCCGTGCACGATGCGCTGGCCGTAGCGCGTCTGCGACGCGAACTCGACGTCGGTGTGCACTTGGTTGTTGTCGTTCGTCCACGCCGCGAACGACATGACATCGGCTTCGGTGATGGTGCGGCCGGGGGTGACGAACGTCTGGCCGGCTTCGAGGTCTTCGAGGTAGTGAGGCACCGGCCCAGTCTGCCAGGCGCGCCGCGAGGCGCGAGGTGCGAGACGCGAGGTGCGTCGCGCGCGGCGCGCCGCGAGTCAGCGGCGGGGCCGGCGCAGCCCCGGGATCAGCCGCAGCACGCCGGCGCTCGCGAGGCCCATGCCGGCGCCGATGATCGCGCCGCCCGCCACATCCGAGAGCCAGTGCGCGCCGACGTGCAGGCGCGAGTAGGCGACACCCGCGGCGAGGGGGAGCGCGACCGCAGCGGCCAGCGGGCTCTCGAGCCCGGCGCCAGTCGCGAAGGCGACAGCGCTCGCCGTGTGACCCGACGGGAACGACGCCGAGGCCGGGAATTTCGCGAGCTGCCGCGCCACGGGCACGTCTTCGGCGAGTGGGCGGGCGCCGCCGAACACCGGCTTGGCGACGAGATTGGCGAAGGCGCTCGACAGGCCCAGCGAGACGAGGCCCCGTGCGGCGGCCCGGCGCCCGCGCGGCCCGGTCAGAGCCAGCCCGGCGGCCACCGAATACCAGAGCACGCCGTTGTTCGCGGCGGTCGACAGGCGCAGCAGCACCGTGTCGATGTGGGGCGTGGCCGGCCACGCGTTGATCCTGCGCCCCACCCGGCGGTCGAGCCGCTGCACGAAGGCCGGCAGGATGCTGGGGGTCGACGACGAGGAGGGCGGGGTCAGCGGCATCCCCCGAGCCTATAAGTCGCTGCTGGGCGCCTCGGCCGCGGCGTTCACCGCCCGCGGCGTTCACCACCCGTTCGCCTGGCGCCCCTACGGTGGCCGGATGGCAAAGAAGGTGGACCAGATCGTCGACGTGGCGATCGTCGGGGCAGGGATCGTCGGGCTGGGGCACGCCCTCGCAGCCGTCGATCGCGGGCTGAGTGTCGTGGTCATCGACCGGGGCAGCCGTCAGATCGGCTCGTCGATCCGCAACTTCGGGCACGCCTGCATCTCGGTGCAGTCGGGCGCAGCCCAGGTGCACGCCGACCGCTCGCGCCAGCTCTGGTTGCGGCTGCGCGACGAGGCCGGCCTCTGGCTGCGCGAGGGCGGCTACGTCGTGGCCCGCGCCGACGACGAGCTGGCCGCGCTCGGCGAGTTCGCCGCTCGCCGCCCGCTGCAGGCCCGCGTCCTCGACGCGGCCGAGACCGCGGCCGCCTCAGGAGCCGACCCGGCGCACGTGGTCGGCGGTGCCCACCTCCTCGACGACCTGCAGGTGAACCCCCGCGAGGCCCTCTTCCAGGTCACGGAGTACCTCCGGTCGCGCGGCGTCGAGTTCCAGTTCTCCACTGCCGTCCGCACCATCCGCGAAGGCCGCCTGCACACCACGCGCGGCCGCATCGGCGCCGACCGGATCGTCGTGGCCGTCAATTACGACGTCGACCAGCTCTTCCCCGACCTCGGTGCCGACTACGAGGTGCGGCGCTGTGGGCTCGACATGACCCGCGTCGCGATCGACGGCCTCCGCGCGCCCCTGGCCGGGCCGGTGCTGACCGGGTGGTCGATGCTGCGCTACTCGGGGTTCGCGACGGCGCCGTCGCTCGCCGGCGTGCGCGACCGGTTGCACGCCTCGCATCCGGGGCTCGCCGCACTCGACCTCAACCAGATGTACACGCAGCTGCCCGACGGCACGGTCATTGTCGGGGACACGCACTACAAGGACGACGTGGTCACGCCCTTCCAGCAGGAGAACGCGTTCGACGAGATGCTCGCCGAGGCGGCGGTGTTCTTCGGGGTGCCGCGCGGCGCGATCCGCGTCGTCGAGCGCTGGCAGGGCGTCTATGCCACCGCCCCGCAAGATTTCTTGATCGACGAGCCGATCGAGGGCGTGCACGTCGTCTCGGTCACGACCGGCATCGGCATGACCACCGGCCTCGGCCTCGCCGATCGGGTGATGAGCGAGATCTACGAGCCCGTCGGGGCGTAGAAACACCCCAGCTTCACCTTGTCGGCGGGGCCTTCCCGCACGGGCGGGGCGGCTGGGCCGACAAGGTGAGGCTGGGGCGGTGGTTCTGCTCAGAGCACTCGTGGCACTCGTGCCGCTAGTGCGCGATGACCGGCTCGGCGGGCTCGACAGGGGTCTTGGCCGAGTGCGCGTGCTGGATCTCGCCGGGAGCCGCGGTGTGCGACCCGCCGTGACCGCGACGGCGGAAGAGCAGAGCCGACAGGATCGCGCCGAAGGCGAAGAACGCCGCGCCGTACCAGTACGCCGTGGTGTAGCTGTGCACGGCCGCGTTCGCCGTCAGCTGCGCGATGGCCGCGGCGCTGGTGCCGGTCGGCTTGTGGGCGGCGAGGTAGCTCGTGACCGCCGTGGCGGCGATCGTGTTGAGCAGCGCCGTGCCGATCGAGCCGCCGACCTGCTGGCTGGTGTTGACCATGGCGCTGGCGACACCGGCGTGCTCGCGGTCGACGCCGAGCGTGGCCGTCTGGATCGACGCGGGCATGATCGAGCCCATGCCGAAGCCCATCACGAGCAGCGCGGGCAGGATGTTGCCGGCGTAGTGGCTGTCGACGCCGAGGCGGGTGAGCAGGAACATGCCGATCGTGGCCAGGATCATGCCGAACGGCACCATGATCTTCGGCCCGAAGCGCGGCACGAAGATGTTCGTCGACAGCTGCGCCGCGAGCACCAGCATCGCGATCATCGGCAGGAACGAGACACCGGTCTTGATCGGGTCGAAGCGCAGGATCTCTTCGAGGTAGTACGTGAGGAAGAGGAAGATGCCGAACATGCCGGCACCGGCGATCGTCACCGAGCTGTACGCCGCGCCGCGGTTGCGGTCGAGCACGATGTGCAGTGGCAGCAGCGGGTGGCTGGCGCGACGCTGCCAGAGCACGAAGACGACGATCAGCACGCCGGCCGCGGCGAGGAAGCCCCACGTGAGCGGGCTGTTCCAGCCGTCGGTCTCGGCGTTCGAGAAGCCGTAGACCAGCGAGAAGAGGGCGGCGGACACCAGGATGGTGCCGGGAACGTCGAGCTTCGGGCGAGCGCCCTGGCGCACCGGGGTGTGGACGAAGACGATCGCACCGATGACCGCGACGACCGCGATGACGACGTTGATGTAGAGGTTCCAGCGCCACGACAGATCTTGCGTCAAGAACCCGCCGAGCAGGAGGCCGATCGCACCGCCGGCACCGGCGATCGCGCCGAAGACGCCGAAGGCGCGAGCGCGCTCTTTGGCGATGGTGAACGTCGTCGTCAGGACGGAGAGGGCGGTCGGGGCGAGCAGCGCGCCGAAGGCACCCTGCAGGGCACGGGCGCCGACCAGCATGCCGAAGCTGCCGGCCGCACCACCGAGGGCGGAGGCGGCGGCGAAGCCGATGAGGCCGATGATGAAGGCGCGCTTGCGGCCGATCAGGTCGGACATGCGCCCACCGAGCAGCAGCAGGCTGCCGAAGGCCAGCGAGTAGGCCGTGACGATCCACTGGCGCTCGCCGTTGGTGAAGCCGAGGTCTTTCTGCGCGGCAGGAAGGGCGATGTTCACCACGGTCGCGTCGAGGACGACCATGAGCTGCGCGAGCGCCACGACGGCGAGCGTGAGCCAGCGCCGCGGGTCGGGGGCGGGGGTGCCCGACGCTTGGGTGCCAGCGGCGCCCGAGAGAGATGAGGTCTGAGACATGAGAACGAGCATATCCGGTTCTCGCGAGTTTCGGAACTGTTGAGTTTCAGAAGTTGCCGAGCTAGAATCGGGTCGTTCCGATCAGAAAAGGGAGGCGTGGCAATGTCGCTCGTCGAACCTGCCCCCAAACTCGGCCGCAAGCGCGATCACACCCGCGACCCCGAGATCCTGCAGTGCGCCGTCGACGTGCTCGCCGAGGTCGGCTACGAGGGCATGACCATCGAGATGGTCGCCACCCGCGCCAAGGCCGGCAAGGCGACGCTCTACCGCCGCTGGGCCTCCAAAGAAGAGCTCGTCATCGACGCCGTGGCGTGCATGAAGCGCAACGATCTCGAGGGCATGACCATCCCCGACACCGGCACCCTGCGGGGCGATCTGGTCGCGCTGATCCGCCCGCACTCCATCGAAGACAACGACAAGAAGGTGCGCGTGATGGGCGGCCTGCTGTCGCTGATCTCGCGCAATCCCGAGCTCGCCGACGCCGTCAACGCGACCGTCATCGAGCCTCGCGCAGCCCTCAACCGCAAGTTCCTCCAGCGAGCCATCGAGCGCGGCGAGATCTCGCGCGACTGCGACGTCGACACCCTGTCGATGATCAGCCCGTCGATGGTGGCGTACCGCACTCTCGTGCAGAAGCGGCCGGTCGACCGCGAGTTCCTCATCTCGATCATCGACGGCGTCGTGCTGCCGGCCGTGGGCCTCGGCCGAGGGTCCGTCGCGACCGAGCTCGAGCTCGAGCGCGAGTTCGACGCGGCCTCCTAGCGCCCACTCCCCGCTCGGCGACACCCCGGCTTTCGGCCGTGGTCCCAGCGCCGCGGCGTGGCGATGTCGGCCGAAACCCGGGGTGTTGGCGGTCCGCGCTAGCGTGGACGCATGCCTGATGCTTTGCCCGCCGACCTGAGCATCGACCGCGGCGCGCCCGCCGACCTCGAGGCGTGTGTCGGGCTCTGGCTCGTCGCCCTCGAGGCCCGCGACGGCTTCGCTCCGTCCGACGGCACCGCCGACCGCTGCCGGGGCAAGTTCGAGCTGCCGATCGTCTCGTGGCGCGTGCTGCGGGGCGACGACGGCGAGGTGCAGGGCTTCGGCCTGGTCACGGGGCCGGGCACAGGCAGGCCGCAGGATCCGGCCGACGCCGCCTACCTTTCGCTGCTGGCCGTCGCACCCGCGGCGCAGGGCTCGGGCCGGGGTTCGGCGCTGCTGAACGCCCTTCTGGGCGACGCCCGCGCGGCCGGGCACCCCGCGGCCGTGCTGCACGCGCTCCCCGACAACACCGCGGCGATGCGCCTGTACCTGTCGCGCGGCTGGACACCCGTGGGGGAGGAGTTCGCCCACCCGCTCTTCGGCCGCCCGACCGTGACCCTCGCTATCACGTTGCGCTAGGCGGCGCCGCGCTGCGCGGTGCGGCCCCCGCACGGGTGCGCCCCGTTCGAGCGCGCCCCGAAGGTGGACTCGTGGCGCCCGCCCCGGCTCGAATAGCTTCGCCTCAGGAGGTGAAGCCATGGACGTCGACCCGCTTCGCAATCAGACCAGCACCAGCCAGCTCGAACAGGCCGGAGACACCCGATTCTTCGGCACCGTGTTCGTCAGCGACGGCTGGCTCGAAGAGAACGTGCGCCTGATGGGCAACGACTGACCGCTTCTGCCTCACCCGGACGCCGTGCGGCGGTCACCCCCTACTGACCGCCGCACGGTCTCACTCACTCCGGTGACCTGCTTGACGGCGCCCTGACCGACGGCGCCCTGACGGCAGGCACCCCGCGCAGCCCGGCGAACGACACGCCGCCGCTGATCACGAGCAGCGCGGCGGTCACGACGAGCACTCGGTGGAAACCGCCGATGTCGAGTACCCCGCCCGTGATCACGCCGACGAACGCCACGGCGACGAGCCCCGCCACGCGCGAGATCGCATTGTTGACGGCGGAGGCGATGCCGGCCTCGTCGGGGCGCACCTGCGACAGCACCGTCGAGGTCAGCGGCGTCACCGTGATCGTCATGCCGAGGCCGAAGAGCACGACGCCGGGCAGGATCTGCCACCACACGTCGAGAGGGTCTCGCGTCAGCAGCATCCAGGCGAAGCCGGAGGCTGTGATCAGCGGCCCGACCGTCATGAACGGTCGCGGGCCGAACCGCCCCGCGAGCCCGCCGACGAAGCGCGACAGCACGAGCGACACCACGGTCGTCGGCAGGGTGATCAGCCCCGAGACCGTGGCCGGCAGATGCCCCACCTCCTGCACCACCAGCGGAATGAGCAGGGTGCCGAGGCTCGTCGCCGCGTAGATTCCGATCGTGGCGAGGTTGCCCACCGAGAACGACCGCACCGAGAACAGGCGCAGCGGCATCATCGGGTGCGCGGCGCGGCGCTCCCAGAGCACGAAGGCGACGAGGCAGGCCACGCCGACGACGAGCGACGCGATCACGAACGGGTCGCCGAACCCGATCCGTTGGCCCTCGATCAGCGCGAAGACGGGCCCGGCGAGGCCGACCGCGGCCAGCACGGCGCCCACGACGTCGATGTGCGCGCTTCCGTCCGCCCCTGGCGCCGAGCCGGCGGGCGCACCACCGCGGTGAGCATCCCCGGGCAGCTTGACCATCATCACCAGAGTCACGACGACCGGCAGCACGACGAGCCCGAACACCCACCGCCAGCCGAGCGTGTCGACGAGCCCGCCGCCGGTCAGCGGCCCGATCAAGAAGGCGACGCCGGTCCACGCCGTCCACGTGCCGATCGCGCGCCCCATCGCCGGCCCGGTGAACGTGGCGGTGATGAGCGCGAGGCTCGACGGCACGAGCAGGGCCCCCGCGACGCCCTGCAGGGCGCGCGCCGCGATGAGGAGGCCCGCGTCGGGGGCGAACGCGGCCAGCAGCGAGGTCAGGGCGAACGCGATCAGGCCGACCCGCAGGATCCTGACGCGGCCGAATATGTCCGAGAGAGAGCCCGCCACCAGCATCAGCGAGCCGAGGGTGAGCAGGTAGCCGTCGACGACCCACTGCTGCAGTGTGACGCCGCCGCCGAGGTCGCGGGCGATTGCGGGCAGAGCCACGGTGACGATCGAGCCGTCGAGGAAGGACACGAAGGACGCCAGGATCGCGACGACCAGGACGAGCCGCGCGCCCGGGGGAGTCTCGGCGTCGGTCATGGCCTCACCCTACGATGCGCGCGAGGGGTCTCCTGACTCGCGGACGACCTGGTCGACGTCTTTGTCGGGGCGCCAGCCGCGCCACGACGGCTGGCGGAGGCGCCCGGTCGACGTCCACTCGGCGAACTCGACCTCACCGACGCGCGACGCCGTGATCCAGTGCGCGTCACGGGCGTCCGCCGTCGGCACGTCGACGAGTGGCGAGGTCTTGCGCGCCTCGCGCCCGAAGGTCGGCAGCAACTCGTCGAGCTCCTTGTCGCTGAAGCCGGTGCCCACGCGGCCGACGTACTTCAGGCCCTCGTCGGTCGGCAGGCCCATCAGCAGCGAGCCGACGCCGTTCGCGCGACGCCCGGCCCCGGGGCGCCAGCCGGCGATCACGACCTCCTGCGTCGCGTGGTGCTTGAGCTTGATCCAGGCGCGGCTGCGGCGGCCGGCCGAATAGCCACTGTCGCGGCGCTTGGCCACGACGCCCTCGAGCTTCAACCGCTTCGAGAACGACATCGCCTCGGCGAGCGAGCCCTCGAACGCGGGCGGCACGTCGATCGTCTTGTCGCGGGGCTTCAGCTCGACGGCCTTCTGGAGGGCCGCGCGGCGCGTGTCGTAGTCGTCGTCTTCGAGCGACTGCCCGTCGAGCGACATCACGTCGAAGAGCAGCAGCCGCACGGGGGCCGTCTCGCGCACACGCTCAACGTCGCGCGGGCGGGTCAGCTTCATCCGGGTCTGCAGCAGCCCGAAGTCAGGCCGGCCGTTGCGGTCGACCGCAACGATCTCGCCGTCGAGCACAGCGTCGCCGACGTCGCCGAGGCGGTCGGGCAGACCGTCGAACTCCGGGTACGACGCGGACATGTCGTGACCATTGCGGCTCGTCAGCGTGACGGCGCCGTCGTGCACGGTGACGACCGCGCGCACGCCGTCCCACTTCATCTCGTACGCCCAGTCGCTGGCGTCGCCGATGGCGGCGGCGTCGCCCGGGCTCGCGAGCATCGGCTGCACGGGGTCGCCGACCGGCCGCTTGCGGGTCGTGCGCTTCGTTTGAGGGCGGGGCGCAGGATCCTGGTGCCCGCCCTTCGAGGAGGGTCGCGAGGCCTTCCCTCCAGAGCCCGCGTCGTCGGCGTCGTCGTCTTTCATCCGGTGGATCAGCCAGTTGTGCTCCTGCTTGGCGGTCGACGAACCGGCGCCGCCGCCGTGCCCCGTGTGGATGAGCGCGATGCGCCGCGAACCGCGCTGCTCGCCGTGCAGCACGACGATGACCTCTTTGCCGTCGCGCCACTTCTCGAGGTCGTACGTTCCGGAGTCCCAGATGGTGACCTCGCCCGCGCCGTACTCGCCCTTGGCGATCGTGCCCTCGAAGGTGCCGTATTCGAGCGGGTGGTCTTCGGTCTGGACAGCGAGGTGGTTCTGCTTGACATCCTGCGGCTCGCCCTTCGGCAGGGCCCAGCTGACGAGCACGCCGTCGTGCTCGAGGCGGAAGTCCCAGTGCAGACGGGTCGCGTGGTGCTCTTGGATCACGAAGGTCTGGTTGTCGCTCGGCTCGGGCGCCTCGGCCGGGACGGGCTCGCGGGTCTTCGAGGGGTCGCGCATCGAGCGGTACTTCGCGAGGCGATCCTCACGGGCCGAGACGGGCGTCTCGCTGTTGTGCATCGTCTCGCGATCGAGCTCGCCAGGAGGCACGGGCGTGCCCGACGACAGGTCGGCTAGCGGGTCGCCGCGGCGCTTCAGCGCCTTCAGCACGTCGGGGTATTCCATCTGCCGCAGCGTCCTCGACGCCAGCTCGCGCCACGTGCGCGGCATGGCCACGGTGGGGTGCTCACGCCCGCGCAGCGAGTACGGCGCGATGGTCGTCTTGTTGCCGTTGTTCTGCGACCAGTCCAAGAACACCTTGCCGCGGCGATCCTGCTTGCCCATCGTCGACAGCACGAGGTCGGGGTGGTCGGCCTCCATGGCCTTGGCGAGCTCGTGGGCGATGTCGCTGACCTGCTGCGGGCTCTGCTTGCCGTCGAGCGCGGCATAGAGGTGGATGCCCTTGCTGCCGCTGGTCACCGGCATGAGGCCGAGGCCCATGCCATCGACGATCTTCTTGAGCTCTTGGGCGACGGCGACGCACTCGGGCAGGCCGACACCCTCACCAGGATCGAGGTCCAAGACCAGGCGATCGGGGTTGCGCTGGGCGCCCCGCGGCCCGAACCGCCACTGCGGCACGTGGATCTCGAGCGCTGCGACCTGCCCCAGCCAGGTGAGCGTGGCGAGGTCGTTGACGAGCGGGTAGACGTTCGAGTGGTCGGAGTGCTCGATGGTGTGGCTGGCGACCCAGTCGGGTGCGGAGTCGGGCAGATTCTTCTCGAAGAAGACCTCGCCGTCGACACCGTTGACCCAGCGCTTGCGGGTCGCCGGGCGATCCTCGGTGTGGGGCAGCATCCACTCGGCGACGGCCGCGTAGTAGGCGATGACGTCGCCCTTGGTGGTTCCGGTCGCCTGGTAGAGCACCTTGTCGAGGTTCGTCAGCTGGAGGGTGTGCCCGCCCACGCTGACGCGCTCGCCTCGCCCTTTCGTCGCCATGCTGCGCTCCTCGTCGAACTCAGTAGTTGGGCGTCGCGCCCGCGATGGTGATGGTGGTGCCGCTCGTGTAGCTCGACTCGGGGCTCACGAGGTGGACGTACGCCGCGCCGAGCTCGGCAGGCTGGCCCGGGCGGCCGTACGGCGAGTCTTCGCCGAAATGCGACACCGTCTCCGGGTCGCTCGAGGCGGGCTGCAGCGGGGTCCAGATCGGGCCGGGCGCGATCGAGTTCACGCGGATGCCCTTCTTCGCGAGCTGCTGCGCGAGCCCCGCCGTGAAGGTGCCGATGGCGCCCTTCGACGTGGCGTAGTCGAGCTTGTCGGGGGAGGGCGTGTTGCCCTGGATCGACCCGGTCGTCACGATTGACGAGCCCGGCTCGAGGTGCGGGATGACCGCCTGAGACAGCCAGAACAGCGAGTAGACGTTGGTCTTGAACGTCTCGTCGATGCTTTCTGTGGTCATCTCGAGGATGTCCTGATGCACTTCCTGGTGTGCGGCCACCATCACGAGGGTGTCCAGGCCGCCGAGCTCGGCGACGGCCCGCTCGACGAGGTCGTGGCAGAACTGCTCGCTCGAGATGTCGCCGGGCACCAGGATCGCGCGGCGCCCCTCGCCCTCGAGCAGGTCGCGCACCTCCTCGGCGTCCGGCTGCTCGTCGGGAAGGTAGTTGAGCACGAGATCGGCTCCCTCTCTCGAGAGGGCGATCGCCGCCGCCCGGCCGATGCCGGAGTCGGCGCCGGTCACGATGCCCCGGAAGCCCTTCAGGCGGCCAGAGCCGACGTAGCTCTGCTCGCCGTGGTCGGGCTTCGGGTCCATCGCGCTCGCGAGCCCCGGCAGCGACTGGTCCTGCGTCGGGTACGGCGGTGCCGGGTAGAGGCTGATCGGGTCTTTCTTGTCGAGCTGGCTCATGGGGGCAACGCAACGCCGAGGGCAGGAGGCGAGGGAGCAGGTTGTACCCCGCGCCGGTCGGTGCCCGGCGCCGGGGTGGACACTGGCCGCATGCGATCCATCTGGCGAGGAGCAATCACGTTCGGCCTGGTCAACGTGCCGGTCAAGGTGTATTCGGCGACCGAAGACCACGACATCTCCCTGCACCAGGTGCACGACAAGGACGGCGGCCGGATCCGCTACCAGCGGCGCTGCGAGGTGTGCGGCAAGGTCGTCGACTACGAGCACATCGACAAGGCCTACGACGACGGCGACAAGACCGTGGTGCTCACCGACGACGACCTCAAGTCGCTGCCGGAGGAGAAGAGCCGCGAGATCGACGTGCTCGAGTTCGTGCCGAGCGACCAGCTCGACCCCATCATGTTCGACCGCTCGTACTTTTTAGAGCCCGACGGCACGTCGCCCAAGGCCTACGTCCTCTTGCGCCGCACCCTCGAAGAGACCGACCGCACCGCGATCGTGCACTTCTCACTGCGGCAGAAGACGCGCCTCGGAGCCCTCCGCGTGCGCGGCAAGGTGCTGATGCTGCAGTCGCTGCTCTGGGACGACGAGGTGCGCGAGGCCGACTTCCCGTCGCTTTCGAAGAGCACCAGGATCTCCGACAAAGAGCTCGACATGTCGGCCAGCCTCGTCGACAGCCTGGCCGACGACTTCGAGCCCGCCGACTTCAGCGACGACTACCAGCGCGAGCTGCAGCAGCTGATCGACGCGAAACTGAAGGAGGGCGAGGCGCTCGACACCGAGGCGACGTTCGGCGAATCCTCGTCGGAGGGCGACGACGGCTCGGGGTCGGGGTCGGGGTCGGGCGAGGTCATCGACCTCATGGACGCGCTGCGGGCCTCGGTCGAGAAGAACCGTGCTTCGACGGCCAAGAAGCCGACGCGCAAGACGTCGTCGGTGCCCGCCGCGAAGAAGCCGGCCGCGAAGAAGCCGGCTGCGAAGAAGAAGGCCGGCTAGCTGTTCCGCAGGGCCTTCACGAGTTCCGCCTTCTTCTTCGACGAGTAGCCCGTGAGGCCGAGCTCTTTCGCCCGCTTCTTGAGGTCGGCCACGGTCCAGTCGTCGTACGAGCCGCTCTCGCCGCCCTTGTGGCTCACGCTCTTGCTGCCGCGGGCTGCGACCGCATTCGAGATGCGCGCCGACTTCGTCTCGGAGTTGCCCTCCTGCCGTAGTTCGGCATAGAGGCCGGGATCCTTAAGGCTCGGGTTCGCTTTTTCTGCTTTCGATGCTTTCGCCGCCATCCCGCGAAGCTACGCCCCAGTCACTCGCCGGGGTACGGCCTCGTCTCGCGGTGGCTGTGCATCGCCCGCTGGAAGGCGGTTCGGATCACCCGGTTTCATCGGGAAGTCCGTCTCCCCGCG
Source organism: Frondihabitans sp. PAMC 28766 (assembly GCF_001577365.1). Lineage (NCBI taxonomy): Bacteria > Bacillati > Actinomycetota > Actinomycetes > Micrococcales > Microbacteriaceae > Frondihabitans > Frondihabitans sp. PAMC 28766. The sequence continues at coordinate 2,161,486 of NZ_CP014513.1, forward strand.
AGAAGCAGTACCCCTTGCCCGGAGCCGGAGCCGGAGCCGGAGCCGGAGCCGGGTCAGGCGCCGAGCTCGTCGGCGTCGGCGGAGGCGCCGGTGTCCGACGACGAGCGCTCGGCGGCGGCGCGCGTGAGGGTGTCGATCGTGATGGCGGCGTTGACGAGGGCGAGATGCGAGAGGCCCTGGGGCAGGTTGCCCATGAAGGCGCCGTCCTCGTCGATCATCTCGGCGAGCATGCCGACGTCGTTGACCTGCTCGACGAGCTGGTCCATCAGGGCGGTCGCCTCGTCGAGGCGACCGACGCAGGCGAGAGCAGCAGCGGCCCAGAAGGCGCACGCGACGAACGTGCCCTCCTCCGCGTCCATGCCGGTGTAGCGGTAGAGCAGGGGCCCGCGCCCGAGGGAGGCTCGGATCGCGTCGATCGTGCGTGACATCCTGGTGCCCCGATCGAAGCCCGTGGGGGCGTGCAGCAGCACCGACGCGTCGAGCTTGTCGCTGCCCGGGTACATCACGTAGGCGCCGAGCTCCTCGTTCCAGCCGTTCGAAGCCACCCACTCCTTGATGGCTTCGGCGTTCTTCTTCCAGTGCGCGAGGTCGTCAGGGTCGGGGTGCAGCTGGCCGATGTCGGCGAGGTGGCAGGCCGCGTCGATGGCCTGCCAGCAGCCCATCTTGCTCGAGACGTAGTGCTGCAGGTCTTCCAGCTCCCACATGCCCGAGTCCTTCTCCTGCCACTTGCGGCAGGCGTCGTCGGCGAAGGCGCAGAGCAGGTCGTCGGTCGACGCGTCGATGATGTTGCCGCCCGACGCGTACTGGCTCATGATCGCGAGGATGTCGGCGTAGACGCCGAGCTGCAGCTGATCCGACGCCGGGTTGCCCGCATAGACCGGGCCGATGCCGCGCCACCCCTCCGAGTGCGTCTCGTGCACTCCGTCGGGCAGGCTGCCGTCGAGCCGGAAGAAGATGTGCATCTCGCGGCCGTTCTGTTTCAACGACTTCAGGATCCACGACACGGCGGCATGCGGCTCCTCCCGCAGCCCGAAGTTCAGCAGCGCCTGCACGGTGTAGGCGAGGTCGCGCACCCAGGAGAACCGGTAGTCCCAGTTCTTGCCGCCGTCGAGGTTCTCGGGCAGCCCCGTGGTCGGCGCGGCGGCGATAGCACCCGTCGGGCTGTAGATGAGCAGCTTGAGGGCGAGCGTGGACCGTGTGACCGCCTCACCCCAGGGGCCGTCCCACGAGAAGTTCTTCGACCACAGCGCCCAGTTGTCGATCGTGCGGTCGATGCCCTGATCGACGACCGGGGCGTTCGGGATGTGGATCGGCTCGTCATCGGTGCCGCAGAGGCACAGGATGTGGTGCGACCCGGGGCTCGTCGTGAAGGCTCCGCGGAACTCCAGCGGGCCGACGACCTCGCCGTCGCCCTCCTCGGTCGGATCGGTGCGACCGTGGTCGGAGCCGATCAGGATCAGGTTGATGTCGCCGGCGCGCAACAGCGGCCCGTGAACCGTGTCGATGCGCTGGATCGGCGTCGTGCCGAAGGTGTTGCCCGGGATGACGGCCCAGGCGAGCTTGACCGACCCCTCGAGCCCGTCGATCCGGCGCACCAGCTCCGACCACGGGAGCCGGCCGGCGACACCGGTGACCAGCGCGTCCGTGATCTCGACCGAGCCGGTCGCCGTGCGGAATCGGGTGGTGAGCACGTTGCTGCCTGCGACGTACGAGCGGTCGACCTCGAAGTCGTCGTCGACGGGCCGCAGTTCGAACCGGCCGCCGTGCCCCGCATCGACGATGCCGGCGATGACGGGCTCGGTGTACATCTCGGGCATCGGCAGCCAGTCGATCTGGCCGTCTTCGGCGATGAGCGCGACCGTGCGCCCGTCGCCGATCACGGCGTACGACCGCAGCGGCACGTAGCCGTCCACGCGCGCGCTCGGCGGCCGGAAGTTCGTGGTCACGGTGAAAGCCTCAGCGGTGTCTGTCACCCGTCCACGGTGCTCCTCTTAGGCTGAGAGCGTCACCCGTTCGACTCCACCGAAGTGAGCACCATGCCCGAAGCCCGCCTGTTCGTCGACGCCCGCGCCATCCTGGCCGAGAGCCCCGTCTGGGACGCCGACCTGGGCGAGCTGGTCTGGGCCGACATCACCCCGGGCATCCTGCACCGCACCTCGGCCACCGGCGACGCCGATCGCACGACGCCCGTCGGGCCCCCGCTCGCGTCGATCCAGCGGCGCCGGGGCGGCGGGTTCGTCGCCGCGCTGCAGGATCGCGTCGTGGTGATCGACGACGAGGGCGGCAGCCTCGACACGGTCGCCCGGGTCGAGCACGCGCACCCCGGCACCCGGTTCAACGAAGGCAAGTGCGACCCGTTCGGCAACTTCGTCGTCGGCGCCATGGACAGAGACGCGGACGGGCCCGACGCAGGGCTCTATCGAGTGAGCCCGAACGGCGACGTGACCGAACTCGGTGGCGGCTTCGGCACCGTCAACGGCATCGAGTTCGACGACGAGGGCACGACGATGTGGGTGACCGACACGCGCGTACGCACGATCTACCGAGCGTCGTACGGCCCCGACGGGCCGCTCGGCGAGCTGGTGCCCTGGTCGACAGGTCACCGCCACGACGGTCTCGTGCGCGACTCGCTCGGCGAGTTCTGGGGTGCCGACTACGGCTCGGGCCATGTGCTGCACCTGTCGGCCGACGGCCAGCTGATCGAGAACATCGATGTGCCCGTGCCGAACGTCACCGGCATCACCATTGGTGGCGCCGACCTCACCACGCTCTTCATCGGCACGGCCCGCGAGAACCTCACCGAGGATCAACTGAACGCGGCTCCCACCTCGGGCGGCGTGTTCGCGTACGAACTCGACCGCCCGGGGCTGGCGCAACGCTTCTTCGGCTGAGCGCCGACGACCTGCTCGCCGACGACTTGCTCGCCGACGACCTGCTCGCCGACGACTTGCTCGCCGACGACCTGCTCGCCGACGACTTGCTCGCCGACTAGATGAGGCCGACGAGGTTGTCAGCGGTGACGGCCGACCCCTCGGCCAGCACCTGACGGGCCTTGTCGGTCGAGTCCCACACGTTCCAGAGCAGGACGCCGACAGGCACACCCTCGTCGAGGTAATAGACGACGACCGAGTCGTCGTCCTTCCAGTCCTCGACCGTGTCGAGCGACGCATCCAGCTTGCCGACCGCCTCGTAGCCGAGGTCGAAGACGTCGGAGTAGTACATCGGCGTGTGCGTGTACTTCTCGTCGGAGCCCGCCATGATGCGGCCGACGGCAGCGCCCTGTTCGTTCGCGTTGTCGACGTGCTCGACGCGACGACGGCCCAGGATCGGGTCGGGGTAGTTCGCGACATCGCCCGCGGAGTAGACGAACGGGTCGATCGTCGCCAGGCGCGAGTCCACCACGATGCCGTCGTCGACGGTGAGGCCCGCAGCCTCGGCCAGGTCGGTGTTCGGCGCGATGCCGAGGCCGACGACGACGCCGTCGGCCTCGAGCGTGGAGCCGTCGTCGAGGGTCAGCAGGAAGCCGTCTCCCTGGGCCACGCCCTTGTCGAGCCGCCGCCCGGCGAAGAACTCGACGCCGTGCTCACGGAAGCGCGCCTCGAACCTCTCGTCGACCTTCTCGGGGAAGGTCGAGGCGCCGAGGTCGGCGTCGGGGAAGACGATGCTGACCTTCGTGTCGTTCTGTGCGAGGGCTGCCGCGATCTCCGAGCCGATGTAGCCGCCCCCGATCACGGCGACGTGCCTGCCCGAGCCCGAGAGCGCCCGCAGGTGCCGATAGTCGGCGGCCGTGCGGAAGAAGATGACACGGTCGCTGTCCGGCAGGTCGAGCGTCTTCGGGCGCCCGCCGGTGGCGAGCAACAGCCGACCGTAGCCGATCGTGTCGCCGGTCGATGTCGAAACGGTGCGCGCCGTCCGATCGATCCCGGTCACGGTCGTCTCCAAGCGGATCTCCGCACCGGTCGCCTCGGCGGTCCCGAGGTCGTTGTCAGTGGGGGAGTAGTCGGGGTCGGTCCACAGCTTCTTCGAGAGCGCCGGGCGGGTGTAGGGCTGGTCGACGTCCTCGCTCAGGATCACGATGGATCCTGCCGGGTCTTTCTCGCGAATGCCTTTCGCCGCGGAGTCGGCGACCATGCCGCCACCGACGATGACGTACTCGTAGCTCTCTGCCATGACGGATCCTCTCTAGCTGTTCGCGACCGCACCGACTCGGTCGAGCCCGACCTCGTCGGCCTTCTCGTCGCGCTCGCGGGTCGCCTTAGTCTTCGCGTCCTTCTCGGGGTGGCGGTTCTCGGCGCCCGTCATCCAGGCGAGCTGCTCGAGGCGCTCGAGGATGGAGTGCAGCACGTCGGCGGTGGTCGGGTCTTCGTCGTCGACGTCGTCGTGCACCTTGCGCATCGTGTCGGTGGCCGAGTACATCCGCTCGACTATGAGGTCGACGACCGCGGTCGTCTCCACCGGACCCTCGGGGAACTCGGGGAGGCTGGTCTGCTTGGTCACGGTCGAGGACCGGCCGTCGGGCACGAGATAGACGGCGCGCATGCGTTCGGCGACCTCGTCCGAGAACCCGCGCGCGGCGTCGACTATCTCGTCGAGCTGCAGGTGCAGGTCACGGAAGTTCGAGCCCAGCAGGTTCCAGTGCGCCTGCTTGCCCTGGATGTGCAGTTCGATGAGGTCGACGAGCACGGCCTGCATGCTGTCGTGAAGTTTTCCGGAGCCTTGGAACATGGCTTCTCCTTTGCGATCGGGGGCCGGGGCGAACTCTCGCCGCCGACGTGACTCGGACGCTACGCGCGTGCCCTCCATCACCGCTCTGCGGATGTACCCCTGGCGGTGTAGTGTTCTCGCACACTGGCCTTGAGGGGGGCGGACCATGGCACGACCGACGATCCAGAGCGACGGGGCGGCGGGGCAGGTCGAATTCGACGATCGGGTGCCCACCTCGATCAAGAGGCTCGAGTGCGGCTTCACGAGTGCGTTTCACGCCGCAGACGCGGTGAAAGGCCTCAGCCTCGAGCACAAGGTGCGCGTCTTCGATGACGTCCTGGGGATGGTCACCGACGCCGCGAGCGCGGCCGCGCGCGAAGGACACGCCGACTGGGCGCTGCACGTGATCGCCGCCGCCGAAGACCGGCCCCCGCGCTGGGCCGACTACAGGGGCGAGTACTGGACGACGCTGCTCGACGCGGCGCGTGGCGCGGTCGTCGTCACCGACTGAGAGTCGTCGGCCCCGCGCGGCCTAGTCTCGAAGCATGCGTCGCGGTGGAGTCCTGCACTATGCCCGGATGCTGCCGTTCGACTACCAGTACGCGCTGCGCATCCACGCCCGCAGCCTGCTCGGCAGCTCGGTGCCCGCGGCGTATCGCGAGGGGGACGGCTTCCCGATCCTCCTGCTTCCCGGTGTCTACGAACGCTGGACGAGCCTCCGGTGGTTCGCCGACCGCATGAACGCCGAGGGCCACCCGATCGTCGTGGTGCCGGGGATGGCGCACAACCGCCGGCCGTTCGCCGAGACGGCCGAGCTGGCCCAGGCGATCCTCGACGCCCACGACCTGCGTGACGTCGTGATCCTGGCGCACTCGAAGGGCGGCGTCGTCGGCAAGACCATGATGCTCGACACCGACACGGGCGGCAGGATCACGAGGATGGTCGCCGTCAACAGCCCGTTCCAGGGGTCGCGCATGGCGCGTTACGTCCCCACCCGTGGTTTCCGGGTGTTCCGACCCGACGATCCGCACTTGACCCGCCTGGGCTCGCTCGTCGACGTCAACGCCCGCATCACCTCGGTGCACGCCGATTTCGACGGCCACGTGCCCGACGGCAGCCACCTCGAGGGGGCGGCGAATGTGCAGGTGCCGCTCGACGGGCACTTCCGGCCGCTGGGGCACCCGGTGGGGCGCGCCCTGATCGTGGCGGCTCTGCGCGGTGCCGACTCGAGCGCCCCGGCTACTCCGACTCGTCGATGAGCTCTTCGCGCACCCGGCGCAGGTCTTCGAGCAGCGACCCGACCAGGATCCAGTTCTCGGGCGGCCGCATCACCGAGAGAGGTGCGGTGAGGGCCGGCAACTCGACCGGGGCGGGGTTCACCCGCTCGCCGTGCGACGCCTCCACCTCGCGCTCGCGCACCAGCAGCCTCACGTCGTGCGCTGCTCGCCGCAGCTCGTCGGCGATGCCCTCGACGACGGGGTCGTCGATCAGCTCGGGGTCGTAGTTGTCGCGAAGGGTGCGAGTCATCGCGACGACCCGGTGCACGAGATTCGACAGCGCGCCGAGCTGCACCCGGTCGGCCTCCAGGATGCGACGCTGCTGCGTTGCGCGGGGATTGAGCGTCAGGCTCTCCTCGCCGGTCTTCACGGCGGCGGTCGCCCGCGCCTGAAGCGTGCGCAGCTCGCGCGCCCGCAGCAGCATGGCGTCGAGGTTCGGGCCCTCGGTGGGCCTCTCGAGGGCGCCGGCGAGGTCGTCGAGCGAGGTCGCCGTGTCGCGGGCGAGGCGGCCCAGGGCCAGATGCGCCGGCGCGACCAGCACCGGCGGCACGATGAGAGCGTTCACGGCGAGCGCCGTCGCCGCGCCGATGATCGTCTCGATGATCCGGTCGAACGCGTAGCCGGGCGTGACGGTGCCGACGACGAGCACGAGCATCGCCGAGATCGGCACCTGGGTCGACGACGTCGGTGTCAGCCGGAAGACCCAGGCCAGCAGGAGCGCCAGCACGATGGCGACCAGCACGATCCAGGTGAAGCGGTGGCCCAGCACGAGCCCGACCACGTAGGCGAGGGCGACGCCCATGACCACCCCGGCGCTGCGCTCGAGACCCCGACCGAACGACTGGTTGATGCTCGGTTGCACCACCAGCAGGGCGGCGATGGCCGCGAACGTCGGCAGCGACTGATGGAGGACGAGGAACGAGAGAGCCCAGGCCGCGCAGACCGCGATCGAGGTCTTGATCACCTGGAGAAAGGGAAGCCGATTGGGCTGGCGCAGTCGCGACACGAGACGTGCCGGATTGACGGCGGGAGGAACAGCCACCTCACGAGGGTAGCGACCCCGGGGGCGTCGGCACCCCGGCGAGTCGCCCGGCCAATCGTGACGAATCGTCGAGGTTCGGGTTGACTGCAGGTGTGTGGCCTGACTCCGGCGAGATCCTCCCCGCGGCGTTCGCCGACGACGGGCTCACCGTCGTGGCCTTCCGACCGCACTCGGTGGAGCCGTCCGGCGGGGGCTACCTCTTCGGCTACGAGGTCGACACGCTCGACGCCGACGGCCTCGCCTCCACCCTCCTGACCTACGTCGACACCGACCAGGCCTCCGTCGAGGCGTGCGTGCGCGACGGCGCGCCCGGGCCGACCGACGGGGGAGCGGTCGTGACCGACCCGGCGACCGGGCTGCCGGTGCGCGTGTGGTCCTACCCGTCGGATCCTGCGCTGCCCGCGCTCGCCGCCGTCACCTACCCCGAGCGCGTCGTCGAGTTGCTCGCCCAGGTCGGCATCGCCGTCTCGGAGCCCGAGCTGACCGTCGCCGCCTACCGGCCCGGCAAACGCGCCGTCATCCGGGTCGACGCCCGCGAGCGGACCCTCTTCGTCAAGGTCGTGCGGCCGTCGCGCGCCGAGCCCATCGCCGCGCAGCACGCCGCGTTCGCGGCGCAGGGGCTGCCCGTGCCCGGCGTGCTGGCAGTCCGGCCCGACGGGCTGCTCGTGCTCGAGCGCGTGCACGGGGTGCCCGCGGGCCTCCACGTCGTCGAGATCGCCGAGCGCCCCGGCTTCGTCGAACACCTCGTCGAACTGGGCCAGGCGGTCGCGTCGGTGCACCTGACCCAGCGGGCCCAGGCCGACGCCCTCGACAACGGGGCGTGGCACCGCCGATCGCTCGCGACGTCGCTGCCGGGCGACCAGCCCCGCATCCTGCGCCTCTATGACGAGATCGAGGCTCGCCGAGCGACCTGGTCGCCCGACGAACGCCAAGTCGTGCACGGCGACCTGCACCTCGAGCAGCTCTTCGTCGACGCCGACGACCCCACGCGGGTGACCGGGCTGCTCGACATCGACACGGCCGGCTGGGGGCACCCGGCACGCGACGCGGGGGCCCTCGTCGCCCACCTCGTCGTGACGGCGCAGTGGCACCGCGGCAACGGCGAGACCGCTGCGGCTCGGGCCTGTGAGCGCATCGCCGACGACGTCGTCGATTCGTGGATGACTCGCCTGCCCGCAATCGCCGACCGGCTGCCGACCACCATCGCCTCGCAGCTGCTCGCCCACGCCGGCGGGCAGGCGACGCTCGGCACCGACATCGGCCGGGCGAAGGCGCACCAGCTGATCGACGCCGCCGAGGGCACGCTGTGGCCGCGGGTGGCGGGTCAGGCCTCGGCGCCCGGTCAGGCCTCGGCGCCCGGTCAGGCCTCCGCGCCCGGTCAGGTTTCAGCCCCCGGGCCTAGCGTGGAGCAATGACGTCGCTCTGGCTGGACAGGCCCCGTACGATCCCCACCGACGAGTTCGAGCCGCTCGCGACCTACGACGACGTGATCGTCGGCGCCGGTCTCACCGGGCTCGTCACCGCCCTCCTCTTCGCCCGGCGCGGCCACACTGTCGCCGTGCTCGAGGCGCAGAACGTCGGCGGGCTCGCGACCGCGTCGTCGTCGGCGATGGTGAGCCTCCTGCAGGGCGCGCAGCTGCAGAAGATCCGCCGCCGCACCTACCAGGGCATCGTCGACGCCTACGTGCAGGGCAACCGCGAGGCCTTCGACTGGCTGATCGACTACGCCGAGACGGCCGGCGTCGACGTCGAACGCCGCGACGCCTACAGCTACGCCGTCGGGCGACGCGGCCTCGCTCGCATCGACGCCGAGTATCAGATCGGCCGGGCCGCGGGCCTCGACCTCGCCAAGACCGTCGACGTCGACGTGCCGTTCGCCACCATCGGCGCCGTCCGGCTGGCTGACCAGGCGCAGGTCGACCCGGTCGAGCTCGTGGCCGCGCTGGCCGCCGACGTACGCGCCCTCGGCGGCGTCATCGTCGAGAACGCCCACGTCACGGGCGTCGACGCGGGCGACCCGGCCGTCACGCACACTTCGCTCGGCGACGTCCGCTCCGAACGCGTTCACCTCACCACCGGCGCACCCATCCTCGACCGGGGCCTCTACTTCGCCAAGATCGCGCCGCGCCGCAGCTTCGGCATCGCGTTCGCCGACGTCGACGAGACCAACCTGCCGAGCGCGATGTACCAGTCGGTCGACGAGCCCAGTCGGTCGGTGCGCCGCTATCGCGACCAGCTCGTGGTGGGAGGAAACACGCACGGCACCGGGCGAGCCGCCTCCGAGAGCGCGCTGGCCGACGACCTCGCCCAGTGGACGGAGTCGCACTGGCCGAACGCCCGCGCCCGCCGCACCTGGAGCGGTCAGGACTACGCGACGCCGCACGGCGTGCCCTTCGTCGGCTATCTGCCCCGTGGCCGCGGCCGTATCTTCCTCGCCACCGGCTACGACTCGTGGGGCATGACGAACGCCGTGTCGGCCGCCCGCATGCTCGTCTCCGACGTGATGGGCGACAACTCCGACTGGATGACGGCCATCCACCACCGTGCGACCCTCCCTCCCGCGATCGCAGCCGGGCTCGGTGAGAACGCCGCGGTGGCCTGGTGGTTCGCCAAAGGCTGGGCCAAGGCCCTCACGAACCCGCTGCTGCCTGGCGAGACTCCGTCCGAAGGGCGCGGCCGCGTCGGCAGCGAGGGCTTCCGCCCCGTGGCGCGCTCGACCGTCGACGGAGCCACCTGCGCCGTCAGCGGCGCGTGCCCTCACCTCGCCGGCGTGGTCACCTGGAACGACCTCGAGCGCACCTGGGACTGCCCGCTGCACGGCAGCCGCTTCGCGCCCGACGGCGCCGTCCTCGAGGGCCCCGCCAAGCGAGGCCTCCGCGGCCTCGACTCCTGAGGGCGACGCGCCCGTTCGGGTGGTGGCGCCGGGGGTGGGCAGGGGCGTAAACTGCTGACAGCACCATCACCCGACACACCTTTCACAGGCTCGTCTCGAGTGGGGTGTCATGCGGATTCCGCTCTCGCGACAGTCGCCGTGAGCGCGGCGGGGTCATCGAATCCCGACACGTCGCATCCTGGGGCCGCCATCGCTGGCGTCTTCCAGTTGCATCACTCTGAGTGCCCGGTCGCCCCACGGCCCGGCACGGTCATTCCCGGCTTCGGGCGCGGGTTCGCAGGCGAGTCGCCGTGATCCTGATCCCAGGCAACACTGAGGAGGAGCCTTGGCTCGACCAGGCCAGCGCCAGTCCGGCGGTACTCGAACCGCCACCCGCTCCGGCAACCACCGCCGCGTGCGCGACCTCGACAACGACGGCATCATCCCCGTCCTCGCGAAGGCCGTGCGAGAGGTCGAGGCCGGTGCCCAGCGCGGCCCGGTCAAGCCCTCCGGTCGCACGAAGTTCCAGGTCGTCGCGCTGTTGATGCGCGAAGAGCGCGCCCGCGTCAAAGCGGACAAGACCATCACCGACGCCGATCGCGCCGAGCAGCTGAAGCGCCTCGACGGCGTCGCGACGATCCTCGCCAAGGCCGCCGCCCGCGATACTTCGCTCATCGCCCTGCTGGCCGAAGAGGCCGTCGTCTCCGACACGGCGAAGTCGCTGAAGCGCGACATGCTCATGGCCGCAGGCGCCGAGTTGACCCCCGACGACCTCATCATCACGACCGAGGCCGCGCCCGTCCCGGTCGCCACCGAGCGCCAGGTCGTGCCGCAGTCGGTCGTCTCGCGCCAGCTCGCGAACCCCTTCCTCGCCCCCGACTTCTCGCTGGCCGAGCACCGCGAGGCGCACCCGCGACGCCTCGCCAACTGGGAGCTCTTCGGGCCCCTCTTCAAGTCGTTCGAATACGGCGCCGGCGGCGTCTCGGCCTGCATGGCCCTGCCCGAGCCCACGTCCCTCCGCGCCCCCGGCGGCGTCCAGCTGATGCGCCACCAGGCCCAGGTCGTCGAGTCCGCCCGCGAGGGCCACCGCACCTTCCTCCTCGCCGACGAGCCCGGCCTCGGCAAGACCGCCCAGTCGCTGCTCGCCGCTCAGGCCGCCGACGCCTACCCGCTTCTCGTGGTCGTGCCCAACGTCGTCAAGACGAACTGGGCCCGCGAGGTCGGGCTGTGGACGCCCTCCCGCACCGCCACCGTGATCCACGGCGACGGCCACAACATCGACGGCTTCGCCGACATCGTCATCGTCAACTACGAGGTGCTCGACCGCCACGTCGGCTGGCTCGGCGACCTCGGTTTCCGCGGCATGGTCGTCGACGAGGCGCACTTCATCAAGAACAAAGAGTCGCAGCGTTCGCGCAACGTCCTGGCGCTCTCCGCGAAGATCCGGGCTCGCCTGGCGAACCCGCTGCTCATGGCGCTCACCGGCACCCCGCTCATCAACGACATCGAAGACTTCCGGGCCATCTGGCAGTTCCTCGGCTGGATCGACGACAAGAAGCCCGGGCCTGCGCTCATGGAGGCCCTCGAAGAGACCGGCCTCACCCCGGCCGAGCCCGGCTTCTTCGCCTCCGCCCGCGCCAGCGTCATCGACCTCGGCATCGTTCGCCGCCGCAAGGTCGACGTCGCAGCAGACATCCCCGCCCGCCGCATCGCCGATCTTCCCGTCGAGCTCGACGACGAGGCCGGCCGCTCGATCCGCGAGGCCGAGCGCGAGCTCTCGAAGAAGCTCGTGGCCCGCTACCAGCAGGCGCTCGCCACGCGCACCTCGGGTGTCCGCGTCGAGGGCATCGACCACGACCTGGTGCGCCAGGTCGCCAAGTGGGAGCTCGAAGACGGCGACACCGCCAAGACCGGCGAGAACGTGTTCAGCATGGTGCGCAGGATCGGCCAGGCCAAGGCCGGTCTCGCAGCCGACTACACCGCGCAACTGGCTCGCAACGTCGGCAAGGTCGTCTTCTTCGCGAAGCACATCGACGTCATGGACACAGCCTCAGAGGTGTTCGCGAAGCGCGGCATCTCCTACGCGTCGATCCGCGGCGACCAGACCCCGACCGTGCGCCAGAAAAACATCGACGCCTTCGTGAACGACCCCTCGGTCGAGGTCGTCGTCTGCTCGCTGACGGCCGCCGGCGTCGGCCTCAACCTGCAGGTCGCCTCCAACGTGGTGCTCGCCGAGCTCTCGTGGACGGACGCCGAGCAGACACAGGCCATCGACCGCGTGCACCGCATCGGCCAGGAGGAGCCCGTGACCGCGTGGCGCGTCATCGCCGCGCAGACCATCGACATGAAGATCGCCGAGCTGATCGACTCGAAGGCCGGGCTCGCCGCAAGGGCCCTCGACGGGTCGGACGAAGAGATCACGAGTTCGGCGGACGTGCAGCTGGGCGCGCTCGTCGCCCTCCTCACCGAGGCGCTCGAGGCGTCGCCGTCGGCGCGCCGCGCCGCCCCCCAGCGCCGCCGCTAGCCCCGCGTCTCGCCGCCCCGCCCCGCCCCGCGCCCCGCCCGCCCCGCCCCGCCCCGCAGGGCAGGAATCCGCTTTCACGCAAAATGCCCGAACTAGTCACGGTGTTCTGCATGAGATCGGATTCATGCTCGCACAGGCACGCCGTGCTGGCGGAGCAGGCTGGGCAGGGCTCCTGGCGTGACGACGTCACGCCACGTCCAGCGCACGAACCCGTCGACTTCCGGGTGGGCCCTGAGCCAGTTCTCGCGGTCCTTCTCTCGGATGACGACTTCCTCCGGCGGCAACCCGGACCACCTCTCGGAGTCGCGGTACTTCGTGTTCCCGTCGAACTCGCCCACGACGCGGACGTCGTCCCAATAGAAATCGACATCGGCCTTCTGCCCGAGAGGCCCACGAAACGACCGCTGCAGACAAGGAACAGCGACGCCCGTCTCGTGCATGACGACACGGCTGAGGGATTCGCCGGGGCGGTTCGCCTTCGCTGAAGCGAACTCGATGGCGGTCGCCGCCTTTGCTCGGCCACGGGTCGACGTCCGGCGAGCCAGTCGGTCCTGCAGGGCGTCGGGCGACGCCAAACCCGTGCGGTAGGCGTGGTCGAGTGAGACGACCGCCTGCCGGAACGTAGCGGAGACCGCCAGATCGAGAGCCGTCCGCTCTGGTGACGTGACGAGCACGCCGTACCGTTCGACGACGTCCCCGTCGGGGAGCGCGCCTGCGTGACGCTGTACATATCTGCCCACCTTGCCGGTCGAAAGGGCCGGGTCGAGGACGTGGGTGCGAGCGGGCCAGGGGCCGAGCCGCGGGAAGCCCCAGAAGGCCGCGGCCGAGGCGTGGGACACGACGACAGGGGAGGAGCGCAGGCACGAAACGGCGGCGATCGCCGTCATGGCGTGGCGAGAGGCGGGGTCGAAGGAGTCCCAGTCGGAGCGGCGCAGATAGCGCCCCGCCGTCAAGCGGACGAGGTCGCCGCGGAGGTGCGCGCGGCGCACGGTGGTGTCGTCGAACGTCGAGCGCACGAGCAGCGAGGGGTCGGGGGTGGGAGCAGGCGATGGCATCCTGCGACCCTGCCCGGTGCCCGAGCGACGCGCGGTGCCGCGAGAGGCGCCCTGTGGAGAGAAGTCCGGCAAACGCGCTTTTGGGGACAACGCCAGGCCGACGCGAGTTCACTCGAGGCATGCCCGAATTCACCGGATACGCCCACGTCGCGCTCACCGTCACCGATCACGCGCAGAGCGTGCCCTTTTACGAGACGGTTTTCGAGGCGAGCCCCGTCACCGAGCTCGTCACCGACGGCTTCGTCCGCAAGATCTTCGCCGTCGGCGGCGGGCAGGTCTTCGGTGTGACCGAGTACGGCGAGAAGAAGCCGGGTCGCTTCGACTACCTGCTGCCGGGCCTCGACCACGTGAGCTTCACGGTGCCCAGCCGGGTCGGGGTCCTCGCGCTGCAACAGCGGCTCGAGGCCGCGGGAATCGCCGGCGACCTCACGGACGCTCCCTACGGCACGGTGCTCAACATCAAGGACCCCGACGGCAACGCGGTCGAGTTCATCGGCCCATCCGCTGACTGACCCGCGGGCGATACCGCCTCGATCGAAGCTCTGCTAGCGTCGCGGCCATGACCGTGAAGGGGGCGACGAAGCCGCGCAGGATCACGAAACGGGCCGACATCGCGGAGGGTTGGCGTCTCTTCCGGCCGTTCGCCGACGAGGTGCTGACGTCGCGCCGCCGACGGGCTCTGCTCGGCTCCGCATCGGCGGTGGGGGTGGTCGTATCGGCGGCGTCGCACCTGCTCTACGCCCGGACGGATGTCGCGAACGAGGCGGGCGCCATCCTGCTGGCCTTGGCGACCGGGGTCTTCGCCGCTCAGATCGTCTCATGGGTGCTGCTGCGCCTCTGGCGACCGCCTGTCGGCGAGGTCGAACGCGTGAAAGGCGCAGGATCCATGCCGGGCGACTTCTCGGACGACGAGATCCGTCGCGCGTGGGCCGAGGGGCGCGAGCCGCAGACGCCCATCGCCAAGCGACTGGCCGCGGCGGACCGCGCACGGATCTACCGGGCGATCGCGCCGCGGACGATCGTGGGCACCCTCGCCGGGGCGACGTGGTTCGTGCCGTTCGTTCTGGCCGCCATCGCGCTGCTGCCTCACCTCGGCGTCTTCGCCGGTGCGTTCGGCGCGATCACCACCGTCGTGACGCCGTTCACTCTGCTCGCGGCGCTCGGGCGCACGACAGCCGCAATCGAGACGGCGCCCGACGTGCCCGACCATCTCGAGGCCGACGGCCGTCGGAAGTCTCAGCCGCGTCGCATCCTGGGGACGGATCACCCGGACGACTACACGTAGCAGCCCTCAAACGGGTTACGCCGCGAGCTTGGCCTTCACATCGGCGAGCGACGGATTCGTCGCGCTCGAGCCATCGGGGAAGATCACGGTCGGCACCGTCTGGTTGCCGCCGTTGACGCTCTCGACGATCTCGGCCGTGCCGGGCACCTCTTCGATGTTGACCTCGGTGAAGTCGATGCCGTCTTTGGTCAGCTGCTGCTTGAGGCGGGCGCAGTAGCCGCACCAGCCGGTCGAGAACATCGTGATGGTCCCGGCGGCGGGGACGTATTCAGTGGGAGCAGGCATGACTCCAGAGTACGCGTCGAGATGCGGAGTTCACTAGGAGGAAGACACGCAGACCGCCCGACCGAAAGGCCCACCCATGGCAGAGACCATCGCCGACCAGCTCATCGCCCAGCTCGTGGCCGCGGGGGTGAAGCGCATCTACGGCATCGTCGGCGACAGCCTCAACCCCGTCGTCGACGCGGTGCGACGTACCGGGGGCTCCGCCAAGGGCGGCATCGACTGGATCCACGTGCGGCACGAGGAGGCAGCGGCGTTCATGGCCTCCGCCGACGCGCAGCTGACGGGCGAGCTCGCGGTGTGCGCAGGATCCTGCGGGCCGGGCAACCTCCACCTGATCAACGGCCTGTACGACGCGCACCGCTCGGGCGGGCCGGTGCTCGCCATCGCCAGCCACATCCCCGCGTCGCAGATCGGCATGTCGTACTTCCAAGAGACGCACCCCGACCGGCTCTTCACCGAGTGCTCGGGCTACTCCGAGATGATCTCGACCGCCGAGCAGGCGCCTCGCGTGGTCGCGAGCGCCATCCGGCACACACTCGCGGGCAACGGGGTGAGCGTGATCACGCTGCCCGGCGACATCGCGGAGTTCGAGGCGGGCGGGCATGTTCCGGCGTACGTGGCGACGCGCCCGGCCCGTCTGGTGCCGGATCCTCACGACCTGGAGGCTCTCGCGGACGCCCTGAACCAGGCGAAGGCGGTGGCGATGTTCGTCGGCGCCGGGGCGATCGGGTCGCACGACCTCGTGATCTCGCTGGCGGAGGCGCTGAAGGCCCCGGTCGGGCACTCGATGCGCGGCAAGGACATCGTCCAGTACGACAATCCGTTCGACGTCGGCATGACCGGGCTGCTCGGCTACGGCGCCGCCCACGCCGGCATCCACGACGCCGACCTCATGCTGATGGTGGGCACCGACTTCCCCTACGACCAGTTCTTGCCCGACGGCAAGAAGGTCGTCATCGCGCAGATCGACGCGAACGCCGCGAACATCGGTCGGCGGGCCGACGTGCACGTGCCGGTGCACGGCGACGTGGCCGCCACGATCGAAGCGTTGCTGCCGCTGGTGAAGCCGAAGAAGAGCACGCGCTTTCTCGACGGCCTCCTCAAGAAGCACGACAAGCTGATGAACGGCGTCGTCGGGTCGTACACGAAGGACGCCACGAAGATCCGGCCGATCCACCCGGAGTACGCGGCGTCGCTGCTCGACCAGTACGCCTCAGACGACGCGGTGTTCACGGCCGACACCGGCATGTCGAACGTGTGGAGCGCCCGCTACATCACCCCGAACGGCAGGCGCAGGATCATCGGCTCGTATCTGCACGGGTCGATGGCGAACGCCCTGCCGCAGGCTGTCGGTGCGGCCTTCGCCTACCCCGGCCGGCAGATCGTGTCGATGTCGGGCGACGGCGGGCTGTCGATGCTGCTCGGCGAACTCATAACGGTGGCGACGTACAAGGTGCCCGTGAAGATCATCGTGTTCAACAACTCGACGCTCGGGCTCGTGAAGGTCGAGATGCTCGTGGCCGGGTTCCCCGACTTCGGGGTGGATGTGCCGAACACCGAATATGCGGCCGTGGCCCGGGCGCTCGGGATCCACGCGGTGCACGTCGACGACCCGGCCGAGCTGGAGGCCGCGATGCAGTCGGTGCTCGGGCACGACGGGCCGGCGCTGCTCGACATCGCGACCGACCCGCGGGCGCTGTCGCTGCCGCCGACGATCACCGGGGCGCAGGTGAAGGGCTTCGCGCTCGCGATGTCGAAGGTCGTGATGAACGGCGGGGCAGGCGAGGCCGTGGCCATGGCGCGGTCGAACCTGCGGAACGTGCCGCGCCCCTAGGCCTGCCCGACGGCGCAGGACGGTCGGCGAGCGTCAGGCGGTGGCGGCCGAGCGGGTGACGAGACGGCCGACGGCGGCGAGCGGGATGCCCACCCATGAGGGCCGGTTGCGCGACTCGTAGATGGCCTCGTAGACCGCCTTGTCGATCTCGAACGCATCGAGCAGCGCCCGCTGGGCTCGCACATCGACACCGGACGACGCGACGTAACCGTCGACGAAGGCGCGCCGGGCTTCGTGCGCCCACGCCGCCGCGTCGACCGCCGGGCGCTCCTGTGCCAGCGACCCGGCGACGTAGTCGAACGACCGCAGCATGCCCGCCACGTCGCGCAGGGTGACGTCGGGCCGCGACCGCTCGGGCATGGGCCGAAGCGGCTCGCCCTCGAAGTCGAGCAGAACCCAGCCGCGTTCGGGCGACTGGAGAGCCTGCCCGAGGTGCAGGTCGCCGTGGATGCGCTGGAGGCGAGGCCAGGACGCCAGGGCTGCGGCGTCGTAAACCCGCGACACCGCGTCGGCGAACGCGGCGATCTCGGGCACCTCGCGCGAGGCCGTCGTGATCCTGCGCCGCATGCTCTCGAGCGCCGAGTCGATCTCGTCGGGGCCGGCCTCGACCGTACCGAGCTCGGCCGCGAGGGTGGCGTGCACCTCGGCGGTGGCGGTGCCGAGGTCGCGGGCGGCGGCCGTGAAGTCGATGCCGTGGCGGGCGGCGTCGAGGGCGACCCGCCAGGCGTCTTCGCTGCCGGCCAGAAACTCCTGGGCGAAGGCGAGGTGCCCGTGAGCCTGCCCCTCGGAGCGGCCCGGGTCGGGCCACGACGCCGTGAGATAGCCGAACGACTCGGGCACGCGAGTCGAGCCGCCCTGCGTCAGCGCCGCCTGCGAGGTGACGTCGGGGTTGTCGCCGTGGTGCAGCACCCGGAAGACCTTCGTGATCACCTTCGACGAGACGCCATCGGAGTCGACGACGTCGTAGATGATCGAGGTGTTCGACTGCTCGCCCTCGAGCACCTTCGAGCGCACGACACGCCCCGGGTCCGACACGAGGTGCCCGTCGGCGACCACGTCGGAGCCGTCGACGTGCCGCTGGCGCGCGAGAGTGTCGAGCAGGCCCGCGGCGTAGACCGGGTCGTGCGGGCCGTCGTAGAGGTACAGGCCGTCGCTCGAGCCGATGAAAGCCGCGTCGCCGCCGGGCAGCGGAGTCGTGCGGGCGACGAGCGGCACCTGGTAGAGCACCGGCACGGTCGGAGCCTCGTCGATCATCAGCAGCGTCATGACGAGGCCGTCGTCGATGGCGGCCTCCATGCTGCCGACCACCCTCAGCACCGGAGCCCGACCCTTGCTCGCGTACCAGCGCTGACGCGCCATCCAGCCGGGAAGGGAAGGGGCAACGGTGCTCATCCCCGCAGGCTACGCCCGCCGCGTACCCCGCCGCCTGACGATTGTCCCCTCGTTTGCCCTGCGAACCATCGGCGCCTGCCGCACCCCGCTACAACAGAGGGATGACCACAGCCGAATCGCTCGAGATCGAACGCAAATACGACGTGGGCGACCTCGTGAGAGTGCCGGATCTCACCGGTGTCGGCCCCGTCGATCGGGTCGAGGTCGACGAGCCGTTCACGCTGCGCGCCGTGTACTTCGACACCGCCGAGCACCTGCTGCTGGCAGGCCGCATCACGCTGCGGCGCCGCGAAGGCGGCCACGACTCAGGCTGGCACGCCAAGCTCCCGGGCAGCGACGCGGGCTCTCGCCGCGAGATCCACGTGCCGCTGGGGCAGGATGCCGACGAGCCCCTGCCCGCCGAGCTCCGCCGGGTCATCGAGGTCGTGCTGCGAGGCCGCCCGGTGCACCCCGTGCTGGTGCTCACGACGATCCGCACCGTCACGCGCTTGCTCGACTCCGACGGCGCGCAGCTGGCCGAGCTCGCCGACGACGAGGTCACCGCGGCCCACCCCGACACCGCCGACGTGCGCAGCTGGCGCGAGTGGGAGGTCGAACTCGCCGACGGCATCGCCCGCACCGACGGCGAGGCCCTGCAGGAGGCTGTCGCCGACGCTCTCGAAAGGTCGGGTGCCGAGGTGTCGGCGTCGAAGTCGAAACTCGCCCGCGGCCTCGGCTCGTCGGTGCCCGCGCCCACGGCGCTCGAACCGGTCTCGCTGGGCAAGCACTCGGCCGCAGCGTTCGTCGTCGAGGCCGTGACGCGACTTGCGCGCGAACTGGTGGCCCTCGATCCTGCGACCCGATCGGGTCACCAGGATGCAGTGCACGGATTCCGTACCACCATCCGCCGCTTGCGCAGCGTGCTGCGCGTCTACCGCGGGGTCGTCGCCGACGACGACGCGGGCTGGCTCGACGACGCACTGAGGTCGATCGGGCGTGCCGCCGGTGCGAGCCGCGACCTCGAGGTGCGGAGCGAATTGCTCGACCACTACGCCGACGCCGCCCCCGCGGGCTTCGTCGCCCACGAGACCCTGGGGCGCCTGCGCGCCTCGCTCGGCGAATCGGCCCGCGATGCGGCGCGCGACCTCGAGCGCGCCCTCGACGACCCGACCTACTTCGAGCTGCTCGACCGGCTCGAGACCCTGCCGACGGCGGAGCCGCTCGGCGACGACGCCGACGACGACCGGGACGACTTCGTGCGGGAGAGCCTGATGCGAGAGGCGAAGCGGGCGCGGCGGCGCGTTCGGGCGGCGACCCGTCTGGGTTCGTCGACGGGTCTGGGTTCGTCGATGGTTCAGGGTTCGTCGATGGTTCAGGGCTCGTCGACGGATCCGGGTTCGTCGACGGGTCCCGGTGTCCCGACGACCGACGAGGAGGCGTCCGCGTCCCGTCGCGAGACCCTGCACTCGGCCCGGAAGGCGGCACGACGCCTGCGCTACGGCCTCGAGGCCGCGAAAGCCGCCGGGGTGAAGGGGACAGGCGATGCACGGAAGACCGCGCACGCGCTGCAGGACGCGCTCGGCGATGCTCTCGACGCCGACGACTTCCGCGCCTGGATCGTCGCCTCGACCGAGACTGCTCGCTGGGCCGAGGAGGACACGTTCGGCTACGGCGTGCTCGCGATGGTCGCGGCGGCCGACCGTCGGGACTCGCTGCGCGATCTGAGGCGTCTCTCGAAGCGCCTCTGAGTCGAGACTTCAGGATCGACGGGGTTCGTCGCCTCGGATCGGTCTTCTGTGAGGTCTCAGCGGCGCGCGTCGAGGAGGGCGATCACCTTCTGCACCGTGGCGTCGTTGCGGGACGTGACCGTGCTGCCGAGCCGCTTCCAGAAGCCTGGCGGCACGGGGCTCGCGAGCACGCCGTTCGGCAGCCACTGGTAGACGGCGTCGGCCGTCACGACCAGCTCTTCGGGCTCGATGCCGGTGGGCACGTCGGCGGCGGCGGGGTCGAGAGGGCCGGCCGCGAACGACACCCCGAGGCGCCTCGGGTCGCGCTCGCCCTGTCGCAGCGGGTTCGCCTCCGCGATGCGACGGAACCGGTCTGCGGGCAGCACGATCGTCTCGGAGTCGACGCCCGTGGCATCCTGCACCGCCTTGCGCAGAATGGCCGCGTCGGGGGCCGGGCCCGTCGTCTCGTCGTGCCCGAAGACCGCGTTGCCGCTGTTCAGGATCGTCGCGACGTCGGTGAAGCCGAGACCCGCATAGATCGCCCGCAGATCGGCCATGGGCACCCTCTTGGCCCGGCCCACGTTGATGCCGCGCAGCAGCGCCACCCAGTCGCCCACGACCGCGTCCTAGCCGGCGAGCCCGAGCACGTCGAGGATCCACGCGATCTCGAACGCCCGCTCGCGCCACGACTCGTAGCGGCCGCTCACACCACCGTGCCCGGCCTGCATCTCGATCTTCATCGTGACAGGGGCGCCGGCCTCGCGCAGCTTCGCCACCCACTTCGCCGGCTCGACGTAGAGCACCCGGGTGTCGTTGAGACTCGTCACCGCCAGGATCTTCGGGTAGCCGCTCGCATCGGCCGGCACGTTCTCGTACGGGGTGTACGACGCCATGTAGTCGTAGACCTCCGGGTCGTGCAGGGGGTCGCCCCACTCGTCCCACTCGATCACGGTCAGCGGCAGGTCGGGGTCGAGGATGCTGGTCAGCGCGTCGACGAACGGCACGGCTGCCAGCACCCCGGCGAAGCGGTCGGGGGCGAGGTTGGCGATCGCGCCCATGAGCAGGCCCCCGGCGCTGCCGCCTTCGGCGACGAGGGTCTGCGGCGTCGTGCGGCCTTCGGCGATGAGGTGGTCGGCGACAGCCGCGAAGTCGGTGAACGTGTTGCGCTTGGTGAGCGTCTTGCCGTTCTCGTACCAGGACCGGCCCATCTCACCGCCGCCGCGCACGTGAGCCACGGCGAAGACCACACCGCGGTCGAGCAGGCTGAGCCGCGCGACGCTGAATGCGGGATCGATGCTGTGCTCGTACGAGCCGTAGCCGTAGAGGTGCAACGGTGCCGGGCGCCCTTCGACGACCACGTCGCGGCGCCACACCAGGGAGATCGGGATGCGGGTGCCGTCGTCGGCGGTCGCCCACTCGCGGCTCTCGTCGTAGTCGGCCGCGCTGTAGTCGCCGAGCACGACCTGCTGCTTGAGCAGACGGCGCTCGCCCGAGACCACGTCGAGGTCGAGCACCGTCGACGGCGTGACGAACGACGTGTAGCCGAAGCGGGCGGTGGCCTGGGTGAACTCGGGGTTGCTGCTCCAGCCCGCCGTGAAGAGCTCTTCGTCGAACTCGAGGGTCGTCAGCTCGCCGAAGCCGGCGCCGCCGCCCGGCAGTGCGATCAGGGCGATGCGCGACAGCCCCTCCGAGCGGTAGTCGACGAGCAGGTGCCCCGCGAACGCCTCGACCGACTCGAGCCGGCGCGCCTCGTTGTGGGCGATGACGACGCGGCGGTCGGTCGTCGAGGTGGGGTCGTCGGCGGGGACGTCGACCAGCTCGAAGTTCTCGGCCCCTGCATTGTGAGTGATGAGCAGGCGGTCGCTGCCGTCGACGATCGCGTGGTCGATGTCGTACTCGACGCCTTCCTCGCGCGGCCAGACGACGCGGAATTCGCCCGTCGGGTCGTTCGCGTCGAGCAGCCACGCCTCGCTCGTGATCTTCGATCCGGCCTCGATCACCAGGTATTGGCGACTGCGCGTCAGACCGACGCCGATCCAGAAGCGGTCGTCGGGCTCGTCGAAGATCTTCACGTCCGGCGCGGCGCTGGAGCCAGTGGTCGGGCTGCCGACCTCGTGCCGCCAGATGGTGTCGGGGCGCCAGGCCTCGTCGACCGTCGGGTAGAAGAGGTAGTGGCCGGAGGCGTCGAAGGTCGCGCCCGGTGCCGTCTCGGCGATCTCGTCAGGGAGGTTCTCGCCGGTGCGGAGGTCGCGGATGCGCAGCGTGTAGCGCTCGTCGCCCTCGACGTCGACCGCATAGGCCAGCAGGGTGCCGTCGGCTGTGACGTCGAAGCTGCCCAGCGAGAAGAAGTCGTGCCCCTCGGCCTCGACGTTGCCGTCGAAGATCACCTCCTCGCCCGCGGCGGTCTGACCGGCCTCGATGGTCGGGGGAGTCCAGTCGTCGGGCCCCGTAATCGGCAGACGGCACTGGATGCCGTACTGCTTGCCCTCGGCCGTGCGCGAGTAGTACCAGTAGCCGCCCTCGCGCGTCGGCACACCGAGATCCGTCTCTTGCACCCGCCCCTTGATCTCCTCGAAGACCGTCTCGCGGAGGCCCTCGAGGTGGCGGTTCGTCAGCTCGGCGTAGGCGTTCTCGGCTTCGAGGTGTGCGAGCACCTCGGGGCTCTCCTTCTCGCGCAGCCACTCGTAGTCGTCGACGAAGTCCCGGCCGTGGTGCGAGCGGACGAGGGGCTTCTTGGGGCGTGCGGTGCGTCGGAGAGAGCCATGCCACCACCCTACTGACGCCCTCCGTCAGGCCCCTGCCTGCCTGCGGCGTCAGTGGTGCCGGTTCGGCGGGCCGCCGGGCGCAGGATGCGACGGGTACGTCTCGCTCGCCACGTGCGCGTCGGCCGGGTCGTCGCCCTCGGTCTCGTCGTCGCCGGTGCCGGCCTTCTCGTCGCCCGTGGCCGAGTGCACGCCGGGCAGCGTCTTCAGCCCGTCGACGTCCTTGCCCTTGGCCCGCTTCTCGGCGGCGGTCTCGTCGCGCTCCGTCATGCCCTGAGGCTACTGGACGGGCCCGGCCGGCCGCGCCCTCCCGGCCGGGCGCTACAGGTCGGGATCGGCGAGGGTCGCGGGCATCGGGCGGTAGCCTGCGGTGGGGAGAGCCCGGCTTCGCCCGGCTCGAGGTCGCCAATGCGGGGCGACCGTGCGGCGATCGAGTGCACGGCCCCGGCGAGGCGCCACTGCAGCTGCATCAGCTGCAGCTCGTAGCCCGCGGGGTCGCTCTCGGCGGCGTCGAGGAAGGTGTTGCAGGCCATCGTCATCACGTCGAGATCGTGCATCGCCTTCGACCCGGTGCCGAGTCGGCGCCGCGCCCGCCGGATCTCGCCCCGCAGCGTCGCCGCGGAGTGCCGCGCCTTCTCGTACTCGGGGTCGAGCACGTCGGCTCGGGGGCTCAGCCGCGGCTCGATGCGCCGCAGCGCCCGACGGAAGTGGATCTCGTGCACGAGCTCGTCGAGCGCCGCGGCCTCGCGCCGCCGGTCGCTGATGCGCTCTGCGATGAGGTTCGCCGCGAACGCCGCCCCCGAGCCGAGGAACGCGCCGACGGCGACGGTGATGAGCGTCGTCCAGAGGGTCATGCCAGCAGGCTACGGAGTGCCGCCGACACTCGAGAGCCCATCGCTAGGGTCGACGGCCGACGTCTTCGAGACGCCCCATCAGCGACCAGACGGCACGCGACAACTCGGGGTGCCAGAGGGCGATGCCGCGCAAGAACTCCAGCTCGTCGTCGAGGCCCAGCCCGCTCGATGATCCTGCGGCCGCGTGCCCGAAACTGTCGGCTCGCAGGCTGATGACGACGTGTTCGTCGACGGTGGGCAGCTCGGGGATGACGTCCCAGGGGTCTTCACCGGCGCGGCACCGCAGCTCGATCAGGGTGCGCAGCTCGTCGTGGGCTTCGGCCCGCAGCACCTCCAGGCTGCGACCGGCCCCGCGGAACTCCGGGCGGCTGGTGTTGTCCATTCGCAGGATGCTACGCCTGGCAAGCTTGGTGCCAGAGCAACCCGACGGGAAGGCGCACCGCATGTCAGACGAGCCCCACGGCCAGCAGGCCGCCCTCCGCCGCGTCTGCGTCGCCTACCTCCTGCGCGAGCACGACGGACGCACGCAGGTGCTGCTCGGCCGAAAGAAACGGGGCCTCGGCGAGGGTCTCTTCGTCGGCCTCGGCGGCAAGTTCGAACAGGGCGAGACCGCGCAGGATGCCACGGTGCGCGAGATCGACGAAGAGTCGGGTCTCACGGTCTCCCGCGACGCGCTCGACCGCCGCGGCGACCTCTACTACCTGTTCCCCGACCGCCCTGCCTGGAGTCAGCGTTCCACCGTCTTCGTGGTCACCTCGTGGCTCGGCGAGCCGCGCCCCAGCGACGAGCTCGACCCGGTCTGGTTCGACGTCGAAGCGCTGCCGCTCGACGAGATGTGGGACGACGCGAAGCACTGGCTGCCCGGTGTTCTGATCGGGGGACACGTCTCGCACGAGTTCACTTTCGCGCCCGACCTGTCTACTGTGTCGTCCGATCGGCCGGTCTGACCCGCCGATCCCCGGTGCTGCGCAGATCTCCCCCGAACGGGTGGCACCACGAGAGGGGGGCGCAGAGAAAGTGCACCACTCGGTACATTCGATCTACAGCCACCCGCCGGGTGACAAGATGCAGTGCCTAGGGAGCATCATGACCGTCTTCGACAGCCGTATGAGCGGCAGTGACCGCCTTGTGGCGGACGTCGCCCGTACCCCGAACTCGTCCGTCAACCGGGTCGGCTGGGTCGCCGCTCTGGTCTGGCCTGCCGTGTGGACCGCTGTCGTCGCCGGTTCGCTTCTCGGCTCCGAAGGGCGCCTGCTGTTCTGGGTCGGCGTCGTCGGCGTGCTCGGCATGTTCCTCCGTCAGGGCGTCAAGCTGATGGCCCGCAACGTGCGTGTCGCAGGCGCCGTCATCGACAACGCCCCCGGGTCGCGCCTCGAGCGCGACACCCTCGCCGCGCAGGCTCCGGCCGGCACCGCTCGCTTCGGCGAGTGACCTCCGCCGCTTCGGCGGCACTACCATCCCGACACGACGCACGCACCGCCCCGGACCCTGCCGGGCGGTGCGTTCGTGTTTCCGCTGTCGATTCCTTTTGCGCCCGGCTCAGCCGTTGAGCGGGTGCTCGACGTCGCGCGAGCCGTCGGCCGTCGCGCGCATCACGGGGCGGATGAAGAAGTCGATGATGCCGAAGAGCACTGCGCCCATGAAGGCGAAGACCGCGTAGCTGTCGAACCGGCGTGCCGTGTCACCGCCGTGCGAGGCGAGCGCGATCGAGAGCACGTACATCACGAGCGCCGCCACGATGAACAGAACGACGATGACGATGAACAGTCGGTGGAGCGCGAGTCGAGTCACTCCGCGATGCTACGCGCAGCGAACCGGTCGTCAGGCCGCGCTCTCTCCACAGCGAGATAGTCCGATACTCCTGGATGACGTGTGATGTGCTAATTTTTCTCGAAACCGACAGAGGCGGCGAGGGGAGTGGAAGTGAGCACGTATTCGGTCGATCCCGATGCACTGCGGTCGATGGCGCACGCCGTCGGGCTCTGCATCGACTCGGTGCCGCTCGGTGCCCTGGGGGATGTCGAGGGCTGCGGCAGCCGGAAGGTGGCGGGGGCGGTCGACGAGATGGGGGTGTGGCGCCGAGTCACGTGGAAGCAGGCCGAGGCGTCGCTGAGCGATCTCTGCTCAGGGGCGACCGAGGCCGCGAACCTCTACGAGGCGACCGACTCGGGCGTCTCGCGAGCTGCGGCGTCTGCCGGCGTGAGTGTGGGCGCCGGGGCCGGCGGGGGCGTGGGCTGATGGCCGACTGGTCTGACGACGATCCTGGAGCCGGCGACATGGCCGCGATCGAGTTGCTCGCATCTCGACTGGCCGACGACGAGCACTCGGCTGCGGGTATCTCGTCGGTGCTCGCGGGGGCGCTCGGGGCCGTGCCGTCGTTCTGGTCAGGATCCGGGGCCGAGACCTGGTCACGCACCGCGGGTCGGCAGAAGGCCGACCTGGTTCTGCTGTCGAACGCGGGCGAGTCGGCGTCTCGCGCTGCGCGCCGGTACGCGTCGGAGGTCGAAGACATCGCCCGCCTCGCCCGGGTGCAGATCGCCGCGCTGGGGGAGGCTCGGCTCGCGCTCGGGCGCACGTACGCCGACGATCCCGCGGCTCTGCCCGATGACGACGAGGTGCGGCGCCGGCAACGTCTGCGCGACGATGCGGCCGACGACGCCGCGTACGCTGCGAAGGCGCTCTCCGGGCTGGTGGCTCAGCGAGAGAAGGCCGATGCGACCTTCGTCTCGGCGCTCCGGTCGGTCCTCCCGGCGACCTGGCCTGCCGAGAAGGCAGCCTTCGCGACGCTCGGTGTCTCCCACCCCGACCGGGTCAGCGTCCGTGACATCGACCGTCTCGTCGACGACTATGTCCACCGTCTTCAGCGCGACTCGAACTCCGTCTCGGCCGAGCAGGCCACCGCCCTCCTCGTCTTCGCCGAGCGCGGCGACGTCCCGCCCGAGCGCGTCCTGTCGCTGCTCGAATCGCATCCGGCCCTCGCCTCCGCCCTCACCCACGTCGACTCGAACGTCGTCGCGGCGTGGTGGCGCGGCCTCGACGACCCCGGCTCAGCCGCTGCCGGCCTCAGCCGCTCGGCACCGCAGCGGGCTCTCGTCGCCGCTGTGCCCTCGGCCCTCGGCAACCTGAACGGCGTCGCCTACGGGGCGCGCGACTCTGCCAATCGCGCCGTGCTCGCGAAGTCGATCGCCTCGACTGAAGCCGAGATCGCCGCCATGAAGGAGTCGGGCGCGCCGATCGTCCCCTGGTTCCGGAACGAGTACGACACCCATCTCGGGGTCCTGCAGAGGCGCCTCGAATCGCTGGAGAACATCCAGGACAGCCTCGACTCGCCCAGGGGAAGCGCCGCTCGACGACAGCTCGTCTCGCTCACGTCCGACGAGCCCCCTCTCGCTGCCGTTTCGATCGGTGACCTCGACCGTGCCGCCAGCGTCACCTACATGGTTCCGGGCATGGGCTCGTCGACGCGCGAGATCACGGGCTGGGCGCGGGCTTCGCAGAACCTCTACGACCAGCAGTTCCACGCGACCAGCATTCTCAATCTTGCTGTCGTCGCCTGGGTCGGATATAAGAGCCCCGCACAGCCGTCACCGGACAATCCGGATCTTGGTGTTCTTTCGAGTCGCAAAGCCCAAGAGGGTGCTAACCGATTGGCCGACGACCTGTCGGGTCTCAATGCGACCAGACGTGGGTCGACAGTCTCTCTGAACGTCGTAGGCCATTCTTACGGGACGACGACCGCGTCTCTGGCGCTTGCTCAGCATCGTCTGCACGTTGACTCGTTCGTCTCAGTGGCGTCCGCAGGAATCGACCGGTCTATAGGCACGGCCAGTGACATTCATGCCTCACACGTCTTCGCCGAGCAGGCTCGAGACTCGCTGCCTCTTCTTGAGGACGGCAAGGGCGATCAGTGGGCGTGGGTTGGCCGAGCCGGCGGCCGTCGGGACAATCCCATGGATCCTGGGTTTGGTGCCGTACGAATGGACGTCAACGGCGTCCTCGGCGATGAGTCGCTTCGCGGCATCACTGCCCACGATCAGCTCGTTCATGACGATCTCGACTCGAGTTCTGGCTATGGATATTTCGACAACATGACGGAGTCGTTGAAGAACGTCGCCCTGGCTACTACCGGGCAAGGATCACGGGCCCCTCCCTTCTTGGCCCCGCAGCAGAGGGATCCAGTTATTGAGCTGCTCGACCCAGTAACCGGTGGAGGGGCCGGCAAGTGAGTGTCTTCTCGCAGGCCAGAGTGCGTGCAACTTCCATGGTCATTGCGTTCGTGCTGAGTGCGTCCCTGTCGGCGTGTTCGGCGTTTCCGGCCGCGCCCAATTCGGCAGGCCCATCATTGAACGAAGGGATTCATACAATGGGCAAAACACCCAGGCAGGCGGTCGACGAGCTCTATGCCTTTTACGCGGAGACGGTGAGGGCCCTCGGGGAAGACGGCTGGCAAGATCCGCCCTCAGACGGCAACGTCGACGGACAGATTCCAGACCCGTGTCGATTGTCCGACGGTTCGCAAGGGGTGCGCTACACGACGTGGCTTGATGGCCCGGGTCACATTGACGCCGAGGCGGCGGCCCACCGCGTGGCCGAGATTTGGCGAGAGCGCGGGCTCGTTGTTGTCGACAGGGTTCCCGTTGGCCGGGAGGATCCGCAGGTAGAGACGCGCGGGTCCAACGAGTGGGTCGTCGCTCAGTACACGGCGGACGCCACGGGATCTTCCCTTCAGATACTTTCAGCGTGCGTGCCGGGTAGCGAAGAGGTACTCCACCGGAAGATCGTCGAAAATCGCGAGCGGCGAGCACATCCCAGCCCGTCTGTTTCATCCCCGGCAGGATGACGCTCACGCATGGAGTCGGCCGCGCGGCGCGCCTCCTGTGATGGCGTCTAGAAAAAAAGGATTGCACATGGACGCGAGTCGTGGTTTGTGCCTTCCTTATGGTCGGTCTTGGCTCGTGCACCGAAGCGGCGCCCAGGGATACCGGAGAGATGATGAGGACTATGACGCCAGAGCAGGCTGTCGACGGCATGTACCGGTTTTATAACGCGACAGTGGCGCATTTGGCACAAGACGGGTGGGAACCCATCCCTTCCGACGGCAATGTTGAGGGGCAAATCCCCGAACCATGCGCACTCGATGATGGTTCGGAAGGTGTGCGGTATTCGGCGGGATTCTTGGGGCCGGGCCAAGCGGATCCATTGGAAGCGGCCAAGGCGCTTGCAACGTACTGGGAAGGCCTGGGGCTGAAGGCAGAGGCACTCGTTCCCGCCAACCCGAAGAATCCCCGAATGATCGCCAACGGTGTGAATTCATCGATCAACGCGCAGTACATGGTGAGGAAGGAGGGCGCTTCCTTGAGTTTTGTCTCGGGCTGCGCAAAGGGGAGCGAGAAAGCGCTCCACGACAAGGTCGTGCAGAACCGCGAGAGATCGGCTCGTCCGACGCCGCCCTCGGAGTGATCGATGCCTCCAATGCGCGTCGCACGCTCCTCAGCTGTCGCTGTGTCCGCCGTTGCGGCCCTCCTCCTCGTGGGTTGCTGTCGATCCGAATCGCCGCAGCGGCGCACCGTGACCGGCCAAAGCACCCCGGCGGCGGCGGTCGAATCGACCTACGCGTTTTATGAAGAGACGGTCAAAAGCCTTGGAGAGGCCGGTTGGCAATCGCGGTCGAGCGACGGGAATGTCGACGGACAGATCCCCGAGGGATGCCGCCTGACCGACGGCTCCCCGGGTGTCAAATACACGATCCTGCTGGGCGGCCCCGGGCAAGCCAGTCCGCTTGAAGCAGCTCGCCGAGTGCAGTCCATTTGGTCGGCTATGGGCTACAAAGCTGAAGTGAAAGTTCGGGAGAATCCTCATGATCGCAGAGGGAGACAGCGATGCGATCGGCGTGGAATACATGGTGGACGGCGTGCGCGCATCGATGACACTCATCACGACCTGTGTTGCCGGCGACGAAAAGCGCCTCCACGAGAAAGTCGTGCAGAACCGATCCGCAAGCCCGCTTCCTCCCTCGGAGTGATGCATGCCTCCCATTCGCGTTGCAGCCGCGTTCATCGTTCTCGTCGCCAGTGCGCTCTGCCTTGTCAGTTGCGCTCAAGGCGGATCGGCGTGACCGCGCGCCGCGACAAGTGACGGCACGCTGGCCGAGGCGGTCGATTCGATCTCTGCGTTCTATGCCAAGACGACAAATGCAATCGGCGAGAAGGATTGGCCGAGAACCCCGTCGGACGGCAACGTCGATGGTCGAAGTCCTACCGGGGCTCGAGGCTGGCAAGGGGGACGAGTGGGCCGCCGTCGGGCGTCTCGGCAGCGGCCGCGGAAATCCGATCAGCGAGTCTTTCGATGCTCAGCGCGCGAACTCCAGTGGCGTACTCGGCAATGAAGAACTACACGGCGTAACCGCCCACGACCAGCTGGTCCACAACACGGCGGACCCAGCGTCTGGGTACGGCTACTTCGATAATCGCACCGAGGCGTTGAACAACACCGCCCTTGCGTCGACCGGTCAAAGTTCGCGTGTCTCGGCCTACGTGCCGCCACCGCTGACGCTTCTGCAGGAGAGACTGCGAAACCCAATCATCGTTGGCACGCCATGAGGTCGCCGGAGCGATGGAGCCAACGCATTTTAACGATAGCCGTGTGTTTACTGTTGTCCGCTGGACTCGCGTCATGCGTCAAGGAACCGACGGCTCGACAACCCAAAGGAGAGACGACCATGACACCCGCGCAGGCCATCGACGGCATGTACGAGCTCTATGCGAAGACAGTCGCGCATCTCGAGCAGGACGGTTGGGATCCTGCTCCGGAGGACGGCAACGTCGATGGCCAAATACCAGAGCCCTGCGTTCTTGCCGACGGCTCCCGTGGCGTTCGATATTCGATTGTTCTTCTGGGACCAGGTCAGGCCGAACCGTTAGCCGCTGCGAAGTTCATCGCGTCGTTCTGGAAGAGTGTCGGACTCACGTCGCAGGCAGCCGTTCCGTCCAATCCGAAGAATTCGATGATGATCGCGAACGGTATCAGTTCCTCCGTCGATGCTCAGTACACGGTGAGTCAGGAGGGGGCGTCACTGAGTCTTGAATCGGCATGCGCGGCCGGAGACGAGGAAGCTCTGCACGAGAAAGTCGTGCAGAACCGCGAGCGGGCGGCAAGCGCGAGCCCGTCGCCCACGCCACCGGTCGACTGAGGCGCGGCCCGGAGCCGCGGCGCCGCCGCAGCCGCAGTTCACTCCCTACGACCGCGTCCGCGCAACCGCCGAAGTGTCCATCGCGAGCTCCTCCGCGTCGAGGCCGAGCAGCACGCGGCGCATGACCTCCTCGTCGAGGTTGCCGGCGTCGCGCTCGCGGAGGACGACCTCGCGGCGCTTCTGCAGCAGCTCGCGCCGGATGCTGGCCAGCGCCCGCGCGTTGTTGCGCGACGGCTTGACGAGAGTCGGGTCGGGGGTGATGTCGGCCACAGCCACGTGCGGGGTGCTGCGGAGGTCCGAGCCGCGCTCGAGCGACGGCATCTCCACCGCCTCGGCTTCCGACTCAGCGGCGGCCGACGACTCTGCCTCGGCCGCCGACTCGGCGCCGCCAGAAGCCGACCCCTCGCCGCCAGGAGACGTCTCACCCGACCGCCCCTCGGCCCCGACACTGCCTTCCGAAGAGCCCGACGCCTGCTCGGCCTCGACCTCTTCGGCCTCGTCGCGGTCCTCGCGCATGCCCTGCCGGAAGGCGGCGTCCTGGCGCTGCAGGCGCTCCTTCAGGATCACGATGCCGCGGTCGATCGGCTCGTCGCCCCACTCCTTCGCCCACGCGTCACGGCGCTTGTCGAGATAGCCGACGGCCTCCTGCGTGCTGTTCGAGACGAGCCGCAGCTCGGCCTGCACGTCGCGCTCGGCCTGCTGGAGGTCTTGCACCTTGAGCTTTCGGATCACGGAGGGCAGCGTCAGGCCTTGCAGCAGCAGCGTGCCGGTCGTCACGACGAACGCGATGAGGAACATCGTGTCGCGCGCCGAGACGACATGCCCCTTGACGGACTCGGGGATGGAGACCGCGGCCGCCAGCGTGACCACGCCGCGCATGCCCGTCCACGAGATCACCGTGAGCTGCTGCCAGGTCAGCTTGGGGTCGGCCCGACCCCAGATCATCCTGGTCACCCGGGCTCTTCGGAACCGCCGCAGGCGCGAGTACACGAACCGCCGCATCACCCTCGACCAGTAGTAGGTGGCGAAGATGAACGCCGGTCTGACGAGGATCACGACCCCGAGCACGACGAACGCGACCCCGACGCTCTCGCCGATGCTGCGGCCGCTCGCCCCGACATCGGAGACGACGGTCTTCAGCTGCAGCCCGATCAGCGCGAACACGAACCCCTCGAGGGTGACGTCGGCCGCCGCCCAGATGGGGCGCTCCTGCAGCCGCGCCGCGTAGCCGGACTTCGGCGAGTTGTAGCCGACGTACAGCCCGGCTGCGACGACGGCGAGCACACCCGAACCCTCGAGCTGCTCGGCCACGATGTAGGCGAGGAAGGGCAGGATCAGCCCGATCACCGTCTCGACGACCGGGTCTTTGACGCGCATGCGGATGAAGTGCGCCACGACACCGAGCACCAGCCCGACGCCCACGCCGACGCCGATCGCCAGGGCGAAGATGCCGAGATCCTGCCCGATCGAGAGCGCGGCGCCACCGATGATCAACAGGAACACCTTCACAAGCGTCAGCGAGGCGGCGTCGTTGATGAGGCTCTCGCCCGAGATCACGGCCATCACCTTGCGGGGCAGCCCGAGTTTGCGGCCGATCGCCGCGGCCGACACGGCGTCGGGCGGTGCGACGACGGCCCCGACCAGGATGGCGGCCGGCAGGGTCATATCGGGGATGAGGTTGTAGGCGACGAACCCGACGACGAGAGCGGTGACGAGCACGAGGAAGATGCCCAGGCGCCGGATCGGCACGAGACTCTGCCGGAAGTTCTGGAACGACACGTCGAGCGACGCCGAGTAGAGCAGCGGCGGCAGGATCACCGTCAGGATGACCTCGGAGTCGATGTGGATGGGCGGCACCCCGGGGATGAACGACACCAACAGGGCCACCGCCACGACCAGCAGCGGTGCAGGCAGACCCCGCCAGCGGGCGAACGCCGTCACGGCGAGAGACCCTGCAAGCAGAAGGAGCAGTTCGAGAAGTTCCATGGCGGATCCGTCCGTCGCGGTCAGGGTACCCATTGTGTCAGGTGCCGCCGACGCTCGCCCTGAGTGCGGTGTTCACCCCCGGCCTCTAGCATCGCCCGCGTGACGAGCACGACGGCGGGCAGCGCGACGATCAGGGCGACCACGGGCGGCGACGTCCGCGGTGTCTCCGAGCGCAGGATCCTGACGTGGCGGGGCATCCCCTACGCTGCGGCCCCGATCGGCGACCTCCGCTTTCGTGCGCCCGCGCCTGCGCCGGCCTGGACGGGTGTCCGCGACGCCGCCCACTTCGGCCCCGCCGCCCCGCAGGATCGCACGCAGTTCGTCGGCATCGACGCCACGACGCCGCAGAGCGAGGACTGCCTGACGATCAACGTCATCGCGCCGGAGGGATCGACCGCCGAGGATCGGAGGCCGGTCATGGTCTACATCCACGGCGGCGCATACGCGGTGGGTTCGTCGCGCGAGTTCCCGCGCCAGGGCGAGAACTTCGTCCGCGACGGGGGCATCGTCTACGTCAGCTTCAACTATCGGCTCGGCGGCTTCGGCTACGTCGACTTCAGCGCCTGGTCCACCGCCCAGGCGCCGATCGAGTCGAACCTAGGCCTCCGCGACCAGGTGGCCGCCCTCGAGTGGGTACGCGACAACGTCGCCTCGTTCGGCGGTGATCCTGACCGGGTCACCATCTGCGGCGAGAGCTCCGGCGCCAACGCGGTGACGACGCTGATGGCGGTGCCCCGGGCGAACGGGCTCTTCGCCCGCGCGATCGCCCAGTCGTCGCCCGCGAACGCGATCTACCCGCCGGAGGTGACCGAGCGCTGGGCGGGCGACTTCCTCGAGATCCTGAGCCGTGTCGTCCGAGACTCCGACCTCGAGTCGACGTCGCACGACGGTGGCGGCTCCCTTCTGCGGGCTGCCTCGACGCACGCGATGGTGAAGGCGACAGCCGCACTCTTCCACCGCACGCCCGACGACCAGCCCGGCTCGATCTTCTTGTCACCGGTGATCGACGGCGACTTCCTGCCCGAACGCCCGCTCGACGCGTTCAAGGCCGGGCGGGCGCACCCCGTGCCGCTCATCATCGGCACCAACGACCGCGAGGGCTCCGTCTTCACCGGGCGCCGCGACATCCTCGCGACCACGCCCCTGCGCATCCGGTCGATCTTCGCCAACACCAAGAAGAAGGCGCGCAAGGCGATCACAGCGCAGTATCCGGGGCTCCCCGCCCGCCGCCCCGCCCTCGACTTCGGCGGAGACTTCTCGTTCTGGTTCCCGACGGTCAAGGTCGCCGAGCGCCACGCGCGCTTCGCGAAGGTGTACTTCTACCGGTTCGACGCCGCGCCTCGCATCCTGCGGGTCGCCGGCGTCGACGCTTTCCACGGGCTGGACCTCTACGCGCTGTTCGACCGGATGGACGGCGCGTTCGGGAGGACGATGAGCCTGCTGGGCGGCCGACGGGCCTTCCTCCGGACGGCGGGCAGGATGCAGCGGCGCTGGCTGGAGTTCGTCCGCACGGGGGCGATCGCGGACTGGCCGTCGTACGACCCCTTCCGTCGCCGCACCCTCATCATCGACACCGTCGACCGGGTCGAGTTCGACCCGAGGGGCGAGCGGCGGCGCGTCTGGCAGAGCTTCGTGCCGCATCTCTGACGAGCCGGCCGTCGAGCCCTCGTTCACACTGCATTCACGCTCAGGTTGACTCTCGTTCACTCGGGCTGGAAGAGTGACCGCAGTGAATCTCACAGTCATCGTCGTCCTGGTCATCGTGTTGGCCGTCTTCTTCGACTTCACGAACGGCTTCCACGACACGGCCAACGCGATGGCGACACCGATCGCCACCGGTGCGATGAGGCCACGGGTCGCGGTGACGGTGGCCGCGTGCCTCAACCTCGTCGGCGCGTTCCTCTCGACCGAGGTCGCGAAGACGATCTCGGGCGGCATCATCCGCGAGGGCCCGGGCGGCGTCGACATCACGCCGACCATGATCTTCGCCGGGCTCGTCGGCGCCGTGATCTGGAACATGATCACCTGGCTGCGCGGCCTGCCGTCGTCGTCGTCCCATGCTCTCTTCGGCGGTCTCATCGGCGCCGCCGTCGTCGGCGCCGGCCTCGACTCGGTCGACTTCGGCGTCGTCCTGTCGAAGGTCGTGCTGCCGGCCGTTCTCGCACCGCTCGTCGCCGGCCTCGTCGCCTTCACGTGCACGCGGCTCGCCTACTTCATCACCCGCCGCCCCAACGCGAAGAACCAGCGCGGCGGATTCCGCGTCGGGCAGATCTTCACCTCGTCGATGGTGGCGCTCGCGCACGGCACCAACGACGCGCAGAAGACCATGGGCGTGATCACGCTGACCTTGATCGCGGGCGGGTTCCTGTCGTCGAACGCGTCGCCGCCCATCTGGGTGATCATCGTCTGCGCCTTCGCCATCGCGATGGGCACGTACACCGGCGGCTGGCGCATCATCCAGACGCTCGGCGGCGGTCTCACCGACGTGAAGGCGACACAGGGCTTCTCGGCCGAGGCGTCGACCGCCGCGACGGTCCTCGCCTCCAGCCACCTCGGCTTCGCGCTCTCGACGACTCAGGTGTCGTCGGGCTCGATCATCGGCGCGGGGCTCGGCCGCCGCGGGTCGAAGATCCAGTGGGGCACCGCCGGCAAGATCGTCATCGCCTGGTTCATCACCCTTCCCGCCTCGGGTGCCGTCGGCGCCGTCTGCGAGCTGATCGCGCGCCTCGGCGTGATCGGCCTCGTCATCGACGCCCTGCTCGGCGCCGCCGTCATCGTGGGCATCTTCGTCGCATCGCGGCGCAAGCCCGCCGAGCAGTCGAACGCCCTGGAGGTCGACGTCGCCATGAACTCCGTGCTCACCCGCAGAGAGCGCCGCGCCCTGCTCAAGAAGCGCAGCGACGAGATGCTCGAGGCGCGCCGCCGCCTGAGCGACGAGTCGTCGCTCTTCGAGCTCGGCGCCGAGGTCGACGGGGCTCCGCGATGATCGACTGGCTCGCCTTCGTCATCGTCGCCCTGGTCTCGCTGATCTCGGCTGCCGCGGTCGTCGTCATCTTCGCCTTCGGCCTGCGGCTGCTCGCCATCGACGCCCGCCCGGCGGTGGCGACGGTCGGCGCGTACGCCTGCTTCGTGGTGTGCGCGCTCGGCGCGCTCTACGGCATCTACCTGGTCATTCCGCAGTTCCACGGCGGCTGAACTGTCCCTGTTGCGGTGACACCCCGTGATTCGGCCGACCTCCCGGTGCCGCGGCGCTGGGACCTCGGCCGGAATCGAGGGTTTCGCTCTGATCGCGGTCCGGTGAAGGACGACCGAGCACCGACCAGGCCGCCCGCGCGAACTCGGTGAACGCGCGGCATCCGTACGAGACAGGATGCAGCCCGCACGCGGCCAGCGCGGCTCGGTGGTCGATCAGCAACACTGCCGTGGCGCCGACGGCGACGACCGACCAGCCGGCGCCGACGACGATCCGGGCGGGCAGCGGGGTCGCGCGAAAGCCCAGGCCGAGACGGTCGCACTGGAATCGCACGTGATCGACCTCGTCGGTCAGGATGCGACGCCCGACGCCGCGGAGGACGGGGTCGGGTGCCTGAGACGCCAGTGCCTCGAACCATCCGAGTGAGACCGTCTCGGCGATGAGGAACAGGGCCAGCTCGGTGCGGAGACCGAGCAGTCGCCGGAGGCGAGTGAAGACGACGTCCGTCCAGTGCCTCGAGAGGGAGGGCGCCCCGAGGTGCAGGAGCCCACGGCGGAAGAGCTTCGAGTGCCGCTGCTCCTCTGCCACGAGCAGTGCGAGCGCCTCGGTGTAGACGGGGTCGCCGGCTTTTCGCGCCAGCGCCAGCAGGTGCGCGCCATCGCCGTCCTCGCCGAGTTCGAAGCGCTGGAACGAGTGAGCGAACGCACGACGCGCTCCGGGCGTGAGAGCGCAGGGAGCCGACCAGTCGACCTCGCGCTCGATCCGGTGCTGACGTTCGACGTTGTCGCGGAAGTGCGTCACCCATGCGGTGAACGAGGATTCGCGGTCGGTCGTCTCGGTCGTGTCGGCAGCCTCAGCCCTCTGGCCTGCTGCAGTGGTGTCGTCGATCATGCGGCGAGCCTACGAACAGCGGGATCCCGATTCGACGGCGACGGCCGGATCTCGACACCGAGGACGACGGCTGATGGTGTTGATTCGGTCGGAGGTCGCTCGGAGCTCTCTCGATGTGCGACCTGCGACGGACACGCGCACAGCCGGCCGCGATGCGCGGCCGACCGACGCGGTGACCTCCGGTCTGGCAGGATCGGCGCATGACGACGACGAAGCCACAGCGACTCGCGGTCGCCATCAACCCGTCGGCGTCCTTCGGCCGGGGTCGCCCCGCGGGGCGCGCCGTCGTGACGGCTCTCGAAGCCGCCGGGCACGAGGTGCGGTCGTTGACGCGGTCGTCGCACGCCGACCTTCTGGCCGCCGCATCGGCCGCGCTCGCCGAGGGCGGCGTCGACGCGCTGATCGTGGTCGGCGGCGACGGCATGGTCAGCCTCGGGGCGAACCTCGTGGCCGAGACCGGGGTGCCGCTTGGCATCGTGCCGACGGGCACGGGCAACGACATGGCGCGGGCGCTCGGCCTCCCGCGCGACGACCCGGCCGCGGCGACGGCCCAGCTCGTCGAAGCGCTGCGGCATCCTGCTCGCGTCATCGACGCCCTGCGCGTGCACCGTGCCGACGGTGGCACCACCTGGGTTGCCGGCACGGTGTCAGCCGGTTTCGACGCTTTCGTCAACGAGCGCGCCAACGCCCTCAGGAGGCCACGGGGCCGGCTCCGCTACGACCTCGCGCTGGCCCTCGAGCTGGTGCGTCTGCGGCAGGTCGACTACGACCTCGTGGTCGACGGCGAGCCGAGCCGCGTCGCCGGCACCCTCGTCTCGGTCGGCAACGCCCGCTCGGTCGGCGGTGGTATCGCGCTGCTGCCCGACGCCGTGGTCGACGACGGCGAGCTCGACCTGCTCGTGGTCGATCGACTGTCGCGGCGCACCTTCCTGCGGCTCTTCCCGCGGGTGGCGAAGGGCACGCACGGGACGGACTCCCGAGTGCGGCTGTCGCGGGCGACGCGGGTGTCGATCGCGGCCGAGGGCGTCATCGCCTACGGCGACGGCGAACGGCTGGGGCCGCTGCCGATCGACGTGGAGCTCGTGCCCGGAGCACTGCGGGTATTCGCGCCGCTCCTGCACACCGTGCAGCCCTAGAAAGCCGTGCAGCCCTAGAAAGCCGTGCAGCGCTGGGAAGCCGTGCAGGCCTGGATCAGTACCAGTTGTTCGCCTCGGAGTGCGCCCAGGCGGCGCACGGGGTGCCGTACGAGCCGGAGATGTAGCGGAGGCCCAGATGATCTGCGTGGTGGCGTTGGTCGACCAGTCGCTGGCGACCGAGGCCATCTTCGAGCCGGGCAGCGCCTGCGGGATGCCCGTGGCGCCCGACGGGTTGTACGCCTTGTAGTTCCAGCCCGACTCCTTGCTCCAGAGCGAGACGAGGCACGAGTCCTGGTCGGCGTCCCAGCCGTACTGCGACGCCATCAGGGCCTTGGCGGTGGCTTGGGCTGCGGCGGGCGTGTTCTCGGCCGCTTGCCGGGCTGCGTCGGCCTCTGCCTGAGCCGCGGCCTTCGCCTTCGCGACGGCTGCGGCGTGAACCACGGCGAGGCGCTGGTCGGCCACGGTGGTCGCGGCGCCGACGGTCTCGGCGACGTCCTGCGTGGTCGCCACTCGCTGCATGACGGTGTCGGTGCTCAGGTGCTGGTAGTCGGCGAGCGACGCGATGGCGGTGGTGAGGGGCGCGGCGTTCACCTTGCCTGCGGCGTTCTGCGCAACGAGGTGGCCGGTCGACAGCATCATCGCCGCCTCCGAGTTCGCGTCGGCGCGGGTCACGGCCGAGCCGGCGTGCACCGACAGGCGGCCGCCGGGCTGGTGGCTCACCGTGGCATGGACGGTGGGCGCGGCGCTCGGGAGACCCAGGGAGGTGCCGAGCACGGCGGTGTCGAGGGGAGGGGATCCTGCCGCGCTGTTCACGGCGAAGGCGGTGCCGGCGGCGATCGCCGCGACGGCGACGCCTGAGATCGAGATGGCACGGACGCGACGGCGGCGACGACGGGTCGCCGTGATCGAGCGGCGTGTGCCGGTGTTCGTTGTGACGGTGGTGGAGAAGGGCAAATCGGTCCAATGGGTCGACCGGCTGGTCGGCGCTTCGGCGAGGTCAGGGCAACGCCGAGCTCACGCGCGCGCCTCCTCGGGGTGGCAGGCGCGCCGAGCCGTGCCGCGGCGCCGCACGAGCGGGGGCTCGGGCTGCGACACCTGCGGCAAGCACCGGGTCGGTGGCGGAACATCGGAGGCATCGTCGGCCTCCCGCACTCCGGACCGAGGCTCTGCCTGGCCGCACGGAGGCGAAGTGGCGAGTATGCAGGGCCATTCTGGGCAGGTCCACCGAACTTCCTGCCAGAACCATCTGTGCACCCATGCAAATGCATCGATCCGAAATGCCCTGTTCGGGGGCCTTTTTTGTTCATGTTGGGCTTGACAGTACCGGGTATGTAATACTGGTGGGGTTCACGCCGAGCGTCGTCGGAGATCACCCGACGGCACCGAACAAGGGGGTTCCACCGTGTCCATCCGTCAGAGTTTTCTGGCCATCCTCGATCAGGGCGCCTGCTACGGCTACCAGCTGCGGGCCGAGTTCGAACGCCGCACCGGTGCCACCTGGCCGCTCAACATCGGCCAGATCTACACCACGCTCGACCGGCTCGAACGCGATCGGCTCGTCGAGCGCGACCCCGAGCGCAGCGACGACGGCGAGCACATCTACTACCGCATCACGCCCGGCGGCCACGCCGAGGTGACGGCCTGGCTGTCGTCGCCGGTCGAGCGCACGACAACCGCGCCCCGCGACGAGCTGGCGATGAAGTTGGCGATCGCCGTGACGCTGCCGGGCGTCGACATCGTCGCGCTCATCCAGACGCAGCGCAGCGCTACCTTTCGCGTGCTGCAAGAGCTCACCCGGTCGAAGCACCTGAGCGGCGAGGCCACCAGCGCCGACGACCTCGCCTGGCAACTCGTCGTCGACTCGCTCATCTTCCAGGCCGAGGCCGAGGTCCGCTGGCTCGACCACTCCGAGACGAGGCTCGTGCGTGCGGCGGCCGACGGCTTTGCGGCCCCGTTGCCCCTCGACGACGCACCGGTGCGCCGTGGTCGGCCGGCCCGAGCCGGGCACGGCGAGGAAGCCCGCTCGTGACCGCCGTCGAGACCCCCCGCGACGAGCTGCTGCGCCTCGACGGGGTGTCGATGCATTACGGCCGCGGCGAGACGAGCGTGACCGCCCTGTCGGGAGTCGACCTGACCGTCTCGCGAGGCGAGCTGGTCGCGGTGATGGGGGCGTCCGGATCCGGCAAGTCCACTCTGCTGACCGTCGCCGGCGGCCTCACCGAGCCCACCAGCGGTGAGGTGATCGTCGAGGGGCACTGGCTGAGCCAGATGGGCGCCACGGCCATCGCCGCGCTGCGCCGTCGAAGCCTCGGCTTCGTCTTCCAGGACTTCAACCTCATCCCGTCGCTGACCGCGCTCGAGAACGTGGCTCTGCCGCTCGAACTCGACGGCCTGCCGTCGCGCCGCGCTCGCCGCCCGGCTCTCGACGCACTGGCCGCTGTCGAACTGGCCGATCGTGCCGAGAGGTTCCCGGCCGATCTGTCGGGCGGTCAGCAGCAGAGGGTCGCTATTGCCCGAGCCGTCGTCGGCGGCCGCGCCCTCATCCTCGCCGACGAACCGACCGGGGCGCTCGACTCGACGACCGGAGAGATCGTCCTGCGCATGCTCCGCACCAGGATCGACGCGGGGGCGGGCGGGATCCTGGTGACTCACGATGCGCGGCACGCCGCGTGGGCCGACCGCATCGTCTTCCTCCGCGACGGCCGAATCGTCGACCAGGCGGCCTCGGCCCCGGTCTCGACGCTCTGGGAGGGGGCGGCTCGATGAACGCCACTGGGCGAGCCACCGGCGACGGAGGGGTCCGCGGTGCTTCGCGGATGCGGGCGGTCG
This sequence comes from Frondihabitans sp. PAMC 28766, assembly GCF_001577365.1. Classification (NCBI taxonomy): domain Bacteria; kingdom Bacillati; phylum Actinomycetota; class Actinomycetes; order Micrococcales; family Microbacteriaceae; genus Frondihabitans; species Frondihabitans sp. PAMC 28766. The sequence goes on from NZ_CP014513.1 coordinate 2,202,302, forward strand.
GCGCAGTGTCGCTTGCGTGGCGCATGGCGCGGCGGATGGCGCTGCAGTCGGCGGGCCGCAGCGCCCTCGTGGTCGTGCTGATCGCGATCCCGATCCTCGGGCTCGCGGGCATGGACACGATCGAGGCGAGCCATGTCGCGACGCCCATCGAGACCGCGACCATCGAGCTCGGGCACACGCAGGCCATCGTGCAGGTGGTGTCGCCGCCCGATCCGAAGCTGCGGCAGGATCCATTCAATCGCCTCTTCTACGACAGCGGCTCCGGCTCTGGCGGCACTGCGACCGACGCGCTCCGCACCCCGGCCGAGGTGCTCCCCGCGGGCACCCGCATCCTGCCGACGTTCCCGTCGACGGCGGTCGTCCGCACCGCCACCGGGGTGGGATCGCTGACCACCATCGAAGGCGAGGTGTGGGACAGGTCGCTGGCCGGAGCGTTCGACCTCGAGTCAGGGCGTCGCCCGCAGAGGGCCGGCGAGATCCTCGTGTCACCGCACGCTCTCATCCGGCTGGGCATCGGCCTCGGCGGGACCGTCACCGAGCTCCAGCCCGGCAAGCGCACCTTCACCGTCGTCGGCACCCTGCACGACGCGCACTCGCGCGTCTCCGATGACGCTCTCTACGGTGCGACGCACGCCTTCGCCCCGGCACCGACCGACACGACGGACGCCAGCGCCGACGCGAGCAGCGTCGAGTACTACGTGCCCGACCTCGCGCTGCCCTGGCCCGTGGTGCAGCGCCTCAACCACCAGGGCATGACGGTGCTGTCCCGCTCGGTGCTGCTCGACCCGCCCTCTGCCGCCGTCGCTCCCGCATCGACTCCGGGCAGAGCACCTCCTTCGACGTGCTCTTCGTCGCGCTCCTCGGCGCCTTCGGTCTCTTCGAGGTGTGCCTGCTGGCCGGGGCGGCTTTCGCCGTCGGTGCGCGGCACCGGCAGCGGGGCCTGGCCATCCTGTCGAGTGTGGGCGCGACACGACGCATGATCTTCGCGGTGATGTCGATCGAGGGCATCCTGCTGGGCCTCGTCGGCGGCATCCTGGGCACGGGCCTCGGCATCGTCGCGGCCCGCATCGCCGAGCCGATCCTCGCGCAGGGGTCGAGGGCGGCCTACCCCGGCTTCCACGTCGACCCCCGTGCGCTGGCCCTGATCGTCCTCGGCTCGGCAGTCTCCGGTTGGGCAGCCGCTGCGGTGCCGGCACGGTCGGCGTCTCGGGTCGATGTGGTCTCCGCGCTCCGAGGCGCGCGCCGGCCGCCGCGGCCGAGTATCCGCCGGCCGATGATCGGCGTGTTCGTCGCCGCGTTCGGGTCGATTGTCGCTCTGCTGGGCGGCATCGTCACGGTGGCGGCGCACCAGTCGCCGAACACTCGCCCGAGCGTGACGACCGGCGGCATCGTGCTCTTGGTCGCGGGGCCGGTGATCATGCAGATCGGCATGGTGCTGATCGCACCGCTGCTGCTGCGCTGGTCGAGCGCGATCCTGTCACGGTGGGGCACCGGGGCCCGCCTCGGGTCGAGGGACGCCTCGCGGAACCCCGGCCGGGCAGTGCCCGCGCTCGCCGCCATCATGAGCTGCGTCTTCGTTTCCGCTTTCGCGATGTGCCTCGTCTCGGGCGGTCAACAGCAGAGCATCCGCGAGTACGCCTGGCAGGCGCCGCTGCACACGGCTACGGTGAGCCTCTACGATCAGCAGACCGACGGCACTGCGACGCTCGTGCCGGCGACGGGCGTCGTCGCAGCGATCGGCCGCGACCTCCCGCGATCGCGCACGCGCGTGCTCTCCGGCAGCCCCGACTTCGGCGTGCTCGGCGACGCAGTGCCGACCTACACGGCGCCGCGGGTGGCGAAGAAGACGGCCAGCGCGACCGCCCGCGTGGCGTACGGCACATTCGTCGACGACAGCGGGGGCTCGGACCACATCACCGTGGGGTCGCTCGACGACCTGCGGGCGATCCTGGGTGAGTCGGTCTCGCCCGTGTCGCAGGCCACGCTCGCACGCGGGGGAGCAGTCTCTCTCTACCCCGACTACGTCGACCACGGCCGCGTGACGTTCGACACTGTCAAGTCGATCTCGCAGAAGACGCTGCAGAACGGCGGCGTCGCCGGCAAGCCGATCCGCACGGCGTCCGTCGTCGCCGTCGTGCAGAAGCCGGCGCATCCGTTCAGCTACGGCGTGTTCGTGCTGCCGGCGACCGCTGCGCGCCTCGGTATCCACGTCGTGCCGTCCGCCGTCATCGCGACCCCTGCGGCGGCACCGACCACGGCGCAGCTCGACGCGGCGACCAACGACCTCCTCGCCGTGAACCAGAACCTCTATCTGTCGTTCGAAGATGGCCCGCCGCTCTTCGCCGCCCAGTGGTCGTGGGCGCTCCTCGTGCTGACGACCGTCATCGCCCTCGGCGCCTCCAGCATCGCGCTGGCGCTGGCGCGGGCCGACGGCCGGCGCGACAGCGACGTGCTCGTCGCGGTCGGCGCGGCCCCCCGCGTGCAGCGCGCGTTCGGGTTCTGGCAGGGCGTCGTGATCGCCGGCGTCGGCGCTGTCATCGGGGTGGTGCTGGGGCTGGTCCCGGCGTTCGCCCTCGGGCTGAAGACCGCAGGCATGACGAGCGGCTTCATCCCGTTCGCTCCGCCGTGGCTGCAGCTCGGCCTGACCGCCGTCGCCATGCCGCTGCTCATCGCGGGCGGCGCCTGGCTGACCGCGCGGCGGCGGCTGCCGACGCTGCGGACGCGTCGGGATCCTGCCGTCTGACCGGCTAGTCCCAGATACTGATCCAGTCGATGTCGAGGTGGCCGGAGGTGTTCTTCGGCACGGTGCCCTCGCCGATGAAGGTCTCGGCCTGCAGCGTCACGCGCATCGCCGTCGTGGGCACCGCGTTGGTGACGGTCGAGACGAGCTGGCCGTCCCAGTAGAAGCGCACCGCGTTCTTGTCCCACTCCGTGGTGGCGACGTGGTAGCCGGTGGTGTTGCTGTCGGCGAACATCTCGGTGGCGGGCATGAAGTGCATGCTGCCGTTCGCGAAGGTGCCGGGCATCGCCGAGGCCGGGCGCGGGGTCGCGCCGAGGTCGGCCTCGGGCCAGTCGATCTCGCCCTCGTTCCAGTTGTCGTCCTCCGGCCAGAACATGCCGACGAACTTGTAGCCGAGGGTCGAGTCGGCCTTGAACCGGATCGAGACGCGGCCCGTCACGTGCGGGGCGTAGTCGTCGGGCATGACGGCGGCCACCAGCGGCTGGTCGTTCTCGGAGTGCAGGTAGAAGTCGAGGTTGCCGTTCGAGACGCTGAGCACCTTGTCGGGGGCGTAGAGGCCCTGGCCGGAGGTGTCCTTGAACCCACTGTAGGTGGCCATGGTCGGGTACTTCTGCGTGAAGGTGCCGAGAGGCGCGTCGGTGTCGAAGTTTTGCGCGTAGGTCTGGTGCCATGTACGGCCGTTGGAGACGACGTCGCCGACCGGCATCGCAGCGTCAGGGGTGGTCGGGGTGAGGAGGTTCGTGGCCGAGACGGGCGTGACCTGCTTGGCGGCGGCTGTCTTCTCGGCGGCGGCTTTGGCGGCTGCTGCCGCGGCCGCTGCGGCTTTCGCCTTCGCGGCTGCGGCGGCCGCGGCCTTCGCCTTCGCGGCGGCCGCTGCTTTGGCCGCTGCCTCGGCCTTGGCCTTCGCCGCGGCCGCGGCCTTCGCTTTGGCGGCCGCTGCGGCTTTGGCGCGGGCCTGGGCGGCGGCTTTGGCCTTCGCGGCGGCAACGGCTTTGGCCTTCGCTGCGGCAGCGGCGCGAGCACGAGCGGCAGCCGCGGCCTTGACCTGCGCGGCAGTCGGGTGGGCCGCGGTCAGCTGGATGCTATGGGTCGTCGCGCTGCGGGCGGGCGCCGCGGAGGCAGGCCCGGCCTGGCCGGCCACGACGAGCCCGGCGATGATGGCGACGACCGCTGCGGTCGAACGGAATGAGACGTTCACTAGTGCTCCCTCAAGCTGCGTCCACCTCCCCGAGAGGTGGATCGTCACGAGGGACGCGAAGGCAGAAGCGGTCACCGGATGGCAGGGGCAACGCCCCGACGTCGTGCCGACGTCTGCCGTGTCCACCGTCGCCTTGCGGCGTCCGAATCGGTGGTTCCGGTGACTGCTTCTTCCCGTTTGTGCAGTGAGGCTCCCGGGGTGACCCGAACACCCTGGAGGCCTCGCTGCGTGCTTCCCTCAGCATCAAGAGTTCCACGTCGGGGGTACACGGCACAGTCCCCAACGGGGGTGTCGGCACAAGTGCGGACACGATTCGGGGTACGCCCGCTCGATCTAGCGCGGAGGTCGGGTGACGGCGCGGTGCAGCTCGTCGGCGTTCTCGGCCAGCCAGCACTGCCGGCGCAGGATCTTGTCGCCGACGCCCTCGTCCCACATCCGCCGCCAGCCGCCGCCGAGGGTGTCGGCGCGGTGGCGCATCGACCACCATGAGCGGTCGGCGATGTTCTGCGAGGTGCCCACGAGCCGGCTTCGCGACGCGGCGTAAAGCCCGTAGGCATCGACGATCAGAGCGCCCCGGGCGCAGGGGTCGGCATCGCGCAGCGCCTCCTCGCGATCGCCCGGCGGCATCCACGGCGCCCACCAGAGCAACACGTTCGAGACCTCTTCGGCCCGGGTGGCGGGGCGCGCGAGATCGAAGTCGATGAGCGACGCGGCCCGGCCATCTCGGAAGACGACGTTCTCGGGCGTCACGTCGAGGTGCCCCACCAGCTCGGGGGCTCCGGCTGTGCGGGGAGGTTGACCCGCAGGATCCTGCGGCGTCAGTTCGTGGGCCCAGCCCGGCACCCCGAGACCCGCGACGGCGTCGTCGTACCGCCGCACGAGTCGCGCCACGCTCGCCGCCCGCTCGTCATCGGCCACCCACGCCGGCCAGGGGCGGATGGCCACCTCGCCCGGCACGAAGGTGAGCACGTCCCGCCCGTCGTCGTCGATGCCGAGGTGCCGCGGCGCGCCGTCGAACCCCTGCGCCGCGAGGTGTCGCAGCAGTCGCTCGACCCCGGCCGAGGCGGGGCCGTGCGGCCGCCGCACCGTGTCGCCGCGCCTCACGAGCCCCTCCGTGACGTCCCCGCCGAGTAGCGGCGTCTCGGCGGCTCGCGGCTCGGGCTCGACGTAGCGCATGCGCCCATCCTGCCGGGCCGAGGGGGGAGTTTCTTCTGAGAGCTCGACTTCAGGTGCGCCTGAATTCAGGCAGAACTGAAGTCGACTCCATGACAAAGGTTTCTCCCGCCTGCACAGAGTTTGCAAATAGATTCCGTGGAAGAGACATTTGTGGAATGCAAAACGATGAGGGCGATCTGCCGGCCGTGTTCAGCGACCTCGTGCGGGCGCAGATCGAGCTGTGGAACGGCATCGATGCCGACCTCCGCGAGAGGGCGGGGCTCTCGCTCGCCAGCGTCGAGTCGCTGCGCGCCATCGAGACGCGACTGCGCGCCCGCGCCGGTGCCGGCGCTGCCGGCGTCGGCGTTGCCGGCGTCGGCGTTGCCGGCACGTGCCGCGTCAACGACATCGCGGCCGACCTCGTGATCACGGTCGGCGGCGCGAGCAAGATCGTCGACCGCCTCGAGTCGGCCGGGCTCGTCGCGCGCCGGGCTAATCCCGACGACCGGCGCTCGTCTCTCGTCGAACTGACCGAAGCGGGCCGCGCCGAGCTGGTGCGGGCGGGAAGCGCTTTCGACGACGCCCTGCAGCGCCGACTGGGCGACCGCCTCGACGCCGCCACCCTCGCTCAGCTGGCGCGAGCGCTCCGCATCCTGCGCTCGCCGTCCGTGCGCTAGACCTCGCCTCCCGACACCGCAACGGACCCAGGACCACCGCGGTGTCCGATCGCGAGGGTCGCCCCGCACGACCCGCTCCAACTCGAAAGGAACACCATGCCCACGAACACCATGCGAGCCGCCGTGCTCGACGCCCCCGGCACCGAAGACGCACCCGGGGCTCTCACCCTGCGCGACGTGCCCGTCCCGGATGCCGAACGAGGGCGCGTGCTGATCCGCGTGCGCGCATTCGGGCTCAACCGCTCCGAGCTGCACACGCGCATGGGGCTCGCCGACGGCGTGACGTTCCCTCGCATCCTGGGCATCGAGGCCACGGGCGAGGTCGTCGAGGCTCCCGGCGGCGAGTTCGAGCCGGGCCAGCAGGTCGTGGCGATGATGGGCGGCATGGGTCGCACCTACGACGGCGGCTACGCCGAGTACACCTCCGTGCCGGTGAGCCAGGTGATCCCCTTCACGAGCGACCTGCCGTGGTCGACGCTCGGGGCGGTCGGCGAGATGCTGCAGACGGCCTACGGTTCGCTCACGGTGGGGATGGACGCGCAGCCCAGGTCGTCGATCCTCGTCCGCGGAGGCACGTCGAGCATCGGCATGGCGGCGGCTGTGCTCGCGAAACAGCAGGGGATGACGGTGTTCTCGACGACCCGCAACCCCGCCAAGGCCGACTCGCTCACCGCGATCGGCGTCGACCACGTGCTCGTCGACGACGGCGACGTGGCCTCGCAGGTGCGCCGGATCCTGCCCGACGGCGTCGGAAGCGCCCTCGAGCTGATCGGCACGCCCACGCTGCCCGACACTCTGCGGGCCACCGGCTATCACGGCACGGTCTGCTTCACCGGCATGCTCTCGAACGAGTGGACGATCCCCGACTTCTACCCGAACGGCTACCTGCCGCGCGGAGTGCGGCTCGCCGGCTACGCGGGCGACGCCAGTGACCTGCCGGCCGACGTGCTGCAGGGCTTCCTCGACGCCGTGGCCGCGGGCCGTGCCGCGGTGCCGATCCAGAAGGTCTTCACCCTCGACGAGATCGATGCGGCGCAGGATGCCATGATCGACGGGGGCGGGGCAGGCAAGCTCGTCGTCACGACGTGACGAGCGATGGGCGCAGGGTCACGACGTGACGAGCGATGGGCGCAGGGTCACGACGTGACGAGCGATGGGCGCAGGGTCACGACGTGACGAGCGATGGGCGCAGGGTCGTCACCTAGGTCTTCGAAGCCTGCAGCACAGCTACCGCGGCGTCACCGCGATGTCCCGCCACGTCGCAGTGGTGCCGACAGTGCGCGCGGCGACGGCCCCGGTCGTCTGGCAGGACGTCGTGTCGGTGCCCGAGGCGATCGTCAGGGTCGAGCCGGTCTTCAGCTGGGCCGTCGCGGTGATCGTGCACCCGACGGCCTCGACCGTGAGGTGGTACCAGGTGTTCGTGTCGAGCGTCGCGGGCAGCGGCGCCGTGGCCAGGACGTTCGCCGTGCCGCCGCTGATGTCGACGAGGCTCAGAGTCGTCGACGAGAGCCCGGCGTAATAGCCCGTGCCTGCGTTGAGACCGGTCGCCGGGTTGGCGACCCGCACCATGAAGCCTGCGCTCGTCGTCGTGGTCGCCGACGAGTTCAGCTCGACGTCGCCGGTCAGCGAATAGTTGCCCCAGGTCGACAGCCCCATCACCGACTTCTCGCCCTGCCCGCCGGTCGTGTCGGAGTAGGTCTCGTTGGTCGAGTTGGCCGACCAGGTGCCGCCGTAGACGGTCTGCCCGCTCGTCGGCGTCGCGATGTTCGCGAACGGCGCGAGGTAGGTCGCGACGGCCGTCGACGTCGTGCCGCCGGCCGTCGCGGTGACGTTGCGGAAACTCGCCGTCGACCCGTAGTCGCGCACGCCGATGGCGCCCGAGGTGGGGCAGCCGGTGTCGGTGTAGGTCAGTGTGGTCGGGGTCGTCGTGATCAAGCCGCCGACCTGGGTGACCGACGCCGTGATGACGCAGCCCACGACCTGCACGGTGAGGTGGTACCAGGTGTTCGTCGCCGGCAGGTACGTCGCGCTCTTCAGCGCCGCATAGCCGTTGTTCTCGCGGCCGAGAGTCAAGGTGCCCGACGTGTAGAGGCCGAGGTAGTAGCCGTTCAGCGTGTCGGCGCCGACGCCGGGGTTCTGCGCTCGGAAGACGAGACCGGCCTGCGTGCCCGACGTGATCTTGACGTCGCCCTGCAGGGTGTAGTCAGTCCAGCTCGTCTGCCCCGAGACGGCCTTGTTGCCGGTGCCGCCGCCGGCCGACTCGGTGTACGTCGCCCCCGAGGCGGCCGCAGCAGTCGTCCAGGTGCCGCCGTAGTCGTTCCAGCCGAGGTCGCTGCCGGCCCACGAGTCGTCGAACGGCAGCACCCGCGCGACGGGCTGAAATTGGGCGCGGTCGACGCCTTGTCCGTGCTGTTCGAGATCACGGCGCTGAAACCCGATGAGGTTCCCGGCGTGACCGCAGCCGTCACGACGATGGCGGCGAGCAGCAGGATGCCGCTGATCCAGGCGGCGCGTCGCCGACCGACCGGTAGCCGGACGGAGCGGGGTCGCAGGAGGCCACGGGCTCGCCGAAAACCCGCTGGGCGCCTTCCGGTGCCGTGCGGCGTCGTCTCCTGATCCGACACGCCAGTCTCCTGATCGCGATGTGGTGACCGGAGCGGCTGGTGGGGCCGCCCGGTTCGACCTCACTCTAACCGGTGGGGTGCATCCGTTCGCGAGACAGCAGCGCGTATCCGCGTCACGCCGACCTCGAAGGTGTCCGGCTGGTCGTCGAGGCGGTGCAGCGCCACGACGCCGACGAGCGCGCCCGTGGAGTCACCCGCGCTGGTCTCGTGCAGGGCCAGCTGCGGCCACGCGCCGGGGGAGGGGAGACGGCCGTCGGCCTGCGCGGCGAGCAGCCGCTCGGCATCGTCCGTCGAGTAGCCGGCGGACCATGACTGGCAGCGGGCCGCCTCGGCATCCTGCCGGTCCGCGACGAACGCCGGAATGTCGACCGCCGTCAACGGCTCGAGGGTGAGGCGATCGGTGGTGAGCGACACTGCTCCCGAGGGCGGAGACATGCGTCGAGACCAGCGCTGGGCGAGCTCGGTGCCGGCCCTCGCTATGCTCGGTGCCACACCGAGCAAGGAGGCCCACGTGGCAGAAGAGACGACGGCGATCCCGTCAGTCACCCCGACCGCAGACCGACCGGCGACGAGACGGGAGACCGACTCGCTCGGCTCCCGCGACGTGCCATCCGACGCCTACTGGGGCATCCACACGCTGAGGGCGATCGAGAACTTCCCGATCGCCAACCGGCCCATCTCGGTCTACTCCGACCTGGTCATCGCGCTCGCCGTGGTCAAGCAGGCGGCGGCTCGGGCCAACGTCGAGATCGGCGTGCTCGACCCCCGCAAGGCTCACGCCATCGAGGCCTCCTGCGAAGAGATCCGCGGCGGGGCGCTCCACGACGAGTTCCGCGTCGGGGTGATGCAGGGCGGTGCGGGCACCAGCACCAACATGAACAGCAACGAGGTCATCGCCAACCGGGCTCTCGAGATCCTGGGCCACGAGCGCGGGCAGTACGAGTTCCTGCACCCCATCGACGACGTCAATCGCAGCCAGTCGACCAACGACACCTACCCGACGGCCATCAAGCTCGCGATGTCGCTCGCGCTGGCCCGGCTCGTCGACGAGCTGGGACGCCTGGCCGACGCCTTCGGGGTCAAGGGCCTCGAGTTCCGCGACGTGCTGAAGGTGGGCCGCACCCAGCTGCAGGACGCCGTGCCCATGACCCTGGGCCAGGAGTTCACCGGTTTCGCCCACACCCTCGGCGAAGACCAGCAGCGCCTCCGCGACACCCTGCCGCTGCTCGCCGAGATCAACCTCGGCGCGACCGCCATCGGCACCGGCATCACGGCCGACCCGAAGTACGCCGAGGCCGTGAGGCGGCACCTCAGCGACCTGTCGGGCATTGAGATGGTCACCGCACCCGACCTCATCGAGGCCACCAGCGACGCCGGCGTCTACATGACCGTGTCGGGTGCGCTCAAGCGCAGCGCCATCAAGCTCTCGAAGATCTGCAACGATCTGCGGCTGCTCTCGTCGGGCCCGCAGGCCGGCTTCGGCGAGATCACGCTGCCGCCGCGGCAGGCCGGCTCGTCGATCATGCCGGGCAAGGTCAACCCGGTCATCCCCGAGGTCGTCAACCAGGTCGCCTTCGCAATCGCCGGCGCCGACGTGACGGTCACCATGGCCGCCGAGGCGGGCCAGCTGCAGCTCAACGCGTTCGAGCCGGTGATCGCGAACTCAGTGCTGCAGAGCATCCAGTGGCTCACGCGATCCTGCGAGACCCTGCGCGTCAACTGCGTCGACGGCATCCAGGCCAACACCGCCCGCCTCGCGCAGCAGGTCGAGACGAACATCGGCGTCGTGACCGCCCTCACGCCGTACATCGGCTACGCTGCGGCGGCGTCGATCGCGCACACGGCCCTCGCCACGGAGACCTCGATCGCCACCCTGGTAGTCGCCGCGGGTCTCATGAGCGAAGAGCAGGTCGAGCACGTGCTCTCGCCCGCGCGCCTCTCGGGGCTCGAGGCGATCACCTCGTCGATCCCCGTCGTCACGGCCGAGCAGATCACGGCGCACCTGGCGTCGCTCGACGCCGCGCACGCCGACGAGACGACCGGCTGAATTCATACTCGCTCCGCGAGCCAGGAGGCGCGGAGAGCGCCTCCTGGCTCGCGGAGCGAGGCGGCTGCGCCGATCCTCCGAGGCCATGCTCTGTGGACAGGCCAGCTCAGTCGCCCTCGGGCACGTTCTTCTTCTCGCGCCCCGACATGGTCTGGAAGCGCGGCCTGATCTCGGGCCGGCCGTGCTCGTCGAGCACGGGCTCGCCGTAGATCCTGACCGCCTTGAGGCGCATCGTGCGCCCGTCGACCATGTCGAGCGACGCGTGACGGGCGAGGGCGAGGTTGCGCTTCGACGAGCGCAGCGGCAGCGGGATCATGCCCTCGGCTTCGACACCCGACTGCAGATAGCGCACCCGGATGATCTGCGAGTCGAGCTCGCCGCCGAGCACCAGCACGAAGTTCGAGATGTAGGCGTAGACGAGCAGCACCACCGCCCCGCCCAAGAACCCGTAGACGTGGTCGTAGTGCGAGAACTCCGTCACGTAGATCGCGAACCCGACGGTGGCAAGCCCCCAGCCGCCGATGGCGAAGAGCGCGCCGTACGACACCCAGCGCACCTGCGGGTGCTGGATCGTCGGGGTGAAGTAGTAGAGCAGCGCGATCGCCAGCACGACGAGACCCACGAGCACCGGCCACTTCAGCACGTTCCAGAGCACCACGAAGAGCTGGCCGAACCGGAATTGGTCGCCGATGGCCGTGGCGATCGACGGCGTGATCAGCAGGATCGCCGCCATGGCTGCGAACAGCACCATGATCACGAGGGCGAGCAGCAGCATCGACGAGCGGAAGCGCACGAAGCGGCGACCCTCCTGCACGTCGTAGATCACGTTCATGGCGCGACCGAACGCCGACGTGTAGCCCGACATCGACCAGAGCGTCAGCGCGAGGCCGGCCCCGAGCGTGACGCCGGGGCTCGAGAGGCTGAGCAGCTGCACGAGCGGGGTGCGCACCGCCTGCGCCGCGCTCGGGCCGATGGCGATGGTCGCGATGTTCAGGATGTCGTCGACCGCGTCGCCGTCGCTCTGGCCGAGTGCGACTGCCGAGATGACGCTCAGCGCGCCGGGGAAGACGGCGAGCGTCGAGAAGAACGCCAGGGCGGCGGCGGAGTCGATCGTCTTGTGCCGGTAGAAGCCGTGGTACGTGCGGCGCAGGGCGTATCGCCAGGGGATGGGGTCAGCGCTGCCGACGACGAGCCACCTGTTCCAGGCGGCCACGAACGGTGACGCGACCAGCAGCCCGACGAACGTGAACGTCGGCCAGAACAGCCGCGTGGCCACGCTCGCCACGGCACGGAAGAACACCCACATCGGCCGCCAGATCACGAGGATCACGGCCCACGCCGGCTGCACGAGCCGCACGAAGAAATGCCCGGTCGGCGTGATGATCTCCCCGACTCGCTGCAGGGCGAGAGCTCGGCCGGTCATGCTCCGAGACTACCGGCCCCCGGTACGCTCGGTTCATGCCGAGACGACGCCCCGAGGATCCGGCGGCCCGGCAGTTCGCGGCCGTCGCGACGTCTCTCGTCGTGATCGCCTGCTTCGCGGTCGCCGTCGTCGTCTACTTCCTCGACGTCCTGTCGCCCGATGTGCTGTTGGCCGGGGTGCTGCTGGCGGTCGTGCCGCTGGTGATCGTGCTCGTCGGGATTCACCTCGTCGACCGGTGGGAGCCGGAGCCGCGTCTGATCCTGGTGTTCGCCTTCCTGTGGGGTGCAGCCGTCTCGGTCGGGGCGGCCCTCGCGTTCGACTTCGCCGTGCAGACGGTGCAGAGCGCCCTCGGGCACGGGCACAGCGACGGGGACGATGTGCTGGCCGCGGTCGTGCAGGCGCCGATCGTCGAGGAGATCGCGAAGGGGTTCGGCGTGCTGCTCGTGCTCTGGATCTTCCGCAAGAGCTTCGACGGGCCGATCGACGGCATCGTCTACGCCGCGACCGTCGCGGCCGGCTTCGCCTTCGTCGAGAACGTGCAGTACTTCTCGGTGCAGGCGGCGCGCGAGGCCACAGGCTTCGGCGGAGACCTCACCGGCGTCTTCCTCGTGCGCGCCCTGATGGCGCCGTTCGGGCACATCATCTACACGTCGTGCACCGGGTTCGCGCTGGGCCTGGCCGCGCGGCGCACCGGGGCCCTGGGCGCGATCGGCTACTTCGTGGTGGGGCTCATCCCGGCGATCGCCCTCCACGCCCTGTGGAACGGCGCCCTGGTGGTGGTCGGCGGGTCGTTCGTCGCCTACTACGCCGCCGTGCAGGTGCCGATCTTCGCGGCGTGCGTCGTCGGCGTCTTCGTGCTGCGACGGCTCGAGCGGCGCGTTACACGGCTGCGGCTCGGCGACTACGCCGAGGCCGGATGGTTCGACGCCGACGAGGTGCGCATGCTGTCGAACGGCCGCTCGCGGCAGCGCGCCCTGCGCTGGGCCCGGCACAACGGGGTGGAGCCGCTCATGCGCACCTTCGTGTCGGATTCGACGCGGTTGGCCTCGACCCGGCAGAAGATCCTGTCGAATCGGGGCGTGGCCGCGGCACGCGCCGCTGCCGAGGCCGACGAGCAGGAGTTGCTCGCCTCGGTCGCCGCTGCGCGTGCCGCGCTCGCCGCGGCTCCCGTCGCCCCGGTGCCCACGTAGGTCGCCGGTCCGGCCGAGGCCGAGGCCGGCTACGGCGTGGGGTTGAGTCGGTCGTACTTGCGGAACGACGGCTGCAGTCGCGCCAGCAGCCCCACGAGCGCGATGATCAGTGCCCCGCCGAGGAGCGGCGGCCACACCGTGCCGGCGGCGGCGAGGAGGCCGACGAACAGGTCTCCCACTCGCGGCCCGCCGGTCACGACGACGATGAAGATGCCCTGGAGTCGGCCGCGCATGGCGTCGGGGGCGGCCGCCTGGAGGATCGTGTTGCGGAAGATCGACGACACGTTGTCGGCGGCGCCCGCTGCGGCCAGGGTGACGGCAGCACCGGCAAGGGCCGGGAGGTCGGCTGACGCCAGACCCGCCGTCAGGCTGCCGACTCCGCCGGGCCCGCGCAGCTGTGCGAGCAGAAGGACGAGGCCGAAGGCGAGGATGCACAGGCCGTACGCCGACACCGCCCAGTTGACGGCCGCACCCTGCTTTCGCACGCTGCCGAGACGCCCCGAGAAGAGGCTGCACAGCAGCGCTCCGATCGCGTACGACGCCGTGAGCACGCCCACCGTGATCGCGCCCCCTCCGATCAGCACGGCGCCGACCACCGGGTAGAGCACTCGCGGCTGGCCGAACGTCATCGCGATGATGTCGACCACGAACGTCATCCTGATGTTGGGGGAGCGCCGCAGGAAGCGGACGCCGAACATCAGCGACGCGAGCCCCGGCCGCTGCGTCTCGCCCTCGGGCCGGATCGCCGGCAGCGAGAAGATGCCGAGGAAGGCCGCAGTGAAGAGCACCACGTCGACCGTGTACGTGGCGGGGAAGCCGACGACGGCCACGAGGATGCCGGCCAGGGCGGGCCCCACCGTCAACTGCACTCCCGTGCCGATGCCGTTGAGGGCGCTCGCCGCGGGCAGCAGCTCGGGTGGCAGGAGGCGAGGGATGATGGCCGAGCGCGACGTGTTGATGATCGTCGAGGCGACGGCGTCGAGCGCCGTGAGCCCGTAGAGCAGCCCGACGTTGTCGAGGCCGAGGTAGGCGTGCAGCGCGATGCACGCGGTGGTGCCCCACGCGACGATCGCGGCGATGATGGCGACCAGCCGGCGGTCGAAGGCGTCGGCCAGCATGCCGCCGTAGAGGCCGGCGGCGATGATCGGCACGAGCGACACCACCCCGACGAGCGCCACGGCGAAGGTCGACTTGGTGATGTCGTAGATCTCGAGGCCGACGGCGACGAGCGTGAGCTGGGCGCCGATGCCCGAGATCGACGAGCCGATCCAGAGTCTCGCGAAGGCCGGGCTCTGGCGGGCGGGGGAGAGATCGACGAGGAGGCCGCGGCGGCGCGGCTTCTGATCGTGGTGTGAGGTCAAGGTTCCATTCTGCCGGTTTGCAGAGCGACACGTGTCAGGCGTAGCCTCCATACGTTCGTATCGATGACGTATCTCTCGGCGCGAACAGACGATGGGCCGGCCACTCGATTCCTCTGCAGGGAGGACGCGAGCGGTCGGTCCATCGTCACGTCTACGCTGGGACGCATGACTCACGATCCTTCGACCAAGCCCGAAATCGACGCCCCCGAGGGCCCGGCCCCGGCCGACCTCCAGACCACCGACATCACCGTCGGCGACGGTGCCGAGGCCGTCGCCGGCTCCACCGTCAACGTCCACTACGTCGGTGTCGAGTACGACTCCGGCGAAGAGTTCGACTCGTCCTGGGGTCGCGGCGAGGCTATCAACTTCCCGCTCGCAGCCCTGGTGCGCGGCTGGCAGGAGGGCATCCCCGGCATGAGGGTCGGCGGTCGCCGCACCCTCGTCGTGCCGCCGCAGCTCGCCTACGGCCCCGCCGGCTCCGGTCACCCGCTCAGCGGCAAGACCCTGATCTTCGTGATCGACCTCCTCGGCGTGAGCTGATGGCGCTCGACGCCATCACGGTTCCGACCCGCCCGCTGAACGACGGCACCGCCTTCCCGGTCGTCGGTCTCGGCACGTACGGCCTGAACGGCGACGAGGGCACGGCAGCGGTCACGACGGCACTCGAGACCGGCTATCGCATCCTCGACACCGCCCTCAACTACGGCAACGAAGACGCCGTCGGGCGTGCCGTGCGCGAGACCGACGTGCCCCGCGACGACATCATCGTCACGTCGAAGCTGCCGGGCCGCCACCACGGCTACGCCGAGGCGCTCGCGAGCTTCGAAGAGACCCGGAAGAATCTGGGCCTCGACCACGTCGATCTCTACCTGATCCACTGGCCGCTGCCGCGGATCGACCAGTACGTCGAATCCTTCAGAGCCTTCACGAAGCTGCAGGACGACGGGCTGGTCACCTCGATCGGCGTCTCGAACTTCACGATCGAACACCTCACCCGGGTGATCGACGAGGTCGGCGTCACCCCCGCCGTCAACCAGGTCGAGCTGCACCCGTACTTCCCGCAGGGTGAGCTGCGCGCCTTCCACGCGGCGCACGGCATCGCCACCGAGGCGTGGAGCCCGATCGGCAAGAAGAGCGAGCTGCTCACCGAAGGGCTCATCGCCGAGATCGCGAGCGCGCACGGCGTGACGCCCACCCAGGTCGTCATCCGCTGGCACGTGCAGATCGGCTCGGTGCCTGTACCCAAATCGCAGGATGCCGGGCGTCAGCGCGAGAACCTCGACGTCTTCGGCTTCGAGCTGAGCGACGACGAGGTGGCCCGCATCTCGGGGCTCGAGCGCGGCCGTATCTGGGGCGCCGACCCCAACTCTCACGAAGAGTTCTAGGCGCGGCGCTCGGCAGGGCCACCTGCGGCGTTGTCGTCGTCGGCAATGGCTCCGCCATGGCTCTCCTCCTCCGCCTTGCATCTGACCCTTCCGAGCACCACGCCCCCTCGGGCTCGCTCGCAGTTTCGACATCGCACGAAGTGATTAGAATTGTGAGCCGACTTTCCCGAGGGGGCCCCACCCGTTGCCATCTGAACTCGATCGCGAGCGCGATTACGTGTCGACGCTCTACGAGCGCCTCGACGAGCTGAAAGCCGAAGCACGAGAGCGACTGACCGCCACCCGCCGCGAGACCGTCGGCGGCAACCATCAGAGCCGCAGCGAACGCGATGCCTACGCGCGTCTCTACGAGGACACGCTGGCGCAGCTCGGCGAGGTCGACGACCGACTCGCGTTCGGCCGACTCGAACTCGAAGAGCCCGACGACACCACGAGCCCGCAGCGCGGCGACGGGATCCACCGCGCTGTGCCTGATTCTGGCGCGTACCGCTATATCGGCCGCATCGGCCTCCGCGACCGAGACCACCATCCGATCCTCCTCGACTGGCGTGTGCCCGGCGCCAGCGCCTTCTACCAGGCGACCGCCGCGACACCGATGGGCGCCCGCGCGCGCCGGCATCTCACGCTCGAGGGCCGCACGGTCACCCGCATCGAAGACGAGGTCTTCGACCCGACCCTCCTCGACCGCGGTGACGCACAGCTGCAGGGCGAGGGCGCGCTCATGGCCGCCCTGACCGCCCAGCGCACCGGGCGCATGTCCGACATCGTGGCGACCATCCAGGCCGAGCAAGACCGGATCATCCGGTCTCAGCTCGACGGCATCCTGGTCGTCCAGGGCGGCCCCGGCACCGGCAAGACGGCCGTGGCACTGCACCGTGCCGCCTACCTGCTCTATTCGCACCGTGAGCGCCTGCGCGGGTCGGGCGTGCTGGTCGTCGGCCCGAGCCGGTCATTCCTCCGGTACATCGAGCAGGTGCTGCCGTCGCTCGGCGAGTCGGGCGTGGTGCTCTCGAGCCTCGGCGGGCTCTACCCCGACGTCGAGGCGACGACCGACGACGCTCCCGAGGTGGCCGCACTCAAGGGGTCCGGCCAGATGGCCGACCTGCTGAAGCGCGCCGTGCGCTCGCGCCAGGTCGCCCCGGCGGCCGACTCGGTCGTCGACATCGACGGTGAGCGCATGGCGGTGCAGCCGCAGCTCGTCGCCGACGCGCTCCGGCGCGCGCAAGAACGCGGAAAGCCGCACAACGACGGGCGCGTGCTCTTCAACCGCTACGCCCTTTCGGCCCTCACCCGGCAGCTCATCGGCCAATTGCGCGACCGCGGCACCACCATCGACGACGCCGACGAGCTCGTGCTGCGCGAAGACGTGCGGCAGTCGTACGACGTGCGCGTGCTGCTCAACACGGCGTGGATACCGCTCACCCCGCAGAAGCTCCTCGAAGACCTCTACGCGCGCCCCAACTGGCTTGCGTCGATCACGCAGCGCTGGTCACCTGAGCAGCGCGCTCTGCTCCGCCGAGGCCGCGGCGAGGCGTTCACGATCAGCGACGTGCCCCTGCTCGACGAGGCGGCCGAGTTGCTCGGCGAGTTCGACACCGCCGTCGACGCCGACCGGCGGGCCCGCAAGCAGCAGCAGAAGCGCGACATCGAGAACGCCGAGCGCGCCATCGAGAACATGCAGGTCGAAGGGCTCGTCTCGGCCGGCGACATCGCCGGCAACTTCGCCGAGCGCGCCGCCAGCATGACCACCGCCGAGCGCGCCGCCGGCGATCGCACCTGGGCCTTCGGCCACGTGGTCGTCGACGAGGCGCAAGAGCTCTCGCCGATGCAGTGGCGCCTCCTCGCCCGGCGCTGCCCGCTGCGGTCGTTCACCGTGGTCGGCGACATCGCCCAGGCGTCGTCGCCCGCTTCCGCGACCTCCTGGGACCGCGCGCTGCAGGGCCTCCTGCCCCGCCGCCGCGGTGCCGAGGGCCCCGGCGGCTCGTGGCGCCTCGAAGAGCTCACAGTCAACTACCGCACCCCCAGCCAGATCGTCGACTACGCCGAGGCGACCGCGAAGCGCAACGGGCTCGAGATCACGCCCAGCCGCTCGGTGCGGTCGAGCGAGTGGCGGGTGCGCGAGGTGGCGCCGTCGGCGGGGCAGGATGCGATCGCGAGCGTCGTCGACGCGGTCGCGTTCGATCGCGCCATCGACTCCGGCGGCACGCTGGCCGTCATCGCCCCCGAGGCCCTGGTCGCGCCCCTCGTGCGCGCACTCGCCGACGTGTTCCCCGGTGCGGTGTCACCCGGTACCGCCTCGCTGACGACGCCGATCAGCGTGCTCAGCACGGCGGCGGCGAAGGGCCTGGAGTTCGATGCGGTGGTGGTGGTCGACCCCGACGGCATCCTGCGCCTGTCGTCGCGGGGCAACGCGAGCCTCTACGTCGCCATGACCCGTCCCACGCAGCGCCTCACCGTCGTCAGCGTCTCCTAGGCCGTGGTGAATTGAGAGACAGGGCCTAGCCGCTCGCTCACGGGCGTGTGGTTCGATGAGGCATGCCCGTCGAGACCCCTGCCGCCATCCGCACCTTCATCGATGCCACCAACGAAGAGGACATCGAGGCCTTCCTCGCCTCGTTCACGCCCGACGCGACCCTCGACGACTGGGGTCGCGTCTTCACCGGCCCCGACGGCATCGCCAGCTGGAACCAGACCGACAATATCGGCAAACACTCGCGCTTCGACGTCGTCGAGGTGGCCGCGGGCACGGCCGACGGGCAGTACGTCGTCACGATGGACGTGACCGGCGAGGGCTACAACGGCATCGGCACGATGACCTTCACGGTCGAGGGCGACCTCGTGAAGTCGCTGGTCATCACCTAGCCCGCAGCCTCACCAGACCGGTGCTACTTCGTCCGGTTCTTGACCAGGGCCACCGCGTACTTCTCCCACCACGTGCCCGCGGTCGGCCCGCCGTCGCAGGTGCCGTCGCTCGCGCCCGGCGTCTTCACCCAGAGGGTCGCGTCGAGCTTCGTGCGGCCGTTCGACACCGCGGGGTTCTTGCCGAGGCCGGCACCGATCGGGTTGCACCAGGTGCCCTTCCAGCCCTGGCCGTCGCGCGATGTGTCGATCACGTAGTGGGAGCCGCCGGTGAGGGCCGAGACCTTGTTCGCATAGGCCTCCTCGTCGGCGACGGGGTAGAAGTTCGAGACGTTCGTGAAGAACCCGCGGGCCGACTCGATCCCGGCGGCTTTCAGGCGTGACGCCATGGTGGCGGGGTCGACCCAGTGCGAATTGCCGGCGTCGAGGTAGACGGTTGCGCCGTTGGCCGCAAGGGTCTGCACCGCCGACTTGATCAGCGGCAGCCGCTGCGCGGCCACCGACGTGCAGTTCGAGATCATGGCGAGCGAGTCGGGCTCGACGAGCACGACGGCTCGCTGACCGCGGAGGGCCGTCGCGATGGTCTTGTTCCAGGCGAGATACTGCGAGGCGGTGAGCCCGCCCGCCGAGTAGCCACCGCAGTCGCGGTCGGGGATCGCGTAGGTCACGAACGTGGCCGTCCGGTGGGCCTTCTTCGCCACGGAGAGCTGGGCGGCGACCACGCGGGCGACCTGCGCCTGGCCGTACCAGTCGCCGAGCCAGATCGCGACGGGCTGCGAGGCGATCTGCTCGATCGACTTCGCCTCGGCGGTCTGGTGCCGCTTCATCAGGGCCGCGACCTCGATGGCCGGCTGTGAGCCCGGCTGCACGGCGAGGCCGCCGGAGTAGAGCTCGGCCGGTGTGGCCCGCTGGATCGAGGCGGCGCTCGGCACAGCCGTCACGGCGCCCGCGTCGGAGACCTGGCCCTGCACGATGCCGGCGGCGATCACCGAGGCGGCGAGCGCGACGATGACGGTGCGGGCGATGAGGGTGGTGCGGTGACGTGCCATGCGCGCGGTCGAACCCCTGAGTGTGCGGTCTCGGGGCGCCCCGTGCACCCGTCGTCGACCGTGCCTCAAGCCCACCAGGTCGGGGCCCCGGGCAGAAGCACCCGTCGGGGGGCCACCCCGACCCCAGAGGTGGGCACAGCGGAGCCGGTAGCGTGGACCGCATGACCACCTCGGATGCCGCAGACCTCGTCGACCGCCTCACCGCGGTCGTGCCCGACTTCCCGAAGCCCGGCATCCTCTTCCGTGACGTGACTCCGGTCTTCGCCGACGCCGAGGCCTTCGGCGCGGTGTGCGCGGGGCTCGCCGAGCCGTTCGAGGGCGCGTTCGTCGCCGTCGCGGGCATCGAGGCGCGCGGCTTCGCGCTCGCCGGAGGGATCGCCGCCCAGACCGGCACCGGCGTGCTCACGGTGCGGAAGGCCGGCAAGCTGCCCGGCGAGGTGCTGAGCGAGAGCTACTCGCTCGAATACGGCGAAGCCTCGATCGAGCTGCGCCCGGGTCAGCTGCCGAAGGGGTCGCGCGTGCTCGTCGCCGACGACGTCCTCGCGACCGGAGGCACCGCCGACGCCTCGATCACGCTGCTCGAGCGGGCAGGATACGAGGTGGTCGGCCTCGCCGTCCTGCTCGAGCTCGACGGCCTCGGAGGCCGCGACCGCATCGCCCCCCGCGTGCCCGTGCACGCTCTCGGCTCCGCCCCCGCCTGACCCCCTCCCCTCCGTTTTACCTATAGGTGCAGCGCTCCCGACAGGAAACGTCTGTGCGGGAAAGTCGCGCCTATAGGTAAAACGGAGGGGGCAAAAGGGAGGGTCACCGGGTCAGGAGGCCCTGCGGCACGACCATCCACGCGTCGGCGATGGCGCAGGCGAGCGCCACGAGAACGAAGACGAAGACCCAGAAGAGCCCCGGCACGTGGCTCAAGCGGGCGAGCTGGTCGGCGTCCGACTGCCCCGAACGGGCGCGACGCCGACTCGTCTGCAGTTCGAGGCTCGCTCGCAGGGCGCCGAGCGCCAGCACCACGGTGAGCACATGGCCGAAGACGAGTTGCCACTCGGGTGCCGCGAGCCAGGTGACGGCGACGACCACGGCAGCCCCGACGAGGATCACCCAGAGGCCGAACCAATTGCGGATCTGGATCAGCATGAGCGCCAGCACGAGCAGCAGCGCCCAGAGCAGGCCGGCGGAATAGCCGCGGCTGAGCATCCACGACGCGCCGAGCGCCGCGAGTGCGGGCGCCGTGTAGCCGGCGAGCAGGGTGATCACCATGCCGAGGCCAGTCCGCGGACCTTTCGAGACGGTCAGCCCCGAGGTGTCGGAGTGCAGGCGGATCCCCGTCAGGCGTCGCCCGGTCAGCACGGCGGCGAGACCGTGGCCACCTTCGTGCACGACCGTGACGGCGTGCCGCACGGTGTGCCAGGTGCCGGGCAACACGACGAGCAGCACGCCGAGCGCCAGCGACCCGAGCAGCAGGGGGACGCCGAGGGGCTCGGAGGTCTGGGTGACGCGCGACCAGAGCGACATGACGAGATCCACGACCGAAGCCTAGGGAGTGCGTCTGACAGCAACCCCGCGCCGGGCCATCGACCCCCGTTCGGGTTTTCACCCCCGATCGGGCGATTCCGCCCGTCGGGTTCGCTGCGTACCGTTCGAGGACCACGTGAAAGGCCCGCAGTTGACGCTCCCCGCACCATCCGACGACACGTCGTCGATCCTCGCCGCACCCGCTATCGGCGTCACTGCTCCCACCGCCGTCGAGGCACTCTGGCAGCGGCAGGGCACGGGTGATCCGCGCGGCCTGGCGTCTCGGATCCTGGGCCGCACGCCAGTGGCGAAAGACGCCCGCGCCTGGTTCGCGCCGGCACTCGGCGAGGTGCTCGTGGCCGAGCGGCTCCGCACCCTGAGCACTTCGGGCGAGACGTGGCGCGTTGTGCACGCGATCCCCGCGCTGCCCGGAGAGCCCGAGGTCGACCACCTCGTCATCGGGCCCGGGGGAGTCGTCGCGCTCTCCACCGCGTCGCGCGACGAGAGGCCCCCCGACGTCGCGGCTCGCCGCCCCGAGGCCGAGGCGGCGCGAACCTCCGAACTGCTGTCACGAGCCCTCGGGCGCCACGTGGTGGTCCGCTCGATCGTGATCGCCGTCGACCCCGCCCGTCGCCCGGCCGCCGCGACCGGCACCGATGTCGTCGGCGTCGACCGCATGGTGCGTCACCTCAGCGCTCTGCCGCCGGTCCTCTCGGTCGACGAGGTCCGCGAGATCACCCGCACGGCCCTTCACCCGCGCACCTGGCGGTCCGCGCTCGTCGTCGCGACGCAGGGCGCAGGATCCGGGGCCCACCCCACCGCTTCCGAGCTGGGCTTCTGGTTCGCGAAGCTCCGCACCGAGGTGCAGCGCGCTCGCCGGGTGCGAATCGCCTGGGTGACCTCGGTGGGCGGTGTCCTCGTCGCTGCGGCGGCCATCGCCCCGATGGTTGTCCAGCAGCTCCCCAGCTGACCCCAAGGCTGTGTGGGGCGCGTGCACCGCCTCGTCTGCCAGCATTGAAATATGCGCTTTCGCCCCTGGCTCCTCGTCGTCACCGCCCTCTACGTGGGGTTCATCGCGTGGATGACCCTGCGCACGTCCGTCTACGACGGCGCCACCGCGAGCCTGCTCTCTCGGGCGCTGCACGCCTTCTCAGCGCACCAGGCGACGAGCTGGCTCACGTTCGACAGGGTCGAGAGCCTCGCCAACGTCGCGATGTTCGTGCCCCTCGGGTTCTTCCTCGCGTTGTTCTTCCCCCGCCGTCTCTGGATCCTGGCCGCCCTCCTCTGCGTCCTCGCCTCGTACGGTATCGAGAGCTATCAGGGCGCGTACCTGCCGACCCGGGTCGAAGACATGGGCGACGTCGTCCACAACGGCCTCGGCGGCCTCGTCGGGGCGCTGATCGCGACGGCCCTGCGCATGCTGGCTGCCCCGCGCGGCCCTCGTGGCCGGCGTCGGGTCGCCCGCGCCTCGCAGTCCTGGTAGGGTTGCCAGGTTGCCGTCCAACGGCCGCGGACAAAGAGAGCTCACGCATCAGGCGTCGAGCACCGCGCAACGACAGAGAGGGGTTCCAGTTATGGCACTTGCACCCGAAGTGAAGACTGCGATCATCGAAGAGTACGCGACCCACCCGGGCGACACGGGATCCCCCGAAGTCCAGGTGGCCGTCATGACCCAGCGCATCAAAGACCTGACCGAGCACCTCAAAGAGCACAAGCACGACCACCACTCGCGTCGTGGCCTCCTTCTGCTCGTTGGCCAGCGTCGTCGCCTGCTGGGCTACCTCAGCGATGTCGACATCAACCGCTACCGCACGCTCATCGAGCGCCTGGGACTGCGTCGATAACGACACTCGGTACTTCACTGAACGGCTCGTCCTCCCCACGGAGGACGGGCCGTTCTTCGTTTGTCCATAGGGGGCGCATAGGCCGCAGGGCCAGAGTCGATACAAAAGCGTAGAACTGACTGAACCAACCCCGAAGGCGCCCGACCCATGAGTCTGCTCGAAGACAAGCCCACTGCTGCCGTCACGGCGACACCGATGCGCGGGCGGGTCCGCGGCAACGTCGTGATCATCCTCTGTGTCATGTACGCGATCTCGTACATCGACCGCACCAACATCTCCACCGCGCTGCCGACCATCCAGGCGAGCCTGCACCTGACGACGAACGAGCTCGGCTGGGTCGTCTCGGCGTTCTCCATCCCGTACGCCCTGCTGCAGGTCTTCGGCGGCAACATCGGCGAGCGGTTCGGTGCGCGCAAGGCCCTGTTCTGGATCGCCCTGCTCTGGGGTGTCGCCACCCTCGCCACCGGCCTCTCGATCGGCTTCTGGACCCTGTTCGGTGCGCGCGTGCTGCTCGGACTCACCGAGGCGGCTGCCTTCCCGACGGCGACGAGCGCGATGACGCGCTGGGTGCCTTCTGACCGCAACGGGTTCGTGCAGGGCGTCGTGCACTCGGCGTCGCGCCTCGGCAACGCGGCCGCGCCCCTCGTCGTGGCCTGGCTGATCGTGTGGGCCGGCTGGCGCGTCTCGTTCCTCGTGCTGGGCGTCGTCAGCATCGTCTGGGGCGTGATCTGGTTCGCGTACTTCCGCAACCGCCCCGACGAGCACAAGCGTGTCACCCAGGTCGAGCTCGACGAGATGCCCGACCGGCCGAAGAGCGCCGCGCGCCCGCCCGTGCCGTGGCGTCGTCTCATCCCGAGCATGGTCCCGGTCGCCTTCGTCGACTTCGGCTACGGCTGGACGCTCTGGGTCTTCCTCACCTGGCTGCCGTCCTTCCTCGGCGACAGCTACGGGCTGAAGCTGCTGTCGTACGCGGGTTTCACCTCGGTGGTGCTGATCGGCGGGGTGTTCGGCGACACCGTCGGCGGCATGGTCAGCGACGCGTTCTACCGGCGCACCCGCGACATGCGGAAGTCCCGGCGCAACACGCTCGTGATCGGGCTCATCGGCTCGGCCGCCTGGCTCGTGCCGGTCTTCGCGATCCACAATCTCGTCGTCGCGATCGTCTCGCTGACCATCTCGTTCTTCTTCCTCGAGCTCTGCAACGCCACCCTCTGGGCGATCCCGATGGACACGGCGCCCGAGTGGGCGGGCACGGCGAGCGGGATGATGAACACCGGGTTCGGCATTGCCGGCATCCTGTCGCCCATCGTCTTCGCTGCTGTCCTCTCGGCCACCGGATGGCAGTGGCCGTTCTTCGCGTCGATCGTGCTGCTGCTCGTGGCGGCCGTCGTCGCCTGGCGCATGAACCCGCGCCGCATCACCTCCGCCGACGGCCTCGCGCCGGCCCCTTCTTTGCCCTAGGCTCCTGGCCGCCGCAGCACCGGTGCGGAAAAGGTCGATGCCGGGCGGTGCGCCGAAACTAGTGCGGAAGACGCGGATGGCCGGGCCGTGGTTCAGCCGAAGCCGCACCAGTGCGCCATGGAAGCGTCAGGCGCGGGCCTTCGCGGCGGCGGCCTCGACAGCCGCGGCCTTGGTCTTCCGCGAGCGGTAGGGGCGACCCGTCAGCGCCAGGCTGAGCGGCGTCCGGCGCACGATCTCGATCAGAGCGACTGTCGTGACGACGACCAGGACGTAGAGCACCGGGCTCAGCCACGGCGACGGGATCGTCTTCGCGAGCCAGCCGCCGCCGGCCAGCAGCAGCCAGATCATGTACGGATGGGCGAGGAAGATGCCGAACGAGCGGTCGGAGGCAGTGTCGACCAGGCGAGCCATCCGCGACCCGGCGACTCTCTGATCCGCCCATTTCGTGCCGAGAGCGAGGAACCCCAGGATGACGGGCACGCTCCAGACGATCGTGACCGGCTGCAGCGCCGTCGCCGCCTTCGAGGGCCCGTACCCGAGCGAGAGATTGAACGCGTAGACGCCGATCGACAGGACGGCGCCGGCCAGAGCGATCCAGGCGATGCGGATGCGGTGCGCGCGCACCCACGAGAGCAGCTGCACCCGGTGGTCGGCGGCGACGGCGCCGACCACGATCATGAACAGGTAGCTCCAGAACTCGATGTTCTGGTATTTGTTCCAGGGCGCCGTGAACGAGCGGTCGTACAAGTAACTCGCCGTGACGAGCAGCTGGAACACGAACGCCACGACCACGACCAGCACGTGGAATCGACGCGTCTTCGCCACGAGCCAGACGAGCACCGGCAGCAGCAGGTACACCTGCATCGTCACGAGCAAGAAGTAGAGGTGGTACCAGGCGGTGCCGGTGTACAGGTCGTACCAGAAGGTGTCGAGCAGCTGCAGGCCGTCAATTCGCGTCGAATCGTGCACCCAGTTCGAGAAGACGTAGATCGCCGACCACGAAATGTAGGGCACACCGACCAGGAGGAAGCGCCGGGGCCAGAACTCCTTGAGCGGCCGCGGCTTCATCTGGAAGCTGTAGACCAGCACGAACGCCGTCAGCGCGAAGAACACCTCGCGGGTGAAGTGCACCAGCACCAGGAACCCGTTCTGCACGACGTCGTCGGGACCTGCGGCATGGCTGACCGCGTGCACCGCGATGACGCAGGCGAAGGTCAGGATCCGCAGGATGTCGACCTCGTAGAGGTGCTTGCGTCGAGGGGCGACCGACGCGCTCGGGTCGCCCTCGACGATCTGCTCGGGGAGATCGCCTTCGCGGCTTGCCGTCGTGCTCACGCCTTCGACGCCTCCGCCACCATGTCGCGCGTGCGGTTGCGCTGCACCTTGCCGGTGGGCGTCCGGGGGAGGTCGTCGACGACGGTGACGTCGAGGGGCCGCTTGAATCGGGGCAGCTCGGCTTCGCAGCGAGCCGTCAGGTCGGCGGCCAGCGCGGCGCGGGCGTCGGCGGGCGAGTCGAGGTCGGCGGGGATCACGTAGGCGACGGGCACGGAGCCCAGGATCGCGTCGGGCCGGGCCACGACGACCGCCTCGCGCACGCGAGCGTCCTCGAGCAGGACGTCCTCGACCTCGGCGGGATAGACCTTCTCGCCGCCGCGATTGATGACGTCGTCGGTGCGGCCCGCGAGATACACCCAGCCGTCGGCGTCGAGGTGCCCGAGGTCACCGGTGCGCAGCCAGCCCTCGGCGTCGAACCTGTCGGCGGCGCGCCCCTGGAAGTAATGGGTGACGACTCCGGGCCCGCGGATCCAGAGCTCGCCGATCTCGCCGACCGGCAGAGCATTGCCGTCGGTGTCCCGCGGCTCGATCTCGTCGCCGACCGGGAGGCCGACGGAGCCCGGGCGCGGATCCTGACCCAGGGGAGTGGCTGTGATCTGGCTCGCGCCCTCGGTCATGCCGTAGCTGATGATCATCGGGATGCCGCGGAAGGTCGTGCGGACGGCCTCGGGCAGAGCCGACGAGGCGCTGCGCACGAAGCGGAGGCTCTCGGGCGGCACGGCCGGCCCCGACTTGGCGAGCACGGCCAGGATCGCCGGCACCGCGTTCAGCCAGGTGATGCGGCGTTCGGCGAGCAGCTCCCAGAAGCCGGTCTTGTGGAATCCCCTGTCGAGCACCAGCGTGGCCCCGGCGACGAGCGTCGACAGCAGGCCGACGACCTCGGCGTTGACATGGAAGAGCGGCAGCGAGTTGAAACCGCGGTCGGCGCTGGTCAGCGCGTTGTGGTCGGCGATCGCCCGGGCGACGTAGAGCAGCTGCGCCTCGGTGATCTCGACCCCTTTCGGCTGCCCGGTCGACCCGGAGGTGAAGAGGATCACGGAGCCGGCCGACGCCGCTTCGATGATGCGGGCCGCAGGATCCTGGTGCTCACCGGCCTGCGGGGCACCGGTCGCGCTCTCGGGGCGGAAGACCTGCACGTCCGTCTCTCCGGGCTCGGCCCGGTCGGTCACGATCGCCTCCGACGAGCCGAGGGCCGCCGACTTGAGCGTCTCGGCCCAGGTGCCCTGCGGGTTGACGGGCACGCTGCGGCGACCGGAGGCGACGACCGACAGATGGGCCACGGCGAAGCTCAGTGGGTCGGTCACGTCGATGACGACGGTGGCGCCGGGGGAGACCGCGCCCGCGGCGAAGGCCTCGGCCCACTCCGCTGCACGCGCTTCGAGGTCGCCGAACGTGACGACGCGGTCGGAGCGGGCGTCTTCGAGATAGGGAGCCGTCGGCGAATCGCTCGAGCGGGCTGCGATCAGCGAGGCCAGGGAATCCATGGCCATCAGCGTAGGCGCGCCTGCTATGACTCGCCTATGGACGAGACTGCCCGGCTCAGTACCAGTTGTGCGAGACCTCGTGGGCCCAGGCGCCGCAGGGGCTGCCGTAGGCGCTGGCGATGTAGGCGAGGCCCCAGTTGATCTGTGTGCGGTAGTTCGTCTGCCAGTCCAGGCCGTAGCCGGCCATCTTGTTGGCAGGGAGCGACTGCGGGATGCCGTAGGCGCCGCTCGAGACGTTGAGTGCGTCGGTGCGCCAGCCGGACTCCTGGTTCCAGAGCGACACGAGGCACGACATCTGCGACGACGCCCAGCCGTGGCTTCCGAGCTGGCTCGAGGCGTAGGACTGCGCGCCGGCCGGGTCGTCGACGACGCCCGTGCCGAGATTGCCGCCGGAGCCGGTCGAGGTCGAGCCGCCGGAGCCGCTCGGCGAGCCGCCGGAGCCGCTGGACGGGATCGAGGCGCCGCTGTCGCTGGGGGGAGGCGTCGCCGCCTTCTGCTCTGCCAAGAGCTTGGCCGCGGCTGCCGCGCGAGCCTTCTCTTGAGCCAGCGCAGCGGCCCGGGCGAGCACGACGCCATGGTTGTAGCCCGCGAGCTCGACCGCCGCCGTCTTGTCGAGGGTGGCGAGCTGCGCGTCGAGGGTGGCCTGGTGCGTCGTGGCGCTCGAGACGGCGCCGTCTGCGGTGGCCTGGGCCGACTGGGCTGCCGCGAGAGTGACCTTGGCTTTGCCGGCCAGAAGGTTGCGCTGCTTCTCGGCGACGGTGGCTTGCGCGCTCAGCGACGACACCGCCTTGCTGGCGACGGTGGCCTGGTCGAGCACCGTCTTCCACTGGGTGCTGAGCTGCGACAGGGCTCCGAGCTTGTAGAGGGTCGAGTCGGCCGTCTTGCCGTCGAACAGCTGGCTGTCGAGCTGTGACGAGCTGCCGATGCGGTAGAGGTGGGCCGCGAGCTGACCGGCCTCCTGGTGGGCCTCGTCGGCCTTCTTCTTCTGGGCGGCGACCTGCGCCTCGAGAGCGCTGGCGGCGCTGGAGGCCGCAGCGAGCTGATCCTGCGCCTGCGCGTTGGCGGCATCGGCCTTGATGGCGGCGGTGCTCTTCGCGGCCGCTTCGGTGCGGAGGGAGGTCAGGGCCGAGGTGATCGCGTCGACCTGGGTCTTGGTGGCCTGGGCGTTGCCCTTGGCCGCCTGCACGTCGCTCCACGACGGATAGGCGGAGGCCGACTGGGGTGCGAGCACTGCGCCGGCCACGACGAGAGCCACTGCCGCGGCACCCGAGAGGGCGATGACAGCGTTTCGGCGCACGGGGGAGCGTCGGGCGACAGAAGGCATGAACTCGACTCTAACGCCAATCTCACGAGTAACACCAGTAACACGCGTAACGGGCGGCGCGCCCCGTGCGACCCCGGAGGGGCTCCGTCACCCCCGGGTGCTACCCTGGGGCCCCAGGAGCAGGCTGGCAGCAGCTGGTCACCGGTGGTGATGTGCGAGGCGTGACGCGTCTCGACCGTTTCTACTGTTGACCAGGCATACGCCCAGCGGAGGCGCCACGATGGCGCCGCGCGTTCGTAGGCGCATTGACGTGCCTGAAGGCCACTTCTCCTGCTGCAAGACATCGCCCTCCAGACGGGACGGACGATACAAAACAAAGAGGAGAAAACCCCCATATGGAGGGTCCAGAAATCAAATTCGCCGAAGCCGTCATCGACAACGGCAAGTTCGGCACCAGGACGGTCCGGTTCGAGACCGGCCGTCTCGCGCAGCAGGCTCAGGGAGCCGTCGCCGCGTACCTCGACGAAGAGACCATGCTTCTCTCCGCCACCTCCGCTTCGAAGAATCCGAAGGACAACTTCGACTTCTTCCCGCTGACCGTCGACGTCGAAGAGCGCTCGTACGCCGCGG
Organism: Frondihabitans sp. PAMC 28766; assembly: GCF_001577365.1. Lineage (NCBI taxonomy): Bacteria > Bacillati > Actinomycetota > Actinomycetes > Micrococcales > Microbacteriaceae > Frondihabitans > Frondihabitans sp. PAMC 28766. Next base: position 2,231,543 of record NZ_CP014513.1, read on the forward strand.
GCAAGATCCCCGGCTCGTTCTTCCGCCGCGAGGGCCGCCCCTCGACCGAGGCGATCCTGGTCTGCCGTCTGATCGACCGGCCCCTGCGCCCCTCGTTCGTCGAGGGCCTCCGCAACGAGGTGCAGATCGTCATCACGGTGCTCAGCATCGCTCCTGACGAGTTCTACGACGCTCTGGCCATCAACGCGGCCAGCGCCTCGACCCAGATCTCGGGTCTACCCTTCTCCGGCCCTGTCGCCGGTGTGCGCCTCGCGCTCATCAGGGGCCAGTGGGTCGCCTTCCCGAAGGCCTCGCAGCTCGCCGACGCCGTCTTCGATCTGACGGTCGCCGGCCGCGTCGTCACGGATGCCTCGGGCAACGAAGACGTCGCGATCATGATGGTCGAGGCCGAGGCCACCGAGCACGCCTGGGGCCTCATCCAGGGCGGCGACACCAAGCCCGACGAGGCCGTCGTCGCACAGGGCCTCGAGGCGGCCAAGCCGTTCCTCAAGGTGCTCGTCGAGGCGCAGGCCAAGCTCGCGGCGCAGTCCGCCAAGGCCATCGCCGACTACCCGGTCTTCCCGCCCTACACCGACGAGGTCTACTCGGCCGTCGCCGCTGTCGCGGAGGAAGAGCTCAAGGCCGTCTATCAGATCGCCGCCAAGGTCGAGCGTCAGGATGCCGACGACGCCCTGAAGAGCCGCGTCAAGGCCGCCATCGCCGAGCAGGTCGAGGCCGGCACGTTGCCTGCCACGGCCACCGGCCAGGTCTCGGGCGCCTACAAGTCGGTCACCAAGAAGGTCGTCCGCTCGCGCATCCTGACCGAGCAGATCCGCATGGACGGCCGCGGCCTCGCCGACATCCGCCCGCTCGACGCCGAAGTGCAGGTCATCCCGCGCGTGCACGGCTCCGCCATCTTCCAGCGCGGCGAGACCCAGATCCTGGGTGTCACCACGCTCAACATGCTCAAGATGGAGCAGCAGATCGACTCGCTGAGCCCGATCACCAAGAAACGCTACCTGCACCACTACAACTTCCCGCCCTACTCGACCGGTGAGACCGGCCGAGTGGGTTCGCCGAAGCGCCGCGAGATCGGCCACGGCTTCCTGGCCGAGCGCGCCCTCGTCCCGGTCCTGCCGTCGCGTGAAGAGTTCCCCTACGCGATCCGTCAGGTCTCCGAGGCGCTGTCCTCCAACGGCTCCACCTCGATGGGTTCGGTCTGCGCCTCGACGCTCTCCCTCCTCAACGCCGGTGTTCCGCTGAAGGCCCCCGTCGCCGGTATTGCCATGGGTCTCGTCTCCGACGAGGTCGACGGCCAGACGCGCTACGCCGCCCTGACCGACATCCTGGGCGCCGAAGACGCGCTCGGCGACATGGACTTCAAGGTCGCCGGCACGTCGGAGTTCGTCACCGCGATCCAGCTCGACACGAAGCTCGACGGCATCCCGTCGGCCGTGCTCGACGCCGCCCTCAAGCAGGCGAAGGAGGCCCGCACGGCCATCCTGAACGTGCTGAACAGCGCGATCGACGCCCCCGACGAGATGGCGCCCACGGCTCCTCGCGTCATCAGCGTCCAGATCCCGCAGGACAAGATCGGCGAGCTGATCGGCCCGAAGGGCAAGACGATCAACGCGATCCAGGACGAGACCGGTGCCGACATCTCGATCGAGGAAGACGGCACCGTGTACATCGGCGCCGTCGACGGCCCCTCGGCCGAGGCTGCGCGGGCGCAGGTCAACGCCATCGCCAACCCGACCAACCCCGAGATCGGCGAGCAGTTCTTGGGCACGGTCGTCAAGATCGCGACCTTCGGTGCCTTCGTCTCGCTGCTCCCCGGCAAGGACGGCCTCCTGCACATCAGCGAGGTGCGCAAGCTCGCCGGTGGCAAGCGCGTCGAAAACGTCGAAGACGTGCTCGGTGTGGGCCAGAAGATCCTGGTCGAGATCACCAAGATCGACGACCGCGGCAAGCTCTCGCTCGCCCCGGTGATCGCCGACGAGGCCGACACCGACTCGTCCGGCGCGACCGAGGTCTCGGAAGACGCCTCCGTCGAGGTCTAGCCTCACCTGCTGCACCCCGGCGCCCGTCCTGCTCACGCAGGGCGGGCGTCGTCGCGTTCGGCTGCAGACTTGGCGAAGGGCCGGAGCGATCCCTACCGCTACGGCCCTTCTGACACCGGCGAACCCGCCGGCTGATGTGGCGGCACCGCTCCCCACCACTGAGAACGCTGCCCCGGAACCCTCCCAGGAACCGCACACGACAGACATTACGGACGCCCTCTGTGCGCAGCACTTGCTGTGCCCTCGGGTCTGCTGAGCGGCGCCTATGCTCCTCCTGGCAACGGATTTGTAACGATTGTGGAAACTCGGACTCGCTGCGCCGCCTCGCCGCTTAAAGCGGACGTAATCTCGAATTCAGAGCAAGGATCAGGAGGCGGCCAGTGACCGAACCGACCCCACGAGTCGAATCGGCACCGTTGCCTGCACACAGCACCCTCCCGAAAGCCGCACCAGTCGTGTCCGAACCTCGAGCCCACGGCCGTCACACGAACCCGCTCGCCCCGATCAAGACGGTTCCGGTCGACCTCGGCATCATCCAGCCGCGTCGTCGCCTCGGTGTCTCCGACCTGCGGGTGTTCCCGGTGGCGCTCAGCGGCAACGTCTTCGGGTGGACCGCCGACGAGCAGCAGACCTTCGATGTGCTCGACACCTACCTCCAGGTCGGCGGCAACTTCATCGACACCGCCGACTCGTATACGAATGGGCTCAGCGAGACCCTGATCGGCTCGTGGCTCGCGTCGCGCGTCGCCCGCGACGACATCGTGCTCGCGACGAAGGTGGGTAAGAGCGAAGACAATCCGGGCCTCACCCCCCGCGCCATGGAGCGAGCCGTCGACGCCTCGCTCGCTCGTCTCGGCACCGACCGCATCGACCTGCTCTATCTGCACATCGACGACAGCGAGGTGGCCTTCGAACGGACCCTTCTGGGCGTCGACCGCCTGATTCGAGCAGGCAAGGTGCGGTACTTCGGGGGCTCCGACCATTCGGGCAACCGGCTCTACGAAGCCAGGATCGCCGCCGGCATGCTCGGTGTCGCGCCGATGGTGGCCCTTCAGAACCAGTACAGCCTCGTCCGCCGCACCGAATACGAACGTGATCTCGCGAAGGTCGCGGCGCAGCAGCGCTTGGCGGTCATGCCGCGTTTCGCGCTGGCGAGCGGGTTCTTGACGGGCAAGTACCGCACGAAGGCCGACATCAAGGGGCATCGCCGCGGCAGCGAGGTGGCGAAGCTGCTGACGAAACGCAACCTCAGGATCGTGAGCGAGCTCGACCGCATCGCCTCGCTGCACGCCGCCCCGGTGGCTGCCGTCGCGCTCGCGTGGCTGCTCGCCAAGCCGAACGTGGTGGCGCCGGTCGCGAGTGCGACGTCGCCGCACCAGGTTCTGGAGCTGGCCGAGGCCACTCGCGTGCAGTTGACCCGGCACGAGATGGCCGAGCTGGACCGCGTCAGCGCCTAGCGGACTTCGACGTGACGACTGCTACTTGCAGTCGGCGAACAGCCGGTCGGTCACCCGGATGAGGGCGGCCGTGGCAGCGATGGCGTCGCCCTCGTAGCCGCCGACCATGGCTCCGTCGCGGGCGAGGAGGAACTCGTCGGCTGCGTCACCCGACATCGGGTGCTTGGCGCCGCGGAACAGCTCGACCATGGTTTCGGTGTACCAGTCGCGGTGCTGTACGACGATGCGGCGAACGGGGTGGGCCGCGTCGGCGAACTCGGCGGCCGCGTTGATGAAGGGGCAGCCGCGGAATCCGTCGCTCTGGATGTCGTCGACGATGGAGTCGCGGATGCCGCGAAGCGTCTCGAGAGAACCGTCGGCAGCAGCGCTGATCGAGTCGGCGAGTGCCTTGGCCTCGTCGCGACGCCGCCCGATGTACTCGAGGACGAGATTGTCTTTGGCGCCGAAGTGCTTGTAGAACGTGGCCTTGGTGACCGACGACTCGGCGATCAGCCGGTCGACGCCGACGGTGCGGATGCCTTCGTCGTAGAAGAGACGATCGGCCGTGACGAGCACGCGGTTCTTCGCGCCTGGGCCCGGTTGCAAGACCCGTCGACCCTCTGAGGAGGCCCCTCCAAGGGAACGCTGGACGGCCGTTGGGGGGAATTCGACCGTCACAGCGTGGCTCCTTGGGACTGATTCGGCTGGGGACCCGTCATCAGGGGAAATGAGGGTTCAGACATCGAACGTCCGAGCTAGCCGCCGACCGAATCAAGCTAGGCGCAGATCCGGCCGGTGAAATCAGTGTATCACAGAGGAGGACAAACAGACGGGTTCGTCTGTCCACATCGGTCGTACCCCAGTTCGGGTGTCACGCATCCCGTAGGCTCGATGGCGATGAACGGACCTGTCCCGCTTCCCCTCGACGACCTCGAGCTCAGCTTCCGCGTGTCCGGCGACGAACTGGTGCGACGCAGCGTGCTTCCGTCGGGCATCCGCATCCTCACCGAGCGCATGGCCGGGGCCCGCAGCGCCACCGTCGGCTTCTGGGTCGCGGTGGGCTCGCGCGACGAGACGGCTGCCGAACGCGGGTCGACGCACTTCCTCGAGCACCTGCTCTTCAAGGGCACGCCGACACGCAGCGCGTTCGACATCTCGGTGAGCTTCGAGTCGGTCGGCGGCGAGCACAATGCCGCCACGGCCAAGGAGTACACCTGCTATTACGCCAAGGTGCGTGACGTCGACGTCGACATGGCCGTCGACGTGCTGGCCGACATGGTGACCTCGTCGGTGATCGACCCCGACGAGTTCGAGGTCGAGCGCGGCGTGATCCTCGACGAGTTGGCCATGGCCGACGACGACGCCGGCGACGTGGGCAGCGAGCGTCTCTTCGAGTCGGTGCTCGGCGACCACCCGCTCGGCAGGCCGATCGGCGGTTCGCCCGACAGCATCCGCGCCGCCCGTCGCGACGACGTCGTGCGGCACTATCGCGAGAACTATCGGCCGCAAGACCTCGTCGTCACGGTCGCGGGCGCCGTCGACCACGAGGCGCTCGTCGGTCGGATCACGGCCGCGCTCCGCTCGGCGGGCTGGCCCGACACCGAAGCGACCCCCGTGCCCCGGCGCCCCACGGCGACCGCAGAGCTCTCGCAGGGCGCACCGGCCGTGGTGATCCCGCGGCCGCTCGAACAGGCCACCGTCATGCTGGCCGTGCCGGGGCTCGCGCTGACCGACCCGCGGCGGCCGACCCTCAGCATCCTGAACGCCGTTCTCGGGGGAGGGATGTCGTCGCGCCTCTTCCAGGAGATCCGCGAGAAGAGGGGACTCGCCTACTCGGTCTACTCGTTCACGCCGAGCTACTCCGACGCCGGGCTCTTCGGGCTGTACGCCGGCAGTGCCCCGCGCAACGCCGTCGAGGTGTCGAAGCTCATGCTCGACGAGTTCGACCGACTGGCCGACGACGGCATCACCGAGCACGAGTTCGAGCGGTCGCTCGGCATGCTCGGCGGGGCCGCCGCGCTGGCCCTCGAAGACAGCGACACGCGCATGAACCGCCTCGGCCGAGCCGAGATCTCGACCGGAGAGTTCGTCGACCTCGACGAGTCGCTGGCGCGCCTGGCCCGAGTCACCAGTGAGGGTGTGCAAGAGCTCGCCCGCGAACTTCGCTCGAGAGTACTGTCCACTGTGGTCGTCGGCGACGTCGAGCCTGCCCTGTTCGATGCCGTTGTCGCCGAGCCGGTCGCAACGACGCCTCCGGCGTAGCAATGAATCAGGAGGCGACAGTGTCGCACTACCTCTATCTCATCCGTCACGGCGAGCAGCAGGACGCCGAGTACGGCCTGCCCGACGGCCCCCTCTCAGAGCGCGGCAAGCGGCAGGCCAAGGCCATCGCCCAGCGTCTCGGCGGCGTGCCGTTCGACGCCGCCTGGCACTCGCCGCTCGAGCGCGCCACCGAGACGGCGGCGATCATGACCGAGATGATGCCCGCGCTGACGCCGCGGCCCTCTACTCTGCTGTTCGACTGCATCCCGTCCGGGCCGACACCCGACATGCCGAGCGCGTTCAAGCCGTTCTTCGGTGGCATCACCGAGCAGGAGATCGAGGCCGGCGAGGCCCAGATGTCCGACGCCGTCGCCGAATACCTCACCCCGGCTCGCGAAGACCGTCACGATCTGCTGATCACCCACAACTTCGTGATCGGCTGGTTCGTGCGCGAGGTGTTCGGCGCCCCGGCATGGCGTTGGATGGGGGTGAATCAGGCCAACTGCGGCCTGACCATCATCCGAGTGCGCTCGGCGAAGCCGCCAGAACTCGTGACCCACAACGACCTCGGCCATCTGCCGGTCGAGTTGCGCACGGGGCTGCCGGTCGAGCAGCCGATCTAGAGCGCCTTCGCGTACCAGGTGGTCGCGTTCGGGTTGTCGTTGTACGGCTCGATCGTCTCGTAGCCCGACGTGCGGTACAGGCCGCCGGCGGCCGTTAGGCTGTCGTTCGTGTCGAGCACGGCGACGTCGGCGCCGAACGCCTTCGCGCGCCGTTCGAGCTCGGCGAGCAGCTTCCGTCCGAGGCCGCGACCGCGCCCGGCCGGCGCGACGAAGAGGTGCTTGACCTCATAGCGGAGCCCGCCCGACGGGCCCGGCGTCAGGCGTCGGATCCCGCCGCATGCGACGCCGGTCTCACCGGTGTCGAGGTCGACCACGACGAACACTCCGGCGGGCGGCACGAATGCCTCGGGAGAGGGGGACGTCGTCGTGTAACCCGCAGGATCGGGGAAGGTCGCGATCCGCTCGGCGAAGTACGCCTCGAGAAGCGCGTGCGCCTCGGGCTCGTCGACGGCGATCTCTCGGAAGTGCACCACGGCATCCGATCGTAGCGAGCCGGTAGGTTTGACGCATGTCAACTCGCGTCGCCGTCGTCGGAGCCACCGGTCGGATGGGGCAGCTCTTCCTCCGGCTGATCGACGAGGGCCCCGACCTCGAGCTCTACGCCGCTCTCGGCAGCCGTGACGACCTCGAGGGCGTCGTCGGCGCAGACCTCGCCGTCGACGTCACCGTGCCCGCGGTCAGCCCCGGAATCGTCGAGAAGGCGGTGCGGGCCGGCATCCCCGTGCTCGTCGGCACGTCCGGCTGGTCGGAGCCGCGCCTCGCGAGCCTTCGCCGCGTCGTCGCCGAGGTCGACGGCCCCGGCGTCCTGGTCGTCCCCAACTTCTCGATCGGCTCGGTGCTGGCCACCACCTTCGCCACGATGGCCGCGCGCTTCTACGAGTCGGTCGAGATCATCGAGACGCACCACCCCGGCAAGGTCGACTCGCCCTCGGGCACCGCCATCCGCACGGCCGAGCTCATCGCCGACGCACGGCGAGACCTCGGGCCCGTGATCGCCCCGCACGCCGACCAGCGGGCCCGCGGCCAGCAGGTCGCGAGCGTGCTCGTGCACAGCCTGCGGCTGCCGGGCATCGAGGCGCGCCAGGAGGTCGTCTTCGGCGGCTCGGGCGAGACGCTCACCCTCACGCACGACACCACCTCGCAGACCGCCTACGAGCAGGGCATCCGTGTCGCGCTGGCCGCGGCGCCGACCATCTCGGGCGTCGTCGTGGGGCTCGACCAGGTGCTGCCTCTGGGGACGTCGCGATGACGGGGGCCGCCTCGTGAAGGGTCGCATCGCCGCGATCGTGATGTGCGCTCTGCTCGCGCTCTACCTCGTGCTGACGGGCACTCGGGCCGTGCAGTTCGTGCTGACCGGCGTGCCGATCGCCGTCGTGCTCGGCATCGCCCTGATCGTGCTGCCGATCATCGGAGTCGCCGCCCTCCTCTTCGAGATCCGCTTCGGCATCCTGACCGAGACGATCGTCAGACAGCTCGAGCGCGAGGACGAGCTGCCGGTGGACGACGTGGCTCGTCGCCCGAGCGGCCGCTACCAGCGCGAAGACGCCGACGCGGCCTTCCCGGGCTACGCGCACGCCGTCGAAGAGGCTCCCGACGACTGGCGCGCGTGGTTTCGGCTGGGTCTCGCCTACGACGCGTGCGGCGACCGGCGCCGAGCGCGAGGCGCGATCCGGCGCTCGTTCAGGCTGCGCCGCGTGTCACGAGCCGAGCAGCGCGCCTAGAGCCTTCTCGACGGTGTCGTCTCTGAACTCGAAGCCGTCGGCCACGAGCTTGGCGGGCACGACGTGCTGGCTCGAGAGCAGCATCTCCTGGCCGGCGTCGCCGAGCAGCGCGCGGATCGCGAACTCGGGCACGGCCAGCTTGTAAGGGCGGTGCAGATCTTTCGCCGTGAGGGCTGTGAGGCGGTCGCTCGTGGCGGCCACGGGCCCGGCGAGATTGACCGGCCCGTCGAGGTCGCTCGTCAAAAGGTGCACGATCGCGGCGGCCTCGTCGTGGAGGCTGATCCAGGGCCAGATCTGCGCGCCGGTACCGAGTCTCGAGCCGAGGAAGGCCTTGGTGAGCGCGAGCAGCGGCTTCATGGCACCCCCCGGGCCGATCACGACGCCGGTGCGGAAGGTGACGACGCGCGTGGCCTCCGGAGCCTTGTTCGCCTCGGCCTCCCAGTCGACCACGACGTCGACGAGGAAGCCCTCGCCCTTGGCGGACTCTTCGGTGAGCGTGTCGAACGGGCGGTCGCCGTAGAAACCGACCGCCGAGCCGCTGAGGAAGGTCGCGGGCGCATTGGCCGCGTGGTGCATCGCCTGCGCCAGGGTGCGGGTCGCGTCGACTCGCGAATCGTGGATCTCGTGCTTGTAGGACGACGTCCACGGCAGCTTCGAGAGCGATGCGCCCGAGAGGTTGATCACGGCGTCGGCCCGATCGAGGAGGTTGTAGTCGAGGATGCCGGCCTGCGGCGACCAGGTGAACTCGCTCGCGTTGGTCGTCGGCCGGCGCACGAGGCTCAGCACCTCGTGCCCCGCCTTGCGCAGCTGCGTCGTCACCTCCGTGCCGATCAGCCCCGAGGCTCCTGCGATCAGTACGGTCTGTGCCATGTCTCGTGCCTTCCCCTTCGTCGGGCTCTCACAGTAGGCGCGAGCGCTGGGACACGACCGGGACGGCGGCCACGGGATTGTCGGTGCGGCCCGCTAAGGTCGGGGTCGTGCCTGAAGACTCCGCTGAGAACCCACGCCCGCAGATCGAATTCCGCTCCGACGTCACCGTCGAGCTGGTGCGCTCCAGTGCTCACGACTCCGACGTGCTGTTCGCCGCTCGCGTGTCGACGATGGGCGAGCAGACCCTGGCCGGCGCGCAGGCCGATGCGGAGGGCGACCAGGCCACCAAGGGTGCCGGTCTCATCAACTACCTGATGCGCGATCGACACGGTTCGCCGTTCGAGCACAACTCGATGACCTTCTACGTGCAGGCGCCGATCTTCGTGTTCCGCGAGTTCATGCGGCATCGCATGGCTTCGTACAACGAAGAGAGCGGGCGCTACCGCGAGCTCAATCCCGTCTTCTACGTGCCCGGCGAGCAGCGCAACCTCGTGCAGGTCGGCAAGCCCGGCGCCTACGACTTCATCCCCGGCAGCCCCGAGCAGTACGAGCTCGTCGTCGAAGCCACGAAGGCGACGACCACGCTCGCCTACGAGGCCTACACGAAGATGCTCGAGGCCGGTGTCGCCCGCGAGGTGGCACGCATCGTCCTGCCACTCAACATCTACTCGTCCATGTACGTCACCGTGAACGCTCGATCGCTGATGAACTTCCTCAGCCTCCGCACCAAGCGCGAGGGCTCGCAGTTCCCCTCCTTCCCGCAGCGCGAGATCGAGATGTGCGCCGAGAAGATGGAAGACAGCTGGGCCGGGCTCATGCCGCTCACTTACGCGGCCTTCGGCAAGAACGGCCGCGTCGCCCCCTAGCACCCGTCGCTCGGGACGGGCAGGTGCCGATACTCTGTCAGGGTGTCGAACATCGAAAACCCCTTCGGGCAGGTCCTCGTGGCCCTGGTCACCCCCTTCACCGCCGACGGCGAAGTCGACTGGGCCGGGGTCGAGAAGCACATCGACGACTGCATCACGGCGGGTGCCGACGGCATCGTCGTGACCGGCACGACGGGTGAGACCTCGACCCTCACCGACCCCGAGAAGTTGCGTCTCGTCGAAGTCGGCAAGTCGGTCGCCGCGGGCCGCGCCAAGATCATCACCGGCGGCGGCTCGAACGAGACCGCACACGCGATCCAGCTCTACAAGGCCAGCGAGAAGGCCGGGGCCGACGGCGTCATGATCGTCACGCCCTATTACAACAAGCCCACCCAGGCCGGCGTCCTCACGCACTTCCGCATGATCGCCGACGCGACCGACCTCCCGGTCCTGCTCTACGACATCCCCGGCCGCACCGGAATCCCGATCAAGTACGAGACGATCCTCCGGGCTGCGAAGCACCCCAACATCGTCGGCGTGAAAGACGCCAAGGGCGACTTCGCCGAGGTCAGCCGCGTGCTCAACCAGACCGACCTGCTCTACTTCTCGGGCGACGACACCAACGTGCTGCCGCACCTGGCGATCGGCGCCACCGGCCTCATCGGGGTCACCGCGAACATCGCCGCGGCACCCTACCGCACCATCGTCGACGCCGTGAACGCGGGCGACCTCCACACGGCGACAGCCGCCCACAAGCAGCTCGAGCCGCTGGTGCGAGCCGTCATGACGCACGTGCCCGGCACGGTCGCCGCGAAATACATCCTCCACGGCCTCGGCCGCATCTCGAGCCCTCGCGTCCGGCTGCCCCTCGTCGGGCCCGAAGACGCCGAGGCTGCTCTGATCGAAGACGAGCTGTCGCATGTCGGCCAAGTAGGCGGACTGGGACAGATCCCCGGCGTCGACTTCTCGAAGTTCCGCCCCGACCGCAACGCGGCCGCCGGCGGCGCCCTGCCCAAGGTGCACGGCACCACGCGCTGACAGGTGCACCGCCCGCACCACTCTGCGGGTGGTCGACCGGCACACAGACCTACACCGGAGGCTCACGACCTCACACTGAACACACCAAGGAACAGATGCCCACGACAATCCACACTCCGCGCGCGCTCGAAAAGGGCACGCTCCGCGTCATCCCGATCGGCGGCCTCGGCGAGATCGGCCGCAACATGACCGTCTACGAACTCGACGGCAAGCTGCTCATCGTCGACGCCGGCGTGCTCTTCCCCGAAGAGCACCAGCCCGGGGTCGACCTGATCCTGCCGGACTTCTCGCCCATCAAGGACCGCCTCGACGACATCCTCGGCGTCGTGCTCACGCACGGCCACGAAGACCACATCGGCGCGGTGCCCTACCTCCTGCGCCTCCGCAAGGACATCCCTCTGCTCGGCTCGACGCTGACCCTCGCCCTCGTCGAGGCCAAGCTCAAAGAGCACCGGATCCAGCCGTATTCGCTGGCCGTCAAAGAGGGCCAGATCGAGAAGCTCGGCCCGTTCGAGCTCGAGTTCGTCGCCGTCAACCATTCCATCCCCGACGCCCTGGCCGTCGCGATCCGCACCACCGCGGGTCTCGTGCTGCACACCGGCGACTTCAAGATGGACCAGCTGCCGCTCGACGACCGCATCACCGACCTCCGCGCCTTCGCCCGTCTCGGCGAAGAGGGCGTCGATCTCTTCCTGCCCGACTCGACCAACGCCGACGTGCCGGGCTTCACCGCGCTCGAGCGCGACATCGGGCCGGTGCTCGACGACATCATCGCTCGCGCGCCGCGCCGCGTCGTCGTCGCCAGCTTCTCGAGCCACGTGCACCGCGTGCAGCAGGTGCTCGACGCCGCGCACGCCAACGGGCGCCGCGTCGCCTTCATGGGCCGGTCGATGATCCGCAATATGACGATCGCCGCCGACCTCGGCTACCTCCGGGTGCCCGAGAACGTCCTCATCGACTCGAAGAAGGCCAAAGACCTTCCCGACGACCGCATCGTCTACATGTCGACCGGGTCGCAGGGCGAGCCGATGGCGGTGCTCGCACGCATGGCCAACCTCGAGCACCAGATCGAGATCGGCGAGGGCGACACCGTCATTCTCGCCTCGAGCCTGATCCCCGGCAACGAGAACGCTGTCTACCGCGTGATCGACGGGCTCACCAAGCTCGGGGCGCACGTGGTGCACAAGGGCAACGCGAAGGTGCACGTCTCGGGGCACGCCTCGGCCGGCGAGCTGCTGTACTGCTACAACATCCTGCGCCCCAAGAACGTGCTGCCGGTGCACGGCGAGCACCGCCACCTCTACGCGAGCGCCGCGCTCGCAGAGCGAACCGGTGTGCCCGCGAAGAACATCATCACGGGGCAGGACGGCATCGTGGTCGACCTCAAAGACGGCGTCGCGACAGTCGTCGGCCAGCTCGACCTCGGCTTCGTGTACGTCGACGGATCGAGCGTCGGCGAGATCACCGACGCCGACCTCAAGGATCGCCGCGTGCTCGCCGAGGAGGGCTTCATCAGCGTCTTCATCGCGATGGACCCCGCCACCGGTCGTGTCGTCGTCGGGCCGGAGATCCAGTCGCGCGGCTTCGCCGAAGACGAGAAGGTGTTCGACGATGTGCGGCCGAAGATCCTGGCGGCGCTCACCGAGGCCGCCGAGAACGGCATGCGCGACACGCACGGCTTCAGTCAGGTCGTGCGGCGCACCGTCGGGCGCTGGGTGAACTCGAACCACCGCCGCCGCCCGATGATCGTGCCGGTGGTCATCTCGGCGTAGCGGGGCGTGTTGCTGCTGTTACTCATGTGACTGACACGCCCTCAAATACAGGGGGCGTGTCGGCCGTAGACGGTAGCTTTACGGCATGCCTACGAGCACGAAGCCTTCGTCGCGAACGCGCGCGGCCGCCCCGAAGTCCGGTGGCCGCGCCCCGCGCGGTGGTGCGGCGCGCACGGCGCCCACCAAGCGGCTGCCCGCGGCCAAGCAGACCGTCGTCGTCGACCACGGCCCCGACCTCGGCACTCGTGCCTGGCTGGGGCTCGCGCACCTCGTCGGCGGCGCCTTCCGTGTCTTCGGGCGCGAGACGCTGGACGCGACCGAGCGTCGCGACGGCGTCCCGTTCTTCCTCGTCCTCCTGGCCATCGCGGGTGCCGTCGTCGAGTGGCTGAACCCCGGCGATCCGATCGCCACGGCTCTCGACCACTACACGTTCGGCGGGCTCTTCGGCCGCGTCGCCTACGCGCTGCCGGTCATCATGGTGGTCTTCGCCGGCTGGCTCTTCCGCCACCCGTCGAGCGTGCACGACAACACACGCATCGGCATCGGGGTCGGCCTCGGCGTGGTCTCGATCTCGGGGCTCTGCCACATCTTCGGAGGCCGCCCCGTCGCCGCCGACGGAATGTCCGGGCTCGCCGCGGGGGGCGGGATCCTGGGCTGGGTCGTCGCCTCCTGGATGGTCAATCTGCTCACGGTGTGGGTGGCCGTGCCCATCGTCTGCATCGTCTTGGCGCTGTCGATCCTGATCATCACCAAGACGCCGCCGAACCACATCGCGCGTCGGGTGCACGAGCTCTACGCCTACCTGTTCGGCACCGCCGGCCCTGCCGCCGACGAAGCGGCCGAGCGCAGCGCGGCGAAGGTGTCAGTTGCTGACCAGGCCGAGCGCGACGACGCCGAAGACGAGGCCGAGCTGCCCTGGTGGCGCCGCAACAAGAGCGGCCGCGAAGAAGACCCCGCCTACGACTCTCCGGTGGTCGCCGAGACAGCGCCGACCGAGGCTCTCGACTCGAAGAAGAAGCGTCGCGGGCGCAAGAGCGAGGCCCCGTCGTTCACCGACATCATCGAAGGAGACGCGAACGAGAACGAGTTCGGCACCGGTCTGCTCGACGAACTCGGTTTCGCCGAAGACGCGCTGGCTCATCAAGGCGGTACGGCCCCCACGACCGTCATCCCGACTCCGTCGCTTCCTGTCGTCACGCCCGCGGTCGCGCTCGGGCCGTCCGACGCCGCGGCCGACTTCTTCGAGCCCGACGAGGCCGACGCCACGCCGAGCTTCGCTATGGCCGACGACCACTCGTCCGACACCCCCTACCGCCTGCCGGCGGTCTCGACACTGAGCCCCGGCGACCCCGCCAAGACGCGCAGCGAGGCCAACGACACGATCGTCGCGGCCATCACCGAGGTGCTGACGCAGTTCAACGTCGACGCCCGCGTCATCGGCTTCAGCCGCGGCCCGACGGTCACCCGCTACGAGATCGAGCTCGGCCCGGGCGTGAAGGTCGAGAAGGTCACCCAGCTCTCGAAGAACCTCAGCTACGCGGTCGCGTCGAACGAAGTGCGCATCCTGTCGCCGATCCCCGGCAAGAGCGCGATCGGCGTCGAGATCCCCAACACCGACCGCGAGATCGTGTCGCTCGGCGACGTGCTGCGCTCGTCGGCGGCCACCAAGAGCACGCACCCGATGACGATCGGCGTCGGCAAAGACGTCGAGGGCGGCTACGTCGTGGCCAACCTCGCGAAGATGCCTCACCTCTTGGTCGCAGGATCAACGGGGTCGGGCAAGTCGAGCTTCGTCAACTCCATGATCACCTCGCTGCTGATGCGTGCGAAACCCAGCGACGTGCGCATGGTGCTCATCGACCCGAAGCGCGTCGAGCTCTCGATCTACGCGGGTGTGCCGCACCTCATCACGCCCATCATCACGAACGCCAAGAAGGCGGCCGAGGCGCTCCAGTGGGTCGTCAAGGAGATGGACATGCGCTACGACGACCTCGCGTCGTTCGGCTTCCGTCACATCGACGACTTCAACAAGGCCGTGGTGAACAACGAGATCGTGCTGCCACAGGGCAGCGAGCGATCGCTCAAGCCCTACCCCTACCTCCTGGTCGTCGTCGACGAGCTCGCCGACCTCATGATGGTCGCGCCGCGCGACGTCGAAGACTCGATCGTGCGGATCACTCAGCTCGCCCGCGCGTCGGGCATCCACCTGGTGCTCGCGACCCAGCGCCCTTCGGTCGACGTCGTGACAGGCCTCATCAAGGCCAACGTGCCGTCACGGCTCGCGTTCGCCGTGACGAGCGTCACCGACTCGCGCGTCATCCTCGACCAGCCGGGCGCCGACAAACTGATCGGCCAGGGCGACGGCCTCTTCCTGCCGATGGGCGCCTCGAAGGCGATGCGCGTCCAGGGCGCCTGGGTGCAGGAGAGCGAGATCAACGCGGTCGTCAAGCACGTCACCGAGCAGGCTCGCCCCGAGTACCGCGCCGACGTGGCCGCCGTGGCCGAGAAGAAAGAGATCGACGGCGACATCGGCGACGACCTCGAGCTTCTGCTCGCGGCGGCCGAGCTGGTCGTCTCGTCGCAGTTCGGCTCGACCTCGATGCTGCAGCGCAAACTGCGAGTCGGGTTCGCCAAGGCCGGTCGCCTGATGGACCTCATGGAGTCGCGCGACATCGTCGGCCCCTCCGAGGGGTCGAAGGCTCGCGACGTGCTCGTCACCGTCGAGCAGCTGCCGGGAGTGCTGGCGAATATCCGCGGCCAGCAGGGCCCGACGGGTGCGGCCCCCGCTCGACCCACGGTCGACGACGGCCGGTACAGCCCCGAGGTCGCGGCCAACGGCCAGACCGGCGGCGGCTCGTACAGCGCCGACCCGGTCGCCGACATGACCCGCGGCTATGACGAGGTCGGCTCTGCCGACGACTCGGAGGACGCCTGGGGCCTGACAGGACGAGACTGAGTCCATGACGACACCCACCGGATCCGACGGCGCTGCATCGCCCGCGCCCGCGGCCAAGACCTTCCCGTTCACGGGGCGCATCGTCAGCCGCGGCGACGGCCCGGCGAACACGGCCAATATCGCGAACATCATCACGGTCGTGCGCATCCTCATGGCGCCGCTGTTCTTCGTGCTGCTCTGCGTCGACGACGGTCACGACGGGACGCTGCGAGTATGGGCCGCGGCCATCTTCGTCGTCGCGATCCTCACCGACAGCCTCGACGGGTTCCTGGCCAGGCGTCAGAACCTCGTCTCCGATTTCGGCAAGATCGTCGACCCTCTGGCCGACAAGGTGCTCACTGGCGGCGCGTTCATCGTGCTGAGCGTGCTGGGCGAGCTGCCCTGGTGGGTGACCGTCATCATCCTGATTCGCGAGGTCGGTATCACGGTCTACCGGTTCGCCGCGCTCCGCAACCGCGTCATCGCGGCCTCGCGCGGCGGCAAGCTCAAGACGGTGCTGCAGGCGATCGCGCTGACGCTCGCGCTCTTCCCGTTCGTTCACTGGCTGGGCGACTGGTTCGACTACGTCAACATCGTGGTCATGTCGTTGGCGTTCATCGCGACCGTGCTCTCGGGGCTCGACTACATGCGCGTGGCCTTCCGTGGGTCGCGCGGCACCGAGCACGCGTGAGTGACTCCGCTCGTCCCACCGCCCTGGCGCAGGATGTCGTCGCCGCCCTGAAAGACCGAGGCCTCACCATCGCAATCGCCGAGTCGCTGACTGGGGGTCTGGTCGTGGCGTCGCTCGTCGCCGTGCCCGGCGCCTCGGCTGTCGTGGCCGGGGGAGTCGTCGCCTACCAGACAGAGCTCAAGCACTCGCTGCTCGGCGTCTCGGCCGATCTCCTGGCCGCGCACGGCGCGGTGTACCCCGACGTCGCCGTCGAGATGGCCCTCGGCGTGCGCGAGCGGCTCACCCTCGATGGCGCGCCGGCCGACATCGGGCTCGCGACGACGGGGGTCGCCGGGCCCGATCCGCAGGACGGCCAGCCCGTCGGTACCGTCTACGTGGGAATCACCTGGGGCGAAGATGTGGAAGTCCTGCCCCTCCTACTGGAGGGTGACCGAGCGGCAATCCGATCGGCTACGGTCGTCGAATCACTCTCCGCAGTCCAGCGGATGCTCAGCAGCCCGAGGGAATAGCGGGCGTTTCGGTCTCGTTACATCTCGTAGCTTCACAAGCTCCACCCACGATCCCCTGGCTACAGTGAAGTCTCCACTGTTCGCAGTGGGGCAGCGGGTCAGCTAGTGTTACCACCCACCCAGGCATTCCGGCCGCGGTGGGTCGTCCTCAGGAGGAGGGTCCTATGGTTCTCGTACGTCAAGAAATCGGTGACGTCCTTCGTGACTTCCGCCTGCAAAAGGGCCGCACGCTTCGTCAGGTCGCTTCCAAGGCCAGCGTCGCGCTCGGTTACCTCAGTGAGGTCGAGCGTGGCCAGAAAGAGGCCAGCAGCGAGATCCTCGCGTCCGTGGCGGACGCTCTCGAGACGCCCATCTCAACCATCATGCGTGAGGTAGGGGACCGCATGGCGGTCCTTGAGGGGCTCAGCCCCGTTCCCGACACGCTCCCCGACGACCTCGTCGCCGAGTTCGACGACCTCGCTGTCCGCTAAGCGGCAGCAGCTCTTCGACTCCGCCGAGAGGCGAACGCCCCGTCCGGTGTGGACGGGGCGTTCGTGCGTCCGGGCGCTCCATCGTCGGTGGCTGTGGCTATTCTCGACAGGTGCGCAAGAGTGAGTTCGCCCGAGCGGTCGTCGACGAGTTCGGCGAGGGCTACGGTCGCGTCGTGACCCGCGACGTCGTCCTGCCCGCCCTCGGCAACGTCACCGCCGACGACGCGATCACCCGCGGCGACGACCCGCGCGACGTCTGGCTGGCCCTCTGCGACGTCGAGAACGTGCCGCCCGAGCGCCGCTACGGCGTCGGCCTGCCGAAGCCCCGCCGCTAGCAGCGTCGCCGCCCGACGTGGTTTCCGGGGCGCAGGATCCGACGGGTCGACAGGGCGCGACACGCCCCTTTCGTCACTCGAACATGTGTTCGGTTCGGTGCTAGCCTCTCCTCCACAGGGAGTCGCTGGGCTCCGGTTCTCCACAGATGTCTGCCGACGCCCCACAGTGTCGGTGGCCCTCCGTAGTGTTCCGGTCAACAGCGCTTCTCTCAGCCTTGTCGTCAGCCTTCGGTACTTGTTTCTGCCTTGCTCCATCGGCCCGAAGGAACGCGACAGCCTATAGGCGCACCGAGCCCACCTCGTCGAGGTGACGATCCCCCAAGGAGACACCATGCCCTCAGTTGCAGACCGCGAGAAGGCCCTCGAGACCGCCCTCGCCCAGATCGATCGTCAGTTCGGCAAGGGCGCCGTCATGCGCCTCGGCAGCGACGAGCGCGCACCGGTCGCCGTGATCCCCACCGGCTCGATCGCCCTCGACGTCGCGCTCGGCATCGGCGGGCTACCCCGCGGCCGCATCGTCGAGATCTACGGCCCCGAGTCGTCGGGCAAGACGACCCTCACGCTTCACGCCATCGCCAACGCGCAGGCCGCCGGCGGCATCGCCGCCTTCATCGACGCCGAGCACGCCCTCGACCCCGAGTACGCCCGCAAGCTCGGCGTCGACATCGACGCCCTGCTCGTCTCGCAGCCCGACACCGGCGAGCAGGCCCTCGAAATCGCCGACATGCTGGTGCGTTCCGGGTCGATCGACCTCGTCGTGATCGACTCCGTGGCGGCGCTCGTGCCCCGCGCCGAGATCGAGGGCGAGATGGGCGACTCGCACGTCGGCCTTCAGGCCCGCCTCATGTCTCAGGCCCTTCGCAAGCTGACTGGTGGTCTCAGCCAGACCGGCACCACGATGATCTTCATCAATCAGTTGCGCGAGAAGATCGGTGTGTTCTTCGGCAGCCCCGAGACGACCGCCGGCGGCAAGGCACTCAAGTTCTACGCGTCGGTGCGCCTCGACATCCGCCGCATCGAGACCCTGAAGGACGGCACCGACGCGGTAGGCAACCGCACCCGCGTCAAGGTCGTCAAGAACAAGATGGCGCCGCCCTTCAAGCAGGCCGAGTTCGACATCCTCTACGGCGTCGGCATCTCCCGCGAGGGCAGCCTGATCGACTTCGGTGTCGAGCACGGCATCGTGCGCAAGTCGGGTGCCTGGTACACCTACGAGGGCGACCAGCTCGGCCAGGGCAAAGAGAACTCGCGTAACTTCCTCATCACCAACGCGGCCGTCGCGGACGAGATCGAGCAGAAGATCCTGGCCAAGCTGGGTGTCGGTGGCGCTACGGCCGCGGCCGACGATGCCCCGGCCACTGCGGCGGCTCCGGCTTCCGGCGCCAAAGACGCAGCGCCGGTCGAGCCCATCCAGCGCAAGCTGGCGGAGCGCAAGGGCGCATGACCAGCGACGACGACCGCCTCGCCCCCGTCACACCTCTCTTCGGCCAGCAGCCTGCGGCATCACCGTCGCACCCGGCCGGCCGAGGCCGCGGGGCTGGGGCGAGCGGTCGTCGCTCGGGTCTGCGATCGGCGTCCGGCGCCGAGGGATGGGCTGAGGCCGATGAGGCGCTGCCTGGCGCCGACGAGCCCGGTGCCGACGAACCCGCTGCGGGCGAGTCCGGTGCCCACGAACCCGCTGCCGGCGAGCCCGCTCCCGTCGCGGCGCTGCCCACCTATGCCGCGTTCGCCGCGAAGAGCGAGCCCGAGGCGGCAGCCCGCCTACCCCGAGCGAAGAAGCCCCTGTCGGCAATGAAGGCGGCCGTGGCTCGGCGCGACGGTTTCTCGACCGGCGCGGTCGACGACGACGACGGCCCCGGCGCAGGCCCGGAAGAGACTGTCGAGGCAGCACGCACTCGCGCCGAGAACATCAGCCTGCACGCGCTCTCGCGCCGCGGCGTCTCGTCGGCCGAGATGGCCAAGACCCTGCGCTCGCGCGACCTCCCCGACGAGGTCGTCGAGCACGAGATTGAGCGCCTCGAGCGCGTCGGCCTCCTGAACGATGCCGAGTTGGCCGAGAACCTCGTGCAGACCAAGCAGTCTCGCAAAGGGCTCGGCAAGAGCGCGATCAGCTCGGAGCTGCGTCAGCGCGGCCTCGCGCAGGAGGCGATCGACGCCGCTGTGGCCGAAATCGACGACGACGACGAGCAGGCGCGTGCCGACGAATGGGCGCACAAGCGAGCCGGCCAGCTGCGCGGCCTCGACCAGGCGACCGCCGAGCGGCGCCTCAACGCCTTCCTCATGCGGCGGGGCTATCGCTCCGAGGTCATCCGTCGCGCCGTCGAGAGCGCTCTGCCGCGCGGCGGCTCGCGCGGAGGCGGCGTGCGCTTCGAGTAGCGAGCACCGCTTCGCGTGTCGCACCTCTGACCGGCTGTCGCACCTCTCCTAGGCGCGGAGTCGCAGTCCGGCCGCGGGTGCGAGGTCTCCGGTCGGGTTCGGCAGCGGCGAGCCGACGATTTACACTTGAGCCTCATGACGACCGTTCTCGAGAACGCCCAGCCGCGAGTCGGCGCGACCGGTGCCCCGCGCACCTACGAGGTGCGCACTTTCGGGTGCCAGATGAACGTCCACGACTCCGAGCGCCTCAGCGGCTCGCTCGAGGCCGCCGGCTACGTTCCCGCCGACGGCGCCGAGGCCGACATCGTCGTGATCAACACCTGCGCCGTGCGAGAGAACGCCGACAACAAGCTGTACGGCACCCTCGGCCACCTCGCGTCGACGAAGCGCACCCACGAGGGCATGCAGATCGCCGTCGGCGGCTGCCTCGCCCAGAAGGACAAATCCGTCATCCTCGACAAGGCCCCTTGGGTCGACGTCGTGTTCGGCACTCACAACATGGGCTCGCTGCCGACGCTCCTCGAGCGGGCGCGGCACAACGATGAGGCGCAGCTCGAGATCCTCGAGTCGCTCGACGTCTTCCCGTCGACTCTGCCGACCAAGCGCGACTCGACCTACAGCGGCTGGGTGTCGATCTCGGTCGGCTGCAACAACACCTGCACGTTCTGCATCGTGCCGTCTCTGCGCGGCAAGGAGAAAGATCGTCGCCCCGGCGAGATCCTGTCGGAGATCCACGCGATCGTCGACGACGGCGCCATCGAGGTCACGCTGCTTGGCCAGAACGTCAACTCGTACGGCGTCGAGTTCGGCGACCGCGGCGCCTTCGCGAAGCTCCTCCGGGCTGCCGGCGACATCGAGGGCCTCGAACGCGTGCGGTTCACGAGCCCCCACCCGGCTGCCTTCACCGACGACGTGATCGACGCCATGGCCGAGACGGCCAACGTCATGCCGCAGCTGCACATGCCGCTGCAGTCGGGCTCGGATCGCATCCTGAAGGCGATGCGTCGCAGCTACCGCAGCGAGAAGTTCCTCGGCATCCTGGACCGCGTCCGCGCCAAGATGCCGAACGCGGCCATCTCGACCGACATCATCGTCGGCTTCCCCGGCGAGACCGAAGAGGACTTTCAAGAGACTCTCCGAGTGGTCGAGGCCGCCCGTTTCGCGAGCGCCTTCACCTTCCAGTACTCGATCCGCCCCGGCACGCCGGCGGCCGATCTCCCTGACCAGATCGCCAAAGAGGTGGTGCAAGAGCGCTACGAGCGCCTCATGGCGCTGCAAGACCGCATCTCGTTCGAAGAGAACCAGAAGCAGGTCGGCCGTCGCGTCGAGCTGCTCGTCGCCACCGGGGAAGGCCGCAAAGACAGCGCGACCCACCGTCTCTCGGGTCGCGCCGAAGACAGCCGCCTGGTGCACTTCGCCGTGCCCGAGGGGGCCGAGGCGCCGAGGCCGGGCGACGTGGTCACTGTCGAGATCACCGACGCCAAGCCGTTCTACCTCATCGCCGACGAGACCGAGTCGACGCCGTTCACGGTGCGCCGCACCCGGGCGGGCGACGCGTGGGACCGCGCGGAGGCGGCATCCTGCGCTGTCCCCGCTCACGGGAGCAGCGCCGATGCAGGAGGTCAGCCCGCCCGCGTCTCGCTGGGGCTGCCCACGGTGCGCGTGGAGACGAGCCCGAGCGTCGCCACCACCCCGATCTACGACCCGACGGACGGTCAACGCTGAGCGAGCCCGGCCCGAGCATCGGCGAGGCTCCCGACCCGGGCCACCCGGGCAGCGACCGGTATGCCGTCGTGGTCGGTGCCACCGGCACCGGCAAGTCGGCCTTCGCCCTCGATCTCGCCGACGAGCTCGCTCGACGCGGCAGGGCGGCCGAGGTCGTGAACGCCGACGCCATGCAGCTCTACCGCGGCATGGACATCGGCACGGCCAAGCTGCCGGTCGCCGAACGTCGGGGGATGGCTCACCACCTCCTCGACGAGCTCGACGTCACCGACGAGGCCAGTGTCGAGTGGTATCAGCGTCGTGCCCGTGAGGTGATGGCGGCGATCCTCGCGAACGGGAGCGTCCCGATCCTGGTCGGCGGGTCAGGTCTGTACGTGTCGGGCGCGATCTTCGACTTCCGCTTCCCGGGCACCGACGCGGATGTGCGCGAGAGGTACGAGACGATGCTCACCGAGGAGGGCGTCGGCGCCGTGCACCGGCTGCTCCGCGATCGTGATCCTGCCGCCGCCGCGGCGATCGGCTCCTTCAACGGCCGCCGCATGGTGCGCGCGCTCGAGGTCGGCGAGATCACGGGCGAGCCGTTCGCAGTCGGCCTGCCCGAAGACGCCCTCACCTGGCGCAGCCCGCAGGTGGTCGGCCTCGCCGAAGAGCGGGCGATCCTCGTCGAGCGACTCGACGAGCGCGTCGACACCATGTGGCACGACGGCCTCGTCGCCGAGGTCGAGGCTCTGCTGCCGAAGGGTCTCGAGCAGGGCGTGACTGCGAGCCGTGCGATCGGCTACGCGCAGGCCATCGCCGAGGTGCGCGGCGAGCTGAGCGCGACCGAGGCGCAGGATGCCACGAAGGCACTCACGAGACGCTACGCACGTCGGCAGGTCAGCTGGTTCCACCGTTACCCGCGCGTGACGTGGGCGCACGCCGGCCAGCCCGAGGCCGTGCGGGCGGCCGCCGATACACTCGTCGGGTGACCACCACCGTCCGCTTCACCAAGGGCCAGGGCACGGGCAACGACTTCGTGCTGTTCTCCGACCCCGACGCCTCGTTCGACCTCACCCCCGAGCGCATCCGCGCCCTCGCCGATCGCCGTTTCGGCGTGGGCGGCGACGGCGTGATCCGAGCCGTTCGCAGCGAGAAGCACCCCGAAGGGGCTGCGGCTCTGGCCGAGGACGAGGCCGCGGAGTGGTTCATGGATTATCACAACGCCGACGGCAGTGTGGCCGAGATGTGCGGTAACGGCATCCGCGTCTTCACGAAGTACCTGATCGAGCAGGGGCTGACCACGCTCGAGCCCGGCGAGACCCTCGCCATCGGCACTCGGGCCGGCGTGCGAGACGTGCAGCTCAGTCGCGGCGGTTACCTCGTCGACCTGGGCCGGTGGTCGCTGACCGGGGGCGAACCCGAGGTGACGGCGCGGAGTCTGCCGGTCGCCCGACCGGGTCTCGCGCTCAGCATCGGCAACCCGCACGTCGTCGTGGCCCTGGCCGGTGCCGACGAGCTCGACGGCATCGACCTCGGCGTCGCGCCGGTCGTCGAGCCCGTGCCGGTCGACGGGGCCAACGTCGAGTTCGTCGTGCCCGAAGAGCCCCTCGTGGCCGATGGCGTAGGTCGGATCCGCATGCGCGTGCACGAGCGAGGCAGCGGCGAGACCCTGTCGTGCGGCACCGGCGCGGCGGCGGCGGCCCTGGCGACGCGATACTGGGCCGGCCAGGGTGCGCCCGATCAGTGGCGCGTCGACGTGCCCGGCGGCACTGTGCACGTGCGGATGTTCGCGACCCAAGACGGCGAGCACGTGTCGCTCAGCGGCCCGGCCGAGCTCGTCTTCACCGGCGACCTGGTGATCTGAGGCGGGGTCTGGCGGTCGCGCCGTCGCGCGGCTAAACTGGCAGCACTATGAAGATCTGAGACCCCACCTACAGTCGAGCCGCCCTGAGCACTCGATAGCCCTTCGAAGTCGTCGTTCGCTCGACTTCGATCACGCCGGTCAGTGCTTCGTTTAGCCACTTCTGCAGCGAGTCGGCACCCAGGTTCTTCGCGACCACGAGGTACGCCTCCATGTCGATGCCGAGCCGGGGCAGCCACTGTTGCAGGATCTCGTGGAGCACCGTCTTGCCGACCCTGATGGGCGGGTTCGACCAGATTCCGTCGAACACCACATCGTCAGGAACACCGTCGGGTGTCACGGCATTGATGTTGGTGATGCCGGCCCGCGCAGCGTTCTCGCGAAGCAGGTCGAGCACTCGCTCGTTGACGTCGACGGCCCACACGGTGGCGTCAGGCGATCGGAGAGCCAGGGTCAGGGCGATCGGCCCCCATCCACAACCCACATCCAAGAAGATGCCGTCGCGCGGTGGTTGCGGCATCTCGGCCAGGAGCACGTGCGTGCCCGGGTCGATCCGCCCGGGCGAGAAGACGCCCGCGGCGGTCGCCAGAGAGAGTGTCCGCCCCGCGAGCTCGACCGTGATCTCACGCGGTTTCAGCTCGCTGGAGGGCTTCGACGAGAAGTAGTGCTCGCTGGCCATCCCCACAGATTATCGAACCTGAAAGGTCTAATGTGACTGCAATGACAGAGGACGGCACCACGAGCACGGAGCGCGAGCAGCAGGACGACGTCGTCGACCGCATCCTGCGCGGATCCGAGGCCCGTGCCGGGCTGTCCGTCTTCTCGCCCGCCCAGGCGATCCAGACCCAGGGGCTGACACGCCCCGTCGACTACCAGGGCACCCCCGGCGACGACGGCGACCAGTTCGACCGCGAAGACCGCCAGGCGCTGCGACGCGTCGCCGGTCTCTCGACCGAGCTCGAAGACGTCACGGAGGTCGAATACCGGCAGCTTCGACTCGAGAACGTCGTGCTCATCGGCGTCTACTCGCAAGGCACGCTGCAGGATGCCGAGAACTCTCTTCGAGAGCTCGCCGCGCTTGCCGAGACGGCCGGCGCCGTGGTGCTCGACGGGCTCCTCCAGCGTCGTCCGCACCCCGACCCGAGCACCTATCTCGGCTCGGGCAAGGCGCTCGAGCTCAAGCAGACAGTGATGGCGCTCGGCGCCGACACGGTGATCGCCGACACCGAGCTGGCCCCGAGCCAGCGACGCGCGCTCGAAGACGTGGTGAAGGTCAAGGTGATCGACCGCACGGCCGTGATCCTCGACATCTTCAGCCAGCACGCCAAGAGCCGGGAGGGCAAAGCTCAGGTCGAACTCGCGCAGCTCGAATACCTTCTTCCTCGCCTTCGCGGCTGGGGTGAGTCGATGTCCCGCCAGGCCGGTGGCCAGGTCGGTGGTGCGGGCGCCGGCATGGGCTCGCGCGGCCCCGGTGAGACGAAGATCGAACTCGACCGTCGCCGCATCCACACCCGCATGGCGATCCTGCGCAAGAAGATCAAAGAGATGAAGCCGGCTCGTGTCGCGAAGCGCGCCAATCGCGTGCGCAACACGGTTCCGAGCGTTGCGATCGCCGGCTACACCAACGCGGGCAAGTCGAGCCTGCTCAACCGGCTCACCCGGGCCGGCGTGCTGGTCGAGAACGCCCTGTTCGCGACTCTCGACGCAACCGTGCGCAAGAGCATGACCGACGACGGCCGGCCGTTCACCTATTCCGACACCGTCGGATTCGTGCGCAACCTGCCGCACCAGCTGGTCGAGGCGTTCCGCTCGACGCTGGAGGAGGTCGAAGACTCCGACATCATCGTGCACGTGGTCGACGGCTCGCACCCCGACCCGGCTGCTCAGCTCGCGACGGTGCGCGACGTGATCACCGAGGTCGACGGGCGAGACATCCCCGAGGTCGTCGTGTTCAACAAGAGCGACCTCGTCGACGACAGCCAGCGTCTCGTGCTGCAGGGCATGGTGCCGGATGCGATCTTCGTGTCGGCTCGCACCGGCGAAGGAATCGACGAGCTGCGGGCCCGCATCGCCGAGCTGCTGCCGCGGCCCGAGGTCGAGCTCGACCTGCTCGTGCCCTACGACCGAGGCGAGGTGATCGCCCGGATCCACGAGATCGGTCGCGTCGTCGACGTCGAGTACCTGCCCGAGGGAACGCGCGTCACCGCGCGGGTCTACCCGCAGGACGCCAGTGGTCTCCAGCAGTTCGTCAGCTGATTCCGGCGAGGGTGAGCCGGCTGCGAGGCCCGTTCACCCCGCCGGAACCACCCTCACCGCGACCTTCCTCCGTGTCGGCACGGGATCGAAGGGCTTCCGGAAGCACGTTCGCGCGGACGGAGAGCCCTTCATCCTGCGCTCCGATCTGGGCGGCTCACCGAGCGCCGATCGCGAGTCGACACGGCGGCCGATCGCTTCGTTCGCGCATTTCACCGACATCCACATCCAGGACAGCCAGTCACCCGAGAGGGTCGAGTACCTCGACCGGTTCCTCGACGTGCTGCCGTCGACGCCCTTCCGGGCGGCGTATCGACCGCACGAGATCCTGTCCGTGCAGGTCGCCGAGGCCACGGTCCGCGCGATCAACGCGCTGGCCGTCGGGCCCGCCACGGGCGAGCCTCTGGCCTTCGCGGTGTCAACCGGCGACGCGACCGACAACTCGCAGCTCAACGAGCTGCGCTGGGCGATCGACCTGCTCGACGGGGGCGAGGTTCGGCCGGACAGCGGGCGCATCGGCGTGTACGAGGGGGTCTCCGACCAGGATCCGGCGCGATACGACCCGAACTACTGGCATCCTGACGGCACCCCGAAGGGCGCAGTGGGCGGTGACGACGTCTACCGGCGTGCCCAGGGCTTTCCCGTCGTGCCCGGGCTGCTCGAGGCCGCCATCGCGCCCTTCGTCGCCGTCGGGCTGAAACTGCCCTGGTACACCGCTCACGGCAACCACGATCTGCTCTCTGCGGGCAACTTTCCTCGGTGGCGGTTCCTCCGTCGAGCGGCGGTCGGTGGGCGTAAGCGCGTGGCGCTGCCCGGCTTCCGGCAGCTGATCTATCGCGGGCTGCGAATCGCCCTGCGACGACCCGTCGAACACCCGCTGCTCGCCCGCACGGTGACTTCCGACCCGGGCCGGAGGCTCGTGAATCGTGAAGAGATCGTGCAAGAGCATTTCGCGAGCCACGGCCTGCCCATCGGCCACGGCTACACCGACGACAACCGGCGACGGAAGACCGCCTACTACGTCGCCGACGTCCCCTCCGCCGAGGGGGTGGCGCCGCTTCGCATGATCGTGCTCGACACCGTCAACGAGAACGGCGAGGCCAACGGCTCCCTCGACGCGGCCCAGTTCGCGTGGCTGCTGACGACTCTCGACGCAGAGCCGACGCGTCTCACGATGGTGGTGAGCCATCACACCGCGACGACGATGAAGAACAGGATCCAGACGCCGGCCCAGTTCGTGCGTCACGGGTTCCGTGGGCGAGTGACAGGTGACCGCCTGGTGGCCGCGCTCCACAGGCGCCCGCAGGTAGTGCTGTGGCTGAACGGCCACACGCACGAGAACATCATCCGGCCGCTCGAGGGCCCTCGCGGCGGCGGGTTCTGGGAGGTCACCACGGCTTCGCACATCGACTGGCCGCAGCAGGTGCGCACCGTCGAGCTCGCCGACAACGGCGACGGCACCCTCTCGATCTTCGCGACCGTAGTCGACAGCCTGGCGCCGATGAAGTGGAACGGCCGCATCGGCGATCCGCTCGACCTCGCCTCGCTGTCGCGCGAGCTGGCTGCCAACGATCCGCAGGAGTCGATGCGCGACGCCCGCCTCGTCGACGGCCTCCGGGGCGGCCCTCTCGATCGCAACGTCGAGTTGCTCCTGTCGATGCCACCCGGAATCGTTCTCTGATCGAAGGGGCGGATGTCGACCGACGTCCGCCCCTTGTGGGCTTCGCCTTTCGCGAGCTTGCTAGATGGAGCGCAGTACCGCGACGACCTTGCCGAGGATCTGCGCGTGGTCGCCCACGATCGGCTCGAAGTTCGAGTTGCGGGGTAGCAGCCAGGTGTGGCCGTCGCGCTGACGGAACACCTTGACCGTCGCCTCGTCGTCGAGCATCGCCGCGACGATCTCGCCGTTCTCGGCGTCGCCCTGCTGGCGCACGACCACCCAGTCGCCGTCGCAGATCGCGGCGTCGATCATCGACTCGCCGACGACCTTCAGCATGAACAGCTCGCCCTTGCCGACCAGGGTGCGCGGCAGCGGCATGACGTCTTCGACCTGCTGCTCGGCTGTGATGGGGATGCCCGCTGCGATGCGGCCGACCAGCGGCACGTGGGCCGTGACGTTGTCGTCATCGTCGTCGTACCGCACGATGCGGGGCTCAGGATCGGGAGTGGCCGGGTCGGCGAGCAGCACCTCGAGGGCGCGGGGCCGGTTGGGGTCGCGGCGAATGGCGCCGGCCAGCTCGAGCTGGTTCAGCTGGTGCGTGACACTCGACAGCGAGGCGAGGCCGACGGCGTCGCCGATCTCACGCATGCTCGGCGGGTAGCCGCGGCTGGCGATGGAGTCGCGGATGGCCGCGAGGATGAGCGACTGCTTGGCCGTTAGCGGCTTTTTCTCTCGAAGGTTCTGCCGTGCTCGGACGTCGGCGGGCTCCGTCTGGGCCTTCGTGGCGTCGCTCATGCGTCTCCTTCTTCGAATGTCGGTGGCCCCTGGTGTACTGACGCCATCGATCGAAACTGTATCCGGTCGAATGTCGCAGAACAAACACATGTTCGAGTGTGTCGCGTGTTTTTCTGACGATTTTCGGCTAGGAGGGGTTGAAATCGTGTCTATTCGAAGATATGTTCGGAACAGGTCTTCGTGAGAGGCCCCTCCCGGCCGAGAGGCCTTCTCGCGAAGCCCGACCACTTCCCTTGTTGAAAGGATTCCCTCATGAGCGCAACGATCACCGCTTTCCCGTCCTTCGGTGCTTCCGGCACGTCGGACCGCGCCGGCTACCGCTCCGCTGAGATCGGCGCCGTCGTGCGCGAGACGCAGGCCCGCACCGGTGCCGGTACGCGACCGGCGCGCATGCGCCTCCACATCACGCGCCGCGGCCGCGCGGTGCTCGGCACCGTCGTCGCCGTGCCGCTCTTCGCGGTGCTCGCCGTGTTCATGCTCAGCGGCGGGGGTGCAGCGGCCTCCGGATCAGCCGGGCACATCCACTTCGAGCACGTGACGATCGCGTCGGGCGAGACGCTCTGGCAGGTCGCCGAGCAGGTCGCCCCGAAGTCCGACCCGCGCGACGTCATCGCCGACATCGTCCAGCTGAACGACCTGCCGAGCACCGAGGTCATGGCGGGCCAGAGCATCGCGATCCCCACGCAGTACGAGCACTGAGCCCGGCTCGGTCCTCCCGCGCGGCGGCCCGCACCACCCTCGGGGGTGGTGCGGGCCTTTTCGCGCCGGCTGCGCCTGCCCGTGTCGCCGCCGAAGGGCGGTGCGGTCCGGAAACGCGGCGTGCGGTGCGGACTGCGGGCGGCGGTGCACGCCGCGAGCGCGACCGGGGGAGTAACCCGCATCCTGCGCCCCATAAAATGTGAGCGTGGCTATCTCACTCGACGACCTGCCCATTCGCGACGACCTCCGTGGTCGGTCGCCCTACGGCGCACCGACCGACAAGGTGCCCGTCGCGCTGAACGTCAACGAGAACACGCATCCGATCCCGGAAGACGTCGCCCGCGACATTGTCGAATCGGTCGCCAAGGCCGTGCTCGAGGTCAACCGCTACCCCGACCGCGAGTTCACCGAGCTGCGCGAGTCACTGGCCCGCTACCTCGGCCACGGCATCGAGGCCGCCGGTGTCTGGGCGGCGAACGGGTCGAACGAGGTGATCCAGCAGATCCTGCAGGCCTTCGGCGGCCCCGGGCGCACGATCCTCGGTTTCCCTCCCACCTACTCGATGCACACGATCATCGCGAGCGGCACGGGCACCGAGTGGGTCTCGGGGCAGCGCGACGCGAACTTCGAGATCTCGCCCGCGACCGTGGTGCGAGAGATCGAGCGCGCCGACCCCGACATCGTGATCCTGTGCGGGCCCAACAATCCGACGGGCACGCCGCTCGAGCTGGCGACCATCGAGGCCGCCTACAACGCGGCCCGGGGCATCGTGCTCGTGGACGAGGCCTACGCCGAGTTCATGCCGGCCGACAAGCCGACCGCGCTCACGCTCCTCGAGGGGCGCCCGCGCCTGCTCGTCTCGCGCACGATGAGCAAGGCGTTCGCCTTCGCGGGGGCCCGGGTGGGCTACCTCGCCGCCGACCCGGCCGTCATCGACGCACTGCGCCTCGTCCGTCTGCCGTATCACCTGTCGTCGCTGACGCAGGCCGCCGCCGTGGCAGCCCTCCGTCACGCGCCGGAGATGCTGGCAATGGTCGACGACATCAAGGGCCAGCGCGATCGCATCGTGCACGTGCTGACTGAGCTCGGCTACGAGCCGTACGAGACGTGGTCGAACTTCGTGCTCTTCGGCGGGGTCGACGACCCGCACGCGGTGTTCGAGCAGCTGCTCGAGCGCGGCATCATCGTGCGCGACCTGTCGATCCCGGGGCACCTGCGCGTGAGCGCGGGCACCGAGGCCGAGACCGGCGCGTTCCTCGACGCCTTGCGCGACATTAGGCTCGGGGCATGAGCGAGCAGAGCACCACGTCAGACACGATCGCCCCCCAGACGATCGCTTCTGAGACGATCGCCGGCGGGACGACCGGTCGCGCAGCGCTCACGCACCGCACCGCCGCCGTCAGCCGCACGACAAGCGAGTCGAGCATCGAACTGTCCATCGACCTCGACGGCACGGGCTCATCGTCCGTCGACTCGTCGGTACCGTTCTACGACCACCTGCTGACGGCGCTGTCGAAGCACTCGCTCATCGACCTGACTGTCAAGGCGACGGGCGACACCGACATCGACGTCCACCACACGGTTGAAGACATCGGAATCGCATTCGGGGCCGCTCTCAAGCAGGCGCTCGGCGACAAGGCGGGCATCCGCCGCTACGGCGACGCGCTCGTGCCGCTCGACGAGGCGCTGGTGCAGGCGGTCGTCGACGTGTCGGGGCGCCCGTATCTCGTGCACACGGGCGAGCCCGCGGGCTTCGAGTTCCACCTCATCGGCGGCCACTTCACCGGGTCGATGGTGCGGCACGTCTTCGAGGCCATCACCTTCAACGCCGGGCTGACGGTCCACGTCACCGTCCAGGGCGGCCGCGACCCGCACCACATCGCCGAGGCGGAGTTCAAGGCGTTCGCCCGCGCGCTGCGTGCCGCCGTCGAGCCCGACCCTCGCGTCACCGGTATCCCGTCGACGAAGGGCGCGCTGTGACAGCAGCACGACCCGACGTCGTCGTGCTCGACTATGGCTCGGGCAACGTCCACTCGGCGCTGAAGGCGCTCGAGCTGGCCGGCGCCGACGTCGAGCTGACTGCCGACCCCGACCGGGTGAAGGCGGCCGACGGCCTCTTCGTGCCGGGCGTCGGCGCCTTCTCCGCGGTGATGACCCAGCTGCAGTCCGTCCGCGGCGCCGAGAAGATCGACCGTCGGCTGGCCGGAGGCCGCCCCGTGCTGGGCATCTGCGTCGGCATGCAGGTCATGTTCGATCGCGGTGTCGAACGCGGCGCCACGATGGAGGGGCTTGGCGAGTGGCCCGGCACCGTCGACGAGCTGAAGGCCGACGTGCTGCCGCACATGGGCTGGAACACCGTCGAGGCGCCTTCCGACAGCGTCCTGTTCGAAGGCGTTCGCGACGAGCGGTTCTACTTCGTGCACTCATACGCCGCGCAGGAGTGGACGCTCGAGGTCACGGGTCGGCACCGCCCGCCTCGAGTCACGTGGGCGAACCACGGCGGCCCGTTCGTCGCCGCCGTCGAGAACGGCCCCCTCTGGGCGACACAGTTCCACCCCGAGAAGTCCGGGCAGCCCGGCATCCGCCTGCTGACCAACTGGCTGCAGACGCTGTAGCCCGCTCTCCGCCCCATTGCAACGAGAAAGCCACATGAGCGACAACACCACTCTCCCCGCCCTCACCCTTCTGCCCGCGGTCGACGTCGCCGACGGCAAGGCCGTGCGCCTGACCCAGGGCGAGGCGGGCACCGAGTCCGACTACGGCGATCCTGTCGACGCCGCCCTCGACTGGCAGCACCAGGGCGCCGAGTGGCTGCACCTCGTCGACCTCGACGCCGCGTTCGGGCGGGGCAGCAATCGCGAGGTCATCCGGCGCGTCATCGACCAGGTCGACGGGCTGAAGATCGAGCTGTCGGGCGGCATCCGCGACGACGCCTCGCTCGGCGAGGCGCTCGGCGCCGGCGTCACCCGCATCAATCTCGGCACGGCCGCGCTCGAGAACCCCGAATGGGCCGCAGAGGTCATCTCGC
This sequence comes from Frondihabitans sp. PAMC 28766, assembly GCF_001577365.1. NCBI lineage: Bacteria > Bacillati > Actinomycetota > Actinomycetes > Micrococcales > Microbacteriaceae > Frondihabitans > Frondihabitans sp. PAMC 28766. The sequence continues at coordinate 2,263,486 of NZ_CP014513.1, forward strand.
AGCACGGCGAGGCGATCGCCGTCGGCCTCGACGTGCGCGGCACCACCCTCGCCGCTCGCGGCTGGACGAAGGAGGGCGGCGACCTCTGGGAGGTGCTCGCCCGCCTCGAGGAGGCCGGCTGCTCGCGCTACGTCGTCACCGACGTCACCAAAGACGGCACGCTCAAGGGCCCGAACATCGACCTGCTGCGACAGGTGATGGAGCGCACCGACCGACCCGTCGTCGCCTCCGGCGGCATCTCGAGCCTCGACGACCTCGTCGCGCTGCGCGAGCTGGTACCGCTCGGGCTCGAAGGGGCGATCGTCGGCAAGGCGCTCTACGCGGGCGCGTTCACGCTGCCCGAGGCGCTTGGCGTCGCCGGCCGCTGATGGCCGACCAGCACGCCCACGACGAGCATTCGCACGCCTCGGCGCACACACCGCCGCCGGGCGCTCCGGCGGTGGACAGCGCCGGCCGCCCCTGGGCCGGCCGCACCTTCCAGGCGCACGACACCGCCTACGCCGGCGACGACGGCTCGGCCGACGCAGGCCTCGTCTTTGCGCTGACCGCCTTCCACGACGCTCAGGTCGGGGCGGACGCCGTCGTCGACGCGCTCCGCGGCACCCGCCTCCTGATCCCGCTCATGGCCCACGCCGGCGACGAGGGTCTGAACGAGCACGGGGTGCGCGTCGACAAGACGCAGGAACTCGCGATCGTCACAGTCGCAGGTCCCGGAGGCCGCGCCGTGCTGCCCGCGTTCTCGTCCGTCGACACGCTGCGCGCCTGGGATCCTGCCGCCCGCCCGGTGCCCGCCGACGCGCGCCGCATCGCGATCGCCGCAGCTTCCGAGCAGACCGAGCTGCTGGTGCTCGACCCCGGGTCGCCGACCGAGTTCGGCCTCCGCCGACCGGCCCTCTGGGCATTGGCGCAGGATCACGACTGGGTCCCGTCGTACGCCGACGACGAGGTGGGCGCCGCCTTCCTCGCCGGCGCGCAGGACGAGCCGTCGGTCGCCTCGGTGGGCATCGCGGCCGGCTCCACGACGGCGCGCCTGGACGGGCCCGAGATCGTCGTGCAGCTCGCACTGCGCCCGGGGCTCGATCGCTCGGCCCTCACGGCCCTGCTCGAGCGCGTGCAGCAGCGCTGGGCCGCCAGCGAAGTCGTCGCCACGCGCGTCGACAGCATGACCGTCAAGGTCGTCGCGGCGACTTGAGGCGGGCTGGCCGCCTCGCTGGTTGACGGGCCCAGTGATAGTCGACGGGCCCGGTCGTAGTTGACGGGCCCGGTGTCAGTCGACGGGCCCGGTCTTGGTTGACGGGCCCGGTGTCAGTTGACCGGCCCGGTGTACTTCTCGCCCGGGCCCTGGCCGATGGCGTCGGGGATGGGGGAGGCCTCGCGGAAGGCGAGCTGCAAGCTGCGCAGCCCGTCGCGGAGCGCGCGAGCGTGCACGTCGCCGACCTCGGGGGCCGCAGCAGTGACCAGCCCTGCCAGGGCCGTGATCAGCTTGCGCGCCTCGTCGAGGTCGAGCTGGGTCTCGGGGGAGTCGGCGAGCCCGACCTTGACGGCGCTCGCGCTGAGGAGGTGCACCGCCACCGTGTTGATGACCTCGACAGCGGGCACGTCGGCGATGTCGCGCGACGCGCCGACCTCGTCGATCCCGTCGCCGGTGGTGTCGTAGGGGCTTGTCTCGCTCATCGTCGGGCTTTCTGCTAAGGTTCTCTATGGCTATGGGCGTCCGCGCCCATGCAAAGTGGAGTCTCTCCCACCCGCAACCTCAGGTTACCGGGTCGTTCACACCCCGTCAGCCGTGTCTCTCGCAGCCACGATCGACAGCATCAAGGGTGTCGTGCAACGCGTTTGCGCGTGAACTCCTCTTTCAGCCCGCCAGGCCACCCGCCTGGCGTTGACAACAACAGCGTTTGCTGTAAATCCAAGAGGAGCCCCGCATCAGCGATCCCCGTACCAACGACCGCATCCGTGTCCCTGAGGTCCGACTCGTCGGGCCCGCCGGCGAACAGGTGGGCGTCGTCCCCATCGCCATGGCCCTGCGTCTCGCGCAGGAGGCCGACCTGGATCTGGTCGAAGTTGCACCGAACTCGAAGCCGCCCGTCGCAAAGATCATGGACTACGGCAAGTTCAAGTACGAGGCTGCGCAAAAGGCCAAAGAGGCCCGGCGCAACCAGGCGAACACGATCCTCAAAGAGGTCCGTTTCCGCCTGAAGATCGACACCCACGACTACCAGACCAAGCTCAAGCGTGCTGAGGGCTTCCTCCAGTCGGGCGACAAGGTCAAGGCCATGATCCTGTTCCGAGGCCGCGAGCAGTCGCGCCCCGAGCAGGGCGTACGCCTCCTCCAGCGCTTCGCCGAAGACGTCGCCGAGTGGGGCACTGTCGAGAACAACCCCACGATCGACGGCCGCAACATGGTCATGGTCATCGGCCCGCTGAAGAACAAGGCCGAGGCGAAAGCCGAAACAGAAGCTCGCAAGGCGGCCAACAAGCCGCCGAAGCACCCCACGGCCTCGGAGGCCCCCGTCTCCGAGGCGCAGCCCACCGAGGCCGCGGCCGAATAACTCCGCCCGCGCCTTGCGCCCACGGGCCCCGCACTCCTGCGGCGGCCAGAAGAAGAAAGCACACACTATGCCCAAGATGAAGACCCACTCCGGCTCGAAGAAGCGGTTCAAGGTCACTGGCACCGGCAAGATCATGAAGCAGCAGGCCGGCATGCGCCACAACCTCGAGGTCAAGTCTTCCAAGCGCAAGGCACGCCTGAACACCGACCAGGTGCTGTCCAAGGCCGACAGCAAAGTCATCAAGAAGCTTCTCGGCCGCTGAGCCCTGACACCTTAAGGAACTAGAAAAATGGCAAGAGTCAAAAGGGCGGTCAACGCCGCCAAGAAGCGTCGTGTGATCCTCGAGCGTGCCGAGGGCTACCGCGGCCAGCGTTCGCGTCTGTACCGCAAGGCCAAAGAGCAGGGCATCCACTCTTTCGTCTATTCGTACCGTGACCGCCGCGCCAAGAAGGGCGAGTTCCGTCGCCTCTGGATCCAGCGCATCAACGCCGCCTCGCGTGCCAACGGCCTGACCTACAACCGGCTCATCCAGGGTCTCGCCCTGGCCGGCGTCGAGGTCGACCGCCGTCTGCTCGCCGACCTCGCGGTCAACGAGCCCGCCACCTTTGCCGGCCTCGTCGCCACTGCGAAGGCCGCCCTTCCCGCCGACACGTCGGCCCCGAAGGTCGAAGCTGCGTAGTTCTTCTGAGCGCTGACGGCATGATGGTCCTGTGCCCAGCAACCAGATGATCGACAACCCGCGCTCGCCTCGTGTGCGCGCGGTGGCCAAGCTGGCCAAGAGAGACGCCCGGTCGCAGACCGGGCTCTTTCTGTTGGAAGGCCCGCAGTCGGTCTCCGAGGCCCTCACTTTCCGGCCCGAACTGGTCGTCGAGCTCTTCGCTACGCCCACCGCCCTCGAGCGCTACACCGAGCTGGCCCAGGCGGCGGTCGACGCGGGCGTCGATATCGAGTTCGTCAGTGAAGACGTCCTTGCGGCGATGGCCGACACGGTCACGCCCCAGGGCCTCGTCGCGGTGTGCCGCCAGTTCCCGACGAGCGTGAAGGACATCTTCGGTTCCTCCGACGCGTCGGAGGGGGGCCTCGCCTGATCGCCATCCTCGAAGAGGTGCGCGACCCGGGCAACGCCGGCACCATCATCCGCGCGGCCGACGCCGCCGGCGCCGATGCCGTCGTCATGACCGGCCGCAGTGTCGACCTGTACAACCCCAAGGTGGTCCGGGCCACCACGGGCTCCCTCTTCCACGTGCCCGTAGCCGTGGGCATCGAACTCGCCACGGTGCTCCGCCGCTGCTCCGAGGCGGGGGTGCAGGTGCTCGCCGCCGACGTCAAGGGCGGCGACCTGCTCGACGCCCGCCGCGAGGGCATCCTGGCGGCCCCCACGGCCTGGCTCTTCGGCAACGAGGCCCGCGGCCTCACCGACGAGAACCTCGCCCTCGCCGACCGCGCCGTCGTCGTGCCCATCTACGGCCACGCCGAGAGCATGAACCTCGCCACCGCCGCCAGCGTCTGCCTCTACGAGTCGGCCTTCGCCCAGCGCCCCTGACCCGGCCCGCCCCCCGCCCGCCCCCGCCCCCGCCCCCCGGTGCTGAGAGTGCGCAACTCGCGGCTCACCTTCGGCGAATGCCGCAAAGTGTGCACTCTCGATCACGCGTCCTCTCCTCCACAGGGCCCCCACGGGAGCCAGTTCTCCACAGATAACGAATTCATCGCTCGGGGCGTTTGACCGAGCTGCATTCTCGACGCATGCCCGGTTCCAGGCCTCGAGAACTCCCCGACCCCTTGCGCCAGGCGCCTTTCGCCGTCTCTGCCGCTCTTCGGCTCGAGGTGTCCGGCTCGCGGCTTCGAGCGCAGGATCTCAACCGGCCCTTCTTCGGGGTGCGCTCGGTTCGAGATACGACCACCGTGGCCGACTTGGCCCGAGCGTTCGCGACGTGGATGAAACCCGACCAGTTCTTCAGCCACCAGACCGCAGTGGAGCTCTGGTCGTTGCCGCTGCCTCGACGCCTGGAGTCGACAGAGATTCACGTCACGACGCCGGGAAGACAGCGCTCGTCGCGAGGAGTGGGTGTGGTAGGGCACCGGACCCAGAGGCTGTCACACCTTCACCACGTTTGCGGCTTGCGAGTCACGGGCCCCGTCCGCACGTGGCTCGACCTTGCGTCGACCTTGACGCTCGACGAGTCGATAGTCCTCGGCGATGCAATCGTCTCGAATCGGCGAGACGACGGTCCGCTCGGCACCGTCGAAGAGCTCGCCGCGGCAGTGGCGAAGGCGCCTGGCGTTCGTGGACTGGCGCGTGCACGGGAGGCCCTCGCTCTCGTTCGTGTCGGATCTGCTTCTCCGGCAGAGACCCTGCTTCGATTGTCGATCCTGCGCCATGGTCTTCCGGAGCCCTCTCTCAATGAGAAGGTCTACTCAGCTACGGGTCTCTACCTCGGCCGAGGGGACTTCGTCTATTGGGATCACCGCATCGTCATCGAGTACGAGAGCGACCATCACCGCGTCGATGCCGAGCAGTGGCGACGAGACCTTCGTCGGCGCGAGGGATTCGAGGATGCGGGCTGGAGGATGGTCCGAGCGAGCGGCGACGACCTTCATCGCAGGGCCGACTCGTTCCTCGCGCGCTTGGGCCGATTGCTCGAGCAGCGGAGGCCACAGAGGTGAGTGCTCAGATGGCGGCCTTCGGCGAAGATGAGCCGCGAGTTGCGCACTCTCGAGAGAGGGAAGGGAGGGGGGCAGGGGAGAGGCCCCACGTTCGGTAGGCTTGACTACCGTGTCAGACACGCCAGCCATCACCGAAGAATCGGTCGCCAGCGCCGTCGAGGCCGCCCTCGCGGCCGTCGCGGCAGCCGCCACCGTCGCCGAGCTGAAGGCGGTGCGAAGCGAGCACACCGGCGAGACGTCGACGCTCGCTCGCATGAACGCCGGCCTCCGCTCGCTACCGAACGATCAGAAGGCGTCGGCTGGCAAGCTCATGGGCGCCGGCCGCGGCCGCGTGAACCAGGCTGTCGCCGCGCGCGAGGGCGAACTGGCCGTTGCCGAAGAGGCGGCCCGCCTCGACGACGAGCGAATCGACGTCACGGCTCTGCCGACACGCCGCCGCCAGGGCTCGCGCCATCCGCTCAGCCTCCTGCAAGAGAAGATGGCCGACATCTTCATCGGCATGGGGTGGGAGCTCTCTGAGGGCCCCGAGCTCGAGCACGAGTGGTTCAACTTCGACGCCCTGAACTTCGACGCCGATCACCCCGCGCGGGCTATGCAGGACACCTTCTTCGTCGATCCGGTCGAGCGTCACCTGCTGCTGCGCACGCACACGTCGCCCGTGCAGGTGCGCACGCTGCTCTCGAAAGAGCTGCCGGTCTACAACGTCGCCCTCGGGCGCGTCTTCCGCACCGACGAGCTCGATGCGACGCACACCCCGGTCTTCACGCAGATCGAGGCCATTGCGATCGACCGCGGCCTGACGATGGCGCACCTGCGCGGCACGCTCGAGCACCTCGCCCGCCAGATGTTCGGTGCCGAGGCGCAGATCCGTCTGCGCCCCAACTACTTCCCGTTCACCGAACCCAGCGCCGAGATGGACGTCTGGCAGCCTCACGCCAAGGGCGGCGCGCGCTGGATCGAGTGGGGCGGCTGCGGCATGGTCAACCCGAACGTCCTCCGGGCGGCGGGCATCGACCCGGCCGAGTACCAGGGCTTCGCCTTCGGCATGGGCGTCGAGCGCACGCTGCAGTTCCGCAACGACCTCAACGACATGCGGGACATGGTCGAGGGCGACGTGCGGTTCAGCGAGCAGTTCGGAATGGTGGTCTGATGCGGGTTCCTCTCAGTTGGCTCGGCGAATGGGTCGACCTGCCCGAAGACGTCACCCTCGAGCATGTTCACGCCGCCCTGGTGAGCGTCGGCTTCGAAGAGGAAGACGTCCACACGAGCGAGGTCACCGGCCCGCTCGTCGTCGGCCAGGTGCTCGAGTTCACGCCCGAGCCGCAGACCAACGGCAAGACGATCAACTGGTGCCAGATCGCTGTCGGGCCGACCGCTGTCGACGACAGCGTCGAGACCGACCCGCTCGACGTGCGCGGCATCGTCTGCGGTGCGCACAACTTCGCGGTCGGCGACAAGGTCGTCGTCACGCTGCCCGGGGCTGTCCTTCCCGGCCCGTTCCCGATCGCGGCCCGCAAGACGTACGGCCACGTGTCGGACGGCATGATGGCGTCGACACGTGAGCTCGGGCTCGGCGACGAGCACGACGGCATCCTGCTGCTCAAAGACCTCGGGCTCGACGACGCGCCCGTCGGTGCCGATGCCGTCAGCCTGCTCGGCCTCGACGACGCAGCCGTCGAAATCAACGTGACGCCCGACCGCGGCTACGCGTTCAGCATCCGCGGGGTGGCTCGCGAATACTCGCACGCCACCGGGGCCGCCTTCCGCGACCCCGCCGCCTCGGTCACTCCGGTCGCCCGGGAGGGCTTCCGCCTCACCGTCGCCGACGACGCGCCGATCCGCGATCGCGCCGGCGTCAGCACGTTCATCACCGCGGTCGTGCGGGGCATCGACGTCGCGAAGCCGACGCCGCCGCACATCCAGTCGCGCCTGCGTCTCGCCGGCATGCGCTCGATCTCTCTGCCCGTCGACATCACCAACTACGTGATGCTCGAGTTCGGCCAGCCCACCCACGCCTACGACCTCGGCGCGCTCGCGGGCGGCATCACCGTCCGTCGCGCGAAGCCGGGCGAGCACCTCACGACACTCGACGACGTCGACCGTGCCCTCGACCCGGAAGACCTGCTGATCACCGACGACGACGGCCCGATCGGCCTCGCCGGCGTGATGGGCGGCGCCCGCACCGAGGTCAGCGCGTCGACCACCGACGTCGTCATCGAGGCCGCAACGTTCGAGCCCGTCTCGATCGCGCGTTCGGCGCGCCGCCACAAGCTGCCGAGCGAGGCGTCCCGGCGCTTCGAGCGCGGCGTGGACCCGGCGGTCAGCCGGGCTGCGGCCGAGCGCATCGTCGAGCTGCTCGTCGCGCTCGCCGGCGGCACGGCCGACACCCTCGGCTCGGTCTACGACGTGTCCGTCGCTCCGGCCGCGGTCTTCCTCCCCGAGGGCCGCGCGAGCAGCCTCATCGGCGTCGACTACACCCGCGACGAGGTCGAGGAAAGCCTCATCGCCATCGGCGCCGACGTCACCAACGCCGACGGTGGCTGGCTCGTCACGCCGCCGACCTGGCGCACCGACCTCCGCCACGACGCCGACCTCGTCGAGGAGGTCGCTCGCATCACCGGCTACGACAGGATCCCGTCGGTCCTCCCGGTCGCACCTCCAGGCCGAGGCCTCACGCGCGAGCAGTCGCTCCGCCGTGGGGTCGCCTCCGGCCTCGCGTCAGCCGGTCTGACCGAGGTCTACGCGTACCCGTTCGTCTCTCCCGCCCGCAATGCGGCCTTCGCACCGCTCGGCACGAGGCCGGTCACCTTGGCGAACCCGCTCGATGTGGCGGCGCCCGAGATGCGCATGTCGCTGATCCCGGGCCTCCTCGACACCGCTCGCCGCAACCTGTCGCGCGGCCTCGTCGACCTCGACCTGTTCGAGACGGGGTCGGTGTACTTGGGGCGGGCGGAAGGCGACGACCCGGGCACCGACTTCATCCCGGTCGGCGCCGCTCACCCCGGCGACGAGACCCTGGCCGCTCTCAACGCGAGCTTGCCCGCGCAACCGCGGCACCTCGCGATCCTGTCGCTCGGCAACGCGGTCGACCGTCAGCCCGGCGTGGGCGCTCGGCCGACCGACCTCGCCGACGTGCTCGACGACCTCCGCGTCGCCGCTCGCGCCGTGGCGGCCGAGATCACCGTGCGGCAGAGCGCGCACCCGTCGCTGCATCCCGGTCGCACGGCCGACGTGCTGGTCGGCGACGAGGTCGTCGGCTTCGCCGGCGAGCTGCTGCCGGCGATCGCCCTCGAGCTCGACCTGCCGCGCCAGGTGGTGCTCGCCGAGATCGACCTCGACCGCCTCATGGCGCTCGGTCGACCCGACCCGACCCCGGCTCCGATCTCGGGCTACCCGGTCGCGACTCAAGACCTCTCGCTGGTCGTCGGGGCCGACGCCCCGGCCGGTGAGGTGCTGCAGACCGTGGTGGAAGGCTCGGGTGAGCTTCTCGAGTATGCTCGCCTTGTGGACGACTACCGCGGCGCTGGGCTCGAGCAGGGGGCGAAGTCTCTGACCTTCGCACTGCGCTTCCGCGCGTCCGACCGCACCCTCACGGCCGCCGAGGCGTCCGAGGCCAAGCAGGGCGCTGTGCGCCTTGCGGGCGAGCGATTCGGGGCGACGCTCCGCGACTGACCGTCGCGACGCGCCGCCGCCCCGTTCCCGTCCAGCCGAACATTAGGGTTAGAAGCATGCCTTTATCCGTCGCCGTCGCAGGCGCCAGCGGTTATGCCGGCGGGGAGCTCCTGAGGCTCCTCGCTGCGCATCCCGAATTCGAGGTGACGACCGTCACGGCATTCAAGAATGCCGGGCAAGAACTCATCGCGGCTCAGCCGCACCTGCGCTCTCTCGCGCACCTCACTCTCGTCGAGACCACCCCCGAGAAGCTCGTCGGTCACGACGTCGTCTTCCTCGCCCTTCCGCACGGTAAATCGGGTGAGATCACCGCGCAGCTGCCCGAGGGCACGCTCGTCGTCGACTGTGGCGCCGACCACCGCCTGACCGACGAAAAAGACTGGGCCGCGTTCTACGGCGGCGAGTTCTACGGGGCCTGGACGTACGGTATGCCCGAGCTCGTGCACGCCGACGACACGAAGCACCGGGTCGAACTCCAGAGCACCAAGCGCATCGCCGTCCCCGGCTGCAACGTCACCGCGATGACCCTCGGTCTCGCCCCGGCAGTCGCGGCGGGCCTGGTCGAGGTCGACGATATCGTCGCCGTCCTCGCCGTCGGCCCTTCGGGCGCCGGCAAGTCGCTCAAGCCGCACCTTCTGGCCTCCGAGCTCATGGGTTCCGCATCCGCGTACAGCGTCGGCGGCACTCATCGGCACATCCCCGAGACTCAGCAGAACCTCCACATCGCCGGCGGCACCGGCGTGAAGCTCTCGTTCACGCCCGTCCTCGTGCCGATGTCGCGCGGCATCCTGGCCACCACCACGGCGAAGCTCGCCCCGGGCGTGTCCGAGGCCGACATTCGCAGCGCCTACGAGCGGGCCTACGGCGACGAAGCCTTCGTGCACGTCCTGCCCGCGGGGAGTACCCGCGGGTGGCCGACACCCTCGGCGCCAACACCTGCGTGATCGGCCTCGCGGTCGACGAGGCCGCCGGTCGCCTGGTCGCGATCAGCGCCCTCGACAACCTCGTCAAGGGCACAGCCGGGGCGGCCGTCCAATCCGCCAACATCGCCCTCGGCCTCCCTGAGGGCCTCGGCCTGACCGCGAACGGAGTCGCCCCGTGAGCGTCACTGCAGCCGCAGGGTTCGAGGCCGCCGGGGTCGTCGCCGGCCTCAAGTCGACTGGCAAGCCCGACGTCGCCCTCGTCGTGAACCGGGGCCGCTCGAGCGCCGTGGCCGCCGTCTTCACGAGCAACCGCGCCAAGGCGAACCCGGTGCTGTGGTCGCAGCAGGTGGTCGCCGACGGCACTGCCCGCGCCGTGATCCTGAATTCCGGCGGGGCGAACTGCTTCACGGGGGCATTCGGCTTCCAGACCACGCACCAGACCGCCGAGGCAGTGGCCGAGGCACTCGAAATCGGCGCCGGCGACGTCGTCGTCTGCTCGACCGGCCTCATCGGCGTGGGCGACCAAGGGTTCCGCGACAAGGTGCTTTCGGGCTCCCGCGAGGCGGCCGCCAAGCTCAGCCCGACCGGCGGCATCGACGCGGCAACCGCGATCATGACCACCGACACCCACCCCAAAGAGGCGGTCGTCGAGGGCGCCGGCTGGAAGGTCGGCGGCATGGCCAAGGGCGCGGGCATGCTCGCACCGGGCCTCGCCACGATGCTGGTCGTTCTCACGACCGACGCCGACTCGACGGCGCAGGATCTCGACGCGGCGCTGCGCCAGGCGACGCACGTCACGTTCGACCGCCTCGACTCCGACGGCTGCATGTCGACCAACGACACCGTCGTGCTCCTCGCGAGCGGCGAGTCCGGCATCACTCCCTCGCACGACGAGCTCGCCGCCGCCGTCACCGACCTCTGCGCGAACCTCGCGAAGCAGCTCCAGCGCGACGCCGAGGGCGCTTCGCACGACATCACGATCGAGGTCGTGAACGCCGTCAGCGAAGACGGGGCCGTCGAGGTGGGCCGGTCGCTGGCCCGGAGCAATCTGCTCATGGCCGCCGTGTTCGGCAACGACCCCAACTGGGGTCGGGTGCTCGCGGCGATCGGTACGACCCAGGTCGAGTTCGACCCTTACGACGTCGACGTCTCGTTCAACGGCGTGCGGCTCTGCGCGAAGGGTGCGCCCGATCGCCCCGTGACCGAGGTCGACATGACTCCGCGAGCACTCCACATCCTGCTCGACCTGCACGCGGGCGATGCCACCGCGACCGTCCTGACCAACGATCTCACGCACGACTACGTGCATGAGAACAGCGCGTACTCGAGCTGAGGGGCGTGATGGACACCGAGCAGGCCCTGAGCCCACAGCAAGGTTTGGCCGCGGTCAAAGCCGCCACCCTCATCGAGTCGCTACCGTGGCTTCTCAACTACCGCGACCGGGTCGTCGTCGTGAAGTTCGGCGGCAACGCCATGATCAACGACGACCTCAAGCGCGCCTTCGCCGAAGACATGGTCTACCTGCGCACCGTGGGTCTGCACCCCGTCGTCGTGCACGGCGGCGGCCCGCAGATCTCGGCCGCTCTCAAGAGGGCCGGGATCGAGAGCGAGTTCCGCGGCGGCTACCGGGTCACGACGACCGAGGCGATCTCGGTCGTGCGGGACGTCCTCGCCGGCGAGGTCAACGCCGAGATCGTCGACATGATGAACGAGCACGGCGACCTCGCGCGCGGCGTCTTCAGCGACGGCACCGACGGCAAGCGGCTCTTCGAAGGCCACGTCCGCGGCGTCGAGGTCGACGGCGAGCTCTTCGACCTCGGTCACGCCGGCGACATCACCCGTGTCGACCCGACCCGCGTCCTCGCCGAGATCGAGGCGGGGCGCATCCCCGTCGTCTCCTCGATAGCCGTGGACGACGCCGATCCTGCTTCCGCTCTCAACGTCAACGCCGATGCGGCGGCCGCGGCCCTCGCCATCGCGCTGCAGGCGTCGAAGCTCATCATGCTGACCGACGTCCCCGGCCTTTACGCCGACTGGCCGAACCGCGACTCGCTCGTCGCGCTGATCTCGGTCGACGAGCTCACCGAGATGCTGCCGAGCCTCGAGAGCGGCATGATCCCCAAGATGACCGCCTGCCTCGACGCCGTCGTCGCGGGCGTCGGCGGGGCCACCATCATCGACGGTCGCATCCCGCACTCCATCCTCCTCGAGATCTTCACCCAGCGCGGTGCGGGCACCGAGGTCATCCCCAACGGGAAGCCCAAGAATCCCGTTGCCATCCAGCACGATCAGAAGAAGGGACAGTCATGACCACCACCACCCCGACCATCGAAGGAACGTGGCAGCGCCGTTTCGGTGACAGCATCATGAAGTCCCTGTCGACTCCGAAGATCATGCTGGAGCGCGGCGACGGCTGCTACGTCTGGGACGTCGACGGCAAGAAGTACCTCGACTTCCTCGCCGGCATCGCCGTCAACTCGCTCGGCCACGCCCACCCGGTCGTCGTCGAGGCTCTGTCGAAGCAGGCCGCGACGCTGATCCACGTCTCCAACTACTTCGCCACGCCGTCGCAGGTCGAGCTGGCCGAGCGCCTCAAGCGCATCACCGGTGCGGGCGAGCGCGGCCGGGTCTACTACGGCAACTCCGGCGCCGAGGCCAACGAGGCGGCCTTCAAACTCCTGCGCCTCAACAAGGGCAACGGCCAGAAGACGCGCATCCTGGCGCTCCAGAACGCCTTCCACGGTCGCACCATGGGATCCCTGGCGCTCACGGGCAAGCCGGCCCTCCGCGAGGCATTCGAGCCGATGGTGCCGGGCGTCGAGCACATCGAGACGTCCATCGAGGCTCTCGAGCACGCGTTCGACGACCATGTCGCCGGCATCATCATCGAGCCGATCAAGGGCGAGGCCGGCGTCGTCGACCTCCCCGAGGGCTTCATCGAGAAAGCCCGCGAGCTCACCGCCAAGCACGGCTCGCTTCTGATCCTCGACGAGATCCAGACCGGTGTCGGCCGCACGGGCACCTGGTTCACCTTCCAGCAGCTCGGAATCGTTCCGGATGCCATCACCATCGCGAAGGGGATCGCCGGCGGCGTGCCCATCGGCGCCCTGGTGACCTTCGGCGACACGTCCGACCTGTTCGAGGCGGGTCAGCACGGCTCGACCTTCGGCGGCAACCCGTTCGCGACGACTGCGGCCAACGCGGTGCTCGGCGAGATCGAGGGCGCCGGCCTCATCGAGAACGCGAAGGTGCGCGGCGAGCAGATCCGCGCCGCCATCGCCGCGATCGACTCTCCGCACGTGAAGGAGATCCGCGGCCGGGGCCTCCTGATCGGCGTGGGCCTGCACGAAGCCATCGCTCACGAGGTCTCCGACGCGGCTCTCGCAGCCGGCCTCATCATCAATGCCGCCAACGACTCCAGCATCCGCATCGCGCCGCCGCTGATCGTCGGCGACGACGAGATCGCCGAGTTCGCCGAGATCTTCGCCTCCGTTCTGAAAGGTCTCGAATGACCCGGCACTTCCTCCGCGACGACGATTTGAGCCAGGCCGAGCAGACGGCGATCCTCGATCGCGCAGCCGTGCTCAAGGCGGATCGCTGGAGCGAACGCCCCCTCGCGGGGCCGCAGACGGTCGCCGTCATCTTCGACAAATCATCGACCCGCACACGTGTCTCGTTCGCCGTCGGCATCGCCGATCTCGGCGGCCAGCCGCTGATCCTCGAGACGGCGTCGAGCCAGCTCGGCGGCAAAGAGACTCCGAACGACACGGCGCGCGTGCTCGAGCGTCAGGTCGCCGCGATCGTCTGGCGAACCTACGCGCAGGCCGGCCTCGAAGAGATGGCCAACGGCGCCATGGTGCCTGTCGTCAATGCGCTGAGCGACGACTTCCACCCGTGCCAGCTGCTCGCCGATCTGCTGACGATCCGCGAGGCGAAGGGTGCCCTCCAGGGCCTCACCGTCGCGTTCGTCGGCGACGGTCGATGCAACATGGCGCAGTCGTACCTACTGGCCGGCGCGACGGCGGGCATGCACGTCCGCATCGGAGCTCCCGCCGAGTTCGCCCCCGACAGCCAGGTGGTGCAGGATGCCACGGCGAGGGCGAGCGCGACCGGCGGCTCGATCACCGTGCTCACGTCTGCTGCCGAGGCAGTCGCCGGTGCCGACGTCGTCGTCACCGACACGTGGGTCTCGATGGGCAAAGAGAGCGAGAAGGAGCACCGCGTCGCGACCTTCGGCTCGTACAAGGTCGACCAGGCGCTGATGGACCAGGCCGACGCCGACGCCATCTTCATGCACTGCCTTCCGGCCGACCGCGGCTACGAGGTCGACGCCGACGTGATCGACGGCCCGCGCAGCGTCATCTGGGACGAGGCCGAGAATCGTCTGCACGCCCAGAAGGCCCTCCTCGCCTGGATCCTCGAGCAGTAGCGCCATGGCCGACAACACTCCGTCCCGCGCGGCCGAGGCTGGCGCCCTGTGGGGCGGCCGGTTCGCCTCCGGCCCCAGCCTCGAGCTGCAGGCCCTCTCGAAGTCGACGCAGTTCGACTGGCAGCTGGCGCCCTACGACATCGCGGGCTCCCGAGCCCACGCGAAGGCCCTGGCCTCCGCCGGCTATCTGACCGACGACGAGCTCGCGGGCATGCTCGCCGCGCTCGACTCGCTCGAGCAGGGCGTCCTCGACGGCAGCATTTCCGCCGCCGAGTCCGACGAAGACGTGCACTCGGCACTCGAGCGGCACCTGGTCACGATCGCCGGGCCCGAGCTCGGCGGCAAGCTCCGCGCCGGCCGTAGCCGTAACGACCAGATCGCCACGCTCGTGCGCATGTATCTGCGCGATCACGGCCGAGTGATCGCGCACCTCGTCGTCGGCGTCATCGACGCGATCGTGAGCCAGGCGACGACACACGATCGCGCGATCATGCCCGGCCGCACCCACCTGCAGCACGCCCAGCCGGTCCTCCTGGCGCATCACCTCCTAGCCCACGCCTGGCCCCTGGTGCGCGACCTCGAGCGCCTGCGCGACTGGCAGGCTCGCGCGGCCGCCTCGCCGTACGGCTCGGGTGCGCTGGCCGGATCGTCGCTGGGTCTGGATCCTGCGCTCGTCGCCCGCGAGCTCGGCTTCGCCCGCACGACCGAGAACTCCATCGACGCCACCGCGAGTCGCGACGTCGTCGCCGAGTTCGCCTTCGTCACCGCGTCGATCGGCATCGACCTGTCGCGCCTGGCCGAAGAGATCATCCTCTGGAACACTCGCGAGTTCGGCTTCGTGCGGTTGCACGACGGTTTCTCGACCGGGTCGTCGATCATGCCGCAGAAGAAGAACCCCGACATCGCCGAGCTCGCGCGCGGCAAGTCGGGGCGTCTCATCGGCAACCTGACCGGCCTCCTGGCCACCTTCAAGGGGTTGCCGTTGGCGTACAACCGGGATCTCCAAGAAGACAAAGAGCCGGTGTTCGACACGGTCACGCAACTCGAGGTGCTGCTGCCCGCCTTCGCCGGCATGGTGGCGACCCTCGAGTTCGACGTCGATCGCATGGCGGCGCTGGCCCCGCAGGGCTTCTCGCTCGCGACAGACGTGGCCGAGTGGCTGGTCAAGCAGGGCGTGCCCTTCCGGGACGCCCACGAGATCAGCGGGTCGCTGGTTCAGTTCTGCGAGCAGAACGACCTCGACCTCGACGAGCCGACCGACGACCAGTACCTGTCGGTCTCGCCGCACCTGACACCGGGTGTCCGCGCGGTCCTGACGATCGAGGGTGCCGTGGCGAGCCGCGACGGTGTCGGAGGCACTGCGCCGGTGCGAGTCGCCGAGCAGCTGGCCGCTCTCACGGCGCGAGTGCGCGACCTGGTGAGCGCCCTCGACCCGCAGGCGGTGCGCTGATGGCTCGCGAGCGCCGGCAGTCGCAGCACCGCCCGTGGCTGTTCTGGACGATCCTGGTGGTCGCCATCGTCGTGGTGGTCGGCGCGATCATCTACACGGTCGCGACCGGCCAGAAGTTCTTCTAGAGCCGCAGCTTCATGATCGACCCGCTGGCCCGCCCGGCCCCCGAGGCAGCCCCGTCGCTGCTCGGGGCGGTCTTCCGGGCGGGCCCGGTCGCGATCCGGCTCACCGAGGTCGAGGCGTACGCGGGCGAGGGGCAGGATCCCGGGTCGCACGCGCACCGAGGCCCGACCCCGCGCACGCGCAGCATGTGGGGCCCTCCCGGCACGCTCTACGTCTACCTGTCGTACGGCATCCACCGCTGCGTCAACATCGTCTGCGGGCCGGTCGGTTCGCCCTCTGGCGTTCTGCTCCGAGCCGGCGAGGTCGTCGACGGGCTGGAGGTCGCGCGCTCGCGCCGGCCCGCCTCCCGCGGCGACGTCGACCTGGCCCGGGGCCCCGGCCGCCTGGGCACCGTGCTCGGCGTCTCGCTCGGCGACGACGGCTCGTCGGTGTCGACGCCCCCGTTCTCGCTGCTGTTCCCGACGCGTCCCAGCGACAGGATTCTGACAGGGCCGCGAGTCGGTGTGTCCGGTCACGCGGGCACCGACGCGTACTCCTGGCGATTCTTCCTCGACGACCCGACGGTCTCGCCCTACCGCCCGGCCACCGTTCGCCGTCGCCCCCGGTAAACTCACGGTGTGACGAGTCAGACGACGGCCGACATCCTGGCCTCCCAAGCGAACGATCCGACCTTCGACAACGTCTGGGACGAGATCGTGTATCGCGGGCTGGTGCACGTCTCGACCGATGCGGAGGCTCTGCGCGAGCTGCTCGGCGGCGACCCGATCACGTTCTACTGCGGATTCGACCCGACAGCGCCGAGCCTGCACCTCGGCAACCTCGTGCAGCTGCTCCTGATGCGGCGCCTGCAACTCGCCGGCCACAAACCGTTGGGTCTCGTCGGCGGCTCGACCGGCCTCATCGGCGATCCGCGGCCCACGGCAGAGCGCACGTTGAAGACTCGCGAGCAGACGGCCGAATGGGTCGAGCGCATCCGGGTGCACGTGACGAAGTTCCTCGAACCGTCGGGCCACAACGGCCTCCGGGTGGTCAACAACCTCGACTGGACCGAACCGCTCAGCGCCATCGAGTTCTTACGTGACATCGGCAAGAACTTCCGTGTGAACACCATGATCAAGAAAGACGCCGTCAGTGCGCGGCTGAACTCGGACGCGGGCATCAGCTACACCGAGTTCAGCTACCAGATCCTGCAGGGGCTCGACTACCGAGAGCTCTACCGCGCCTACGACTGCGTGCTGCAGACCGGGGGCAGCGACCAGTGGGGCAACCTCACGAGTGGCACCGAGCTGATCCGGCGGTCCGAGGGGGTGTCCGTGCATGCCATCGGAACGCCGCTGATCACCAACTCCGACGGCACGAAGTTCGGCAAGAGCGAAGGCAACGCCATCTGGCTCGACCCGTCGATGACATCGCCGTACGCGTTCTACCAGTTCTGGCTCAACTCCGACGATGCCGATGTGATCGAGCGGCTCAAGATCTTCACGTTCTTGAGCCGTGCCGAGATCGACGAGCTCGCCTCGGCGGTGGAGTCACGACCGTTCGCGCGTGAAGCCCAGAAGCGACTCGCCCTCGAGGTGACCGCACTGGTGCACGGAGCCGAGGCGGCGCAGGCTGCCATCGATGCCTCGGCTGCGCTGTTCGGGCAGGGCGACCTCGCCGTGCTGCCGGTCGACGTGCTCGAAGCGGCGATCGCCGAGTTGCCGCACGCATCGATCGATGCGACGACGACGGTGTCGCAGGCCCTGGTGGCCACGGGGTTGGTCGCGTCCCTGGGCGCAGCTCGCCGTGCCGCCGCCGAGGGCGGCGTCTACGTCAACAACGAGCGAGTATCTGACGAGGCGACTCCGATCTCTAGTCTCGTTCTCGGTGGTGGGCACGCAGTGCTGCGGCGAGGCAAGAAGACCCTGGCCGGCGTCACCCTCGCCCCCTGACCCGCGCGATTCCGGGCGGTCAGGATGCGACACGCCCGGGATGCGAGCAGGATTTGCCCCGACCCCGGGCCGCCCGTATTGTTTCTACCTGTCACCCCAAAGGAACGGCAAGCCCGGGCCTCAAGCGGGGACATCCTCTCCCTTCTTCCTCACTTGTGAGTCGAAGGGGTTGTGAGTAGGATTGCAAGTCTTCACCCTCTGGTTCACACCAGATGCTGACGGCCTTTGGGCCAGCGGAAGTCTAGTCGGACATCGTGTTTCACACGGTTTGACAGGGCCCGACAGGGTGGATAAGGTTTCAAAGTTGCCTCCGACGAAGTCCTGCTGGTCAGGGTGGGTTTGGGGTGCGTTTGGTCCTTGAGAACTCAACAGCGTGCACATTGTCAAATGCCAATTTATACCTCGGCATCTGGGTTTACTGTTTCTCCTTTGGAGTTGTGGTGTCTGGGTGTTGGGTTTCTTTGAGATTGAATGGACAACAATCGTCAGATTGTTTTGTTCTTTTGGTCAGCATCAAACTTGCTGCCATCTGCTTTTGGGTGGGTGGTGGTGTTTTTCTTTTACGGAGAGTTTGATCCTGGCTCAGGACGAACGCTGGCGGCGTGCTTAACACATGCAAGTCGAACGATGATCCCCAGCTTGCTGGGGGGATTAGTGGCGAACGGGTGAGTAACACGTGAGTAACCTGCCCTTGACTCTGGGATAAGCGTTGGAAACGACGTCTAATACCGGATATGACCCCTACCGGCATCGGTTGGGGGTGGAAAGATTTTTTGGTCAAGGATGGACTCGCGGCCTATCAGGTAGTTGGTGAGGTAATGGCTCACCAAGCCGACGACGGGTAGCCGGCCTGAGAGGGTGACCGGCCACACTGGGACTGAGACACGGCCCAGACTCCTACGGGAGGCAGCAGTGGGGAATATTGCACAATGGGCGAAAGCCTGATGCAGCAACGCCGCGTGAGGGATGACGGCCTTCGGGTTGTAAACCTCTTTTAGTAGGGAAGAAGCGAATGAATTTATTCTGAGTGACGGTACCTGCAGAAAAAGCACCGGCTAACTACGTGCCAGCAGCCGCGGTAATACGTAGGGTGCAAGCGTTGTCCGGAATTATTGGGCGTAAAGAGCTCGTAGGCGGTTTGTCGCGTCTGCTGTGAAATCTGGGGGCTCAACCCCCAGCCTGCAGTGGGTACGGGCAGACTAGAGTGCGGTAGGGGAGATTGGAATTCCTGGTGTAGCGGTGGAATGCGCAGATATCAGGAGGAACACCGATGGCGAAGGCAGATCTCTGGGCCGTAACTGACGCTGAGGAGCGAAAGCATGGGGAGCGAACAGGATTAGATACCCTGGTAGTCCATGCCGTAAACGTTGGGAACTAGATGTAGGGGCCATTCCACGGTTTCTGTGTCGCAGCTAACGCATTAAGTTCCCCGCCTGGGGAGTACGGCCGCAAGGCTAAAACTCAAAGGAATTGACGGGGGCCCGCACAAGCGGCGGAGCATGCGGATTAATTCGATGCAACGCGAAGAACCTTACCAAGGCTTGACATATACCGGAAACGTCCAGAGATGGTCGCCCCGCAAGGTCGGTATACAGGTGGTGCATGGTTGTCGTCAGCTCGTGTCGTGAGATGTTGGGTTAAGTCCCGCAACGAGCGCAACCCTCGTTCTATGTTGCCAGCACGTTATGGTGGGAACTCATAGGAGACTGCCGGGGTCAACTCGGAGGAAGGTGGGGATGACGTCAAATCATCATGCCCCTTATGTCTTGGGCTTCACGCATGCTACAATGGCCGATACAAAGGGCTGCAATACCGTAAGGTGGAGCGAATCCCAAAAAGTCGGTCTCAGTTCGGATTGAGGTCTGCAACTCGACCTCATGAAGTCGGAGTCGCTAGTAATCGCAGATCAGCAACGCTGCGGTGAATACGTTCCCGGGCCTTGTACACACCGCCCGTCAAGTCATGAAAGTCGGTAACACCCGAAGCCGGTGGCCCAACCCCTTGTGGGAGGGAGCTGTCGAAGGTGGGATCGGTGATTAGGACTAAGTCGTAACAAGGTAGCCGTACCGGAAGGTGCGGCTGGATCACCTCCTTTCTAAGGAGCATGCACCAGCCCCGCGGACTGTACTTTGCGTACATCCAGTCACGGGGATCAACTGGTCAAGTCACACTGCAGCGAATGTCTGTGGGTGGCGCTCATGGGTGGAACATTGACAGTGGCCTTCGAAGCGAAGGTCTTGTGCTTAGTACGGCTTCTTCGGGGGTTTGGAACGGTGTGAGGCTGGGTGTTTGGGGGCGTGCACGTTGTTGGGTCCTGAGGGACCGAACCAGCCGGCTGCGTAGAGCAGTTGTTTGGTTGAACTCCTCTGACGGACCAGGTTCGAGGGCATTTATTGCCGGTTGTTCCTGGGTCCGCCGGTTTTTTGAGAACTACACAGTGGACGCGAGCATCTTATGTGCTTGCCGGCGACAGGCTTTCGGGTCTGGAGTGAGGTGAGTATGTGAGTGCAATTTCTTCCCCAGCAGCGTGTCTGTTGGGGTAACGAGATAACACTGATTTACCGCGTCATGTCGGGCCTCTTCGGGGGTGCGTTGTGGCGTGGTTCTTTGTGGTCAAGTTTTTAAGAGCAAACGGTGGATGCCTTGGCATCTGGAGCCGAAGAAGGACGTAGAAATCTGCGATAAGCCTCGGGGAGCTGATAATCGAGCTGTGATCCGAGGGTCTCCGAATGGGGAAACCCCGCTAGGGCGCGTGCGTACCTGGTGACTCCCGCCTGAATATATAGGGCGGGTAGAGGGAACGTGGGGAAGTGAAACATCTCAGTACCCACAGGAAGAGAAAACAACAGTGATTCCGTGAGTAGTGGCGAGCGAAATCGGAAGAGGCTAAACCGGTCATGTGTGATAGACGGCGGTCGTTGCATGGTCGGGGTTGTGGGACATGTCGTCCTGTTCTGCCGGACAGGAGCAGTTACAGCGCATTATAGGCGAACCGGATTGAAAGCCGGGTCATAGAGGGTGCCAACCCCGTAGCCGAAATGGTGTTGCTGGCTGGACGTGGATCCCAAGTAGCACGGGGCCCGAGAAATCCCGTGTGAATCTGTCAGGACCACCTGATAAGCCTAAATACTCCCAGATGACCGATAGCGGACAAGTACCGTGAGGGAAAGGTGAAAAGTACCCCGGGAGGGGAGTGAAATAGTACCTGAAACCGTTTGCTTACAAACCGTTGGAGCCTCCTTAGTAGGGGTGACAGCGTGCCTTTTGAAGAATGAGCCTGCGAGTTAGCGATATGTGGCGAGGTTAACCCGTGAGGGGTAGCCGTAGCGAAAGCGAGTCTGAATAGGGCGATTCAGTCGCA
Source organism: Frondihabitans sp. PAMC 28766 (assembly GCF_001577365.1). Classification (NCBI taxonomy): domain Bacteria; kingdom Bacillati; phylum Actinomycetota; class Actinomycetes; order Micrococcales; family Microbacteriaceae; genus Frondihabitans; species Frondihabitans sp. PAMC 28766. The sequence continues at coordinate 2,284,591 of NZ_CP014513.1, forward strand.
TGTCCTAGACCCGAAGCGAAGTGATCTATCCATGGCCAGGTTGAAGCGACGGTAAGACGTCGTGGAGGACCGAACCCACTTCAGTTGAAAATGGAGGGGATGAGCTGTGGATAGGGGTGAAAGGCCAATCAAACTTCGTGATAGCTGGTTCTCTCCGAAATGCATTTAGGTGCAGCGTTGCGTGTTTCTTGCCGGAGGTAGAGCTACTGGATGGCCGATGGGGCCCAAAAGCTTACTGACGTCAGCCAAACTCCGAATGCCGGTAAGTGAGAGCGCAGCAGTGAGACGGTGGGGATAAGCTTCATCGTCGAGAGGGAAACAACCCAGACTACCAACTAAGGTCCCTAAGCGTGTGCTAAGTGGGAAAGGATGTGGAGTTGCAGAGACAACCAGGAGGTTGGCTTAGAAGCAGCCACCCTTGAAAGAGTGCGTAATAGCTCACTGGTCAAGTGATTCCGCGCCGACAATGTAACGGGGCTCAAGCACACCACCGAAGTTGTAGATTTCGTATTTTTGACAGGCCTTCGTGGTCCAGTCGTACGGAGTGGTAGGAGAGCGTCGTGTGGCGAGTGAAGCGGCGGTGGAAACCAGCCGTGGACGCTACACGAGTGAGAATGCAGGCATGAGTAGCGAAAGACGGGTGAGAAACCCGTCCTCCGAAAGACCAAGGGTTCCAGGGCCAGGCTAATCCGCCCTGGGTAAGTCGGGACCTAAGGCGAGGCCGACAGGCGTAGTCGATGGACAACGGGTTGATATTCCCGTACCGGCGAAGAACCGCCCAAGATAATCCAGTGGTGCTAAGAGTCCTAACCCGGCTGAGTGGATCCCTTCGGGGTGATGCCGGCCGGTCTAACGCTCGACCCCATGCTGGTGCGTTTAGCGTATTAACAGGTGTGACGCAGGAAGGTAGCTGAGCCAGGCGATGGTATCCGTAAGGTGAACCTGGTGTAAGGATGTAGGGCTGACGATAGGCAAATCCGTCGTCAATGATGCTTGAGATCCGATGCGTACCCCGATTGGGGGAATTCAGTGATCCTATGCTGCCGAGAAAAGCATCGACGCGAGGTTCTAGCTGCCCGTACCCCAAACCGACTCAGGTGGTCAGGTAGAGAATACCAAGGAGATCGAGAGAATCGTGGTTAAGGAACTCGGCAAAATGCCCCCGTAACTTCGGGAGAAGGGGGGCCGGAACCGTGAACGGATTTACTCCGGGAGCGGGAAAGGCCGCAGAGACCAGTGGGAAGCGACTGTTTACTAAAAACACAGGTCCGTGCCAAGTCGCAAGACGATGTATACGGACTGACGCCTGCCCGGTGCTGGAAGGTTAAGAGGAACGGTTAGCCGCAAGGCGAAGCTGAGAATTTAAGCCCCAGTAAACGGCGGTGGTAACTATAACCATCCTAAGGTAGCGAAATTCCTTGTCGGGTAAGTTCCGACCTGCACGAATGGCGTAACGACTTCCCAGCTGTCTCAACCGCGAACTCGGCGAAATTGCACTACGAGTAAAGATGCTCGTTACGCGCAGCAGGACGGAAAGACCCCGTGACCTTTACTACAGCTTGGTATTGGTGTTCGGAGTGGCTTGTGTAGGATAGGTGGGAGACGGTGAAGCTCGGACGCTAGTTCGGGTGGAGTCATTGTTGAAATACCACTCTGGTCACTTTGGATATCTAACTACGAACCGTGATCCGGTTCTGGGACAGTGCCTGGTGGGTAGTTTAACTGGGGCGGTTGCCTCCTAAAAAGTAACGGAGGCGCCCAAAGGTTCCCTCAACCTGGTTGGCAATCAGGTGTCGAGTGTAAGTGCACAAGGGAGCTTGACTGTGAGACTGACAAGTCGAGCAGGGACGAAAGTCGGGACTAGTGATCCGGCAGTGGCTTGTGGAAGCGCTGTCGCTCAACGGATAAAAGGTACCTCGGGGATAACAGGCTGATCTTGCCCAAGAGTCCATATCGACGGCATGGTTTGGCACCTCGATGTCGGCTCGTCGCATCCTGGGGCTGGAGTAGGTCCCAAGGGTTGGGCTGTTCGCCCATTAAAGCGGTACGCGAGCTGGGTTTAGAACGTCGTGAGACAGTTCGGTCCCTATCCGCTGCGCGCGTAGGAAATTTGAGAAGATCTATCCCTAGTACGAGAGGACCGGGATGGACGAACCTCTGGTGTGTCAGTTGTTCTGCCAAGAGCACCGCTGATTAGCTACGTTCGGAACGGATAACCGCTGAAAGCATCTAAGCGGGAAGCCGGCTTCGAGATGAGATTTCCATCCCCTTCGGGGGGAGAGGCTCCCAGCTAGACTACTGGGTTGATAGGCCGGATGTGGAAGCGAGGACTAACGACTCGTGGAGCTGACCGGTACTAATAAGCCGATAACTTGACAACACCCCAACCCCTTCGTTCTGCGGGTTGGGCGGTGATGTTCGCGTCCACTATGTGGTTCCCGGAAAACGGTCGGACCGACCGTTGCACGGAACAGAAAACACAACAGAATCAGAAAATACAACAGAAGACAGAGCTATGTGTCGTGTGAACGACGCAGCCTGGAACACAGACTTCGTACCGGCGCACCGCGCACGTTACGACCTAGTGTTTCGGCGGCCATAGCGAGAGGGAAACGCCCGGTCACATTCCGAACCCGGAAGCTAAGACTCTCAGCGCCGATGGTACTGCAAGGGGGACCTTGTGGGAGAGTAGGACACCGCCGGACTCACCTTCGCTCCACCAACTGGTGCAGCACCAGCAAAGGCCACCCCACACGGGTGGCCTTTTCTGCGTTTAAGCGCCGTTGAGACGGCCTGTTAGTCTGTGGGGACAACACCACAGCAGGCCCCGCCGACGACCATCGGCACCCCGGCAGACATCGACGCACGGCCGACCGTGCGCCCACAGATTTTGAGGAGCACCCCGTGAGCGATCGCGATGACGACAACGAGAAGCGTCCGCGCGACCGCGACGGCGGATCCGACAGCAATAGGGGTGACAGCGGGCCCGCACGTGGCCGTGGTGAGAGACCAGACGGTGGTCGACCCGGCCGCGACGGTTCGCCGGCACGCGGCAGCCGACCGCCCTACAACCGCGGTGGCGACAACCGCGGTGGCGACAACCGCGGTGGCGACGACCGGCGCCCGGGCGACCGCAACGACCGAGGGGGGGAGCGCACATGGAGCCCTCGGCCGCCCAGGGGAGGGTCCGACCGACCTGCGCGCCCGTGGCAGGATCGCCCCGCCAACGGCCGTCCCTCCGGCGACCGCCCGGCATCGTCACGCCCTCCCCGCGGAGACGGCCCCTCGGGCGCGCCACGCGGTGGCTACCGTGACCGTCCCGAGGAGGGTCGACCGCAGCGCGGCCGGCCGGCTTCCGATCGTCCGTCTGGCAGCCGTCCCCGTGACGACCGCGCGAGCGGCGGGCGTCCGCCGACGAGTCGCCCCGGCACAGGTCGACCTTCAACGGGCCGCCCCAACGGCGACCGCCCTGGGACGGGTCGCTCTGACGGCGACCGCCCCGGCTACGACCGTCCCGGCTACGACCGTCCGCGAAGCGGCTCCCCGCGCTCAGGCGGCCCCCGCTCCGAACGGCCCGGCTCGGACCGGCCCGGCTCCGATCGCGGCTCGCGTTCGGGCCGTGACTCTCGCGACGGCGGAGGGCAGTGGGAGGACCGTGACCCGCTGGGCCTGCGCTCCGTCCGACCCCGGCAGTTCGAGCCGCACCTGCCCGACGAGATCGAACCGCGGCAGCTCGACAAGGTGGCCCGCGCCGAGCTGAAGACACTGAGCAAAGAGAACGCCGACTTCGTGGCGCGTCACCTCGTGATGGCAGGGCAGGTGATCGACGAGGATCCTGCGCTCGCTCACCAGCACGCCCAGGCTGCCGGTCGTCGCGCCGGCCGCATCGCCGTCGTCCGCGAGACGATAGCCATCACTGCCTACGCCCTCGAGGACTACGCGTTGACGCTGCGCGAACTGCGCACCTACCGCCGCATCTCGGGCCGCAACGACCAACTGCCTCTCATGGTCGACAGTGAGCGTGGTCTCGAGCGCCCGGATCGTGCTCTCGAGCTCGGCCGCTCGGTCGACATCGAGACGCTCGAGGTGCCGGTGCGGGTGTCGCTCGCGATCGCCATGTCGGGTGCGCGGCTCGACCTCGGCCAGACGGACGTCGCTCTCCGCGAGCTCGAGATTCCGCAGCTGGATCGCACCCGCGCCTACGGTTACAGCCCCGACCTCTTCGACGCCTACGGCACCGTGCTCGAAGAGCTCGAGCGCGCCGACGAGGCGGCCGACTGGTTCGCCCTGGCCCGCCGGGCCCGTGCGGCACTGAACACCCTGGACATCGAGGAGGACCGTGAAACTGTCGAGATCGTGGAAGAAGAGCTCGAAGGGTTCGACGGAGACGACGTCGCCCTCGACGACGAGCTCAGCGGAGACGGCGAGCCCGCAGCCGAGCTCGGCGATGAGCCCGACGAGCCCGACGAGCCCGACGAGCCCGCAGCGCCCGGAGAACCCGAAGAGTCCGACGAAGGCGACGAGCCCCGCGAGTGAGTCGCGCCGCCTGCTCGATGGCGTCGACGTCATCTTGACGGATCTGGACGGTGTGGTCTACACAGGGCGCAACGCCGTCCCGCACGCCGTCGAGAGCCTCAATCAGGCGGCCGAGCACATCCGCATCGGCTACATCACCAACAACGCCTCGCGCACGGCCGAGACCGTCGCCGCGCAGCTGAGCGGCTTCGGGCTGACGGTCTCGGGCGACGACGTCGTCACGTCTCCGCAGGCGGCGATCCGCCTTCTCGTCGACCTGGTACCGAAGGGCTCGTCGATCCTCGTGGTCGGCGGCGACGGGCTGACGAGCGTTGTCGAGTCGGCAGGATTCGAAGTGGTGCGGTCGGCCGACGACAAGCCGGCCGCCGTCGTGCAGGGATTCGCACCCGAGGTCGGCTGGAAGGACCTCGCGGAGGCCTCGTTCGCCCTCGCCGAAGACATCCCGTGGGTGGCGACGAACCAGGACTGGACGATCCCGCAGGAGCGCGGCATCGCCCCCGGCAACGGCACGCTGGTCTCGGCCGTGCACACTGCCGTCGGCAAGCTGCCGACCGTCGCCGGCAAGCCCGAGAAGGCGATCTTCGACGCCGCGGTCGAGCGCTTCGGTGCGAAGCACCCGATCTTCATCGGCGACCGTCTCGACACCGACGTCGTCGGAGCAAACAAGGCCGGCATCCCCTCCGTGCTCGTGCTGACGGGCATCGACAAGGCCAAGCAGGTGCTCGCGGCCCCCGAAGGCAGCCGACCCGACTTCGTCCTGGAAGACCTGCGTCAGCTCCACGAGGAGTACCCCGCGACGACCGAGAGCGCAGGATCACAGGGCGCTCGTGTGTTCACGGTCGGCGCCTCCAGCGTCGCACTGCGTGGCAACCGCGTGGTGATCGTCGAGGCGGGCACCTCGCCGACCGACCTGCTGCGAGCGGGGGCGGCTGCCGTGTGGGGGAGCGGTCTGATGATCTGGGGGCTCGACGTCGACTCGGGCCTGTACGAGAAGTAGGGCTGCACGCGAGGGAGGTCGGCTCGCGAGCCTGTGGAGAGTCGACCGCCGCTGTCGGCGGCCTCCGTTAGTGTGGCTTGATCATGGCAGAAGACAACGACACGGTCGACGGGCTGATCTCGCGGCTGAACGTCATCGACGGGCAGCCGCTCGATCAGCGTGCGACCGCGTTCGCGCAGATCCACGACGAGCTGCGTGCCGCTCTCGACGACCCCGGGTCCACCGCGCGTTGAGTTCTGACTCTCCGGCGGCCGGTGGCGCAGAGCGGCTCGACGTCGCGCTCACCTCGCGAGGTCTGGCCCGATCGCGAACCCACGCCCATCGCATCCTGGCCGACGGCCTCGTGACGGTCGACGGCCGGCCCGTGCTCAAGGCCTCGTCGCCGACGCGCGCGTCGCAGACCATCGAGGTCGCGGGGCTCGACCACTACGTCAGCCGCGCGGCCCATAAGCTCGTGGGCGCGCTCGACGAGTTCGGGGTCGACCCGCGCGGCCGGGCCGCTCTCGACGTGGGCGCCTCGACCGGCGGCTTCACGCAGGTGCTGCTCGAGCGCGGCGCCTCGTCGGTCGTGGCCCTCGACGTGGGCCACGCGCAGCTCGCCCCCGCGATCCGCAGCGACTCGCGGGTGACGACTGTCGAAGGCGTCAACGCCCGCTATCTCACGGCCGAGCAGCTCACCTCGCTCGCGCCGGCCCGAGCCGACATCGATCTGGTCGTCGGCGACCTCTCGTTCATCTCGCTGCCCCTGGTGCTTCCGGCGCTGGTCGCGAGCGTGCCGGCCGGCGCCGACTTCGTGCTGCTCGTCAAGCCGCAGTTCGAGGTGGGTCGCCAGGGCATCCGCGAGGGCATCGTGCACGACCAGCGGCTGCGGGCCGACGCGGTCACCGGTGTGCTCTGGGCGGCGCACGACTTGGGGCTCGGCACCCTCGGGGTCTCGCCGTCGCCGATCGTCGGTACGAACGGCAACCGCGAGTACAGCATCCATCTCGCGGCCGGGCGGGGCGTGAATCCGACAGAATGGATCACACGGGTCGACGACATGACAGGAGGGTGAGCCATCACCACCAGCAAGCAGCGGCACATCCTGATCGTGTCCCACACCGGCCGGCGCGACTCCATCGACGCCGCCCTCGAGGTATGCGCCCTCCTGTCGGCCGTCGCGGTTGCACCCGTGCTGCCCCGTGACGAGTACGACGACATCCGTGCGGCCGAGCCCGAGTTCGACGGCGTCGAGATCCTGTCGGAAGACGTGTCGATCGACGACATCGAATCGGTGATCGTGCTGGGCGGCGACGGCACCATCCTGCGGGCAGCCGAACTCGTCCGCGGCACGCGGGCGCCGATCGTCGGCGTCAACCTCGGGCACGTGGGGTTCCTCGCCGAGAGCGAGCGCGAAGACCTTCACGACACGGTGCAGCGCGTGCTGGTCTTCGACTACGAGGTCGAGGAGCGTTTCGCGCTCGACGTCGACGTACTGGTCGACGGCAAGCGGGTCTTCAGCACGTGGGCCCTCAACGAGGCCACCGTCGAGAAGGCCGCCCGCGAGCGGATGCTCGAGGTCGTGATCGAGGTCGACGGCCGGCCGCTGTCGTCGTTCGGCTGCGACGGCGTGGTCATGTCGACGCCGACCGGGTCGACGGCTTACAACTTCTCGGCCGGTGGCCCGGTCGTGTGGCCTGAGGTCGATGCGATGATCCTGGTGCCGCTGAGCGCGCACGCGCTCTTCGCGCGGCCGCTCGTGGTCGGCCCCGAGTCGTCGTTCGCCGTCGAGGTGCTCAGCCGCACCGACGGCTCGGGTGTGCTCTGGTGCGACGGCCGCCGGGCTCACACGCTCGAGCCCGGCGCTCGTGTCGTCGCCCGCCGCTCGAAGAAGCCCGTGCGTCTCGCGCGTTTGCGGCGTGCGCCGTTCACCGACCGGCTCGTCGCGAAGTTCCACCTGCCCGTCACCGGCTGGCGCGGCCCGCAGAGCCCGCGGACGGACGGCCTATGACGCAGGTCGCCGCATGATCGAAGACATCTCCATCCGAGACCTCGGCGTGATCGGCCAGGCGTCGCTGCCCCTCGGCCCCGGCTTCACGGCCGTCACCGGCGAGACGGGCGCAGGCAAGACCATGGTCGTGTCGGCGCTGGGTCTGCTGCTCGGCCAACGTGCCGACGGCGGCGCCGTGCGCTCGGGCAGCCCGCAGGCCGTCGTCGACGGGCGCTGGAGCATCCCAGACGACGGGCCGGTCGCCGAGCGCGTGCGCGATGCCGGCGGCGACGTCGACGACGGTGAGCTCTTCCTCAGCCGCATCGTGTCGAGCGAAGGCCGAAGCCGCGCCGTCGTCGGGGGCCGGAGCGCCCCGGTCGGCGTGCTGGGCGACCTCGCCGACCACCTCGTCGTGGTGCACGGGCAGTCCGAGCAGATCCGCCTGAAGTCACAGTCGGCGCAGCGTTCGGCGGTCGATGCGCACGGCGGAGTGCCTCTGGCCGCGGCGCTTGCCGCCTACCGGGCGGCGTTCGACGCCTGGAAGGCCGCGCAGGCCGAGCTCGACGAGATCACCGGTGACCGCGACGCGCGGTTGGCCGAGGCGGCGACCCTCCGGGCCGCCATCGACGAGATCGAGGCCGTCGCCCCGCAGCCCGCCGAAGACGTCGAGCTCGACGCCTCGGCCGAGCGGCTGAGCAACGCCGAAGACCTCCGGCTGGCCGCCGGCCTCGCCCACGAGGTGCTGTCGAGCGAGGCCCTCGAGGGCGCGCCCGACGTGCTGACGATGGTCGAAGAGGCCCGCCGCCAGGTCGAGCACGTCTCGCAGCACGACCCCGAGCTGCGGGCCATCGCCGACCTGCTGGCAGAGGTCAGCGCGCAGGTCTCCGAGACCTCGTCCCGCCTGTCGAGCTATCTCGGGTCGCTGGACGCCGACTCGTCGCGCGAGCTCGAGGCCGTCCAGGCCCGCCGCGCCGATCTCGGCGCACTCGTCCGCAAGTACGGGCCGACGCTCGACGACGCCGTGCGGCTGCTCGACGACGGTTCACGCCGCCTGATGGAACTGGACGGCGACGACGACCGGGTCGAGCAGCTCGAACGCGAGGTCGGCGAGCACGAGGCCCAGGCGATTCGGGCCGCAGCGGCCGTGACCGAGCTGCGCGTGGCATCCGGGGCCGACCTGTCCCGGCGCGTGAGCGACGAGCTGACCGCTCTCGCGATGTCGGGCGCCGAGCTCGTCGTCGAGGTGACGCCGCGCGACGAGCTCGGCACGTCGGGGGCCGACCGCGTCGAGCTGTTGCTGCGGCCGCACTCCGGCAGCGAGCCCCGGCCCCTCGGTCGCGGTGCCTCGGGCGGTGAGCTCTCGCGCGTGATGCTCGCGATCGAGGTCGTCATGGCCGCCTCGAGCGACGTTCCCACGTTCGTCTTCGACGAGGTCGACGCGGGAGTCGGCGGCTCGGCCGCGATCGAAATCGGGCGGCGCCTCGCCTTGCTGGCCGAGCGCGCTCAGGTGATCGTGGTGACGCACCTCGCGCAGGTCGCCGCCTTCGCGACGAACCACCTCCGCGTGGTCAAAGACGCTTCGGGCGCGGTCACCGCGTCGAGCGTCCAGCAGCTGCAGGGCGACGAGCGCGTCGCCGAGATGGCACGGCTGCTCTCCGGCCTGCCCGACAGCGAGAGCGGGCTCGAGCACGCGCGCGAGCTGCTCGACATGGCGGCGGCGCGGCCCGAGCCTGAGCCCGACGCCGCGCCGCGATATACCCGCAGTGCTCAGCCCTTGACGCCGCCGGTCGACAGGCCGCTCTGCCAGAAGCGCTGCAGGTAGAGGAAGGCGATGACGAGCGGCAGGATCGAGATCAGCGACCCGGTGATGACGCTCGAGAACAGCGCCTGCGAGCCGCCGCCACCCGACGACGACGCCGCCTCCCACTGCGAGAGCCCGACCGTCAGCGGGAACAGCGTCTGCGTGTTCAGCATGATCAGCGGCAGGAAGTAGTTGTTCCACGTCGCGACCAGGGCGAACAGCAGAACGGTGACGATGCCGGGGCCGAGCAGTCGCAGGGCGACTTGGAAGAAGATCCGGAACTCGCCCGCACCGTCGATCCTGGCAGCCTCCATCAGGCTCGTGTCGACGGCGTCGGCCGCGTAGACGCTCATCAGAAAGACGCCGAAGGGGCTGACGAGCGACGGCAGGATCACCGCGAGCGGGGTGTCGGTCAGGCCGGCCCGAGAGAAGAGCAGGAACGTCGGGATCGCCAGAGCGGTCGTCGGGATCATGATGGCGCCGAGCACGCTGTAGAAGAGCGCCCGTGACCCGGGGAAGGCGTACTTCGCGAAGGCGTAACCGGCTGCCGTCGCGAAGAAGGCCGCCAGCACCGCGCTCACGATCGCGTAGAATAGTGTGTTGAGCATCCAGTGCCAGAAGATGCCGCCCTGGTAGGTCGACAGCGACTCGACGTTGGCGATCAGGTTGAAGTGGCCGAACCAGTACCCGAAGGTCGAGAACAGGTCGCTGTTGTCTTTCGTCGCCGAGATGACGAGCCAGATCAGGGGGAGCAGGAAGTAGGCCGCGATCACCCAGAGGATGACGGTGAGGAGCTTGCTGCGCTGGGATCCTGCCCGGCCCTTGCTGTGGCGGCGCAGCGACGGTCGCGCGGCCCTCGGGGTCGAGACGACAGGATGGTCGGTTGCGGTGGCGCTCATTCGGAGGCTCCTCGGCGCTGCTGGCGCTGCTGCGCGATCTGGACGATGAACGAGATGATCATGATGACGAATCCCAAGGCGAAGGCGATGGTGGCGGCGTAGTTCACGTCGTGGTTGACGAACGCCAGCGTGTAGGCGTAGAGGTTCGGCGTGTAGGACGACGAGATCGCGTTGGGGGCGATCGACGAGAGCAACTGCGGCTCGTTGAACAGCTGGAAGGTGCCGATGATCGAGAAGATCACGGTCAGCATGATCGCCGGACGGATGGACGGGATCTTGATGCTCCAGGCGATCCGGAACTGGCCGGCGCCGTCGATCTCGGCGGCCTCGTAGAGCTCGGTCGGGATCGACCGGAGGGCCGAGTACATGATGATCATGTTGTAGCCGACGAACTCCCACGTGACGATGTTCATCAGCGAGCCCAGCACGTTCGCGTTGCTCAACAGGTTGGGCGCATGGATGTGGAAGAACTGGAAGAGCTGCGTGATCGGCCCGAAGTCGGCGCCGTAGATGTAGCCCCAGAGGAGCGTCGCGACGACGCCCGGCACGGCGTACGGGATGAAGATCAGCAGGCGGGCACCCGTGGAGGCTCGAGCGCGACCCGAGTCGATGGCGAGGGCCACGAAGAGCGCGAGGCACACCATGACCGGCACCTGGATGACGAGGAAGAGCCCCATCCGCCCGAGACCGCCGAGGAACTGGCTGTCGGTGAAGGCGCGGACGTAGTTGGCGATGCCGACGAACGAGGTGCCGCCGACGAGCTTGGTCTGGAAGAGGCTGAGGTAGCCCGAATAGAACAGCGGCACGACGAGCATCGCCGCGAAGACGACGAAGAAGGGGGCGATGAGCACGTAGGCGGCGATGTGCTGCCGACGCTTGTCGCTCGAGGGTCGGCGCGTGGGCCGGCCGAGGCGGGCCGACCGGGCCGGTCGAGAGGCTGCGACGGTGGTCGCTGGAGTCGTCACGATGGGGCCTTTCGTGAGGTGACGGAGAAGAAGGGGTGGGCAGGAGGCCGGCGCGCGGCCTCCTGCCCGAGGTCGCTACTGCTTGACGGTGAAGCCCTGGCCCTTGGCGTACGACACGATCGACTTCTGCCAGGCCGAGAGCCCGGCGTTCAGGTCGGTCTTGTCGGCGATGGCCTTGCCGAGCGTGTTGTTGAAGCTCGAGTAGACGTAGGCCATGAAGGGCGGCCACTCGAAGTTCGGGTCGACGGTGTTCGTGATGTCGGCGAACAGGGCGTTGACCTTCTGGCCGCCGTAGAACGGGGCCGCCTGGGCCTTGAACGAGGCGCTGTTCAAGAGGCTCGTCTGCGGCGGGTAGAGCGACTGCTTGGTGTTGAGCGTCTCGATGCTCTGCTGATCGGTGTTGATGAACTTGGCCAGCTCGTAGGCGGCGATCGGGTTCTTCGTCGAGTTCAGCACCGCGTCGGTCGAGCCGCCGAGGTTGGCCGAGACGTTCGAGGTGGTGCTGTACTGCGGCAACGGCGCGGCCTTCCAGAGACCCGCGGTGTCCTTCGCCTCGCCCTGGAGGAAGACGGGGCCCCATGCGGCCGTGAGCCACGACGCGTAGGTGCCTTTGTCGAGGCCCTGGTACCACTGCGTGGTGAAGTTCGGGTCGACCGCGACGAGGTCCTTCTGCAGCAGGTCGTTCCAGTAGGTGCCGACCTTCTGGGCGGTGGCGGTGTCGAGGTTCACCGTGACGTTCTTGCCGCCGGAGTACTCGAACGGCTTGACGCCGGCCTGCCAGAGGAGGCCGATGTAGGCGCCGGCGTCGTTCGGCGGCAGGTCGGTGAGATAGCTGCCCGTCTTGGCCTTGACCGTCACGGCATCCTTCGCGAAGTCGTCCCAGGTGGCGGGCGGGGTCGTGATGCCGGCCTTCTTCAGGATGTCGGCGCGGTACAGGTCGCCCATCGGGCCCGAGTCCTGCGGGATGCCGTAGACGGCCGAGCCCTGCGTGACCTGGTTCCAGGTCGACGGCGAGAACGACGACTTCAGCTTCGAGGCGCCGTAGGGCGACAGGTCGAGGAGGCTCTTCGTGAGCTCGAACTGCGGCAGGTACTGGTACTCGACCTGGGCGACGTCCGGCTGGCCCTTGCCGGCCGAGATCGCATTGGTGAGCTTCGTGTACTGGGCGGCGCCCTGGCCGACGTTGTTCACGTTGACCTTGATCTTCGGGTACTTCTTCTCGAACATCGCCACTTCGGTGGTGACGTTCGGCAGCCACGTCCAGAAGTTCAGGGTGGTGGGGGTGTTCATGGCCTTCGAGACGTCTGAAGCCGACACTGGCTTCGTGCTGGTCGTGCCGCCCGTCGACGACGACGAGCAGCCCGCGACGAGCAGCGACATGGCGGCGGCAGCAGCGCCGGCCGTCATGATGCGCCTTGCTGTGGTGGAACGCATTTCACTTCCTTCTGTTGGTGGTGGAGCGGAAAGGGCGGATCGCAGGATCAGAGGGCCTCGGCGAAGACGCGCACGTCGCGTGCGCCGAGCGTCAGGGCGGTGCCGGCGGCGACGTCGTCGCCCGACTCGAGGTCGACCACATCGGTCGGGACAGTCAGTGACACCTCGTCGCGCGACCAGTTGAAGACGAACCGGATGCGGCCGCGGTCGGCGAGACCGGAGACCGTCGTGACACGGCCGGCCGGGTGCGTGACCCAGGTGGCCGACTTCGGGTCGGGGACGAGCCACTCGGCCAGGTCTCGGGCCAGGGTGGCGTTGGGCACGGTGCCCACGTACGTTACGCGTCCCGATCCTGAGGCCTTCGTCGTGATTGCCGGGAAACGGCCGATCTCGGGGTGGTCGTAGATGGCGAGCACCTCGGCGTCGTCGACGATCAGGCCGTCGGCCCACTCGGTCGCGTGGGCGTCGGGCGAGAGCGTGAAGCCTGCGGCGCCGCCGACGAGTGCCAGTGGGGTGCGGAGGTTCGTGTATTCCGCGTAGGAGACGCCGGCGAGGTCGGTGAACTGCGGCGGCGCGACCTCTTTGCGCGCGCGTGCCTTTTCGTCGGCGTAGGCCGAGCGGATGCCGAGCACGAGGTGGCCGCCCGATTCGACGTAGTCGCGCAGCCAATCGAGCGTCGCATCCTCCGAGACGTAGAGCGCCGGCACGACGAGCACCGGGTGCAGCCGGGCGTAGTCGGCGGGGTCGAGCTCGCCGAGCTGGGTGTCGTTGACGATGACGGACTGGCGGTCGGACTCGACGACGCCGGAGTGGAAGGCGTCGAAGATGCGCTGGTACGACGCCGGGTCGCCGTGGCCGTCGGGCGACGCGAGAGGAGGGAAGTACTCGAGCGCCCACTTGCTGGCGTTCGAGAAGAGCAGCGCGACGTCGGCGTCGGGCACGTAGCCGGCAAGGCTCGGGCCCACCGCGGCGAGGGCGTGGCCGAGGCCGCTGAGCTCGTCGTAGACGCGGCCGGGCTTGCCGCTGTGGGGGAGCACCCCACCCCAGTACGTCTCGAAGCCGTGGTTGAGCGTCTGCCAGTGCCAGTACTCGACCATCTTCGCGCCGCGCGCGGCGAAGCCGAACCCTGCCTGCTTGAGCTGCCCCGGGTAGGGCGGCAGGTTGTAGGCGTGACCGCCGATCGACTGCGCGTCGGTCTCGGTGACGAGGAAGCGCTCGTGCTTGCCCGACCACATCCGGTCGGCCTGACGGAAGAAGCGGCCGACGCCGGAGACCGCGAAGCCGATCGGTGCCACCTCGGGGGCGAGCAGGTCGAGGCCGTCCTGCATGTCGTAGTACGGGTTGCCGGCGACGACGTCGAGCTCGCGGACGAGGCTGACGTCGTCCTGCGCGGGGCGCGGGTAGGCGATGCAGGTGGTGACGAACTGGTCGGGGGTCGAGTATTCGCGGACGATCCCGGCCTGCCAGTGGATGAAGTCGTTCGTGAGGTCGGCCTGGTAGCGGCGCCATTCGAGGTCGTACTGCGGGAAGGAATTGTTGTCGGGCCGCCAGAGGTCGTCGAACGAGGTGAGCCGGTGCGACCAGTAGGTCAGGCCCCACTCCTCGGTGAGCGCCTCGGGCGTGCCGAACTTCTCGCGCAGGCGATCTGTGAAGCCGTGGAAGACGTGGTCGTTGTGGAAGAGCACGAGACCCGGCTCGTTGTCGACCTGGTAGCCGACGACGGCAGGATGCGAGGCGTACGTCTCGACGACCTTGCGGATGACCCGCTCGGCGTAGTGCCGGAAGACGGGCGAGACGTAGTCGATCTCCTGCCGCGCGCCCCAGCCCATCGGCACACCGGTCGCCGTGTGGGCTGCCAGGTCGGGGTGCAGGGTCTGCAGCCACGGCGGAATGGCGTAGGTCGGGGTTCCGAGGATCACCGAGATGCCGCGCTCGTGTGCCGCGTCGAGGGTCGGGCGCAGCCACTCGAGGTCGAACTCGCCGTCTTTCGGCTCCCAGGTCGACCAGACCGACTCGCCGACGCGGATCACGGTGAAGCCGGCCTGCTGCATCAGGTCGAGGTCGTCGGCCGGGTCCCGCTCGGTGCGGTACTCCGGGTAGTAGGCGGCTCCGAAGAGGAAGCGCTCGGGCGTCGTGCCGGGGTTTTCGGGGTGCGTCATTGCAGCGGGACTCCATTGTCGAGTGGGATTCGTTAGCGGTAACAATCGGCGACAGATGTGCTGTTACCGGTAACTGCTGAGTGAAGATACACGGCTCGGAGGGGTGTTGCAAGCGCTATTCGGAAATCGGCGCCGGGCCGGTCGACGAGCGCACAAGGATCTCGGTGGGCACGGCGTGCTCGTTGCCGAGAGGGGTCTCGCCGTTGATCCGGGCGAGAAGACCGGCGAAGACGAGCCGCCCCTGCTCGGCGAAGTGCATCGGAACCGTCGTCAGCGGCGGCTGCTGGAAGGCCGCCTCGGCCTGGTCGTCGACGCCCGCCAGACTGACGTCGTCGGGCACCCGGAGACCTGCGCCGTGCAGAGCCGACAGGGCCCCGATCGCCATCAGGTCGTTCGCGGCGAACACGCCGGTGACGCCGGGAGTTGTGCGCAGGATCCGATTCATCGCCTCGAACCCGCTGGCGGGCCCCCAATCGCCCGCCACCGTCGTCGGCTGCGCGAGGCCTGCGGCCTCGACGGCGCGGATGAACCCGGCCGCCCTCAGTCGCGCTGCCGGCCAGTCGGACGGACCCGAGATGTGCGCGAACGACCGGTGGCCGAGTTCGATCAGGTGCTTCGCGGTGAGCGCCCCGGACTCGAAGTTGGCGTTGCCCGGGCCGACCGCCTCGGCGCCCTCGTTCTCGATGTAGACCGGTACGCGGAAGCGTGTGCGGTCGAGCGCGAGCCGGAGGTCGTCGTTCGGGGTGAAGGCGATGACGCCGGCGAGATCGCGCTGGTTCACGAGGTCGATCGCGGCTCGTGCCGACCGCGGATCGAGAGGGTCCATCGTCACGATGTCGAGCACGAAACCCGCCTCGCGGGCGGCGGCCGCAGCAGCGCTCAGGGTGGTCACGGGGCCGTACTGGGTCATTTCGTACGCGAGCGCGCCGATGCGCATGCTGCGCCGCGTCGCGAGCTCGCGGGCCGCCGAGTTCGGCTGGTAGTCGAGGTCGACGATGGCCTTCTCGACGAGTTCGCGACTGCGATCGGAGATGTGGTGACCCTTGATGTGACGCGACACCGTCTGGTGCGACACGCCCGCGACGCGGGCGACGTCGTAGATCGTCGGGGCACGGCCCGACTCGCCGCTCCGGGCGGAATGTGTTTCTGTCACCGGCCCTCGATCCGACGGATGCCGGCCGCCGTCGACGGCCTGAGCCGAGAGTAGCGGTCGCTCGGCCGATACACGCTTGTAACGTGACACGCTCGGCGGTGAACGATGAGTGACGTAGGATGGAAGCCCGTGGTGGTCAATCAGAACTCGGACTCGGTCGGTACGAAAACGACGAAGCACATCTTCGTCACAGGGGGCGTCGTCTCCTCCCTGGGCAAGGGCCTGACGGCTGCCAGTCTCGGCAATCTGCTCACGTCTCGCGGCCTCCGCGTCGTCATGCAGAAGCTCGACCCCTACTTGAACGTCGACCCCGGCACGATGAACCCGTTCCAGCACGGCGAGGTGTTCGTCACCGACGACGGTGCCGAGACCGACCTCGACATCGGCCACTACGAGCGCTTCCTCGACATCAACCTCAACCAGGGCGCCAACGTCACGACGGGCCAGATCTACTCCACCGTCATCGCAAAAGAGCGCCGCGGCGAATACCTCGGCGACACCGTCCAGGTGATCCCGCACATCACCGACGAGATCAAGCGCCGCATGCGCCTGCAGGCGAGCGACGAACCGCAGCCCGACGTCATCATCACCGAGGTCGGTGGCACCGTCGGCGACATCGAGAGCCAGCCCTTCCTCGAGTCGGCCCGCCAGGTGCGCCACGAGCTCGGCCGCCAGAACGTCTTCTTCGTGCACGTGTCGCTGGTGCCGTTCATGGGCGCCTCCGGCGAACAGAAGACCAAGCCCACCCAGCACTCCGTCGCAGCGCTCCGCGCCATCGGCATCCAGCCCGACGCCCTCGTGCTGCGGAGCGACCGCCCCGTGACCGAGTCGAACCGCCGCAAGATCGCGCTGATGTGCGATGTCGACGAGCAGGCCGTCGTCAACGCCCGCGACGTGCCGAGCATCTACGAGATCCCCGAGATGCTCAACGAGCAGGGGCTCGACGGCTACATCATCGAACACCTCGGCCTCGGATCGAAGGCCGGCGAGGTCGACTGGAGCGGGTGGCAGTCGATCCTGACCAGTGTCCACGACCCCAAGCACGAGGTCACCATCGGCCTGGTCGGCAAGTACATCGACCTGCCCGACGCCTACCTCAGCGTCACCGAGGCTCTCAAGGCCGGCGGGTTCGCGCACCAGACCAAGGTCAACCTGCGCTGGATACCCTCCGACGACTGCGAGACGCCCGACGGCGCAGCGAAGGCCTTGAACGAGGTCGACGGCATCTGTGTGCCGGGCGGCTTCGGAATCCGCGGCATCGAGGGCAAGCTCGGCGCTCTGCGCTTCGCCCGCGAGAACGCGATCCCCGCCCTCGGCTTGTGCCTCGGCCTCCAGTGCATGGTCATCGAGTACGCCCGCAACAAGGCGGGCCTGGCGAACGCCTCGTCGTCGGAGTTCGACCCCGACACCCAGTACCCCGTCATCGCGACAATGGCCGAGCAGGTCGACATCATCGCCGACGGAGACCTCGGCGGCACCATGCGCCTGGGGCTCTACCCCGCGGCCCTCCTGCCGGGTTCGCTCGCGGCCGACCTGTACGGCGCCGACACCGCCTCCGAACGCCACCGCCACCGTTACGAGGTCAACAACCACTACCGCGAGCAGATCGCCGACGCCGGTCTCGTCTTCTCGGGCACTTCGCCCGACGGCCACCTCGTCGAATACGTCGAGCTCGACCGCTCGGAGCACCCGTACTACATCGGCACGCAGGCCCACCCCGAGCTGCGGTCGCGCCCGAACCACGCGCACCCGCTGTTCGCCGGGCTCGTGGCGGCGTCGCTCGAGCGTCAGAACTCGTCGCGACTGTTCGAGGTGGCCGACAGTGCCCAGTGATGCCGTGGCCGCTGCGACCGGTGCCGCCGACGGCCTCTTGCAGGATGACCACTTCGACGTCACGATCACGGCCACCGAGACGCCGTTCGTCGGCGCGGTCTGGAACATCCGCCGCGACGCCTTCGACTACAACGGGGCCACCATCAAGCGCGAGTACGTCGAGCACACCGGCGCGGTCGCCGTCCTCGTGCAGGACGACGAGGGGCGCGTGCTGATCATCAAGCAGTACCGCCACCCCGTGCGCTCACGCGACTGGGAGCTGCCAGCCGGCCTCCTCGACATCCCCGGCGAAGAGCCGCTGGTGGCGGCGAAGCGCGAGCTGGCCGAGGAGGCCGACCTCCAAGCATCCTCGTGGCAGCCCCTCGTGACGTTCAACACGACACCCGGCGGCAGCGACGAGCGCCTGTTCGTCTTCCACGCGACCGGAGCCTCGGCGACCGACGCGGCGTTCGATCGCGAGGCCGAAGAGGCCGACATCGAGAAGCGCTGGGTCGAGCTCTCCGACATCGTCGACGGTGTGCTCGCGGGCCGTCTGCACAACTCGATCCTCTCGATCGCGGCGCTCGCGCTCCACGCGAAGCAGGGCCGCTAGCCGCACGAGTACGCCCATCCCTCTGGGCACGCTTATCCTTCTCGGCATGAGCCCCTTCGACGACGCCCGCAGCCGCTATCTGCGGCACGTGACCGTCGAGCGGGGCCTGTCGCCGAACACGGTGGCGGCGTATCGGCGCGACCTGGCGCTCTACCAGACTTTTCTCGACGAACGGGGGGTGCAGGATCCTGCGCTCGTGTCGAGCACGGACGTCGCCGAGTTCCCTGCCGCCCTGGCCACTCGCGCCCTGCCGCTCGGAGCGTCGTCCATCGCCCGCGTGGTGTCGTCGGTGAAAGGCTTTCATCGGTTCATCGCCGCCGAGGGCATCGTCGCCGACGACGTCACCACGACGACGCGGCCGCCCAAGCTGCCGGCCCGCCTGCCGAAGGCGATCACGGTGGCGCAGATGGAGGCGCTGCTCGCGGCGACCGACGGCGACGAACCGACGCGGTTGCGCGACAAGGCGCTGCTCGAGCTGATGTACGCGACCGGCGCGCGCGTGTCGGAGGCGGTGTCGCTCAACGTCGACGACGTGATCTCGCTCGGGGGCTCGGGCGTGGACGCCGATGACGTCGAGGTCGCTGACGGCGACGTGGTGCGCCTCTTCGGCAAGGGCGGCAAGCAGCGGATCGTGCCGGTCGGGAGCTACGCGCGGCGGGCGCTCGACGCCTACCTCGTGCGGGCGCGGCCGTTGTTCTCAGTGCGGGGGAGCGCGACGCCTGCACTCTTCCTCGGCGTGCGGGGCGCGCGGGTCTCGCGGCAGAACGCCTGGCTGATCATCAAGGCAGCGGCAGAGCGGGCGCAGCTCGGGGTGGAGGTCTCGCCGCACACGCTGCGGCACTCGTTCGCAACGCATCTGCTCGAGGGCGGGGCGGACGTGCGAGTCGTGCAGGAGCTGCTGGGGCACGCCTCGGTCGCGACCACGCAGATCTACACGCTCGTCACGGCCGACGCCCTGCGCGACGTCTACGGGCAGGCGCACCCGCGGGCGCGCTGGCGCCCGGGCGAGCGCGAGGCGCGCGAGCAGGATGCCAGGCAAGCCGAGACCGGTATCGGCGCCTGACTCGGGGGTTGCCCGGTGCCTTCGGCCGAACACGGTGTCGGCGACGGGGCCCGCGGCGGCACGCCGGTAAGATCGGGGGCGTGAGTACGACGCCGAACCCGAGCTCTGACGACCGATCCGGTGTGATCGACGCCGCCGTGACCGCGTCGACCGGCACAGCGGCGTCAGCGAGTGCCCCGCGCGGAAGCGCCGTCCCCGCAGTCGGCGAGGGCATCGGCCCGACCGGGCGCCCGCGCACCGAGTTCGCTGTGCCCGCACCGTTGTCGAGCCACGGCCCGGCCCGCATCATCTCGCTCTGCAACCAGAAGGGCGGGGTCGGCAAGACGACGACCAGCATCAACCTGGGGGCCTCGCTCGCCGAATACGGTCGCCGCGTGCTGGCCGTCGACTTCGACCCGCAGGGCGCCTTGAGCGCCGGTCTCGGGGTGCAGACCCACGACGTGCCGACCATCTACGACCTGCTGATCGGCACCGTCAAAGACCCTCGCGAGGTGATCCAGTCGACCGGCGTGCCCGGCCTCGACGTGATCCCCGCGAACATCGACCTGTCGGCTGCCGAAGTGCACCTGGTCAACGAGGTGGCGCGCGAGCAGATCCTGTCGCGAGTGTTGCGGAAGGTGCAGGCCGACTACGACGTGATCCTGATCGACTGCCAGCCGTCGCTCGGCATCCTGACCGTCAACGCGCTGACCGCGGCGCACGGGGTGCTCATCCCGCTCGAATGCGAGTTCTTCGCGCTGCGCGGCGTCGCCCTGCTCGTCGAGACGATCGACAAGGTGCGCGACCGCCTCAACGAAGACATCGAGCTCGACGGCATCCTCGCCACGATGTACGACTCCGCACCCTGCACAGCCGCGAAGTGCTCGAGCGTGTCGTCGACGCCTTCGGCGACAGCGTGCTCGAGACCGTCATCTCGCGCACCGTGAAGTTCCCCGACGCGTCGGTGGCGGCCTCGCCGATCAACCAGTTCGCGCCGTCGCACCCGGCCGCCGAGGCGTACCGCCAGTTGGCGAGAGAGTTGATCGCCCGTGGCGCAGCCGCCTGAGATCGCCGTCTCCACCGATTTTTCGGGCGACGTCTCGGCCGACGTCGAGGCGTCGACGGACACCTCGTTCGCGGTCAGCCTGTCCAACTTCTCGGGCCCCTTCGACCTGCTGCTCTCGCTGATCACGAAGCGCGAGATGGACATCACCGAGATCGCTCTCAGTGCCGTCACCGACGAGTTCCTGTCGTATCTCAAGGGGCTCGATTCCGATGAAGAGCTCGACAAGGCGAGCGAGTTCCTCGTCGTCGCCGCCACTCTGCTCGACCTCAAGGTCGCCGGCCTGCTGCCGCAGGGCGAGCTCGTCGATGCCGAAGACGTCGCCCTGTTAGAAGCCCGCGACCTGCTGTTCGCGCGACTGCTGCAATACCGCGCCTTCAAGCAGGCCGCCGAGTGGTTCGCGACCCGCGGCGAGACCGAGGGGTCGCGCCACGCGCGCAGCGTGCGACTCGAGCAGAAGTTCAGGGTCTCGACTCCCGAGCTCGTCTGGACGCTCTCGGCCGACGACTTCGCAGCGCTCGCCGCAATGGCGCTGATGCCTCGCGAGGTCCCGACCGTGGGGCTCGACCACCTGCATGCGCCCCTCGTGAGCATTCGCGAGCAGGCCGCGATCGTCGTGTCGATGCTCCGTCGCGGTGCTGTGATGAGCTTTCGTGAACTGATCGACGGCATCGATGTGAAGGGCGTCGTGATCGCCCGTTTTCTCGCGATCCTCGAGCTGTATCGCAACGCGTCGCTGACCTTCGAGCAGGTCGAACCGCTGGGTGAGCTCACCATCCGCTGGACGGCCGAGCACTGGACCGAAGAGAACCTCGCCAACCTGGGGGCCGACTATGACGGATGAGACCACCCCCTCTTCGGATGCCGCCGACGTCGCGATGCCAGCCCCCGGTGTCCCGATTGCGCGCACGCTCGAAGCGATCCTGATGGTGGCCGACGAGCCGCAGAGCCTCGTCGCGCTGGCCACCGCTGTTGGTGCGCCGGTCCCCGCTGTGCGGCAGGCCATCGAGACCCTCGTCGCCGATTTCGACGGGGTCGCAGGCCCCGACGGTGCCCCGACCCAGCGCCGCGGCTTCGAGCTGCGCGAGGTGGGTGGCGGCTGGCGCTTCTACGTGCGCGAAGAATTCGACCCGATCGTGCGCGACTTCGTGCTCACCCAGAACCCGACCCGCCTCTCGCAGGCCGCTCTCGAGACGCTCGCCGTGATCGCCTACAAGCAGCCGATCACCCGCGGCGCGATCGCGCAGATCCGGGCCGTCAACGTCGACTCCGTCGTGCGCACGCTGCTCGGCCGCGGGCTCATCACCGAGTCGTTCACCGACGCCGAGACCGGCGCGATCAACTACGAGACGACGGAGCTGCTGTTGACCCACCTGGGCATCAACTCGATCGACGATCTGCCCCTCATCTCCCCTCTGCTCGCAGACGGCCAGGGAGGGTTCGACGATGGCGTCTGACAGCCAGGGCGAGCGCCTGCAGAAGGTCATGGCCGCCGCAGGCATCGCCAGCCGTCGGGTCTCCGAAGACCTCATCGCCGCGGGGCGCGTCACCGTCAACGGAGTGGTCGTCACCGAGCCCGGGCGCCGAGTCGACGCCGCCGTCGACAAGGTCGTCGTCGACGGGCAGGCCGTGCAGCTCGACGCCTCGCGGCGCTATCTCATGCTGAACAAGCCGGTCGGAGTCGTGTCGTCGCTGCGTGACGAGCGGGGCCGCCCCGACCTCACACACTTCACGAAGCACTACCCTGAGCGCCTCTTCAACGTCGGCCGGCTCGACGCCGAGACCAGCGGCCTCCTCATCCTGACGAACGACGGCGAGCTCGCGCACATCCTGGCGCACCCGTCGTTCGGCGTGCTGAAGACCTACATCGCGAAGGTGCAGGGGTCGATCACCCCAGCGACCGCGAAGAAGCTCATCGCCGGCATCGATCTGGAGGACGGCCCGATCGCCGCCGACTCGGCGCGAATCGTCGATCGCGGCACCGGCCAGGCGGGCGGCACGAGCATCGTCGAGATCACGCTGCACTCGGGTCGCAACCGCATCGTGCGGCGGATGCTCGACGCCGTCGGCCATCCGGTCGTCGACCTCGTGCGACGGCAATTCGGGCCGTTGCACCTCGGTGGCCTGCGGGTCGGCGAGGTGCGCGACCTCACCCGCGACGAGCTCGGCGAGATCTTGACGATCGCGCGCGACTCGGGTGTCGCTCCCGCGTCGGTCGATGCCGCCTCCTCTGACTCTGTCTCTGTCTCATCTGCGAGCGCCGTGGCGGCCGAGGCGCTGGCCGAGGCCGACGACGCCTCCGGGGTGCACCTCGTCGCCGACGTCGAGGACGACGCCGCGGAGTCGGAGAAGGAGTACTACGACGAAGACGACGACGAGTACGAGCCCGAGACGGATGCGCGCGACGCGAGCCGTCGTCGCGGTGCCGGTGCCGGGGTCGGGGTTGCGGGCTCGGCAGGTGCCGGCGCCGAGCGGAGAGTGCCCAAGAAGCAGTACGACAGCGACGGCAACCGCCGACGAGCGGTGAACGGTGACGTCACCGGTGGTCGTGCCCCCGCCGGGGCGGTGCGTCTCACGGCGGTGCGCCCAGCCGGCGCGCGGAAGTCCGCCGCGAGCAGGACCGCCGCCGCAGGGGTGGCGGGAGCGTGCGATGACCGAGCCTCGCCGGCTCGAGGGCACGGTGCGCGTCGTCGGCAGCGGCCTGCTGGGCGCCAGCATCGGCCTCGGCCTGACTCAGCAGGGCGTCGACGTTGTGCTCGATGACGCGTCGCCTGCCGCTCGCAACCTCGCCATCGACTACGGCGCCGGGCGTGCAGCTCGCGACGGTGACGCACCCGTGCTGATCGTCGTCTGCGTGCCGCCCGACGTCACCGCCGAGATCGTCGCTCGCGAACTCGTCGCGTACCCGGAGGCGCTTGTCACCGACGTCGCGAGCGTGAAGGTCGCCCCGCTGCGCGACCTGGTGGCGGGCGGCGCCGACGTCTCGAGGTACATCGGTTCGCATCCGATGGCCGGCCGCGAGCGCGGCGGCCCGATCTCGGCTCGCGCCGACCTCTTCGTCGGGCGACCCTGGGTCGTCGCCGGACACGACGGCATCACGTATCGGGCGGCAGCGCCACTCGAAGACCTTATCCTCGACCTTGGTGCGACTCCGATCGAGATGACCCCGGAGGAGCACGACGCCGGGGTCGCCGTCGTCTCGCACGCCCCGCAGGTGGTCTCGTCGCTGATGGCCGCGCGTCTGCGCGACGCGTCGGACGCGTCGCTCGGCCTGGCGGGCCAGGGAGTCCGCGACGTCACCAGGATCGCCGCCTCCGACCCCGCCCTGTGGGTGCAGATCCTGGGGGCGAACTCGCAGCGAGTCGAAGAGGTGCTGCGCGAGCTGCGCGACGACCTCGACGACGTGATCGACGCGCTGGCGGCCCCGTCGGATCCTGGTGCGCTGAAGACCATCGCCGAGACCATCGGCTCTGGCAACGCCGGTGTCGCCCGTCTGCCGGGAAAGCACGGGCAGTCGACCGTCTTCACCCAGGTCGTCGTGATGGTCGACGACAAGCCCGGCGAGCTCGGCCGACTCTTCACCGAGATGGGCGAGATCGACGTCAACCTCGAAGACCTGCGCCTCGAGCACTCGCCCGGCGCTCAGTTCGGCCTCGCCGAGGTGAGCGTGGTGCCCGAGCACGAAGAACGCCTGATCGACGACTTGGCCAAGCGTGGCTGGACCGTCGCCGGGCGCTGAACCACCACCGAGAGAAAGCTTTACCGCATGAGCCCCACCGACCCGAGCCTGCCCGACGCCCCGAACACCTCGGAGGGTCTCGGCGAGTGGAAGGGCGACCTGTACGACCGCTTCCGGTCGTCGTCGCTCTACGGCTCGACCGAATTTCGACCCGTCGTCGTCGCCGTCGACGGACCGGCGGGCAGCGGGAAGTCGAGTGTGAGCAGGGCCGCCGCGCGGGCGCTCGGTTTCGACTATCAGGACACCGGGGCCGCGTACCGGGCGTTCGCACTTCACGCCGTCGAGTCGGGCGTCGATCTGACCGACGCCACCGCTGTGATCGGGTCGATCGACTCGTTCGAATACGAGATCGGTACCGACCCCGACGACTACTTCGTGAGAGTCGGTGACCGTGACGTGACCGACGCGATCCGGACGCCCCGCGTCACCGCGTCGGTGGCGAACGTCTCGAAGATCCCCGAGGTGCGGGCGTTCTTGGTCGAGCTGTTCCGTCGCGTGATCCAGGCGACCGCGAAGCCCGGCATCGTCACGGAGGGGAGGGACATCACGACGGTGGTGGCGCCTGATGCGCCGGTGCGGATCCTGCTGACGGCCAGCGAAGAGGCTAGAATGGCGAGGCGTTCCGCAGAGGTCACGGGGCAGAGTGCCGAAGAGACAGCCAGGCAGCTCGCCACGCGCGACCGGCAGGACAGCAAGGTAGTCGACTTCATGACAGCCGCCGACGGCGTCACGACCCTCGACTCCACCGATCTCGACTTCGACCAGACCGTCTCGGCTGTGGTCGAGCTCGTACGGGCCGGGGCCAGCCAGCAGGGCTGAACCGGGCCCGTCCGGCACCAATACTTCAAGGAGCCCTCGATGGCAGACACTGATTTCACCTCCGACGAGGGGCCCGAGCTCGACGACTCGATGGTCGAGCGTCTGCAGACCATCGACGAGGCCGATGCCGAGCAACGAGCCTCCGCTCTCCGACAGGGGCTGTCCGACTACGAGCTCGACGAAGAAGACCTCGATGTGCTCGAGGCCGGCGACTGGGACCCGAACGCGATCACCTACGCCCCGGCGCTGCCGGTCCTGGCCATAGTCGGCCGGCCGAACGTCGGCAAGTCGCAACTCGTCAACCGCATCCTCGGCCGTCGTGAGGCCGTCGTCGAAGACAAGCCGGGCGTGACCCGCGACCGCGTCTCGTACAAGGCCGAATGGGCCGGCCGCCGCTTCACCCTCGTCGACACCGGCGGGTGGGAGCCCGACGCGCTCGGCATCGACGCGTCGGTAGCCATGCAGGCCGAGGTCGCCGTCGACCTCGCCGACGCCGTGCTCTTCGTGGTCGACGTCAACGTCGGTGCGACCTCGACCGACGAGCACGTGGTGAAGATGCTTCGCGCGACTCACAAGCCGGTCATTCTTGTCGCGAACAAGACGGACGACGACCGCAAGGCGATCGAGGCCTCGGAGCTGTGGAGCCTCGGCCTCGGCGAGCCCTTCCCGGTCTCGGCGCTGCACGGCCGCGGCGTCGCCGACCTTCTCGACAAGGCGATGAACACCCTGCCGGCTGTCTCGAACGTGGCCAAGGAGGAGATCGGCGGGCCCCGCCGCGTCGCCATTCTCGGTCGTCCGAACGTCGGCAAGTCGTCGCTGCTCAACCGGGCAGCGGGCGAAGAGCGTGTCGTCGTCAACGAGCTCGCCGGCACGACTCGTGACCCCGTCGACGAGCAGGTCGAGATCGGCGGCCGCATCTGGACGTTCGTCGACACCGCGGGGATCCGCAAGCGCGTGCACCTCCAGCAGGGTGCCGACTTCTACGCGTCTCTCCGCACCTCGGCCGCGCTCGAGAAGGCCGAGGTCGCGGTCGTCGTGCTCGACGTCACCGAGCCGATCTCGACGCAGGACCTGCGCATCATCGACCTCGTGCTCGAGTCGGGCCGCGCGCTCGTGCTCGCGTTCAACAAGTGGGATCTCCTCGACGACGACCGTCGACGTTATCTCGAGCGCGAGATCGAGCAGGATCTCGACCACGTCTCGTGGGCCCCGCGCGTCAACATCTCGGCGAAGACCGGTCGGCACCTCGAACGCCTCGTGCCGGCCCTCGAGCTCGCGCTCGAATCGTGGGACACCCGCATCCCCACGGGCAAGTTCAACGCGCTGCTTGCCGAGCTCACGCAGGAGCACCCGCACCCGGTGCGCGGTGGCAAGCAGCCCCGCATCCTCTTCGGCACCCAGGCGGCCAACCGCCCGCCGACGTTCGTGCTCTTCACCACAGGCTTTTTGGACCCGCAGTACCGCCGATTCATCACGCGGCGTCTGCGCGAGATCTTCGGCTTCGAGGGCACCCCGATCAATGTCAACATGCGAGTGCGGGAGAAGCGCAAGCGCTCGTAACGCACTTCCGGTTTCGATCGGCACCCTCTACACCTCGTCGTGGAAGCGCCGGAGCGTCGCCATCAGGCGTTCGTCGGCGACGTGCCGCTCGGCAGCCAGGGTCGCGAGATCCCTCGATGCCGCATCGGACGCCCGGAGCAGTTCACGGTACGGCCGGGCACCGTCGGAGCCTTCTGCGTGGCCGGAGAGCTGTGCCGTGGCCTCGAGGAAGAGCGTCTGGGGCCGACGTGCTCGTTCGGCAATGCTCTCGACGGCTGTGACGTAGTCGCCGAGAGCCCGGAACTCGCAGGCTGCCCAGGTGTGCAGCGAACTCCACGAAGCGGCCGCTGCGTCGGTGTCGCCACGCCACGCGTCAGCGTCGTCGCCCGTCCAGACGTCTGGCACCTGCATGGTGGTGTGGCGGACCGTCAGATAAATGGCCTCTGCGTGGTCGCGCACACCGGCGAGTGTGGCCATGCGGTCGAGCAGGCCGTCGAGGTCGCCCGCGCCCGGATCGGCAGGCGTCCAGCCGGTCACCGGTCGGCTGCCCGAGCGGCAGCTGCGCCGAGGGCTTCCAGAGCGAACTCGGCGTGCGCCCACCGCGAGGAGAAGGCCGTCGAGTCGGCGCTGAGAGCCTCTGCCACGCGGGGGTGCCCGCACCCGTCGACATGGCGGAGGCGGCCAGGCGGGCCCGAGTGGGCGAGCCCGCCCAGAGCGAAAGCGAGAGCGAGAATGGCTTCCGAATCGAATCGGTCGTTGATCGCGCGTGTATCGGCCGCGCGAAAGTCGGACATGTCGGGTCAGGCGCGGAGGGCGCCGGGGATGGTGGCCTGCTGACCATCGGATGAGAGGTGGAACGGTGCCATGGGAAACCCCTTGCTGTGCAATGAACGAACCCGTCTGCGGATCCTGCGGCCACCGTATCGGCATGAGGAATGTCACACAACCCGATCTCCCAGGCTGTGGAGAACTTTTTTCCCGACACGATGAGGCACGATGGTGTCAGCACTTTTCTGATGGAGGACGACCGATCATGGCCACCCCGTCGCCGACCGGCGGCTTTGCGCTGGCGCACCGCATCGAGGCGCGCGCCGACGGCCTGTGGCGCACCCTCCGGATCGACCGCCTGGCTGGTGGTCGGCAGCGCGCCTACATCGTGAGAGAAGACATGCGTCGACACCCGATGACGGTTCGCGCCTTCAAGACGCTCCGCTGGCTGCTGCTGCTCGAGACGCTCGTCGGCGTCACGGCGATCGTCATCGCCGTCAGCCTCACCGCACACGGCGTCACCGTCGGCTGGGCCGTCTGGTTTCGAGCGACGGTCGTGCTGATGATCACGTTGTCGATCTACGTCTTCGCGTGGCGGGCCCAACTCGGCTACTACTGGGCGTATTCGCGGATGAAGCTGTTCAGCCGCATCTTCCCGGTCGTGACCGTGGTGATCGCGCTCATCCCGGGGCTCTACCCCGAGTGGATGGTAGTCGAGCAGCTGATCTTCTCCGGCCTCATGGTCGTGATCGCCGTGCTGCTGTCGACCGCTCACCTGCGCGCGGTCTTCCCTCGGCCGCCACGTCGCTCGGTTTAGCGGGGAGAGCGGCTCATCGACACGTCTGGCGTGTCGACGACGCGCCCGTCGCCGGTGACGAAGGCGATACTCAGCCGCTCACCACTTGAGGCTTCGGTGTATCGCCCGCCGAGCACCTGCGCGGCCGGCCGATGATCTGCACCCCAGCGGCCGAGGGCCGCCAGCACGGGCATCAGATCGCGGCCGGCTTCGGTGAGGAGGTACTCTTCCCGCTCGCGCGAACCGGCTTCGCGATACGTGTGGCGCGCGAGCACCCCTGCCTCGACGAGCGTGGTCAGGCGCGCCGTCAGGATGTCGGGGGAGACCCCGAGCGATGAGCGGAATTCGGAGAAGCGAGTGACGCCGTAGAACGCATCGCGCACGATCAACAGCGCCCAGCGCTCGCCGAGGACCTCGAGACTGCGGGCGATGCCGCAGGTGGGGTCGGGCAATGTACGAGGTGGCATGCCTCCAGTGTACCTCGATTGGCTTTTCGTATCCAGCCTGCTATGGTCGCCGCATGCCTTCCTCGAACCGCCTCTCGTTCTGGACGTGTGCCGCCGTCCTGGCCCTCGCGCTGTGGACAAGCGGTGCGGCGACGCCGATCTACCCGCTCTACGAAGCCGACTGGCACCTCACGCCCATTCTCACCACGAGCATCTTCGCCATCTACCCGCTAGTCCTCGTGGTGGTGCTGCTGGTCTTCGGTGACCTGAGCGACACGATCGGGCGCCGCGCCAGCATCCTGCTCGGTGTCGTGTCGTCGATGGTCGGCGTGCTGCTGTTCGCCGTGGCTCCCGACGTCGGCTGGCTGCTCGTCGGCCGCGTGTTCATGGGCATCGGCGTCGGCCTTTCGCTCAGCCCTGCGACAGCGAAGATGATCGACGTCGCCGGCTCGGCGAACTCGGCTCGGACGGGAGCGATCAGCACGGCATCCACCGCCGTCGGCCTGGTCTTCGCGAGCCTGCTGGGCGGCGCGCTCGTCCAGTACGCACCGTTCCCGCTGCATCTCACCTACTGGGTGCTCCTCGCCGTCGAGGTCATCGTGTTCGGCCTGGTCTGGCGGCTCGACCGCGACCGTGATGCGAGTTCCGGCCGGTGGCGCCCGCGCGGCATCCACGTGCCCCGATCGCTCTGGGGTGCGGTGGCCGCGGCAGCCGTGTGCCTCAGTGCGTCGTATGCCGTGGGCGCGGTCATCCTCTCGCTCGGCGCGTCGATCGGCAAGCAACTGGTCCACACCGACAACGCCTTCCTGATCGGCGCCATCATCGCCGTGTCAATGGTCGTCATCGGGGCGGTCGCCCTCGCGTCTCGCCGCATTCCGCTCGTCGTCGCGACGCCGATCGCCCTGGTCGCGACGGCCCTCGGCTTCGCCGCGCTCATAGCGGCCTCGGCCACGCAGTCGCTGGGGCTCTTCCTCGCGTTCTGCGTGCTCGGCGGCGTCGGCTACAGCCTGCTGTTCGCCGCGGGGCTGCAGATCATCGGCAAGTTCGCGCCGGCTCACCACCGGGCCGGCACGCTGTCGGCCGGCTACCTGGTCGCGTATCTCGTGCAGGGCTCGGTCGCACTGTGGCTCGGCGAAGAGGCGACGACCGGCGGGCTCGTGCACGCGGTCGACCTGGGGGCGCCGGTGATAGTCGGGCTGGCCCTCCTGGCGCTGATCTTCGTCGTACTGCTGGCTCGGCCGCGACGGGCCGCGACGAGTCTCGTGGCGGAGGGCGCCGGATCCTGACGCCCGTCGCGTTGCACCCGGCGGCCCGACGCTTTCGTCAGGCTGCGGCGTGCTCGCCCAGGAAGCGCAACGCCGACGACCACGCCTGAGCGGCATAGGCGGCGTTGTAGGAGTGCGGGTTGCGGTCGTTGAAGAATGCGTGGCCGGTGCCCTGGAAGACCGTGGCCGAGAAGTCGACACCCGCGTCGGCCATGTTCTTCGTCACCTCGGGCAGGCCGGTGATGAGGCGCTCGTCCTCATCGCCGTAGAAGGCCAGGATGGGCGCCTCGATCGCGACGAGCTGGGTGGCCTCCGGCGGAGCGCCGTAGAAGGGTACGGCGGCCCGGACGCGCGAGTCGGCAGCGGCCAGCGCGAAGCTGTACGTGCCGCCGAAGCAGAAGCCGGTGACGGCGAGGTGGCCCGTGCATCCGGGCTGCTCGTCCAGCCAGTCGAGCACCTTCGTCAGTGAGGCGACGGCCCAGCCGGCGTACTCGGGAGAGTTGCGCGGGGCGGAGGCCTCACGCATGCGGGTCTGCGCGGCGTTCTTCGCCTCCTCGTCGTCGCCCGCACGGATCGCCAGCAGCTCTTCGCCGAGCGCGGGCGTGATTCCGCCGCGGCTCAGGATGTCGGGTGCGGCCACGACCCAGCCCTCGGCGGCGAAACGGTCGGCGACGTCGCGGATGTGTGCGACGAGCCCCCAGATCTCGTGGATCACGATGAGGCCTCCCTTGATCGGTGTGCCGTCGGGAGGGGTCGCGGTGTAGACGTCGAAGGGGCCGTCGTTCTCGAGCTGGATCGTAGGTGACATAAAGGCAGTCAAGCACGCCGTTGTGGCACTACGCGGATGTCGGCGGCAGTCGGTACGGTCGGGTGACAGCCCCGCTAGGAGAGCCACATGTCACCGCACCCCCTCGAGCCCCTGTCCGCCGCCGAGATCGCTCAGTTCTCGTCGATCCTGGCCCGCGACAAGGCGCTCGCGCCCACCGCGCGCTTCGTGTTCGTCGAGCTGCTCGAGCCGCCGAAGAGTGTGGTGACAGCGTGGCAGCCGGGCGAGCCCTTCGAGAGGCACGGCTCTGTCGTGATCCGCGAGGTCGCCGAGCACGCGACCTACGAGGGCGTCGTGTCGTTGACCGACGACCGCGTCGTGTCGTACGAGGTCGTACCCGACGTGCAACCGCCGATCTCGGTCGAGGAGTTCGACAAGTCGGAGGAGCTCGTGCGGGCCGACCCTCGCTGGCAGGAGGCGATGCGGAAGCGCGGCGTCGAGGACTTCGACGACGCCATGGTCGACAAGTGGTCGTCGGGCTACACCGGCCCCGGCGACGTCGCCACGCGGCGACTGGCGCGGCTGCTGACGTTCGTGAAGCGCGGCTCGGGCGAGTTGGCCGCCTACGACAACGCCTACGCGCACCCGGTCGAGGGCCTCATCGTCACGATCGACATGGACACGTGGGAGGTGCTCGAGGTCACAGACCACGGGGTCGTCCCGCTGCCGCCGACGAACGGCAACTACGAGTTCCCGCTCAACTCCACACTCGACGCCTACCCCTTCGTCGAGAAGCAGCGCGAGCCGATGAAGCCGATCGAGATCTCGCAGCCCAAGGGCTCCAGCGTCGAGCTCGACGGGCACTCGCTCACCTGGGGTCCGTGGCATCTCCAGGTGGGCTATACGCCGCGTGAGGGCGTGGTGCTGCAGGATGTCCGATACCTCGACCGCGGGCGGCTCCGCCCGATCCTCTACCGCGGCTCCGTCGCCGAGATGTACGTGCCGTACGGCGACCCGGCTGCAACTCACTGGAACAAGAACGTCTTCGACGAGGGCGAGTACGGCCTCGGCGTGCTGGCCAACTCGCTCGAGCTCGGGTGCGACTGCGTGGGTGAGATCCTGTATCTCGACGCGGTCGTCAACGACCAGGACGGCCATGCGGTCACCATCCCGAACGGTATCTGCATCCACGAAGAAGACGCGGGCATCGGTTGGAAGCACACCGAGTACCGCGACGGCCGCGGCGAGGTGCGGCGCAACCGCCGCCTCGTGATCTCGTTCTTCGTGACCGTCGGCAACTACGACTACGGCTTCTACTGGCACCTGCACCTCGACGGCTCGATCGAGCTCGAGGTGAAGCTGACAGGCATCATCTCGACCGGCGCTCTGATGCCCGGTGCGATCGCCCCCGGCGACGAGCCCGGCTTCGGCACGCTCGTCGCGCCGCAGCTCTACGGCCCGCACCACCAGCACTTCTTCTCGGTACGACTCGACATGCAGGTCGACGGGCAGCGCAACAACGTCGACGAACTCAACTCGGCTGCGGTGCCGGCGGGGCCCGACAACCCGTGGGGGAGCGCGTGGCAGGTGCAGCGCACGCGACTGACCTCGGAGGCCGAGGGTGCCCGCGAGGCGTCACCGCAGACCGCGCGCTCGTGGCTCGTCACCTCGAGCGACACCGTCAACGGCGTCGGCGGGCGCCCCGGCTATCTCATCGACCCGGGGGCAGCGGCACCGTTCTTCGCCATGCCCGGGTCGCAGCAGCGCGAGCGAGGGGCCTTCGCGACGAAGCAGCTCTGGGTGACCAAGTTCGCACCGCGCGAGCGCTACGCCGCCGGCGACTACATCGCCCAGCAGCCCGTCGACCAGGGGCTCTCGCAGTACGTGAAGGCCGATCGGCCGCTCGTCGACGAAGACGTCGTCTGCTGGTACACCGTCGGCGTGCACCACATCGTGCGGCCCGAAGACTGGCCGGTGATGCCGGTCGCACGGGCGGGCTTCCACCTGAAGCCGGTCGGCTTCTTCGACGGCAACCCCATGCTCGATCTGCCGCCCGAGCCGATGGGCGATCACTGTTCCCACCACGGGGAGGATGCAGCCGGCGCGCACGAGGCACATTCGCACTGACCGCTCGAGAGCTCGACCTGGAGGCGTGAGATGCAGGGCGGAGAAGCCGCCCTCTAGCGGACTATGGCCGGCGACGACAACGCCGGACGTCGCGCCTCCAGGGCGCCCCCAGGCGCGCTCAGTGCGCGCTCAGTGCGAGCCGGGCTCGCGCGTCAGGGTCGTGAAGTGCTTGCCGTGGTAGCTCAGCGAGATGACGGTGTCCTTCTTCGAGAACGACGCGACGTAGTTGCGCCAATACGACGCCTGATGCACCTGGAAGACGTACTTGCCACCCGGTGAGGTGCGGATGATGTGGCACATCCCCGGGTCGTCGGTACCGTACATCTGGCCGTCGGCGCCCTTCGAGTAGAGCAGGTTCGTACAGTTGCCGTCGTCGCTGATCGTCTTGGTCGGGGTGCCGTCGGAGGTTTTCCAGACACCGGCGATGTTCGGGAACTGCGCCGAGCAGCCACTGAGCGCAAAGGTCGCGGCGAGGGCGACACCGGCTGCGGCGGCAGAGCGGACGAGGGTGAGGCGTGTGGTCACAGGGCGGCTTTCTTCTCGGGGCAAGCCTAGCTCCGCGTCGCAGTCTCACCGTCCGGGGCTGTCGCCGGAGCGCTCGACGTGGCCGTCGGATCCTGCCGCCGTCTCGGGATGCTCGCCAGCGCGACGAACATGAGGAACGCTGTGCCGAACGCCAATACGCCCCACGCCCACGAGCGCCAGCCGGCAAGCTGCGTCGTGCTGAAGAAGCGCACGGCGTAGTTCGTGGTCGATGCGACGGGGAAGGTGAAGATCCAGAACGAGAAGCCGGGTCGCAGCTTCGCGTACGTCGGCAGCAGCGCGAACTGCACCAGCAGCATCAGAACCAGGATGCCGGTCAGCCCGGACTGCACGTCGCCGATCGGCCCCGGGTGCGAGATGATCCACGCCAGGCTCGACGTCGCCGAGGCCGCGAGGAAGGCGGACAGAGCCGGTTTGAGGGGCTCGGGCAGCGGCCTGCGGTTGCCGTCAGGGCCGTTGGACGTCAGCCGGATGATCGCCGCAGTGCCGATCACCAGCCAGAAGAAGAGCCCGACGGCGAACGCGCCCATCGCCGGGTCGTGCTGGCCGATCTGCGAGAGGCCGATGCTCGCGACGTTGGCGCCGGCGACCACGGGCACGAAATAGCCGAGGTGGATGTCGGAGATCGCCACCCCGCCGGTGAGCCAGTGCGCCACCAGCTGGCTCGCGACTATGCCCAGCGCGAGGACGGCGGCGGCGGTGACCCAGCGCGAGGCGTCGGCTCCTGCGGTGTTGTTCGCGGTCGCAAAGTCCATCGAGTAGTGGCCGGCCAGCAGGATCGCGATCAACGGGATGTACGCCGAGAACGGCCCGGTCACGGGATGCTCGCGGTCACCGCGGAACGCGCGCCTCTCGCCCCGCAGGCCGGTCACCACGTACGCCACGCTGAGCACCACCCAGATGGCGGTCGCGATGCCATACAGCACCTCGGCCGGCCACTGCGGAGCCTGGAGGTCTGCCTGCGCCGCCGCCCAGCCACCGGCGAGACCCGTGATTCCGAGGGGCACGCCGAACCAGCTGAGCGGCACTCGGCGGCGCGGAGCCGCGTGGTGGTGGTGCTCGCCGGTCTGCTGAGCTGCCGTCATACTGGGGAGTCTAACTTGCGCGTTGCAACTAAGGGCGCCGCTCTCTCGGATGGTGAGTGGCAAATCCGCGCGGCAATCAGGCCGGATTTCCGCGCAGATTTGCCACTCACCGGGTGAGGAGTGGTTCGGGGAAGGGGTCGGCTTCGGGTATGCTGTTCAGGTTGCCTCGGTCGGGGCAACGACCTCAGCGCGAAGCCTGGCTAGCGCTGACGGGCTGTGGCGCAGCTTGGTAGCGCACTTGACTGGGGGTCAAGGGGTCGCAGGTTCAAATCCTGTCAGCCCGACCAGAAGACCGGCTCATCACGTCGAATGATCGACCGGCGCGGGCTCACTCCCGGACTCAAGCCGAAGGTCACGGTCACGATTCGTCGCTGTCACTGGGCGCTGGGCTGATACGCGCCTCAGGTCAGACCACCCAAGGCTGGATCAGGACTCGGGGAGGCCCGGACTCCGCCGCCGCCCGTTCGGGCATTCGGGTTGCCTGGCCTGTCGGCGGCGTGGTCGCGGTTGCGAGTCCCTGCGCCGTCACTCCAGCTCGCGCAACCGGTTCAGCTTCTCGCGGGCCCGAGCGATCCTCGCCTCGATGGGCTCGTCCCACCAGTAGGCCCCTCGTTCGCCGAGACCGTGCTTGGCCAGGTCGACGCGCTGGCGGGCAGCTCCTTCGGCATCGGTGTCGCCCTGGCGCTTGGCTCGGCCGACCTCCGAGCGCGCTCGACCCAGAGAGCGTTGCAACTTTGCGACGACGTCCGGGGGTAGCGACGGGTCGGTCTTCCGCCACCGGCGGCCACTGATCACGAGCCAGTGGTCGTCCTCGCGCTTCACCGGCGACGACGCTTTCTCGGCATCCACGGGCTAGCCGTTCATCCCAGGGTCGTGGCCCCAGTTCAT
Organism: Frondihabitans sp. PAMC 28766; assembly: GCF_001577365.1. Classification (NCBI taxonomy): domain Bacteria; kingdom Bacillati; phylum Actinomycetota; class Actinomycetes; order Micrococcales; family Microbacteriaceae; genus Frondihabitans; species Frondihabitans sp. PAMC 28766. The sequence continues at coordinate 2,319,815 of NZ_CP014513.1, forward strand.
CAGCGACCAGCGCCAGGGCGTGTCGGTGATGTCACCGGAGGGGCGCTGCTTCGAGGGCCGCGCCACGTATCCGACGACCTTTCGCCTGTGAACGTAGTCGGCGTCGGTGACGTCGGCCGGCTTCTTCTGCAGGATGCGGACGATGTGGCGCCCGCTCCGGTGGCCGACCGACTCGCGGCCGTCGGTCTTCTGAGCGACTTCTTTCGACTCGCCGGTGTCGAGCCACTTCTCGATCTCCGACGCCGTCATGTTCACGGCGTCGTCGCATTCGTGGCGGGCATCGGAGCGGTCGTCCTTCGGCATGGACCGGACCGTACGCCTCGCAAAGCGGCTGCGCTCCGAACGGTCGTAGCCGTTCGACAGGGGGTTGACGATCCTCCGCGACGAGGCGTATACCCCGGATTCATGCCGATCGGGGGACATCCGTGCCTCTACTCTGCGGGCCGAGGCGGCGACGTGCGCGTGTCGCGTCAGGCGTGATTGAACAGCAGATCGACCCGTCCGAACGAAGGACATCGTGACCAGCCCCACAACCCGGATCCGCCAGACCGCAGCCGACGCGCTCGGCTGGAGCGACCTGCATCCTGCCCAGCTCGAAGCCATCGAGGCCCCCGTTTCGGGCCGCGACGTGCTGGCGATCATGCCCATCGGCTTCGGCAAGTCGGCGATCTACCAGCCGGCCGGCGCAGTGCGCGCCGGCATCACCGTCGTGGTGTCGCCGCTGATCGATCTGCAGGCCGACCCGGTGACAGGCTTGGTGGGTCGACCCGAGGCGCCGGCGGCCGTCGCTGTTCGTCGTCGAGAGGCTCGGTCGGCCTCCGGTGCTGGCGCTGACGGCGACAGGATCCGGCCCCATCCGCGACGAGATCGTCGAGCGCCTGCGTCTCGACCAGCCGCTCCTCCTGAGCCACGGGTTCGATCGGCCGGGGCTGCGGCTCGAGGTCGTGCGGCACGAGGAGGCCGCTGAGAAGCAACGCGTCGTCGTCGTCACGAGCGCCTTCGGCATGGGCATCGACAAGCCCGCATGGTCATGAGCACGGAGCACGGGCGGGTGACCATCTTCTTCGAGAGCGAGGGGTACCAGGTGCTCGACGTCGACGACGTCGTGTCGCGAGGGCTCCTCCGGCTGCGCTCGGCGGCGGTGCTCCGGGAGAATTCAGGTGCGCTGACCTAGTCTGTGCAGGTGGCCGCAACGACGCCGCCGCAGAACCAAGAAGGCACCATGCTCACCACCCTCTGGACGAGGTCTGTCCTCGCCGCCCGTCTCGCCGCCGACACCCAGCTCGGCCGAGCCACTCACCTTCCCGCCGCCGAGCGGGCTCGCCTGCACCTCGAGCTGTTGAACGCCTCAAGCGACGTCGACGCCGGGCGGCTCGACGAGCCCGAGGCGCTTGCCGCGTTCGATTCACTGCGCGATCGGCTCGTCGAGCAGAACGAGGCGGTTACCGCCGGCTGAGCCGCGGCGCACACGAGCAGGCAAGCGGCCGTCGAGGTGGTCTGCAGACCAGCTCGACGACCGACGAGCGACTTCTAGTGCGAGCGCGGCTTGCGTGGCGGGCGGTCGTCGGCCGAGCGGTCGCGGTCGCCGCGCGGAGCACGCGTGGGCGCTCCGCCGCTGCGACGATCCGGGCGGATCTCGATCAGCTTGCCGCTGATGCGCGTGTCGGCGAGCTTGTCGAGCACATCGTCGCCGACGGCGGCCGAGAGCTCGACGATCGAGAAGTCGGGGCGGATCTGGATCGCCCCGAAGTCTTCGCGGCTGAGACCGCCCTCGTTCGCCAGGGCCCCGACGATCTGACGAGGCTCGACGCGCTGTCGGCGCCCCACCTCGATCCTGTAGGCCGTCATCGGGCCCGTCGCACGGGGGCGGCGCTCGGGGCGCTCGCCGCGGTCGTCGCGCGAGAAGCGGTCGCTGCGGTCGCCGTCGCGCATCTCGCGCACCGAACGCTCTTCGCGGACGGGGCGTCGCGCGCGCTCGGCGGCGGGGTCGAGCAGCAGCGGGTCGTCGCCCTGGGCGACGACGGCGAGAGCCGCAGCCACATCGGCCTCGGGGACATCGTGATGCTCGACGTAGTGGCCCACGATGTCGCGGAACGCGGCGATCCGATCCTGCTGGTCGAGGGCCGCCGTGATGGCGTCGTCGAAGCGGGTGAGGCGGGTGCTGTTGACGTCTTCGACGCTGGGCAGCTGCATCTCGGTGAGCGGCTGGCGGGTGGCCTTCTCGATGGCGCCGAGGAGGCGGCGCTCGCGCGGCGTGACGAAGCTGATGGCGGCACCCGAGCGGCCGGCGCGGCCGGTGCGCCCGATGCGGTGGACATACGACTCGGTGTCGATCGGGATGTCGTAGTTGACGACGTGCGAGATCCTGTCGACGTCGAGGCCGCGGGCGGCGACGTCGGTGGCGACCAGGATGTCGAGCTTGCCCGACTTCAGCTGGTTGACGGTGCGCTCGCGCTGGGCCTGAGCGACGTCGCCCGAGATGGCCGCGGCCGAGTATCCGCGGGCGCGCAGCTTCTCGGCGAGCGTCTCGGTCTCGCTCTTGGTGCGGACGAAGACGATCATGCCCTCGAAGTTCTCGACCTCGAGGATGCGGGTGAGAGCGTCGACCTTCTGCGGGTACGACACCATCAGATAGCGCTGCGTCGTGTTGACCGACGTGGTGGTCTTCTGCTTGACCGTGATCTCTTCGGCGTCGTTGAGGTACTGCTTGGAGATGCGACGGATCTGCGACGGCATCGTCGCCGAGAAGAGCGCGACCTGCTTGTCGTCGGGAGTGTCGGCGAGGATCGTCTCGACGTCTTCGGCGAAGCCCATCTTGAGCATCTCGTCGGCCTCGTCGAGCACCAGGTATTTGAGCTGCGACAGGTCGAGAGTGCCCTTGGCGAGGTGGTCCATGATGCGGCCCGGCGTGCCGACGACGACGTGCACACCGCGGCGGAGCGCGCTCAGCTGCACGCCGTACGCCTGGCCGCCGTAGACCGGCAGCACGTGCACGCCGCGCATGCCCGAGGCGAACTGCTCGAACGCCTCGCACACCTGCAGCGCGAGCTCGCGCGTGGGGGAGAGCACGAGGGCCTGCGGGGTCTTCGCGCTGACGTCGAGGCGGCTCAGGATCGGGAGCGCGAAGGCCGCCGTCTTGCCGGTGCCCGTCTGCGCGAGCCCGACGACGTCGCGCCCGGCGAGCAGGGTCGGGATCGTCGCCGCCTGAATGGCCGAAGGCGTCTCGTAGCCGATGTCTCGGACCGCCTTCAGGACGGCGTCGCTCAAGCCGAGATCGGCGAACGTGATAGCGGGAGCGTCGTCAGCAGTGTCTGCCTCGATCGGGGCGGTCGTGTCGGCAGTCATGCAGAGAAGGCTAGTCGCTCTGGGGGTCACCCACGGACCGATACAGGATGTCAGGGGTTCCCGGCAGGATCGTCGCATGACAGACGCCTACCTGCTCGTCCCCACAGCGCCTCCTCTCGTCGACTATTTGCGTCTGCGCCGCGCCGCCGGGCTGTCGGTCAGGTCGCCCGAGCAGGCGGGGCCCGCACTCGAGAACAGCTGGGCGTTCTGCCACGTGGTGTCGACCTCCGGCGAGGTCGCGGCCATGGGCAGGATCATCGGCGACGGCGGCTGGTACTTCCACGTCGCCGACATGGCGACGCTGCCCGATCATCAGAGGCGCGGTCTCGGCCGACGCGTGCTGGAGTGGCTGCTGGCGCAGGTCGACGAGCGGGCGCCGGCGGGGGCGCTGGTCAACCTCATTGCCGACCCGCCCGGGCAGCCACTGTACGAGAAGCTCGGCTTCCGCTGGGTGGGGCCGGACGCGGTGGGCATGACACTGAACCGACCGTGACGACGGCGAGATCACCGGGCTCGTCGTATACTCCATTTCGGCGACACGACCAGTCGCGGGTGGGCGGGATCAGATGAGCGAATCGACAAAGCCGGGGGTGGCTCGAGGCATCGTGGCGCCGTGGGTGTTCTGGCCGGCGGCGGTGATCGTTGTCGCGTTCGTCGTGCTGGCGCTCGTGGCTCCGTCTGCGACTGAGCACGCGTTCGCCGCCCTGCAGAGCGGCATCGTGCGCGACTTCAGCTGGTATTACGTGCTCGTCGCCGCCGCGTTCGTCGGCTTCGCGATCTTCATCGGGTTCAGTGGGTTCGGCGACATCGTGCTGGGCAAGGACGCCGACAAGCCGGAGTTCTCGACCGTCTCGTGGTTCGCCCTGCTGTTCGCCGCCGGGATGGGCATCGGCCTCGTCTTCTACGGCGTCTCCGAGCCGCTCAGCCACTTCGCCTCGCCGCGCCCCGGGGTGACCGGCGGCCCCGCCGTGCTGGCGCAGCAGGCGCTGACGCAGACCTTCCTGCACTGGGGGCTGCACGCGTGGGGCATCTACGTGGTCGTCGGCCTCGCCCTCGCCTACGCCATCCACCGCCGCGGCCGCCCCGTCTCGATCCGGTGGGCGTTGGAGCCGCTGCTCGGCCGGCGCGTGCGCGGGGGCTGGGGCAACCTCATCGACGTGATCGCGCTGGTCGGAACCCTCTTCGGGGTCGCGACCTCGCTGGGCCTCGGCGTCCTGCAGATCAGCTCGGGTCTTGACGCGATCGGGCTGCTGCAGAGCTCGCGCCTCGTCGAAATCGTGCTGATCGTGATCGTGACCGGCATCGCGATCGTGTCGCTCGTGACCGGGGTCGGCAAGGGGATGAAGATCCTGTCGAACTTCAACCTCCTGCTCGCCGCCCTTCTGCTTCTGTTCGTCCTGTGCGTGGGGCCGACCCAGTTCTTGCTGCGGGAGTTCGTGCAGACGATCGGCGACTACCTTCAGAACTTCGTCGGGCTCTCGCTCAACGTCAGCGCGTTCAGCGGCACGGCCGGTGAGAAGTGGCAGGGCGCCTGGACGACGTTCTACTGGGGCTGGTGGATGTCGTGGGCGCCGTTCGTCGGCATCTTCATCGCGCGCATCTCGAAGGGGCGCACGGTGCGGCAGTTCGTCTTCGGCGTGATGCTCGTGCCGACGCTCCTGACCTTCCTGTGGTTCGCCGTGCTCGGCGGCGCGGCCCTCTACGAGCAGCTCTATCGGGGTGGCACCCTCGTCGGCCCGGGCGGCCACGTCGACGTCGAGGGCGCGCTCTTCCAGCTGCTCGGCTCTCTGCCCGCGGGAACGGTGCTCATCGCCGGGGCGATCCTGCTGATCGCGGTGTTCTTCGTGACCTCGGCCGACTCGGGTGCGCTGGTGATGGCGATGATCGCCACCGGCGGGCAGCTCGAGCCGCGCAAGCTGATCCGGATCTTCTTCGCCGTGATCACCGCCCTGGTCGCGATCGCACTGCTGCTGTCGGGCGGCCTCACCGCGCTCAAGACCGCCGCGATCACGACGGCTCTGCCGTTCAGTGTGGTGATCATCCTGATGTGCTGGTCGACGGTCATCGCGTTGACCCGCGAGAAACGGGCGTACCGCGCGGCCGAGCGCGCCGTGTTGCTCGACGAGCTCGCGGCGCACTACGAGGCCGAGGTCGAGGTGCCGGCTGCGCGCGACCCGCGCACCGGGCCGATCGCGCAGCTGCGACGGCGGGCGCGGCGCGGCGGTGGGAGCGTGCGCTAGCTGCTCAGCCGGGCGCGGCGCTGCCGGGGTGGGGCGGCGCGGGGCTGCTGCGGGAACTGCGGTGGCGGGGCCAGCTGTTCACTGGGGCGCCGTGGGATCGCCTCGTTCGCGAGGATGTTCTCAGCGCTGGGTGCGGGCGGGTCGCGGGGCAGGGAGGACTGGCGGCCGGCGTCGCGCCGCCGGGAGGAAGTGGCGGTCGCGGCAGGCTGCGGCTCGGGAGGATGTGATGCCAGGGAGGATGTCTTGCGCTCCGGGGAGGGAAAGCCTGCTACTGGGCTTGTCCCGGAGGGAAAACGGTCTCTCCTCGCGCCCCAGGGAGGATCGCCCCTCGGGAATTCCTCCTGGAATACAGCTCTCTCCCCAGGCATCGGGCGACCGCAGCCCCCGGGGAGGGCAAAGCTCTGGTCAGCCACGCCGCGGGAGGAACCGCCAAGCCGCACGCCCGCGCCGCGAGGCGCCTTACGCGACGACGGCGAGGGCGAACGGCAGCACGGCGGCAGCACCGGCACGGCGGAGTTCGCGCGCGGCGACGGTCATCGACCAGCGGCTGTCGACAAAGTCGTCGACGAGCAGAACGGGTCCCTGGTGCGCAGCGAGTACCGCCGCGAGCTCGGGCCCCACGGTCAGGGCCCCGTGCAGCTCGGCCAGCCGATAGACGCTGTTGCCCGAGCGCTCGACGGGGCCGCCGCCCGGCCCGGAGAGCGAGCCCAGCACCGGCAGCCGCCCCACGTCGCTCAGCGCGGCGGCCAACGAACCGACGAGGGCGGGGTGCGAGCGCGACGGCATGGCGACGATCGCCGTCGGGCGCGCCGCCCACGGCCAGTCGGCGAGCACCCGCACGCATCCGTCGAGCAGCGCCTTCGTCAGCGGGGCGTCGGGGGTGCCTGCGGCGAAGACGGAGCGCAGGATGCCGCCCCACCCGAGGTCGGTCAGCCTCGCGAGGGCGCGCCCTGGCTCTGCACGCTCGTCCGGGCTGATCTTGCCTTTGAGGTTGACTCCCACCCGATCGGCGCCGGTGGGCCACTGCGCCCGAGGCTCGATCTCGACGCCGACGCGGTCGAGCGCGGCCGCCGACGACTCGGTGGCCGAAGAGGGCACGGAGGTGGGGAACCACACGCCGGCGCAGACGTCACAGCGCCCGCAGGGCTCGGCGGAGGGGTCGTCGAGGTCGTTCTGCAGCAGCTGCATCCGACAGGTGGTGGCCTGCTCGTAGCGGATCATCGACTGCTGCTCGTGTTGGCGGGCGGCCGCGATGCGGTCATAGCGTTCGCCGTCGTATGTCCACGGGAGGCCGGTCGTCACCCACCCGCCCTGCACGCGTTGGACGGCGCCGTCGACGTCGAGCACCTTCAGCATGAGCTCGAGCGGGGAGCGTTTCACGTCGACGCGGGCCTCGAGGGCGGGCGTCGACAGCGGCGTGGTCGAGAGCTCGGCGAGAACTGCGGAAGCTCGCGACTGGGACGGCATCGAGGCGGTGGCGAAGTACTGCCAGATGTCGGCGTCTTCGGTGCCGGGCAAGAGCAGCACGTCGGCGTTGTCGGTGGCGCGCCCGGCGCGACCGATCTGCTGGTAGTAGGCCACCGGCGACGAGGGGGCGCCGAGGTGCACGACGAAGCCGAGGTCGGGTTTGTCGAAGCCCATGCCTAGAGCACTCGTCGCGACGAGGGCCTTGAGGTCGTTCGTCTTGAGGCGCTGCTCGAGGCGCTCGCGCTCGTCGGGGTCGGTGCGGCCCGAGTAAGACTGCACGTCGAAGCCGGCGTCGCGCAAGAGACGCGCGGTGTCGTCGGCGGCCGAGATCGTGAGCGTGTAGATGATGCCCGAGCCGGGCAGCTCGGCCAGATGCGCGACGAGCCAGGCGAGCCGGTCGCGGCTCGACGGCAGCTGGAGGACACCGAGACGCAGCGACGCGCGGGCCAGCGAGCCGCGGATCGTGAGCACGTCGGTGCCGGAGGCGAGCTGCTCTTCGACATCGCGCACGACGCGGGCGTTGGCGGTCGCCGTCGTCGCCAGCACGGGCACGCCCGGAGGGAGTGTGCGGATCAGCTCGGCGAGGCGGCGATAGTCGGGGCGGAAGTCGTGGCCCCAGTCGGAGATGCAGTGCGCCTCGTCAACCACGAGGAGGCCGAGCCGGTCGAGCAGCAGTGGCAGCTGCTCATCGCGGAAGCGCGGGTTGTTGAGGCGCTCGGGGCTGACGAGCAGCACGTCGATCTCGTCGCGGGCGAGGGCCTCCCGCACGTCGCCCCACTCGTGGGCGTTGGCCGAGTTGACCGCGACGGCGCGGACCCCGGCTCGGGCGGCGGCCGCGACCTGGTCGCGCATGAGGGCGAGCAGCGGGGAGACGAGCAACGTGGGGCCGGAGCCGCGGCGGCGCAGCAGAAGGGTCGCGATGAAGTAGACGGCGGACTTTCCCCAGCCCGTGCGCTGCACGACCAGCGCGCGGCGGTCATCGCTGACGAGGGCTCGGATGGCCTCGAGCTGGCCGTCGTGAAACACGGCGTCAGGGCGGCCGGTGAGCGCGCGCAGCAGCTCGGTCGCCTCGAGGTCGAGGTCGAGGTCGAGGGCAGGAGGGGCGGCGTCGCCGTGAGCGAGGGAGGCGGGGGTGTCTGACATCCCCGCAATGATCGCAGGAGCCGCCGACCTTCCGGCCGTCCGACCCCCGATCTGTGGATAACTCGGGCCCCTCCACAGGCGGCGTGTTTGACGCCGCCCGGCCCCGAGGGCTAGACAGGATTCGCAGACCCGGACCCCGTCGGCGGAGGCCTGGACGACGCTCGACACCGCGATCGCCGCCACGCCCCCCCACCGTCAGGGGCCCCGTGTTCGATGTCGTCTCGCCAATCGTCCGGCCCGTCATGCGCGCCATGTTCCGCCACAGCGCGCGGGCCTCGTCGAACGTGCCCGTCCCGACCGACGCGCCGACGTGTCACGCTCCGGGCGCCGACACCGATCGCATCCTGGTTTTCGGCACCTCGGCGACGATCGCCGCAGGGGTGTTGAGCTTCGATCTCGGTCTGCCCGGGCAACTCGCCCGTGAGCTGTCGCGGCACACCGGCCGCGGGGTCGACGTCGACGTTCATGCCACCTCGGCGCTCACCGTCGAGACCGCCGTCCCGGCGGCGGTCGGGCTCTCGCTGTGGCGCTATGACGCGATCGTCGTCGTGCTCGGCGGCGCCGACGCGCTGCTGTACACGGCCGTCGCGGTCTGGCGACGCGAACTCGCCATGCTGCTCGAGGTGCTGCGGCTCGAGAGCTCGTCGGCCACCTCGCTCGTCGTCGCGGGCATCCCCCGCTGGCCGGCGTCGCGGGGTTCGGCCGAGTGGTCGGCCGCCTGGGCGACCGGCAGGCGATGCGCCTCGACGCCTCGAGCGAGGAGGCCTGCGCGAGGGGTGAGGCGACGTTCGTGGCGCTGCCCGCCCAGCGTCCCGGTTCTCACCGCTACCGGACGGCCGACGACTACCTCGCGTGGGCCGGCCTCCTCGCTGCACCGCTGGCGCGCGACATGGCCCGCGCCGACCCGCTCCTCGACAAGACGGTGGGTGCGGACGGCCCGCGCGGCACCGCCCCCGTCGACCGGGCGGACGACCTCGTCGACATGACCGTGATGTCGCGCCTGGCCCCCGAGACCGCCCGCGTGCGCCGCGAAGGGCCGCAGCAGGAGGACGAGAGGCAGGCCGCGCTCGACGCCCTCCGCCTCCTCGACACGACCCCTGAGACAAGCCTCGACGACATCGTGGGCGCCGCGCGCGCGGCTTTCGGCACGCGATTCGCGGCCTTCACCCTGATCGACCACGACCGGCAGTGGATCAAGAGCCGCGTCGGCTTCGACGGCACCGAGGGCCATCGGGTCGACGACCTGTGCGTGCTGACCGTGCAGCAGGGCAGCGTGCTCGTCATCGCCGACGTCGCGAGCGACGCGCGCTTTGGCGCTCAGCCGGGAGACGGTCAGGATCCCGGGGTCGGATTCTTCGCGGGCCAGGCGGTGGAGAGCCCGTCGGGGCACCGCATCGGGGTGCTGTGCGTGTTCGATCCGTCGGCGCGGGACGTCGGGTCGCTCGAACCGACTCAGCTGGCAGGGTTCGCGCACGCGATCGCGGGGGAAGTCTGGCGTCGTGGGACGGGGGCCGAGACCGCGGGGCCGGGTGACGAGGGTGTCGCCGGAGCAGAGCGCTCGATGCGGCAGACCTGCGTGGCAACGACTATGGCGCGAGCAGACCCCTGATGTCGTCGGCGGTGAGTGCCGCACCGAACGCCGCGTCGTTGTCGTGCATGACGGCGTCGAACAGCTTGGCCTTCTGTTCTTTGAGCGCCATCACCTTCTCTTCGATGGTGCCGTTGGCGATGAGCCGGTAGACCATGACGTTGTTGGTCTGGCCGATGCGGTGGGTGCGGTCGACGGCCTGCGCCTCGGAGGCGGGATTCCACCACGGGTCGAGGAGGAAGACGTAGTCGGCCTCGGTGAGGTTGAGCCCGAACCCACCCGCTTTGAGGCTGATGAGGAAGACGGGGGCGGTGCCCTCGCGGAAGCGCGCCACCACATCGGAGCGCTTGGTCGTCGCCCCGTCGAGGTATTCGAAGTCGATCTGCTCTTTGCCGAGCCGGCGCGCGACGACCGACAGGTACGAGGTGAACTGGCTGAACACCAGCGCTCGGTGGCCGCCCGCGATGACGTCGCGCAGCTCGTCGAGCAGCACGTCGAGCTTCGACGACGGCATGTCTGCGTAGGCGTCAGGATCGACGAGGCTGGCATCGAGCGCGAGCATCCGCAGCAGCGTGAGCGACCGGAAGACGATGAAGCGGTTCTTGTCGAGGTCGTCGACGAGCCCGAGCAGCTTCTGGCGCTCGCGCTGGAGGAACAGCTCGTAGAGCTTGCGGTGGGCGGGGGCGAGGTCGACTCGCAGCAGCTGCTCTTGCTTTTCGGGCAGGTCGGGGGCGACGAGCTCTTTGGTGCGCCTGAGCATCAGGGGCTTGATGCGCCGCCGCAGCCTCGCAAGCAGGTCGGGGCCGTCGCCGAGGGAGACGGGCTTGAGGTACTCCTCGGTGAAGCGAAGCCCCGTCATCAGCAAGCCCGGGGCGGTGACGTGGAAGAGCGACCAGATGTCCATCAGGTCGTTCTCCATCGGAGTGCCCGTGATCGCCAGCTTGAACGGGGCGTTCAGCTCGACCGCGGCCCGGTGGCCCTTCGAGGTGCGGTTCTTGATCATCTGCGCTTCGTCGAGGATGAGCCCTGCCCACTGCACCTTCTGATAGTGAGCGAAGTCGAGGCGGAAGAGGGCATACGAGGTGACGACGATGTCGACGCCGTCTCTTTCGCCGACGAGAGCGGCGAGGTCGAGGCGGCTCTTCTGGGCGGTCGCCGTGATCTCTTTCACGCGCAGGGACGGCGTGAACTTCGCGGCTTCGGCGACCCAGTTGCCCACGACCGAGGTCGGGGCGACGACGAGGAAGGGCCGTGGCGAGGTCGAACTGGACCGCGTGTGCGCGACGAGGGCCAACGTCTGCAGCGTCTTGCCGAGCCCCATGTCGTCGGCGAGCACCCCGCCGAGCTCGTGCTCGTAGAGGAAGGCCAGCCACGAGAACCCCTCGGCCTGGTAGGGCCGCAGCGTCGCCTCGACCGCGGCGGGCACGGGGGTCGATGGCACCCCGTCGAGCGCCATGAGGCCGCCCACGGTCTCCTTCCAGCGGGCGTCCTGCTCGGTGTGGTCGGCGAGCTCTTCGAGCTCGGCCCAGAGCGACATCTGCAGCCGGTTGATGTGCAGCTCGCCGGGGCCGGTCGTGTCCCACTCGTCGAGCTCTTCGGCCTCCGAGATCAGCCGCCGCAGCTCGTCGAACACCGGCTGCTTGAGTGAGAGGTAGGTCTTGTCGAGCAGCAGCATCTTGTCTTGCCGCTTGCTCAGGGCTGTGAACAGCGGCGCGAACGGGATTGCGCGCCCCTCGACGGTGACCATCACGCCGAGGTCGAACCAGTCGCGCTTCTCGGTCTCGACCGTGGTGACGGTCAGCTGCGGCGCCTCTTTCAGCTCGCGGTAGTCGGGCCGGGCGCCGACGATCACCACGCGCAGGTCGTCGCGTTCTTCGAGCAGTGGCAGCACCTCGGCCGCGAACTGCGCAGCCCCCAGGCCCTTCAGCGTTGCGTTGACCACCTGGACGTCGTCGGGGGCGGGGTAGGCGTCGAGCGGCAGCCAGTGCCCGTTGTCGTCCCACGACCAGACCAGCTTCAGCTCGTCGCCGTTCTCTTCGTCGAACGTCGCGGTCAGGCGCAGCACGGGCGGCAGGATCGCGGGCAGCACGAGCTTCTCATCACGGCTCACCACCTCGACGGCGCCGGCCAGTCGCGGGTAGAAGTCGCTCAAGAACTCGTCGGCCTCGTCGCCCGGCACCTCGATGACAGGCGTCTCGGTGAGGAGGCGCCGCTCGTCGTCGCTCAGGCGCGCCGGCCCCAGGGTGACCTGCAGCGCGGGCGCGAACTCCCACGCGTACAGCCCGTGGTCGGCGATCACTCCGGTGTGGAACGCAGGATGCGAGGTCTCGCCGACAACGCCGGTCACGTCGAGTCGCAGCCCCGCGTCGTCGCGGGTGGCGCCCACCTCGAGCCGAGCGGTCGCCTCGACCTGGATGCCGTGCTCGACCTTGCCGGTGACGAACGCGATGCCGAGCCGTCGCCCCTCGTCGAGCAGAGGCCAGAGCAGAGGGCTCGCGAAGTCGTCGAGGAAGAGCCAGTCGGCTTCGCCCGGCACGTAGACATCACGAGCGGAGCGGTGGAGGGCCGCGAACTGGCCGAACCAGCGGTGCTGCTCGGGGCTGACCGCGAGGCGGTTCAGCGAGTAGGGGAGCGACGTCCAGGTCAGGCTGCCGCGCACCCAGTTGCCCGTGGAGCTCTGCGTGACGGGGCGGACGGCGAGGCGGAACGGGGGAGTCGTCGAGCCGGTGCCTGTGCCAGTGCCGGAGCTGGCGCCGACGTTGCCGCCGCCGTTGTTGCTGCCGCCGACGTTGCTGCCGCCAGCGTTGCTGCCGCCGGCGTTGCTGCCGCTGCGCTGGGCGGCGGCCTCAGCGCGGGCGGCCGTGCTCGCGGTGGCCGTGCGGCTCTTCGGGGCGCCCCAGCGGCCGCTCTGCGCGCGGGTGCGCTCACGCAGCTCGAAGTGCAGCCCCATCGGGGTGAGCTGCGGCGGCGCTGCGACCGGCGGTGCTGCAAAGCCGGAGAGCGCGGCCTTCCACGCCGGGAGGGCCGCGGCGGCGCTCGCCGACGGCCCTGCCGTGCTCCGGCCGCGGCTCGCAGCGCCGCGGCCCGCAGCGCCGCGGCCCGCAGCGCCGCGGCTCGCAGCGCCGCGGCCCGTCGGGGCAGCCGCGCTTTCGTCGTCTCCCGGCTCGGAACCATCGGCCCATCCGTCGTCGTCGCTGCCGAAAGCCATCGTGCCGCCGGCATCGTCCGACCCGCCCGAGCCGGCCTGGCCTGCCGCACCGAGCGGCCCGGCGAGGCCCGCCTGCACGAGCTGCTCGCGGGCGCTCGCAGCATTGGCCGCGAGCAGCATCGCGGCCACGTGCTTGCAGTCGGTCGCGACCGGGCAGGTGCACGTCGAGAGCCCCGGGCGGGAGTACTGCCCGTGCGACTGCGTCAGACGAGCCGTCGACTCGTAGGGCACCGTGTCGCTGCCGAGCACGTGGCCCAGCATCATGTGCCGGTCGGCGTCCCACTCCGTGTCGACGACGCGGAGGCGCCGCACGTATTCTTTGGCGCGCTCGAACGCCGCCGGGCCGACGAGCCGCAGGATGTCGGTGGCGTCGACCAGGGGAACCGCCTCAGGCATGCGTCCAGCCTCTCACGCGCCTCCGACACTCGTTGCCCGGGGCCCGTCGGCTTTGTGTGGCCTGCCGCGTGCCCGGCAGCTCACGGGAGGGCCGCGCGATCACGCGGGCATCGTGCGAGCTCCCGGTCGGCGGCGGGGCAGGGGCGGCGCGTGCCCGGCAGCTCGCGGGAGGGCCGCGCGATCACGCGGGCATCGTGCGAGCTCCCGGTCGGCGGCGGGGCAGGGGCGGCGCGTGCCCGGCAGCTCGCGGGAGGGCCGCGCGATCACGCGGCCATCGTGCGAACTCGCGGTCAGGGGCGGCGGCGGGCGCGGAGCACCGCGTCGCGGCCCTCGCGCGCAGGGTGCGGGCGGAACTCTCGGACGAGGATTTCCCACTCCGCAGGCGCCAACAGCCCCGCGAGCTCGTCCGGCGTGTAGAAGAACTCCGGGCCGAAGGGCTCGGCCTTCGGCTGAGCGGCCTCAGCGCCCTCGGTGTGAGCATGCTCGGCGTGCGAGGAGTCGTCGGCGTGCCGGTGGCCGTGGTCCTCGTGCCCGACCACGAGCAGCGTGCCACCGGGCGCGACCGCCGCGGCCAGCCGCCCCACGAGCTCGTGCATCACGGCGGTGGGGAAGTGCGAGTACTGCGACGACACCAGGTCGAAGGCACCGGCCAGCGGCGACCACTGAAGGATGTCGCGGTGCTGCCACGAGACCCGGCTCGGTGTCTCGGATCCTGTGCCCGTGGCATCCTGCGCCGTGAGCCCCTGCTGCCAGTGAGCATCGGCCCGCGCGAGAGCGACCTCCGAGAGGTCGACCGCGGTCACCTGCCACCCGTGCGACGCGAGCCAGACTGCGTCGCCGCCCTCGCCGCTGCCGATGTCGAGGGCGGTGCCCGGCGTCAGCGCCGACGCCTCCGTGACCAGGTGCGGGTTGGGGCGCCCCGACCAGATGCGGTCGGAGGCGGAATAGAGGTCGTCCCAGAAGGGCTGGTCGAACGTGGGGGTCATGCGACCATCGTGCCCTGCCTGCCGACGCGCAGCGCTCTCCAGCAGATCCGAGGCCTGAAGGCATAGCGTTCGCACCATGGCCGTCCGCGAAGCTCCGCCCCGCGGCGACGACACGCGCACTCGCCCGGCCGGCACGACCCCGGGCCGTCGCAGCCTCGGCTGGTCGGCGCTGTCGGGCGTCATCGCGCTCGCCGCCTTCCTCGCCAGCGCGGAGGCCGTGGCCGTCGTGATCGGCGCTCAGTCGAGCCCGCTCGTCGGAGTGGGTTCTGCGGTCATCGATCTCGCCCCGCCGGGGGCGAAGCAGATCATGGTCGGGTTGTTCGGCACCGGAGACAAAGCCGCGTTGCTCGCCCTGATGGCGATCCTGCTCGTGATCATCACCGCTCTCGCCGGCATCGCCGAACGGGCCGGCATGGCACGGCGCCCCAGGATCCCATGGGGCCGAGTGATCTTCGCCGTCGGCGGCATCCTCGCCGTCATCGCCGTTCGGACGAGAGCCGATGCCAGCGACTTCGACGTCGTCCCGGCCGCGGTCGGCACGATTGTCGCTCTCCTCGTGCTGGCACGGCTGTCGACCGGGCGGTTCCGCTGGGAGGCGGCCTCGGCCTACGACTCCGGCGCCCTGGAGTCGAAGCCGCAGCTCTCACCCGGACTTCGCACGGCACCCATCGAGCGCCGCGCATTCCTGCGGTTCGCTGCCGTCACGGCTGCCGCGAGCATCGTGGTCGGCGCGGGCGCCCGGGTGATCAACGCCGGGGCCGTGAATGCCGCGGCCCTCCGCGCCAAGGTGCATCTGCCGCGCGCTGCCGTGAAGGCCCCGCCGATCCCGGCCGGCTCCGACCTGAAGGTCACCGGCCTCACCCCGTACGTCACGTCGAACGCCGACTTCTACCGCATCGACACGGCTTTGAGCGTGCCGCAGGTCGATCCGACCACCTGGAAGCTGGAGATCACCGGTCTCGTCGACCACCCCGTCACGCTGTCGTGGCAGCAGCTGCTCGACAAGCCCCTCGTCGAACACCTCGCCACCCTCAGCTGCGTCTCGAACGACGTCGGCGGCAACCTCATCGGCACGGCCCTCTGGCTCGGCTACCCGCTGCGCGACCTCCTCGCGCAGGCCGCCCCGCACGCCGACGCCGACATGGTTCTCTCGCGCAGCATCGACGGCTTCACGGCCGGCACACCGCTGTCGGTGCTGCAGGATCCCGGCACCCAGGCGCT
Organism: Frondihabitans sp. PAMC 28766; assembly: GCF_001577365.1. Classification (NCBI taxonomy): domain Bacteria; kingdom Bacillati; phylum Actinomycetota; class Actinomycetes; order Micrococcales; family Microbacteriaceae; genus Frondihabitans; species Frondihabitans sp. PAMC 28766. Next base: position 2,335,409 of record NZ_CP014513.1, read on the forward strand.
TCTCGCCATCGGCATGAACGGTCAGCCCCTGCCACTCGAGCACGGCTTCCCGGTCAGGATGGTGGTGCCCGGCCTCTACGGGTACGTCTCGGCCACGAAGTGGGTCACGTCGCTGCACGTGACGCGCTTCGCCGACGAGAAGGCCTACTGGACCACCCGCGGCTACTCCGCCCGCGGCCCCGTCAAAGTGGAGTCGCGGATCGACGCTCCCTCGAACTCGTCGTCGGTCTCCGTCGGCACCGTGCCTGTCGCCGGAGTGGCGTGGGAGCCGCACACCGGCATCTCCGCGGTGCACGTCCGCATCGACGGCGGGCCCTGGCTCGAGGCGACACTGGCCGACTCCGTCTCGGACGACACCTGGCGCCAATGGGTCTACCGCTGGGACGCCCCCGCCGGCACCCACAAGATCGAGGTGCGGGCCACCGACAAGAAGGGCAAGACGCAGCCCTCCACCTACGTCGCACCCGCCCCGAACGGCGCCGAGGGCTGGGACTCGGTCAGCGTCACCGTGCGCTGACCTGCGCCTTCTCTCCGCGCTTTCCCAGGGCCTCGCCCCGCCGCCCTGCCGCCCCGCCATGCCGCCGCCCTGCCCCGCCCCGCCACGCCACGCCGGCGTCGGGGCAGAATGTCGCACCGCCACTACTCCCGCCCAGCACTCCCGGGCTACCGTGGCACGCATGACCCGCGCCGAGCTCCCCGTCCGCCATGCCGACGTGCGTGGGGCCACCCTCGCCTGGACGGAGGAGGGCCCGACCGGCCCGGCCGCGGCCGCCGCCGGGCAGCCGCCGACCGCCATCTGGGCGCACGGCCTCAGCAGCACCCGCGACGCCCAGGAGGAGAGCGGCATGTTCGACTGGGCTCCGATCGCCGAGAGGCACCGCCTCATCCGCTACGACGCTCGCGGCCACGGCGACTCGAACGCCACTCCCGAGCCTGGCGACTACGCGTGGGCGAACCTGGGGCAGGATCTGCTCGCGCTGCTCGACCAGGTGGCGCCCGGTGAGCCCGTGGTCGGAATCGGCTCGTCGATGGGGACGGCCACGCTGTTATATGCCGCCGCGCTGGATCCTGCGCGCTTCTCGAAGCTCGTGCTGACCAGCCCGCCCACCGCCTGGCAGACCAGGGCCGCCCAGTCGGCGATGTACGAGCAGATCGCCGGGCTCGTCGAACAACAGGGCGTGGTGGCGTTCCAGGCGATGATGGTCGATGCGCCCGCGCAGCCTCCCGTGTTCGCCGAGTTGAGCGACGAGATGACGATCGGGCTGACCGACGAGTCGATGCCCATCGTCTTCCGCGGGGCAGCGAAGTCCGATCTGCCGTCGCCGGACGCCCTGCGCTCGATCGAGGTGCCGACGCTGATCCTCGCCTGGGCCGGCGACCCCGGGCACCCCGTCAGCACGGCGGCGCTTCTGGCCGAATATCTGCAGGACGCCGAGATGCGCGTCGCCGAGACACCGGCTCAGCTGCGGGAGTGGGGCGCGCTGGCGTCGGAGTTCATCGCGCGCTGACGCCTCAGTGCAACGTCACCATCAGTGCAACGTCACCATCAGCGCGGCGAAGGCCAGCATGCCAGCGCCGCCGACGCCGACGAGCGTCGTCGACACAGCGGTGGTGAGTCGCTGACGACGGCGCTCGGTGGCGATCGCGAGACGACGGCTGCGCTGCAGGCCGGCCTCGAACGACTCGGGCAGGTCGATGGGCGCCGCGACGGTGGTGAAGCCGGGTGTGGCTGCGGTTGCGGTGCTCATGGGGTGCCTCGGTCTCTCGGTCCTGAACCTGGTGTCGCCGTAGTTTCACAGGTGATTCGGAGCTTCTGTCCGATCGGATTGCCCGGCGCGCCATCTTTCTTGACGGACCGCAGGATGCCACGGCGACTTAGAGTGGATCATGGCCGCATCGAACGCAACCATCGTCGCTGTCGTGGGTTATGGCGCAACCGAAGTCATCGAGGGCTTGTCGCTCCTCCGAGGTGTCGACGCCCTGCAGATCGGCGAGCCCGATGCCGACAGCACCCGCCGCATCAGCGCGTCGCAGGCTCCCTACGTGGTGCACGACGCCGACCCGCTCGGCCACGTGGCGCACGCCTGGGTGGAGTTCTTCGACGATCGCTCGACCGGCGGCACCCTCGACCTCGAGGTGTCGACCGCGCTCGCGGCCTTCGCTGCCGGCGAGCGTGTAATGCCCGACTACTACGTCGTGCTCGAGCCGGAGTCGCTCGACCCGACTTGGCGGCACTGGTGGTTCGGGGCCGTCGCGTCACGCGCCCCGCGTCGCGTGCTGCCTCAGCCCGCCGCCGCCGGCTCGGTGCGCAAGCTCCTACGCCAGCTGCCGACCGGCCCCGGCTGGGCTGCCCCCGCCGAGTGGCTGCCCGGCCTCGCTTTCACCGTGCCCGATGGGCGGGGTCTGCTCGGGGCGTAGCTCGCCCCGCCCCGCCCGCCCCGCCTGCCCTGCCCTGCCCCGCCCGCCTGCCCCGCCCCGCCCCGCCTGCCCTGCCCCGCCCCGCCCCGCCCTGCCCCGCCCCGGTCGCTGAGTGGCAACTTCGTGCGGAAAAACAGCCCTTTTTCCGCAGAAAGTTGCCACTCAGTCGTGTGACGGGAGGGAAAATGAGCGTGTGGAGTCTGTCAGCGAACTGCGGGCGCAGGTATTGCCGCTGTTCCGCACCCGGCGCGAACTGTTGGACTGGCGGACAGTGACTCAGTTCAGTCGCGACGCCGCGCACGGCGTCGATCTGCTGCGGGCAGCTTCCTCTCGTCTCGGGGCGGCGCCCGTGGTCCCGGTCGTGCAGCGTGCGTCCGACACGCTCTTTCGCACGTTGATGAAGGCCGACGACTCCAATGGCGAGATCCAGGGTGTCGTCGATGAGCTGCTCGACCTGCACCCAGAACTCTGCGCGGCTGATCCGCCGCCGGCGAAGTCTCTCGTCGACTGGCTGCTCGCCTGGCAGTTCGGCGAGAGCGGCGGCTATTTCGCGCTCGACATCGTCCAGTATGCGACGGCGCTCGGTGGCGCCGGGCTGCGCCGGTATCGCGAGCAACTCGCGGAGAGTGCGGAGACGGAGCCCCTCGACTTCCTCGGCGAACGTCCGATTCTCGTGCGCAACCAGCAGCGCCTGGCGGTGATCGATCGCGACGCTCAGGCTGTCATTCGCACGCACGTGGGTTCGAGCGAGCGGTCGTACCGCTTCGAGATGGCAGCGAAGGCGCTGGCGGAGATCGACGAACTCGGCCTCGCGATCGAGTACGCGCATCGTGGTGCCCTGGTCGAAAAGGGTCACCAAGCGGAGTCGTCGGGCCGTCTCTGGCGTGACCTCATTGCACGATTCCGGCCCTCCGAAGCCACAGCGGTTGCTCGCGAGGTGTTCGAGGCCTGGCCGACGGCGAAAAACGCGACAGTGCTCCACGGTGTGGCCGGTGACGGCTGGAGCCAACTGGAGAGGGAAGTGCTCGGCCGTCTGCGGGAGTCTCCCCGTGAAATCCTTCCGTTCGTTCTCGACACCCTCGGAGACTCGACCCGAGCGTGGTCCGAGGCACAGGATCTCGAGGCCCGCGGCGTCCAAGTCTCCGAGCGTCTCTGGGCGCGGCTGGTGCGTGCGCATCGAACGGCGCGGCCTATGGACGTGCTGCCCGTGGTTCGGCGGCTCATCGAGTCGGAGCTTCGGGTCGCCGACAGCGCGCGCTATCGCGGGGCAGTCGCCATGCTCACTGACTACTGCACGCTTTGCGCCTCAATCGGTGTCAGCGAGGTTGGCCTTGCTTTCGTGGCCGAGCTCTGTGAGCGGTACGCCCGGCGACCGCGGCTGCTCGAAGAGGTCCGGCGCGCGCGACTCGGCTAGGCCGAGGGGCTACATCGGCTCCGCCTGACGACTTCACATCTCTCGACCGGTATCGCTTCGCACGTAGCTGCTCGTCGGTGTCACATAACAAACGATGCCGCCGTCAGCAGCCCGGCGACGAGCCCGAATATGCGCCCGTAAAAGCCTCGCAAAGACGCGATAACAGCTCCGGCAAGGGTGACCGGCACCAGAAAGGGATAGGCGAAGAGAGTGACGATGTGCCCCCCAGTGGCCACGGGCGTGGGCTCGGAGTCAGTCAGGCTCAGCGCAGGCAGGTCGACGAGCACCCCGACCAGGACCGTCGCGATGCCGAGCCCGACGGCCACAGCACCCGATCCGGCTCCCGAGCCGAGGAGCGAATCGAGCTGGCGGACGGGCCTGTTCTGGCGTGGGCTAGGAATCAGGTTCGTCAGTCGGCGGGTATTGCGTGACCGAAGTCGAACTCGACCGCACGCGATGGTGAGGAGCGACACGGCTGCGGCTCCGAGTGCTGCGGGAACAAAGAGAATGACAGTGGCCATCAGGGTCATGTCGCGGGCAGCTCGCTCTCGATCAAGTGGTCGGAAGGGGATCAGAAGGCCAGTGAGAAGCGGCTCGCACCGACCCCGCTCAGCGTGAGTATCAGAGGCAACAGCAGGAGGAGCCCGCCGAAGGCGCCGAACAGCCATCCACCTGGCCCGCGTGTGCCCGCGAGGATGTTGAGGGCGATGGCCGGAGGCACCCATGCGACGGTCATGGCGAGCATGACGAGCAACCAGGAGTCGGCGTCAGCCGCCGGGCCGGGGCGCGGCGTCTCGACGACGGACAAGAGCCACACGAAGAAGTAGGCAGCGCTCACCGTCATGGCTACGACCCCGAGGGTCGTGCCCGGGCCGTAGCGCAGGTCGAGGGGCAATCGGTTAGGGGGGCGCAGCGCCCTCTTTCGCAGCACGAGGCCCACTACTGTGCGCCTCGGTTGCGGAGAGGTCAGATGCTGAGCCACCCACAGCACGATGACGATGCTCAGCACCGGGGCTACGAGGGCTTGAAGCAAGGTCACGGTCGTCTGATTCCTCTCGTTCGCTGTCGACTTGGCAACACACGAAAACGTCTGTACCTTACTTGACATGTCACGTTCGAGTCGAATCGATCATGCCCAAGTACGCCGTTGACCCCGAAGGCGTCGAACACGTCGCGAAGAACCTTCGCCTGAGTTCCGACTACGCGCCCGACGGCCACCTCGCATCCGCGCACGCCTGCGGCAGCCTCGACGTCGAGACCGCTGTCGACGCAGCCAACGCTGAATTCGAACGCAATTGGAGCTCAGCTTTCGAAGGCCTCGACAGCCGAGTCGCGGGCGCCGTCGAGGCCGCTATGGGTTACCAGGAGAGCGAGAACCGCGTCTACCAGGGCGCGATGCGACAGAGGCGGTGAGGGCGTGCAGTGGACAGGCGATGATCCCGGGCTCGGCGAAGTCGACGGCCTCGAGCACCTCGGGCGACAAATGCGCGAGCGAGAGGAGCACGCGGCCGAGATGGTCGCGATGCTCAGTCGCTCCGGCATGGGGATGGCCGAGTACTGGTCCGGTGACGCGGCCGATGAGTGGGCCGACCGCATCCGCGACGACCTCCGCGCCTACTCTCAGCTCAACGAGGTCGCCGAATCCACGTGCTCAGCGGTGCTCGTCTACGTCGACACGCTCCAGGGCATCAAACGCCGGGTCGCTTCGGCGCGCAGCCGTCTCGTCGAGGCGCAGGATGCCACGGCCAAGCTGACGAGACAGCAAGACGAGCCATCGCCCCAACTGCAGCCCCAACTCGACGCCGCCGCCGACGATGCCAGCGCGGCCCAGCGCGCTCTCGCCTGCCTCGCCGACGAGCGGCGCGACGCCGATCACGTTCTCTGCAGTCGTCTCCGCTCGGCTTCAGACGCCGTTCGGCGATCTGCACCGGTCTCAGCGTTCAATGGCTCCGCACTGAAGTCGCTGGCGCCCGAAGCCTTGCTGAAACAGTTCTCTCGTCTGAACGAGGCGCAGCTCGAGGCTGTCCTGAACGAGCATCCCGACCTCGTGACTCGTCTGGAGGGGGCGCAACCCGCAGCAGTCGCATCCTGGTGGGAAAGCCTGTCGCCCACCAAGCAGGAAGACCTGATCGAGGCGGCACCGGCGTTGATCGGCAACATCGACGGCGTCGCCTTCGCCGCTCGCGACCAGGCCAATCGCTTGTCGCTGGCTTCCGAGCTGGTGCGAACCAAGGCGGATCTGACGGCGGCGGAGGAGCACAACGAGCACGTGGCCCCGACCTACCGGTGGGATACCGACGTGCTGCGTGAGCAGGTGCGGGCGCTCCAGGCCGTCGGCAGGGCGGCGCGGCCCGGCCCCGACAACCAGAATCGCTTCGTCGTCACGCTCGATCTGACCGGTCGGCCGAAGGCTGCGGTCGCCGTCGGGAATCCGGACACGGCCTCGCAAGTCACGGTCACCGTGCCGGGAATGGGGACGACGGTGGGCGGCTCGATGGAGTCGTGGACGACCGCGGCGGCCAACCTGCAGCGGTCGCAGAAGAAGGCAAATCTTCTCTTCAATGGCGGAAGAGAATCTGGCCTTGCTGCAGTCGCCTGGATAGGTTACGACGCTCCCAACATGCCGCCGAGCGCACAAGTCTTGGGCAACCAGAAGGCCCGTGAGGGTGGCATGCGGCTGTCGCGATTTCTCGACGGCGTCTCGGCCGCGCGAGGCTGGAAGGACGGCGAGAACCTCTCGGTGGTGGCGCATTCCTACGGAACCACGACGGCAGCTTCGGCTCTCGAGAGCACAAGAGTCGAGAGCTTCACGATGCTGGCGTCAGCCGGGCTCGAGGCGACCTCGGTGAAAGATCTCAAAGTCGATTCCGCGAACGTCTGGGCGACTCAAGCGTGGGGTGATCAAGTCGCCAACGTCGGTCGGGGGCAGCCCACCTGGGGGCATGTTCCATTCTTCCGGTTGCCTTCAATGCACAAGATAGATCCTGAGACCCTGGCTTCGGCGCAAACACCTTTAGCTCTGAAGAAGCCACGATCGCAGGGCAGACCCTCTTTCGGTCCGACGGCCACTCAGCGACGCCTCAGGTCGATGCAGCACTGAGCGGCAAGACAACATCCGAACACGGCTACCTCGATGCAGGCACGACGCCCCTTTTCAATACGAGCCTGACCAGTCTTGGGCTCGGCCACAGCGGTCATGTGGTCAGGCAATGACAGCCGTTGTTGCCCGTGGCCGCCGTCGGGCGTTCGTCCTCATGGCGAGCTTGCTGCTGTGCCTATCCGCCTGCTCTACGCCTGAGAAAGATCCAACAGTGCCTTCTGGAAAACCGCTGATGAAGACCGCTCCGCTCTTGGAGGCCGCCCAAAACATCATTGGGGGTGACTGGCGCACTGAGGACACGGGACTTCAGGAGTGCTTCATGGACGACGGTCGGGTCGGAGATTCATGGGCTGCTCTTCGTTTGGGCCCGGGCCTGCCGAAGGAAGGGCAGACGACGGCCCTGGAGAAGATCAGGGCCGCCTGGAGCGAGGCTGGCTATGAACCGGGCATCGGCACCCTTCCGGTGATCAACGGAGTCGAGGTGACCCAGCTCCGATACCCAGCGGCTGGCCGAGGGCCGGACGGGCTTTATCTTGAGGTGCAGGTGGCGACGACGGGCTCAACCCTCGAATCCGTTGCCAGCTGTATAGCGCGAGCCAAGCAGCCTGACGGCGAAGAGGGTCCGTGATTCGGTCGCGACATGGGCGCTCAGTCGGCGTCCGCGCCGCGTTCGGCGTGGTTAGTGCCGTCATGCTTCTCCTCCCTGGTTGCAGTCGCGCGATTGTCCCCGATGATCCGCGAATCTCTCAGGACGAAGCGTTGATCGAAACACTGCCGCGACTCGAATTCGCTCAACGCACCGTTGGCGGCAAATGGCAGAACCTCGATCTCGGTTCTCAATCTTGCACGCTCCCCTCCGGCGCTGTCGGCTCCATGCAGGCAGCGACGCGTCTCGGGCCGGGCGTTCCGAAAGCCGACCAGGAAGCCATTCTTGAGTCGATCGCGAAAGATTGGACGCGAGCCGGCCGCCCACCCATCCGCTCGAAGTTGCCCGTCATCCGAGGCGTCGAAGTGACTCGGCTGCGATACCCCGGCGGCGCTCAGGAAGATGACGATGTCTATCTCGAGTTTCAGATCGCCGACACGGCCACGTCGGTCGACTCGCGAACGCGTTGTGTTGTCGATACCGCTGACGACGATGCTGCTGAGGATGAACGAAACGAGCCAGCACCTGAGCCACCGATTAGGGGCTGATCTACTTCATGTCGTTATGCACTCGTCATTTCCGCATCCCACCGGGCCATGGGCTTCTAGCCGTCGTCCTCGCCTTGAGTTGTCTCGTGGCAGGTTGCTCTCATCCCCGAACCACGAGAGATCCGAGAATGTCTAAAGAACAGGCCCTATCCGAAACGCTCCCCCTGATCGAATTCGCGGAGCACGCCATTGGAGGTGACTGGGAGAAGATCGATCTCGGCGCACAGGGCTGCGCGCTGCCCTCCGGCAAAACCGGAACCATGCAAGCAGCAGGGCGTCTCGGGCCAGGTGTACCAGCAGCAGACCAATCCGCACTCCTCGACAGGGTCGCGGAAGAATGGGGTCGACACGGCCACCGGCCTGTGCGGACCGTCCTTCCCGTTATCAGGGGTGTCCAGGTAACGAGGCTTCACTACTCAAACGTGGGTCGTGATCACGACGAGATCTACCTCGAACTCATGGTCGCGACGACGGGAAGCACCGTGGACAGTCGGACGCGCTGCGCCGTCGACGAGGCCCGTTATGGCACAGGCGAAGAGTGATGCCGGGTCGACTCCGGCTCGGTCTGCCAATCGTTGCTCTGCCCGCTGTGGTTGCAATAGTGGGCGCCTGCTCCAGCCCCGAGAAACTCGGGCCTTCAGAAGTGCCTCGTGGGCAACGGCCGGGTCGGAGACGCCTGGGATTCACCTCGTTGAGGTTCAGACTTGTCCGTTGGTCGTGACGTCAACTTTCGGCCATGGCCACCGCTGCGTTCGGCGCAGTTAAGGCGCGCCCTCGCCGCTCACAACCGCCGCAAACCCCTCCGCATCGAGCCCGGCCACGGGCAGCGCCCGACGCCCCTCAGCCCGCAACCCGTCGAGCACCACCGCGAGGTACCGCCGCCACAGCTCCGACCGCCCGGCTCCGAGCCGATACAGCGGCTCGAGCATCATGAAGATCGGGCCGACGTCGGTGGCGGTCACCCCATCGCGCAGCACGCCGGCGCCGCGGGCGCGGTCGAACAGCGGGGTCAGCTCGGCGAGGAGGGCGGTGGCGGCCTCGGGGTGGATGCCGGCCGGGCCTCCGAGGTCGTTCTGGCCGAGGAGCGTCTCGCACAACCCTCGATCCTGCGCCTGATGCGTCGCCGCGATCTCGAAGAACGTCACGAGCGCGAGCCACGGGTCGTCGATCTGCAGGGCCGGCCGTACCTCTGCCATCACGTCGCGCAGAGTGTCGTCGTAGAGGCGCGCGACGATCTCGCGTTTGCTGGCGAAGTTGCGGTAGACCGTGCCCACGCCGACTCCGGCGTGCTGGGCGATGTCCTCCAGCGTCGCCGACAGGCCGCGCTGCGCGAACACCTCGCGAGCCGCTTGCACGAGGCGGTCGGCATTGGCAGCGGCGTCGCGGCGCTTGGGCCGCGCGGGGCCGGCGGCCGGGCTCACGACCGTGCCCGTTCGGCCTGCAACTGCGCGTCCAAGAACTCGAGCTCGCCCTGCACCGCGGGGGAGTCCGTCCGCAGCGGCCCCGCCGCATCACTCCGAAGGAACAACCGCAACACCGTCACCAGGATCGGGATCGGCACGATCCGCAACGCACCGAACGCCCGCGGCACCGGCTTGCCCGGCAGAGCGCCGAGATTCGCGCGCATCCGCACCAGCATCTCGCGGATCGCACCCGGGTTGGACGCCAGAGAAGTGGGCCCACCCGCCGCGTGCACCGCGAGCCCGAGCGGTACCTCGAACGCGGCATGCGTGGCCAGCCAGGCGAGCATGTGGGCCTCTGGCTTCGCGGTGACGCCTGCCGAGCGGAACACCTGCACGGTGCGCCGCACCCGCCCCGTGACCGTGCCGTCGACTTCCCCGATCGGCATCGTGACGAGCCGCGTCAGCGCCGACTCGGAGCGGTAGCGGACCACGTCGCCGTCCATGACACCTCCGATGGTCGGGAAGCCGAGCAGCACCCGCTCGCGGCCGATGGCGGTGCCGGGCGCCTCGGATCCTGCCGCCCAATTCAGGAGGAACAGCACCTCGCCCTCGGCCTCGAGTCGCGCGATCGATTCGAGCACGGAGTCGACCTGGTGCGTTCGCACCGCGACGACGATCAGGTCGAAGTGGCCCGCGGGGTGCTCGACCACCGGCACGGCCACGCTGCGGACGGCCCCGTTGTCGCCCTCGGCGAGCATGATGCCGTGCTGCTGCAGCGCGGCCAGCCGCCCACCCCGCGCGACGAGCGTCACGTCGTGCCTGGCCTCATGCAGGCGGGCGGCGAGGACGGTGCCGATGACGCCGGCTCCGTAGACGATGATTTTCAAGCGTGTCTCCTGCGGGGAGGGGCGGGGTGGGCGGTGCGGGGCGGGGCTTGCGAAGCGGAATGGGTGATTCCGCTCAGCATAGCCGAAACGGAAGGATCACTTCCGTTTCGGGGGAGACCGCCAGGGGCAGCGCCAATGGACGTCGCCGTCAAACTTCAGCTCGCGCCCGACCAGCTCGGCACCGACTCCACCCGCGATTCGCTGGCGGCCCTCCTCGCCCAGCGCTCTGCCCGGCCGGTGCGGCAGGTGGACCGTGACGCGGAGCGGCCGGTGTTGCGGTTTCACAGGCCGCCACTGAGCGGGCAATAAAACCGACGAGTGAGACCGGCCGGCCGCACATGGTGCGGAACTACCGCACCTCGCAGGCGATCCCGTCTTTGTCGGCGTCACGCTTAGGGTTCGCGTTGTACAGCGGCGTGTTGAAGTAGGTGCCGGAAGCGACTGTCTCGTGGCGCCCCGAGACGAGGTCGTACTTGGTGCCGTCGCGAGCAACACCGTGGGGGTAGACGGCGTTCAACGCTTTGCAGTTCTGATAGACCACGACGGGCACCGACTTGATCGCCGAGCTGTGGCCGGCGGGCGTATATCCGGCTTTGCGGCCAGTCGCGACAACGGTGATGCCCGCGCCGACGTCCGTGGTGCGAACCACATACGTAGGCCCCGTTTTGCCGGAAATGGCGACACCGTTGCGGCGCCACTGCACGCTGACGACGGTGCCCGAGGTCCACGAGCCGACGTTCACGGTCAGGGTGGCCCCAGCCTTGGCGGTACCGCGGATCGACGGGGTGCCGACCTTGGGCAGCGTGCCGGGGCGAGGGATGACCGATGAGCTGGCTTTCGCAGCCGTGGCGTAACCCGACTTCGACCCGATGACGTGCACCGAGACGCTTTTGCCCACGTCAGACGCCGAGACGGTGTAGGTCGAGTGGCTCGCGCCGCCGATGGCGCTGCTGCCGCGGTACCACTGGTAGGCGAGCGTGATGCCCGCCGGCTTCCAAGTGCCGGCGGTCGCCGTGAGCCTGCCGCCGAGCTGGGCCGAGCCGGAGATCTTCGGAGTGGGTGCCGTCGTGATCGACGCCAGGTGCACAGTTTCGGCTGAGGAGGTTCGCGTCGCCGTCGCGTACGCGCTCAGACGGCCGGTCACGGTCACACTGATCGACTTGCCGGCGTCCGCCGCAGTGAGGGTGTAGCTCGATGCCGTGGCCTTGGAGATCGCCGACCCGTTGCGCAGCCACTGGTATCCGAAGGTGACGCCCGCGGGGAGCCAGTTGCCGGGTGCAGCCCTGAGGGTCTGAAAGACGGTCGGGGTGCCCGACACGGTGGGGGCCGCGGAGGTCAGATCGCCGGGAGCGATCACGAGAGCAGGGCTCGCCACGGTGGCGGAAAGGTAACCGGTCTCAGATCCGGTGGTCTTCACGGTGAGCGGGCTACCGAAGTCGTGCGCCGTCGGCGTGTAGGTGGCAAGCGTTGCGCCGGCGATGGCTGCATTTCCGCTGTACCACTGGTAGCTCAGCTCGACGCCGTCGCCCCAGGCCCCGGGGAGTGCGGACACCGGCACGCCGACCTGTGCTCTGTCGGCGCTGTAGGTCGCCGCCGGAGCCGGGCTGATAGTGCCTAGCGCGGCGGTGACAGCGTCGACAACGGTGAAGCCGCTGGTCTGGGGGTCTCCCCAATCGGCCGTGCCCGACACGGCGGTGGCCGTCACGGTTGCGCCGTCGCCGCTCGGCGTGAGGTTCGTGAGGGACGAGGGGGCGATCGTGGCCCCGTCGAGTCCGGTGACGACAGGCAGGGCGAACGGCACGCCGACGACCTGCCCAGTCTGAGAGACCTTCTCGCCGACCGCAGAGATCGTCGCCGTGAGGCCGCCGAGGGGTGAGAGGTCGGTGATGCGGTTGTTGTCGACGCTGACCGACGAGAGGCTGGTGAGGCTGCTCAGCGGGTTGATCTCGCCGATCTGGCCACCGTCGAGGTTCAGGGTCGTGAGCCCTGTGAACGACCCCAGCGACGAGATGTCGCCGACGTCGGGGCACGTCAGTGAGCTGATCGAAGCGAGTTGGTCGGCGGTGAAAGTCTGCGTAGCGGCGAGCCCGAGCGCTTGGTCGGTGCAAGCGGCGAGCGCAGGATCCGAGATGGTCACCGGGTCGGTGTCGGCCCGGGCGCTCGCGGCGTCGACGGCGACGAGCGAGGCGGTGGCCAAGGCGAGGGATACGACCAGGGCGACGGTGCGCCTGGAGGAGAGAGGCTTTGCGGCGCGCGCGGGCGACGACATGGTGCGAGACATGCGGTTCCTTTTCGGGAAGGAATGGGTGTGATCAGCCCGCCCGGCTGGCGGGTGATTGAAGTGTAGGGGGTCGTGGGATTCTGGTCGGTGTCGTGTCGGTCACCCTTTCGACCGGCCGGGGTGTTGTCAGGCGGAGAAAAGACGCTCCTCCAGGGCTCGAACAGTCGTGTCGACATCGATGAGGCGTCCAGAGGATGCCGTGCTGATCTTCGCCGCGAGTCGCTTCGGCCAGCACACCCGCCCCCTCCGCACCTCGAACCAGCCTCCGAACAGCGGAAGGTCCGCTTTGATGAAGCAGAGCACCCCGCGCACCTCGACCTCTGGCACGACCTGCTGCACGATGTCGATCTGCCGCAGCATCCCGTCGACGAGCTTCGTCTGCTCACGCCGCCCGACTATCAGTTTCTCGACACGCGGCCGAATGAAGCCGCCCTCGACGACGAGCGACGGCCGCTGGTCTTTGTAGCGCTTGGCGTCGATCACCCATACCCCGGCGCCGGTCACGGCGAGATGGTCGATGTTGGCGCGGCTGCCGGGGATGCGACGATCGTGCAGGGTTCGGAGGCCCTATGAGGCGATGTCGCTCGGCTGCATTGTCACTGCTCATGATCGGGTGCTGGGAAGCACGAACTATCTGCGGTGATCGACCGAATAGTTCGCGAAGCCGAGTACGTCAGAACAGTCCCCAGCTCTGTCGTCGCCGCGACCTCGGTGAAGTCATCATTCGATTGATCACTCGGTACGACGACCTGAGTTGAATAGCCCGCTGAATGCCACTCCTTGAGCACGGCCGCAATCGAGTCACCAACGCGGTCGACACCGGATGCGTAGAGCACTTCTGAGAATTGGACTCGATCGGCCGACCCTGTACAGATGACTGGATCCTGACGTCGGGCGACATCTGCGGACCACGGAGTCGCCCTGTCGCCGAACATCCACGCCCCGGGATCAGCCTCAACGAGCCGGTCGACCTCCGTCACGACTTCGCTCTTCTGCTGGTTTGGAGAGTTCGAGACTGAATGATCTGACCGGGTCATTCTCAGGGCTCCTTTGGTTATGACGACGGCCACGATTGCTGCGCAGACGACGACTGCGAGGAGCGGCAACGGCTTACCGCGGCGGAGGCTCGATCGCTTCAGCACCATCACGTACCTTTCCTTAAGCCGACGTGTCGACTGACTTCAGGGCCGCTCGCGACTGCTGGCCGACCCCGCCGGGCTGCTCGTTTAGAAGGGGTTTCGGGCGACAGTTTCGCCCTGGTCGTTTGCCGGGCGCGGGGTTCGCGCCGAGCCTCACTCGTCGCTGGCTATGAAGCACTGTGTGCGACCCGAGAGGCTGGTCCCGCTGGAGTTAGCGCTGTAGGCCAGAGTGATTCCTTCGGGGGTCTGCGCGACGATCTCGGGGTAGCCGCTGCTTAGCGGAATGGCGTCACGAACCTCATAGCCGCGCTCTCGCCAAGCATCTCGCACGGCGTCGATTGCCGACTCGAGGCTGCCGACCGTCGGCCCGAGGAGAGCGACTTCGTAACGTTCGGAGCCCTCCGAGGTGAAGGAGACACCGTCGACGCAAAGCTCCGCACTTTGCCGCTCAGCGACCTCGACAGCCCATGGCGTCGCGTCTCCGGAAAACTTCCAAGATCCGTCCGTCATATCCAGGGTTGCGCTGATATCGCGAAGAAGCTGGACGCGCTGGAGTTGCGGCGAGACGGGGGAAGTGCGTTGGGATGCGCTCAGGGCCACTCCAGTGATGATCATGATGACGACGATGACGAGAAGGACGTGCGGGAGGAATCGCCAGCGCGTTCGTCCCCTAGCGAGACGGATGCCGACTGAGTGCCCGGACTCGTTCGGGTTCACGGGCGGAGCCACATGACGGAAGGCGGAGGTCTGTTCACAAGATTGAGATCGATCGGGTCTCGTACTAGCTCTCCACTAAGGCCGGGAGCATCGTGCTCTTTCGTAGTTGATCGGTCGAACGCCCCGTCGAGGTCACCTACCGAGGTCGGAAGTGCCGTCGCGACCGACATCACGACCTCTCACTACGGTCTGCCGGTACCAGTGGGTGAATCCTGAACGGCATCACGCGGTCGCAGGATCGGCGCATCCGGTCTTGGCGGAGAGACTTGAGCCGCTCGCATTCGCAGTGAACGCCAACGAAATTCCGTCCGGCGTGTTGGTCGTGATTTCGGGGTGGCCGCTCTCAATGGGAATGACGACTTTTACCGTGAAACCCCGGGCATGCCAGTTGCCGCCCACGTTTTCCACTGCCGAATCGAGGTCCGCGAACGGGGGCCCGAAAAGCGAGATGTCGACTCGTTCTTGGCCGCCTCGGCTGAGAGTGGTGACGTCGTCGCACGGGGTAGTGGGGTAGCGCTGCGCAATGTCGCTCGACCAGGGCGTCGTTCCGTCTTCGAAGGTCCACGCGCCCTGTAGGCCCGCCAGAGTCGTTTCGAGCTCGTGAATCAACTGCTGCCGCTGCTTTTCGAGGGGCTCCGCAGGTGTGTGTGTGCACGACGTCAAGAAGAGTCCAATCAGGAAGAGAACGAGGTATGAGAGGCGTCGGGCAGAGACGTGTGAGGGAGGCGGTGACCCGACCGGCGAGAATTGTTCTCCGTGGGATTTCATCCGATGGGCCAGACGAACGGTCGAACTGGTGAAGCAATGAGCGGCCTCGTGCCCGTGCTCGTTGCGGCGATGTTGTGGAGGGATTGAGTGCCCGAATCGAAATACCCCTGGCCGGTAGGAGCGGACACGATCGGCAGCCCACCGGATCCAAAAGCGTCGTGACCCGCCGTAGCGATGGAGCTCTCGCTTCCCTCAGGCCCGCCTTCGACGCTGAACGGAAGGGCTCCGAAATGATTATCGGGTGCGATGCGGTGGTTGGGAGCGACCGTGGGCTGTTTCTTGGACAGGTAGCTGACGACATCGTCGATGACGTCGGGTCGAACCGTCCGGCCGATCGTTGCGATGAAATCTCGCTTGGCCTGCGTCGAGAAGACTTGCGGCTGACCGTGTTCGACATCGACATGCAGCGCGCGCGCATTCGGCACAGCCGAGGCATCGATTCCCGCCGATGCCACCAGCGTCACCGTTTTGACGTCGAAGCGTGTTCTCGTCAGTGCATATGCGGCCGTCGTGGTGCCGTACGAATGCGCCACGACACTTACATCGGGCGGCGAAGCTCTACGCGTGAACCGGATACCATCCAGTTCGCTGGCAAGTCGTTCGGCACCGTTGATCGCGCGAGTGTTCATCAGAACGCTGCTGGATGAGGTCGGGTGCTGCTCGGAGGCAGTTAGATCGGGCGTTGCGTATCCGATCCAGGCAACAACGGCGTGCGTCGACGGGTCAATCTTAATCTGCTCGTTGTAAAGGGCCGCGCAGGGCCCTAGCCAGCCGCTCAGGCTGCTTGCCCACGTATTCATCCCGGGTACCGCCCACGTGACCTTCTGGGCGGTGTCCATGTTGCCGATGGCGACCGCTGCCAACGGCGGCGCATTTTCGAGGTTGAGGTCTAGAAGCCCTCGCCCTGCGGGCCCGTCGGCACTGGCGACGGCGCGCATCGCCTCATCGACAGTCGCGCGCTGCTCCTTCGTCAAGTCGTCCCGCAGACCAGCCACATCCAGCTGCTGCCGGTTCGCATCGATCCGAGTGGAGAAAGGAACGCCACCGAGGTTGCCGATGATCGCCGGGGCGCCCGTGATGAGTTCGGCCTGCTGCTGCTCGCTCAGCGACGCCCACCATGCGGCGACATCGTCAGCCGGAGGCGGGTCGTTCCAGAAGTCCTGCGTGAGGCTGGGGTCAGCTGAGACGAGTTCGTCCAGTTCGGTGGCCGACAGCGATCCCATCACGCCGAGCAGCGAGGCCGTGTCGAGCGACGCGAGCTTGGCGAGCGACATGCCGGCGGGCAGGATCGCGTGACCGGATCGGTCGAGCTCGAGGTGGACGGAGTGCAGGCTTCGGGCGAGGTCGTCCTCGGCCTGCTGTCGTTCGAGGGCCAGGGCATTCAATGCAGCGGTCGTTGAGGCCGTTGTGGCAAGCAGGTCGTCGTCGAGATCCTGCCGTCGCCTTGTCAGCGTTTCAGGGTCGAGGAAGTCGAGGGGCTGCGAGGCGGCCTCGTGCGCGGCGGTCATCAGCATCTGCTGACGCCGAGCACGTTCTTTGATCGACTGGATGGCATCGACGTATCGCCGGAGGGCGTCGCGCTCGTTGTCGGCCCACGTGTGGAGACGGGCCCAGGCGACGACGACTTCGGCCGCATTGCGAGACCAGGCGGTGTGGGCCGTCCCTGACCAGGATTCGGCCACCTGATCCGCACGATGTGCGACGAGCTGTTGCATGTCGGCGGCGTGCTCTTGGAGCTCGAGCATCGTGATCAGACGATGCTCGAGTTCGTCGGTCTCTCCGGCTCCCGGATCGGCGTGAGACCAGTCAGCCATGGCTCGGGATGCTCTCGGCGATGACTTCGGCTGTGGCGGCTGCCGACTGAGCTGCTGCCGAGACGGCCGCTTCGGTCGCCCTGTACGTGTCAGCCGCCGTGATGGCGTCGGTGGCGAGTTGCTGGGTGCCGTCGCAGGCCGCGTGCCATGCCCGCTTGAAGGTGTGCCCGTCGTCGCTCAAGAGCGATTCCGCCGCCCTGCTACCGCAGCTCGAGACTGTCGGCACCTCACTCGCCGGGCCGGAATCCGCTGCCGAACTGAGCTGGTTCGCCGCACCCGCGACCTCGTCGTAGTCCATGCGGTAAGTGCTCATCCAGAATCCTTTCTCTGAAATTCTGGGTTAAACATAGACCTTTCGGTCCGGCCTCACCAACTGAGAAAGCGTCAGCCCGCACAATGCGAGATAGCGAGAAATTCCATCGATAAAAACAACGGCCGCCGCATCCATGTCGGATGCGGCGGCCGCCGCGAAGCGACGCAACGCAGGCTGCGCTGGGACTGCTACTTCGTCAGCATCGTCCAGGTGCCGTCAGCGCCGATGACGATCACGGCGGGGCCCGCGGTCAGCGGGACTGTGCCGCTGTAGGTGCCGATCGTGTCGATGAGCAGCGGGTCGGAGAAGGCCGCGTTGGTGTTCTCCTCGACTGTGAAGTTGCTCGTGCCGGCGTGGGTCGCGGTCAGCGTGCCCGAGCCGCCGGAGTAGAGAAAGACCCCGTCGCCTGCTCCGGATGTCGTGAGCTTCGGCGCCGACGACACCGGGGTGAGAGTGACCGACCAGGCTGCGTCGGCGCTGACCTGGATCGTGGTGTCCTTGCCGAGCGTCGAGAAGCCCCAGCCGGTCACGCCGCTGTAGCTGCCGATGGTATCGACGAGCAGCTCGCCGGTCGACTGGTTCGAAGCGTCGAGCACCGACATCGAGAAGTTGCCGGTGCCGGTGTACTTCGCCGTGACCAGCCCGGCCTTGATGCCGGCAGGCAGCGTGATCACGTCGTCTCCGGTGCCGCTCTTGGTGATCGGGGAGAACGTTCCGTAGGTCTTCGCGGCCCACGTGCCGCCGGTGTTGACCGGAGCGGTCGACTTCTTCGGTGCGGCCGGTGCGGCAGCTTTCTTGGCGGGAGCAGCGACCTTGGCCGGTGCGGCGGCGCTCTGATTCTGCGCACTGTTGACGCCTTCGTTGAACGACTGCGACACGGACTGTGAACTCGTGTTGGCTCCGTCCACGGCGCCCAGCACGATCGACAGTGCCAGCAGCACGCCGGTGACGATCCAGGCCACCTTCTTGGTCTGCTCGCGTCCGGCCAGTGGGCGGCCCTGCTTGTCGCGGGTGACGCCGGTGAGCACGAGGATCAAGTCGATCAGGGCCCAGACGCCGAACCCACCGAGCGTGATGAGCTTCAGGATGCCGGTGCCCACCTTCCCGAGATAGAATCGGTCGACCCCGATGCCGCCGAGGAACAACGCGAGCAACCAGGTCGCCGTGAACGACTTGTTCGAGACGCCGACCGGCGGCGCGTACGGGGGAAGGGGAGGGTACGGCGCCTGGGGTGCTTGGTAGGCGGTGTCGGCCATGTGATTTCTCGATTCGGGTTCGGATTCGTGAATGCGAGAGCGCGCAAGAAGTCGGCTCGCCTTCGCGCTCGTCAGCGGCGCCCCCGGGGCACTGACAGCACGTTTGATCAAGGTGAGCAGGTATCAGTTAGTACAACAGGGTGGCTCGAGATCCGAAACCGCTAGTTCGGGGGTCACCGCCACTTCACGCTTCCTCAGCTCGCGGGAGCAAGATCGCTACATGGCCCTCCCGAACCTCCACGACTCCGTCGTCATCGTCACCGGCGCCTCCTCCGGCATGGGCGAGGCGACGGCCCGCGCCCTCCACGCCGCCGGAGCCCACCCCGTCCTCGCCGCCCGCCGCGCCGACCGCCTCGAGGCCCTCTCGGCCGAGCTCGGCGACGCCCTCTCTTTCGCGATGGACGTGACGCATCCCGGCCATGTCTCGCGCCTGGTCGACGGCACGCTGGCTCATTACGGCAGGATCGACGGGCTGGTCAACAACGCAGGAGCCTCCCTCTCGGGCACCGTGGCCGACGTCGACCTCGACGAGTTCCGCGGGGTGCTCGAGCTCAACGTCGTGGCACCCGTCGCCCTCACGCAGGCTGTCGTGCCGAGCATGCGCGCTGCCGGTCACGGCACCATCGTCAACGTGAGCTCGGGCACAACTCGCCGCGTCGCCGTGGGCCTCTCGCCCTACGCGTCGACGAAGTCCGCGCTCAACATGCTCACCCTCGCCTCCCGCGCCGAGCTCGCCGACGACGGCATCGACGTGTCACTGCTCGTGCCGTTCATCACGGCGACGGAGTTCGGCGGCGGCATGTTCCAGGGCCCGGACGTGCAGGTGGCGGGCGGGAAGCCGCACAGCGCTTCGTACGTCGCCGCGGTCATCCTGCGGATGCTGCAGACGGGGGAGGAGCGGATCGATCTGTTGCCGGGGCCGGAGGATGGGCCACTCACGTCGTTGCCATAACGGTTCCGTCCGACGTAGGCGGAGCAGCGCGGAGACGACTTTCTGCGCCGATTTGTTCTTTAGCGATTAAGCAACGGTTGGGACGTCTCGTTTGTGGCGTGGCCCGAACGGGGGCTGACGGCGCTGTCATATTTTGAGTGAGGCTAGGTCTGCGCGAGCCTAGGGTGCTCGTGACGTATGCCCCTCCTGAACCCAAAACCCAGGGGAGGGCTGGGAGCGGCGCGTATGACGGCCCGATTTTGGTGGGTGAATCAGGGTGATAGCTACCGCCGTGCGGCGGATCAGAGGACGCTCTGGGCGCCCTACAGCTCTGATAAAACAGGTCGTGATCAGGAGCACTGGCGTCGAATGGATGACGTGCGGCCCGGCGATGTCGTGATGCACTACTCGGTCAACAAGATTCGGGCAGTTAGCGTAGTCAGATCCCCAGCACGGCCAGCAACTGTGTCAATTCAGCGGGGTGCTCAGAATGCCTGGTCGGATATGGGCCGTGAAGTCGCTCTCGATATCCACGAACTGGACCCTCCCATTCTGCTGAGTTCGATTCCACTGCTATTGAGACAGCGGTGGTCTCTCCAGTACTCAACCTCCCCATTTGATCGCCGGGGCCAGGTTAAGCAGGGGTACCTCTTTGAACTCGAATCAGTAGTCCACCGCGATATCGTGTCTCGTCTCGGGCTTGCGGCTGCGCTGGATGACGACGATGTAGAGATTGGCAACAGCGGCGAGCCGGGAAGTGAATTCGCAATCGCCTACAAACAAGATGGGGAGGCGGTCGTTGTTACTCGCGGCGAACATGCTCAGCTTCATCGGATTGTGTTTGAGGGGCGCAAAGAACACCGATGCGATCTCTGCGGCCGACAATTGCCCATCTCCCTTCTGGTTCTGGCGCACATTAAAAGAAGATCGCACGCCAGTGACGATGAAAAATTAGATCGCAGCATCGCCATGAGGGCCTGCGCTCTCGGCTGCGATGACCTATACGAGCGAGGCTTCCTGACTGTAAATCATGTCGGTAGAATTGAGCCGGGTAAGGCAGCTTCCGGAGCCGGACCCGACCTCGCCGCCGCAGTGAGGGAACGAACAGGCCTCCTGTGTACGGCTTTCTCCGAGGCTTCCGCGCCCTTCTTCGCTTGGCACCGCGAACGGAACAGATAATCGGCGATTGAGGAGGCCACTCGAAGCGCCGCGTTGGGTAGCGAATCTCAGATGACCTGCCCGCATGGATTCTTCTCAGCTTGCGATGCTCGCAGCGGGCATTCCGGCTTTTGCCGCTGCCGCGACGTTCATCGCGGGGCAAGTAATCCGCGCGGCGAGCATGGCGTCCGAGCGTCGCAGCCCTGCAGTAACGCGTCTCATGGGCAGTTTGGACCGAATCATGTCGGACGAGTTAAAGCCACACATAGGTCGAGTTCGCGGTCAAACACAGCTTGACGTGGCAACTCAGGCCAACCGCCTGATTCTGGTCTGTCGAGCTCGTGACCGAGTTATTTGGGATCGCGTGAGAAGCACCGTCAATGAGATAGCAGAGACTCGCGATCTAGAGAAAGTTCAACTCGTAAGCGGACTGCAGGGGCTACTTAGCGTGTGGCTCGTGAGTCGCCGGAAAGCGCGCCGCTTTTCCCAGCAGGGCTCGCTCCGAGGATTTTTGCAGTCAGGTGAGCAAGCTGAAAACGCACGTTTTTATTCGGTGCCGAAGTCGGACCGACCCTTGTAGCAACCCAATCTGGCCCGGAGGCATAACGGAACGAATAATGATGTCTTGCGCCCGAAGACGCCTCATCCTGGACGGAAGTTGAGGTGGTCATCACCACCTGAGGGTGCAACGCTCGGCCCCTGGACGCTTAGCCGGTCACGTCCCGTGGGGTGGTGGGATTTTGAGGCGTGGTGAGCGTTGCTGCCGCGACGTGGGAAGCCACCGTGTGATGGTCGGTGAGAACCGTTCAAAATTCACACAGAAGGACATCACACGATGGCTCTTGACCAGTCTGCCCTGCTCGAACTCCTCGCCCAATTGAAACTCACCGACGTGTCCGACAGGATCCGATCCGCGACGGAACAGCTGTATCAGCAGCTCATCGATGCGGAGGCGGCCGCGTTCATCGGCGCCGCCCCGTTCGAACGCGTCGACACCCGCACCACCCACCGCAACGGGACCCGCCCGAGAGTGCTCACGACAACGGCTGGGGATCTGCAGTTGGAGATCCCGAAGCTGCGGCAGGGATCGTTCTTCCCCGCCCTGCTCGAGCGCCGCCGCCGCGTCGATCAGGCCCTGTATGCGGTCGTGATGGAGGCCTACCTCCATGGGGTATCAACGAGGAAGGTCGACGATCTCGTGAAGAGCCTCGGCGCCGACAGCGGCATCTCGAAATCGGAGGTGTCCCGGATCTGCGCGGACCTCGACCAGGAAGTCGGTGCGTTCCGGGACCGATCCTTGGCCGATCTCGAATACCCCTACGTCTTCCTTGACGCGACCTACTGCAAAGCCCGGGTCGGGCACCGAGTGGTGTCCCAGGCTGTCGTCGTCGCGTTTGGCGTCGCGGCCGACGGGCGCCGGGAAGTGCTCGGGTTCGACGTCGGAGACAGCGAGAACGAGGTCTTCTGGACCGGGTTCCTCCGTGGCCTGAAGGCGCGGGGCCTTGCCGGGGTGAAGCTCGTCATCTCCGACGCCCACTCGGGGTTGAAGAAAGCGATCGGGACCGTGTTCCAGGGTGCGTCGTGGCAGCGCTGCCGGGTCCATTTCATGCGCAATGTCCTCGCGATTGTCCCGAAGGCCTCCGGTGAAGTCGTCGCGTCGATCATCCGCACGATCTTTGCCCAGCCCGACCGGGAGCATGTGAACACCCAGTTCGACGAGGTCACCCGAACGCTGCAGCAGTCCCATCCGAAAGTCGCCGTCATGCTCGACGACGCCCGAGTCGACATCCTCGCCTTCGCGGGGTTCCCGGTGAAGCATTGGCGGCAGATCTGGTCCACGAACCCGATGGAACGAGTGAACAAAGAGATCAAACGGCGCACCGATGTCGTCGGCGTGTTCCCGAACCCGGCAGCCCTTTTGCGGCTCGCTGGCGCGGTCCTCGTCGAGCAGCACGACGAGTGGGAAGCCGGCGACCGCCGCTACCTCTCCGAGACCTCCATGGCCGCCCTCTACGCCGTCGAACCGGCCGACAGCAGCGTCATCGAGGAGGTGGTTGCTCTCCCCGAACTCAACGCTGCATAATCAAACCGAACCGACCGCACGGTGTCGAGAAACTCCACCACACAGCGGGACGTGACCTCTGGCTGGCAATACGCGCATTTGTCACACAAACGTCTGAAGGCCTAGCTCGAAAGTAAGGTTTCCGGGCGTTTGCACGAGGTAGTCCCAGCCGCCGACATCATAAAACGAGAAAAATTCAGATTATGATTCCGAGTTACAAACAGTTGGCTCGGGCAAGGAGGCTACGGGCGTAATGAGAGGAGTGCTTAGGAAGCTCGGAAAAACTGATCCGTTTTAGATCCATGACTCACGTCGGACGCCATACGACCCGCGAATGGGGCTCTAGAGGATGCGCGGCCCGGCCCCTAGCTTTGAGTTAGCTGAAATTGAGGAAAGGCTCGACATGTTGCGGCGAGTTGACAACGTCAGGGTGAGTCACAAGCCGGGAATCTTCACGGGCAGAGGCCCCGTGACGCTTCGAATCGGGACCCAGGGATTTATTACGGTACCCAAGCTCCCGAAGGAGGCGTTCGCGAAATGGGTGGAAGCGTCGAATGGGTACCCAATTTGTTTTGGGCACGCCAAAGGGCGGGCTTACTGGCTGTTTAATGGCAGGTGGCATTGGGAGAACGACGGGCTGAAGCCCGAACAGGTTCATGCTCTGTTAGTCACGCGCGCACAACGCCAGGAAGCAACGATCTCCCGAGCGGAAACGATGGTTGCAATGGATCAGGTCCCCGTCTCTAGCCGCCGGCGGCCCGCCGAGGCTGACGTGCGTCAGCTCGTTTGGAAACGAGATGGTGGGAAGTGCCGTTCGTGTGGCAGCAATACAGAATTACAGTTGGACCACATCATTCCGGTCGCCTATGGCGGAGCGACGACCGTCGACAATCTCCAGGTACTTTGTGGGCCGTGCAATAGGCGAAAAGGGGCAAGCGTATCTTGAGTCTTCTCCATCAAGCGAGCCTTTGAGCCCACGTCCCGTCGAGCGGCTAGATACCGTCATTTTCCTCACCTTGATGGATGTGGAGAGCAAGAGATCTCAAACACCGAGCTCGGCCTCTGTGTAAGGAGAGCGCACGGCAGCCGCGGGTACCGTCCATCTCGCGGGCGTCAGCGCCTGCTAGGACCGGAGGTAGACATGTCCGACGACGACGTCACGCTCGAAGCAGAGCTCGCCGAGACTGACGCGCAGCGGGAGATCGCGAAGGCGGTCAGCGCCCGCCACTCGGTCGCGCGGAAGTACGTCATGCGGCTCCGACGCCGGCATCCTGATGCGACGCCCGCCGAACTGATCCACATGCTGGAGCGGCATTACGGCACCGCGATCAGCGCAGCCGGGGCCCTCGTCTCAGTAGGCGCCATCGCGGCCGACATCGGCATCGGGTTCATCCCCGGCGGCGGAGCGGCTGCGGGCGGCGCGAAGAGCGCGGGCCGGGCCGCAGTGAAGCAGGTCGGCAAAGAAGCTGCGAAGGGCGCTGCCAAAGTCGTCGCCCGCAGTGCTGCCAAGAACGGCGCCCAGCGGGCCGTGAAGCTGCTGCCCGCGGGCGACAAGCAACTGCAGTTCGAGCTCACGGCGATCTTCGGGCTGGCGATCGCCGACATCCACGGGATGAACCTCGACAAAGACCAAGCACAAGCGCTCGTCTACGGGCTGACGAACGAGCGCGTCAGCCAGCAGAAGATCGCGACCATGGCGCAGGATGTCGCGAACTCCTCCGCCGAGGGTGTCGTCGGCGTCGGCCACAGGATCGCCGAAGGCCGCACTGACTGGTCTCACTGGGCGAACACCCTCGCCGACGGGCTCCCCGCAGGTGCCGCACAGAGTTTCGTCCGGACGATCGAGACCGGCCAGCTGAACGCCGTGCGCACGAACCTCGGCACCAAGAAGCAGGCAGCCGTCGACTACGGGGTGGGGGCTTTGACCGGGGGTGTAGCACGTTTCGTGTTCGGGCGTGATGTCATCCAGTCGTCGCGTGTTGCTTTCGCGGCGGCGCCAAGGGAGTTCCCGGCTCACCTCGCGCTGCGCGAGGGAATTCAGGTCGTCGGCAAGGGCCCCGATTCAAGCGCCAGCCGCGCGGTGGCGGGCCTCGAGAGTGCGGCCGCCGCAACTGGTCACGCGATCTCTGGAGTCACCGGCAAAGCCGCAGGCGGCGTAGTGGGCGCGGCGAAGGGCATCGCTGATCGATTCGCTCGCAAGAAGCGCCATGACCGTCCGGATGACACGAGCGACAGTTCCCCATCAGAGTGACCAGTCAACGGACCGGTGACGTCTCGCGAGACCGGGCTGCGATCCCTTGCTCGCGTTTGTCCGCTTTCATCAGGAGTCCGGAGGCGTCTCGACGCCAATAGGCTCCGCGACAGTCGCGGAACTGGATGGACCCGAGGGTCCACCTCTTTGCCTGGGCTGCCGCGCGGACTCCGCCCTCCACATCCGAGACGGGTTTGGCGAAGTCCCAGACGAATGTCTTCTTCTCGTCGCCTTTCTCTTTGGGGTCTGGCTTCCATTCAATGAAGAACTGCCCTGGCGGAATGAAGACCTGGGCATCGATTTCGGTCTTGCCCTCGAAACCAGAGACCATCGCGGTGACGGCGTAGATCGGTTCTCGGGAGCCGTTGCGGATGACGACGCCAGGACGCTGCCAGAGCCCATTGGCCAGACCGATCCAAGCGCTTATGCCGACGGCTTGGCTCCGGGCTTCTTCGGCGCGCCGCTCACGGTCGCGGCAGGTCTCGAGGTCATAGCAGCGCTTGGCGACGGTGCCCGCCCAGATTGCGGCACCTAGAGCCCCGATCGAACAAAGGCAAGATACGGCATCGCCGATGGAATTGACTAGCATGGATAGAAAGTATTGACATTCTGTAATGGGGTCAACTCTGCGAGTCCCGTCAGGGCCCCCGGAATAGGCCTGGCGAACTGTCTCGTTCGCCCACTAACTTGAGAAAACCACGACCACTACGGGGGAAACAATGGAGTTCGAAGAACGACTGAACGCGTTGGCCACGAAGGTCCGCAACCAACGTGAGGCAATCCAGACCGAAGAGGCCACGAAGAACGCATTCATCATGCCGTTCATTTCGACCATCCTCGGATACGACGTGTTCAACCCCCTCGAGGTCGTGCCTGAGTTCACTGCCGACGTCGGCGTGAAGAAGGGCGAGAAGATCGATTACGCGATCATGCGCGGGGGCGAAGTCCAGATGCTGATCGAATGCAAGAAGTCGGCAGAGGGGCTCAAAATCGAGCACGCCTCGCAGCTCTTCCGCTACTTCGCCGTGACGAACGCGCGCATCGCGGTCCTGACCAACGGCGAGATCTACCAGTTCTACACAGACCTCGACGCCCCCAACCGGATGGACGCGAAGCCGTTCCTCGTCCTCGACCTCGGTGACATCGATGAGTCACTCATCCCGTCGTTGATCAAGTTGAGCAAAGAGGTCTTCGATCTCGACTCGGTAATCAACGAGGCTGAAGAGCTCAAGTACGTGGGCTCTATCAAGCGAGCCATCGCAACCGAGTTCCGCGAGCCGGCCGACGACTTCATCAAGCTGTTCACCACTCGCGTCTACGAAGGCTCGATCACGCAGAAGGTGCGCGAGCAGTTCACCGGTCTGGTCACGAAGGCCGCGAAGCAGTTCCTCAACGACCAGGTCAACGACCGACTCAAGACGGCATTGGGCACACCCGGATTCGCGTCTATGACCAGCGAGGTCGAGCCCAAGTCGGTCAACAGCCAAGACGTCGTCGCCGAAGATCTCGATCGTGACACCGAGATCGTCACGACGGCCGAGGAGCTCATGGGCTACCAGATCGTCAAGGCCATCGCATGCAGCGAGGTCAAGCCCGAGCGCGTCGCTCAGCGCGATTCCAAGTCGTACTTCGCGATCCTGCTCGACGACAACAATCGCAAGCCGATCGCACGCCTGCATTTCAACGGCAAGTCGACGAAATACCTCGGTCTCTTCGACGAGGCGAAGAACGAGACTCGTCACGCCCTCGAGTCGCTCGACGAGATCTATCAGCACTCCGAGGCGATCCGACAGTCGGTCAGGAACTACGCCTGAGGAATTAGCACCTCGTACGTGACAGGTACGATCGACGAATCGCTAGCTCTCCTCGAGCTCCCGGCGCTCGCGGCCCTGACCGAGCGACTTCCTGCCTTTCGCCTCCGCGAGCTTCTCGCGCAGCGACAGCCCCCGGGTCAGGGCAGCAGCCCCGAACTTGCCGGCGACCCTCGCGCCCTCAGCGCCGAGGCGGCTGGCAACCTTCACGCCCTCGGCACCGAGGTGGCTTGCAGCCTCGACGCCCTCTGTGCCCTTCTCGAGTGCCTTGTCTTTGGCGTCCGTGGCGGCCTCGGTCCACCGCCGAGCCTCGATCGACTCGCGCTCGCCGTCGATGCCAAGCCGCTGGTGGAACATCACGACGTCCGTCGCGACATCGTTGCTCGAATGCACGATGGCACCAGGAGCGAACGGATGAAACAGCACCTTCGCATTCGCCGAGGTGGCAGCGCCGTCCATGCGGCTCAGGAGCCCACGGGTCGTCTGGCTGATCACGTCGAGGCGCTTCTGACGGGCGATCGCGATGCCGCGGCGGTGGGCGTCGAGGTCATCAGGCGCAGAGTCGAGCACGCGATCGAGCTCGATCACTGCGAGGGCATCCTGCAGCTGGAAGCATCGAGCGATGACGGCGAGCCACTCCTCGACGGTGCCCTCGGCATCGTCGAAGGTTTCGGCCAGATCGCCGACCCGCGCGTTCTTCTCCATCTTGTCGGCCAGCGCATCGAGCTGACGCAGGGCGTAGGCCTGGGTCGTCTTGAGCGTCGACGACGAGCCCTGAACCTTCGACCAGGTCACCTCCGACACATGGCCGACCTCGTCGCGCAGGATCATCGCCTCGTCGATCTCGAGCTCGGCCCCGATCATGCCCGCCACGGCCTCGTCCTTCTGGGCGCGAAGCACATCGTCGACCTTGGCGTCGATCGTGGCGAGGTAGTCGGTGATCTCGTCCATCGACTGCTTCATCGCGAGCTGCGCCATGATTCCGGCGGCGCCTGCCAGGATCGCGGGGTTGGCGAGTACCGCGCCCGGCCCGCGGACGTACTCGAGGATGTTGCTGATCTTGCCGTTGTGCGTGACGATTGCGCGGGCGACGCCGGCGGTGGATCCGGTCATGGTTATGCCGGCGCTGAGGGCCGCAGCGGAGGACTGGGTAAGTAGGATCCATCGGCCGGACATCGAGGCGATTTCGGCGCCTGACTGCGTGGCAGCGGCGCCGACGCTGAAAGCCGAGGCGAGGCGGCTCAGACGGAGGTCCCGAGATTTTGTGACGCCCTGCTTCGTCAGGAACCGCTCGACGGTGTCAGGATCGCCGATGACAGCGATCCCCTTGTCGTCGCGGATGATCTCGATCTCGTGGCTCATGGCTTCCCCCGGGTCTGGCGTGCTGATGTCGTTGAGACCATCATCGGTTATTCGAGTCAGTGGCCAGAGCTCGACGAGGCGACCCCGAGGACGGTGAAGACCTCGATGAGAATGATCGGGATCGGGATGAGCCCACAGATCAGGCCCCAGATCGCCGTCGTCTTGCGGTAGCCGCCGATCCTGCTGGCCGTGCCGATGCCGATGATGCCGAAGATGATGGCGAGCAGAGCCGGCAACCAGCAGAGGAACGGGCCGGCGAACGGGATGAGGGCCAACGCTGCGCTCACGATTCCGAGGGCGAGGGCCGCGACGGCGAGGCCGTTCGTCACCGGTCGTGGAGCGAAGTTCACGCTGAGCGAGGCCGACGCCGATGCGCTGAAGCCCGGCCCAGAGCTATACGACGTCACCGGCGGGTGACCGTAAGGCGCCGGCGGCGGGGGGATCGGCCCCGCGGTTCCGTTGCCAACCCGGTGCACTGAGTCAACGTCTCTGGATTTTCGGCCTCCCGAAATCGGTGTCCAGTCGCGAGGCCCTCTACCTGCCAATGCCATGGATCAATCCTCCCCCGGCCGCGACGGTCGGACCCCTGTGTCCATCGTGGACGAGGAGACGACCCTGCCGCCATCCCCAGGCGTGGGGGCACGCGACCACCCGAACTGGGGTGTCAGCGGCAGTTCCACCGAACGCTACGGTTCGTCAATGACGATTGATCTTCAGCTTCAGCAGCGGTCCGCCGTGGCCGTGTTCTTCCTGCCGATAATCACGTTCGGGATCTACTCGATCGTGTGGCTGGCCAAGACGCGGGGCGAGGTCAACCGCAGTGGTGCTCACGCCATGACGACGTGGTGGATCCTCTGCCCGTTCGGCTTCTTCTGGTATTTCTGGTCGCTCGCGAAGGGAATCGACGCCGTCACGGGGCTCGGCACTGGTGGCGACTATGCACTCCTTCTGCTGCTGGGCCAGCTCGGTCAGGCCATCGTGCAGGCTCGCATCAACGCACGCGTCAGCGTGCCGACGTACGCGCCGCCGGTTCCGTTCGCCGCTTAGAGATTTCTCCTGTCGAACAAGCCCGACTGTCTCTAGATGCAGTTCAGCCTGTCACGAGATCTTCTGGCGACGAATGTCTTCGCAGACCCCTGTCATGCCGTTCCATCCCTCGAGTCGGACCGGCGTAGGATGAGTGCCAGTTGTGGTACCAGTTCTGGTGCTAATGCCTTATTCTTTGACCATGCCCTCGCTCAACATCAGCTTCTCGGACGACGAGCTCAATGAGATTCGTAACGCAGCGACCGACCTCTCTCTGAAGTCGTACGTTCATGACGCGGCGCTCGCGTCCGCGCGCTCGCGAAAAGACCTGGTGGCACAACTCGCCCGACAGATCGCGGAAACGTCCGCTGAACTCAACGCTCGGCTGGCGTGAGCACTTACTTCCTCGACCGCGAGGATGTGCTGATTGCGGG
Organism: Frondihabitans sp. PAMC 28766; assembly: GCF_001577365.1. NCBI lineage: Bacteria > Bacillati > Actinomycetota > Actinomycetes > Micrococcales > Microbacteriaceae > Frondihabitans > Frondihabitans sp. PAMC 28766. The sequence goes on from NZ_CP014513.1 coordinate 2,365,148, forward strand.
GAGCGCGGCGTTCGGCTCTGCTCTCGCGGTCCGAGACTTCGGCCTGCTCGATGCGGCGGTGGCTCGGCCTCAGAGCTCGGTCTTCGGGCTAGACGCGTACCCAGACGTGTGGCAGAAGGCAGCCGCGCTGCTTCATTCGATCGCTCGCAATCACGCTTTGGTCGATGGGAACAAGCGCACCGCGTGGGCCGCCGCCTGGGTTTTCTTGGGATGCAATGGCGTGAGTCTTCGCGTCGACTTCGATGTGGATGCGGCTTACGAGCTCATGATCGAGGCCGCCATCGGAGAGACCGCCGTGCCAGAGCTGGCGAGCGCGCTGCGCTTCTTCGCCGCATCGGCCTGAAGCAATCCCATCGGCATGAGGAATGTCGGCGGCCACCCCTACAGTCGACTCACACCGATCGACCGCCACCGGGGGAGCACCGCATGTACGTAGACGGAGACCACGTCGTCACCAGCCCGTCCGACCTGAGCACGTGGGCGGCGTGCGAGTGGGCCTTCTTGCGGCGGCTCGACGCGAAGCTGGGGCGCATCGACAAGGCCGAAGACAAGGCCGACGCGATGCTCGAGCGCACGGCGACGCTCGGCATCGAGCACGAAGAGCGCTACCTCGAGCGGCTCCGCACCGAGCACGGGGCCGAGAACGTCGTCGAGTTCGCCGACAGGCCTGCCCCGGCCGAGTACGCGAGTGCCGCAGAGGCAGCGCGAGCCGCGATGGCCGCGGGCGCGAAGGTGCTCTACCAGGCAACGTTTTTCGACGGGTGGTTCCTGGGGTTCTCCGACTTCCTCATCCTGAACGATGCCGGGGCCTACGAGGTCTACGACACCAAGCTCGCCCGCCACGCGAAGATCACGGCACTGCTGCAGCTCGCCGGTTACGCCGAGCAGATCGCAGCGCTCGGTCTGCCCGTGGGCGATCGCGTTCGCCTCGTTCTGGGCGACAACTCCGTCAGCTCGCACGAGCTCGCCGACCTGCTGCCGGTCTACAGGGTGCAGCTTGCGCGACTCCGGGCGACGCTTGCGGAGCGGTTTCTCGCCGAGGCAGCAGTCGAGTGGGGCGACCCTCTCTACGCAGCCTGCGGGCGATGCAGCGCCTGCGAGACCGAGGTCGAAGCGCACCGCGACCTTGTCCTCGTCGCGGGCATGCGCCTCGACCAGCGCAGCAGGCTGCAGGATGCCGGCATCACGACGATCGACGACCTCGCGACGTCGACGGGGCCGGTCGACGGGCTCTCGGCGAAGGTGCTGGCCAAGCTGCGACGGCAGGCCGCCGCACAGGTCGCCAGCGACGGGGTGCCGCAGGTGGAGGTGCTGGACGCGCGCGCGTTCGCAGCCATTCCTGATCCTGATGCCGGTGACATCTTCTTCGACTTCGAAGGCGACCCGCTCTACAGCGAAGACAACGACGTGTGGGGGCTCGACTACCTCTTCGGGCTGGTCGAAGCCGACGAGCGGTTCGTGCCGTTCTGGGCGCACACGTTCGCCGACGAGCGTGCAGCACTGGTCGCGTTTCTCGAGTACGTCGCCGAGCGGCGGGCGGCCTACCCGAACATGCACATCTACCACTACGCCTCGTACGAGCGGACGCACCTGCTGTCGCTGGCCGCCCGGCACGGGGTGGGCGAGCAGCAGGTCGACGACCTCCTGCGCGACAACGTGCTCGTCGACCTCTACCCGGTGGTGCGGCAGGCGCTCGTGGTCGGGTCGCACAGCTACTCGCTCAAGAAGCTCGAACCGCTCTACATGCCGGGCGACCGCTCGGACTACGACGTCACCAACGCGGCCGACAGCATCCAGGCGTACGTCGACGCGATGGAGGTCATGCGCACCAACACCGTGACCGGCCAGCGGATGCTCGACCAGGTCGGCGCCTACAACGAATACGACTGCGTGTCGACGCTGAAGCTGCGCGATTGGCTGCTGGGGCTTGCCACTGCCGCCGCTGCTTCGGCCACTGCGGAGGGCGCCGGTGCCGGGGCGCCGTTCGGCCAGGCGCCGCTCGACGACGTCGAGAGCGAGCTCGAGCGCATCGTCCGCGAGCCAGACCCCGTCTACCTCGGCCTCATGGCGCACCTCGACGGAGTCGACCCGCTCGACCGCACCCCCGACCAGACCGCCATCGCGCTCGCTGCGGCCGCGATCGACTACCACCGCCGCGAAGAGAAGACCTACTGGCAAGAGCACTTCGCCCGCCTCCGCGACCCCATCGACGAGTTCGCCGACACCCGCGACGTGTTCGTCGTCGAACGTGCCTCGGTCTACCGCGACTGGGCGCCGCCCGTCGGCCGCGGCAAGAGCTGGTCGCGCGAGCTGCGTCTGTCGCTGCGCCCGGCGCCGGGCAGCAAGCTGCGCGAGGGCTCGCCCATCGGCCCGCTGCTCTACGACTTCCCCCACCCTCTGGGGCTTCGCGACGCAGGATCGGGATCACGCGGCTACACCCAGAGCGTCGCCCTGGCCTCGGTGCAGGCCACGCCCGACGGGCTCGAAGCCGTCGTCGTCGAACGTGCTGCCACCGAGGCCGACGCCTACGACGCTCTGCCCGTCGTGCTCGGGCCGGCGGCCCCGCCGCGCGCTGCGCCACAGCCAGCCGCGATCTCGGAGTGGGGCGGCCACGTGCTCGACCACATCGACGACCTCCCGGCCGACCCGGCCCTCGACCTGCTGCGGCGGCTGCCGCCACGCGGACCCATCGCGCCGATCGTCGACGACGAGGATGCCGTCACGCCAGTCGTGACGACACTGCTCGGCATGGACCAGTCGGCGCTCGCGATCCAGGGGCCGCCCGGCACAGGCAAGACGTACGTCGGCAGCCGCGTCATCGCGCGGCTGGTCGTGGAACACGGCTGGAAAATCGGCGTCGTCGCGCAGTCGCACGCGGCGGTCGAGAACGTGCTCACCGCGGTCGTCGAGGCCGGGCTCGCACCCGAGCTCGTCGGCAAGGAGCGGAAAGACGGCGTCACGGACGATGTGGCGTGGACGGCCGTGAAGAAGGGCAAGACGGCTGACTTCGCGAGCCGGGACGGCGGGTTCGTGGTCGGCGGGACAGCGTGGACGTTCGCGGGGGCGAACAAGGTGGGGCGGCGCTCACTCGACCTGCTGGTCGTGGAGGAAGCAGGGCAGTTCTCGCTCGCGCCGACGATCGCCGCGTCGGTGGCCGCGCGCCGGATCCTGCTGCTCGGAGACCCGCAACAGTTGCCGCAGGTCAGCCAGGGCATTCACCCCGAGCCCGTCGACCAGTCGGCGCTCGGCTGGCTGGCCCAGGGCAATGACGTGCTGCCGGCACGGTTCGGCTACTTCCTCGCGCACACGCGGCGGATGGCGCCCGAGGTGTGTGCTCCCGTGTCCGAGCTGTCGTATGCGGGCGAGCTCACCTCGATCGCGCCGCCTCGGTCGCTCGACGGGGTGGATCCGGGGCTGCACGTGGTGCCCGTGACGCACCGGCGCAACACGACGTCGTCGCCCGAAGAGGTCGACCGGGTCGTCTCTCTCGCGGTGGGGCTCCTTGGGCGCACGTGGGTGTCCGACCCCGCCAAGGCCGGCGAGCCGCTCGCCGACACGGACATCATCGTGGTCGCGCCGTACAACGCGCAGGTCGGGCTGCTGCGCGACGCTCTGGATGCGGCCGGTCTGGCCGGCACGCAGGTCGGCACCGTCGACATGTTCCAGGGGCGGGAGGCCGCTGTCGCGATCATCTCGCTCGCGGCCTCCTCGGCCGCCGACATCCCCCGCGGGCTCGAGTTCTTGCTGATGCCGAACCGGCTCAACGTGGCCATCTCGCGGGCGCAGTGGGCGGCCTTCCTCGTGGCGTCGCCGGGGCTCGCGCTTGGGCTGCCGCAATCGGTCGGTGAGCTGCGGCTGCTCAGTCGCTACTTGACGCTGATCGAGGGGCGTGACGAGCCAGCTCCGGTTGTCGCCGACGCGTAGGCACCGCTTAGCGCGGATACGCGCAAATGTCGGCAGCTTGTCGTAAGATGGGTTTACGCAGAAATGCGCAAACGAATCGACGAAGTGAGGGTCTCATGAGCACAACGGACCGCGCCACCGGCGCCCTGGTCGGCATGGCCTGCGGCGACGCCCTCGGCGCCGGCTACGAGTTCGGCCCGGCGCTGCCCGACGACCGCGTCGTGCGCATGAAGGGCGGCGGCGGCTTCATGTGGGAGCCCGGCGAGTGGACGGACGACACCTCGATGGCCATCCCCCTTGCCCAGGCGCTGGCGCGCGGGGATCGGCTCGACGATGCCGAAACCCTCGACCGTGTCGTCAGTGAGTGGGCGACCTGGGCCGACACGGCGCCCGACGTCGGCAACCAGACGCGGGCCGTGCTGGGGCAGCTGCAGGATGCGACGGAGGCGAGCGCCCGAGTCGCCGCGCGAGCCGAGCACGAGCGATACGGGCAGTCAGGAGGCAACGGGTCGCTGATGCGGACGGCGCCGGTCGCGCTCGGCCACCTGTCCGACCCCGAGGGCCTCGTTGCAACGGCTCGGCGGGTGAGCGACCTGACGCACTTCGACGAGGATGCGGGGGATGCCTGCGTGATCTGGTGCCTCGCGATCCGGAGGGCGATCGTCGACGGCGAGCTCGACGTGCGCAGTGGCATCGACGCGCTGCCCTCCGACCGGCGGCAGCGGTGGCACGACCTCCTCGACGTCGCCGAGGCGTCGCAGCCGCGCGACTTCACGAGCAACGGATGGGTTGTCGAAGCGGTGCAGGGAGCCTGGTCGGCGATCACGCACGGCACGACGCTCGTCGACATGCTCGAGCGCGCAGTGCGCGGCGGCAACGACACCGACACGGTCGCTGCGATCGCGGGCGGCCTGGCCGGGGCGTTCTACGGCGCGAGTGCCGTGCCACCGGAGTGGCGCGAGATCGTGCACGGGTGGCCAGGGCTGCGGTTCGGTGACCTCGTCGAGTTGGCCGAGGCTGCGATCTAGCCAGGCGCGGCGCTGGGCGCGGGCCCCGGGGTTGGGGGCCCGCGCGACGGTCAGGCGCGCGTGTAGAGCTGCGCGGGCTTGCCGACCGAGCCCTCGCTGCGCGCGTCGACCTTGCGCAGCTGCGGCTCCATCGCCCGACGGAAGGCGTCGCGCTGCAACGCCTCGCCCGCCAGCACCTCGTGCGTCTGCCGCAGCTGCGTCAACGTGAACGGCCCCGCGACAAGGGCGGCAGGATCCGGGTGCTCGGCATAGTCCGCGCGGAGCGTCGCGACAGCCCGAGCCACGATCTCGTTGTGGCCGTAGGGCAGGGGCTCGACCTCGGACACCGGCACGAACGCGGCTTTCGCCCGATCCTGCGACACCCGATCGAACGGGACCGCGACCAGATGCGCTACCGACAAGACCCAGCCACGATCGTCGCGTTCGGGCTCGTCGAACACGTGCAATTGGCGCGGCGCGAGCCCCTCGATGCCCGCCTTGTCGCGAAGCGAGCGGAGGACGGCGTCGGCGAGGCGCTCGCCCTCGTGGAGGAATGTGCCGGGCAGACGACGGCTCGTCGGGCTCTTCGCCGGGCCGGCGCTTGTGCCCGGGCCGGCGCTCGAGCTGGCTGTGGTGCCCGCCCCGGCGGTCGCGCCCGCCTCGACCAGCAGGACGGCGAGCTGTCGCTCGGGCGTGACCGTCAGCACGGCCGTGTCGACCGCGACCGAGGGGCGCGGGTAGTCGGCGAGCGTCTTGTGATGCGAGTCGCGGTAGGTGGGCACGGGAACAATTTACGCGGTGGTGCGCAATTGCGGGTCAGGCGTGCGTGTGTGAGGCGAGTTTCGTGCAGGTGCTCGCAGAACTGTGTTCGCGGAGGCGTCGATTGGCTCTGGAGCCAATCAAGCTGTTCGCGAACTTCTCCCATGTGGGGCATGCGTCAACGCAAGTTGCATCGCACCGATCGGGACGGCCGCGACCACCCAGAGGGCGGACCACCCGAGCTCGACGTGGGCAAGCTGCGCGTTCCAGTGTGGTCATATCCGCGTCCGTCCTCGGGGTCGAGATCGCGGCGTGCTTGTTTTCTGCACGAGGGGCTGTCGATTCAGCACGAAGTAGAGGCCGAGTGCCAAGCCGACGAAGAGCACGGCCGCGAGGACGGCGAAGAGAGGGCCTGCCTGAATGTCGACACCGCCACCTGGCTCGTCGGTCAGGTGGGTCGTTTCGATGAGCAGGGGCACCGACACGGGCAGGTGGGTCGACCAGACGACAGCGGTCAGGCCGACCAGCCCGACGACCACGAGCAGCGGAAGCAGGACCGCGGCACCGAGAGTCGCCAACAGGATGTTGCGGCCGACCAGCGGTGCGCGCGAGTCGGGATCGGCGCGGACCCTTCGCCGGATCCAGTACGTGCCGAGCATGACCGCGGCGGCACCGAGAAGGGGAGGCAGCGCAACAAGGAGGTTCCACCTGAGGAGACTCATTCGCCATCCGATCGCTCGATCCTGCTGCGCACCGGATTAGGTGCGTGACAGAGATCCTAACGCCATGGAATGTCACGTGATTAATTTGACATGGTGAGGCGAGGTCGGGCAAGGTGGCAGAGCCGAGATGAACAGAAGGGTTCACCCCGGCTCTCTCCGGCACCGTTGCAGCGGTGCCAGAGACCTCACGACAAGGGAAACGCCCTCGTCGAGAAGCAGATCGGACCGTACTCCATGAAATCTGACAAGCGCTGGCTGACCTGGCGGAAGACCGTCGCAATCATCGCTCTGACCGCACCGGCGATCGTGGGCGTGGGAGGGGCCGCCAACGCAGCCGTTCCGGCTCATGCGGGCGCGACAGCGAACGCAACGGCGTCCGTGTCGGCGCCTGTGGCCGGATCGACGACGATGACGTCCGCCTCGCCGGCCACCACCCTGGCGGCGAGCGGCACGTCGTCTGCCGAGGTGGCTCCGGATCGCGCGGGCGGCCCAGCCTCGGCTCGCGTGAGCGTCGCCACGGTCGTGAGTGCGATCAAGAAGATCCCTGGCCTCTGGGCGACGTTCAGCGCGGCGGTGAAGAAGGCCTACGCGGCGTTCACACCGCTATGGAACGGCATCAAGGCCGTGCTCGGAGGTATCGGCACGCTCGTGAGTGCCCTGGACATCTGGAACTACTTCCACTGATCGCAGCCGGTGCGACGGGCCGGGCACGACCCGTCGCACCCTCGCACGCTCTCCTCGCCCACCGCTCCACCACGAAAGGCTCGATCATCACCACCGACGAGACACCCACCAGAACCGCCGATGCCATCACCATCTCGTCACTGTTCGCGACAGTCTGCCTCGTTCTCACCGTCGTCTTTCTATTCTTCGACAGCCCTCTTCGGTTCGCCCCGTTGGGCCCGGGAATCGTTGTCGCCGCGGTGACGGGGTGGCTGGCGCCGCACCGGCGCGAACCTCGAATGGCGCTCACGTCGCTCCTCCTTGCGACCGCCGTGTCACTCGCCGTACTGGAGTGGAGATGACCGCAGCTCCCGAGGCGGCGATCACAGTTCGGCGGCTCACCAAGACGTACGGCGCACACGCTGCGGTCGACGATGTGTCCTTCACCGCCAGGCCGGGCGCCGTGACGGCCCTGCTGGGGCCCAACGGCTCGGGTAAGTCGACGACGATGCGACTCATGCTGGGGCTGGCGCGGGCCGACAGCGGGGAGGTGCTCTTCGGCAGTTCGACCTACGACGAGTTGGTGAACCCCGCGGCCGACGTCGGGATCCTGCTCGATGCCAGCGCTCAGCACACCGGTCGCAGTGTCCGAGAGAGCGTCGAGCTTGCCGGCTTGATGTGCGGCGCATCGAGACAGCGGGTGCGGCAATGTCTGGCCACCGTCGGGCTCGCCGACGTGTCGAGTCGCAAAGTGGGTGCTCTGTCGTTGGGCATGCGGCAGCGGCTCGGGCTGGCGATAGCCCTGCTCGGCGCGCCGAAGATCCTCCTGCTCGACGAGCCGGGCAACGGCCTCGACCCCGAAGGGCTGGCCTGGCTCAACGAGTTCCTCTCGAGGTTCGCTCGTGCCGGGGGGACCGTCCTGGTCTCCAGCCACCACCTCGCCGAGATCGAAGCAATCGCCGACGATCTGGTCGTGCTCGACCGAGGTCAGGCGAAGTACGCGGGGCCGGCACGCGACTTTGGCGGGGCGAATGACACCAGAGGATGCCGGGCGAGCTCCGTCAACGACGAGGCCCTGCTCGCTGCTGCGGCCGAACGCGGCATTCCCGTCGAGGCGGCGGCCGGCGGGGGAGTCGTCGCGGATGTCGAGCCCGAGGTGCTCGGCCGCCTGTCCGTCGAAACCGGCGTCGCTCTGACATCGCTGGCCCGCATCGCACCGAGTCTCCAGCAGTACTTCCTCGACACCACGAGCGGCGAATTCCAGGGGCGTCACGACGACCTCATGGCCCTGTCGAAAGCACCGGAGGTGCCGTGATGATTCCCCTCCGCACGCTTGTCATCGTCGAACTTCGCAAGGCGACGGACACCCGAGCCGCGCGCGCAGTCTTCGCGATCATCGTCGCACTCGGGCTCGGTGCGGCGCTCCTGACCGCCCGAGACGAGCCCAGCTTCGCCGAGTCGATCAGCGCGCCCCTGCTGCCTCTCACCGCGCTGCTTCCCATCGTCGCCGTCCTCGCGGTGACCGGAGACTGGACCCAGCGCGTGGCCCTCACGACGTTCGCCCTGGTGCCGCGACGCCGCAGGATCCTGATGGCTCGCTTGATCGCGTGTGTCGCCCTGGTGCTCGTCACGGCTTTCGTCGTCGCGGCCCTCGGTGCCCTGTCGTCGCTGATCCTCCACCCCGGCGCCATCGCCCACGCCGACCCCGGGCTCGTCGGCCGAAATCTCTGGGGTGTCACGGCGCTCGCGCTGTGCGCTGCACTCTCAGGCGCGGCGATCGGGTCGCTGCTGTTGAACACGCCCGCCGCGATCGCCGTGACTCTGGTCGTGCCGATCACCTACGACATCGTTCTCGGGTTGAACGCGCCGAGCGTGGCCCCGTGGGTCTCGAGTCTGGCGTTCACGACCTGGCTCAGCCAACCGAACTGGGGATGGGAGGCACTTCCCGACGGTGTGCCGGGGATCGGTCAGGCCGCGTCGTCACTCGTCTTGTGGATCATCGTGCCGCTCGCCGTCGGCTGGTGGCGCCAACTCCGTCGCGAAGTGCGGTGACGTTCGGCGCGGAGAGCTCAGACGGGGCTGCGGACCCCGGCGCGCAACTCACTGCCCGCCCACAGCTCGGCGGCGAGCCGGCCGTCGTTCGCCTGCCGGGCGACGCGGCCCGGTGCCTTCAGACGGTCGAAGTAGTTGCCGCTCGGCGCCGGGACGGTCGTGGCCGCGGCGAGGCGCACCAGCGGCTCGGCACCCTCCTCGGGCGTGATGGCGGCGAGCTTCTGGCCGAGCTCGACGAAGGCGCTGCCGCCGCCGAAAGCGGAGGCGACGAAGCCCGGGTGGAAGGCATAGGCGCTGACGTTCGTGCCGCGGAGTCGGCGCGCCAGTTCACGGGTGAAGAGGACGTTCTCGAGCTTGCTCGCGCAGTAGGCGCGAAAACCGTTCACCCACGGGCCGCGGTGGTTGTCGAGGTCGTCGAGCACGACCTTGCCGAAGGCGTTGGCACCACTCGAGGTCTGGATGATGCGCACCGTGCCGGGCGTGGCATCCTGCGCCGTTTCGAGGAGGCGAGGCAGCAAGAGCGTGGTCAGCAGGAAGGGAGAGAGATGGTTGCTCTGGAAGGTGACGTCGTAGCCGTCCTTCGTGGGTGTGCGGGTCGTGAACGTGCCGCCGGCGTTGTTGGCGAGAACGTGAATCTTCGGCAGGTCGGTGAGGAGCTCGTCGGCGAGCGAGCGGACGGCGCCGAGGTCGGTGAAGTCGGCGATGTACGGTTTCGCGCCGATCTCCGACGCGACCGCTCTCGTCCGCTCGGGGTTGCGGCCCACGACCGCGACGGTGGCGCCCAACCGCGACAGGGCGCGGGCGGCCGCACGGCCGACGCCCGAGCTGGCCCCCGTGATCACGATGGTGTGGTCGTCGACGCGGGCGGGCTCCGGCAGGAAGACAGTCATGGAGTGCACGGTAGACCCGGCCGCTGGAAGGGGCTCGTTGTGAGGCCGGCCGGTGCCAGACTCGAGGCATGACTTCAGCGCAGAGGGTGCTCGACCAGTTCGTTCGCAACGTCGATGCCGAGGGGCTGGGTGCGTACGGCGTGCACGTGCTGATCGGTGACGACGTCGCCGAGCATCGGTGGCGCAGCGACGACCGCGAGAACGTCTACTCGGTGAGCAAAGGCGTGTGTGCGCTCGCGGCGGGGATCGCCGTCGGCGACGGGCTGATCGGGCTCGATTCGACCGTGGGGGAGTTCTTCCCCTCGATGCAGCTCGGTGCCGGCGTGGACGGCATCACCCTGCGGCACCTGCTGACGATGACGAGCGGCATCAAGTTCCAATGGTTCGGCGATCAGCCCGTGCCCGGGGCCGCCACCGCCGAGCGCCCGGCCTCCACCCCCGATCTCGCCCAGGTGATGCTCGGGCTGCCGAGCAACGGGGCGGGCACGGCGTTCCTCTACACCGACTCCAGCCCGTACGTGGCCATGCGCATGCTCGAGACGGTCGTCGGCGACGTCCGCGACTGGCTCATCCCGCGGCTGTTCGAGCCGCTCGGCATCGACAACCCGCAGTGGCACCGATGCCCGCTCGGCTCCATCATGGGCGGCACCGGGCTCGAACTGCGCACCGAAGAGCTCGCCCGCATCGGGCGGCTGCTGCGCGACCGGGGGCAGTGGAATGGGCAGGCGCTCGTCGACGGCGCCTGGATCGACCAGATGCACGAGGCCACCGTCGCCACCCGCGGCACCGGAGACTCCGCGCGCTACGGGCTCGCCGTCTGGGGCGGCCCCGGAGACGCCTGGCGACTCGACGGCCGCTACGGCCAGTACGTCGTCGTCGACCAGGGGCGTGACGCCGTCATCACCGTCACGGCTCACGAAGAGTCGGGCGAGCACCGTCTCGCCGAGCTCGCGCAAGCGGCCGTCGCAGAGCACGTCGGCTGAGCAGTGGTCGCCTCAGACGACGTGGGTACACCGAGCCCCGCCGTGCTCACCGCTTTCGGGGCGTCGCAGGATGCAGAGCGGCTGGCCGGCGGGCGCGGTCTCACCTGGCGCGCGGGTCGGGTGGTGCTGCGGCCCGCCGGCGACCCGCGCGAGGCGGCGTGGAAATCCGAGGCGCTGGGCGAGCTGCTCTCGTCGGGCCCGCACGACGGATTCACAGTGCCCAGACCTCTCCGTGCGTCCGGCGGCGAGTGGGTGCTCGACGAGTGGGAAGCGCTCGAGTGGGTGCCGGGCGCCGCCGACCAGTCGCGCGTCGACGATGTCGTCCGGGCCGGGCAGGCTTTTCATCGCGCGATCGCGCACCTGCCTCGACCCGATTTCATCGCGGCATCGACCGACCGGTGGAGCATCGCCGACCGGATGGCGTGGGGTGAGACGCGGCCGAGCGACGGGGCTCTGTTCGGCGACCCGCTGCTTGTGGCGTTGATGGCCACGACCCGCCCGGTCGCGTCGCCGGCGCAGGTCATCCACGGCGACCTGCTCGGCAACGTGCTGTTCGCCCCGGGGCGACCGCCGGCCGTGATCGATTGGGCTCCCTACTGGAGGCCGACCGGGTTCGGCGCGGCGGTCGCGGTCGCCGATGCAGCCTGCTGGCATGGTCTGCCGACCGTGGCGCTCGCCGAGAGTCGCGGGGTCGCCGAGTGGCGCCAGCTGCTGGTGCGGGCGCTCGCCTACCGCATCGCAACGCAGCACCTGGCCGGGCGCTGGGACGAGGCCTTCGCCCGCCGACACGAACCCGTGGTGGAAGCTGTTCTGGGTCTCGACGAGTAGCCCGAAATGTCTGTACGATGTTGGAATGTCGTTTCCATCTGCACCCGCTCTGCCTGCCGAGAAACCTGAGCCGCCCCTCGATCGGCCTTTCTACGACGCTCCCTTCGCGGCTGCCGTGAAGCGTGGATTCCGCAAGTACGCGACCTTCTCGGGCCGCGCCAGTCGCAGCGAGTTCTGGTGGTGGGTGCTCGCGACGGGCGTCGTCCAGCTCGTGTTATCGATCGTCACCGAGGCTTTCGGCTATGACACGTCGACCGCCTGGCAGCATGTCGGCGGCTTCCAAGGCCCCGGCGACGCGATCAACCTGCTGAGCTCGATCTTCGGTCTGGCCGTGCTGGTGCCCCAACTCGCTCTCACCTGGCGGCGGTTGCACGATGTGAACCGCAGCGGTGCCTGGATCCTGATCGGTTTGGTGCCCGTCTACGGCTGGATCGTGCTGATCGCGTGGACGTGTCGGCGCCCCGTGCTCGCCGGGCGTCGATTCGACCTTGCGTGACGCACCGACCGGGTATGACGTATCGACGGCTGCGTCTCGTCGGCTTCATCGTGCTCGTGGTGGTCTGTTGTGTCAGTCGGGTGGCCGTCGACGAGAATCACGTGCCGCTCACGACCGGAGCGTGGTGGGCCATGATGGCCTGCACGATCGCGGGGTGGGCTGCGCTGATGAGTTCGCACTTCCCCGAGAGCCCGGCGTGCGCATCGACAGCGCCATGACATGGGTGGGCGCCGTCGGGTTCGCCGCGCAATCGTCGGTGGCCGAGCCCGCCGTGATTCTGTTACCCGTCGCGGGACTGGTGCTCGCGATCGCTTTCGCGACGTTCATTCTCGTAAATGATCCGGGACAGGGCGCCCGGAGTGCAGGGGAGTAGCGTGGCGATGTCAGACGCTGACATCGCACCGCGAATGGCAGGCCGGCATGCGGGCGGCCGCCGCGCCAGGCCGCCGGGTCAGACGGCTGGGTCAGACGGCAGGGGCAGCAGCGGCGCCGACCGGCGCCCACGCCGGGTCACGCAGCGCGGGGCAATACTCGGCGTTCGGGTGGTGCGCGATGTCGATCATTCGATCGAGGGCGTCGCGCGCGGCGGCCAGCGACGCCATCGTCTCGGTGATCCGGGCGCGTTCTGCCCGAGCAGGTCGAAGACCTCGGGCGACGATGTGCCGGTGTCGACGCACGGCAGCAGCTGCGCAATGGTGCGACTGGCAAGGCCGGCGGCGAAGAATTGCTGGATCAGCTGCACCTTCTCGACAGCCGACTCGGCATACGTGCGTTGGCCCGAGGCGGTGCGCTCCGAGGTCAGCAGCCCCTGCTCCTCGTAATACCGCAGAGCGCGGGCGCTGACCCCGGCACGGTGCGCGACATCGCCGATTCGCATTGCTGACCTCTCTCGAAAAAACACTTGACCCTGACGTCAACGTCAACTCTTAGCGTAGTTCAGGTCGGGCCCGAACCGGGCCGACTGAATCGACTTAAGAAATCAGGATCCTGATGACCTCCTCTGCAATCACCGACCTCACGACCCAGACGGCCCTCGTCACCGGTGCCAATCGCGGCATCGGCCGCCAGTTCGTGCTCGAACTGCTCGAGCGCGGCGTCGACAAGGTCTACGCGGCGGCCCGCCGGCCCGAGACCCTCGAATTCGACGACGCGCGAGTCGTGCCCGTGCAGCTCGACCTCACCGATCACGCGTCGGTCGTGGCGGTCGCGAAATCGGCGCAGGATGTCACGATCCTGGTCAACAACGCCGGGATCTCGACGGGCGCGGGTCTGGTGACCGGCGACCTCGGCGCCATCCGGCGCGAGATGGACACGCATTTCTGGGGCACGCTCGACGTGATCCGTGAGTTCGCGCCCGTGCTCGCGGCGAACGGTGGCGGGGCGATCGTGAACGTGCTGTCGGCGCTCTCGTGGTTCGCGGCCAACGGCAGCGGCGGCTACTCGGCGGCGAAAGCGGCCGAGTGGAACATGACGAACGGCGTCCGCCTTGAACTCGCCTCGCAGGGCACTCTGGTGCAGGGCGTGCTGCTGGGCGCGGCGGACACCGACATCGCGGCCGGCTACGACGGGCCGAAGATCGACCCGCGCGACGTGCCGCGGAAGGTGCTCGACGGGCTGGCGATCGGATCGATCGAGGTCATCGTCGACGACTGGACGGCCATGGTCAAGGCGTCGCTCGCCGGCGACCCGGCGGCGTTTTACGCGCAGATGGAGCAGGTGCTGGCGGGCTGAGCGGTAGGTGGCAACACGCGGTTCCGTTCGAACCACGGGAACCCATGGTGCGATCGGGCGGAAGTGGTTCTGGGCGCGGCGCCGAGGGGAGCACTTTTTGCTGGGGCCGCTCAACTACGAAGTTGAGCGACCCCAGGGCAAGACGAGATGCCGCGAGTCGGCGCCGCACCCGGCCGCCTGCCCCGCACCCGGCCGCCTGCCCCGCACCCGGCCGCGCCGCCGGGCACAGCCAAGGGCGCGAAAGGTCACCGCGCCGGGCTCACCAGAGGTTCTCGAAGATCGGCAGGAAGGCTTTCCAGGCGAGGCGACGCTCGCGGCGGGGATCCTGCTCGACGCGGTCGTGCTCGTCGATGATGAGGGTCGCCCGGGCCGACTCGTCGTAGGCCGGCCAGCGCGACGGCAGCGAGCCGTCGCTGGCGAACTGCAGCCAGGCAGAGCGCATGCGCTGGCCGGCGGCGGCATAGACCTCGCGGCCGCCGAGGGCGGTCATGGCTCGGACGAGTGGCAGGTCGAACGCGTCGAAGAGGGTGAAGAGCTCGACCCCGTGGGTGGCGTCGATGCCCGTCAGCTTGAGCAGCCGCGGCGCGAAATCGAAGCGATAGGCGTGGGTCGGGGCATGGCGGGAGTGCCAGTCGGCGAGCAGCGTGCTCGGATACCAGAACGCGTAGTCGCCGCCGAAGTCGAGCGAGTCGTGGCGCTTCGGCAGGCCGGGATACACGTCGTGCATCGGGCGCTTCGAACGCGACGGGGCTCGGCCGAACATCCCGCCGATGCGGGGCGCGGTGGTGGGCAGGATGTCGAGCGGGCCCCGGAAGACGGCGCCCTCCCGAGCGTTCGTGCCGACGATGAGCGGCACCTTCGCCCCCCGGCCCTCCCGCACGGCGCGCATCGGGTGCTCGGGGAGGAAGTCGCCGTCGACCGTCGGCGCCAGGCAGAACGTGCCGGGGTACAGGTCGGGCACGGTGCGCTGCAGGCCGTGCGACGCGGCGAGCAGCTCGGCGACATCCGCTGCGAAGAGCAGGTCGGCAGGATCCCGGGGCGCTTCCGGTGCAGCATCGAGGACATCGTCGCTCGAGCCGCGGTCTGATGCGCCAGAAGAGGGCGCGGCGGCAGAATCTCCTCGCAATTGGGAGGAGGAAGACGAGGAGGAGGAAGGGGAACGGGAGGGAACTGTGGCGACGTGCTCTCGCAACAAGTCCAGGTACTCGCCGGCCCACTCGGCGGCGAGCCTCGCCGGGAACACCGCCGACGGGGGCGACGACTGGGCGATGGCCCGGGCGAACAGGCCCCGCGCTGCCGGCACCCCGAGCAGCGTCGTGACGGCGTTGCCGCCCGCCGACTCGCCGAAGATGGTCACATTCGCCGGGTCGCCGCCGAACTGCGCGATGTTCTGCCGCACCCAGTCGAGCACGGCGACCTGGTCGCGCAGGCCGAGGTTCGAGTCGATCGGGTGCTCGTCGGTGGCATAGCGGGTGAAGTCGAGGTAGCCCAACGGCCCGAGCCGGTAGTTGAAGCTCACGTAGACCGTGCGTCCCGTGAGCGTGAAGCTCTCGCCCTGGCCCGAGAAGTCGCGCGACGACCCGGCCATGTAGCCGCCGCCGTGGATGAAGATCATGACCGGCAGGGTCGTGCCCGCGGCGACCTCTGACGCCGAGAGCGGGGTCTGGACGTTGAGGGTGAGGCAGTCCTCGTCGATCGGGGTGAAGGCTGGGCCGGCCTGCACGCGTCGACGCACAGACTGCGGGGCGATCGGGCCGAAATCGGTGGCGTCGCGAAGATCCTCCCACGGCACGACCGGGGCGGGCGCACGGAACCGCAGCGAGCCGACGGGCGCCGCCGCGTACGGAACTCCGCGCCACGACCGCAACACGCCCTCGCGCAGACCGCGGATCGAACCGCCGGTCACCTCCGCGATGAGGTCGGGGGAGACGAGCTCCGGGGCGATGCGGGAGTCGGTCGGGGTGCGGGGCTGAGCCAGGGGCATCTGATCGAGGGCTGTCCGTCGTGTCAGGATCCGGGGCCGTCTCGTTCGCTTTCCAGCCTCAGTCACGCTCATTCCGGTCTCCCTTTCTCGTTCGAACTAAACGCCGAAGGACCTCCTTTTGTTCCATGCTCCTGGCGAGGCCGAGGGTGGGCCGGGACGCAGAGTGCGGGCTGCTCGGTCGCGGGCGGGCCGCGCGAACGTGCGGGCGCGAAGCGAATCGCGGGGCGGGCGCCGGGAGGGCACGGGTGTGCCCGGCAGTTCGCGGGCGGGCCGCGCGAACGTGCGGGCGCGAAGCGAATCGCGGGGCGGGCGCCGGGAGGGCACGGGTGTGCCCGGCAGTTCGCGGGCGGGCCGCGCGAACGTGCGGGCGCGAAGCGAATCGCGGGGCGGGCGCCAGGAGGGCACGGGTGTGCCCGGCAGTTCGCGGGCGGGCCGCGCGAACGTGCGGGCGGGAAGCGAATCGCGGGGCGGGCGCCGGGAGGGCACGGGTGTGCCCGGCAGTTCGCGGGCGGGCCGCGCGAACGTGCGGGCGCGAAGCGAATCGCGGGGCAGGCGCCGGGAGGGCACGGGTGTGCCCGGCAGTTCGCGGGCGGGCCGCGCGAACGTGCGGGCACGGATGAAGCTGCCGGGCCACGCTGGAGCGCCGACGAAGCGGCCCGCCCCGGGCGAGCAGCCCTCAGCGGGCGAGAGCCGCCGCCACGCGATCCCACCAGGCATCGGAGGCCGTGCGTGCGGCGTCGATGCGAGACTCCCACGACGACTGGATCGCAACCCGGGCACCCCACGCGTCGAGCACCGTTGTCGCGGCCGAGCCGTCGACGATCCCGGTCGCCGTGACGACGGCATCCTGGCCGAAATTGCCGAGTGCCCCGGTCAGCTTCACGGTGGTGTAGTCGTCGACGGCGATGCCGACGGTCGGTACGCCTGCTGCCACGGCGAAGACCGCGGGGTGGTAGCGGCTCGTGATGACGAGCGAAGCCTCACGCGCCACCGAAGCGGCGGCGGTCGAGGTCGTCGTGGGCTCGATGCGCCACGGCACGTCCGAGCCGAGCGCGACGAGGGCGTCGATCACGCGGCGGTGCTCGACCGAGTCGCCGCGCTCGTCACCGGCGACGAGGGAGGCGAAGTGCGCGAGAAAGACGATCTCCAGCCCGGCCGGGGATGCGACGCGGTCGAGCAGGGCGGCCAGTGACGTCGCAAAAGCGGCTGGGTCGACTCCGTTGAGGTGCCGAGCGAGCGTGACGAGAAGGTACGGCCGCATCGCCTCGGGAGCCCCGCCGTCGCCCACCGGGCCCGACGCGGGCACGCCAACCGCTCCGGACGCGGGGCCGCCGCCGACCGCTCCGGACGCGGGCGCGCCCGCCCCGACGAAGCTCGCATCGTCGATCGTGCCCTGCGTGATACCGGCCGGCACCCCGAGATCCTGCACCAGGCGCGCGGACGCGCTCTCGCGCAGCCCGACGAGCCGCGCCGACGAGAGAAGCGAACCCACGAGCGAGCGGTCGTCGCCGTCGAGCTCGGGCCCGATCGTCTGCCCGCTGACCACGAGGGGCTTGCCGAACAGCGCCGCGAGGCGCCCGAGGCAGGCCCGCTCGAAGACGTGCATCGGCCAGATCGAGGCCATGTTGCCGCCGCCGGTGATGGCGACACCGTCGGCGTCGCGCACCGCGGCGATCACGACGTGCGCCGAGTCGTCGGCCGACAGCAGCCCGGTCGCGCCGCCGGCGGTCCGCAGCACCCGGTCGAATCGCGACACCATGCCGGCGCGGTCGCCGACGGCCGCGGGCGAGAAGCCGAGGTTCTGCAGGGCGGCGACACCGTAGCGCGCCTGCGTCTCCCGAGGGTTCACCGAGAGGGCGGTGATTCCCGCGACCCCGCGCCGCGAGACCTGCGTCGCGAACTCCTCGAACATGGCCTCGTCTCCGATGTGGATCATGTCGTCGACGACGCCGATGTCTCCGATGGCGACGATTCTCACGAGGGCTCCGAACTGTGGGGGCGGATGGTCGCTCGATGTTACCGATGAGCGCTTCGGACGGCGGACACCCGAGACGTCTACAGTTCACGCGCGGACCCGCTTCAGCGACCGTGTACCCCGATCGTGAAAGAAGCCGCCCATGGGCATCCAGACAGCACTCGACGCCGTTCAGAAGGCCGAACGCCTCGCCGACGCGCTGCGTCTCGCCGACGACCTCGCGTTCGAGGCCGCCCGAACCGGCGGCGTCCGCACGATCCGCATTCTGAGCGGCGCGATCGGGGCGGCCGACGGCGACCAGTTGACGGCGATCGCCGCGACACATGCTCTGGCTCAGGTGTTCGACGAGCAGGCGGACGTAGTGCTGTCGGGGCTGCTGTCGAGCGACAGGGGGTTCCTGCGTGAGCATGCCGCTCTGGCGCTCAGCTCTCGGCTCCCGCGATTCGACACGATCGGCCGATTGATCGGATTGATCGCCCAGGGTGGGTTCGCCGGCATGGTCGCGCAGCGAGTGCTCGAGCAGTGGGCCCCGCAGATCCCCGACCACGTGGGCATCGGGGTCGAGGGCGCGCTGGTGAGCACGCGCGAGACCGACGCCCGCTACCGCCTCGTCGAGACGCTGGGCCTCGTGCGCGGCAGGATCGCGAGGCGCCCGCTCCTCTCGATCGCCGGCAACGAAACCGAGGCGCCGCGGGTGCGCATCGCGGCCGTCGCAGCCCTGGGCCAGCGGCGCGGCGAGCCGGGCATCGTGCCCTTCCTCGAAGAGCTGTCGGGCGGTGAGGGTTTCGTGGCCGACGCGGCACGCCTGGCAATCGTCGACCTGTCGGCCGGCGAAGCGTCTCGCGAGCCCGTCGAGGGCGCGGGCCTCACCGTCGCCCAGCTCTTCCTCCACGCCGACATCGACGCCGACCTCACGCAGGCGGGCAGTGGCGACAACGGCGGCATCGCGACACTGCTCGTGAGGCTCGGCGACCAGCTCGCGATCGTGCCCGACGGCACGACGGGCGCAGGAGCCGGCGCCCGCGTCGATCGAGTCATCACGCTCTCGAGGGGGTCGATCTCCGGTGCCGTCGAGAGCGTCGCCGAGATCGCCGGCCGCGAGACCGGCCACACGTACGGGCGTGTGCCACTGCTGAGCGAACCCGTGCAGTCGGCCAACGCGTGGCCGCTGCGGGTGGCTGCCCGGCGGGGCATCCGGCGGATCCTCCGGGCGGCCGGGCACGTAGACGTGTTGCACCTGCGGATGGCCGACGTGGGCAGCCTCGCCGCCGCCGACGTCGCCCGCGAGCTGGACATCCCCGTGGTGTTCACGGTCGCGCCCGACCCGCACGCGGTCATCGACTCGCTCGACCTCTCGGGCCGCCTCACCCGCGAGAACTTCGGCGAGGCCGACGCGGTCGAGCACTACTGGTTCCGCACCCGGCTCGTGCAGCAGCTGGCCGCGAACGCGTCGCACACGGTGCTCTTCCCTCGGCCGAAGCTCGCCGAGTCGATGAAGTCGCTCGTCGGAATCGACCTGACGGCGCACCCCGAGCGGCACACCGTGGTGCCCGAGGGCATCGATCTCGAGGTGGTCGATCGTGCGGTCGCGGATGCGGCGGCCTTCGCTGCGGCGGGCGCTGCGGCGGGGCCTCACCTTTTCGGCTCGGCCGGGTCGGCGGGGGAGTCTGATTCTGCCGAAAAGGTGAGGCTGAGCACCCCCTCCCCGGCGGGCGTGGGCCTCGCCGAGCTGCGCGACCTGCTTGCGACACTCCCGGCCGAGCGCCGCGGGCTGCCGCTGCTGATCAGCGTCGGCCGCTTCCACCGAGTGAAGGGCATGGCATCGATCGTCGAGGCGTGGGCCGCGCCGCCCGGGCCCGACGGCACAGCGCTTCGCGACCGCGCGAACCTCCTGCTGATCGGTGGCGACCTCGAAAACCCCTCGGCCGACGAGCGCCAGCAGCTCGACGCGATCGCCGCCGTCGTGTCGCGTCCGCTGGAGGTCGAGAGCGGCCTGCTGCTGCCGGGCCACCGCCCCAACGACGTCGTGGCCCGCTGGGTCGCCGCCGCGCGCTTTGGTGTGCCCGGCCTCGCCGCGCCGGGCGGCGTGTACGTCTGCGGCAGCCTGAAAGAGGAGTTCGGCATCGCGCTGCTCGAGGCCATGGGCGCAGGCCTCATGGTGGTGGCGCCCGACGGCGGGGGGCCGGCGACGTACGTCGAGAACGGGGTGACCGGGATCCTGACGCGCACCTGGGATGTCGACCAGCTGCGCCTCGGCATCGGGTCCGCCCTCGACCTCGTCGCCGCCGAAATAGCGGCAGAGGCCGGCGACGCTCGCTCCGCACTGTCGCGCACGACCGTCGAGCGCAGCTTCACGATCCAGGCCATGGCTCGCAAGCTCACCGGCGTCTATGCCGACGTCGCGCGCGACGAGGCCGAGACCCGAGCGTGGACGGCCGCCCTGCGATGACCCTTCTGATCATCAGCCCCGACTACGCCTCGCACCTTCTGCCGCTGGCGACCTTCGGCACGGCGTGGCGCGACCGGGGCGAGCGCGTCGTCGTCGCCACCGGCCCCGCGACCGCGGCGATCGTTGAAAGCTTCGGGTTCGAACGGGTCGAACTGTCGCTGGCACGGGGCTCGAACGGCGGCGTGATCCGCGCCGACGATCAGCCCGAGGGCGAAGACGACTCGCTGCGCGGCTTCTTCGACGCCACCCGCGAGGGCATGGTCGAGACGCTGGCGTACCAGGCTCGCGAACGCCTGACCGACCTCATGTGGCAGCCCGTCGAGACAGCCCGCCGGGTGCTCGAAGTCGTCGAGGCCGTCCGGCCTGACCAGATCATGGTCGACCACCTCGCGTTCAGCGCGCGCCTCGCTTTGACCGCCGGCCGGGTGCCGCATGCCGACGTCGTGCTCGGGCACCCTTCGGCGCTGCCGGTCGCCGGCGAGCTCTACGGGTTCCCTCCGGCGTGGCCCGAAGCATTCACGTCGGATCCTGCCGCCCTCGCGTCCCTCCGCGACCTGTGCGATCGGGTCAGCGCCTCGTTCACGGCCGAGTGGAACGCCGCCCTGCTGTCGCTCGACCCCGGGGCCGAGCCGTCCGCCTCGGCGTTCGAGGAGCACGGCGACCTGCTGCTCTACAACTATCCGGGCGAGCTCGCAGCATCCGATCGAGAGCTGCCGCCGCACGCGTTCGTCGGGTCGGCGGCGCGCGACGAGGTGCAGGATCCCGACGTGGAGGCCTGGCTCGCATCGCCCGAGCCGTTCGTCTACGTGAGTTTCGGAAGCTTCCTGTCGGTGCGCTCCGACGTGCTGGGTCGGGTGGCGGCCGCGCTGACCTCGCTCTTACGCTCGCGCCCCGGCCTCCGCGCCGCCATCGCTCTCGGCTCGGCGTCGCTCGACGAACTCACGGCGGCTGTGGGCGGGCCGCTGCCTTCGTCATGGCTGGTACGCGAGTTCTTACCGCAGGTGCGGCTGCTGCGCGACGCTGCAGCCGCAGTCACGCACGGTGGCAACAACAGCGTGACCGAGGCGATGACGTTCGGTGTGCCGTTGGTCGTGCTGCCGTTCTCGACCGACCAGTTCGCCGGTGCAGCCGCGATCGAGGCGGCAGGATCCGGCGTGGTGCTGCCCCCGAACACCGCCACGGTCGACGAGGTGTCGGCTGCGCTCGCGTGGGCTCTGTCCCTCCGCGACTCCGGTTCGTCGGCAGCGGTGCGGCTCGCCGCGCTCGCTGATTCACTGCAGGCCGTGCCCGGCCGGGAGCGGGCCTGGGCGGCGCTCGCCGAGCCGGCCGTGCCGCCCGCGCGGATCGGCTGAGCCACGGCCGCGGAGGCCGCCTCCGTGCCGGGCGCACGGCTCGCCGACCCGTCGGCTGCGCGCGGCCTCCCCGGACTCCGCCGGAGTGCTGCCCTCCGTCCGGACGCATGAGTCCGGTTTTACGCAAGAAGTCCGAACTAGTCGCCGTGGGTTGCGTGAAAACGGACTCATGCCCGCAGAGCGGTCAGGGCCGGCCTGCCAGGGCCGGCGTCCAGGGCGGCGCCGGGGCGTCAGCGCGGGGCGACGAGGGCGCGCATCGCGTCGGGTGACGCGGCCGCATCGCGGTAGCGCTGCATGAGGGCGGCGTTGAGGTCGTACTGAGGGCCTTCGCGCAGCTGTGTCTCGTGGTGCAGAGCGAACACCGAGCCGTCGTGGCGCTGCGGGGGAGCGCCGAGGAGGGTCTCGTGGGCCACATACCAGGCGGCGTCTTCGAAGCCCCAGCCACGGAAGCGCTCGTCCTGGCCGCCGTGCCGCCACCAGGTCTCGGGCGTCGTGACGTACACGCCCGAGCATGCTCCGGCGATCAGCTCGAAGTCGCACGCCTCGAGCGCAGTGCCGGCCCGGAACTCGGCGGTGCCGGTGCGGCCAAGCCAGTGGTACTCCGTGTAGGGCAGGTGCACTCGGCCGGAGGTACGCGCGGCGACGATCGCCTCGCGCAGGGGGCCCTGCTGCGGCATTGTGTCGGCGTCGCCGATGACGACGACGTCGGCGCCAGGATCAGCATCGGCGCGGCCGGCCGAGCGGCTCCCGACCCCGACGCGTTCGGTTTCGGAACGCTCGGCGGCCTGGGCCACGCCGAGGTTGCGGCACCGCGCCAAGTTAAACGGCTCGTCGCCGGAGTCGACGGTGACGATCTCGGCCTCGGGCAGATTGGCCGTGTACCAGGCGTGCACCTCGTCGAAGGCCGCCACCCGCGACGGCTGGGGGCGCCACGGCAGCACGACGGTCAGCATCTCGCGAGCCTACTGGCGTGCGGCCGCCGGTGTGACGCCCAGCAGTCAGCGCGCCGGTAGCGAGCCCCGGCAGTTCGCGCCGGGTCCGCCCAGATGTGCGGGCATGGCGTGAGTGTCCGCCTGTCGGCGCGGGTTCGCGCCGAGGCGCCCGCCGGATGACACGGGGCCCGCGCGATCAGGCGGGCAGGCTGCAAGCGTGTGGCCACCGGGCCAGGCCCCCGCCGTAGTGGTGCCCGGCACAATTCACGAGGACCGCGCATGTGCGCGGCCCACGCCCGAACTGCCGGAGCCGGGCGAGCCGCCGCGCATGACGGGAGAGCCGCAGCCCGAGCCGGCCGGGCCACACCCCACACCGACACCTGTGGCTTTGCCAAGCGATGTCACCCGAACCTGCCCGGTGGCGCGGCGAACGCAATAGGGTGCACAGATGACGGCAGAGCTCACGCTGGGCGCAGAAGAAGAGCTCCACCTCATCGACCTCGAGACGAAGCGTCTGTCGGCGAAGGCGCCGCAGCTGCTCTCCAAGCTGCCGGGCGACCGCTACGGCGCCGAGCTGCAGCGCACGACGGTCGAGACCAACGTGCCGGTCGTGACGAATCTGACCGATCTGCGCCGTGAGATCCTGGCGCTTCGCAAAGACCTGATCGACGTCACCAGCGGCGAGCGCCTCGCCATCGCAGCGGCGGGAACCGCACCGCGCAGCGAGTTCGCCGACTTCGAGCTGACCACCACGGGCCGCTACGGCCGCATGCAAGAGCAGTACCGCATGCTCGTCGACGAGCAGCTGATCTGCGGGCTGCAGATCCACGTCGGGGTGAGCGACCGCGACCTCGCCGTGAAGATCGCCGGCCGCGTCGCGCCGGTGCTGCCGGCCCTCCTCGCCCTGAGCGCGAGCAGCCCGTACTGGAACGGGCAGGACACCGGCTACGCGAGCATCCGCTCGATCATCTGGCAGCGCTGGCCGAGCGCCGGCGCGACGGGCCCCATGTCGAGCGCTGCCGAATACGACCGCATGGTGCAGGATCTCATCGGCTCGGGCGTCATCGCCGACGCGAAGATGGCGTACTTCGACGTGCGCCCGTCCTCCCACGCTCCGACTCTCGAGCTGCGCACCTGCGACGCGTGCCCGCTCGTCGACGATGCCGTGCTGATCGCCGGCCTCTTCCGCGCCGCTGTTCGGGCCGCAGAGCAGAGCATCGAGGAGGACCGCTTCGTCGAGACCCGCGCCGCCCCGCTGCACCGTGCCGCGATGTGGCAGGCGGCCCGCGCGGGGCTCACGGGTGAGCTGCTCGACCTCGAGGCGCACCCCGTGCGGCTGCCCGCGCCGATGGCGATCCGCCAGCTCGTCAGCCGCCTCCGTCCGCAGCTGGAGGAGCTCGGCGACTGGGCCGACGTCTCCTTCCTTGTCGAGCAGACCCTCGCCCGCGGCAACTCCGCCGACCGTCAGCGTGCGGCCTACGCCGAACGCGGCGAGCTCGACGACGTCGTCGACCTGGTCGTCAAAGAGACCCACGGCCCCGCGGGCGGCGCCGTCGCCACGCTGCCCGTCCTCACCGGCTATCGCTTCCGCGCCGGCGACGAGGCGATCGGGCCGGGCCTCCACCCGCGCCCGTCGTACGTCGACATCGCGCCGTTCTTCCACACCCTGAGCGCCACCGAGTCGATGAGCCGCACCGAGCGCCGCGACATCTGGTCGAGGACGGCCGGCCTCAGCTTCGTGGTCGGCGACGAGAAGCGCGGCTTCGACGTCGACCTCGTGCCCCGCATTGTCACGCAGCACGAGTGGAAGCAGCTCGCGAAAGGTCTCACGCAGCGCGCGCGAGCGATCGAATGTTTTCTGGAAGACGCCTACGGCGAGCGCAGGATCGTGACGGACGGCATCCTGCGCGAAGAGGACGTCGTCGACGCGATGGGCTGGCGGGCCGAAGCGGCGCTCCTCCCGCCGGGCACGGTGCGGGCTCCGATCCAGGGCTTCGATCTGATCCGCAACGAGTTCGGCGGCTGGCGGGTGCTCGAAGACAACGTGCGCTCGCCCTCCGGTGCGGCCTACGCAGTCGCCGTCCGCCGACTGCTCGACGAGGTCGTGCCCGAGATTCCGCGCCCCGGTGGGCTGCTGGATCCTGCGACGGTTCTGCCCCTGCTGCGCGACACTCTGCTGGCCCACGCCAAAGGCGAGGGCACGGCGGCCGTCTTCTCGGGCGGCCCCGAGAGCGGCGCGTGGTTCGAGCACCGGTCGCTGGCCGAGGGCGCGGGCCTCCTGCTGGTCACCGCCGGCGATCTCGCCGTGCACGGTCACCGCGTGGTCGAGAAAACCACGGGCCGCGTCATCGACGCCCTCTACCTGCGTCTCGACGACGAGCTGCTCGACGTGGCGACCGACGACAGCCCCGACCTCGGCGTTCGCATCATGGACGTCGCGGCCACCGGCGACGTCTTCCTCGCCAACGCGCCGGGCAACGGCCTGGCCGACGACAAGGCGATGTACGTGGCCGTGCCCGACCTCATCGAGTACTACCTCGGCGAGAAGCCGACGCTCGAATCCGTGCCGACCTACCGCCTGCGCGACGAGGCCGAGCGCCTCGCCGTGCTCGACCGAGTGGGCGAGCTCGTCACGAAGCCGGTCGACGGGGAAGGAGGCCACGGGGTGTTGATCGGGCCGAGTGCCAACGCCGCGTCGGTGGCCGATCGGCGGGCCGCCATCGCGCAGGATCCCGACCACTGGGTCGCCCAGGAGGTCGTCACCCTGTCGCTCCACCCGACCATGACCGAGCACGGCCTCGAGCCGCGACACGTCGACCTGCGGGCGTTCGTCTACCTGACGGGCACCGGGCCGTTCGAGAGCCGCCTGGCCGACTTCGCGCTGACGCGGGTCGCGCCCGAGGGCAGCATGGTCGTCAACTCGTCGCAGGGCGGCGGCGCGAAAGACACCTGGATCATCGGGCCGGAAGGGTAGGGCTGACGCATGTGCGGACTCGCTGGAGAACTCCGGTTCGACGGGCGCGCGGCCGACCCGGGCGACATCGCGCGGATGTCGCTGTGCCAGGTGCACCGCGGCCCCGACGGTGACGGGCTCTGGACGCGCGGGCCGGTCGGCCTCGCCCATCGGCGCCTGTCCATCATCGACCTCACGAGCGCCGGCGCGCAGCCGATGGTCGACGCCGAACTCGGCCTCACCATCGCCTACAACGGGATGATCTACAACTACGAGTCGCTGCGAGACGAGCTGAGGCACAAGGGGCACCACTTCTTCTCGACCTCCGACACGGAGGTGATCGTCAAGGCGTACTCCGAGTGGGGCACGTCGTTCGTCGAGCACTTCTTGGGCATGTTCGCCATCGCCATCTGGGAGCACCGCACCGGCCGTCTCGTGCTCGCCCGCGATCGTCTCGGCATCAAGCCGCTCTACGTCGACACCACGCCCGAGCGCGTCCGGTTCGCGTCGACGCTGCCCGCGCTGCTGAAGGGCGGCGGGGTCGACACCTCGCTCGACCTCGACGCGCTGGCCGCCTACATGACGTTCCACTCGGTCGTGCCCGCACCCCGCACGATCCTTTCCGGGGTCAAGAAGCTGCCGCCGGCGACCGTGCGCGTGATCGAGCCCTCGGGCGAATCACGCGACGTCGTGTACTGGGAGCCGTCGTTCACGCGCGACGGCTCGCGTGCCGACTGGACCGAGAAGGACTGGGAGGACGCGGTCATCGACTCGCTCCGCACCGCGGTCGAGCGACGCATGGTCTCCGACGTGCCGGTCGGCGTGCTGCTCTCGGGAGGCATCGACTCCAGCCTCGTCGTGGCGCTGCTCGCCGAGGCCGGCCAGAAGGACCTCGCGACCTACAGCATCGGCTTCGAGTCGGCCGGCGGCGAGTCGGGCGACGAGTTCGAGTACTCGTCGATCGTCGCGAAAGCGTTCGGCACGAACCACCATCGGATCCCGATCTCCAGCGACAAGCTGCTGCCCGGCATCGACGGCACCATCGAGGCGATGAGCGAGCCGATGGTGAGCCACGACTGCGTGGCGTTCTACCTGTTGGCCGAAGAGGTCTCGAAGACGATCAAGGTGGTGCAGTCGGGGCAGGGCGCCGACGAGATCCTCGCCGGCTACGACTGGTACCCGCCGCTGAACGGCGTGCCTCGGGCTCGCGCCTCTGAGGCTTACGCGTCGGTGTTCTTCGACCGCCGCTGGCGCGACCTGTCGAAACTGCTGCGGCCCGAGTGGATGCCCGAGATCGACTCGCCGTCGCTCTTCGTCGACGAGCACTTCGCGCGGCCCGGCGCCGAGACGAGCGTCGACGCAGCCCTTCGGATGGACACCACGGTGATGCTCGTCGACGACCCCGTCAAGCGCGTCGACAACATGACGATGGCGTGGGGGCTCGAAGCGCGCGTGCCGTTCCTCGATCACGAGTTCGTCGAGCTGGCGGGCAGCATTCCGCCGGCGCTCAAGCTGCAGGACGGCGGCAAGGGCGTGCTCAAGCGGGCGGCCCGCGGCATCGTGCCCGACGCCGTCATCGACCGCACCAAGGGATACTTCCCGGTGCCGGCGATCCGCCAGCTCGAGGGGCCGTACCTCGCCCGCGTGCGCGAAGCCCTGCTCGATCCTGCCGCCCGCGACCGAGGCCTCTTCCATCCGGCCGCCGTCGAGTCGCTGCTCGCCGACCCCAACACGGCCCGCACGACGCTCGGGTCGAACGCGCTGTGGCAGCTCGCCCTCATCGAGATGTGGCTGCAGGCGAACGGCGTCTCGTAGTGCAGACTTCTTCGGTGCCTTCTGCAACTGACCATGCTCTGAATCTGGCCGACCGCCTGGTCGAGGCGTGGGGATCCTGGGGGCCCACGATGACCCGCAACGCCCGCCGCGTCGCCTTCGTGAGCGACCGGTTCGGCACGCCGCAGGTCTTCGTGCAAGACGTCGTCGTCGACGGCCCGCTGCCGGCGCCCGTCCTGATCGAGGTCGGAGAGGACCCGGTCGTGGCCGTCTCGTGGTCGGCCGACAGCGCCTGGCTCGCCGTCGCCCTCGCCACCGACGGCGGCGTGCGGCAGCAGGTCTGGGTGGTGCGGCCCGACGGCTCCGAGGCGCAGAGGATCGCAGGATCGAAGGACCAGCACGCCGAGCTCGGCCCCTGGTCGCGGTCGGGGCACCGTGTCGTCGTCACCCTGCCCAGTGTCGAGCCCGAGCAGCCGGCCCGGTCGTACCTCGTCGACCCCGAGACCGGCGCGCGCGACGACCTCGCGGTCGGCGAGCTGATCCACATCCTCGACCTCTCGGTCGAAGAGCGCCTCGTCGTCTTGCGCGACGGCCAGCGCGGCCACGAGTTCGTGGTCGTCGTCGACCGGCTGACCGACGACGATCACCCGCTCTTGATCGAGCCCTGGGCAGGATCCGCTGAAACGGCGTTCATCCGCCCGTCACCCGAGAGCGAGTCCAGCCCGCTGATCGCCTACCTCTCGACCGAGGCCGGCCTGCCCCGGCGGCAGCTCGTCGCGATGCCCGTCGGCCCGCACGGGTGGCGCGGCACCTCGCAGGTGCTCGCGTCGCACCCCGCCGGCGAGCTCGAGCACCTCGACGCCGACGACGCCGGGCGCGTTCTCCTCCTCGTCTGGAACGTGGCCGGCCGCAGCGAGCTGGAGCTGCTCGACACCGCCTCGGGGGCGCGCACCCCGGTGCCGGGTCTGCCCGGCGCGGTCGTGACCGACCCGGTGCTGTCGCGGGACGGCCGCAGTGTGATCCTCAGCGTCGAGGGGCCGACTCGGCCGCGAGAGCTCTGGCGGCTCGACACGGCGCGGCACACCTGGTCGCAGGTGACGTCGGGGCCGGCGCTTCCGGGCGGGCTGGTCGAGCCGACGCTCGAACGGTTCGCCGCGAGGGACGGGCTGGAGATCACCGGGTGGCTGTACCTGGCTGCTTCGGATGCGGCGCCCCGAGTGCCGGCTGCGGTCGGCGCGGGAGCTTCGACCTCGTCGGATGAGAGCGCCGCCCCTCTCCCGGCCCCGCGATGGTGCACCTGCACGGCGGGCCCGAATCGCAGGAGCGGCCCACGTTCTCGGCCCAGCACCAGGCGCTTGTCGCCGCGGGCATCACAGTGTTCGCGCCGAACATCCGGGGATCGTCCGGCTTCGGCACCGCATTCGTGCACGCCGACGACCGCGAGCTGCGGTGGAACGCGCTGGCCGATGTGGTCGACAGTGCTGCGTTCTTGGGGTCGTCCGGGGTTGCCGACCCCGCTCGCATCGGCGTCACCGGCCGGTCGTACGGCGGGTATGCGACATTGGCCTCGCTGGCGTTCACGCCCGACGTGTTCGCCGCCGGGGTCGACATCTGCGGAATGAGCGACTTCGGCACGTTCTATCGCGACACCGAGCCGTGGATCGCGGCCGCCGCCGTCACGAAGTACGGCCACCCCGACGAAGACGCCGTGCTGCTCGAGGCGCTGTCGCCGCTGGGCCGCGCCGAGGACATCACCGCGCCGCTGCTCGTCGTGCACGGCGAGCTCGACACGAACGTGCCGATCGGCGAGGCGCAGCAGATCGTGGCGGCGCTGTCGTCTCGCGGTGGCGTCGTCGACTATCTGGAGCTCGCTGGCGAGGGTCACGAGTACCGCCGGCTCGAGTCGCGGCGCGCGCTCTTGCACGCGCTGCTGCGCTTCCTGCCCGCCGCCCTCGCCTGACCGGGCGGGCTCGGCCGCCGTTCGTTCGGGAGGAGAAACGAGCGCGTTAGCTCGTGCGGCGCCCTGACGGGTCGGTTTCTCCTCCCGACGGGACAGCCCCGGCCCGGTGCTGCCCTGGACCTGTCCCCGAGAGAAGCACTTTCTGCTGGGGCCGCTCAACTACGTAGTTGAGCGGCGTCCCGTCGAACGAACGTCTCGAGCTGGGGTGGCTCAACTACGTAGTTGAGCGGCCGGGGGAGAAAGTGCTGGGCGACGGAGGCTGGCGACACGAACGAGGTGGGAACGGCCGCCGAGGTGGCCCGCGGATCACCTCGTCGGCCGATCGCCGACTTCAGCCGAGCGGCGCCGGCGCCGGCGCCGGCTCGGGCTCCGCGGACGCGGGTGCGGCACCGGCACCGGCACCGGCACCGGCGCCGGCGCCGGCGGCCACAGCTGGCGGGAGCACTGGCGCCCGCTCGCTGCGCACGAAGGCGATGCCGGCGAGGATCAGCACGCCGCCGACGAGCTTCAGCCAGGTGAGGTCCTGGCCGAGCAGGATCCAGGCGTAGACGGTGGCGGCCACGACCTCGAGGAGACCTGCGAAGGAGGCGAGGCGCGAGCCGAGCAGCTCTGACGCCGTGATGTTGGCGGTGTAGGCGATCGCCGTCGAGACGAGGCCGACCGCCAGCACCGGCACCCACCAGGCGACCGTTCCGCCGAACATCGGCAGGGGCGAGACCGACATCGTGAACGGCACGAGCCCCGTCAGCCCGACCAGCCCGAGCGCGATGCCGCCGAGCAGCAGGCCCGAGCCGGCGAGGGCGACGGGCGGCAGGTCGCCCGACGGCTGGGCTGCGACGACGTAGTAGATCGCGCAGCCGACCATCGCCGCCACACCGAACAGCAGGCCGAGGCCGTCGAGCCCGGCGCTGCCCGCGGTCGGCGCCACGACGAGCACGAGCCCGGCGAGGGCGATCAGGCTACCGACGAGCACCACCGCCTGGGGCACCCGCCGCGACCGAGCCCACGCAAAACCGACGAGCAGCAGCGGGGCCATGTACTCGAGCAGGATGGCGGTGCCCACCGGCAGGCGTTCGATGGCGGCGAAGTACGCGAGCTGGCATCCTGCGACACCGATCACGCCCATGGCGAGGATGCGCCAGCGGCTCGTCCACAGGGCGCGCCACCGGCCCCGGAGGCTGTGCGCGGCGACCGGGGCGAGCAGCACGCCGCCGACGAGGGCGCGAGCGGTGACCGCCGCGGCGGGGCTCCAGCCGGCGTCGAGCATCGGCTTGACGATCGCGCCCGACGAGCCGAACGTCGCCGCCGCGATCACCGCGATGACCAGACCGGTGGTGGTCGACGAACGCTGTGCGACGGTGTTCACAATGCCTCCTGAAACCCTTGAGATGAGCCTTGCTCTGACGATAGAGTCGTCTTCAGTAAGGAGTCAAATTGCATTTTGCCCCTGACAGTGAAGAGTCGCTCGAGTTCGTCGTCGCGCTGGCCAACACCGTGCCCGAGGCGAGCCGATCGGGCGGTGACGAGCTGCCGGATCCTGCCGCCCTCACCGACCTCTTGCGCCGCTTCCGCTACACCGGCCGCTTCGACGAAGACGCCGCCGAGCTCGCCGCCGTGCTCTCGACCCGGGCCCTCCTGCGCTCGATCTGGACGATGGCGCGCGACGACGCCGTCGACGCCACGAACCGGATGCTGCAGGATGCCAAGGCCCTGCCCCAGCTCGTCCGTCACGACGCGTACGACTGGCACCTGCATGCGACGAGCCCCGATGCCCCGCTGGACGAGCGCATCCGCGTCGAGGTCGGCCTGGCGTTCGTCGACGTGCTGCGCACCGCCGAATGGGGCCGGCTGCGGGTGTGCGAGGCCTCCGACTGCGAGGGCGTCTTGGCCGACCTGTCGCGGAACGGGTCGAAGCGGTTCTGCAGCGTGCGCTGCGGCAACCGGATGAACACACTCGCCTTCCGAGAGCGCGCTGCCGCCCCACGGTGACTCCAGAGACGTTGCACAGCTTCACTTCTGCCGCCGAGCGCCCAGGAGGACGACAATGGGGTGTGCCGCTTGTCGGCGGCAGGGTCGAGGAGAGATGGAAACGCTCAGCTACACGGTGTCGATGACGCTGTTCGGCGTGATCTTGGTCGAGACGTTCGTGAGCCTCCGAGCTCGGCGAGCCGTGCGCGGATCGCGCGAGCGCTACGTAGCTCTGACCCAGCGCCGCATCCTCAGCTGGATCGTCAACATCGGCTTCGCGGCGCAGGGCATCGTCGGCCTCGTGATCGGCCAGCCGCTCTCGCTGCTCAGCCTCGTCTTCGCGGTCTACCTCAGCTACCAGGAGATCAAGAACCACAAGGACGACGACGACTGGTTCAACGGGCGCATGAAGAAGATCTGGAAGGGCGTCAAGAAGGCCTTCGCCCCGCCGATCAAGGTGCCGTCGCCGGTCGCCGCGCCCTCGCCCGTCTTCGGCTGAGGCCCCGGCGCCTGGCGGTCGAGGCCGGGCCGCTGGGGCCGGACCGCTCTGGCCGGGCCGCTAAGTGTGGGCCGCTAAGGCCGGGCCGCTAAGGCTGGGCCACCGAGGTGCCGGTGAGCGCCTGCACGACGGCGACTGCCTGCGGCCAGTAGGACGCGTAGTGGTACGGGTCGGAGTTGACCTGCACCGTGTGCGCCAGCAGCGTCGGCTGCATCGTCTGCCAGCCCGGCACCCTCACGAGCTTGTCGAAGAAGTGGGTCGCCGCGACGTACGGCGTCATGCGGTCGCTGTAGGTGCCCCAGGCGCCGTTGTCGCGCTGCTGGAAGAGGCCGCGGCTGTCGGGCCCGGCGGCATCGCCGTGGTCGATGTTGACGAGGCTCGACTCGCCCATGGCCGTCATCACGCCGACCTCCTGCGTGCGCGTGCCGATACCGAGCGCGCGGGCGGCGTTGATGATGTGCGCGGCGTTGACGAGGCGATCCTGGCAGTAGCCGTCGACCGGCCCCTCAGGCACCAGCACGGTGCCGACCTGCAGAGGCGCAGCCTTCGGGCACGTCACGCTCGTGCCGACCGAACTCGACCCCGACGACCCCGTCAGCGCGGTGAGGCTCTTGCCGATCGCCCCGCTGGAGGCTGCGACCGCGATCGCAACGACGAGCGCGATGAGGCCTGCGCCGCCCAGGGCGATGGCGAAGCCGAGCACGCGCGACGGCATCCCCGGGGCCCGTCGGGCGGGGCGACGAGACCTGCGGCGCGAGGGCGCACGCCGACGAGAACTGGATGGCACCGTACGAGACTAGGCGAACCCTTTTGCGATGCCTCGTCACTCGGAGGGAATTCCCCTCCGCCGGGAGGAGGATCGTGCGATGAGCCGAAGCCACACGCCGAAGACACCCTCGACGGCCCGCATCGAGCCGGGCCCCGGCCAGGAGTCCGTCTGGGACTACCCGCGGCCGCCGCGCGTCGAAGAGACCGGCGAGCACGTCGTCGTCACGCTCGGCGGGGCCGTTGTCGCCGAGACGAGCCATGCGCTGAGGGTGCTCGAGACGAGCCACCCGCCGGTGTACTACCTGCCGCGGTCGTCGTTCGCGGCGGGGGCGCTGCATCCTGCGCCCGGTGCGAGCCTCTGCGAGTTCAAGGGGCAGGCGGCCTACGCCGACGTGTCGGCCGGGGGAGTCGTCGCCGCCGCCGCCGCGTGGTTCTATCGCACGCCGTGGGCAGGATTCGAGGTGCTCGCCGACCACGTCGCGCTGTACCCGGGCGCGATGGACTCGTGCACCGTCGACGGTGAGACCGTCACGGCCCAGGAGGGCGACTTCTACGGCGGCTGGATCACGTCTCGCGTCGTCGGCCCGTTCAAGGGCGCGCCGGGCACGCTCGGCTGGTGACGCCGCGCGCGGTGTCGCGGCTCAGGCCGCCGGGGCGTCCGGGTTCACCGGATCGGCGGGGGCGTTGCGCTGCCCCAGCTCGATCACCGCAGCCGAGGCCGCGAAACCGCCGAGCAGTGCGAAGACCGTGCCGCCGACGCCCCACTTCTTGCGCTTGATGATCGCGTCGAACGAGAGCTTGCCGGGCCCTGCGGCGATGACGCCGAGAGCGGCGATGAGCACGGCGTTGTACTCATAGCCGCCGTTGCTGTTCCACGGCCCGTTGGCCAGGTGCACCTTGCGGATCGCGGTGACCATCGTGCCGATGAGACCCGCCGCAGCCAGCGGGGTGAGGGCGCCCGCGGCGACGGCCGCACCGCCGAACGTCTCGGTGGCTGCGGCGAGGAACGCGTTCCGACGAGCGGGATGCATGTCGAGGCTCTTCATCATCCCCTCCACACCGTCGAGGCCGGGGCCGCCGAACGATCCGTTGAGCTTCTGCAGGCCGTGGCCCACGAAGAAGCCGCCGACAGTGACGCGAAGAAGGGTTGTCCCGAGGCTCATGAATCAGTTCTATACCCAGGCATGCTTCTGCGTCAGTCCAACACCCTCTCGAGGTCGTAGGCCGCCGGGATCTCGAGCTGCTCGTAGGTGCACGAGCGTGCCTCCCGGTCGGGCCGCCACCGCTCGAACTGCACGGTGTGCCTGAAGCGATCGCCCTCCATCTGGTCGTAGCGCACCTCGAGCACCCGGGTCGGCTCGAGCTTGACGAACGAGACGTCCTTCCCCGACGAGAAGCGGCTGCGCTCCGTCTCGCCCTTCTCCGCTGCACCCGACGCGTCCCGGGTGACGAGTGGCTCGAGCTCGTCGACGAGCTCCTGACGGCGTTTGTCGGTGAAGGCCGAGACGCCGCCGACGTTCGTCAACTCGCCGTCGGCGTCGTAGAGGCCGACGAGCAGCGAGCCGACGCCCGAGCCGCTCGTGTGGATGCAGTAGCCGAGCGCGATGACGTCGGCCGTCCGGTGGTGCTTGATCTTCAGCATCCTGCGCTTGCCCTCGTCGTAGGGGGCTGCGAGAGATTTCGCGACGACGCCGTCGAGGCCCGCGCCTTCGAACTCCACGAGCCAGCGTCTCGCCTCGTCGACATCGGCGGTGGTGCGGCTGAGGTGCACGGGGGCGTCGAACGACGCAGCCATCTCTTCGAGCGCAGCCCGGCGCTCGGAGAACGGCAGCGGGGTGAGGTCGAGGTCGTCCGAGGCCAGCAGGTCGAAGGCGACGAACGAGGCGGGGGTCTCGGCGCTGAGCTTCGCGATGCGCGAGGCGGCGGGGTGGATGCGGGCCGAGAGGGCCTCCCAGTCGACCCGCTCGCCTCCTGGCGTGCCCTGGCGCAGCACGATTTCACCGTCGAGGACGCAGGATCCACTCGTCACGCGTTTCAGAGATTCGACCAGCTCGGGAAAGTACCGGGTCAGCATCTTCGACCCCCGACTGCCGATCTCGACCTCGCCGTCCGAGACGTAGACGAGGCCGCGGAAGCCGTCCCACTTCGGCTCGTAGACGAGGCCGCCCTCGACACTGTCGGGGTCGGGCACCGTCGGCACCGCCTTGGCGAGCATCGGCGAGATCGGGTTGGCGGCACTCGGGATCATGGGCCGAGTCTGCTCCTTTGCGCGCGGACAGGCCTACGCTCGGCGCATGGCTAGCGACGCAGTGGTTCTGACCGTTCCGGGCCCCTCCGGCGACCAAGAGGTGCGCATCTCGTCGCCCTCGCGCATCCTGTGGCCGTCCCTGGGGGTCACCAAGCTCGACCTCGCGAACTACCTCGTCGACGTCGGCGCCGCCTTCGTGCGGGCCAACGGCGATCGGCCGGTCTCGCTGCAGCGCTTCCCCGACGGCGTCGACGGCGAGCAGTTCTTCTCGAAGAACCCTCCGCGCGGGGCACCCGACTACGTCCGCGCGGTCGACGTGACCTACCCGAGCAAGCGCGTGCACCCGCAGCTCGTCATCGACGAGCCCGCCGCCGCCGTCTGGGGCGCGCAGATGAACACCGTCGTCTTCCACCCCTGGGCGTCGCGGGCGTCGGCCCCCGACTTCCCCGACGAGCTGCGCATCGACCTCGACCCGCAGCCCGGCACCGACTTCGGCGACGCCATCACCGCGGCGCTCGCCCTGCGCACCGTGCTCGCCGACTTCGGGCTGACCGCCTTCGTCAAGACCTCGGGCAACCGCGGGCTGCACGTGTTCGCGCCGATCGAGCCGTCGTGGGAGTTCCTCGAGGTGCGGCACGCGGTCATCGCAGCCGCCCGCGAGTTGGAGCGCAGGATGCCCGAGCAGGTCACCACGCACTGGTGGAAGGAGGAGCGCGGAGAGCGCATCTTCGTCGACTTCAACCAGGCCAACCGCGACCGCACCATGGCCGGTGCCTACAGCCCTCGGGCGCTCGCCGGGGCGACCGTCTCGACGCCGGTGTCGTGGGAGGAGTTGCCGGGCGTCGATCCTGCCGCGTTCACGGTGCTTACGGTCCCGGGCCGGCTGAAGACGACGGGCGACCCGTGGGAGGGCCTGCACTCGGGCGACGCCGCCCCGCTGGACTCGCTGCTCGCGCAGTGGGAGACGGACGTCTCGAACGGGTTGGGCGAGCTGCCCTTCCCGCCCGACTTCCCGAAGATGCCGGGCGAGCCGCCGCGCGTGCAGCCGAGCCGGGCCCGCAAAGAGTAGCTCGGGCGCCTGGCAGCGCCCCGGGGCTGGTGCTTGCAGCCCCGCTGCTACCAGCCCTGCTGCAGCATCTCGATGCGGTCGCGGAGGTAGTCGGCCAACGGGCGGCGCTCGCCGGGGCCGCCCCAGCGCACGAGCAGGGTGCCGGTCGTCGCGTCGACCGAGATCAGGCCGGTGCCCGCCGTGAGGGCCGTCGCACCGTGCGGCACCTCGCTGTAGTCGAAGTTGACGACCTCGCCCTCGACGAAGTGCCCGCGGCTGGCCGCGAGACGGTCGGCGCGCCGCACCTCGACCCCCGAGTTGAGGTTCTGCGGGCGGGTCGGCGTCACGGCGCGGGTGAGCTTGCCGGTGGCGGCGAGGTTGCCGTCACGGTCGAGCAGGAGCACCCCGAGGCGCCAGGCCCGGCCGACCGGGGTCATCGACGCGGCCGACTTGAACGGGCCGAGCCCGCGGCCGTCTTTGCGGACCCCGAGCGCTTCGTCGGCGATGCCGGACGCCGCCAGCTCTCCGGCAGTGGCCAGCAGCAGCTCGCGGAGGCGGGCCGGGGCGTCGTCGTCGCCTCCGGCCGGGGCGTCGGAGGGCATCAGCCCCAGAACCCCGCGACGGCGTCGGCGACCAGGGCGCCCTGTCGGCGGCCGGCGAGAGCCGAGGGCACCCGCGACGCGTCCGAGAGCGAGTTGGTGCCGAAGGCGGCGAGGCTCTCGTCGTCGGCGACGATCACGTGCACGCTCGAACCTTCGCCGCGCAGCGTCGCGACGGCGGCGTCGAGCTGCGGGCCCATCGGGCTCCGCGGGTCTTCGGGGCCGCAGGCGAGCACCAGGATGCTGTCGTAGCCGCTCGCGACATCGGCGTTCGTCCCCGAGCGCACACCGCCGTCGACGTAATACGAGCCGTCGATCTCGACGGGCGGGAAGACCAGCGGCACCGAGCAGCTGGCGGCGACGGCCTGCGTGAGCGACACCCCCGACGACGAGTCGAGCACACGGAACTCACCTGTCTCGGCCTCGACCACCGTGATGCCGAGGGCACCGGCGGGCCAGCCGAACGCGGCCGGGAACTGCGCGCCGATCGTCGCCAGGAGGGGCGACTCGGCACCGTTCGAATGCTCGACGGCCGCGCGGCCCAGCCGGGCCCTCGCATCCTGCTCGCCCGTGGCGCCCGCGAGGATGCTCTGCAGCCGCTCCCAGAGGACGGCGATGTCGGCGTCGCCCGCCGTGATGCCCGGGGCGTTCTCGTCTTCGGCGTCTTCGGCGGGGACGGCACCGGGGGCGGCGGCCTGCAGCGAGTAGACGAGCGGCACCTGGCCGAAGCGGAGGATCGTGCCCGCGACACTGCCGGCGCTCGTGCCGACGACGAGGTCGGCCGCGCCGAGGTCGACGCCCTGCGCGAGCAGCTCGGCGAGCACCCCGAGGTGCCAGGCGATGCCGGCGATACCACCGCCTCCGAGGACGACGGCGCGGCGGGAGGAAGCGGTGGAGGCATCGGTCATGGGTGGAGCTTATTCGCGCCCTGGTTCGGTTCACCTCAGGATCCCGGGTGGTGTCGTTTAGAGTGTCGGCCATGTCGTCTTCCACCCGGTTCGCTCGTCTCCTGCCGCTCGTCGTCGTCGGCGCGTCCCTGCTCGCCGTGAGCGGCTGCACCGCGGTCGGCCCGGAGGCCGGGGCGTCGTCGTCGGCGGCTGCGCCGGCCACTGCGGCGGCCCCTGCGGCGCCGGCCGCCTCGGGGACGGCGTCGTCGCAGACCAAGGCGACCGCCTGCACGATCCTGGGCTCGTCCCTTCAAGACCTGTCGAACAGCCTGCAGTCGGCCTATTCGAAGTACGCCACCGACCCCAAGGCGGCGGTCACCGCGCTGCAGAAGGTGTCGGCCACGTTCCAGTCGAGCGTCGCGAAGGTCACCGAACCCGGTGCCACCGCCCTCGCCACGAAGGCCGAGGGCGACCTGCAGACCCTGATCTCCGACGTGCAGAACGCCGTCAACCACCCGATCACCGGTGCCGCCGCCGTGCAGAAGCTGCTGCCGACCCTCGAGTCCGACTTCACGAAGATCGGGAGCTACTGCAAGTAGCCCCCCGCGCGCCGCCGAGGCACCTCCGATCAGACAGGATGGGCTCTCATTCAGGGCTGAAACGGTCTGATCCGTGGTGCCTCGGCGGCCTGTGATGGCCGGGCCGAGTTGTCCACAGCCGCGCAGTTCTCCACAGATCGGTTCGCGCCGCCCTGCGGATGCTTCACGCCTGGCACGATCGGCCGACATGAACGGCCGATTCCTGCGAACCACCGCCCCTACTCCTGACCGCGCCCAGTGCCGAGCGGCCGACGCGGGCGAGCTCGTCCGTGTGCGGTCCGGCGTCTTCCTGGACTCGAGCTGCTGGGAGGGGCTCGACGCCCGCTGGCGGCACATCGCCCTCGTGACCGCCGCGCTCGAGCGCCTCCAGCCGCATGTCGTGACCAGCCACGCTTCCGCGGCAGCGCTCTGGGGATTTCCCGTGCTCGACTCGTGGCCGGCCATCGTGCACGTGATCGATCGCTCGCGGAGCGTCGGCCAGCGATCCTCCACTCTGGTGCGGCATCCGGGGCAGGGCGCCCTCCGAGATGATGACGTGGCACGACGGCACGGTCTTCGTTGCACTTCGGCGACCCGGACGGCGGTCGATGTCGCCCTGCTGGACGGGTTCCTCAGCGGCCTCCTGTGCTTCGATCACGGCCTCCGGCGGGGACTGTTCTCGCACGAAGAGGTCGAGGCAGCCCTCATGCGTCGGGGATCCGCCCGAGGCATCCGAGCCGCTCGGCAGGCACTTGCGATCGCGGGCCCGGGATCGGGATCAGCCGGCGAGTCGATCAGCAAAGGCGTGGCGTTCGAGCTCGGGTTCCCCCTCGCCGAGCAGCAGAAGAGCTTCCCGAACCCGTGGGGCGGAGAGTACTTCGTCGACTTCTGGTGGGAGGACTTCGGCATCGTGGGGGAGTTCGATGGCGACCAGAAGTACCTCGACGAGGCGATGCGCAGCGGCCGCACGATCGAGCAGGTGATGCTCGACGAGAAGCGGAGGGCCGACGACATCCTCGCGCGCCCGGAGGTGCGAAACCTGGTGCGGTGGAAGTACGCGGCGGCCCGAAACCCGCGCGTGCTCTCTCGCATCCTGCACGGGTCGGGTCTGACCCAGCGGCGATAAGCGGCGTCGAGGCACCACTGATCCGACAGGAATCGAGCCGATCGGGCTCGTTTTGCGTCTGATCGGTGGTGCCTCGGCAACGCCGCGGTGGCGCGGCGCGCGGCGCGCGGCGCGCGGCGGCGCGGCGCGCGGCGCGCGGCGGCGCGGCGCGGCGCCTAGGCGCGCGCGGGCTCCGAGAACTGGGCGACGAGCTCGCGCTTCAGCACCTTGCCGCTGGCGCCGATGGGGAAGGCGTCGAGCACGTGCACCTGGCGCGGGAACTTGTAGGCGGCGAGGTGGTCCTTGACGAAGGTGACGATTTCGTCGCAGTCGAGGTGCGCGCCGGGGCGGGCGATGACGGCTGCGTGGACCTCCTGGCCGTGTACCTCGTCGGGCACGCCGAAGACGGCGGCGTTCGCGACGCCGGGGTGCCGCATGATGATGTCCTCGACCTCGGACGGGTAGACGTTGTAGCCGTTGCGCACGATCATGTCCTTCTTGCGGTCGACGATCGTGACGATGCCCTCGTCCGACTTCGTGCCGAGGTCGCCGGTGTGGAACCAGCCGTCGATCATCACGGCCTTCGTCGCTTCGGGGTTGCCGAGGTAGCCCTTCATGAGGTTGTGCCCGCGGATGACGATCTCGCCGAGCTCGCCGGGTGCCACGAACGAAACCCGGTCGTCGACATCCTGCTGCGCGATCTCGACGTCGACACCCCAGATCGGCTTGCCGATCGTGCCGGGTCGCGGGTCGCTGATGTCGTTCACGGTCGCGACAGGGCTGGTCTCGGTGAGGCCGTAGCCCTCTTGCACGACGGCGCCGAAGGTGTCCTGGAACCGCTCGAGCACCGACACGGGCAGCGCGGAGCCACCCGAGACGCAGTAGCGGAGCGGCGGCTTGGGTGCCGCATAGCCCGCGGCGGACGCCGCGCCGAGCAGCCCGATGTACATCGTCGGGACCGCCGTGAAAATAGTCGTGCGAGTCGCAACCATCAGCTGAAGCGCCTCCGCCGGGTCGAACTTCGGCAGCAGCACGATCGACGCACCGCGGCGGAAGACGGTGTTCATCACCGAGGTCTGCCCGAACGCGTGGAAGAACGGAAGCCCGCCGAAGACCACGTCGTCGACGGTCATGTCGGTGCAGTCGAGCAGCTCGGCCGAGACCTGCTCGACCATGGCGAGGTGCGATCCGACGGCGCCCTTGGGGTGCCCGGTGGTGCCCGAGGTGTACAGGATGGTGGCCGCGGCGAGGGGGTTCACCGACTCGTAGCGGTCGATCGGGGTGGCCGCGGCGGCCTCGACCTCGAGACGGTCGATCGGCACAGGGGTCTCCGCGCCCAACGGCAGCAGGACCGACAGGATCGGGACGCCGGCACGCCCGGCCGCCGGGATCGCCTCGCCGAGCTGGGGCGCCGCCACGATCGCGAGCCGAGCCCCGGAGTCGCGCAGCACGTACTCGATCTCCTCCGACTTGAACAGCAGGTGGATCGGCACGACGATGGCGCCGAGCGAGAGCACCGCGTAGTAGGCGCGGCAGAAGTCCGGCACGTTCGGGATGATCAGCGCGACGCGGTCGCCCCGGCCGACGCCGCGCGCGCGAAGCGCTCCGGCGTAGGCGCGCGTCTCGTCCCAGAGCTGCCCGTAGGTCGTGGTCTGACCCATGAAGTGCAGCGCCGGCCGGTCGCGGTGCCGCGTCGCGCTCTCCGACAGGATCGCGGCGATCGACAGCGTGCCGAGGCCGGGCCCGTCGAGCAGGGCCTGGGTTCCATCCAGGTCGGTTGAAGTGAACGTCATTGTTCGGTCCTTTCAGAGAAGGGGCTACGGGGTCGGCACCGCGAAGGCAGCCTCGATGGCGTGCCGGATGGCGGTGGGGATGGGCGTCGGCCGGCGGGACTGCCGGTCGACGAAGACGGTGGTGAAGGTGCCGTCGGCGAGGAGCGTCGAATCCTGCGCCTTCAGGATCCTGGGGGCCCAGGTGACGCTGGACGTGCCGATTCGCGAGACGGCCAGCTCGACGGCGATCTCGTCGGGGAAGGCCGCCGAGGCCTTGAACTCGCACGACGAGGCGACGCAGTAGCCGCTGTAGTCGGCGTTCAGCGGGTCGAGGCCGGCCACGCGGATCATCCAGGTGTTGATGGTGGTGTCCATCGCGGCGTAGTAGACGGTGTTGTTGAGGTGGCCGTACATGTCGTTGTCGTTCCAGCGGGTGGGGACGACGAGGGTGAAGAGGTTAGGCGCCGTGCTCTCTGAAATCATGGCTCCCTCAGCACATACTCGAAGGCGGCCCGGGCGCGCTCGGCGCTCGGCTGCTCGCCGGTGATCAGGTCGGCATAGGTGAACGACTCCGAGATGCGCACCAGCAGGTAGGCGAGGTCGTGCACGCTCAGCGAGAAGTGCATGCGCCCTGCGGCCGTCTCGGCCTCGAGCATCGCCTCGACGACGGCGAGGTAGCGCTGCTGCACCTGGCTCTCCTTGGTCGTCAGGATCTTGAGCGCTCGCGCCGGCTCCCGCTTGAGGAAGCCCTGAAAGGAGGGCGCCTCGATCAGAGTGGCCACGAAGTCGCCGAGCACCGTGGTCAGCCGGGCGCTGCCGAGGGTGTCGGTCGAGCGCTCGATGCGGGTCAGCGTCGGCTCGGCGAGTGACCACAGCACTTCGCTGAGCAGGGCGTCGCGGTTGCCGAGCCAGCGGAAGAGGGAGGTGCGGTCGACGCCCAGAGCGGCGGCCAGCACGTTCATGTCGACGCGTTCGCCGGCCAGGAAGGTGCGTCGAGCCAGCACGTACGCGCGAACCGTGTCGGTGTGGCTGCCGGCCTCGAGACGCCGGGCGAGATCGCTCGGCACCCGCTGCGTCGCCACGGGTGCCCACGCGACGGGAGCGCTCGTGGTCTGCATCGACATGTGTTGCACTCTAGGCGTTTCCCGCAAGGGCGCGCAACATTCTCGAAAATGATGCAGGATGTTCTCATCGGTAGTCAGATGTCGATCAACGGAGCTCATCACATGACACTCACCACGCCCACCATCTCGTATCTCTCGAGCGACTTCTACTTCGCTCAGGACGCCCTCACCGCCCGCGAGAACGAGTCCATCCACGAGCTGCGCTCGTTCCTCGAGGCAGAAGTCGCGCCCATCGCCGACGACTACTGGGAGCGCGCCGAATTCCCGATGCACCTCATCAAGCCGCTCGCCGACATCGGTGCCTACGGCGCTCTGTGGGAGGAGTCGCGGCAGTTCGAGAATTCGGCGAAGTATCGCGGCTGGGCCGCCCTGGAGTCGGGCCGCGTCGACGCGTCGGTCTCGACGTTCATCGGCGTCACCTCGGGCCTCGCCATGGGCTCGATCGGCGTCGGCGGCAGCCCCGAGCAGCGCGCCGAGTGGCTGCCGAAGCTCGCCACCGGCGAGCTGGTCGGCGCCTTCGGGCTGACCGAACCCCTTTCAGGATCCGACTCGGCCGGCGGCCTCCGCACGACGGCCACCCGCCACGGAGACTCTTGGACCCTCAACGGCGCGAAGCGCTGGATCGGCAACGCCACGTTCGCCGACGTCATCGTCATCTGGGCACGCGACACCGCGGACAACCAGGTCAAGGGCTTCCTCGTCACGAGCGACAGCCCCGGCTTCACAGCCACGAAGATCGAGCGCAAGCAGAGCCTCCGCATGGTGCAGAACGCCGACATCACCCTCACCGACGTGAAGGTGCCCGAAGAGCGTC
Organism: Frondihabitans sp. PAMC 28766; assembly: GCF_001577365.1. NCBI lineage: Bacteria > Bacillati > Actinomycetota > Actinomycetes > Micrococcales > Microbacteriaceae > Frondihabitans > Frondihabitans sp. PAMC 28766. Next base: position 2,407,970 of record NZ_CP014513.1, read on the forward strand.
GCCTGCAGCTGGTCAACTCCTTCAAGGACACCGCGAAGGTGCTGCTGCTCACTCGCGCCGACGTCGCCTGGCAGGCCATCGGCAACTCGATCGGCGCGTACGAGGCCGCCGTCGCCTACGTGAAGGAGCGCGAACAGTTCGGCAAGACGCTGTCGTCGTTCCAGCTCGTGCAAGACCTGCTCTCGCGAGCCCTCGGCAACATCTCGTCGTCGATCGCGCTGTGCATGCAGACCTCCGACCTCCTCGACCAGGGCCGCCAGACCGACGCACACGCATCGATGGCCAAGCAGTGGGCGACCTCCCGCATGCGCGAGACCGTCGGCTGGTGCCGCGAGGTCATGGGTGGCAACGGCATCGTGCTCGACTACGGAGTCGCCCGTCGGTTCGCCGACGCTGAGGCGATCTACTCGTTCGAGGGCACGCGTGAGATGAACTCGCTGATCGTCGGCCGCGCCATCACCGGCAAGAGCGCGTTCGTCTCCTAGTCCCACCGACCAGCTCAGAAAGACCTCTCATGACAGAAGCAGTAATCGTCGCGGCCTCGCGCACCCCGATCGGGCGAGCGTTCAAGGGCTCCCTGCGCGACGTGCGGGCCGACGACCTGGCGACCATGATCGTGCGCGACGTGCTCTCGAAAGTGCCCGCCCTCGATCCTGAAACCATCGACGACCTGATGATGGGCTGCGGCATGCCCGGCGGCGAGCAGGGCATGAACATCGCCCGGATCGTCGCGGTGGCGCTCGGCTACGACCACCTGCCCGGCACCACCGTCAATCGGTACTGTTCGTCGAGCCTGCAGACCTCGCGGATGGCGTTCCACGCGATCAAGGCCGGCGAAGGCTCTGTCTTCCTGAGCGCCGGCGTCGAGTCGGTGTCGCGATCGGCTCGAGGCTCGGCGGACTACATCCCGGGCGAGAACGTCGAGAACCCGCTCTTCGCGCCGGCGGTGTCGCGGACGGCGTCGCGAGCCGAGGCCGGGTCGACGCCGTGGCGCGATCCGCGCGAAGACGGCGAGCTGCCCGACGCGTACATCGCGATGGGCCAGACGGCCGAGAACGTCGCGTCGCTGATGAGCGTGTCGCGCGACGAGCAGGACGAGTTCGCCGCGCTGTCGCAGAACCGAGCCGAGCAGGCGATCGCCGACGGGTTCTGGGCGAGGGAGATCACGCCGGTCACTCTGCCGGACGGCTCGGTCATGTCCGTCGACGACGGGCCTCGTGCGGGCACGACCGTTTCGGCTCTGAGTGGTTTGAAGCCGGTGTTCCGGCCAGACGGCACGGTCACCGCAGGCAATGCGTGCCCGCTCAACGACGGCGCTGCGGCGCTCGTGATCATGAGCGACGCGCGAGCGCGTGAGCTCGGGTTGACGCCGCTCGCGCGGATCGTGTCGACCGGCGTCACCGGTCTGTCTCCCGAGATCATGGGTCTCGGCCCGGTCGAGGCGTCGCGGCAGGCTCTGTCGAGGGCGGGGCTCACCATCGACGACATCGACCTCGTCGAGATCAACGAGGCGTTCGCTGCCCAGGTGATCCCGTCGGCTCGCGAGCTCGGCGTGTCGTACGACAAGCTCAACGTGCACGGCGGCGCGATCGCCGTCGGTCACCCGTTCGGCATGACCGGCGCGCGCATCACCGGAACTCTCATCAATGGCTTGAAGACGCGCGACGCCCAGTTCGGGCTCGAGACCATGTGCGTCGGCGGAGGCCAGGGCATGGCGATGGTGATCGAGCGGCTCTCGTGACCCGCCTCGGCCGAGGTGGGGCCCCCACCCTTACCTTTTCGGCTCATCCTGACCGTCGAGGCGGGGCGGCCCTGCCGGAAAGGCAACGGTTCGGAGGCAGGACGTGCTGATCCGTGGAGCGGTGTTGGAGCGGACGGACGCGCAGCGGCCTTTCGCCGACTCGCGGCCGCTGACGCTGTCCGAGCTCTCGCTCGACGAGCCCGGCCCCGGCGAGATCCTGGTCCGCATCGAAGCGGCGGGGGTCTGCCACAGCGACCTCTCGGTGGTCGACGGCAACCGCGTGCGGCCGACGCCGATGCTGCTCGGGCACGAGGCCGCGGGCATAGTCGAGGCGGTCGGCTCCGGGCCCGATCCGGCGCTCGTCGTCGGCGACCGTGTCGTCATGACCTTCCTCCCCCGCTGCGGCGAGTGCCCCGAGTGCCAGACGGACGGGCGGCTGCCGTGCCGCGTCGGAAGCGCGGCGAACAACGCCGGGACGCTCGTGGGTGGCGGCGATCGCCTGCACCGCGACGGCGTGCCGGTTGCGCACCATCTGGGAGTCTCCGGATTTGCCACGTATGCAGTCGTCTCGGCCACCTCTGTCGTGCGCGTCGACCCCGACGTGCCGGCGGAGGTCGCCGCGCTGCTCGGCTGCGCGGTGCTGACCGGCGGGGGAGCAGTGCTGAACGCCGGCCGGCCCGGTTCTGGGCAGGACGTGCTCGTGGTCGGCCTCGGCGGCGTCGGCATGGCCGCGGTGCTCGTGGCGAAGGCGACCGGCCATCGGGTCATCGGCGTCGACGCGCTGCCGTCGAAGCTGACGCTCGCCCGTGATCTCGGGGCGTCCGATGTGTACTCACCGGCCGATGCCATCGCGGCAGGCGTGCGTGCGCCGGTCGTGATCGAAGCTGCTGGGCATCCTGCCGCCTTCGAGACGGCGTTCGCGCTGACCGCACCGGGCGGCACGACCGTGACGGTGGGGCTGCCGCGGCCCGACGCGCGCTCGTCGATCGCGCCCCTCACTCTGACGTCGGAGGCGCGCACCGTCGTGGGCAGCTACCTCGGCTCGTCCGTGCCCGCGCGGGACATCCCGCGCTACGTCGAGCTCTGGCGCCAGGGGCTGCTGCCGGTCGAGAAGCTCGTCTCGGCACGGGTCGGGCTCGGCGACCTGAACGAGGCGATGGACGCGCTGGCCTCGGGCGAAGCCCTCCGGCAGCTCATCGTCTTCGACTGAACCACTCCCCACCCTTACCTTTTCGGCTCACCCTCCCCGTCTGAACGGTGAGGACGTGCCGAATAGGGAAGGGGTGGCGAACCCGAACTTCAACGAAAGGAACCACCATGGCTGACCAGAAGACAGCAATCGTGACCGGCGGAGGCCGCGGCATCGGAGCCGCGATCGGCAAGCGTCTCGCCGCCGACGGCCTCGCCGTCGCCCTGCTCGACCTCAACGACGACGACGCGACCTCCACCGCCGCCTCGATCACGGAGGCGGGCGGCAAGGCCATCGGCCTGAAGGTGGACGTCGCCGACGAGCAGAGTGTCGCGTCGGCCGTCGCCGCCGTCACCGAGCAGCTCGGCGCGCCCACCGTGCTGGTGAACAACGCCGGCATCCTGCGCGACAACCTGCTCTTCAAGATGAGCGTCGACGACTGGGACATGGTGCTCGGCGTGCACCTCCGCGGAGCGTTCCTCATGAGCCGCGAGGTGCAGAAGCACATGGTCGAGGCGAAGTGGGGCAGGATCGTCAACCTCTCGTCGTCGTCGGCGCTCGGCAACCGCGGCCAGGTGAACTATGCGGCGGCGAAAGCCGGCATGCAGGGCTTCACCAAGACCCTCGCGATCGAGCTCGGGCCGTTCGGAGTGACGGCGAACGCGATCGCACCCGGCCTGATCCAGACGGCGATGACGGAGACGACCGCGGCGCGGCTCAAGATGCCGTTCGACGACTTCCTGGCGGAGGCGTCGAAGGGGATCCCGGTCCGACGCGTCGGCCAGCCTGACGACATCGCGGCGGTCGCGTCGTTCTTCGCGTCGGAGGGCGCCGGGTTCGTGTCGGGCCAGGTGCTGTATGTGGCGGGAGGGCCGCTCGATTGAGTGTTTTCACGGTTGCATCTCCCGCCGCCCTCGTCGACGCCGTCGGCACATCGCTCGGCCCGTCGTCGTGGATCGCGATCGACCAGCCACGTGTTCAGGCGTTCGCCGACGCCACCGGCGACCAGCAGTGGATCCACACCGACCCCGCCAGGGCAGCCACCGGCCCGTTCGGCGCCACGATCGCCCACGGCTATCTCACCCTGTCGCTGCTGCCGCTGATGACGGCCGACCTGCTCGACGTGCAGGGTGTCGCGGCGGCGATCAACTACGGCGCCGATCGGTTGCGGTTCGTGCAGCCGGTCCGCGTCGGCAGCCGGGTGCGCGCGGTCGGCGAGATCACCTCGGCAGACGCAGGATCCGGCGGGGTCAAGCTGGGCTACCGCCTCACCGTCGAGATCGACGGCTCGGACAAGCCGGCTCTCGTCGTCGACACGTTAACGCTGTACGTGCCGGCGGCCACCTGAACTCACCCCGGCGTCCCGCGAGTGCGCAACTCGCGGCTCATGTTCGAAGATGAGCCGCGAGTTGCGCACTCTCGAGGAGGGGGCGGTGGCGACGAGACGTTACAACGTTGTAGCGTGGTACGAGCCACGACCACAACGACCTCAAGGACGACGTCATGACCGACAGCACCGCGACCCCGCGCGCCGACTATCCCCGCCCCCAGTTCACCCGCGAACGGTGGCTGAACCTCAACGGGCAGTGGGGGTTCGAGTTCGATCCGGGCGATTCCGGGCTCGAGCGCGGGCTGCTGCAGGGCGACCGCGAGCTGCAGAGGCAGATCACGGTGCCGTTCGCACCGGAGAGCGAGCTGAGCGGAATCGGCGACGTCGACTTCCACCCCGCGGTCTGGTATCGCCGGAGCGTGACGGTGCCAGCCGACTGGGCGGATGATCGCATCCTGGTGCATTTCGGGGCGGTCGACCACGACACCACCGTGTGGATGCTGGCAGAGGGCCAGGAGGCGCAGGAGGTCGGCCGCCACCGTGGCGGCTTCACCAGCTTCACCTTCGACCTCACCGCGAGGGCAGGCGTCGAGGCCGGCGACACGATCGACCTGATCGTGCGCGCCCGCGACTCGAAGGACGCGCCGCAGGCTCGCGGCAAGCAGTCCACCGAATACGCCAACCACGACGCCGACTACACGCGCACCACGGGCATCTGGCAGACGGTCTGGCTCGAGCCGGTGCCGACCGTCGCGATCCTGCGCCCCCGCATCACGCCCGACCTCGAGAGCGGCACGTTCACGGTCGAGGTGCCGATCGGCGCCGGGCACGCGAACGGGCTGCGCGGTGGCCGCGTGCGCGTCACCGTGAGCGACGACGAGGGCGAGATCGAGTCGCAGGATGCCAGGGCCGATCTGACCCTGACGCCTCGCCTCACCATCGAGATCCCCGACGCCCGCGTGCGGCCCTGGTCGATCGGCGACCCGTACCTCTACGGGCTCCGCATCGAGCTGCTGTCGGCCCACGGCGACGTCGTCGACACCGTCGGCAGCTACGCGGGCCTCCGCAGCATCGCGATCGACGGTCAAGCGATCCTCATCAACGGCGAGCGGGTCTTCCAGCGGCTCGTGCTCGACCAGGGCCTTTACTCTGACGGGCTGCTGACGGCACCGAGCGACGCCGACCTGGTCCGCGACATCGAGCTGTCGATGCGCGCCGGGTTCAACGGGGCGCGCCTGCACCAGAAGGTCTTCGAAGAGCGGTTCCTGTATCACGCCGATCGCCTCGGCTACCTCGTCTGGGGCGAGTTCGGCGACTGGGGCGCCAAGACCACCGGGCCCTCCGACGACCGGCAGCAGCCCGACGCCTCATTCGTCGCAGAGTGGCTGGAGGCACTGGAGCGCGACTACTCGCATCCTGCGATCGTCGGCTGGTGCCCTCTCAACGAGACCCGCCAACACCTGTCCGACCGGATCACCGTGCTCGACGACGTCACCCGGGCGATGTTCCTCGCGACGAAGGCGATGGACACCACGCGCCCGGTGCTCGACGCCTCGGGCTACGCGCACCGCGTCTACGAGACCGACGTCTACGACAACCACAGCTACGACCAGGATCCCGTGTCGTTCGGCGCCACGATGGACCTGCTCGACCCTGTCGCGCGCACGGCGTACATCAGCACCGAAGACGACGACGGTATGCCGCGGCCCGATCTGCGGCAGTGGAGCCTGCCGTACAACGCGCAGCCGTACTTCTGCAGCGAGTTCGGCGGGATCTGGTGGAACGCGGCGGTCGCTTCGGCTGTCGCTTCGGCTGCCGCCGACGCGCCGGCCCAGTCGGGCACGACGTCGTGGGGCTACGGCGAGCGGGTGCACACCATCGAGGAGTTCTACGAGCGCTTCGAGGGGCTCGTCACGGCGCTGCTCGACAACGAGCACATGTTCGGCTACTGCTACACGCAACTGACCGCCGTCTTCCAAGAGCAGAACGGCGTCTACGACTTCGATCGCAGCGACAAGTTCGACATCGAGCGGATCGCCGCCGTCCAGCGCCGTCCTGCCGCGATCGAGGTCGCCGCGCGGTCGTCCGCCGCTGTGTGACGCGGCGTGTCTGACGCGCTCGGCAGCTCGGGAGGAGAAGGTGCGAGCTGATGGGCTCGCAAGGGTCTGAGCGGCTCGAAAATACTCCCGGACAGCCGGGCTGCAGCGGCGGCGCGTCCGGCTAGTTCGCGAGGTAGCTGCGCAGCGCGCTGGTGACGACGTCGTGGTCGACGACGTCGGGTTCGCCCGAGCCGGTGATCGTGCCGATGATCTCGCCACCGACGATGAGCGGGAACGACCCGCCCGACACCGCGAACTCGTCGTTGATCTCGAGCTCGTTGCCGGCGGCCTCTTCGCGGAGGCGCACGGCGAGCGACGCCGTCTTCTCGCGCTTCGCGACGTTCGACTTGCGGCGCAGCCACGACGTCGTCTGCTCTTCGACCCCGCCGAGCGCCGCCTTGTAGACGATGTGGTCGCCGATCACGATCTGCACGGCGAGGGCGAGCTCGCGCTCGCGGACGATCTCGGCGGCGAGGGTGCCGAGCGCGTACGCGGCCTCCTGATCGAACGTCTCGAACTGGAGCTCGTCCAGCTGGGCGTCGATGTCGTCGAGGGTGAACACGGGCAGGATCTCGGGGTGGCCATACCGACATCCTGCCGCACCCCTGCCTTTGTCCGCACATAGACCTTCCGTTTTACCTATAGGTGCGTCCCTCCCGACAGGAAATTTCTGTGCGGGAACGGCCCACCTATAGGTAGAACGGAGGGGGGATAGCCTGAAGGGCGTGAGAGCCGTCGTCATCGAGACCCTGGAAGGGCCCGACGCGGCCCGACTGACCGAGTTCCCGGCGCCGGAAGGCAGCCACGAGCGCGCGAAGGGCGAGCGAGTTGTCGTCGAGGTGCACGCGGCAGGGCTCAGCGTGATCGACAACCTGCAGGCGCGCGGGCAGTACCAGTACGGCACAGCGGTGCCCTACGTGCTCGGCAGCGAGGTGGCCGGTGTGGTCACGTCGTCCGAGTCGAGCGAGTTCGCAGTCGGCGACCGCGTCGGTGGGATCGTCTTCTGGGGCGGGGTCGCCGACGAGTGTCTGATCGCGCCCGAGTATGCGGTGCGTTTGCCCCCGAGTATGAGCTTCGCCGACGGCGCCGCGGTCTACCTCAACTACTCGACGGCCTGGTTCGCGTACCACCGAGCGGGCGTCGAACCCGGCCAGACGGTCCTCGTGCAGGGCGCCGCCGGAGGAGTCGGCTCGGCCGTCCTCGACCTCGCCGCCGCGTTCGGCGCCCGCGCGATCGCAGTCGTCTCCACCGACGAGAAAGAGGCGATCGCTCGGCGCGCCGGAGCCGCCGAGGTCGTTCGCAGCGACGGGGACTGGCTCGCCGAGGTCAAGGAACTCACCGGCGGCCACGGCGTCGACGTCGTGTTCGACCCGGTCGGCGGCGACCGATTCACCGACTCGCTGCGGGCCCTCCGCACCGGCGGCACCCTCGTGGTGATCGGGTTCGTCGGCGGGTTGATCCCGACGGTGAAGGTCAATCGGCTGCTGCTCCGCAACCTCCGTGTCACGGGCATCTCGATGGACACCATGGACGCCGAGTACCCCGGCACCCTTCGACTCGTGCGCGACAGCGTGCAGGCACTGCTCGACGAGGGCCGGATCCACCCGATCGTCGGCGCGACCTACCCGATGGCGCAGGCGGACGACGCCCTGCACGCCCTGGAGCAGCGCTCGACCTTCGGCAAGGTCGTGGTCGAGGTGCGGCCCTAGCCCTCGGATCCTGCCGTCTCGTCTCCCGTTCTACCTATAGGTAAGTGGTTGCCGCACAGAAACATCTATGGGGCAAATGCTTGCCTATAGGTAGAACGGAGGGGGAAACGGAGGGGGGCGGGGCGGGGGATCAGCCGCCAGCGGAGGGGGCGCCGTCGGCGAGGATCGCAGCGATCCGCTCGCGCAGCAGCTGCTTCTGCACCTTCCCGGTCGGCGTCATCGGCAGCCCGTCGGTGACCTCAACGCGCTCGGGCATCTTCTGCACGGCGATCTTCTTCGTGCGGAGGAACTCCTGCGTCGTGGCGAGCGTCGGCGCCTCGTGGCCCGGCTCGACGACGACGAAGGCGCACGCGCGCTCGCCGAGGCGCGGGTCGGGCATCGCGACCACGGCCACGTCGCGGATGTCGGGATGCGTGATCAGCAGGTCTTCGACTTCGCGCGAGCCGATGTTGACGCCTCCGCGGATGATGATGTCCTTGGTCCGGCCGGTGATGCGCACGAAGCCGTCGGCGTCCATGTAGCCGAGGTCGCCGGACCGCGAGTAGCGCTCGGGGGTGTAGAGCTCCTCGGTCTGCGCCTCGTTGTGGAAGTACGCGACCATGTGCGACGGGCCGCGATACGTCACGTCTCCCTCCTCGCCGCGGGGCAACTCGAGGCCCGAGGTCGGGTCGACGACCATGATCGTCGCGCCGGGCAGGGCGCGACCGTCCGACAGCACGGACTTCTCGGGGGCGTCCTCCGGTGCACACATCGCCGTCGTGAGGTTCTCGGACCGGCCGTAGAGGCTCAGCACGCTCAGACCGCTGAACATCGTGCGAGCGCCCTGCACGATCGAGCCGGGGATCGGCGACCCCGCGCAGACCCAGTACTTCATGCCGGACATGTCGTGGTCGCCGGGGTGGTAGCTCTGCATCACCGTCGCGAGGAAGGTGGTCGACGTGAACGTCATCGTGCACCTGTTGTCGCGGATGCGGGCCATGCCCTCGTCGGGGTTCCAGGAGGCCATGAAGTGCGTCCCGCCGCCGACCAGCAGCGGCACGATGAAGCCGGTCACGAGGCCGGTGGTGTGGCTCACGGGCGACGGGTTGAAGAAGATGTCGTCTTCGGTGACGTGCAGCCGGTCGACCAGGGCCTTCGAGCCCGCGTAGTACGTGTTGAACGTGTGATAGCAGCCCTTGGGCCTCGATGTCGTGCCCGAGGTGTAGACGATCACGAAGCCCTCGTCCGGGCCGACGCCGTCTCCGAGCTCCTCTTCGAGGTCGTCGAGGTCGCCGCTCTTCACGAGGTCGGGCAGCGCGTGGGCCGCGCCGAGGTCGCTGCCCTCGTCGGGCCGCACGACGACGACGTGCTCGAGCGTCGGGATCTCGTCGAGCAGATCGAGGTACAGCTCGCGATGGCTGAACTTGTGGAAGAAGTCGGGCCCGATCAGCACCTTCGCGCCCGAGTCGGCCAGGTCGAAGCCGACTTCGTCGTGGCGGAAGATCGGCATGATGGGCAGCAGGATGGCGCCGAGTCGCGATAGCGCGACGACGACCTCGGTGAACTCGGCCCAGTTGGGCAGCTGCACGGCGACACGATCGCCGTGGCCGACCCCCAGGTCGGCAAGGCCCGCGGCGAGACGCACGCCACCCTCGTACATCTGCGAGTAGGTGAGCGAGATGTCGCCGTCCGAGACGAAGACCTGGTCGGGGCGTTCGGCGGCCTTCTCGGCGACGAGTTGATAGAGCACCCGATCCTGCCAGTCGCCGGAGTCGTAGTAGGCGGCGATGTCGCCGGCCGTGTAGGGGCCGAACGGTTCGATGGTGGCGGTTTCGGTGGCCGTCGACTGCGTCATGGTGCTCCACGTCCTCAGGGTCTGGGAGGGGAGAAGGTCGGGCGCCTCGAGACCGGGGTGATCGGGCTGCTGAGAGCCCGGCACATCTTCACTGAGTGTTAAATTACCAGCGTGTCGTCATCTTCGCGTCGAGACCCGTTCACTCCTCATCTCCTCGACGGTCAACGAGTCCTCGTGACCGGGGGCGGGTCGGGGCTGGGCCTCGCCATCGCGACGGCTCTCGCCGGGCACGGGGCGCGTGTGCTGCTCTGGGGGCGTCGGCCGGCGGTGCTCGAGGAGGCTGCCTCCGGGATCGGGGCGCAGGCCGCCTTCGACGTCGTGGACGTCCGCGATCCTGAAGCCGTCGACGCGGCAGCCGAGCGAGCTTTCGACGACGCGCCGCTGACCGGGCTCGTCAACAGTGCCGCGGCCAACTTCATCGCCCCCACCGAGTCGTTGTCGCCGCGCGCCTACCGGGCCGTCGCCTCGACGGTGATGGACGGCTCGTTCTTCACCACGCACGCCCTCGGCAAGCGCTGGATCGCGCAAGCGGCGTCAGGATCCGTCGTGTCGCTGTTGACGACGTGGGTCGATACCGGCTCGGCGTTCGTGGTGCCCTCGGCGATGGCCAAGGCGGCCGTCAACGCCATGACCATGTCGCTCGCGGTCGAATGGGCGCGTTACGGCATCCGCCTGAACGCGGTGGCGCCGGGGCCGATCCCCACGGACTTCGCGTGGGAAGTGCTCGACCCGGGCGCGGCCGCCGGGGCTCCTGACGTGATCGGCGCGACCGACGTGCGGGGCATCCCGGCCGGGCGGCACGGCACGCCCGCCGAGGTGGCCAACCTGGTCATGTTCCTGCTGTCGGACGCCTGCGACTACCTCACCGGCGAGACGGTCGCGATGGACGGCGGGCAGCACCTGGCCGGCCCGTCGACGTTCGCCGGGCTCACGGCGCTCACTGTCGACGACTGGGCTGCCATCCGCGAGCGGGGCAAGGCCGCCGCCGCCGCGACGAAGGCGCGGCAGCAGCAGCAGCAGCAGCAGCAGCAGTAGTAGGCGCGGCACCTCGGGCTAGTGACGAGGTGACGCCCCGTCTTTCGGCCGAGGTGCCAGCGCCGCGGCGCTGGGAGGTCGGCCGGAATCCGGGGTCTTGCGGCGCGCGGGTCAGGCGAGGCTGGCTGTACTCGTAGAGCACCGCGAGCTTCCACGCGGCGAGCGTGACGTACCACGTCGGATCCTGCGCCTCGATGCCCTGCGCCTCGAAGTAGCGCGCGGCGAGCCATGCGGCGCGTCTCGACCCAGTCGACGGTGGGCGCAGGATCCGCCATGGTGCGGGCCAGCGACAACCTAGTCGTGGGCCGGTGCCGCTGCCCTCACTCCCGCCGCCACGAGAATGAGCCGGATTTCACGCAAATCGCCACGCCTAGTCCGAGCGTTTTACCTGAAATCGGACTCATACCGACGACGACAGCCGGGCGCAGCGCAGGTCGCGCGGAGTGAAGCCGCCCTTCGGCGGCAGGGCGCGGCGGATCGACTCGTCGCTGAACGGTATCGTCGGCCGCAGATCGGCGGGCAGCTCGTCCGCCCACGGCGCTGCCGTGCTGACGCCCTCGGCGAGCATGCGCACCTGGGCCAGTGCGACGAGAGGCACTCGCATCGTCCACTCGGTGAGCCGGCCGAGGGCCCGCAGCGCCCAGACCGGGGCCGGAACCACCACGACCCGCCGCTCCACGACCCGAGCGACACGACGCACCGCATCGCTCAGCAGCAGCTCTTCGGCACCTGTCACGGCCACCGTCTGGCGTGGCATCCTGCCGTCGGTCGCGGCCTGCAGGATGCGGGTCAGGTCGTCGACGGGGATGGGCCGGATCGGCCGCTCGACAAAGCCCACCGTCGCGAACAGCGGAATCGTCTGAACGGTGCGGCTCAGGTGGTCGACGAGGTGGTCGCCGTGGCCGTAGATCATGCCGGCCTTGAGGATCGTGTAGTCGAGGCCTGAGGAGCGGATCAACTCTTCGGCGGCCCACTTCGACTCGTGATAGGCCGAGCCGCAATCGGGGCGGGCCCGGAGGAAGCTCAGCATGACGATCTTCGTCACGCCGGCGCGCGTCGCTGCGGCCAGCACGCCAGCCGTGCCCTCGATGTGCACCCGCTGATACGTCTGGTCGCCGATCTCGCGGTTGATGCCGGCGCAGTGCACCACCGTGTCGCACCCGGCAAAGGCTCGGGTGAGGGCCTCGACGTCGTCGATCTCGACGCCGGTTCGGCGCGAGACCTGGACCGTCGCAACACCCGCCGCGTCGAGACGAGCGGACATATGCCGGCCGACGAATCCGGTGCCTCCGGTGATCGCGACGCTCACGCGCGGGCCGTCTTCGCGCCGGCTTTGCCCGACGTGCCCTTCGCGGCGTCCTTCGCGGCGGCCTTCTTCGCAGCGGAGCCATTCTTGGCCTTCACCTCGCGCACGGTGCGCATCACGATCTGCTCGGGGCACACGCTCGAGAGGAAGTCGCCGACCGAGAGCGCGAGGGTGTCGCCGACGAGCGAGTACAGGATGCGATTGGCGTCGCGACGCTCGGTGACCAGACCTGCAGCGCGCAGGACGCCGAGGTGGCGGGAGATCGTCGGCCCCGACGCGTCGAAGCGCGAGGCGATGTCACCCGCGGCGACCTCGCCGCCCTTGAGGTCTTGCAGGATCTGCCGTCGCGTGGGGTGCGCAAGAGCGGTGAACACGTCGCTGGTGGAATCGGCCATGTGTGCACTATAGCACCAGAGCTAAATAGCCCCTCTGGACTCTCCCTCTCCTCGCTCCACCATCGGGACGTCGATGAGCACCTTGCCCACGACGTTGTCCTGCACGGCCTGGTGTGCCGCCGCGGTGTCGGCGAGGGCGAAGCGGACCACCGGGAGACCCGCATCCTGCCCCACCGGCAGTGCGCCCGCGATCAGGGCCTCCGTGACGTCTTCGACGCCGGCCTTCATGGCGACGTCGCCGATCGTGTAGAGCAGGACGAACTGGTAGCGCGTGTTCTTGGCCATGTTCGGGCGGACGGCGAGCTCGGCGGTGGCGCCCGCGTCGTCGGCGTACATCGAGATCACCGCTCGGTCGCCGACGACGTCGGCGTCCAGCGAAGCGTTCTGCACGATCGAGACCTCGACCACGATGTCGACGCCGTCGGGCGCGATCTGCTTCACGACCGCCGCGGTGTCTTCGGTGCGGTAGTTGACGACGTGGTGGGCGCCGGCGGCAGTGGCGAGGGCTGCCTTCTCGTCGCTCGAGATGGTGGTGATGACGGTGGCCCCCGCCCAGCGGGCGAGCTGGATCGCGGCGTGGCCGACGGCCCCGGCTCCGCCGGCGACGAGCACGACTCTGCCGCCGAGAGAGCCGGGTGCGAGGCGGGACGGGCCGCCCTCGAGAACGGTGAGCGCGCGGTGGGCGGTGAGCGCGGGCACGCCCATGGTGGCGCCGATGTCGAAGCTGGTTCCGACGGGCAGCTTCACGGCGCGCTCGGCGGGGACGACAGTGAACTCCTGCGCGGTGCCGGTCGGCCGGTCGCGGGCGGCGAGGTAGAGCCACACCCGGTCGCCGACGTCGAGCGTCGTCACGCCGTCGCCGACAGCGTCGACGACGCCTGCGCCGTCCTGGTTCGGGGTGACCTCGGGGAAGGCGAGCTCACCCTGCGAGCGCGACTTCCAGTCGGTCGGGTTGACGGCCGACACCACGACGCGCACGCGCACCTCGCCGGGGCCGGGGTCGGGCACGTCGCGATCGACCAACTGGAGGACGTCAGGAGAACCGGTGTGCGTGTAGCGGATCGACTTCATGTCTCGATCCAACTCCCCGCCTCCGGCAGGGATTCCGATCGGGCCATTGAGAGTGCACAAATGACGGCCGACGGCAAAAGTGAGCGGCGAGTGGTGCACTGCGAACGCACCGAGAGGCAGGGGGGCGAGCCGGTCAGCGCTCCGAAGCGAACATCCTGCTGTCCGGGTCGAGCCGGGTCAGCAGTGCCGCGCTGATCTCGGAGAGCTGAGCCACCTGCTGCGGGGTGAGCGCGTCGATCACCGAGCGCCGCACGTTCTCGACGTGCCCCGGGGCCGCGTGGACGACCCTCTGCCAGCCGCCCTCGGTGAGGGTCGCGTTGGTCGCGCGGCGGTCTTCGGCGCAGGGGCTCCGTTCGACTAGGCCCCGCGCCTCCAGGCGCGAGGCGACGCGCGAGAGGCGGGGGAGCGTGGCGTTGGTGCGGGCGGCGAGCCCCGTCATCCGCAGGGTGCGGGCCGGCGCCTCGGAGAGCATGGCCAGCACGAAGTACTCGAAGTGAGTGAGCGCCTCGTCGCGTTCGAGCTGCTGGTCGAGCACGCCGGGCAGCAGCTCGAGCACCGCGGCGAACCGCACCCAGGCCGTGCGCTCGTCGTCGCTCAGCCACCGAGGTTGGGGAGAAGTCTGCGACGTCATGGAGCGATTCTCGCACAAGGTTGTCGCTACAACTAAAGTGCCGCGGCCTTTCGTCGAAGACCGGCGGCTTCGGCATCGTCCGCTGAGCGAGCGGGCTCCGGTCGGGCTCCGGTCGGGCTCTGCTTCCCGCTAGCGTGACGGCATGGACGATCGCTTCCGCATCGCCGGCGTCGAGCTCGGCGTCGACCGGCGGCGCTCGTTCGCCGTGGTCGACGCCGCGGGCGTCGCATCCGGCACGATCCGCGCCGGTCGGGCCCTCGACGGCGCCGCGGGCCCGCCCCCGGCTCTCGTCATCGCGCGCATCCCTCTCCGCTTCGACGGCGAGCTGTTCGGCGCGGTGGTCGACGCCGAGGTGCGCGATCAGCTGTTCGTCGACGCGCTCAGCGACGACCACGATGCAACCGACGAGGATGCGACCGGGCAGGATCCGACGGCGTCCGACCTCGACGACGCCCCGACCTCCGACCCCGGCATCCAGCTTCACGCGGGTTCGCGCGTCGATGCCGACGGCCGCCTCACCCACCACGCCGGCGACCGCCTCCGTTTCGTCGGCGAAGCGACGCTGCCCGGCGGCCGGCCGCTGCAGATCGAGGTCTCGCTCGCCTTCGGGGGCCGCCGCGCCCCGCGGATCTGATCGGTCTCGGCTTCTGGGGCGTTTCTGAGTCGACGCGGACGAGACTCAACGCATGACGTCCGCACGCAGGCCCCTGCTCGACCGGGTCTTCCTCTGGATCGTCGTGATCAAGGGGATCGACGGGGCGGCAGAGCTCATCGCCGGGGCCGCTCTGTGGATCATCGGGCCGACCGTGCTCGGATCCTGGGGCACGGAGCTTGCGACGAAGGTGCTGGAGATCGACTCCGACAACCAGCTCGCCCAGTCGGCCCAGCTCAGCCTGTCGCACCTGTCGACGGGGTCGACCCTCTTCGCCGGCGGGTATCTGCTCGTGCACGGCCTGGTCAAGCTCGTGCTCTGGTGGGCAGTCGCGAGGCAGCGCTACCGGCTCTACCCGTGGATGATCGGGGTGCTGGTCGCCTTCGTGATCTACCAGGTGGTCGAGCTGACGCTGTCGTGGTCGACGGGCCTGTTCGTGCTCTCGCTCTTCGACGTCGTCATCATCGTGCTCACCTACGTCGAGTACAGGCGGCACACCGCGAGGTCGCAGCGTGAAAGGGATGCAGAGGCCGTGTCTCCGGTGTTGACTGGCCCCGAGGCCACCGACGCTCTATCCGACACTCGTCGTCGATAGGATGCTCGAGTCGGCCAGCCGACACGAGCAGACGAGAGGTGGCCCGCAGCCGATGACGACGACCGCTGACAGCTCGACGATCGGTGGCCCGGACGCCCCGCAGGGCGAGCACGAGCACCGCCACGCGGCCCCTCGCGCCGGGGCGTATTCCCGCTTCCGCGACACCTACGAGAAGCTGCCGCCCGGGGTCCAGCTGATCGGCCTGCAGCTGTGGCTGCCGTTCTTCTTCGTCATCGCGTTCTGCTTCTGCTACGTGCTGGCCTTCCACGCGCCGGCTCCGAAAGACGTGCCGGTCGCGGTGATCGGCTCGTCGAGCCAGACGACGCGGGTGGCCGACGGCCTCGCCACGCAGACGAAAGGCGAGTTCGCGGTCTCGACCGTCCCGACACTGGCGCAGGCGCGTGCCGATGTGAAGAGCGGCGACCTCGCCGCGGCCTACCTGCCCGGCGCGAAGACATCGACCCTCGTGATCGCCAGCGGGGCCCAGTATCAGCTCGCGACGATATCGAAGTCCGTGTTCACCGCCGCCGCGACCGCCTCGGGCAGCACCCTGGCCGTCGACGACGTGGCGCCGCTGCCGGCGAGCGACTCGTTCGGAACGACGCTGTTCTACGTGACCCTCGTCTTCATGATCGGGGGCTACATGACCGGCATGTTCGTCGGCCTCATGGGCGGCCCGCTGCGGCATCGCGTGCGACTCGGCATCATCGCCGGCGTGGCCGTCATCATCCCGCTGATCGTCACGATCCTGACGCATGTGGTGCTCGGCGCCGTGCTGGCCAACTTCTTCGAGCTCTGGGGATTGGCTTCGTCACCGTGATCGCGGTCGGCGTCGTCACGAACGGGCTGTCGTACTTCCTCGGGCGGTTCATCGCCGGAGGCGCCCTGCTGCTCTTCGTCTTCTTGATGGTGCCGTCGTCGGGCGGTGCGATCCCAATCGAACTCGTGCCGAAGTTCTTCCTCTGGATCCACCCGTACGTCGCCGGCACCGGCACGATCGAGCTCTTGCGGCAGGCGGAGTACGGCGTGGGGCCAGCCGTGTGGCAACCCCTGCTGCTGCTCGTCTGCTACATCGGCGCCGGGGCGATCCTGACCGGGTTCGGGCGGGCGCTGTTCGTCCGCCGGATGCGTCACGCCGCGATCGTCGGCAAACGCCCGACGATGATGGCCGTCGCACAGGGAATGGCCATCGCGGCCGGCCGCAAGGCGACCGAAGAGGCCGCGAACAGTGCGATCGGCGCAGGAGTCGACGCGTCACCCCGCGATGGCGGCGCCGGAAACCGCCCTCCCGAGTCTCACGTGCGCACCTCAGTGATCCGCACGGTCGCCGAGGAGGACGGTCAGCTGCACCACGCTCACCGCGCCACCCCCGATGCGACTGGCGAGGCCGCAGCTGCCGCGGCTGGCGGGCCCGCCGTGTCGCCCGGCGCCTCGGAGTAGCCCGACCTGCCCGCCGCTCTCGAGGTCGCTTCGGCAGTGGGGCCGGCGGTCATTTCCCCCCCGTGGACAGGGGGTCACTCTGGATTCCTCCCCGACTTGCGCGTCGCCGGGAGGATCGCGGCGTACGGGAGGGAAACGCAGGAGCTCATCCTCCCGTCCGTGTGCTGGCAGGCAGTTTGTCCTCCCCGGCGAATGCAGACAGCGTTTCTTCCTCCCCGGGGCGCTGGACTTCCTCCCCGAAACACCGCTGGCCGGGTTGCAGGGCCTCACGACCTCCTCACCGACCCGCAGCGGGTTCAGACCCGAGTCGGGTTCAGGCCACGCGGTGCTCGATGTGCGGCAGCGGGACGTGGTGCAGCATCCGCACGTGCAGCGTGAGCTGGCCGCGGCGCGCGAGCACCACGCCGGCGAACAGGGCCGCGAGGGCCGGCATCCCGCCCGAGACGAGCATGCCGGTGTGCACGCCGAAAGTCGACACGATCCAGCCCATCAGCGGGCCGCCGATCGCCTGGCCGCCGAGCAGAACGAGCACGTAGAGCGACATCACTCGCCCGCGCACAGCGAGGTTCGACGACATCTGCACGAGCGAGTTCGAGGCTGTCTGGAAGAGCAGCGACGACATGCCGACCGTGATCAGCAGCAGGGCGAACGGTGCGATCCCGGGCATCAGGCCGGTCGTGGCCTGCAGGATGCCGGTGATCCCGACCCCGATCACGACAGTGCGCAGCCGGATGTTGGCACGCCTGGTCGACAGCAGCGCCCCGGTCAGCGCGCCCACGGCGATCATCGAATTGAAGAGGCCGTAGCCGGCGGCGCCGACCTTGAAGACGTGGTCGGCGTAGGAGGCGAGAAGGACGGGCATCGTGAGGCCGAAGACGGCGAAGACCGCAACGAGGAAGACGGGCCAGATGATGGTCGGCTTGCCGGTCGCGTAGCGGAGGCCCGCCTTGAGCTGGCCTTTCTCGCGGGGCGACGGAGGGTTGCGGGTCATCGTCGCCTTGTTGAGCCGCGTGAGCATGAACACCACCAGCAGGCAGGCCAGGCCGTTGACGACGAAGGCCCAGCCCGCGCCGACGGCGAGCAGCAGCGCACCGGCGATCGCCGGGCCGATCATGCCGCCGAGCTGAAACACCGACGAGTTGATGCTGATCGCGTTGCGAAGGTTCTTCTGGCCGACCAGCTCGGTGACGATCACCTGGCGGGCAGGATTGTCGATCACTGTGACCAGGCCCGTTACGAAGGCGATGCCCCACACCATCCACGCTTCGACGTTGCCGGTCAGGGTCAGCACGGCGAGGCCGAGCGACAGGATCGCGAAGAGCGACTGGGTGATCATCATCAGTTTGCGCTTCGAGAAGCGGTCGACGATCACACCGCCGAGCAGTCCGAAGATCAGCATGGGCGCGAACTGGCACGCGACGGTGATCCCGACCTGGGTGGCGCTGCCCGTGAGCTCGAGAACGAGCCAGTCCTGGGCGATCTTCTGCATCCAGGTGGCCGTCATCGCGATCAGGTTGCCTGACGTCCAGATGCGGAAGTTGGGCACCGCGAGGGCGATGAAAGTGTGGCGCCACGGCGGCCGCTCCGAGACGACGGAGATGGGCTCGGTGGCGGGGTATTGGTCGGTGAGAGAGACGGGGATGGGAGCAGTCGGCGTCGACGTGGTCAAACAGTGTCCAGAGTTCGAAGGCGAGAAAGAAGCTTCCTCAACGGTACGGTCATCGTTGTCATTTCGATCCCGCATGGACATAATCAGGGTCATTGGGTTCTGTAATGAGAGGCTGTCCGCATGTACGACCCCGCACTGCTCCGCACCTTCCTCGTCGTCGCCGAGACGCACAGCTTCACGCAGGCGGCCATGCGCCTCGGCATCAGCCAGCCGACCGTCAGCCAGCACGTCTCGAAGCTCGAGAAGGCCGCCGGCCGCACCCTCGTCGCCCGCGACACCCGCGAGGTTGCGCTCACCGACAACGGCGACGCGATGGCCGGCTTCGCGCGCACGATCCTGGCCGCGCACGCGAGCGCCGAGAGCTATTTCTCGGGATCGGCCATGCGGGGGCGGCTGCGCTTCGGGGCGGCCGACGACCTCGCGATCACGCAGCTCCCGCGGATCCTGCGGCACTTTCGCCAGCTCTACCCCCAGATCAACCTCGAGCTGACCGTCAATCAGTCGATGCCTCTGCGCCGCCGACTCGCCTCCGGGCAGCTCGACCTCATCTTCGTGAAGCAGAACGCGGGCGAGTACGAAGACGGCACCCGCGTCGCCGGCGATCCCATGGTCTGGATGGCGCAGGAGCGGCTGCAGCTCGACCCCGACCAGCCCGTGCCGCTCATCACCTACCAGGCGCCGTCGCTGTCGCGGCAGATGGCGATCGACGCCCTGGAGGCGGCCGGGCGCACCTGGCGGATCACCTGCAACACCCGCGACGTCAACGGCATCCTGGCGGCGGTTCGCGCCGGTATCGGCATCGCCGCCTTCCCGTACTCGCTGATCCCCGCCGACCTCGTGAAGGTCTCCCAGCGGTTCTCGCTGCCCGGCCTCGGCGACGTCGACTACGTGCTGGTCGCCAACCCCGGGGCCGCGCGCGAGCCCGTCGAGGCCCTCACCTCGGCGATCCTGTCGCGGGGTGTCAGCCGCGCCGAGTGACTCCTTCTCTTCAGACGAGGGGTGCAGGATGCAACGCATGGCACCTCGCATCCTCACCCGACCTCGACTCACCGCTCTACTCGCCACGTCGGGGGTGCTCCACCTGGCCCGCCCGCAGACGTTCGACGGCATCGTGCCCGATGCGATGCCCGGCGAGGCGCGCACGTGGACGTACGTCTCGGGCGCTGCCGAGCTGGCGTGCGCGGCGGCTCTGGCCCTGCCGAAGACGCGCCGTCTCGGCGGAACCCTGGCAGCCCTGCTATTCGTCGCCGTCTTCCCCGCGAACGTCAAGATGGCGCGCGACGCCGTCGCGAGCTCGAAGGCGTCGACGCCACGCAAGGCCATCGCGGTGGCCCGGCTGCCGCTGCAGATCCCCCTCGTGGTCGCGGCGCTCCGCGCTCGCCGCGCCTGACGCGGGCCGACCCGCCGGTTCGGCTCGCCGCATTGGCCCGCTCGCTCGCCCCGCTGCACCGGCGCGCGTCGTTCGCCCGCGCGTCGGACTCGCCGCCGTGCCGCAGCGCGGCTCGGCGTCCGATCCGCGGGCATCAGCGTGCGGTCGGCCGCTGGCCAGACCCCGGCCCCACGATCCGGGCACCGCGCCACGATCCGGCCGTCGAACCACGCAGCGGCCCGGCCGAACCACGTTTCCGCCGTCGAACCGCGTCTGAACGTGGTTCGACGCCCGAAGCGTGGTTCGCGGCGGCCATTGTCCGACGCCGCCCCGCGCCGCCCCGCGACGCGGCTCTAGGGTGGGGGAGACCCTCGACCCTGGAGCCTCGATGACGCCGCTTCCTCCTTCCGCTTTCGTCCACCTGAGTGCCGCGGGGGTCAGCCTGCTGCTCGACGTCACCGAGGGGCGACTGCCCGCAGTCATCCACTGGGGTGCGGCACTCGGCGCGCTGACCGAGCGCGAGGCGCGGGCTCTGGCGGTGGCCGACGTGCCGCCTGCGGTGCCGAACACGATGGACGAGCCGGTGCGTCTCGCGATCCTGCCTGAGCCTCACACGGGATGGTCGGGCAAGCCCGGTCTTGCGGGGCACCGTGCCGGGGCCGACTGGTCGCCGAAGTTCGAGGTGGTCTCCCTCGAGTTCGATGGGGTGCCTGTCGCCGGCCCGTTCGTCGAGACGGGCCCCGGCGTCCTGACGACACGGGCGCAGGATCCGACGGCGCAGCTGGCCCTCACCCTCGAGGTCGAGCTGCTGGCGAGCGGACTCGTCCGCACTCGCGCGACCGTGACCAGCACCGCGGGTGCGGGCGCTGCCCTCTACGACGTGTCCGACCTGGCACTCGCTCTGCCCACCCCTGGCCGCGCCCGGGAGATCCTGGACTTCGCCGGCCGCTGGGGCAAGGAGCGGACGCCGCAGCGTCGCCCCCTCGGTGTCGGCATCCACGAGCGGGAGGGCCGCAAGGGCCGCACCGGCGCCGATGCCGCGACCGTTCTCAGCGTGGGCGAGCCGGGGTTCGGCTTCCGTCGCGGCGAAGTGTGGGGCGTGCACGTGGCGTGGAGCGGCAATCACCGGCACTACGCCGAGCGGCTCTTCACCGGGGCGCAGGTGCTCGGCGGCGGCGAGCTGCTGCTGCCGGGCGAGGTTCGCCTCGACGCGGGCGAGAGCTACACGTCGCCGTGGCTGTACGGCGCGTACGGCGACGGGCTCGACGAGCAGGCGGCCCGCTTCCACCGCTATCTCCGCGGGCGTGACCGGCACCCCGTGCGCCCCCGGCCCGTCACGCTCAACGTGTGGGAGGCCGTCTACTTCGACCATGATCCTGCCCGCCTCGTCGACCTCGCCGAGCACGCCGCAGCGGTGGGAGTCGAGCGGTACGTGCTCGACGACGGCTGGTTCCGCCACCGCCGGGGCGCCCGAGCCGGCCTCGGCGACTGGTACGTCGACGAAGACGTCTGGCCCTCGGGTCTCGGCCCTTTGGTCGACCGGGTGACGGATCTCGGCATGGAGTTCGGCCTGTGGTTCGAGCCCGAGATGGTCAACGAAGACAGCGATCTCGCCCGGGCCCACCCCGAGTGGATCCTGCAGACGGGCGGCCGCCTGCCCGTGAGCGCCCGCCATCAGCAGGTGCTGAACCTCGGCCTGCCCGAGGCTTTCGACTACGTGCTCGAGCGCATGACCGCGATCCTCGACGAGTACGACATCGCCTACATCAAGTGGGATCACAACCGCGACCTCGTCGACGCCGACACCTGGCCGACCGGGGCCGCCGGGGTCCACGCACAGACTCTCGCCGCCTACCGGCTGATGGCCACCCTGAAAGAGCGCTTCCCCGGGCTCGAGATCGAGGCGTGCGCGTCCGGCGGTGCCCGGGTCGACCTCGGCGTGATCGAGCACACCGACCGCGTCTGGGTGTCCGACTGCATCGACCCGCTCGAGCGCCAGGAGATGGTCCGCTGGACGACCCAGCTGCTGCCGCCCGAGTTGCTCGGCGCCCACATCGCCTCCGGCGTCAACCACACCACCGGCCGCTCGCACGCGCTGTCGTTCCGCGCCGGCACGGCCCTCTTCGGGCATCTCGGCATCGAGTGGGACCTCGCCGGTGCCACCGACGCCGAGCTGCGCGACCTCGCCTCGTGGGTCGCGCTCTACCGCTCCGTCAGGCACCTGCTGCACACGGGCGACGTCGTGCGAGCGGATTCCGTCGACGACTCGCTGCACGTCTACGGCTCGGTGGCGCAGGATCGGGCGGACGCGCTCTTCTTCCTCGCGTTCACCGGCCGAGCCGAGGTCTCGCCCCGGGGCCGCTTCACTCTGCCGGGGCTCGCGCCCTCAGCGCTCTACCGCGTCACCCCCGTCGTGGTCGCGGCGGAGCCCGAGCCCGGGCTCGGGTGGCCCGCCTGGGCTGCCGGCGCTGCCGGCGCTGCCGGCGCTGCCGGCGCTGCCGGCAGCGCTGCGCCCGGCGTCGTGCTGTCGGGCCGCGCGCTCGCCGAGGTGGGGCTGCAGGCGCCCGCGTCCTTCCCCGACCGTGTCATGATCCTGCGCATCACCGTCGAGCCCGCGGCCTGAACGGCCCGCGCCGACATCCGCGCGTGACGTCCGCCGAGACGATGTTGCTTTTTTGCATGTACAGCTCTGCCTGAATTCAGTCGAGGTGGCGGCGGCGGTGCGGACGATCTGCCTGAATTCAGGGGCGGCGGTGCGAACGCGACTGGGCTCTGAATTCAGGCGGACCTGTAAGTCCAAAACTGGGATATCCCTTCCCCGAGGCCCGACGCCCGCCCGCGCCCGCGCCCGCGGCCGAAACAGCGGCGGCCGAAGCCGGTGCCGGCGGGTCCCGGTCGTCGTGCGAGCGACTTCCGGCGGCCGGGTGGACGGCGCGACTACCATGCGGGGCATGAGCCAGGATGCACCCGGCGCCGACCAGACGGGCGCCGACTCGACGGGCGCCGGCCCGACCGGCGCCGACCCGACCGGCATCACGAGCACGGCGACGGTGACGCTGCCGAACGGTAGCGCGTCTGCCCGGCTGGGGCAGGGCACGTGGATGCTGGGCCAGGACGCAGCGAGGCACGACACCGAGCTCGAGGCCCTGCAACGCGGTCTCGACCTGGGGTTGACGATGATCGACACCGCGGAGATGTACGGCGAGGGGTCGGAGCTGCTGGTCGGCGAGGCCATCCGGGGGCGGCGCGACGAGGTACTCGTCGTCGACAAGGTGCTGCCGAGCCACGCCTCGCGGCAGGGCGTCGTCGACGCGTGCCGCGCCAGCCTGAAGCGGCTCGGCGTCGAGCGGATCGACCTGTACCTGCTGCACTGGCGCGGCGGCCACCCCCTGGCCGAGACGGTCGCCGGGTTCGAGGAGCTCGCCCAGCAGGGCGACATCGGTGGGTGGGGCGTCAGTAACTTCGACACCGAAGATCTCCACGAGCTGGCCACGCTGTCAGCCGGCGCTCACGTGCAGGTCAACCAGGTGCTCTACAACCTCGCCCGGCGCGGCCCCGAGTTCGACCTGCTGCCGCAGCAGCGCGCGGCCGGCGTCCCGCTCATGGCCTACTCGCCCGTCGACCACGGCGAGCTGCTCGACGACACCACTCTCGACGAGATCGCCGAGACGAAGGGCGTCACACCGGCTCAGCTCGCCCTCGCGTGGGTGCTGCACCAGCTGCCGGACGGCCTCGTCGCAGTGAAGGCCTCGACGCCTGAGCATGTCGCAGAGAACGCTGCGTCCCGTGACATCCGCTTCACGGCCGGCGAGCTGAACGCCCTCGACGGAGCCTTCCCCGCGCCGACCCGTCGTACCCCGCTCGAGATGCTCTAGCCCGCGATCCGGCCACCGACCCTTACCTTTTCGGCCCACTCTGCCCGATCGAAAGTTCAGGACACGCCGAAAAGGTAAGGACAGGCACGGCTACACGGGTCGTCGGCCCTACCCGAAGGTGAACGAGTACGCGCTGAGCCCCGGTGACAGAGTCACTGTGACGGTGCCGGTGCGCACCCCGGACGACGACGCCACCGTGTAGATGTTCGGCGCCCCCGAGACCTTCAGGGTCGTCGTCGTGCCGCCGACCTTCGCCGTGATCGTGCCCGTGCCGGCGACGTCGAGATAGACCTTGCTCGCGGTGTACGCCAGCGACAGGGTCGACGGCGACGAACCCGCGACGCTGGAGATCGCTTCGGCAGAGCCCTTCCACGTCCCCCCGAGCGAGAACGAGTTCGGGGCGACGGACGACTGCGGGGCGTAGGTGCGCGTGCCCGACACCAGCGCGGGCGTCGACCGGTCGGCCGTCGCGCGTTTGACGCCGAGGTAGGTCTCGGGCGTCTGGTTCTCGTCGGTCGGCGTCGTGTCGGTGACCTTCGTCGTCGCCGGCAGCGAGACCGAGGGGGAGGCGGCGGTGATCAACGACCGGATCATGCCCTCGAGTCCCGAGTAGTCGCCCTCGCCGATCGAGACGTTGCGGATGTCGCCCTTCGCGTCGATCAGGTAGTCGGCCGGCCACGACGTGTTGCCGTAGGCGTTCCAGGTCTTGTAGTCGTTGTCGAGAGCGACCGGGTACGTGACGCCCAGCCGTGCGGCGCCGGCCTTCACGTCGGCGGGAACGTGCTCGAACGCGTACTCCGGGGTGTGCACGCCGACCACGACGAGGCCATCGGGCGAATACGTCTTGTACCACTGCTCGACGTGCGCGATGGCCCGCTGGCAGTTGATGCACGAGTACGCCCAGAAGTCGACGAGCACGACCTTGCCCTTCAGCGAGGCGAGGGTGACGGGCTTGTCGTCGGAGGTGTTGAACCACTGCTGGATACCGGCGAGGGCGGGCGCCTTTCCGCACGACCGGAGCGTCTTCACCACGGTGAACGACGCCTCCTGCTCGCAGGAGGCGAGGGACTGCGAGGCCGAGGACCCCCCGCCGGCCGCCGAGCCGAGGGCCGCGTCGGATCCTGCGTTCTCGAGCGCGTGGTTGAGCGACGCGGTGTAGTCGGGGATCGCGCGCTGGATCGCGTCTGTCGCGTTGAAGGCGAGAGCCACGGCGAGCCCGAGGACGACGACGCCGGCGCCCACCCGGATGGCCTGCTGGCGCGTGCGGAAGGCGCGCACCCGCTCGGCCACGCCTCGCCCGGCGAGAGCGAAGAACAACAGCGGGGCGGCGGTGCCGATGGCGAAGGCGATCGTGAGCACGATCGTCGAGGCGCCGATCTTGCCGGTGGCCCCGGCGACCGTGATGGCCGCGAGCACAGGGCCCGCGCACGGCACGTAGACGGTGCCGAGAATGAGGCCCAACGCGAAGCCGCCGCGGTCGGTGCCGACCTGGCGCTGGGGGATGCGCGAGAACGGCTTTTCGAGGAGGTGCTGGAAGCGCGGCACGATCATGCCGATGCCGAGCAGCACCAAGAGCACGAGGCCGATCCAGCGGATGATGTCTTCGGGCACGGGCAGCGCCGAGAGCACGAGGGTGCCGAGCAGGGTGAAGACGCTGAAGCTGATCGCCAGACCGAGCACGACCAGGAACGGCCGCGCGCTGGTGCGGGGCGCCACACTGCCGTCGGAGGCGCGGACGCTCTGCGCACCGCCCGACAGGAAGATCACCGGCAGCACCGGCAGGATGCACGGGCTGATGCCCGTGATGAGCCCGCCCACCAGCCCCAGGAAGATCAGGGTGACCACTCGACGCACCTTTCAGCGGGGCCGACCGTCGTCGGCTCCCGCTGAAAAGGCTACGGGGCGCAGGATGCGAGAACGCATCCGAGCGCCGGATCCTGGGCGACCTGTAATGGTTCAGACCGCCGGCGGACTGTGTCCCTAGGCCGCGGGCGGCGGGTACGCGCCGGGCGCCTGCCCCAGCTTCGCCGCCTTGCGAGCGCGGAAGTACTCGCTCGAGGGCCGCAGGAACATCAGGATGGTGGCCACCACGCCGGCGACCACGCCCAGCGCCCCGAGGCCGTAGAGGCCCGCGACGCCGGTGAGCGACAGGATCGT
The DNA here is from genome assembly GCF_001577365.1 of Frondihabitans sp. PAMC 28766. Lineage (NCBI taxonomy): Bacteria > Bacillati > Actinomycetota > Actinomycetes > Micrococcales > Microbacteriaceae > Frondihabitans > Frondihabitans sp. PAMC 28766. The sequence continues at coordinate 2,434,067 of NZ_CP014513.1, forward strand.
GAGGATGAGCAGCACGATCCTGGCCCAGTTCGCGCCCCTCCTCATGAAGACCGCAAACAGCACCAACGCGACGATGAAGAGGATGCCGATGACGATCGAGGTCACCAGTCCCGCGCCGAGGAAGGCGTCGGCCTGCGAGCTGGAGACGCCCGAGCCGTGCTTGGTCAGCTGACCCTTGACCGAGCTCGTGTTCGAGTTGTACGTGGCGGCGCTCACGATGAGGCTGACCACATGGACGAGGGCGGTGAGCATGAACAGCCAGAAGGCGATGTTCACGAATCGCGGCGGAGTAAGGGTGTTCGAGGTGGACATTCGGGTTCCTCCTGGTCGGGCCGGCTCGTGGGAAGCCGGGCGGTGATCGTGCGGATGCACCGTCATGCGACCGTGCACCAGATCTGAGTAAACCCCGAGTTCTACGGATGCGCCCGGGCACTGCCGATCGTGGCCATGGCACTGCCGGATGAGAGCAGACCAAGGCATGCCGTGACCTGTCGCGACGGCGCCTCGCGCTCGTACGATGAGGTCATGGCCACCACGAGCAGCGGGCAGGATCGCGCGGCGCTGGGCGCGTTCCTCCGCTCTCGGCGCGACCGCCTGACCCCGGCCCGTGCCGGGATGGACGCCTTTCCCGGGCCGCGCCGGGTGCCGGGCCTCCGCAAGGAGGAGCTCGCGATGCTCGCGGGTCTGAGCGCCGACTACTACAGCCGCGTCGAGCAGGGCCGGCAGGCGCACGTCTCGCGCGAGGTGCTGGGCGCCCTCGCACGGGCGCTGCGCCTCGACGAGGTCGAGACGGCGCACCTGCACGACCTCGCGGATCCTGCCGCCCAGAGGCCCCTGGTGCGGCGCGTCACCGGGCACGAGGCTCCGCAGCGACCCGACCCCGGCCTCGTTCGCATCATGGACGCGATGGGCCACCTGCCGGTGCTGCTGATCGGCCGGCGGGGCGAGATCCTGGCGCGCAACGCGCTGCTGCCCGTGGTGCTCGGTGCGAGCCTCGAACCGGGATCGTCGCTCATGCGCTGGCTGTTCCTCGACCCTCTCGCGCGCGAGCGGATCGCCAACTGGGAGGTCTTCGCCCAGGCCTCGGTCGGGGCCCTGCGGCGCGAGTCGGCCCGGCGCCCTGACGACCGCACGCTCGAGCGGCTCGTCGACGAGGTGCGGCACTCCGACCCCGACATCGCCCGCTGGTGGGACGACCAGGGCGTCCGCGACTACGCGAGCGTCGCGAAACGGATCCGGCACCCGGTGGCGGGCGATCTCGACTTCGACATCGAGATCGTCTCGGGCACCCGAGAGCCGGATCAGCGCCTCATCGTCTACACGGTGCAGGTCGATTCGCCGACCGCACGAATGCTGCCCCTGCTCGCGAGCTGGGCGGGCGAGCTGGCTCTTACTGCTGGTCCATCACCAGCACGGCCTTGATGGCGGCGCCCGACTTGGTGTCTACTTCGTGATCAGCCTGTCGAAGGGGAAGTCGCCCTTGGCGTTCAAGGCGATCAGCTGCGGGATGAACGTCTGCGGCACGGTGTCGCCCTCGACCAGGCCGGAGAAGGTGCGGCCGGCCAGCGCGTTGATCGTGACCGAGGGCTCGGGCTTGCCCACGCCCACGAGGCCGACGCTGCCGCCGAAGCGGGTGGCGCCGGCCGAGCACGATGGGGGTGGGCGAGCGGAGGTCGCCATGGACGCCTGTAAGAGAATCGACAGGTGTCGTGTTCTCATCCTGTGAGAGACGACGCCGGCCGGATGCGGCCGACGCGAGCACAATGGCACCATGCGAATCGATGACGCTTCGACACTCGAACTGACCCCTCCTCCGGCCATCGCGCCTGCGCGCGAGAGCGGCGTCGCCACCGTCGAGAAGACCCTGGCCATCCTCGAGGCCGTCGCCGAACGCGGCGGCGCGACGGCTCGAGAGGTCTCCGACGCTCTCGGCTACCCGCTGCCCACGGTCTACCGCCTGTTGCAGGCGCTCGTGCAGAGCGACTACCTCGTGCACTTGATCGGCGAGCACCGTTTCGAGCTCGGCTACAAGCTCGACCGTCTCGGGGTCTCGCTGCACCGGCAGATCGGCATCCCGTCGATCGTTCGCGGCGAGATCACGCGCCTGCACCAACTGAGCGACACCGCCGCCTACTTCGCCGTCTACCGCGGGGCCGACGTCGTCGTCGCCTACGTGGTCGACTCGCCGGCTCACCCTCGCCTCACGCCGCTCAACTTCGGCTTCCACGAGGCGGCCCACGCCACCGCCTTCGGCAAGATCATGCTCTCGGGCATGTCGAGCGAACAGCGAGACCAGTATCTCGACGTCCACGGCCTCGGTCAGCTCACGGCGACCACCGCCACCGACCGGCACGCGCTCTACGCCGAGCTCGTCGACGTCGGCAACTCCGGCGTCGCGTGGGAGAACGAGGAGTTCGTGCCCGGCATGACCTGCGCCGCCGTCGGCGTGCGCAACGGCGCCGGGATGATCGTCGGCTCCGTCGCCATCAGCGCCCCCTCGCCCGAGCTCACCGGCCCCCGCCGCCACGTGATCGAGCGCAACCTCCGCGACGCCGCGAACCAGGTCTCGCGCTACTACCGCTCGGGCCAACTCCGTCGCGCCTCCACCGCCACCCTCTAGCTCCCTCCCGATCGCCGAGAGGGCGCAGAAACACCGCCGTCGACCGTCGGCCGTGCGTTTCCGCCCACTCACCGCGCCGACCTCCGTCGACGCGGCAGCCTCCCTCGAGCGCGCCGCTGAGCCGCCGCCGCCGGGGTCGGGGTCGGGGGAGTCTCCGGGTAGTCCGCTCGGCGCCAGAGCTCGGTTGCGGCCACAAGATCCACTGTCTCGACGAGTGCCTCCGCTTGCCGCGAGGCTTCTTCGCGGCGGGACCGGCGACGGGGTCCGGTGTCGTCGTCAAGAAAGTGCTCCTCTTCGAACCAGTAGCGCTCGTGAGCGGCTGCGCCACGTCGGGCTCGTTCCCCACCGAGTTCTGCGCGTAGAGCCATCGCAGGAGTTGCTGCCGCAGAATCTCGCCCGTCACGAATCTCTTGCACCGTGTTCGCAGGCACCGATCCGCAGGATCGCACGCGCGCCTCGACCCGTCGATGCCGGCTGCATGCCGAAGCCCCTCCTTTTCGGCAGGATCACCTCGACAGGAAGGGGGGATCGAGCCGGAAAAGAGGGGCGGGGCAGGGCGAAAGACCGGAGCCTGCGCTACTTCACCTCGAACCACGGAGCGATGACCGCGCGCGCGAGGGTGTGGCCCGACATGGTGAAGCCGAGGAAGGCGGGCGTCGCGCCGGAGTCGATGCCGAGCGAGTCGACGTCGAGGGCGTGCACGGCGACGTAGTAGGTGTGCTTGCCGTGACCCGCCGGGGGAGCAGCGCCGAGGTAGTGGGCGAGGCTTCCGTCGTTCTTCAGCTGGAAGGCGCCCGCGGGCAGCCCGGATCCAGCCGCATCGCCCGCGCCGGTGGCCAGCGAGGTCGTCGTGGCGGGGATGTCGGCGACGGCCCAGTGCCAGAAACCGGCGCCGGTGGGGGCGTCGGGGTCGTACACAGTGACGGCGAAGCTCTTCGTGCCGGACGGGAAGCCCGACCAGGTCAGCTGCGGGCTGACGTCGTCGCCGCCGGCACCGAAGATGCCGGATACCTGGGGTGTCGGCAACTCCTGGCCGTCGGTGACGTCGGTCGAGGTCAGGGTGAACGTCGGCACGTCGGCGATGGCGTCGTACGGGCTGGTGGTCTTGGTGTCGCTCATGGAGGGTCTCCTTCGATCGAGGTTCGGTTTCGTTCTACACGTGTGGTGCAGACGAGGGGTTCAGATGCGAGTGTTCAGATGTCGCCGCTCGCGAGCTGCGAGGCGATGTACTCCGCCTGCCGGATCGCCAGCGCCACGATCGTCAGCGTCGGGTTCGCCGCAGCCGACGAGGTGAACACCGAGCCGTCCGAGACGAACAGGTTCGGCACGTCGTGGGCGCGACCCCACTTGTCGACGACGCCGTCTTCGGGTTTCTCGCTCATCCGCGAGGTGCCCAGGTTGTGCGTCGAGGGGTAGGGAGGCGTGCGGTGCGACGACTGCGCGCCGACGGCGTCGTAGAGGAGCTCGGCCTGCTGGTAGCCGTGGTTCCGCATCGCGATGTCGTTGGGGTGGTCGTCGAAGTGCACATTGGGCACCGGCAGGCCGTTCTTGTCGGTCACCGACGTGTTCAGCGTGACCCGGTTGCTCTCCTGCGGGAGGTCCTCGCCAACCACCCAGAGGCCCGCGGTGCGCAGATACCCGTCGATGAGCTTCGTGAACTCACGCCCCCAGGATCCCGGCTCGGCGAAGCTGGCGAGGAAGGCCGGGCCCAGCGAGATGGTCTCGAGGTAGTAGCCGCCGGCGAACCCGCGGTCAGGATCGTGACGCGACTCGTCGGCGATGACGCCCGCCATGGTCTCGCCCCGGTACATGCGCACGGGGTTCTCGAACTGCGCGTAGACGCTGCCCGTCGTGTGGCGCATGTAGTTTCGGCCGACCTGGCCGGAGGAGTTCGCGAGGCCGTCGGGGAACATCGGAGAGGCGCTCTGGAGGAGAAGGCGCGGTGTCTCGATCGAGTTGCCGGCGACTGCGACGAGCCTGGCGGCCTGCCGCTGGAGGTTGCCGTCGGCGTCGAGGTAGAGCACCGCGTCGACCCGCCCGGATGCGTCGTGCGTGATCTGCACCACATGCGAATCCGGGCGCAGGTCGAGCAGCCCGGTCTCGAGCGCGCGTGGGAGCTCGCGCACCAGCGTCGACCACTTCGACTTGTTCTTGTCGCCCTGGAAGTTGAAGCCGTCCTGGATGGACGCCGGGCGGCCGTCGTACTCCTCGGCGTTGGTCGCGTACGGCCCCGTCGAGTAGTGCTTGTAGCCGACCCGCTCGGCGCCGTTCGCGAACACCTTGTAATTGTTGTTCGCCGGCAGCGGCTTCCGGCCGTGCACGTGAGTGGACCCCATCGCGATCTCGGCCTTGTCGTAGAACGGCTCGAGCTCGGCGAGGGTGATCGGCCAGTCGATCAGGTTCGCGCCCTCGAGGCGGCCGTAGGTCGACCGGATGGCGAACTCGTGGGCCTTGAACCGCGGGGTCGCGCCCGACCAGTGTGTCGTCGTGCCGCCGACCGCCTTCACGATCCAGGTCGGGAGGTTGGGGAAGTCGCGGGCGATGCGCCAGGATCCCGAGGTGGTGCGGGGGTCGAGCCAGGCCATCTGGTTGAACGCCTCCCACTCGTTGTTCACGTAGTCCTCATTGACGAGGTAGGCCCCCGCCTCGAGCACCACGCACGGGATGCCCTTCTTCGTGAGCTCGTAGGCGAGGGTGCCGCCGCCGGCGCCCGACCCGACGATGACGACCGCCTCTTCGTCCTGCGCGATCGCTTTGCCCTGGTTGCCGAGGTTCGTCATTTCGAGGCCTCCGCGTGCTGCAGGCCGCCCTGCCGGGCGTCGGTCGAGCCGGGCTGGGTGTTGGAGTCGGCCGTCGTCGAGGCGGCGCTCTGGCTGACGCCGTGCGTGGCCGAGTGGTGCGGCGCCAGCGGCACCGAGTCGGCGATCTCTTTCAGCGGCTCGCCCTCGTACGTCTCGATGCGAGGGTCGGGCAGCCAGTCGAGGTCGTTGAAGCCGCGGTTGACGTAGCCGCCTTTGTCGAAGGAGGGGCCCTCGAAGCCCACGGCCTCCCACACCTCGGGGTCGTCGTAGAGGTTCAGCACGGTGGTGCGGCGGATGAAGCCGAAGAACTCCGTCGTCTCGATGCGGCGGAGGACGCTGGTGGCGGCCTCCTCGTCGAGATCGCGGAAGTCGCCGCCGGCGAGGTGCGCGAGGGTCAGGAGGCCCTGCGTCAGGGCGACGCGGAACCAGGTCGACTCCGCGGCGGCCGCGAGGATCGTGTCGGCCGTGCGCTCGTACGGGCCGTCCGGGAACGAGTCGTGGGGGAAAGCGACACGGATCACGCGGATCAGGGTCGAGCGGGCCTCGTCGGTCAGCTCGGTGTCGTTCAGTTGCGGGTATTTGGCGGGGAACGCCATGGTGAGCTCCTTTGCTCGGAATGATGTCGGATCCTGCCGTTCCAGGATGCGACGCATCGGGTGTCGATCGGTTGCGAGGCTCAGGGGAGCAGGATGCCGCGGCCGATGAGATGACCGGCGTCGAGGTCGGCGATCGCGTCGTCGAAGGCGTCGAGCGGGTAGGTCTGCGTGTGCAGCTTCACGCGGCCCTGCGCCGTCAGCGCCATGAGCTCGACGAGGTCGTTGTAGGTGCCGACGAGGTTGCCGACCACACTGATCTCGCGCGAGATGATCTCGATCGTGTCGAGCTCGACCCGGCCGCCGTAGCCGATCACGTAGTGCGACCCGCCGTTGTGGATCAGCTTCGGGGCGAGCTTCTCGGCCCCCTTCTCGCCGACGAAGTCGAACGCGATCTGCGCGCCGCCCGAGGTGATGTCGAGCACCTCGCGTTCGACGCGCTCGTCGCTGTCGGAGTCGCTCGTGGCGAGCACCGTGTGGTGCGCGCCGAGCTCCCTCGCGAGGGCGAGGGCCTTCTCGCTGCGGTCGACCACCGTGATCTCGGCGCTCGTGATGGCCGCGAGCGACTGGATGCCGATGTGCCCGAGGCCGCCCGCGCCCTGAACCACCGCGTGCGACCCGGGAACAGCTGTGGCGCCGCCTTCCGCACCGCGTGGTAGGCGGTGAGGCCGGCGTCCGCGAGCGCTGCGACGTCCTTCGGCTCGAGGCCCTTGTCGAGCTTCACGACGGCCCGGGCGTTGGTCTTCAAGAGCTCGGCCATGCCGCCGTCGACGTTCAGGCCGGGGAAGGTGGCGTTCTCGCAGTGCGAGTCCTGGCCGACCCGGCAGGCCGGGCAGAGGCCGCAGCTCGTGAGCGGATGCATGATCACCGTGTCGCCCACCGCGACGTTGGTCACCGCACTGCCGACCTCGCGCACCCAGCCGGCGTTCTCATGGCCGAGGATGTACGGCAGCTGCGGGTGCTGGATCGCCTCCCACTGGCCTTCGATGATGTGCAGATCCGTGCGGCACAGGCCCGCGGCTCCCACATTTACGATGACGTCCCAGGGGCCCGTCACCGTGGGTTCGGCCACGCTGTCCAGCGTGGGCGTCTGGTCGTATTCGTGCAGTCGGACTGCCTTCACTTCGTCCTCCTCATCGAGGTTCGTGCGTGTGTGACCATCGTGCTCGCGGGCTGCTCGGTGCTCCAGGTGCCTTCTCACGGCGTGAGAATCGCGGGGCTTTCGCTACGGTGGGGGAGTGATCGCGGCCACGGTGCTCGGAATCCCCGGCACCCTCTGTTCTCCGGCGCTGTTCGAGCCGACGTGGCAGGCGCTCAATGCGTCGCATCCTGATGTCGCCGCCCGAGGCGTCTCGTGGATGGATGGGCTGGGGCCGTGGGACATCCCGTCGGTCGCCGCGCGGCTGGCCTCGTCGCTGCGCGCCGCTTCTGCCGGCGGTGCGGCCGACGGTGCGCCCGGCGGTGCGGCCGGCGGTGCGGGGCCGGCGCTCGTCGTCGGTCACTCGACCGGCGGCGCCATCGCGCTCGAGCTCGCGCTCTCGGCGCCCGACCTCGTCTCGGGGCTGGTGCTGGTCGACACCGGGCCGAACATGCACGACCACGGCGATGTCGACGGCATCCTGCGCACCATCCGCGACGCCTGGGGCGAGCCGCTCTGGGCCGGGATCCTCGATCGCTCGTTCGCCTCGCCGTTGCCCGGCGACGTGCGCGCCTCGTTCCTCGATTACGCGCGTGGGGTCTCGCGGCGGGCGGCGCTCGACGTGCTGACGTCGCAGCGCGCCCTCGACTTCCTGCCGCGGCTGGCGGCGCTCGAGTGCCCCGTCGCCGTGGTGCACGGCCTCCTCGACCCCGTCCGCACCGTCGCCCAGGCCTCCGCCTTCGCAGCCGCTCTCGCCGCCGCCGCCGCCCCCGCGCTCACTGCCGCGGGCGCCCCCGCGGGCCCTCCCGTCGCGGGCTCACCCGCCGCCCCGCCGCGCCCCGCGCTCACGCTCCTCGACTGCGGCCACTCGCCGCCCTATGAGGCCCCCCAGGCCTTCGCCGCCACCCTCGCTCCCTTCCTCCCGTAGCCGCCGCCCGGCCCGCCCGGCCCGCCTGCCCGGCCCGCGCCCGGCCCGCCTGCCCGGCCCGCGCGCCGGCCCGCCTGCCCGGCCCGCGCGCCGGCCCGCCTGCCCGGCCCGCGCGCCGGCCCGCCTGCCCGGCCCGCGCGCCGGCCCGCCTGCCCGGCCCGCGCGCCGGCCCGCCTGCCCGGCCCGCCTGCCCGGCCCGCGCGCCCGGCCCGCCGCGAGATGGCCTGTCCGACGGGTTGACCCCTTTCAGACCGTACGACGGGCCATCTCGCGGCATCACATCACGTGCCCGACGGCGCCTGGCACCACCCCTGTGGAGAGATTCTGCGCAGGATCCGGCTCCTCGGCGATCCTGTCGGCATGAATTCCGAATCTCTTCCGCCGCTGCTCGTCAGCGAGGCCTTCCTCGTGCGGGATGCCCTCGATCTGGTCCCCTACTCGCGACTTCGTCGACGAGACGTCGCGTTGCTCGCCCGTGGGCTGCGCGTCGAATGCCGGCGCAACAACGGCGTCGTTCCCGACGACCTCGTCCCCGTGCTCGGCAGACACCAGCACTTCAGCCATCTGACGGCTGCAAGCCTTTGGGGATTACCGGTACCGCCGACGTCCGTGATCCATACGACGACGGTCGGCGAGGGTACAGTGACTCGACGCCCGGGCTTCGTCGGCCACCGCATTTCGGCGGATCGTGCGCGCGTCACGCTGCTCCGGGGCATCCCTGTCTCCGATCGCGTGCAGAGCTGGGCCGAGTGCTCGACGTTGCTGTCGCTCGAGCAGCTCGTCATTGCCGGAGACTTCCTGGTCGGCAAGAAGTGCCGCCATGCGATCGACGAGTTGGCTGGGGTCGTGGCGGGGCGGTGTGGCCTGCGGGGCACCCGCCTCCTTCGCGAGGCGCTCTCGCTGGTCGCAGTCGGGTCGGAGTCGCCGCGTGAGACGCGCCTGCGCCTGCAGTTGCTTCGCGAGGGTTTCCGTCTCCCGCTGCTGAACTGCGAGATCCACGACGAGCAGGATCGTTTCGTGGCCCGCCCCGACATCATCTTCGGGCGCGAGCACGTCGTCGTCGAGTACGACGGCGATCAGCACCGCACCGACCGCAAGACCTACCGAGACGACAAGCGTCGACGTGAGGCGCTTGCCGACGCCGGGTGGCACGCGCTCTACCTCTCCGACGACGATCTGACGGGCGAGCACTGGGCGGCCTTCGTCGGACGCCTTCGCCGCGCCCTCTCCCGCGGCGAGGCCGGGGCTCGCACGCGCGTCGCCCCCGGCCCCGGCCCGGCCTGAGGTCGCGAGATGGCCCGTCCGACGGTTGACGGTGCCCGAGCCCGTAGGACAGGCCATCTCGCGAGAAGACCGCAGACCCCAGACCGCAGACCGCCGACCGCAGACCGCAGAGCACACCCCGGCGTGTCGGAGGGCGGCACAGCGCGCGGGCCCCGACCATCAGAGCATGAGCATGATGAAGGCCGACGCCCGCCGCACCGCCTCCCGGCTGCGGCTGATCGTGATGGTCGCGGGCGGCATCGTGGCGGGGGGCGTCGCGGCACTCCTGGGGCTCGCGGGCACGGCCCTCGTGATCGGCTGGATCGTCGCCTGCCTGATCTACCTGGTGTGGGTGTGGGTGGTCGTCTACCGCTTCACCGGCGACGAGACTCGGACGCACGCGCAGGCCGAGGATCCCGCCCACAGCACGATGGAGATCCTGCTGACCCTGGCGGCCCTCGCGAGTCTCGGGATCGTGGCGTTCACCGTGGTCGAGGCGAGTAAGGCACAGGGATCCCGTGCCGTCGTGCTCGCGAGTCTCGCGGTGGCGAGTGTGGCGCTGTCGTGGTTCCTCATCCACACGCTCTACATGCTGCGTTACGCCGTGCTGTACTTCTCGGGCGAGGAGGGCGGCATCGACTTCAACCAGAAGGAGACGCCCGACTACCACGACTTCGCCTACCTCGCCTTCGATCTGGGCATGACGTACCAGGTGAGCGACACCACGATCACGTCGCGCGACATCCGGCATCTGGTGACGCGGCACTGCCTGCTGTCGTATCTCTTCGGCACCGTGATCCTGGCGACCCTGATCAACCTGGTCGCCGGGCTGGGCTGACAGGAGCGGCATGGCCGCCGAGCTCTGTCGTCAACCCCCGTGTGAGCGCTCACCCGAGCGAGTAGCCTGCTGAGCGGCGCGGCACCGCAGCCGCCCCACGACAAGGAGAATCCCTCAATGGAATTCAGGTACCTCGGCAACTCCGGGCTCAAGATCTCCGAGCTCACCTTCGGCAACTGGCTCACCCACGGCAGCCAGGTCGAGAACGACACCGCCACGCAGTGCGTCCGCGCAGCCCTCGACGTCGGCATCTCGACGTTCGACACCGCCGACGTCTACGCGAACACCCAGGCCGAGACCGTTCTCGGCGAGGCGCTGAAGGGCGAGCGCCGCGAGTCGCTCGAGATCTTCACGAAGGTTTACGGCCCGACCGGCCCGAAGCAGCACAACGACACAGGCCTCAGCCGCAAGCACATCACCGAGTCGATCAACGGCTCGCTGAAGCGCCTCCAGACCGACTACGTCGACCTCTACCAGGCGCACCGTTACGACGTCGAGACACCGCTCGAAGAGACGATGCAGACGTTCGCCGACCTGGTCCGCCAGGGCAAGGTGCTCTACATCGGCGTGAGCGAGTGGAACGCCCAGCAGCTCCGCGAAGCGTCGGCGCTCGCGAAAGAGTTGAAGATCCAGCTCGTCTCGAACCAGCCCGAATACTCCCTCCTCTGGCGCGTCATCGAAGGCGAGGTGGTGCCCGCCTCGAAAGAGCTCGGCATCTCGCAGATCGTCTGGTCGCCTATCGCGCAGGGCGTGCTCACCGGCAAGTACAAGAAGGGGCAGGATCTGCCGGAAGGCTCCCGGGCCACCGACGAGAAGGGCGGCGCGGGCATGATCTCGCGCTGGCTGAAGGACGACGTGCTCGAGGCCGTCGCCGCGCTCGAGCCCATCGCGAACGACCTCGGCCTCACGCAGGCCCAGCTCTCGCTCGCGTGGGTGCTCAACAACGACAACGTCGCGTCGGCGATCATCGGAGCGAGCCGCCCCGAGCAGGTCACCTCGAACGCGGTCGCGTCCGGCGTGAAGCTCGAGGCCGACGTGGTCGCGCGCATCGAGCAGGTCTTCGAGGGTCTCGCCGAGACCGACCCGTCGAAGACGCAGATGCCCGCCGGCCGCGAGGCCTAGCGCCCGGTCGGCCCCTCGATCGAACCACGCGATCCGGTTTGCGCCACCCGATGCGGTGGTGCGAACCGGATCGCGTGGTTCGTTCGGGCCTGATCGTCAGTGCGTCATCAGCGAGAGCACGAAGAAGGGGCCCTCGTTGTCGTGCTGGATCGCGGCGCTGCCGGTGAAGTGCACGAAGTCGCCCGCGCCCGACCCGGGCACGATGTTGCCGAACTGCCCGGAGTCGCTCGGCGTCTGCATCGCGCCGTGGTGCACGGTGATCGCCCCGCGGCGCCCGTCGTCGAGCGTGCCGACGATCCTCTCGACGGCGACGTAGCCTCGCCCCGTCTCCTCCTCGCCGCTGGTCAGGAAGACGAGGTCGCTCTGCCCGACGAGCCCCGCCGTGAAGGTCTTGTGCATGGAGAGGCCCTGCACCCAGCCGCCCTCGACCCCGGGCAGGTCGAACGGAGCCGCCAGGGTCAGCTCGAAGCGGGCGGTGATGGTCTCGACGATCGGCTCCATGCGTCCACGCTAGCGCGGGTGTCGGAGGCCACTGGCACGATCACCGCATGGCAGGATCCGACACATGACCGCTGAGTCCCATGTCCGCTGAAACCGTCGCCAACCTCATCGAGGCGATCGCCACCCTGATCGCGCTCGTCGGTCTCGGGGTGTCGTTCTGGTTCTCGTGGCGCGGGCAGATCCTGCAGCGCCAGCAGGCCCAGGCCGCTGCGGTGTCGGCTGCCGAGTCGAACAAGCAGGCGCAGGCCGCCGCCCAGCGCGCGGCCGCGTCCGCGGCCCTGACCATCGACCAGCTGACCAGGATCGCCGACGGGGTCGAGTCGCTGTCGCGGCAGGGCTCTCACGCGGCCCCGGGTGCGCCGGGCGGCACCCCTGCGGCCCCGAGCGTCCGCCCCGAGACCGGTGAGCCCGCTGAGACCGCCGAGCCCGCTGAGACCGCCGAGCCCTCCGCACCGGCCTGGCGCCTGACCCATGACCACGATGACGTCTACCGCCTCGCCAACACCGGCACGGCCGACGCGCACGACGTGTCGGTCAGCGGGTCGGCCACGCTCGACGGCCCGCGCCCGGTCGACGGCGGCCGGGATGCGGTCGGTGCGCCGAGCGTGGCCGCGGGCTCCTCGATGACGTTCGAAGCCCGCATCCTGCCGTCGACCGCCGACAGCGCGATCACGATCGGCTGGGCCGTCGGCCCCGGTTCAGCAGAGCGCACGTCGTGGCGCTACCCGCTGCCCGCGCCGCTGCCGCCTCCCACCGCGATGCCCTGAAACGACCGCAGCCCCTCCTTTCCCGCCTGATCGCCCCGACAAGACGGGGGAGATCAGCCGAGAGGGAGGGGCCGGCAGCTGGGGCGGGTTACGCGGCCGGGGCCTGCGTCGCCGCCTCGAGACGAGCGAACTCGTCGGGGCTCAGCTTGATCGACGCGGCCGTCGCCGAGTCCATGATCGACTGCGGTCGCGACGCCCCGGGGATGGGGACGACGACCGACGATTTCGCAAGCTCCCACGCGAGGCAGACCACCTGTGGCGAGAGCCGACGAGCGTTCGCGATCTCGGCGAAGACGGCGTGGTTCTTGCCGAGGTCTCCTGCGTTCGAGATGCCGCCGAGCGGGCTCCACGGCAGGAAGGCGATGCTCTGGTCGTCGCAGAACTCGAGCTCGGCCGTCGATGACAGGAATGCCGGCGAGAACTGGTTCTGCACGCTCACCAGGCGGTCGTCGAGGATGTCGTTCGCCTCGGTGATCTGCGCGATCGAGGCGTTCGAGATCCCGGCCATGCGGATCACGCCCTCGTCGAGCAGCTCTTTGACGGCGCCGATCGAGTCGGCGTAGGGAACGCGGGGGTCGGGGCGGTGGAACTGGTAGAGCCCGATGGCCTCGACACCGAGGCGCTTCGCCGACGCACGAGCCGCCTCCTTGAGGTGCGAGGGCGAGCCGTCCTGGTCCCAGCCGTCCGGTGCCTGAGCGTGGGCGCGCGTGTGCCCGCCCTTGGTCGCGACCAGCACCTCGTCGGTGTTGCCGTGCCACTCGCGCAGGGCCTTCGCGATGAGGATCTCGTTGTGGCCCTCGTCGTCGGGCTTGCCCGCCTGGCTGTAGGCGTCGGCAGTGTCGATGAAGGTGATGCCGGCCTCGAGGGCGGCGTGGATGGTGGCGATCGAGCGCTTCTCGTCGGGCCGTCCTTCGAGTGACATGGGCATGGCGCCCAGGCCGATCGCCGAGACGGTGACGTCGCCGATTGTTCGTGTCTTCATGGGGGTCCTGTTCTAGAAGAGGGCGCGCGGCGTCACGGCCATCGTGCTCACCACGCGTAGTCCTCGGGAGCCGGCTTGTGGCCGGGGAAGATCGCGTCGAGCTTAGCGAGGGCGTCGGCGTCGAGCGTGACGTCGACGGCGGCCACGGCGGAGTCGAACTGCGCCATGGTGCGGGGCCCGGTGATGGGGCCGGTGACACCCGGCTGGTGGAGGAGCCACGCGAGTGCGACTTCGCCGGGAGCGTGGCCGATCTCTTTCGCGAGGTTCTCGAACGCCTCGAGCTGCTCGCGGTGATCCTTCACGTACTCGGCCGAACGGCCCTCGAGGCGGCGCTTGCCCTCCTGCTCCTTGCCGATGATGCCGCCGAGCAGGCCACCGTTGAGCGGCGACCACGGGATGACGCCGAGACCGTATTTCTGCGCCGCCGGCAGCACCTCGAGCTCGATCTCGCGCTTGATGAGGTTGTAGATCGACTGCTCGGAGACGAGGCCCAGGAAGTGGCGCGCTTTTGCGGCCTCCTGCGCCTCGGCGATGTGCCAGCCGGCGAAATTCGACGAGCCGACGTAGAGGATCTTGCCCTGCGTGACGGCGACCTCGATGGCACCCCAGATCTCGTCCCACGGGGTGGCGCGGTCGATGTGGTGGAACTGGATGAGGTCGATGTGGTCGGTCTGCAGCCGCTCGAGGCTCGCGTCGATCGCGTGGCGGATGTTGTAGGCCGAGAGCTTGCCCGAGTTCGGCCACTCGCCCATGTCGCCGTACAGCTTCGTGGCGAGCACCGTCTTCTCGCGGCGGTCGCCGCCCTTGGCGAACCAGCGACCGATGATCGACTCGGTGGTGCCATAGGCGATCGCCCGGCCGTAGACGTTCGCAGTGTCGAAGAAGTTGACGCCCGATTCGTGGGCCTTGTCCATGATGGCGTGCGAGTCGTCCTCGCTGGTTTCGGGGCCGAAGTTCATCGTGCCGAGAATGGCGCGCGATACGGACAACCCTGTGCGTCCCAAGTGTGTATATTCCATGACTTCCTGCCTAGCCCCTTCCTGGGGTGAGCGCTCACCTGAGGGTCGATCCGTGTCCGGTACACGGTCCGCGCTCAGGAGGTTGGCACCCGGCTCCGTGTCGTCGTGGATGCAGCGTGCGTAGGCTCGACGCATGTCGGAGACGCAGGATGCCGGGGCGGGCGATCACTCCGTTCTGCACCATCGCCTGCGCAACACGAAGTTCGCCAAGCGAGCGCGCCTCTTCCGCGCCCGGCTGAATCTCTACCCTCGGCTACGCACGGCCTACAAGATCGTGTTGGGGGTGGTCGGCATCGCGGTCGTGATCGCGGGCATCATCCTGATTCCGCTGCCCGGCCCCGGCTGGCTCGTGGTGTTCATCGGGCTGGCGATCCTCGGCACCGAGTTCCCGGCCGCCCACCGGTTCAACATGTGGGTGCAAGGGAAGTTCCGGGCCGTCGTCGCGTGGTTCCAGCGTCGGCGCCAGCGTCGGGCTGCCGCCCGGGCGCAGCGGTCCGCTTCCGCCCCGCGCTAGGAGCGCCTGGCTAGACGTCGGCCGCCGACTCGTTGCCCCAGCTGGAGATCTCGCGGGGCACGGCGAGGTCGTGGCCGCCCGCGGGTGCCAGCACCTCGACCGCGCGCACGCGCGGTGACACCAGACCGTCGGTCGACACCATCCACGAGCCGACCAGGATACTGTCGTCGACAGCAGAGTGGACGGCCACGCCTGCCACGTCGAACTCGCCGTACGCCTCCTCGGCGAACGACACGCGCACCAGGGCCCCGTGGGCCACGGCCTCGCTCACGGCCGGCGGCTCGGCAGGCAGATCGGCTTCCGCCTCTGAACGCTCGGCCGAGTGGAAGGTGCGGAGCAGCTGCAGCGCCTTCGCCGGCTTCTTGTTCGAGTCGAGCGGGTGGCTGCCGAGAGTGAAAGCCCCGAGGATCGCCGATTGCACCGCCTTGCCGCGGACCGCGAACACGCCGTAGCGCTCGGTCGTGAACGTCGCCACGACCGCGTCGTCGGCTTCGAGGTCCGCGAGAAAGGCGGTCAGCGCCTTGACGTTGCGCTTGGCCGGGGAGTGAGATCGTCGTCAGTCACGCTCCGAGCGTAACGAACGGAACGGGCGCAGGATCCTGAGCAGTCACGATCCTGCGCTCGTCATCGGGGCCGCGATCAGTGAGGCGCCTGATAGAGCACCGGCTCCGGCAGCCCCTTCTCGGCGCGGATCGACCGCGAGAGCCTCTCGATCGCCTTGAGCGCGTCGACCACCGATTCGGGCGTGACCTCGAACGGCATGCTGTGGATGGTGTCGCTCGGCAGGCACGCGGCCTCGGCGACGGCCTTCAGCTCGTCCTCGTCGTCGACGGTCAGGCCGATCTCGGTGAGCGTGTTGGGCAGGCCCACGCGGGTGGTGAACTCGACGAAGTCCTCGATCTCCTCGCGCGGCGCCCCTTCGAGCACGAGCTGCGCGATCGACCCGATGTTGACCTTCTGGCCGTGGGCGAGGCCGTGGGCCTGGGGTGCGGCGGTCAGACCGTTGTGGATCGCGTGGGCCGCAGCGAGGCCGCCCGACTCGAAACCCAGGCCCGAGAGGAGGGTGTTCGCCTCGACGATGTTCTCGAGAGCCGGGGTGACGAGGTTGTCACGGACGGCATCGAGAGCCGAGAAGGCGTTCTCGTGGATGATGTCCCACGACAGCTTCGCCAGCGCGGTGCCCGTCTGTGTGGGCTGCCCGCCGGCCATGGTGAGCGAGTTCGAGCGCGAGGTTGCGCGGGCCTCCAGCCAGGTGGCGAGGGCGTCGCCGATGCCGGCCACGAGGAATGCGACCGGTGCATTGGCGACGAGCTGCGTGTCGATCAGCACCAGGTCGGGGTTGTGGGGGAAGAAGCGGTACTCGATGAACTCGCCCTCCTCCGTGTAGATCACGGCAAGGGCTGACGTCGGAGCATCGGTCGAGGCGACCGTCGGCACGCTGACCCACCGGATCCCCGCCAGGTGGCCCGCCGACTTCGCGGCGTCGATCGCGCTGCCGCCACCGAGGCCGATGATCACGTCGACGCCGTCGGCCTGGATCTTCTCGACGAGCGAGTCGACGGCGGCGGGGGTGGCGAACCGGCCGAAGCCGACGCGTTCGAACGAGATGCCGTTGTCGCCGAAGTCGGTGGTGATCTGGTCGCCGACCACGCCCCAGACGAAGTCGTCGGCGACGAGGAGGGCGGTGGTGCCGATCTGCTTGACGTAACCGCCGAGGTGCGTCATTGCGCCTTTGCCCTGCACGTAGCGGCCGGGGCTGATCACTGTTCTGATGGGTGTACTCATCACCCGACTGTATTCGCGTGCATGGAATGTCGAGGAGGTGCTTCTCGGATGTCGAGAGACTTCATCGGAATGCCCCCACCTCTTTCCAGCAGGCTGCCGCTATTCTCGCGGGACACATGTCCGACAGCCCTCTTGCCGCCACCCCCTACGAGATCCTCGGGGTCAGCGCCACCGCCAGCCACGACGAGCTCCGCCGTGCCTACCGGCGACTCGCGCGCGAGACCCACCCCGACCTCGGCGGCACCCCCGAGCGGTTCCGTCAGGTACAGCTCGCCTGGGAGCGCATCGGCACCCCTGCAGACCGCTCCCGCTATGACGGCGGGGCGCGCTCGCAGGCCTCAGGATCCAGCGCCTCCGGCTCCGCAGACCGCGCGGCGTCAGGCCACGCCTGGGCTCCGACCCCGCCGAGAGCCCGCCCCGAGTCGAAGCCGCGCGCCCGCGCCTACGGCCACCCCGGTGGTCAAGAGCGCGTGCTGTTCCTCGACCTGATCCGCGAGTGGGTCGGCCGGGGCGAGGAGGTCGACGACCTCTACGAGCCGAGCCTCGTGCGGTCGGCGCCACCGGAGATCCGTCGGATCCTGGCCAAGGCCGTCGCCGAGGAGTCGACCGTGAAGATCGTGTCGGAGCTCGGCATCGCCTACACGATCTGGAGCAACGTCGCCTCGGGCCGCGAACCCGAGCTCGACCACATCGTGCTCGGCCCGGCCGGCCTCTACGCGATCAACTCCGAAGACTGGGGTGCGCCCGTCCGCCTCGTGAAGGGCGAGGTGGTCGGGGAGGGACTTCGCGACGGCGAGCAGCCGGCGCGCACTCTCGCGCGGAGCGCCCGCGCCTTCCAGAAGATCAGCCGCGTGCCGTTCACCGCCGAGCTCATGGTCGTGCCCGACGACGCCCTCGACGAGGCCGTGGTGCCGATCGGCCGGGGGCACCGCAACTCCGCGTTCGTCGTGCGGCGCTCCGTGCTCGCGCACGTGCTGCGCGGCGGCCTCAACGGGGGAGGGCAGACGGCGTCGGTCGACGTCTTCGAGATCCGCGCCCGAATCCAGCAGACCGCCTCATTCGTCTGAGCGACGCGTTACGTCGTGAGGTAAGCGACAGGGCTGCCGCCGGGTAGCGCGGCAGCCGGCGCGAAGGCGACCTCGACGCCGGTCTGCAGAGCGGCTCGCACCAGCGCCGACGCGGTGGCAGCGGCCGTGACGACGGGTGTCGCATCCCGAGGCTCGGCGTTCGTGCCGCTGAGCGCCACCCAGGGCGCCCCCGCAAGGCACGAGAGCGACTGCTCGCCGAAGCCGTCGGGGTCGAGCACCAGCGTCGACATTCGGCCCGTGCGCAGAGCGGCGACCGCGGCCTGCACTCCGCTCTCAGCGAAGGGCCGATCGTCGCGCGGCGCCACGTCGCCACGGCCGGGAGTCACCGCGAGGTGCTGCAGCACCGGTACGACGTCGGCGACGAAGCCGGTGCCCTGCCGCTCGCGACCGTGGCGCGCCCCGGGCAGCACCTCGTCCAGCACGACAACGCCGTGCCGAGCCAGCAGGTACACGTTGATGCGCCCGACGGCGTCGAGGGGCCGAGCCAGCGCGTCGTCGATGGCCAGCACGTCGGCCTCGGGTGCGCCCACGGCCCACAGGCTCGATCGCAGCTTCTCGCGTCGGTCGTCGAGCCAGTGGTCGGACTTCGCCCGGTCACCCTGCACGGTCAGATAGACCCAGGTGCACAGTTCACCGCCGACCGTCGCCGACGCCAACGCGTGCTGGAGGGCGGGCGGGGCTGCGACGACGTCGTCGAGGATCATGGTGGTTCCCGTTTCAGCAGAAAGGAGGGCTCGCACATGTAAGCACCGGTGAGAGGATGGCGCAACACCGATCCAAGGAGACCGAAATGCTCACCACCGGCCACGCGTTCAGCGGGTTCAGCGTTCGAGACGTCGAGGCGTCGAAGGAGTTCTACGAGGGGGTGCTCGGGCTGCACGCCGAAGTCAACGCCATGGGAATCCTCGACGTGGCCCTGCCGGGCGGCAGCCACGTGATCCTCTACCCCAAGGACGACCACGTGCCCGCGGCGTTCACGGTGCTCAACCTCGAGGTCGACGACATCGACGTCGCGGTCGGCGAGCTGGCGGAAAACGGCGTCTCGCTCGAGAACTACGGCGGCTACGCCGACGAGAAGGGCGTGATGCGCGGCAAGGCGAAGGGGATGGGGCCCGACATCGCGTGGTTCCTCGACCCGTCGGGCAACATCCTGTCGGTGCTGTCCAGCTGACTCGGGCGGCCCGGCACACTCGGGCTGTCGAGCTTAATCCTGCTCACCGCGCAGTTCGTTACTCTTGTCGGCGTGAGCGACGACCGGCAGAGCGACGACGGGCAGAGCGAAGAGCGAGCGACCGCGCCGGTGACCTCGATGTCGCTGCGCGCCGAGCGGCTTCGCCTGAGGATGGCGAAGGCGGCGGGGGCGAAGGTCGATGCGTCGCATCCTGGTCTCTCGAAGGCTCCGGTGGCCCGCGACCCCGAGCTCACCAACCGCTATGCCGTCTGGGCCCTCGTCGCCGGCATCGTGGCGCTGTTTCTCAGCACGTTCTACATCGCGAGCGTCGCGGCGTTCGTGCTGTGCTTCTTCGCGTGGCGGCGCGCGGGCGAGCTGCGGCAGCGTGGCAAGCAGCCGTGGGGTCGGCGGCGCACCATCTGGGCCTTCTGGTTCGCGGTCTTCGGCGTCGCGCAGTACAGCTACGGGCTGTTCATCGTGCCGCTCTTCCACCGCTGACCTGGTCGTCGCCGCGACGCCCTCGCGTTCGCTCGACTCCGGCGACACACGTCGTTCGCGACGCCTCGAACGTGGCAAGCTCGACACGTGACCATCCACGGACCCGCCGACGGCTGGGTCGCCCTGCCCGACGGCCGCAAGTTCTGGGGCAAGGCCGGGGCCGCAGGTTTGCTGGTCGTCGACGCCTCGTCGCGCATCCTGCTGCAGCACCGCGTCGAGTGGAGCCACTTCGGCGGCACCTGGGGCATCCCCGGCGGGGCCCGCCAGTTCGACGAGTCCGCCGTCGAGGGCGCCCTCCGCGAGAGCGCCGAAGAGGCGGCTGTGCCCCGCGACGCGCTGCGCCTGCTCTTCACCTCGGTGGTCGACCTCGGCGTCTGGTCGTACACCACCGTCGTCGCGCGTGCGACGACGCCGTTCGAGCCCGTGATCTCCGACCGCGAGAGCGAGGCGCTCGAATGGGTGCTCGTCGACGGGGTCGACGAGCTGCCCCTGCACCCGGGCTTCGCGTCGTCGTGGGCGAAGCTGCGGCCTCTCATCGGGCAGCCTCTGCACCTCGTGGTCGACTCGGCCAATGTGGTCGGCTCCCGCCCCGACGGCTGGTGGCGCGACCGGGCCGGCGCCACCGACCGCCTCCGAAGCGGCCTCGAGGCTCTGGCGCTCGCCGGGGTCCCGGCTGCAGCCGTCGCGGCCGATCCCGACGCGGGGCTCGACACGTGGTGGCCTGAGATCAGCCTCGTGGTCGAGGGCCGGGCGACGGGCGCGCAAGATCCTGATGCCTTCTCTCGAGTCCGCCTGGTGCGTGCCGCGGCGGACGGCGACTCGGCCGTCGTCGACGAGGTCGTCTCGCTCGTCGGGTCGGCCCGCGTCGTCGTGGTGACCGCCGACCGTGAGCTGAGGTCGCGCGTCGAGGCCGCCGGTGCCGCCACCATCGGCCCGGCCGCCCTCCTCGACCTCCTGCCCTAGCCCGGCCCGCTCGGGCACGCAGAACGGCCGCCCTCCCGAAGGAGAGCGGCCGTTCGACGAGCGGGTCGCAGGATGCTACGCGGCCGGGCCCGACCCGAGGGTGACGGTCACCGTGTGGCTGGCCCCCGCGGTGTCGGTGTACGTGACGGTGACGCTGTCGCCGACCTTGTGCGACGTGATCGCGTCGGTGAGCGAGGTGGAGTCGGTGACCGCCGTGCCGGCGACCGCCGTGATGGTGTCGCCGGCGACGAGGCCCGCCTTGGCGGCCGCGCTGCCGGTGACCGTGCCGGCGATGGTGACGCCTGCCCCGGTCGTGCCGGTGCCGCTGCCTGTGCCGGTGCCGTCGCCCGTGTTCGTGCTCGAGATCTGGGCGCCGAGGAAGGCGGGCAGGCCGATCGTGATGTACTGGCTCGACTTGCCGGCGAGGATGTTGTCAGCGACGGTGAGCGCGTTCTTGATCGGGATGGCGTAGCCGGTCACGTCGGTCGTGCCCGACGAGGCCGCGGTGACGATGCCGATCACCTGGCCGTTCGCGTTGCGGAGGGGACCGCCGGAGTCGCCCGAGACGACGTCGGCCGAGATCTCGATGAGGCTCGACAGCGACTCGGTGCCCGAGCCGGACTCGCTCTGCACGGTGATCGACTGGTTCGTCGCCGCGACGGTGCCTTTGGCGGTCACCAGGCTGCCCGTGCCCTCCGCGTTGCCCGTGGAGTGGATGGCGTCGCCTGTCGTGACGGTGGCGTTCTTGCCGAACGACACCGGCGTGAGACCGGAGGCCCCCTCGAGCTTGAGCACGGCGACGTCGTGCGTCGCGTCGGTGCCGACCACGTTGGCCGTGTAGGTCTGACCCGTCGACACGACGGTGACCTGGATGCTGGTCGCACCCTGCACCACGTGGTTGTTGGTCAGGATCTCGCCGCTCGCGGTCATGATCATGCCCGTGCCGGCCGACTTCGACGACTCGTCGTAGTCGAGGGTCGACACGATCGTGACGAGGCCCTGCTTCTCGGTGGCGGTCGCTGCGGTGGCGTCGCTCGGCGCCGTGCCGCTGCCCTGCGACGAGGAGCCGCCGGAGGACGAGCCGCCCTGGGCGCCGCCGAAGGGGGAGTTGTAGTCGTTGCCGCTCGAGCCCGACGACCCGCTCGACCCGTTGGGGATCTGCAGAGTCTGGTTCTGACCGGCGGCGCTGGCCGCGTTCTCGCCCGTCTGGTGGCCGAGCGCGTACGCCCCACCGCCCGCGGCGCCGGCGATTATGACGCCCGCCGCTGCGATGCCCGCGATGGTCATCCAGCGCTTCGGGCGGCGCTTCGGCTGCGCGAAGGCGGGCGGCACCTGGCCGTAGCCGTAGGGCGGCTGGCCGCCGGCGTAGGGGTACTGGCCGTAGCCGTTCTGGCCGTAGCCGGGCGCCTGCTGGCCGTAGTAGCCGGCCTGCTGTGCGTACTGACGCTGGTCGTACGTCGGCTGGCCCGCGACCTGCTGGCCGTAGGCCGGCTGGCCCGCAGCCTGCTGCGCGGCGGCGGCCTGAGCGGCAGCGACCTGTTGAGCCGCTGCCTGCTGTGCTGCGGCGGCAGCCGCCGGGTCGTAGGCCTGGTAGGTGTCGTCGGCCGCGTTCACGTAGTGCGCGGGCGTGGGGCCCGTGCGGTGGGGGAGCGTGTGCGCCGTCGGAAGCTCGGTGGTCGGCTGCTCGTCCTGGTTGCGGCCGTCGGAGGCCGCCCGGATCTCGCCTGTGCCGTAGGCCTTGGTGTCGTCGGAGGCGCCGTCGCTCGACGAAGTCGCAGCGTCGGAGTTCGTCGCCGCAGAGGTGGGCGTCGTGCGCTCCTCGGCCGAGCCGTCGTGCTCGGGGGTGGCGGCGGCACCGTCAGTGTTGCTGCTGTCGTTCATGATTGCCTTCCTGGGGCTGCTTGGTGACTGAGACCATCCAAAGCGGCTTCCCATGGAAATCCCTATGACGACTCTGAGCGGCTGTGGTGAAGTCGACAATAAGCGCCTTGGCATGACGGGGGCAGGATGCGATGGCCCCCGACCGGGGGACGCGACCGGTCTCGAGACCCGAGAGTGAGGATCCTGCACCTTCGGGACGACGAAATCCGTCCTCGAGGACGGTAACGATTCCGCTACGCTTGGGGCCACAGGAGGTCCACGATGGCAGAGCCAGCCACCCCATCGAACGGCGCAGACGATGCCCGTCACGAGGTCGACACGACCCTCAGCTTCAACGAGGAGTTCCAGGCCCAGCTCGCCGCTCTCGAAGGCGGCGTGTCCAACGACGAGCGCGAGGCCGTCTCCGCACTCCCCTCCGGTTCGGCGCTGCTCGTCGTGCGCCGTGGGCCGAACATCGGTGCCCGATTCCTCCTCGACGCCGACGTGACCGTCGCGGGTCGCCACCCAGACGCGGGCATCTTCCTCGACGACGTCACCGTCAGCCGCAAACACGCCGAGTTCCGCCGGCACGGCACGACGTTCAGTGTCAAAGACCTCGGTTCGCTCAACGGCACCTACTTCGACGGTGTGCGCATCGACGAAGCCCTTCTCAGCGATGGCGCCGAGGTTCAGGTGGGCAAGTTCCGTCTCACCTTCTATGCGTCACGAGTCGATCTCGCGAACCTGGCGATCAAGTAGTGCCGCGCGCACTGGCCCGGGCTGAACATGTCCCGGGTTCCTCCGATCTGCTGACCATCGGGCAGGTGCTCGCTCGGCTGAAGCCCGAGTTCCCCGATCTGTCGAACTCCAAGCTGCGGTTCCTCGAAGAGCGCCAGCTCGTGACTCCCGTTCGCACCGAGTCGGGCTACCGCAAGTTCTCGCCCGCCGACGTCGAGCGACTCCGCTTCATCCTGGGTCTCCAGCGCGACCACTACCTGCCGCTCAAGGTGATCCGTCAGCACCTCGACGATCTCGACGCCGGGCGCCCCTCGACGCTTCCGACCGGCGCGGCCCCCACCTCGATGCTGACCGGGGCCCGCCGCTTCAACCGCGACGAGCTGCTCGCCGAATCGGGCGCGAGCGCGCCACTTCTCGACGACGCCATCGGCTCGTCGCTGGTTCCCGCCGCCGAACTCTACGGCGACGAGTCTCTCAAGGTGCTGATGGCGCTCGTCGAGCTCAAGAAGACCGGTATCGAGCCCCGTCACCTCCGCACCCTCCGGGCTGCCGCCGAGCGTGAGTTGGGCCTCATCGAGAACGCCGTCGCCCCCGTCGTTCGTCGCCGCGACGCCGCGGGTCGCGCCCGTGCCGCCGAGTTGGCGCGCGAGGTCGCCGAGCAGCTCGAGGTCGTGCGCGCGAGCCTCATCCGCTCGGCCCTCGGCCGGCTCGACGCATCCCGGTGAGGCCGTGCGGCTCTCCCGCGACCTCGCGTTGGACGACCCCTGCACCTAGACTCGGGAAGGCTTCGGGTGATCTCGAGACACGCCGCACGGCGAAAGTCGAATGTCGCTCGTCAGCCCTCCCGTTATGGGTACCGTTGACCTCGGTACAACACTCAACCTCCTCTTGAAAGTTAGGCTTTCGAGAGTCGGCCCGGTGATTCGTGGTTCACAGCGCGGAAGGCAATCGATGAACGAGTCAGGCTCCCCTCAGGGGTCCAGCGATGACGGCCTTCGCGCAACCCCGGCACCGGCCGCGACGCCGGCTTTCGGCGAGGGGCTCCTCTTCACCGACGGCATGATCGAGCTCGAAGACGACCACGGCTACCGCGGCACCGCCGCCGCTCGCGCCGCCGGCATCAGCTACCGCCAGCTCGACTACTGGGCCCGCACGGGTCTCGTCGAGCCCACGGTGCGCGGTGCGTCAGGGTCGGGCACCCAGCGTCTCTACGGATTCCGCGACATCCTGGTGCTCAAGCTCGTCAAGCGCCTGCTCGACACCGGCATCTCGCTGCAGCAGATCCGCACCGCCGTCAATCAACTTCGTGAGTCGGGCGTCAACGACCTGGCCCAGACCACGCTCATGAGCGACGGAGCCTCCGTCTACCTCTGCACGTCCAACGACGAGGTAATCGACCTCGTCTCGCGCGGGCAAGGCGTTTTCGGCATCGCCGTCGGCAAGGTGCTGCGCGAGGTCGAGTCGAGCCTCGTCGAGCTCGACGCCACCCCCGCGCAGGATCCTGCGGACGAGCTGGCGAACCGCCGCTCCAACCGCGCCTCCTGACTTTCGCAAAACTCCCGTAACCGGCAGAAGCTCTAGTCCGCGGACTAGAGCTTCTGCCGGTTACGGGAGCGGTGGCCAGCTATGAAGGCCGGGGCAGGGTCAGCGCGAGCCGACGGCGGGCTCGGCGTAGTCGCCGATCTTCGCGGTGCGCATGATGCGCTCGAGCAGCTGATCGAAGTTGCGCGCCATCTCCTGGGCGCTCTCGCCCGGCCAGACGTGCAGCGGTTTGGCCGCGCCCTGGGCCTGCTGCAGTGAGGTGCGCTCGGGCAGCTGCGGCGAGAGCACGAGCGGCCCGAACATGTCGCGCAGCTCTTTGATTCGGAACTGGTGCTCGAGCGACTGCACGCGAGCCCGGTTGACGATGATGCCGAGCGGCTGGAGGCGGGGCGAGAGCCCGCGACGGATCTCTTCGATGGCACGTAGGGCGCGGTCGGCGGCGGCGACCGAGAAGAGACCGGGTTCGGTGACGACGGTGACGCGGTCGGAGGCGGCCCACGCGGTGCGCGTGAGGGCGTTGAGCGAGGGGGCGCAGTCGATCAGCACGAGGTCGTAGTCGGCCTCGACGGTGGCGAGCGCCTCCTCCAACTTCCAGATGTCGCGGATGGACGGGTGTGGGCCGTCGAAGTTGATGGCCGACGGGCTGCCGATCATCACGTCGATCTTGCCGGTGCGGCCCTTCGTCCAGCCCGATGGAGCGATGGCGGCGCGCACCGTCTTCTCTTTCGGGGAGGCGAGCACGTCGGCGACGTTGAGATGGCCCGCGACGGTGATGTCGAGGCCGGTGGAGACGTCGGACTGCGGGTCGAGATCGACCACGAGCGTGCGGAGACCCTTGGCGAAGGCAGCCGACGTGAGTCCGAGCGTCACGGTCGTCTTGCCGACGCCGCCTTTGAGAGAGCTGACGCTGAGTACATGCACGAAGAAGACGATACCTTCACTACTGTTAAAGCACCTAAAGGCACCTGAACAGCAGGGGCCCGAAGAAAGGCCTCCGCCGTGTTCTCTAAGATCCTCGTCGCCAACCGCGGAGAGATCGCCATCCGGGCGTTCCGGGCCGCTTTCGAGCTGGGGGCCCGCACCGTCGCGGTGTACCCGTGGGAAGACCGCAACTCGATGCACCGCCTCAAGGCCGACGAGGCGTACCAGATCGGCGAGGTCGGGCACCCCGTCCGGGCCTACCTCGATGTGCAGGAGATCATCAGGGTCGCGGTCGAATCCGGGGCCGACGCCATCTACCCCGGCTACGGCTTCCTCTCCGAGAACCCCGAGTTGGCCGAGGCCGCGGCGAGTGCCGGCATCACCTTCATCGGCCCGGGCCAGCACGTGCTCGAGATGGCCGGCAACAAGGTCACGGCGAAAGAGCACGCCATCGCGGCAGGTGTCCCGGTGCTCAAGTCGACGCCGGCCAGTCGCGACATCGACGAGTTGATGGCAGGAGCCGACGCCGTCGGCTTCCCCGTCTTCGCCAAAGCCGTCGCGGGTGGCGGCGGTCGCGGCATGAGGCGCGTCGACGACCCCGCCGACCTCCGCTCGGCCCTCGAGGCCGCGATGCGCGAGGCCGACAGCGCGTTCGGCGACCCGACCATGTTCATCGAGCAGGCGGTGGTCAGGCCCCGGCACATCGAGGTGCAGATCCTGGCCGACGCCACCGGCGACACCGTGCACCTGTTCGAGCGCGACTGCTCGGTGCAGCGTCGCCACCAGAAGGTGGTCGAGATCGCTCCGGCCCCGAACCTCGACGAGGGCGTCCGGCAGGCCATGTACCGCGACGCGATCGCGTTCGCGAAGTCGATCGGCTACGTGAACGCCGGCACCGTCGAGTTCCTGCTCGACACGGCCGGCGAGCGAAAGGGCCAGCACGTCTTCATCGAGATGAACCCCCGCATCCAGGTCGAGCACACGGTCACCGAAGAAGTCACCGACGTCGACCTCGTGCTCTCGCAGATGCGCATCGCGAGCGGGATGACGCTCGCCGAGCTGCACCTCGAGCAGAGCGACATCCACCTGCACGGCGCCGCCCTCCAGACCCGCATCACCACCGAAGACCCGAACGCCGGGTTCCGGCCCGATACCGGCCGCATCACCACTTACCGCTCGCCGGGCGGCTCGGGCATCCGCCTCGACGGCGGCACCATCAACCCGGGCACTCAGATCAGCCCGCACTTCGACTCGATGCTGGTCAAGATGACGGCGCGAGGTCGCAACTTCACGGCCGCTGTCACGCGGGCCAAGCGCGGCCTCGCCGAGTTCCGCATCCGTGGCGTCTCCACCAACATCCCGTTCCTTCAGGCCGTGCTCGAAGACCCGGCCTTCGCGGCGGGGGATCTCAGCACCGCCTTCATCGAAGAGCGTCCGCAGCTGTTCGAGGGCCACGTCTCGAAAGACCGGGGCACCAAGATCCTGACCTGGCTGGCCGACGTCACCGTCAACCAGCCGAACGGCCCGGGCGAGCAGGCCATCGATCCGGCACTCAAGCTGCCGAAGGTCGATCTGTCGACCGAGCCGGTTGCAGGATCAAGGCAACGACTTCTCGAGCTCGGCCCGGCCGGTTTCGCCCAGGCCCTCCGCGCCCAGACCGCCCTGGCGGTCACCGAGACCACGATGCGTGACGCGCACCAGTCGCTGCTCGCCACCCGCGTACGCAGCAAAGACCTCCTCGCGGTGGCGCCCTACGTCGCCCGTCTCACCCCCGAGCTGCTGAGCATGGAGGCCTGGGGCGGCGCGACCTACGACGTCGCCCTGCGCTTCCTCGGCGAAGACCCGTGGCAACGGCTGGCGAGCCTTCGCGAGGCGCTGCCCAACGTCGCGATCCAGATGCTGCTGCGCGGCCGCAACACGGTCGGCTACACGCCGTATCCGAGCGAGGTCACGCAGGCGTTCGTCGAGGAGGCCGCGGCCACCGGCGTCGACATCTTCCGGATCTTCGACGCCCTCAACGACGTCTCGCAGATGCGCCCGGCGATCGACGCCGTTCTCGCCACCGGCACGACCGTCGCCGAAGTGGCGCTCTGCTACACGGCCGACCTGCTCGACCCGGCCGAACGGCTCTATACCCTCGACTACTACCTGAAGCTTGCGGAGCAGATCGTCGAGGCGGGAGCCCACGTGATCGGCATCAAGGACATGGCCGGTCTCCTGCGCGCCGGCGCCGCCGAGAAGCTCGTCACGGCGCTGCGCGAACGCTTCGACCTGCCCGTGCACGTGCACACCCATGACACGGCCGGCGGCCAGCTCGCCACCCTCCTCGCGGCCAGCCGAGCAGGAGCCGATGCCGTCGACGTCGCCAGCGCCCCGATGGCGGGCACCACGTCGCAGCCCTCCGCCTCCGCTCTCGTCGCCGCCCTCGCGCACACCGAGCGCGACACCGGCCTCTCGCTCACCGCGGTCAGCGACCTCGAGCCCTACTGGGAAGCCGTGCGCCGCGTCTACAAGCCGTTCGAGTCGGGCCTGCCCGGCCCCACCGGCCGCGTCTACAAGCACGAGATCCCCGGGGGGCAGCTCTCCAACCTGCGCCAGCAGGCCATCGCGCTCGGGCTCGGCGACCGGTTCGAGAAGGTCGAGGACTGGTATGCCGCAGCGAACCAGATCCTGGGCCGCCCGCCGAAGGTCACCCCGTCGTCGAAGGTCGTCGGCGACCTCGCCCTGCAGCTCGCCGCAGCCGACGCCGACCCCGCCGAGTTCGAGGCGAACCCGCAGAAGTTCGACATCCCCGACAGCGTGATCGGTTTCATGGCCGGCGAGCTCGGCGACCTGCCCGGCGGCTGGCCCGAGCCGTTCCGCACCAAGGTGCTTGCGGGGCGCGACGTGAAGATCGGGGTGACGCCTCTGGATCCTGCCGACGCCCGAGAGCTCGAGAAGCCGGGCCGCGAGCGGCAGCAGCTGCTCAACCGCCTGCTGTTCGCCGGGCCGACCACGCAGTACGAGCAGGTCGTCGAGACGTACGGCGACCTCTCGGTCGTCGCCACGCCCGACTACCTGTACGGCCTGAAGCCCGGCGTCGAGCACACCGTGCCGGTGTCGCGCGGCGTCAACCTCTACATCGGGCTCGAGGCCATCGGCGAGGCCGACGAGAAGGGGGTGCGCACCGTCATGACGACGCTCAACGGCCAGCTGCGCCCCGTGTTCATCCGCGACCGCTCGATCGAGGTGTCACAGAAGTCCGCCGAGAAGGCCGACCGCACCGTGCCCGGCGAGATCGCCGCGCCGTTCTCGGGTGTCGTCACGGTCAAGGTCGCCGTCGGCGATCGTGTCTCGGCCGGCGACCCCGTGGCGACCATCGAGGCGATGAAGATGGAGGCTGCGATCACCAGCCCCGTCGACGGCACCGTCGAGCGCCTCGCGATCCCCGTCACGCAGCAGGTCGACGCCGGCGACCTCATCGTCGTCGTCAAGTAGCCCACGCACACCCACCAGGAGCACCCGCATCGTGACCGACCGCCCCATCCGCCTCTTCGGCGATCCGATCCTCCGTTCGAAATCCGACCCGGTGAAGCTCGACGACCCCGGCCTCGAAGGCCTGGTGCAGGATCTCCTCGACACCGTCTCGCAGCCGGGTCGCGCCGGCGTCGCGGCGTGCCAGATCGGCGTGGGCCTGCGTGCCTTCAGCTACAACGTCGACGGAGACATCGGCTACGTGCTGAACCCCGAAATCGTCGGGCTCGGCGGCGAGCCCGAACTGGTCGACGAGGGGTGCCTCTCGGTGCCCGGCTTCTACTTCCCCCGCCGGCGCTATCCGTTCGCGCGGGTCGTCGGCGTCGACCTCAACGGCGACCGTGTCGAGCTCGAGGGCGACGGCCTCATGGCGCAAGCCCTGCAGCACGAGACCGACCACCTCGACGGCACCCTCTACGTGATGGGCCTCGACCCCGAGATCAAGCGCGACGCGATGAGACAGATCCGCGAGTCCACCTGGTTCTGACCCCACTCCCGCGCCGAACCCTTACCTTTTCGGCTCACCCTCATCGTCTTGAGGGTGAGGACGAGCCGAAAAGGTAAGGGTGGGGTGGCCGGTCAGAGGTCGGCGGTGGCGATCCTGGCGGGCACCTCGTGAGGTCCCGGTCGAAGAGCGTCAGGCGACCGTCGTCGAGCTGGCCGAACAGGCCCGTGCGCAGCCAGCCGTCCGCAGTGTCAGCGCTGATGCCGGGGCCGCGCAGCGAGACCTCGTCGTCGCGCTCGATGGCGACCTCGATGCCGGGCAGGGGCGAGCCGACCGTGCCGAGCGGCAGCTCGAACGGGTCGCCCTGCCGCTCGATGACGGCGAGCCCGCCGGTCGACGCGACGCCGTAGCCCTCCACTGGCCGAACGTCGAGGGCCCGCATGAGCAGACGGAGGCGATCGGGCAGCGTCGTCGATTCGGCGATGCTCACGATGTGCGAGACCTGGCCGCCGACCGATTTGCGGAGACCCCGCAGCACGAGCGTGTCGGCCACGGCGAAGCGCGTGCGCACCCCCATCGGCACCGGTCCGCGCCCGAGAGCCGTGGCGTACTCGAGGGCGACGTCGTGCGCCTGCCGGAAGGCGGTGCCTCGGCCGGAGGCCTCCGACCGAGCCGTGCCGGCCTCGTCGATCGCGGCGAACGTCTCGGGAACACCCACGAGCAGCGTGGGGCGGAACGAGCGCAGGATCTCGATCAGGTCGTCTCGCTCGTGCAGATGCCCGAGCCGCGTCCCCGTCAGTACCGCGACGAGCACGATCAATCGGGCGTTGACGTCGACGGCTGGCAGGATCTGCACGATCGACCGCTCGACGCCGACCGCGTCTCCGAGGGCTGCCGCCAGGTCGCGGGCCCGGGCGGTCACGGACCCGTGGGTGACGACGACGTGCATCGGCTCGCCGTCCGAGCCGACCGAGTAGAGCAGCCCTGCCATCGTCGACGCCTGAACGCCGGCTGCGCGAGCGTCGAGGTCGGCGTCGGACACGTCGCGGCCGGCGTCGGCTAGCTTGTCGAGGTCGCTGAGGCCGATCTGCCAGACGTGTAAGACTCCGGGGAGGTCGCCGTGCAGCTCGTCGAAGCGCGCGAAGTCTCCGGCCGACTCGACGATCATCGCCGAGACGCCGGAATCGTCGAGCACCGCCAGGATCTCGGACTGCCCGGCCTCGCGTCGGACCGGCACGGTCGCGACGCCGATCATGCCGGCGGCGAAGTCGACCAGGGTCGCCTCGAAACGGTTCGAGCAGAGCACTCCGATACGGTCGCCGGTGTGCAGGCCGGCGCTGAGGAGGCCTTTGGCGAGCCCGCGCACGCGGTCGAGGAACTCCTGGGCGGTGAGGTCGAACCAGCCGCCGAACGAATCGGGGATCGCGATCAGCCGACCCGCAGGATCCTGCGCCACGCGCTCTTCGAGGAGGGCGGTCGTCGACATGTCGGCCATGCCCTCCACTGTACCCAGGTGCGGGGTCGCGCCCCGGTGCGGGGCGCCGCCCGTGGCGCTGGGCCGGCCGCGGCGTCGCAGTAGGATGGATGCTCGTGCAGGCCATCGGAATCGACATCGGCGGAACGAAGATCGCGGGCGGCGTGGTCACCGAACTCGGGGAGATCGTCGCTGAAAGACGCGTCCCCACCCCGGCCGGCGACTCGGAGGCCATCGTCGATGCGGTCGTCGACATGATCCGCGACCTCCAGGCCGACGCGCCGAGTTCTGGCGGCGACGTGGTCGCCGCGGGCGTCGCGGCCCCCGGCTTCATCGACGCCGCACAGTCGACCGTCTACTACACGCCGAACATCCCGTGGCGCAACGAGCCCCTCCGAGCGCGCCTCAACGAGAAGCTCGACCTCCACATCACCATCGACAACGACGCCAACGCGGCCGGGTGGGCCGAGTTCCGCTTCGGCGCGGGCCGCCTCGTCAGCGACATGACGATGCTCACGATCGGCACGGGCGTCGGCGGCGCGATCGTGGCGCAGGATCGGCTCCTGCGCGGCGGCTTCGGCACCGGCGGAGAGCTCGGTCACGTGCGACTGGTGCCCGACGGAATCCCCTGCGGCTGCGGCGCCCGCGGTTGCATCGAGCAGTACGGTTCGGGCCGCGCCCTGTTGCGCATGGCCGGCGAGGTCGCCGACCGCGGCGGCGCGACCGGCAGGGCCCTCGCCGACATCCGCGCCAAGGCGGGCACGCTCACCGGGCAGGATGTCGCGGGGCTGATGGCCGCGGGCGACCCGGGTGCTCTCGAGGCCCTCCGCGAGCTCGGCACCTGGCTCGGCGAGGCCTGCGCATCGCTCAGCGTCGTGCTCGACCCGCAGCTGTTCGTCTTCGGCGGCGGCGTCGCCCAGTCGGGCGAGCTGCTGCTGGCGCCGATCCGCGAGGCGTACCTCACGCACCTCCCGGCGCGCGGCTTCCACCCCGAGCCCGATTTCGTCATCGCCGAGCTCGTCAACGACGCCGGCGTCGTCGGCGCGGCCGACCTGGCGCGCATCCACGTCGCCGCCCTGTAGTCGTAGCAGCCCGGGTTAGACTTCCCGAGCGCTGACCCAAGGAGACGCCGTTGTTCTACTGGATCATGAAGACGTTCCTGTTCCGCCCGATCCTGCTGTCGATCTTCCGACCGTGGGTGATCGGCAAGCAGAACGTGCCCGACACCGGGGCCGTGATCTTCGCCAGCAATCACCTCTCGTTCGTCGACTCCGTCTTTCTGCCGCTCGTACTCGAGCGCCGGCTCTCCTTCCTCGCCAAGAGCGACTACTTCACTGGCCGCGGCATCAAGGGCTGGGCGACACGCGTCTTCTTCAACGCCACCGGCCAGCTGCCCATCGACCGCTCGGGCGGCAAGGCCTCGGAAGCGTCCCTCTTGACCGGGCTTGCGGTGCTCGCGCGCGGCGAGCAGCTCGGCATCTACCCCGAGGGCACACGCAGCCCCGACGGCAAGCTCTATCGCGGCCGTACCGGCATCGCCCGGATGGTGCTCGAAGGTCGTGTGCCCGTCGTGCCGGTCGCCATGATCGACACTCAGAAGGTGATGGTCACCGGGTCGAAGAGGCCGCACCTGCACCGCATCGGAGTCGTCTTCGGCGAGCCCCTCGACTTCAGTCGTTTCGAGGGCCTGGAGGGCGACCGGTTCATTCTCCGCTCGATCACCGACGAGATCATGCACGAACTCAACAAGCTCGGCGGGCAGGAATATGCGGACGTCTACGCGTCTTCGGTCAAGGAGAGGCGAGCGGTTCTTTCGCGATAAGCTCGCTGATCGTGGCGCCCGATCGGGCGCCTGTTCGCCAGCAATCGCTATGAGGAACACGTGCTCCAGACCGATTTCCCAGTCATCTCTGCCGATCCCGATGTGATCGCCGGGCTGGACTATTGGCGCACGCTCCCCATCAAGCAGCAGCCCGAGTGGCCCGACCCGACGGCCGTCGCGGCCGCCTCGGCCGAGATCGCCACGTATCCTCCGCTGGTGTTCGCCGGCGAGGTCGACACGCTGCGCGAGCGCCTCGCGACGGCTGCCTCCGGCAACGCGTTCCTCCTGCAGGGCGGCGACTGCGCCGAGACCTTTGCCGACGCCACCGCCGAGAACATCCGCAACCGGGTCAAGACGATCCTCCAGATGGCCGTCGTGCTGACCTACGGCGCCAGCGTGCCCGTCATCAAGATGGGGCGCATGGCGGGCCAGTTCGCCAAGCCGCGCTCGAGCGACATGGAGACCCGCGACGGCGTGACCCTGCCGGCCTACCGCGGCGACATCATCAACGGGTACGACTTCACGCCCGAGTCGCGGCAGCCGGATCCTGCCCGTCTGGTACGCGGTTACCACACCTCTGCATCGACGCTGAACCTGATTCGCGCCTTCACGCAGGGCGGCTTCGCCGATCTTCGGCAGGTGCACTCCTGGAACAAGGGGTTCGCGTCCAACCCGGCGAACGTCATGTACGAGCATCTCGCCAAGGAGATCGACAAGGCGGTGCGCTTCATGGAGGCGGCGGGCGCCGACTTCGACGAGATGAAGCGCGCCGAGTTCTACACCTGCCACGAGGCGCTCCTGATGGACTACGAGCGCCCCATGACGCGCATCGACTCGCGGACGGGCACCCCGTACGCGCTGTCGTCGCACTTCGTCTGGATCGGTGAGCGCACCCGCGATCTCGATGGCGCGCACGTCGACTTCCTGTCGCGTGTCCGCAACCCGATCGGCGTGAAGCTCGGCCCGACGACGAGCCCCGACGACATGCTGCGGCTGATCGACAAGCTCGACCCCGAGCGTGAGCCCGGTCGCCTGACCTTCATCACGCGCATGGGCTCCGGCAAGATCCGCGACGCCCTGCCGCCTCTGCTGGAGGCCATCAAGGGCGCCGACGCGACCCCGCTGTGGGTGTCCGACCCCATGCACGGCAACGGCATGACGACGCCCTCCGGTTACAAGACGCGTCGATTCGAAGAGATCGTCGACGAGGTCAAGGGCTTCTTCGAGGCGCACCGCGACGCCGGCACGCACCCGGGCGGCATCCACATCGAGCTGACCGGCGACGACGTCACCGAGTGCCTCGGCGGCTCGGAGCACATCGACGAGGCCACCCTCGCGACGCGCTACGAGAGCCTCTGCGACCCGCGACTGAACCACATGCAGTCGCTCGAGCTCGCGTTCCTCGTGGCAGAAGAGCTCAGCAGCGCTCAGAGCTAGCCGCTCCACACCGACGACCGGCGTCTGATCCTGCCCGCGGGCTGGATCACACGCCGGTCGTCAGTGTTCTGCCGCGGAGGAGGCTAGCCGATGCTGACCTTGGAACCGTCGTACTGCAGGGTGATCGTGTCGCCTTTGTGCGCGATCGCCGAGCCGGCGGGCGACTGCGACGACACCTTGACGAGCTTGCGCCAGTCGAATCCCAGGGCGTTCGCCGTGATGCACTCCGCCGTCGTGCAGTTGGCGTAGGTGACCTTCAGTCCGAGGGCCGTGAGCGCCGCCTCGGCCGCTGAGACCTTCTTGCCCGTCTCGTCGGGCACGGTGATCGGCGCCGGGCCCTTCGACACCGTCAGGTTGATCGTGTCGCCCTTGTGCACGCTCCCGGCCTTCGCCTGCGCCTGACTGATGACGACGCCCGAGGCGACTGTGTCGCTGAACACGTCGCTCGTGTCGGCCCCGGTGAGGTTGACGTTCGACAGCGTCGCCTGCGCGTTCGACAGCGACTGGCCGACGACGTTGGGCACCGGGCCGAGCGACACGGTCAGCGTGACGGGCTGCTTGTCGGGGTAGGTCTTCGCCTGGCCGATGTCGACGGCCTTACCCGACGAGTCCTTGCCGGTCACGCCGATGACGACGCCCGACGCTTGGGTGCCGAACTGGTACTGCGACGCCTCGACCGTGAAGTTCTTGAGCAGGGCCTTCGCCGCGGTCTCCTGCTGCCCCAGAGTGGTCGGGAGCGGCAGGATCTGCGGGCCCTTCGATACGATCAGCGTCACGCTCGACCCCTTGTGCACCGTCGCACCGCCGGCGGGGCGCGTGCCGGCCACCTGCCCGCTCGGGATCTGCACGCTGTACACGCCGGTCTGGGCCGCGGCGACCGTGAAGCCCGCCGACTTCAGGCGAGCCGTGGCATCCGGAATGCTCGTGCTCGCGATGCGCGGCACGGTCGCGTTGGCGCCCGGGCCGGCGTTGAACCACCAGCCGGTGCCCGCGGCCAGGAGGGCGAGCACGATCAGGACGATCAACCAGACCAAGCCGCGACGGCGACGCGAGCCGGCTTTGCGCGACAAGGCCTCGGCGTTGGTCGACAGGGCGGGTGCGACGGGGCCCGTGCGGTGGCGGGCCTTCTGCAGCACCATCGTGTCGCCGGTGCCTCCGGAGGCGACGGGGCCGGTGGGGCCGGTAGAGCGCTGGAGCGGCGGCACGGGGGCCATCGCGGGTGGCAGCACCATCGTCTTGTTGAGCGGCGACCCGCCGGAGCCGCCGCGCTGCAGCTCGAAGAGGTGCTCGAGCATGGCCCGGGCGTCGCGAGGGCGCTGGTCGGGGTCGCGTGCCGTCGCCCACAGCACGAGCTCGTCGAGCTCGGGCGGCACGCGCGGATTCACCGCCGAGGGCATCGGCACGGTGTCGTTCGCGTGCTGGTAGGCGATCTGCATCGGCTGCTCGCCCTTGTAGGGCTGCTCGCCGGTGAGCATCTCGTAGAGCATGATGCCGAGCGCATAGATGTCGCTGCGGGTGTCGGCGATGCCGCGGGTGACGAGCTCGGGAGAGAGGTAGGCGATGGTGCCGAGCAGGGCGGCGCCGGTCGCCGTGTTCGCGCTGGCCGCGCGCGCGAGCCCGAAGTCGCCGATCTTGATGCGGCCGTCGTCGGCGAGCAGCACGTTCTCGGGCTTCAGGTCGCGGTGCACGATACCCGACTTGTGCGCCGCCGCGAGCCCGGCCAGCACCGCCTCGAGGATGTCGGTCGCCTGCTCCGGGGTGAGCATCTTGTGATCCTGCAGCAGTTCGCGCAGTGTGATGCCGGGCAGGTACTCCATCACCAGGTAGGCCGACTCGTCGTCCTGCCCCTGGTCGAAGACGTTGACGACGTTGGGGTGCGCGAGGCGGGCGGCCGAGCGGGCCTCCTGGATGAAGCGCTCTTTGAAGTTCTCGTCGTCGGCGAGGTGGCCGTGCATGATCTTGACGGCGACGGGCCGCTCGAGCCGGAGGTCGCTGGCGAGGTAGACCGTCGCCATGCCGCCGCGGGCGATGCGTGAGCGCACCTGGTACCGGCCGTCGATGAGGCGACCGATCATCGGGTCGCTCTGGCTGGCACTCACCTCACGGATTTTACGGAAGGGGTGGCTGAAGGAAGCCTCAACTCACCGCGGGCACCCAAACCGTTACCTCGATCGGGGTGCAGCACGCGGCTTCCGGATCACAGTGTGGCGAGCCAGACGCGCGCCGGGCGCTCCCACTTCGCATAGGCGGTCGGGTAGGCGGAGTTCTGCACGGCCTGGGCGGCCTGCGTCACCGTC
Organism: Frondihabitans sp. PAMC 28766; assembly: GCF_001577365.1. Taxonomy (NCBI): domain Bacteria; kingdom Bacillati; phylum Actinomycetota; class Actinomycetes; order Micrococcales; family Microbacteriaceae; genus Frondihabitans; species Frondihabitans sp. PAMC 28766. The sequence goes on from NZ_CP014513.1 coordinate 2,470,707, forward strand.
ATCCGCGACCATCCTCGGACGTCGAGGAGGCCGCGCGTCTTGCCGGCGTTCGGGTTGCTGCTGCCTCCGAAGAAGAGCTGTGCCGCATAAGACGTGTTGAGCAGCTCGCCCCGGGCGCCCCAGCCCTGGCTCGGGCGCTGCTGGAAGAGCCCGACCGAGTCGCGGTCGCCCGAGGTGAGGTTCTGGAGGCCCGACTCCTGGGCCGCGGCAGAGAGGGCGATGACGATGCCGTAGTCGCTGACGCCGAGGGAGTGGCCGACCCGGATGATGGTCAGCGCGTTGGCGCGCTGAGTCGCGGAGAGCGGCACGCTGCCGAGCGCCGTGGTCGAGCCGGTCGACGCCGCGGTCGTCGTCGTGGTGGCGGCGGGCGCGGCGGCCGAGGGGATCGTGAGCTTCTTGCCGGCGTAGATGACGCTCGACCAGCTGAGGTGGTTCGCCGCGAGCAGCTTCTCGACGGTGGTCGAGTGCGCCTTCGCGATCGACGACAGGGTGTCGCCGGCGCGGATCACGTAGGTGCCGGAGTTGCTGGTGGCCACAGGTGCTGAGGTCGCGTGCGCGGGTGCGGCAGGAGCCGACGGAGCAGCCGTCGCAACCCCGGGGATACGCAGCTTCTGGCCCGGGTAGATGATGCTCGACCAGCCGAGCCCGTTCGCGCCGAGGAGGGCCTGCGTGCTGACGTGGTGCGTGGCGGCGATCGACGAGAGCGTGTCGCCGCGCACGATCGTGTAGACCGAGGCGCTTGTGGCCGCGGGCGCCGAGGGGGTCGGAGCGGCGGCGGTGACCCGCGCGCTGGTCAGGTGCAGGGTCTGGTCGGGGTAGATCGTCGACTTCCAGCTCAGGCCGTTGAGCGCCAGCACCGAGGCCGTCGAGAGGCCGTAGCGCTCGGCGATGCTGGCGACGGTGTCGCCGGCCTTCACCTTGTAGGTCGTGGGCGCCGCAGCGGTCTCGATGACGGCGTCGCTCGTCACGTCGCTCGTCAGGGTCACCGTCGTGCGGTTGCGGTAGGCGGCCGAGATGTCGATGGTCGTCGTCGGCGTCTCGGGGCTGACCCCGGGCCGGTGCGGCTGAGGCTGCGCGTGGTCGGCGGCGAACAGGGGGCCCGTCGTGTTCATCGTGACGGCCATCGTGCCCGCCAGCACGATCGGCATCGTGCCGAGCATGCCGCGGCCGATGCGGTAGGCCGTGCTGCGTGTCGGCGAGGCGGAAGGCTCGTCGGCCTGCGTCGCGTGCTGATCCGAATCGTTCATGGAGCGTCCCCAGCGGTGATCGTGTGCGTGCTAGCCGACCAGTGAGGTGCGGCGTGTCGTCTTCGTCCACGCTGACACAGATGTATAGGCAAGTCAATTAACGAGGCGCATGTGACTGGTGTGATTCGCCACCCAGAAGTGGGGGTGAGGCGGTGACCCCGTCATGCGTGGCACAGTTGACGGGTGACTGACCTCTCTACACGGCCCTGGTTCGGCGACATCGACTGGCTGACGCTGCCCGACGCTGCAGATCGCCTCGGCACCACGGCGAGCCGGGTTCGTCGCCTCCTCGACGAGCGGATGCTGGTTGCCACGCACATCGATGGTGTCCGCAAGATCCCCGCCCTCTTCATCGTCGACGGCGAGCCGATGCACGAGCTGCGGGGCACGCTGACGGTGCTGCACGACAACGCCTTCACCGACGACGAGGCGCTCGACTGGCTTCTCTCTGACGAGGAGTCGCTCGGCACGACGCCGATCACGGCGCTGCTCGCGGGCCGCAAGGCCGAAGTGCGCCGCGTGGCGCAGTCGCTGGCCTGACCTACTCGCCTTCCGCGTCAGGCCGTGCGCCGCGTGACTGTGTCGGCCAGCTGCGACAGCTGAGCCTTCGCCCCCGAAGCCAGCGGCGCCGCCTCGACGGCGGCGGTCGCGCGACCCACCTGGTCGGCGATCGACTCCTCCATCGCCTCGACGGCACCCGACTCGCGAATCGTCGCCTGAAGCATGGCCACCTGATCGTCGTCGAGGTCGGGATCGCCCAGCAGCTCGTCGAGCAGGCTGACCGCCGTCGACGGCAGGTTCGCTCGGGCGGTCGCGATCAGCACGGTGCGCTTGCCCTCGCGCAGGTCGTCACCGGCCGGCTTGCCAGTGACAGACGGGTCGCCGAACACACCGAGCAGGTCGTCGCGCAGCTGGTAGGCGATGCCGAGGGGCAGGCCGAAGCGGCGCAGCGCCTCGAGCTGCTCGGGGGTGCCGCCGGCCATCGCGGCGCCGATCGTCAGCGGGGCCTCGACCGAGTACTTCGCCGACTTGAAGACGATGACGCGCTGCGCTCGGGTCAGCTGCTCGTCGGGCTCGACGGTGCGCCAGGCGCTCTCCTCCAGGATGTCGAGATACTGGCCGACGGTGACCTCGGTGCGCATCCGGTTGAACTCGCGCCGCGCAGCCCGGGCGGCGTCACGGTCGGTGAGCTCGTCCAGGGCCTCCGAGATCAGCTCGTCGCTCCACGAGAGAAGCAGGTCGCCGAAGAGGAGGCCGCCCGAGGTGCCGAACGACTCGGCCGAGCCGAGCCACGCTCCGTCGGTGTGCAGCGCCTCGAACCGGCGGTGCGCCGCCGGCAAGCCGCGGCGGGTGTCGGAGTTGTCCATGATGTCGTCGTGCACGAGGGCCGCGGCGTGGAAGAACTCGAGCCCGCTGGCCGCGGTGATGACGCCGGCGAGGCTCTCGGGTGAGGGGCCCGACGCCAGGGGGTCCGACGCGGCTTCGAGGCCCGCGACGGACTGCCAGCCCCAATAGCAGAACAGGGCTCGGAAGCGCTTGCCGCCGTGCAGCAGGTCGGCTGCGAAACGGCCGAAAGGATCGAGGTCGCCCGCGATGGTGTCGAGGTGCGGGCGCTGGCCTCGCAGAAAGGTGTCGATCCGGTCTTGAACGACGTCTACTAACCGCGTACTCTCAGCCACGCCGCTAGCCTAACGTTGCCGAGCGGTCGTACAATTGAGAGCCAATGACCGCGCACGATCAAGCGCCGGTCGGTCGTCCCTGAAGGGAACTGAAATGCCACTTTCCGAACAGGAGCAGCGGCTGCTCGAAGAGATGGAGCGCAGCCTCTACAACAACGACTCCGATTTCGTCACCACCATGGGCTCGCGTCGAGGCCGACCGAGCTATGCGATGGTCGTTCTCGGTATCGTCGCTGCTCTGATCGGCGTCGCGATCGTCGTCGCCGGCGTCGCCTTCCGCCAGCCGCTCATCGGTGTCGCCGGGTTCATCGTCCTTCTCGGGGGTGCGCTCTTCGCGATCGCTCCGCCCCGTCGCCGCAAGGGTCTCCTCGGCCCGGCCCCCGTCCCTCCCCACGGCTCCACCTCGGGTCGTCACCCGCGGTCGAAGTCGAAGGGCAGCATGATGGATCGCCTCAACGAGCGCTGGGAGCGCCGTCAGGGCGGCGACGGTCGCTGACCACAATGCACTTCTGAGAAGGTCGCCCATTGGGGCGGCCTTCTTTTTTGCCTCTTTTCCGTCAAATCCTCTCCACAGTCCTCCACCCCGCTCATCCCTGTGATGGCGGGGTTTTTTATTCCCCAAAGCCCCCCTTTCGGGGCTTTTACTCGGTTTGGTGGCTGTCTGTGGAGTAAAGTGGAGGAAACAGCAGGCGAGTGGGGGTGACGTGCAGTGTTCCTCGGTACCTACGCGCCTCGGCTCGACGAGAAAGGCCGCATCATCCTTCCTGCGAAGTACCGCGACGAACTGGCCGGCGGCTTGGTGATGACGCGCGGGCAGGAGCGCTGCGTCTACGTCTTCAGCCAGCGGGAGTTCGAAGACCTGCACGGTCGCATCCGCCAGGCGCCCGTCAGCAACAAGCAGGCGCGCGACTACCTGCGCCTGTTCCTCTCCGGTGCCTCCGACGAGGTGCCCGACAAGCAGCACCGCGTCACGATCCCGGCGAACCTCCGCGAGTACGCCGGACTCGGCCGCGACCTCACGGTGATCGGCGCAGGCAACCGGGCCGAGATCTGGGACACCGCGGCGTGGAACACCTACTACTCCGAGCAGGAAGAGCACTTCTCCGAGACGACGGAGGAGGTGATCCCGGGCCTGTTCTGACCCGTCGGCCCTGACTCCCAGCCGTCCACCCCTGGCGCACCTTCCCCGGTGCCAGGTGGGATGGATGGGGATCAGGGCCAGCGGCTCCGGCCCCGTCATCATGACCGACGACAACGAGATCCATGTCCCCGTCCTGCTCGAGCGCTCGCTCGACCTCCTCGCCCCGGCCCTCGAGAAGCCGGGTGCGGTCGTCGTCGACGCGACCCTCGGCATGGGCGGCCACTCGATTGCGATGCTCGCGCGGTTTCCCGAGCTGTCGCTCGTGGGGCTCGACCGCGACACCGAGGCCCTCGAGATCGCCGGGGCGAGACTCGCTTCGTTCGGCGACCGCGTGAAGCTGGTGCACACCGAGTACGCCGGCATTGCCGACGCTCTCGACTCGCGGGGCATCGACGAGGTCGACGGCATCCTGTTCGATCTCGGCGTCTCGTCGCTGCAGCTCGACCGCGTCGAGCGCGGCTTCTCGTACTCCAAAGACGCACCCCTCGACATGCGGATGGACACGACTCGCGGCATCACCGCCGAGACCGTGCTCGCCACCTACTCGGAGGCCGAGCTGCGGCGCATCTTCTACCAGTACGGTGAAGAGAAGCTCGCGCCCCGCTACGCCCGACGCATCGTCGAGCGCCGCGACGCGACTCCGCTCGTGCGCAGCGGCCAGCTGGTCGACCTGCTGAGCGAGGCCACCCCGGCAGCCCTCTCGCGAGCCGGCCACCCCGCTAAGCGTGTCTTCCAGGCCCTCCGCATCGAGGTGAACGCCGAGCTCGCGTCGCTCGAGGCCGCGCTGCCGGCGGCCCTCGAGCGGATCGCCATCGGCGGCCGCATCGTCGTGCTCGCTTACCAGTCGCTCGAAGACCGACTCGTCAAGCGGGAGTTCGCCGCCCGGTCGACCTCGACGGCGCCCGCGGGCCTGCCGGTCGAGCTGCCTGAGCACCGCCCCGAGTTCCGCCTGCTCGTCCGCGGCGCCGAGCTCGCGAGCGACGACGAGAAAGACCTCAACCCCCGTGCGAAGCCGGTACGCCTGCGTGCCGCCGAGCGAATCCGGAGATCAGCATGAGCACCGACCACGCCCTTGCCACGAGCTTTGCCGAGCCCGACGACACCTTCGACGATTTCGTCGAGGCACCGACGCGTCGTCGCAGCCCGATCGAGATCGTCACGAGCCGCGCACAGCGGACGGCGCGGCCCCGGATGGTCTACGCCCTCATCGCGACCGCCGCGCTGTTCGTGCTGCTGCTCACGCAGCTCGGGATCAGCATCGCGCTGAGCAACGGCGCCTACCAGGTCTCCGCTCTGCAGAACGAGCAGACGGTGCTCAGCCGGTCGCAGCAGAAGTACACCGAGAAGCTCGGGGTGCTGTCGTCGCCGCAGAACATCGCGAACAACGCCACGGCTCTCGGAATGGTGCGCAACCAGGATCCCGTCTACCTCGACCTGCAGACCGAGGCCGTCTACGGTACGCCCACCGCGGCCTCGAAAGACGCGGCGGCGAGCGGCAACCTGGTGGCCAACAGCCTGCTGAAGGGCGTCCCCGTGGTGACGAAGAAGGCCACGCCGAAGGCGACGACTCCCGCGGCATCCACAGCCGACTCGAAGAGCGCCACGGGCGCGGCAACCGCGAATTCGGGCAGCTCTTCTGTAGCGTCGTCCGCGAATCAGCTGACCGCACCTCAGACCCGCTAGCTCCGACAGCCGGTGGGCTCACGTCCGTCGGCCGAGTGCGGGCACGCTGACCAGTCGCCCGCGGTGAGGAACCTCTCGTGAGAAGCACCGGCCAACGGACGCCTGGCCTGGCACCGTCGACGCGCAGTCGTCGGCGTCGCGTCTCGTTCGTCGCGGCCGCCCTCCTCGTCGTGGTGGCCGTGTTCGTCGTGCGGCTCGTCGACATCCAGGTCGTGCAGGCGGACGCGCTCAACACCGACGCCGTCGGCAAGCGATCGATCACCACACCCGTTTACGGCGACCGCGGCAAAATCGTCGACACCAATGGCAAGGTCCTTGCCGACACGGTGCTCCGCTACGACATCACGGCCGCGCCGAAGTTCGCGCAGAACGGCTACTCGACCACCGACGCCTCCGGCAAGACCGTCGACTACACCATCGACCAGGCCGTTCAGCAGATCGCGAAGGCCACCGGGGGCAATGCCGCCGCCATGCTCAAGGCACTCACCGCGAACAAGGACAGCCTCTACGCGAACCTGCAGCCGGGCGTCGACGTCAACGGCTACGACGCCATCGAGAAGCTCGGCATCTCGTGGCTCTACCCGGTGCGCCAGACCGCCCGCACGTATCCGAACGGCGCAGTGGCCGGCAACCTCACCGGGTTCTTGAACAGCTCGGGCGCCCAGGCCGGTCTCGAGTACGAGTACAACGAGTGCCTCGCCGGGTCGGACGGCTCCGAGACGTACGAGCGCGGGCTCGACGGCGTCAAGCTGCCCGGCAGCACCGTCACCACCAAGAAGGCCGTCGATGGCGGCACACTGATGACGACGATCGACGAAGACCTGCAATACCAGATGCAGCAAGACCTCAACGAGCAGGTCAAGGCCCTCGGGGCGACGTCCGGGTCGGTCATCGTGCTGAAGTCGTCGGACGGCTCGATCCTCGCCGACGCCGACTCCGACTCGGTCGACCCGAACGACCCCGGCGCCAGCAAGTCGACCGGAGCCCCGACCTTCCAGGCGCAGTACGAGCCCGGGTCGGTGTTCAAGGCGATGACCGCCGCCTCGCTCATCGACGCGGGGGTCGCGAGCCCGGCCAGCCAGGCCATCGTGGCCGATCGGCGCACGTTCTCGTGGGGCGGCGTCATCGGCGACGCCGAGTCGCACCCGGTCGAGCACCTGACCCTCGCCGGCATCCTGGCCGACTCGTCGAACGTCGGCATCTCGTACCTCGGTGAGAAGATGTCCGCTCAAGAGCGGTACGACTACATGCTCAAGTTCGGCCTCGGCAAGAAGTCCGAGGTGAACTTCCCGCAGGAGGTATCGGGCTATCTCGGCAACCCGAAGTCGTGGGACAAACAGACCAACTACAACTCGATGTTCGGCCAAGGCGTCTCGGCGACCGCGATCCAGGTGGCCAGCATCTTCCAGACCCTCGCGAACGGCGGCGTCCGGATGCCGGTCAAGCTCGTCAAGGGCTGCAAGCTGAGCAACGGCACGGTGATCGACACGCCGAGCGAGACGGGCACACGAGTCGTCTCGCAGAAGGCCGCGACCGATGTCGTCCAGATGCTCGAGAACACCATCCCCGAGGGCACCCTCAAGGGCATGGTGCCGATCTCAGGCTACAACGTCTCGGCCAAGACGGGCACCGCGCAGATCGCTCTACCCAACGGCGGCGGCTACGGCGACGACTTCGTGATCTCGGTCGCCGGCATCGCTCCGAGCGAGAACCCGCAGTACGTCGTGCTCGTGACGTTCACGAAGCCGACTACGCTGAAGACTTCGTTCGCGGCGGCACCCGCCTTCCGCGAGATAATGTCCCAGGTCCTGGAGACGTACCGCGTGAAGCCGTCGACCGTCCCGGCGACAGACCTTCCCGACACGTGGTGACGCGTCCCGCTCCGTCAGCCAGCCTGGCAAGAAATGAGGATTCTTTGAGTGCCCGGATCCCCCCGGTCCTGCGACCGGAACATCCCTCGGCGAGGTCGCTCGGCCAGCTGGCCAGCGAATTCGGACTCGAGCACATCTCGTCGCTCGACGGCATCGAGATCACCGGCGTGACTCTCTCGACCGGCGACCTGCACCCCGGCGACCTGTACGTCGGCATGCCCGGCGCGCACCGGCACGGCGCCGAGTTCGCCGCCGAGGCGCGTGACGGCGGCGCCGTCGCGATCCTGACCGACGCGAAAGGCGCCGAACTGGCGAAAGACAGCGGCCTGCCCGTCGTGCTCGTCGACTCGCCGCGCGCGGCCCTCGGCGACGTCTCGGCCTGGGTGTATCGCACGAACGAGCACGCCCCGCTGCTGTTCGCCGTCACCGGCACGAACGGCAAGACGTCCACGTCCTACCTTCTCGAGGGCGTCTTGAAGCAGCTCGGTCTCGTCACCGGCCTGTCATCGACGGCCGAGCGACACATCGGCGACCTCACCGTCGTCTCGCGCCTCACCACGCCCGAGGCCAGCGAGATGCACGCCCTCCTCGCCCGCATGCGCGAGTCCGAGGTGCGCGCCGTCGCTGTCGAGGTCAGCGCCCAGGCCCTCAGCCGCAACCGCGTCGACGGCCTCGTCTTCGACGTCGCAGGCTTCACGAACCTGAGCCACGACCACCTCGACGACTACGCCGACATGGAGGAGTACTTCCAGGCGAAGCTGCCCCTCTTCCAGCCCGACCGGGCGAAACGCGCAGTCGTGTCCCTCGACTCGCCCTACGGCCAGCGAGTGGTCGAGGCCTCCAGGATCCCGGTCACCACGATCGCAATGGTGCCTCCGCTCGCCGAGGGTCAGAGCGAGCCCGACTGGAAGGTCGAGCTGCTCGACGAGAAGGCGGCCTACACCGAGTTCCGGCTCTCCGGCCCCGAGGGGCGCTCGCTCGTCACCCGCGTGCCGATGATCGGCTGGCACATGGCCGCCGATGCGGCTCTCGCCATCGTGATGATGGTCGAGGGCGGCTTCGAGCTCGAGGCGATCGGTCAGGCGCTCGACGAAGACGGAGGCATCGTCGCCTACCTGCCCGGCCGCACCGAGCGCGTCTCGGGCGAGCGCGGGCCGAGCGTGTTCGTCGATTTCGGCCACAGTCCCGACGCCTTCCTCAACACGCTGAAGGCCGTGCGTCGCTTCACGCCGGGCAAGGTCATCATGCTGTTCGGCGCCGATGGCGACCGCGACACCACGAAACGCCCCGAGATGGCGCGAGTCGGGGCAGCGGGGTCCGACATCCTGGTCGTCACCGACCACCACCCCCGCTTCGAAGACCCCGACTCGATCCGCAAGGCACTGGTCGACGCCGCCCGCGAGGCCTACCCGGATCACGAGATCTACGAGGTGAGCCCGCCCGAGGCGGCCATCCGCAAGGCCGTTTCGCTGGCCGACGAGGGCGACTCGATCCTGTGGGCCGGCCCCGGGCATCAGGACTACCGCGACATCCGCGGCATCCGCACGCCCTACTCCGCTCGCGAAGAGGCTCGCGCCGCGCTGCGCGAGGCCGGGTGGGCCGAGTGATCGCGCTCACGCTCGCCGAGATCGCCTCGATCGTCGGCGGCCGGCTCGTCCTTGCCGCCCCCGCGGTCGACACCGATCGGGTCGACGGCTCGGTCGAGACCGACTCGCGTCTCGTCACGCCTGGTTCGATCTTCTTCGCGCTGCCCGGCGAGGTGACCGACGGAATCCTGTTCGTGCCTGCGGCTGTCGAGCAGGGCGCCGCCCTGATCGTCGCCGAGAGCGCCGCCTCGACGATCGCCCCGGTGATCGTCGTCGAGAACGGCGTCACAGCCCTCGCCGACCTGGCCCGTGAGGTCGTCGCCCGCGTCCGCGAGTCAGCGGCCGACGACGACAGCAGGATGCGAGTGGTCGGCATCACCGGCTCCAACGGCAAGACGAGCACCAAGAACATGCTCCGCGCGATCCTGTCCGACCTCGGCCCGACCGTCGCGCCCGAGGGGTCGTTCAACAACCACGTAGGAGCCCCGATCTCGATGCTCCGCATCGACGAGGGCACGAAGTACCTCGTGGTCGAGATGGGCGCCTCCGGCTCGGGCGAGATCGCTCGACTGGTGTCGATCGCACAGCCCGACACAGGCGTCGTGCTCAAGGTCGGACTCGCCCACGCGGGCGAGTTCGGCGGCATCGAGGCCACCAAGAAGGCGAAGTCGGAGATGGTGACCGATCTGCCCGAGACGGCGACCGCGATCCTGAACGTCGACGACTTCCGCGTCGCGAGCATGGCCGAGATCACCAGAGCCCGCGTCGTCGGCTTCGGTCTCGGCGACGAGGCGACCTATCGCGCGAGCGACATCGACGTGACCGCCGACGGCACCTCGTTCACGTTGCACGCGCCCGGCGCCACCCGCCGCGTCGCACTCCGCATCCTGGGCGAGCATCATGTCATGAACGCCCTCGCCGCGTTGACGGTCACGGGGGAGTGGGGTCTCGACGTCGATCGCGCCGCCACCGTGCTCGAGGGCGTCACGCGCGCCGAGCGCTGGCGCATGGAGGTGCTGCCCGTCGAGGGCGGCGTCACCGTGATCAACGACGCGTACAACGCCAGCCCCGACTCGGTCGCCGCGGCCCTCAAGACCCTCGCCACGATCGTCGGCCCCGAGCAGCGCTCCATCGCGGTGCTCGGCGAAATGGCCGAGCTCGGCGAGTACGCGCTCGAAGAGCACGACCGCATCGGCCGGCTCATCGTGCGCCTCAACATCCAGAAGCTCGTGGTCGTCGGCGACGGCGCCCGGCACATCCACATGGCGGCCGGCCTCGAAGGGTCGTGGGACGGCGAGTCGATGCTCGTGCCCGACATCGAGGCCGCCTACGAGGCGCTGCACCCCGACCTGCGTGAAGGAGACGTCGTGCTCGTGAAGTCGTCCAAGTCGGCAGGGCTCCGGTTCCTCGGCGACCGCCTCGGCGGGGTGACCGCGTGATCGCGCTCCTCATCGGCGGCGGCGTGTCGCTCGTCTTCACGCTGCTGCTGACGCCGCTGTTCATCAAGCTGTTCCACCGGCTCGGCTGGGGCCAGTTCATCCGCAGCGACGGCCCGCAGTCGCACCACACCAAGCGCGGCACGGCCACGATGGGGGGCACGGTGCTGATCCTCGGCACGGTGCTCGGCTACTTCGTGGGGCACATCGTCGGCGGCGACCCGCTGACCCTCTCGGGCATGCTCGTGCTGCTCATGATGGTGGGCCTCGGCTTCGTCGGCTTCCTCGACGATTTCACCAAGGTGCGCCGACAGCGGAGCCTCGGGCTCACCGGCTGGGCCAAGATCCTCGGCCAGGTCATCGTCGCCGTCGTCTTCGCGGCCCTCGCGCTGTCGATCCACAACGGCCCGCACGCGATGAGCGCGGCCTCGCACTTCATCTCGGGCGTGCGCGACATCCCGTGGCTCAACCTGTTCGTCTTCGGGCCGATCGTCGGCGGCATCGCCTTCGCGATCTGGGTGACGCTGATCACGGTGTCGGCCTCGAACGGCGTCAACGTCGCCGACGGGCTCGACGGCCTCGCGACCGGTGCGTCGATCCTGGCCCTCGGCTCGTACATCTTCATCGGCTTCTGGCAGTCCAACCAGTCGTGCTTCAGCCTCAGGGCCGTGCACGCCGCCTGCTACAACACGACGAACCCGCTCGATCTCGCTGTGGTCGCGGCCTGCATCTCGGGCGGCCTGATCGGTTTCCTGTGGTGGAACACGTCGCCGGCGCAGATCTTCCTCGGCGACACCGGCTCGCTCGGCCTGGGCGGTGCCCTGGCGGCCCTCGCGATCCTCAGCCGCACCGAGCTGCTGCTCGTGCTGATCGGCGGCCTCTTCCTCGTCGTGACCGGCTCGGTGATCCTGCAGCGGATCTACTTCAAGCTGACGCACGGCAAGCGCATCTTCCTGATGAGCCCCTTGCATCACCACTTCGAGCTCAAGGGCTGGGCCGAGGTGACGGTCGTGGTGCGCTTCTGGATCATCGCGGGGCTCTTCGTCGCGGCCGGAATCGGCGTGTTCTACCTCGAGTGGATCAGCAAGTCGTGAGCGACGGCACTCCAGAGCAGCGCCGACTCGACACGCTCGTCAGCTGGCACGCCGACTGGACGGGTCTGCGCGTCGCCGTGCTCGGCCTCGGCGTCAGCGGCTTCTCGTCGGCCGACACTCTCGCCGAGCTGGGCGCCGAGGTGCTCGTGGTCGCGCCGCAGGCCCAGGAGGGCCCCGCGGCCGAGAGGGCCGACCTTCTGAGCGTGATCGGCGTCGGCTTCGTGCCCTCCGACCTCGAGGCGGCCCCCGCCGAGCTGGTCGGGTTCGACCCCGAGGTCGTCGTCGTGAGCCCGGGCCTCGCACCGCACCACCCGATCGTGCTGTGGGCGGCGGCGTCACCGGCCGCGGTCTGGGGCGACGTCGAGCTCGCCTGGCGCGTGCGCGACAAGTTCACGCCCGTGGCCGACTGGCTGCTCGTCACCGGCACGAACGGCAAGACGACGACCACCCAGCTCGTCGCGGCCATGGTCGCAGCCGACGGCAAGAGCGTCGCCGCCTGCGGCAACATCGGCCTGCCCGTGCTCGACGCCGTGCGAGAGCCCAACGGGTTCGACGTGCTGGCGGTCGAGCTCTCCAGCCACCAACTGCACTACCTGCCGCTCCAGGGCCCGGGTGCCCTGCATCCTGCTGCCAGCGTCTGCCTCAACGTCGAAGACGACCACCTCGAGTGGCACGGCGGTGCCGACGCCTACCGCGCGGCCAAGGGTCGCGTCTACGCGAACACCCGCGTCGCCTGCGTCTACAACCGGGCCGACGCGACCACGATGCGCCTGGTGCAGGATGCCGACGTTGAAGAAGGCTGCCGCGCCGTCGGCTTCGGTCTCGACCTCCCTCCCGTCAGCGACTTCGGCATCGCCGAAGACCTGCTCGTCGACCGCGCCTTCCTGCCCGACCGCCAGAACAAGGCACTCGAGCTCACCACGCTCGAGACCCTGCGTTCGTCGGGGCTCGGCGCCGACCACCTGGTCGCCGACGTGCTCGCCGCCGCCGCCCTCGTCCGGGCGATCGACGTGGCGCCCGACTCGATCCAGCTCGCGGTCAGCGTCTTCCACGCCGACCACCACCGGTCCGAGCCCGTCGCGGCCAGCGACGGCATCGACTGGATCGACGACTCGAAGGCGACGAACCCGCACGCGGCCTCGGCGTCGCTCCGCGCAGCGAAGTCGCCGATCTGGATCGTCGGCGGCCTGTTCAAGGGCGTCGACGTCGCGCCCCTGGTCGAAGACATCGCCGACCGGGTCAAGGCGGCCGTGCTGATCGGCACCGACCGGCAGATACTCAGGGAAGCCTTCGAGCGACACGCGCCCGGCATACCGCTGTTCGAGGTCGACGAGACCGACACTGAACTCGTGATGACGCGGGCCGTGGCTTTCGCGGCGTCGGTCGCCGAGCCGGGAGACACCGTCCTGCTCGCGCCGGCAGCGGCATCGTTCGATCAATTCGCCGACTACGGCGCCCGCGGCGACGCGTTCGCCCGGGCAGTCCACGAACACCTGGGAGGTGACGCCGATGGCCGACACGCCATCGAGCCTCCCGCGACGCCGAACCCCTAGGGCTTCGCCGGCCGCGGATCCGACACTCGCCGAGTCATCGCTTTTCAGCGCGAACGGCGCGGCCGTCGTCCGGGTCAAGAAGATCTTCGCCGCCGAGGGGTCGACGTTCTTCGTCGTGCTCGGCACCGCGCTCTTCCTCACGGTCTTCGGCCTGGTCATGGTGCTGTCGTCGTCGAGTGTCGAGCAGTACGTCGCCACGCACGACTTCTTCGGCGCTTTTGTGCGCCAGGGCATCTTCGCCGCGATCGGCGTGCCGCTCATGCTGATCGCCACGCGGGCCCCGGTGTCGTTCTGGCAGAAGTACTCGTGGCACTTCCTCGGCCTGGCGCTCTTTTTGCAGTTGCTCGTCTTCACGCCCCTCGGCGTCGACATCCAGGGCAACCGCAACTGGATCCATATCGGTTCGTTCAGCGCGCAGCCGTCGGAGTTCTTGAAGCTCGCCCTGGCCATCTGGATCGGGGCGATCCTGGTGCGAAAGCAGAACAAGCTAGCCGACTGGAAGCAGGTGGCCGTGCCACTGGTGCCGGTCGTGCTGATCGCCGTGGCCCTCGTCATGCGCGGCGGCGACCTGGGCACGACGCTCATCATCCTCATGGAGGTCGGCGTCGCGGTCTTCCTGGCCGGTGTGCCCCTGCGCTTCCTCGTCGTGCCGCTGATCGCGATCCTGGTGATGATCCCCGTCGTCACGCTGGGCGGCAATTCGCGCACCAGCCGCATCTCGGCCTGGCTCTCTGGCTGCTCCACCGCCGAGGCCTACCAGTCGACCTGCTGGCAGACGACCCACGGCATCTGGGCCCTCGCCTCCGGTGGCGTCTTCGGTGTCGGGCTCGGCAACTCCAAGGCCAAGTGGTCGTGGCTGCCCGAGGCCGACAACGACTTCATCTTCGCCATCATCGGCGAGGAGCTCGGGTTGATCGGCGCGTGCGTCGTGCTCGGCCTGTTCATCGTGCTCGCCGTGTCGTTCTTCAAGGTCGTGCGCCGCTCGGACGACGCCTTCGTCCGCATCACGACCGGCGCCATCATGATGTGGCTGATCGGCCAGGCGTTCGTCAACGTCGCTGTGGTGCTCGGCCTCCTGCCCGTCCTCGGCGTCCCGTTACCCCTGATATCCGCGGGAGGATCATCGCTCATCTTCGCACTGCTCGCGATCGGCGTCGTGCTCTCGTTCGTGCGGCAGTCGCCGACCAGCAGCATCCCAGCAGCCCCGGCGCGCGAGACGGTAGGGTCTCTCCGGTGACGACGTACCTGCTTGCCGGCGGCGGCACTGCCGGCCACGTGAATCCGCTTCTCGCCACGGCCGATCGGCTGCGGCGGCGCGAAGCCGATGCGACGATCCTGGTGCTCGGCACGGCCGAGGGCCTCGAGTCGCGCCTCGTGCCCGCTCGTGGTTACGAGCTGCTCACAGTGCCGCGTCTGCCCTTCCCTCGCCGTCTCAACGGCGCAGCCCTGCGGTTCCCGAAGCGCATCGTCTCGTCCATCGCGGGGGTTCGACGTCTGCTGCGCGAGCACCACGTCGACGTCGTCGTCGGGTTCGGCGGCTACGCGGCCGCCCCCGCCTACCTCGCAGCGTGGCGGTCGAAGGTGCCTATCGTCGTGCACGAGGCCAACGCCAAGCCCGGCATCGCGAACGTGCTCGGGTCGTACGTCACCACGCACGTCGGCGTGGTCTTCGCCTCGACGAAGCTGCGCCACTCGCGCCAGGTCGGCATGCCTCTCCGCGACGAGATCGAGACGCTCGACCGCCGTGCGACGCACTCCGAGGCGCAGCAGTACTTCGGGCTCGACCCCGCCAAGCCCACCGTGCTCGTCACCGGCGGCTCGACCGGGGCTCGGCGTCTCAACGACACGATCTCGCGCTCGGCCGAGGCGATCCTCGGCGCCGGGTGGCAGATCCTGCACATCACCGGCGAGAAGTCCGATCTGACGTCGACCTCGCTCGCCGACTACCACCTGCTGAGGTACTGCGACCGGATGGACCTGGCACTGTCGGCCGCCGACTTCGTCGTCTCGCGCTCGGGCTCGGCGACGGTCAGCGAACTGACCGCCCTCGGCCTGCCCTCGATCCTGGTGCCGTACCCCGTCGGCAACGGCGAGCAGAGGTTCAACGCCACTGACGTCGTCGCCGCCGGCGGAGCCGAGATCGTCGCCGACGAGCAGTTCACTCCGGCGTGGGTGCGCAAAGAGCTGGTGCCGACTCTGCTCGATCGGGCCCGGATCGCCGACATGGCGGCGCGCGCCGCGTCCGTCGGCGTTCGCGACGGCGCCGATCGAATGGTCGACCTCGTGCTCGAGGCGACGCCGCGGTCAGCACAGAGCTCTGCGCCGGCGCCTCACGTTCCCCCCGCTGCTGCGACCCGATCGGAGGGGCGATGATCAAGCCCGACCTCGACCAACCCCTGCCCGAGACCATCGGCAGCGTCCACTTCGTCGGTGTCGGTGGCTCGGGCATGAGCGGCATCGCCCGCGTCTTCCTCGCCCAGGGGCACCGGGTGACCGGCTCCGACTCGCGCGAGAGCGCCAACGTCCAGGCCCTCCGCGACCTCGGCGCGACGATCGCCGTCGGGCACGACGCCGCCAACGTCGGCGACGCCGACACGCTGGTCGTCACCGGTGCCCTCTGGCAGGACAACCCCGAATACCAGTACGCCCTCGCCCACGACATCCCGGTGCTGCACCGCTCGCAGGCGCTCGCCTGGCTGATCGGCGGCCACCGTCTCGTCTCGGTCGCCGGCGCCCACGGCAAGACGACGTCGACCGGCATGGTCATCACGGCGCTGCTCGAGGCCGGCCGCGACCCGAACTTCGTCAACGGCGGCGTGATCCAGTCGCTCGGCGTCAGCGCACGCGGCGGCGGCGACGACCTCTTCGTGATCGAGGCCGACGAGTCGGACGGCTCCTTCTTGCTCTACGACACCTCGATCGCCCTCATCACCAACGTCGACGCCGACCACCTCGATCACTACGGCTCGCGCGAGGCCTTCGACCAGGCGTTCGTCGAGTTCGCCTCGGCTGCGGCCGAGTTCGTCGTCATCTCGAGCGACGACACCGGGGCCGTCGAGGTCACGAAGTCGCTCGATGCCTCGCGAGTCGTCACGTTCGGCCGGGCGCAGGATGCCGACGTGAAGGTCTCCGACGTCACCTCCTCCGGCCCCGTCGCCTTCACGCTCTCGCACGAGGGCGTCGACCGGCGCGTGCAGCTCGCCGTGCCCGGGCACCACAACGCCCTCAACGCGGCCGGCGCCTACGCCGTGCTCGTCGGCGTCGGCCTCACCCCCGAGGAGGCGATCTCGGGGCTCGAGATCTTCGGCGGCACTCAGCGCCGCTTCGAACTGCACGGCACCGTGCGCGGCGTCAGCGTCTACGACGACTACGCGCACCACCCGACCGAGGTGCAGGCGGCCCTGCAGGCCGCGCGCTCGGTCGTCGGCGGCGGCCGTCTCATCGCCGTGCACCAGCCGCACCTCTACAGCCGCACGCAGATGATGGCGGGGGAGTTCGCCGACGCCTACGAGACCCTCGCCGACCACACGGTCGTGCTCGACGTCTACGGCGCGCGCGAAGACCCGGTGCCCGGTGTCACCGGGGCTCTCGTCTCCGAGCGCTTCCACGACGCGTCGAAGGTCGACTACGTGCCCGACTGGCAGGCGGCCGCCGACCGCGTCGCCGAGGTCGCCCGCGACGGCGACTTCGTGATCACCCTCGGCTGCGGCGACGTCTACCGCATCGTGCCGCAGCTGCTCGGCAGCCTCGAGCGCACCGAAGTCGCGGCCGCCGCGTCGCCGGGCGCGGGGAGTGACCGAGGCCCGATGAAGCGTCCCGAGGGGTTCGACCGGGTTCCGCCGCCGCGGCCGAAGGCGGAGGCGTCGCCCGAGTCGGCGACGGCCGAGCCGACACGTGCAGCGGCAGGAGACCAGGCGCAGGCGGAGCGCTCGAAGACCAGGGCCGCAACCAGCACCGCGACCAGCACCACGACCGCCACACGGCCCGCCGAGAAGGCGCGGCCGACCGAGGCGCCGGGGCCGACACGTGAAGCCGAGCCCGCCGATCCTGCGTTCCTCCCCGCTCGTGACACGTCGAAGGCCGAGGCGCGCCAGCGCTCCGTCGCCGCGCGTCGCCTCGCGCGCCGAGCCCGCGCGGCCCGCCGCGCTGTCGAGCGCGCCGAGGTGCGCCGCTTCACCCGCCGCAGCCGACATCGGCGCGCCACCTGGATCACGGCGGGCGCCGTCGCGGTCGTGCTCGTGGGGTCGGTCACGATCAGCGTCTTCTCGCCGCTGCTGTCGCTGCAGCACATCGACGTCGAGGGCACGAGCCGGGTCGATCGCACCGCCGTGCTCAAGTCGCTCGACGGCCAGATCGGCAAGCCCCTCGCGACCGTCGACTTCACCACCGTCAAGCACGACCTGTCGAACTTCCCGCTGATCGAGTCGTACGTCACCGAGACCCGACCGCCCCACACCCTGGTGATCAGGATCACCGAGCGCGAGCCGATCGCGTCGGTGAAAGTCGGCACGACCTTCGAGCTCGTCGACCCGGCGGGCATCGTCATCTCGACGTCTCCGAAGCAGCCGGCCGGCGTGCCGCTGGTCGACATCAAGGGCGCGACGGTCGACGGCACCGTCTATCGGGCAGCGGCCGAGGTGCTGCTGTCGCTGCCGGCCCAGCTCCGGGCGACCGTGAAGACGGTCTCGGCATCGACTCCCAACGACGTCACGCTGGGGCTCACGACGGGCGAACAGGTCGTCTGGGGCGGCGCCGACTCGTCGACGCAGAAGGCTCAGCTGCTGACCGGCCTGATCAAGAGCCACAAGGCCACGAACCCGAACCAGTCGGTCGAGTACGACGTCTCGGCGCCCGACAACGGCATCATCCGCACCAAGTGAGACCGATTCGCCGCGGTGTTTCGCGACACGCGGAACACATCGAGGCGGGGGCCAGTTCGCGCACCTACCTTGTGACTGCACGATATGCATACTCCGCATAACTTTAACCCTCAAGTAGATGTTTAGGGTTAGGCGCGAGTCAGCTCTTGTGATTTTCCCGTATTTTCAGCCGGAGGCCGGACGTGACAACGAACCATAACTACCTCGCCGTGATCAAGGTCGTCGGTGTCGGCGGCGGTGGCGTCAACGCCGTCAACCGCATGATCGAACTCGGTCTCCGCGGAGTCGAGTTCATCGCCATCAACACCGATGCCCAGGCGCTGCTGCTCAGCGACGCCGACGTCAAGCTCGACGTCGGCCGCGAGCTCACCCGCGGTCTCGGCGCCGGCGCCGACCCCGAGGTGGGCCGTCGCGCCGCCGAAGACCACGCCGAAGAGATCGAGGAGGCCCTCGCCGGGGCCGACATGGTCTTCGTCACCGCGGGCGAGGGCGGTGGCACCGGCACGGGCGGTGCTCCGGTCGTGGCTCGAATCGCCAAGTCGATCGGCGCCTTGACGATCGGTGTCGTCACGAAGCCGTTCGGCTTCGAGGGCCGTCGCCGCCAGGCTCAGGCCGAGGCCGGCGTGGCACAGCTCAAAGAAGAGGTCGACACCCTCATCGTGGTGCCGAACGACCGCCTCCTCGAGATCTCCGAGCGCGGCATCTCGATGGTCGAGGCCTTCGGCACGGCCGACCAGGTGCTGCTTGCCGGTGTGCAGGGCATCACCGACCTCATCACGACCCCGGGGCTCATCAACCTCGACTTCGCCGACGTCAAAAGCGTGATGCAGGGCGCAGGATCCGCGCTGATGGGCATCGGCTCGTCCCGCGGGGCCGACCGCGCGATCAAGGCCGCCGAGCTGGCAGTCGCATCGCCTCTGCTGGAGGCGTCCATCGACGGCGCCCACGGAGTGCTGCTCTCCATCCAGGGCGGCTCGAACCTCGGCATCTTCGAGATCAACGACGCCGCCCGCCTGGTGCAGGAGGCCGTCCACCCCGAGGCCAACATCATCTTCGGCGCCGTGATCGACGACACCCTCGGCGACGAGGTCCGCGTCACAGTGATCGCCGCCGGCTTCGACAACGGCGAGCCGACTACCAAGTCGAAAGAGCGCCGCGAGAGCTTCGTCGCGACCGACGGCCCCGCCACCACCACGGTCGCCGGCGTCAGCGCGATCGCCGACAGCGGCTCGGTGCCCTCGTACCAGCGCGCCGAAGAGCCTGCGACGCAGAGCCCCGACCCGGTGTTCGACGACGGTGACGACGACCTCGACGTCCCCGACTTCCTGAAATAGAGGGTCGTATCACGGCTGACAGCTCTGAACTCGCGGGCCGTGTCGACGACGTCTTCGGGCGTATCGCCGACGCGGCCCGTTCGGCGTCCCGCGACCCCGCCGAGCTCACGACGATCGTGGTGACGAAGTTCCACCCGGCGTCGCTCGTCCGCGAGCTCCACGCTTTGGGGCTCCGCGACGTCGGCGAGAACCGCCACCAGGAGGCCCAGGCGAAGGCTCTCGAGACCGCCGACCTCTCCGGGCTCCGCTGGCACTTCGTCGGCCAGCTGCAGTCGAAGAAGGCCCGACAGGCGCGCGCCTACGCGTCGTCCGTGCACTCGCTCGACCGCGACTCGGTCATCGACGCGCTCGCCTCGGACGACGGCTCGGTGATCGACGGGTTCGTGCAGGTCAACCTCACCGACGACCCGGCGCGGGGCGGGGTGCGAGAGCAGGATCTCGAGAAGGCGGCTTTGCGCGTGCTCGAGGCCCCCGGCATCGTGCTGCGCGGTGTGATGGCCGTGGCGCCCCTCGACGAGGAGCCCGGCCGGGCCTTCGCCCGGCTGCGGGGGATGAGCGAACGCGTGATCTCGCTCGACCGTGCGGCGACCGCCATCTCCGCCGGGATGTCGCACGACTTCGCCGAGGCGATCGCGGAAGGCGCGACACACCTGCGAATCGGAACGGCAATCACGGGAAACCGCCCGGACGCTCGTTAATCTGGCCGCACACGATTTGTTCGGGACTGCTAGACGGAGGACACCATGGCGAACCCGCTGAAGAAGAGCCTGATCTACCTCGGCCTCGCCGACGAAGAGCTCGAGTACGACGACCAGCACGACCGCGCCGCGGCCGACGCGCAGGAGACCGTGCCGCAGCCCGTCGTGCAGCCCGTGCCCCAGCAGGCTCCCGCGCCGCACGCCTCGTCGTCGCACGCCCCGGCCACCGCCCGCGCCTCGCAGAAGCGCGCACCGGCCTCGCCCGCGCAGGCCGCAGCCGCCCCCACGCCCACCCGCGCACCCGTGACGCCTCTGCGTCGCCCCACGTCGACAAAGATTGCGGCCCCCACCGAGATGAACGAAATCCTTACGGTCCACCCGCGCGAGTACAAGGACGCGCAGTCGATCGCCGCCAGCTTCCGCGACGGGATCCCCGTCATCATCAACCTGTCGCAGATGAGCGAGAGCGACGCGCGCCGCCTGGTCGACTTCGCCAGCGGTCTGTCGCAGGGGCTCTACGGCAAGATCGAGCGCGTCACCAATAAGGTGTTCCTGCTCTCGCCGTCGCACATCGCAGTGAGCGGGGATCAGGCTGAGGTAGAGTCCGACATCGAGGCGTCGTTCTTCGCCCAGTCGTGACACCCCTTTCCTGAGTCCTACCCCCGCAGGGCACCCTGCGCCTGAGCCGTGCGAGTTGATGGCCCACCCATGATCGTCCACCTGATCGCGTCCATCGTCTACGTCGCCCTTCTGATCTTCTTCCTGCTGATGTGGGCGCGGTTCATCTACGATCTGACGCGGTCGGTGGCCCGGTCGTATCGGCCCCGCGGGGTGCTCCTCATCCTCGCCGAGGTCACCTACACGGTGACCGACCCGCCCATCAAAGCCCTGCGGCGTGTCCTCCCGCCCATTCGCCTGGGTTCGGTGGCGCTCGACTTCGGCTGGAGCATCGTGATGCTGATCGTCGTGATCCTGATGAGCGTCGCGTCAAGCCTCAGCCACTCGTACTGACCGGCTCCCTGCGCGTCGTGATTGACGCCATGCCCTTCGCGACATTCCGCGCGGCACGACCTTCAGCCTTCAGGTCAGGTCGACTGTTGTCGTTGTAGGCTGTCAACGCACGGTGCTCTGCGTGCGCCCTGCCGTTCACCCGGCGGGCAATCCGGGGCATCACCCAGACCATGATCCAGAAGATTCACGAGGTGACGGCAATGGCTTTGACGCCTGAAGACGTAGTCAACAAGCGGTTCCAGCCGACCAAGTTCCGTGAGGGGTACGACCAAGACGAGGTCGACGACTTCCTCGACGAAGTGGTCGTCGAACTCCGCCGACTCGGCCAAGAGAACGAAGACCTGCGGCAGCGCCTCGCGACGAGCGATTCGAAGGCCGAAGAGATGCAGCGCACCGCTTCGGCTGCGCCCGCGCCGGTCGAGGCACCCGTTGCCGCCACGCCGGCACCCGAGCCCGAGCCGGTCGTCGAACCCGAGCCCGTCGCTGCCGCGCCCGAGCCGGTCGCCGCGCCCGAGCCCGCCGCCCCGGCTGCTGTCGCCGCGGCGCCGGCCTACGTCGCCCCGTCCGTCGACGAGACCACCAGCACCAACAACCTCCTGCAGCTCGCTCGCCGCCTGCATGAAGAGCACGTGCGCGAAGGCATCGAGAAGCGCGACGCGCTCATTGCCGAGGGTCACGCCACCGCCGCTCGGATCGTCTCCGAGGCCGAGACCGCGCAGAAGGCGCAGGTCGAGCAGTTCGAGAACGAGCACCGCGCCCAGGTCGCCCAGGTCGAGGCCGAGCAGAAGGCCAAGAACGACGCCTTCGAGGCCGACTTCGCCGCCCGCCAGCAGAAGATCGAGACCGAGCAGCGCGCCCAGGTCGAGCGCCTCGATAACGAGCGCATCGGCCTCGAGCACCGCATCGACGACCTGCGCACGTTCGAGCGCGACTACCGTTCGAAGCTCAAGTCGTACATCGAGGGCCAACTGCGCGAGTTCGAGGGCGACGCCTCGTCGACGCCCGAGCCCGTGTCCGCTCAGGGCTTTGGCAGCAACTAGCTCGTCCCCTCGGTCGAGCACCTCCGCAGCCCCGAAGGCCAGTGTCCGCGTTCTGCTGACACTGGCCTTCGTCGCTGTCGTCGTCTATCTGCTCGACCAGGGCACGAAGCACCTCATCGTCTCGAGCATGACGGTGGGCCAAGACAGATCGCTGTTCGGTGGTCTTCTGCACCTGCACTTCGTCAAGAACCCGGGCGCCGCTTTCTCGTTCGCCACGGGCCAGACCTGGATCTTCTCGCTCGTCGCCGCAGCTGTCGTCGCGGCCATCGTCGTGCTGATCCGCCGCATCCAGTCGACCCGCTGGGCCCTCATGCTCGGCATGCTGCTCGGCGGCACCTGTGGCAACCTCACCGACCGCCTCTTGCGCGAGCCGGGGTTCGGTGTCGGCCACGTCGTCGACTTCATCTACCTCCCCTGGATCCTGCCGGCCATCTTCAACATCGCCGACACGTTCATCGTCTCGAGCATGGGCCTGCTGCTGCTGCTCACTCTGCTCGGGGTCGGGCTCGACGGGCGCCGCGCGTCCAAGCGACCGACGACGGCCGACGCCGACGGCGCCGTGGCGCAGGCGCAGGCCGCCGAAGACCGGGCCCTCGAAGTCGAAGCGATCGAGGCCGATCTCGCGGACGACCGCGCTGTCTCGCAGCCGACGGAGCCCGCCGCCGACCGGCCAACCGAGTCGCCCTCGTGAGCGAGACCAGGTCGCTGCCCGTCCCCGACGGGCTGGCCGGCGAACGCGTCGACGCCGCCCTCGCCAAACTGCTCGGGTTCAGTCGCACCTTCGCCGCCGAAGTGGCGTCGTCAGGCGGTGTGACCGTCGACCAGAAGGCCGTCGGCAAATCGGATCGCCTGGATGCCGGATCCTGGCTCGAGGTCACCTGGGAGCCCAAGCAGGGGCCGACCGTCGTGGCGGTCGACGTGCCGGGCATGGGCATCGTCTACGACGACGACGACCTCGTGGTCGTCGACAAGCCCGTCGGTGTCGCCGCGCACCCGTCGGTGGGCTGGACGGGCCCCACCGTGCTCGGAGGACTCGCCGCCGCGGGCTTCACCATCGCCACCAGCGGCGCCGCCGAGCGCGCCGGCATCGTGCACCGGCTCGACGTCGGCACGTCGGGCCTCATGGTCGTCGCCAAGAGCGAGCGCGCCTACACGATCCTCAAGCAGGCCTTCCGCGAGCGGACGGTCGAGAAGATCTACAACGCCGTCGTGCAGGGCCACCCCGATCCGCTCGTCGGCACGATCGACGCACCCCTCGGCCGACACCCCTCGTCGTCGTGGAAGTTCGCCGTCGTGGTCGACGGGAAGCCCTCGGTGACGCACTACGAGACCGTCGAGGCGTTCCGTGCCGCGTCTCTGCTCGAGGTGCACCTCGAGACCGGCCGCACCCATCAGATCCGGGTGCACATGGCCGCGCAGCGGCACCCCTGCGTCGGCGACACGCTGTACGGCGCCGACCCGACGCTGTCGGCGCGTCTCGGCCTCACGAGGCAGTGGCTGCACGCCGTCCAGCTCGGCTTCGACCACCCGGCGACGGGAGAGTGGGTGTCGTTCCGCTCGGAGTATCCCGCAGACCTTCAACTCGCACTTGAAGTGCTTCGGGCCGCCTGACCCGACCGACCCGCGCGACACGCCGAGCCGTGTCGGCGGTCGCCGTTAGTCTCTAAGAAGTCCACTACTCGAGCGGTCGATTTTCACAGGAGAGCCGTTGCCGACAAGCACCGATTCCTTCGTGCACCTGCACGTCCACAGCGAATACTCGATGCTCGACGGCGCGGCCCGCGTGGCGCCCATGGTCGACGAGGCCGTCAAGCAGGGCATGCCCGCCGTGGCGGTCACCGACCACGGCAACATGTTCGGCGCGTTCGACTTCTACAAGACCGCGACCGCCGCCGGCCTCAAGCCGATCATCGGCACCGAGGCCTACATCACGCCGGGCACGCACCGCTCCGACAAGACCCGCGTCAAGTGGGGCGACGGAGGCCGTGACGACGTGTCGGGCGCCGGTTCGTACACGCACATGACCCTCCTGTCCGAGACGACCGAGGGCATGCACAACCTCTTCCGCCTGTCGTCGAAGGCCTCGCTCGAGGGCTACTACTTCAAGCCCCGCATGGACCGCGAGCTGCTCTCCGAATACTCCTCCGGCCTCATCGCCACCACCGGTTGCCCCAGCGGCGAGGTGCAGACACGCCTCCGTCTCGGGCAGTACGACGAGGCGCTGAAGGCGGCTTCCGACTTCCGCGACATCTTCGGCAAAGAGAACTATTTCGCCGAGATCATGGACCACGGGCTCGGCATCGAGAAGCGCATCATGGGCGACCTCCTGAAGCTCGCCAAGCAGCTCGACCTGCCTCTCGTCGCCACGAACGACCTCCACTACACGCACGAGCACGACGCGACGAGCCACGCGGCCCTCCTCTGCGTCCAGTCGGGCTCCACCCTGTCCGACCCCAACCGCTTCAAGTTCGACGCCGACGAGTTCTACCTCAAGACGGCTGCGCAGATGCGCCATCTCTTCCGCGACCACCCCGAGGCCTGCGACAACACGCTCCTGATCGCCGAGCGCTGCGAGGTCAAGTTCGACACCGAGGCCAACTACATGCCCCGGTATCCCGTGCCCGAGGGCGAGACCGAAGACACCTGGTTCGTCAAAGAGGTCGAGAAGGGCCTCGACTACCGCTACCCCGACGGCATCCCGAACGAGGTGCGCGAGCGTGCCGATTACGAGGTCGGCGTCATCCGCCAGATGGGCTTCCCCGGCTACTTCCTGGTGGTCGCCGACTTCATCAACTGGTCGAAAGACAACGGCATCCGCGTGGGGCCGGGCCGTGGCTCGGGCGCCGGGTCGATGGCCGCCTACGCCATGCGAATCACCGACCTCGACCCGCTGCGCCACGGGCTGATCTTCGAGCGCTTCCTCAACCCCGACCGCGTCTCGATGCCCGACTTCGACGTCGACTTCGACGACCGCCGCCGCACCGAGGTCATCAACTACGTGACCGACAAGTACGGCTCCGAGCGCGTCGCCCAGATCGTCACCTACGGCACGATCAAGGCGAAGCAGGCGCTCAAAGACTCCTCCCGCGTGCTCGGCTTCCCGTTCGGCATGGGTGAGAAGCTGACCAAGGCGATGCCGCCGGCGATCATGGGCAAGGACATCCCGCTCACCGGCATCTTCGACCGCGAGCACTCCCGCTACAAAGAGGCCGGCGACATCCGGGCCGTCGTCGAGGGCGACCCCGAGGCGAAGACCGTCTTCGACACGGCGCTCGGGCTCGAAGGCCTGAAACGCCAGTGGGGCGTGCACGCCGCTGGCGTGATCATGTCGAGCGACCCGCTGATCGACATCATCCCGATCATGAAGCGCGAGCAGGACGGCCAGATCGTCACCCAGTTCGACTATCCGGCCAGCGAGGCGCTCGGCCTGATCAAGATGGACTTCCTGGGGCTCCGCAACCTCACGATCATCAACGACGCCCTCGACAACATCAAGTCGAACCGCGACTTCGACCTCGTGCTCGAAGACCTCGAGCTCGACGACAAGGGCGCGTACGATCTGCTCTCCTCCGGCGACACGCTGGGCGTCTTCCAGCTCGACGGCGGCCCCATGCGCGGGCTCCTCCGGTTGATGAAGCCCGACAACTTCGAAGACATTTCAGCCGTCATCGCCCTGTATCGCCCGGGTCCCATGGGCGCGAACTCGCACACGAACTACGCGCTGCGCAAGAACGGCCTGCAAGAGATCACGCCGATCCACCCCGAGCTCGAAGAGCCGCTGCGCGAGGTGCTCGGCGGCACCTACGGCCTGATCATCTACCAAGAGCAGGTGATGAGCGTCGCACAGAAGCTGGCCGGCTTCTCGCTCGGCCAGGCCGACATCCTCCGCCGCGCCATGGGCAAGAAGAAGAAGAGCGAGCTCGACAAGCAGTTCGCCGGGTTCCAGCAGGGCATGCTCGACAACGGCTACTCGGCCGACGCCGTGCAGAAGATCTGGGACATCCTGCTGCCCTTCTCCGACTACGCCTTCAACAAGGCGCACTCGGCCGCCTACGGCGTCGTCTCCTACTGGACGGCCTACCTCAAGGCGCACTACCCCGCCGAGTACATGGCAGCGCTGCTGACGAGCGTCGGCGACTCGCGCGACAAACTCGGCCTCTACCTCAACGAGTGCCGCCGCATGGGCATCAAGGTGCTGCCGCCCGACGTCAACGAGTCGATCGGCTTCTTCGCCGCCGTCGGCGAAGACATCCGCTTCGGCATGGGCGCGATCCGCAACGTGGGCTTCAACGTCGTCGACCACATCATCGCCGCCCGTCAGAAAGAGAGCGCGTTCACCTCCTTCCACGACTTCCTGCGCAAGGTGCCGATCCCCGTCGCCAACAAGCGCACGGTCGAGTCGCTGGTCAAGGCCGGCGCGTTCGACTCGATGGGCGACACGAGGCGTGCCCTCGTCGAGATCCACGAGGGCGCCGTCGAAGCGGCCGTCAGCGAGAAACGAGCCGAGGCCAACGGCCAGGTCGGCTTCGACTTCGACTCGCTGTGGGACGAACCGGCCCAGGTGCAGCAGGTCCCGCCGCGGCCCGAGTGGTCGAAGCGCGACAAGTTGGCGTTCGAGCGCGACATGCTCGGCCTCTACGTCTCCGACCACCCGCTGGCCGGGCTCGAGTTGGCGCTGGCCAAGCACGCGTCGACGACGATCTCGACGATCACGGCCGCCGACGACTCCATCGACGGCGAGACCGTCACGGTCGCAGGCCTCATCACGAGCGTGCAGCACCGCGTCGCCCGCAATTCGGGCAACCCCTACGGCATCATCACCGTCGAAGACTTCTCGGGCGAGATCTCCGTCATGTTCCTCGGCAAGACCTATCAAGAGTTCGGGCCGACGCTCGTGGGTGACTCGGTGGTCGTGCTCAAGGGCCGGGTCGGTGTGCGCGACGACGGCAAGAACCTCCACGCCGTGACCATCTTCATGCCCGACCTCGGCGTCGCCGCCAGCAACGGTCCACTCGTGCTGAGCATGCCCGAGTTCCGGGCGACCACCGACGTCGTCGCCGAGCTCGGCGCTGTCCTCGGCCGCCACGCCGGCGACACCGAGGTGCGGCTGCGGCTGCTCAAGGGCGACAACGCCCGCACCTTCGAGATCCCGCTGCCGGTCGACATCACCGCCGACCTCTACGGCGAGCTCAAGAGCCTGCTCGGGCCCGGCTGTCTGCTCTAGCGTCTGCTCTGATGCGATCCGGGGCCACTGCCAGTGACGGGCGGCCGCGGCCAGCGCTCGCGTCTGCGTGAAATCGCCACGTTCGTCGCTCGCGGAGCCCAGGGGCGACCGTGGTCGCGATGTCGCGGCCGGGATCGCATCGCGGCACGGTGTCAAATGGCCTGTCCGACCGCGCGGCGAGCTCTGATCCGTCGGACGGGCCATCTCGCGGCGGTAGTGAGGGCTGCGGGCGTGAGTCAGCCGGCCAGAGTCAGGCCGGAGGGCGGCCGGTAGGCTGGGTGGGCCATGATGACGCTCACAGACCTCCGCGGTCAGACCCTCAGTTCGGCGCAGCTGCTTGCGATCGTGCCCCGCGCCACGGGCAACGTGAACGACGCGACCGCGGCCGCCGCGACTCTGATCGACGACGTGCGCCAGCACGGGTCCGCTGCCCTGCTCGAACAGGCCGAGCGCTTCGACCGCGTGCGCCCCGCCGCCCTTCGTGTACCGGCCGCGGCCATCGCCGATGCCGTCGCCGGGCTCGACCCTCTCGTCCGCGCCGCGCTCACCGAGTCGATCGCCCGCGTGACCGAGTCGAGCCGCGCGCAAGTGCCCGAGTCGAAGACCACTCACCCCGCAGCCGGCGCCACCATCGTGCAGCGGTGGCAGCCCGTCGCCCGCGCCGGCCTCTACGTACCCGGCGGCAAGGCCGTCTACCCGTCGAGCGTCGTGATGAACGTCGTCCCCGCCCAGGTCGCCGGCGTCAAGTCGATCGCTCTCGCGTCTCCAGCGCAGGCCGAGTTCGGCGGGTCGGTGCACCCGGCGATCCTCGGCGCGGCCGGCCTGCTCGGTATCGACGAGGTCTACGCCATGGGCGGTGCCGGGGCGATCGGCGCGCTCGCCTACGGTGTCGACGACCTCGGGCTCGAGCCCGTCCAGGTGATCACCGGCCCGGGCAACAACTTCGTCGCGGCCGCGAAGCGCCTCGTCCGGGGCCGAGTCGGGATCGACGCGGAGGCCGGGGCGACCGAGATCCTGGTCATCGCCGATGCATCGGCCGATGCCACGCTCATCGCCGTCGATCTCATCAGCCAGGCCGAACACGACGAGCAGGCTTCTTCCCTGCTGGTCACCGACTCGGCCGCCCTGGCCGAGCGCGTCGACGCCGAGGTCGCCCGGCTGACCCCGCGCACCCGGAGTGCCGAGCGCGTGACGACTGCGCTGACCGGGCCGCAGTCGGCCCTCGTGCTGGTCGACGACCTGGCGACTGCCGCAACCTTCAGCAATGCCTACGGGCCCGAGCACCTCGAGATCCAGACGGCCGACGATGAGGCCGTCCTCGCGCTGATCCTGAATGCCGGCGCGATCTTCGTCGGGCCGAGCACGCCGGTGAGCCTCGGCGACTACCTCGCCGGGTCGAACCACGTGCTGCCGACAGGCGGGCAGGCCCGGTTCTCGTCGGGGCTGGGCGCCTACACCTTCCTGCGCCCGCAGCAGATCGTCCGCTACACGGCCGAGCCGCTGGCCGAGGTGGCCGAACGCCTCGTCGCCCTGTCGCAGGCCGAGCTCTTGCCGGCGCACGGCGAGGCCGTCTCGGCGCGCCTCGAACGACCCTGACTCGCGGCCCCGTGGCATCCTGGGGCCCGACTCCTCGCGGTAACCTTGGTGCACGATGTTCTGCCCCTTCTGCCGTCACCCCGATTCCCGCGTAGTCGACTCCCGCACCAGCGACGACGGCACCTCGATCCGCCGCCGGAGGCAGTGCCCGAACTGCGGTCGCCGCTTCTCGACGACCGAGACCGCGAGCCTCGCGGTGATCAAGCGCAACGGCGTGCTCGAGCCCTTCAGCCGCGAGAAGATCATCTCGGGCGTGCGCAAGGCGTGCCAGGGCCGACCGGTCACCGACGGCGACCTGGCGGTGCTGGCGCAGAAGGTCGAGGAGGCCGTCCGGGCCAGCGGCGCGTCTCAGATCGATGCGAACGAGGTGGGGCTCGCGATCCTGCCGCCCCTCCGTGAGCTCGACGAGGTGGCCTACCTGCGATTCGCGAGCGTCTATCAGGCGTTCGAGTCGCTCGACGACTTCGAAGACTCGATCCGCCAGCTGCGTGCCGAGCACGCCGGCAAACCTGCGCGCGAGGCGTCGGCGGCCGCCGAATGACCTCCGAGCCCGGCGTCGGCGACAAGGGCCTCTACCACTTCATCTTCGCGAAGTTCTTCGTGCGCACGGACCCCGAGTGGGCGCATCACTTCGCGTTCTCATTCATCCGCGCCGTCCCGCGGTTGCACCTCGGCGGCATCGTGCGGCGCTTCACCAAGCCGCACCGGTCGCTGCGCGTCGACACGTTGGGTCTCACCTTCCCGTCGCCCTTCGGCGTGGCGGCAGGATTCGACAAAGACGCCCGCGGGATCGCCGGCCTCGGTGTGCTCGGCTTCGGGCACGTCGAGGTGGGCACCATCACGGCGAAACCCCAGCCCGGCAACGACCGCCCGCGCCTGTTCCGCCTGGCGGCCGATCACGCGGTGGTGAACCGCATGGGATTCAACAACGGGGGCGCCGTCAAAGCGGCCGGCGAGGTCGGGCGAGCGCGTCACATTCGTCACCGTCCCGTGATCGGCGTCAACATCGGCAAGAGCCGCGTCGTCGACGTCGACGACGCGGTCGACGACTACCTGATCTCGACTCGGCTGCTGGCCCCGCTCGCCGACTATCTCGCCGTCAACGTGTCGTCGCCCAACACTCCGGGCCTTCGCGGCCTTCAGGAGATCGACAAGCTGGCACCCCTCCTGACCGCGGTGCGCGACGCCGCAGGCCGCACGCCGGTGCTCGTCAAGATCGCGCCGGATCTCGACGACGACGCGATCCGCCGCGTGACCGACCTGGTCGTCGAGCTCGGCCTGGCGGGCATCATCGCCACGAACACCACGCTCTCTCGGGCGGGCCTCGCCTCGTCGAAGCGCGACGTCGAGACGGCCGGCGCCGGGGGGCTCTCCGGGGCGCCGTTGGCGCCGCGATCGCTCGACGTGCTGCGCATCATCCGCGACTCGGCGCCGGCCGGGCTGTGCGTGATCTCGGTCGGGGGAGTGTTCACCGCGGCCGACGTGCACGAGCGCCTCGAAGCCGGGGCCACACTGGTGCAGGGTTACACGGGATTCCTGTATCTCGGGCCGCTGTGGGCCCGCGCGATCAACCGCGGCCTGCTCGCCCTGCGTCGCGGCTGAGCAGAACCGTCACCACGACCAGTTGACGCGCTACAGAGCGGGGTGCTGCCCGCGCTTCACCTGCGGCTTGGGCTGACGCATGACGCGCAGCTGGCAGGCACGCATGCCGACGTACAGCCGCAGACCGCGCTCGACGTTGTCAGCCCCGAACTTCTCGGCGAGCTTCTTGTTGATGCGCTGCCCGGCGAGCAGGCAGTCGACGATCGCAATGACGAGGTAGGCCCAGATGATGTAGGTCGAGTAGCGCGAGACCGCGGGCACCGCCGTCAGGATGAGGATGAGCACCATCATCGGGATCAGCAGCTCGCCGACGCTGTACCGCGCGTCGACGTAGTCGCGCACGAAGCGGCGCTGCGGCCCCTTGTCGCGGGCCGGCATGAACTTCTCTTCGCCGTTCGCCATTCCGATGCGGGCGCGGTTGCGCTGCTCGGCGACGCGGTCACGCTGGGCCTTCTGCGCTTCCTTGCCCGTCGCGACCAGCGGCCGGAGGTTCGCCTTCTCGCGCTCACGCCTGCTCGGCGTCGGGCGGCCCTTGCCGACGACCTGGGAGCCCGAGTCGTCGGTCGAGTTGTCGGGGAGATGATGGGTGCCTTGGCCACGAGGAGATCCTTGGTGTGAGTCGGAGTACCTAAGATTACCTGTCATGACCGTGACCTCACACCCCGTCGAGCCGACCGACCCCGAACTCGCAGACAAGCTGCGCGAAGCCGTCCAGGGCGGCCTGCCGAAAGCGATCGCCGATCTGTCCGCTCTGGTCAGGATCCCGTCGGTCTCGTGGGATGCCTTCGACCCGTCGACCGTCTCCGCCAGTGCCGACGCCGTGGCGGCCCTGGTCGAGAGCACGGGCCTGTTCGACTCCGTGAAGACGAGCCGGGCGCCGATCGAGGGCGACGTGCTCGGGCATCCCGCCGTCCTCGCTACCCGTACGGCGAAGAACGGCCGCCCGACCGTGCTCCTGTACGCGCACCACGACGTGCAGCCCGAGGGCGACCACGACCTGTGGGAGACTCCGCCGTTCGAGCCCACCGTGCGCGGTGACCGCCTCTACGGCCGCGGCGCCTCTGACGACAAGGCCGGCGTCATGACGCACGTGGGCGCCCTCCGCGCCGCCGCCGAGGTCATCGGCGACGACCTGCAGGTCGGCATCGTCGTCTTCATCGAGGGCGAGGAGGAGTTCGGCTCGCGCTCGTTCACGAACTTCCTCGCGCAGCACCGGTCAGAGCTCGCCTCCGACCTCATCATCGTGGCCGACGCGGACAACTGGAGCATCGACGTTCCGGCCCTCACGGTGGGCCTCCGCGGCAACGTGACCTTCCGCCTCACGGTCAAGACCCTCGAGCACGCCTCGCACTCGGGTATGTACGGTGGGGCGGTGCCCGACGGCATGATGGCCATGATCAAGCTGCTGGCCACCCTCCACGACGACGCAGGATCCGTGGCGGTCGCCGGCATGACGGGGCAGGACAACGACTACCCCGACTACCCGGAGGCGAAGCTCCGTGCCGAGGCTGCGCTGCTCGAGGGCGTCACGCCGATCGGCACGGGGCACGTGCTCAGCCGCCTCTGGTCGAAGCCGTCGATCACGGTGACCGGCATCGACGCGCCGACCGTCGCGAACGCGTCGAACACGCTGAGCCCGTCGACTTCGGTGCGCATCAGCGCTCGCGTCGCCCCCGGCCAGACCGCCGACGAGGCGTTCGAGGCGCTGCGCGCCCACCTCGTCGAGCACGCTCCGTTCGGCGCCACGATCGAGATCTCGGACGTCGACCGCGGCGACCCGTTCGTCGTCGACACGACCGGCTGGGGCTTCGCCGAGGGCATGACCGCGCTCGAGGAGGGCTGGGGTACCACGCCGGTCGAGACCGGGATCGGCGGCTCGATCCCGTTCATCTCGGACCTCGCCGAGGTGTTCCCCGAGGCGCAGATCCTCGTCACCGGCGTCGAGGACCCCGACACGCGAGCCCACAGCCCGAACGAGTCGCAGCACCTGGGCGTCCTACACCGCTCGATCCTGAGTGAGGCCATCCTTCTGGCTCGTCTCGACACGCGAGAGGGCTTCGGAGCCTGAGGGCTCGACTCGCCCAGGCGACCCGCTTAGACTCGAATGGTGCGCTCGTTCGCGCACCCCGCACGAAGGAGGCACCATGACAGACATCGCAACCGCTCCTGTCGACGCCGCGAAGCTCGACGAGCTCCCCACCCACGGGGTCGGCCTCAGCGCCGCCGCCGCCGACAAGGTCAAGAGCCTTCTCACGCAGGAGGGTCGCGACGACCTCCGACTGCGTGTCGCCGTGCAGCCGGGTGGCTGCTCGGGCCTCATCTACCAGCTCTACTTCGACGAGCGTCTGCTCGAGAACGATGCGACGCGCGACTTCGACGGCGTCGAGGTCGTCGTCGACAAGATGAGCGTTCCCTATCTCGACGGTGCCTCGATCGACTTCGAAGACACCATCGAGAAGCAGGGCTTCACCATCGACAACCCGAACGCTCAGGGCAGCTGCGCCTGCGGCGACAGCTTCCACTGATTCAGAGGCTTTCAAGGGCAAACGGGGCTCGTCGTGAGGCGGCTTTCAGCCATCGAAGGGGAACCATCCAGGCGGGTGGTTCCCCTTCGTGCATTCTCGAGCCGCGTGTCGGTTTTTTCGTCTCGGAGTCGACAGACCCGCCCGGCCCTGCGACAAAAGCACCACCTGCCTGCGAGTAGGCTAAGCATGTTCCGTCTCTTTCTGGGAGCCTGGACACGCCCCACACTCGCGTCATCCGAGAGGTAACAGTGCGCTCAAAACGTCGTCTTCGTCTGGCAGCCCTTCCCGCGGCCGCCGGCCTGATCCTGGCCTTGTCGGGCTGTTCGCAGCAGGAGCTCCGCGGCTGGCTGCCCGGAACCTCCGACAATGTGACGAACCACACCAGCGCCACCATCGGCCTGTGGGTCACTTCCTGGATCGTTCTCCTCGCTGTCGGTCTGATCACCTGGGCCCTCATCATCTGGGCCGTCGTCGTCTACCGCCGCCGGAAGAACCAGACCGGCCTCCCCGTGCAGCTGCGCTACAACATGCCGATCGAGATCTTCTACACGATCGTTCCGCTGTTCCTCGTCCTCGGCTTCTTCTTCTTCACCGCCCGCGACCAGGCCAACATCGAGAAGCCGACGGCTCACCCCTACGCGAAGATCACGGTCTACGGCAAGCGCTGGGCGTGGGACTTCCAGTACAACGACACCGCCGACATCAAGAACAGCGTCTACACCCAGGGCATCCAGGCTCAAGAGCTCGGCAACGGCAACGTCGACGAGTCGAAGCTGCCGGTGCTCTACCTGCCCAAGGGCAAGAGCGTCGAGATCGAGCTCAAGTCGCGCGACGTCATCCACGACTTCTGGGTCATCGACTTCCTCTACAAGAAGGACATGATTCCCGGCAAGACCAACTACGAGTACTTCACTCCGATGAAGGAGGGCACGTACGCCGGCAAGTGCGCCGAGCTGTGCGGCGAGTACCACTCGCTCATGCTCTTCAACGTGAAGGTCGTCTCGCCGTCCGCGTACCAGGACTACCTCGCGACGCTCCGCCAAGACGGAAACGTCGGCGACATCGGCAACTCGTACGACCAAGGCACGAACAACCCCACCAACACCGCTCCCGTCGCCGCCGGCGCCACGAGCACCTCGAGTAAGTAAGGCAGCGTTCGATGAGCTCAGCCACCGCAACCCGCCCCGCCACAGGGGGGCAATCTTCCGGTCAGAACTTCACCACGACACGTGTCGGGCGCAAGGGCAACGTCGTCGTCAGGTGGGTCACGTCGACCGACCACAAGGTGCTCGGCTACCTCTACCTGATCACGTCGTTCATGTACTTCCTCGTGGGCGGTGTGATGGCCCTGGTCATCCGCGCTCAGCTCTTCGAGCCGGGCCTGTCGGTCGTGGCCACGAAAGAGCAGTACAACCAGCTGTTCACGATGCACGGCACGATCATGCTGCTGCTGTTCGCGACACCGTTGTTCTCGGGGTTCGCGAACGCGGTGATGCCGCTGCAGATCGGCGCGCCCGACGTCGCGTTCCCGCGACTGAACGCCTTCGCCTTCTGGCTCTACTTCTTCGGCGCGCTCGTCGTCATGGCCGGCTTCCTCACCCCGCAGGGTGCGGCCTCGTTCGGATGGTTCGCGTACGCGCCTCTGTCAGACACGACGTTCACTCCAGGGTTAGGCGGAAACCTCTGGGTCTTCGGGCTGGCGCTGACAGGCTTCTCGACGATCCTCGGTGCAGTCAACTTCATCACCACGATCATCACCATGCGTGCGCCCGGCATGACGATGTTCCGGATGCCGATCTTCACTTGGAACACGCTCGTCACCTCGATCCTCGTGATCATGGCCTTCCCGGTGCTCGCTGCGGCACTGTTCGGTTTAGGGTTCGACCGAGTATTCGATGCCAACGTCTTCAATCCGGCGAACGGTGGGGCGATCCTCTGGCAGCATCTGTTCTGGTTCTTCGGGCACCCCGAGGTGTACATCATCGCGCTGCCGTTCTTCGGCATCGTCTCCGAGGTGTTCCCGGTCTTCAGCCGTAAGCCGATCTTCGGCTACAAGACGCTGATCTATGCGACCATCGCCATTGCCGCCCTCTCGGTCACCGTGTGGGCTCACCACATGTACGTGACTGGATCAGTGCTGCTGCCGTTCTTCTCTCTGATGACGATGCTCATCGCCGTGCCGACGGGTGTGAAGATCTTCAACTGGGTCGGCACCATGTGGCGGGGCTCGATCACCTTCGAGACGCCCATGCTGTGGGCGATCGGCTTCCTCATCACGTTCACCTTCGGTGGCCTGACCGGCGTGATCCTGGCTTCGCCGCCGCTCGATTTCCACGTCTCCGACTCGTACTTCGTCGTGGCGCACTTCCACTACGTGGTCTTCGGCACCGTCGTCTTCGCGATGTTCTCCGGGTTCTACTTCTGGTGGCCGAAGTGGACGGGCAAGATGCTCAACGAGCGTCTGGGCAAGGTGCACTTCTGGTTGCTGTTCATCGGCTTCCACACGACCTTCCTGATCCAGCACTGGCTGGGTGTGCTCGGTATGCCGCGTCGGTACGCGACCTACCAGCCGAGCGACGGGTTCACGTGGATGAACCAGCTGTCGACCACCGGGGCCATGCTGCTCGGTGTCTCGATGCTGCCCTTCGTCTACAACGTCTACATCACGGCTCGGCTCGCGCCGAAGGTCGCGGTGAACGACCCCTGGGGTTACGGCCGCTCGCTCGAGTGGGCGACATCCTGCCCGCCGCCGCGCCACAACTTCACGTCGATCCCACGTATCCGTTCGGAGTCACCGGCGTTCGACCTCAACCACCCCGAGGCGGGCCTGCCCGTCGGCATCGGGCCGTTGAAAGACGCGCCGGACGCCCCAACCTACGACGCATCGTCAGAGAGTGTGAAATAGCCAGCCATGAGAGCTCAATCCAATATTTTCTGGGTCCTCGCCGGCTTCTTCATCGTTTCCGACGCGGCCTACACGATCTGGAGCCTGATCTCCGCCGAGTTCCACAAGGTCGAGTGGACGGGCACGGTCGGCATCGGCCTGGCCGCTGTCATGGCGATCTTCCTCGGGTTCTACATGAACCGGTCGCACTTCGCCCAGAGCGGTGAGTTGCCCGAAGACCGCCTCGACGCCAACATCGACGACGGCGACCCTGAGATCGGCTTCTTCAACCCGTGGAGCTGGTGGCCCATCGCCCTGGCCGCTGGCGCGACGCTGTGCTTCCTCGGTCTGGCCATCGGCACCTGGATCTGCTTCTTCGGCGGGGCGATCGTCGCGGTCACCCTCGTCGGATGGGTCTTCGAGAACTACCGGGGCATTCACCAACACTGACTGCTGTTGTCGTTCTGCCGAGCGGGGCGTCACCTACGGGTGCCGCCCCGCTTTGTTCTGCCAGCCACGCGGTCGAGTAGCGTTCGGAGTATGACTGCACTGACCGATAAGTTCACTCTTTCCAACGGTGTCGAGATCCCGAAGATCGGGTTCGGCACCTGGCAGATCCCCGACGGGGCGCCCGCCTACGAGTCTGTGGCCGAGGCCCTGAAAATCGGCTACCGGCACATCGACACGGCCCGCGCCTATGGCAATGAGGCCAGTGTCGGCCGCGCCGTCCGCGACAGCGGCATCCCTCGTGATGACATCTTCATCACCACGAAGCTGCCGGCCGAGGTCAAGGACTACGACGAGGCCAAAGCCAGCTTCGAGACGACGATGTCGCTCCTCGAGCTGGACCGCGTCGACCTCTACCTGATCCACGCGCCGTGGCCGTGGTCTGACATGGGTTCCGATCATCGGGACGGCAACGTCGCGGCGTGGAAGGCCATGGAAGAGATCTACCAGGCGGGGCGTTCACGATCCATCGGCGTGTCCAACTTCGACGTGGCCGACCTCGAATCTCTGATCGAAAGCACGGACGTCGTGCCGCACGCCAACCAGATCCGCTGGTTCATCGGCAACACGCAGCACGACACCACTGCGTATTGCAAGGCCAATGGCATCCTCGTGGAGGGGTATTCGCCGTTGGCGACAGGGGCAATCCTCCACAACCCGGATGTGACCCGCATTGCCGACAAGTATCACCGCTCGGTGGCGCAGATCTGCATCCGCTATCTCCTCGAGAACAACGTGCTGCCCTTGCCGAAGACGACGACCCCGTCGCGGATGGCCGAGAATGCCGATGTCGACTTCGAGATCAGCGGCGACGATCTCGGGACTCTCGACGGTCTCGTCGACACCGTGGCCTGACCGCCGGGACAGACGACAAGCAGAAGGCCCGCCCACGCGATCGTGGGCGGGCCTTCTGGCGCGGGGGAGTGGAGCCTAGTGCTGCGAGCCCGACTCGATCTCGCCGTGCTCGGAGTGGGCGTGTGCGGCCTCGAGTTCGGACGGGGTAACGGGCGCGATGCGGTCTTCGAAGAAGAAGCCGGAGATCGCGGCCCGCGCACGCTCGATCGGGGTGATGACACCCTTGTCGTTGGGGCGTGCCATGAGCGGCTCGTACTCGTTGAAGCTCGTGAGGCTCCACAGCTCGTACGCGTCGAGAGGCTGGTGCACCTCGATGAACTCGCCGCCGGGGAGACGCACGATGCGACCCGACTCGTGCCCGTGCAGGGCGACCTCGCGGTCTTTCTTCTGGAGTGCGAGGCAGACGCGCTTCGTCACCCAGAAGGCGATGAACGGCCCGATCACTGCGAAGAACTGCATCACGTGGATGACCTGCTCGACCGACAGCTTGAAGTGCGTCGCCATCAGGTCGGACGAGGCAGCACCCCAGAGTGCCGCGTAGAGAACCATGAACGCCGCACCGAAGCCGGTGCGCGTCGGAGCGTTGCGCGGTCGGTCAAGGATGTGGTGCTCGCGCTTGTCGCCCGTGACCCAACCTTCGATGAACGGGTACAGCGCAACTGTCCCGAGCAGGCCGACCAGAACGACGATCGGAACCAGGATGTTGAAGGAGACGAGATAGCCGCCCCAGCTGACTTCCCAGTGCGGTGGTACGAGGCGAAGCGCTCCGTCGGCAAAGCCGATGTACCAGTCCGGCTGCGTACCCGCCGAGATCGGTGAGGGGTCGTAGGGGCCGTACGTCCAGACCGGGTTGATCGTGAACAGCGACGCGATGAGGACGATGACACCGAAGACGATGAAGAAGAATCCACCGGCCTTCGCGGCGAACACCGGCATGACCGGCACGCCCACGACATTGTCGTTCGTCTTGCCCGGGCCTGCCCACTGCGTGTGCTTGTTGATGACGAGCAGCAACAAGTGCGCGCCGAGCATGGCTATGAGGAGAGCCGGCAGGAGCATGATGTGCAGCGAGAACAACCTGCCCACGATCGCCGTGCCCGGGAACTCTCCGCCGAAGAGCAGATACGAGATCCAGACGCCGACCACCGGTATCGCCTCGACCATGCCGGCGATGATTCGCAGACCGTTGCCCGACAGGAGGTCGTCGGGCAGCGAGTAGCCGGTGAACCCCTCGGCGAGGGCCAGCACGAAGAGGACGAAGCCGATGAACCAGTTCAGCTCGCGAGGCTTGCGGAAGGCGCCGGTGAAGTAGATGCGCAGCATGTGCAGGCCGATGGCCGCGATGAAGAGCAGGGCCGCCCAGTGGTGGATCTGACGGAACAGCAGGCCACCGCGCACGTCGAACGAGATGTTCAGCGTCGACTGAAGCGCGGCCGACATGTTGATGCCCTTGAGGGGCACGTACGTGCCCTGGTAGGTCACCTCGGCCATGGACGGCTGGAAGAAGAACGTCAGGAACGTGCCCGAGAGCAGGATCACGACGAACGAGTAGAGCGCGACCTCACCGAGCATGAACGACCAGTGGTCGGGGAAGATCTTGCGACCCACCTCTTTGACCAGGCCGGAGATCGATGTGCGCTCGTCGACGTAGTTGGCCGCGGCGCCCATGAACTTCATGCCCTTGGCGGGGCGGAGGGGCAGGTTGCCCTGCTCTGCGTACGAGAACTCGTGCGTCTCGTCGTTGGTGGAGGGGGTTGTCGTGATCATTTGTCGCGCTCCCAGAAGCTCGGGCCCACAGGTTCGTGGAAGTCACTCTGAGCTACGAGGTAGCCATCCGCGTCGACCTCGATCGGCAGCTGAGGCAGCGGCCGGCTCGCAGGCCCGAAGATGACCGCGCAGTTCTGGGTGACGTCGAACGTCGACTGGTGGCAGGGGCAGAGAAGGTGGTGCGTCTGCTGCTCGTAGAGGGCCACGGGGCACCCGACATGCGTGCAGATCTTGGAATAGGCAACGATTCCGTTGTACTGCCAGTTCTCGCGGCCTGCAGGTTCGTGCAGGTCGTCGGGGTTCAACCTCATGAGGAGAACGGCGGCTTTGGCTTTCTCTTCGAGCATGTCGTCGCTGGTGAGAAGGTTCTCGGGGATCACATGGAACACCGAGCCGATCGTCACGTCGGTTGCCTTGATGCGCGTGCCCGTGGGGTCGAGCGTCAGGTGCATGCCCTTTTTCCAGAGGGTCTGCTTCAGGACCACGTTCGGGTCGACGCTCGGAGCGAGATCGCGGAAGATCACGACGCCCGGAAGGATGAAGGCGACCAGGGCGCCGAAGAGGCTGTTGCGGATCAGGGCGCGTCGGCCGAAGCCGGACTCCTTGTTGCCGAGGGCGAAGACCTCGGCGGCCTTCTCACGCGTCGGGGCGGAGCCCTTCGTGAGGTGCCGCATCTCGGTGATCTCACGGGCGGGCATAAGCGTCTTGGACCAGTGGACCGCGCCGACGCCGATGGAGAGCAGACCGAGGGCGATGCCCAGGCCGAGGAAAAGGTTGTTCAGGCGGATCGAGTGCGTGTCGCCGGGCTTGATCGGGAAGGCGATGTAAGCCGCGACCGCGAGGCAGCTGAAGATGACCGACAGGAAGAAGAGAGCCGAGACCTGGCGCTCGGCGAGCTTTTCTTCTCGAGGGTCTTTGTCGGTGACGCGAAGCCGGTGCGGCGGCTCGCCGGGGTTCTCGAACGCCTCGGTCGGGATGACCGCGGTGCCGGACGAGATCGGACGAGGCTCATTCTGAGCGACAGCCGACCCCGGTGCGGGGGTCTCGTCGTCGTGATCTGCCATGATGCTGCCTTTCGGTGAGTGCAGGACTCGGGAGTTCGTGACTCGCGAGAAGAGAGTGCGGGGTCGGCGTTACCGGATCAGTTCGACTTGGCTGTCAGCCACACGGTGATGGCGACGATCGCGCCGAGGCCGAAGATCCAGATGAACAGACCCTCCGACACGGGTCCGAGGTTGCCCAACTCGAATCCGCCCGGGGACGGGTTCTTCTCGAGGTACTTCAGGTAGGTGATGATGTCGGCCTTCTCCTGCGGCTTGATGTTCAAGTCGTTGAAGACGGGCATGTTCTGCGGGCCGGTCAGCATGGCCTCGTAGATGTGCTTGGACGTGACGCCTTTGAGCGGGGGAGCGAACTTGCCGTCCGTCAGGGCGCCGCCGGCGCCGGCGACGTTGTGGCACATGGCGCAGTTGACGCGGAAGAGCTCAGCGCCCTTGGCGGCATTGCCGTTGGCCTGCAGGTACTTCGACGAGGGCTCGGCGGGGCCGGTGCCCAGCGAGGCCACGTAGGCGGCCATGGCCTGGATCTGGGTGTTGCTGAACTGCACGGGCTTCTGGAGCGCCTGAGGCCCGTTGGCGGCGGCAGGCATACGGCCCGTGCCGACCTGGAAGTCGACCGCCGCGGCACCGACGCCGATGAGGCTGGGGCCGGCCTTGGTACCCGAGCCCTCCATGTTGTGGCAGCTGGCGCAGTTGGCGTTGAAGAGCTTCTGGCCCTCGTTGACCTGCGACTGCGAGGTCGCGGCGGTCGCGGTCGCCGTGGTGCCTGAATCGGCGCTGGCCGTCGACGTGAACAGGGCGTACGCGCCGCCGGTCGTCAGGAGACCGACGACGATGAGCGAGAAGGTGGCAAGCGGCGAACGACGCCCGCGCTTCTTCTTCCCCTGGGCCGAGGAGCCGGATTTCTGTGAAGAGAACATGTGGTGATTGGAGTCCAATGCCTATTTGAGGATGTAGATGACCAGGAACAGGCCGATCCACACGACGTCGACGAAGTGCCAGTAGTACGAGATGACGATTGCGCTTGTCGCCTCACGGTGCCCGAAGTTCTTGGCCGCATAGGCGCGGCCGATGATGAACAGGAAGCAGATGAGACCACCCGTCACGTGGGCGGCGTGGAAGCCGGTCGTGAGGTAGAAGGCGGAGCCGTAGGCACTCGACTGCAGCGTCACGTGGTCGGCAACGAGGTTCGTGTATTCGTACATCTGGAGCGAGACGAAGGTCGCGCCCATCGCATAGGTCAGGAAGAACCACTCGACGAGACCCCACTTGGAGACCTGGAAGAGCTTGCCGGTGCGCTTGCCCTGCAGCCGCTCGGCAGCGAAGACGCCGAACTGGCAGGTGACACTCGACAGCACCAGGGTGATGGTGTTGAAGGCGGCGAAGGGCACGTCGAGTTTGCTCGACTGCGAAGCCCACAGCTCGGGTGACGTGCTGCGAAGAGTGAAGTAGATCGCGAACAGGCCGGCGAAGAACATCACCTCGCTGCCCAGCCAGACGATGGTGCCCACGGCAGCGGTGCTCGGCCGGTTGACGACCGGAGCACCTGAGGTTCTCGAGAGAGGGGTACTTGTCACAAAAGCCATTATGGCCGAAAAACCGTCGAGTGATTCGCCTTGACAGCTTGCCAGTCTCGTCATCGAGATATCTGAAAGAAGGTGCTTAGTAGGCTGAGAAGCATGAACGCCGAGCTCACCTGGCCCCGAATCATCGACTCCCTGCTGGACGGCACCGACCTGTCCATCGCCGAGGCCACGTGGGCGATGGAGCGCGTGATGGTGGGGGAGAGCAGCCCGGCCCAGCTGGCCGCGTTCTTGGTCGCACTGCGGTCGAAGGGCGAGACGGTCGACGAGATCGTGGGCTTCCGCGACGCGATCCTGGCCCACGCCCTTCCCCTGCCCGTCGACAGCATGGGCGTCGACATCGTGGGCACCGGCGGCGACCGGTTCGGCACCGTCAACATCTCGACGATGGCCTCGATCGTGGTCGCGAGCGCCGGGGTTCCCGTGATCAAGCACGGCAACCGCGCTGCCAGTTCGGCCTCAGGCTCGTCCGACGTTCTGGCAGCACTCGGGGTGGATCTGACCCGGGACCCTGGGCGTGTCGCCGAGATCCTCGGCGAGGTGGGCATCACCTTCGCGTATGCAGCGGCCTTCCACCCCGGTTTCCGCCACGCCGCTGCCACCCGCGCCGAGATCGGCGTGCCGACCGTATTCAACTTCCTCGGCCCGCTCACCAACCCGGCTCGCCCCGAGGCCAGTGCCGTCGGCGTGGCGAACGCCTCGAAGGTCGGCTTGATCGTCGGCGTGTTCCAGACGCGCGGCGCGACCGCCCTCGTCTTCCGCGGCGACGACGGCCTCGACGAACTGACCACCACCGGTCACAGCCACATCTGGGAGGTCACCGGCGGCTCGGTCACCGAGCACGACCTCGACCCGCTCGAGCTCGGTCTGCCCCGCGTGTCGATCGACGCCCTGCTCGGCGGCGACGGCGCGCACAACGCCGAGGTCGCACGGCGAACGCTTGCCGGTGAGACCGGCGCCGTGCGCGACATCGTGCTGCTCAACGCGGCCGCCGGCCTCGTCTCGTACCGCCTGGCGCAGGATCCCACCGAACAGGGCCGCCCGATCGTCACGCGGTTCCGCGAGCAGCTGGCCGTCGCGGCCGAAGCAGTCGACGACGGGCGCGCCTCGGCGAAGCTCCAGCAGTGGGTGGAGGCGACGCAGCGCTGACCGGGCGGGCGTCGAGAGGCCCGGCAGGAAGGGATCCTGCCGGGCCATCGATGGTTCGCCGAGACTACTTCTCGGTCGTGTCGGTTCCGACCAGAGCCGCGGGAAGCGCCCGGGCGACCGTTACCTGGTAGACCCCGCCGCCGACGAGACCGCCGACGATCGGGCCGACGATCGGCACCCAGAAGAACACGTTGCCCCTCTGGTCCTGCCAGGCGCTGTGGTAGCCGACGATGTACTCCATGAGGCGCGGCCCGAAGTCACGAGCCGGGTTGATCGCGTAGCCGTCGTTCGTGCCGAGCGCGAAGCCGATGCCCACGACCACCAGGCCGACGGCGATGGCCGACACCGCGGGGGTGGGGTTCGCGCCCAGCGCGTCGGTGATGGCGAAGATCAGGAACACCAGGATCGCCGTGCCGAGCACCTGGTCCATGAACGCCTGGGGGATGTGGACGTCGTAGGCGTTGTTGCCGTTGCCGGGCAGCGTCGAGAAGATGCCCTGCGTCTTGATGGTGTGGCCCGGGTCGATCTTGTTGATCGAGTACATGTAGTTCAAGAAGATGAACAGCGCCCCGAGGAAGAAGCCGATCACCTGGGCCAGGATGTACGGCCCGACCTTCTTCCAGGGGAAGCCCTTGTAGGTGGCGACCGCGAGAGTGACGGCCGGGTTCAGGTGAGCGCCGGACACTGTGCCTGCCACGAAGATGCCGAACGTGACGCCGAGGCCCCACGA
Organism: Frondihabitans sp. PAMC 28766; assembly: GCF_001577365.1. Classification (NCBI taxonomy): domain Bacteria; kingdom Bacillati; phylum Actinomycetota; class Actinomycetes; order Micrococcales; family Microbacteriaceae; genus Frondihabitans; species Frondihabitans sp. PAMC 28766. The sequence continues at coordinate 2,514,440 of NZ_CP014513.1, forward strand.
CCAGGCGATCGAGTCGTGGCCGCCGAGAGCGCCGGCGCCGACGGTCACCTGGGCGACCACGCCGAAGCCGAAGACGGCGATCATCATCGAGCCGAGCACTTCGACCACCATCTCGCCGAGGAGGGTGGGGGTGGTGCCCGTCGGCGGGTTGGCCGAGCCGGCGAGGTCGTTGGTCTCGTGGGCCCGGCGGAGGGTCCAGAAGCCGCGGTTGGTCTGCGCGGTGCGCTGTGCGGCCAGGCCCCGCCTCGGGGCGGCGGGGAAGGGGAGGATTGCCATGATGTGTTCCTATCGACTCTGAAAGAAATGACGGTGGTGGTTAGAGGACGTCGTCGTCGACCCAGTCGAACGTCTTGGTGACGGCTTTCTTCCAGAGGCGCAGCTGGCGTTCGCGCTCCTTCTCGTCCATGTTCGGCTCCCAGCGCTTCGACTGCTGCCAGTTGGCGCGGAGGTCGTCGAGGTTCGCCCAGAAGCCGACGGCGAGACCGGCGGCGTAGGCGGCACCGAGAGCGGTGGTCTCGGCGACGACCGGGCGGACGACGGGCACGTTCAGGATGTCGGCCTGGAACTGCATGAGCGCGTCGTTGCCGGTCATGCCGCCGTCGACCTTCAACTCGGTGAGGTCGACGCCGGAGTCGGCATTGACGGCATCGAGCACCTCGCGGGTCTGGAAGGCGGTCGCCTCGAGAGCGGCGCGGGCGATGTGCCCCTTGTTGACGTAGCGGGTCATGCCCACCAGGGCGCCGCGGGCGTCGGAGCGCCAGTACGGCGCGAACAGGCCGGAGAACGCGGGCACGAAGTACACGCCGCCGTTGTCGTCGACGGTCGTCGCGAGAGCTTCGACCTCGGGGGCCGAGTTGATGATGCCGAGGTTGTCACGAAGCCATTGGATCAGCGAACCCGTGACGGCGATCGACCCCTCGAGAGCGTAGTGGATCGGCCCGTCGCCGAGCTTGTAGCCGATGGTCGTGAGCAGGCCGTTCTCGCTCTTCACCTTCTCTTCGCCGGTGTTGAAGATCAGGAAGTTGCCGGTGCCGTAGGTGTTCTTCGACTCGCCCTTGTCGAACGCGGCCTGACCGAACGTCGCGGCCTGCTGATCGCCCAGGATGCCCGCGATGGGCACTTCTCGCAGCAGCGAGGACGACGACGCGTAGCCGTAGATCTCGCTGGACGACTTGACCTCGGGCAGCATCGACGCCGGCACGCCGAACACATCGAGGATGTCCTGGCGCCACTCGAGGGTCTCGAGGTCGAGGAAGAGGGTGCGGGAGGCGTTCGTCACGTCGGTGACGTGCACGCCGCCGTCGACGCCGCCGGTGAGGTTCCAGAGCACCCAGGTGTCGGTCGTGCCGAAGATCAGATCGCCGGCCTCGGCCTTCTCGCGCGCCCCCTCGACGTTCTCGAGGATCCAGACGATCTTCGTGCCTGCGAAGTAGGTGCTGAGCGGCAGGCCGACGATGTCCTTGAAGCGCTCGACACCGCCGTCGGCCGCGAACCGATCGACGATCTCCTGCGTGCGGGTGTCCTGCCAGACGATGGCGTTGTAGACGGGCTCACCGGTGTTCTTGTCCCAGACCACGGCAGTCTCGCGCTGGTTGGTGATGCCGATCGCCTTGATGTCGTGCCGGGTGATGTTGGCGCGCGAGAGGGCCTGGCCGATCACCTCGCGCGTGTTCTCCCAGATCTCCTTCGGGTTGTGTTCGACCCAGCCGGCGCGGGGGAAGATCTGCTCGTGCTCGAGCTGGCCCGTCGAGACGATCGACCCGGAGTGGTCGAAGACGATGGCCCGGCTGGATGTCGTGCCCTGATCGATGGCGAGAATGTAGTCGTCGCTCACGGTTGGTGCTCCTTCGTCGTTGATGGTGCGGGGTGGAACCGGTGTGCGCTGACACGTCCTGCACACAGCAGGTGCCACCCGGGCACCATTGCCCGGGTGTCATGTCGGGATCAGATTAGCGCCGCGTCGGACTTTGCGATACCAACAGAGGCAGACTTTGTTTTGTGTCTATGTGTGTCCGTTCTGGACGCGCTACCTTGTTGTCAGAAACGTGCTGTCAGGTTGACAGAAGCGCTCATACGGGAGGACTTCGATGAAGAAGCTCATCAACGATCCGAAGGACGTCGTCGACGAATCCGTGGAGGGCTTCGGCCTCGCGCATCCCGACCTCGTCACAGTCTCGCCCGACCCCCTCTTCGTCGCGCGTGCCGGTGGAGCGACGCAGGGCCGGGTGGGCATCGTCTCGGGCGGCGGCTCGGGACACGAGCCCCTGCACGCAGGATTCGTCGGCTACGGCATGCTGTCGGCCGCCGTCCCCGGCCCCGTGTTCACCTCGCCGACGCCTGACCCGATCGTCGCGGCGACCGTAGCGAGCGACGGCGGCGCCGGGGTGCTGCACATCGTCAAGAACTACACCGGCGACGTGCTCAACTTCGAGACTGCGGCCGATCTGGCCGACGCAGAGGGCATCCGCGTGGTGTCGGTCGTCGTCGACGACGACGTCGCGGTGAAGGACAGCCTCTACACGGCCGGCCGCCGCGGCGTGGCCGGCACCGTCGTCGTCGAGAAGTGCGCCGGCGCGGCCGCCGAGCGCGGCGACGACCTCGACGCCGTGGCGGCAGTCGCGACGAAGGTCAACCAGAACACCCGCACGATGGGCGTCGCCCTCACTGCCGGCATCGTGCCTCACGCGGGCGAGCCGAGTTTCGTGCTGCCCGAGGACGAGATCGAGATCGGCATCGGCATCCACGGCGAGCCCGGGCGCGAGCGCATCACGCTCGAGCCGGCCGACGCGATCGTCGACCGGATGCTGGGCCCGATCTTGGAGGACCTGCCCTTCACCAGCGGTGACAAGGTGCTGCTGTTCGTCAACGGCATGGGCGGCACGCCGCTCGTCGAGCAGTACATCGTCTTCCGTCACGCCGCCCGAGTGCTCGCCGAGAAGGGCATCGAGGTCACGCGTACGCTCGTGGGCAACTTCGTCACCAGCCTCGAGATGCAAGGCGTCTCCATCACGGTGACGAAGCTCGACGACGAACTGACCGGGCTGTGGGACGCCCCCGTTCAGACTGCGGCCCTGCGCTGGGGTCGCTGATCCTCGCCGAATCCCACGCTCGTCGCCCCGCCCGCCACGAAAGGAACACCGCACCATGAGTCTCGGCCTGCCCTGGGTGACCGCCTGGATCGACGACACCGTGAACGTCGTCGCCGACAACCGCATACGCCTGATCGCCCTCGACCGCGAGATCGGCGACGGCGACCACGGCGAGAACCTCGACCGCGGCTTCCAGGCCGTCAAGGCGAAGTTCGAGGCGCTGCCGGAGGGCTCGACCCCGGGCTCTGCGCTCAAGCTGGTGGCGACCACGCTGATCTCCACCGTCGGCGGTGCGTCCGGCCCGCTGCTGGGGACGGCGTATCTCAAGGGCTCGCAGGCCCTGGGCGACGCGACCGAGTTGGATCCTGAGGCGATCGTGGCGTTCTTGACCGCGGCCCGCGACGGTGTCGTGATGCGCGGCAAGGCCGTGGTCGGGGACAAGACCATGATCGACGCGTGGAGCCCCGCGGTGGATGCAGCGGCTGCCGCTGCGGCCGACGGCAAGACCTGCAGCGAGGTGCTCGCGGCGGCCGCCGACGCCGCCGCCGCGGGCGCCGTGTCGACCGAGCCGCTCGTCGCCCACAAGGGCCGCGCCAGCTATCTCGGCGACCGGGCCATCGGCCACCGCGACCCGGGGGCGGAATCCTCTTCCCTCATCATCAGAGCGGCGGCCGACGCCGCTGCAGCAACGGAGAAATGACCATGGCCCAGACCGTAGGAATCCTGGTCGTCTCGCACAGCGCGAAGATCGCCGAAGGCACGCTCGAGCTCGCGAAGCAGATGGCCCCGACCGTCACGATCGTGGCCGCCGGCGGCACCGACGATGACGGGATCGGCACGAGCTTCGACCGCATCTCTCAAGGCATCACGCGGGCGCAGTCGGGCACGGGCGTCGTGATCCTGTGCGATCTCGGCTCGGCCATCCTGACCGCCGAGACCGCGGTCGACTTCCTCGACGACGCTGACAAAGCGCTCGTGGTCATCGCCGACGCGCCGGTCGTCGAGGGCACGGTCGCCGCGGCCGTCGCCTCCGAGACGGGTGGGAGCCTCGCCGACGTCGTCGCAGCTGCGCGCACCGCCACCGGCGTCGCCGACCCGCACGCCGACGAGCACACGCTCTCGCACGCGGACGTGTCAGGCGCCGTCGAACGCTCGGCCACGCTGGTCAATCCGTCGGGCCTCCACGCGCGCCCGGCCGCCGAGTTCGTCAAGCACGCCTCGACCTTCGACTCGACCGTGCAGATCAACGGCGTCGACGCGAAGAGCCTGTTGCGAATCATGGGGCTCGGGCTCGCTCAGAGCTCAACGGTCAGCATCGTCGCGACCGGGCCGGATGCGAACAAGGCCGTCGACGAGCTCGTCGGTCTCGTCGAGAGCGGTTTCGGCGAGATCTAGGAGGCTGGCCGCCGCTGGCGCAGCGGTGGCGTTCGTTCGCGAGGAAGTATTGTCCGCAACGGAGGAGGAACCCTCGACTTGCGCGCTTCGGGGAGGAAAGTCGGTTCCGGCGAGACGTGCGGGGAGGATGGCCCGGCACGGCTTCCTCGCCAATGCGCGGCACCCCGCGAACGGCCGCGGTTTCGGGAGGATCTCCACACGCGGGAGGAACTAGTCACGGCCGCGGAGGAAGGTCGGCCGAGACCGCCGGCTAGGGAGGAAAACCTAGCCTCGCCACGCCGCGCGGAGGAGTGCAGGTCGCGATTTCCTCCCCGATAAAGTGCCTCCCGGGGCATCCTGTGCGGCAGGGAGGATTCTCGACCGCGAGGCGCGCTGAGCGGAAGATCAAGTGGCAGGGCAGCCCCGCGCGGGTCAGAGGGCGTCGACGTAGAGCCAGCGGCCCGAGCGCTTCGCGAAGCGGCTGGTCTCGCGCTGCTGCGCGGCAGAGCCGCCAGCGCGGTAGTGCGCCGCGAACTCGACCGTGCCGGTCGTGTCCAGCAGCCCGCCGCGGGTCGCCCCGAGGATCTCGAGGCGGAACCACCTCACGGCCGGGTCGAGCTCGAGGCCGGCCGGCCGGGTCGCAGGATCCCACGTGGCCAGCAGGTACGCCGCGTCGCCCACCACGAACGCCGAGTAGCGCGATCTCATCAGCCGCGTAGCGGTGGGCGCCGTCTGCGACCCGCGGTGCAGCGGCCCGCAGCACGAGCCGTAGGTCTCGCCGCTCAGACACGGGCAGCGGTCTCCGTCGCCGATGGTGGGGAAGGAGCGCGAAGGAGCAGATGGCATCCTGCGATTCTCGCATCGTGATCGCGAGTAGCCTCGACCCATGCGGATCATCGTGCTCATCGTCGCTGCTCTGGCGAGCATCGCTGCCGTCGTGTCGTCGAGGCGTTCGGCCTCCGAGGCGAAGAAGCACGCCAAGTTCGAAAGGCGCCTGCACTCGGTCGAGCACGCTGCGCATCAGAAGCCGGGTCAGGTCTCCGTGCCCAAGGTGCCGAAGGTCAAGCGCGCCAAGCTCTAGCAGGTCGGGTCATCGGAAGGCGGCGACGCCCGTGATCGCCTGCCCGATCACAAGCGTATGCACCTCGTCGGTCCCCTCGTAGGTGCGGACGCTCTCGAGGTTGTCGGCGTGGCGGAACGGCGCGTGCTCGAGCGTGATTCCGTTGCCGCCGAAGATCGTGCGTGCCTGGCGGCAGATCGCGATGGCCTGCCGCACGTTGTTGAGCTTGCCCATCGAGATCTGATGGGGCGCCAACGATCCGGCGTCTTTCAGGCGCCCGAGGTGCAGGGCGAGCAGCTGCCCCTTCTGCAACTCGAGCAGCATGTCGACGAGCTTCTGCTGGGTGAGCTGATACGAGGTGAGCGGCTTGCCGAACTGCAGGCGTTCGGACGCGTAGGCGAGAGCTGCCTCGTAGCTGTCGCGCGCAGCGCCCAGCACACCCCAGACGATGCCGTAGCGGGCCTCGTTGAGGCACTCGAACGGCCCGCGCAGACCGCGGGCGCCCGGCAGGATCGCATCGGCCGGCACTCGCACCGAGTCGAGCTCGATGTCGCACTGGATCGAGGCGCGCATCGAGAGCTTGCCGGTGATGGGTGTGGCAGCGAAGCCCGGTGTCGAGGTGGGCACGAGGAAACCGCGGATGCCGTCGTCGGTCTGCGCCCAGATCACGGCGACGTCGGCGATGGAGGCGAGACCGATCCAGCGCTTCGACCCTGAGATCACCCAGTCGTCGCCGTCGCGGCGGGCGAAGGTCGCCATCGTGGCCGGGTCGGATCCTGCCGTCGGCTCTGTCAGCCCGAAGCACCCGATCAGCGACCCCTGAGCCATCAGGGGCAGGTAGTGCTGCTTCTGCTCTTCCGAGCCGTGCTTGTGGATCGCCGACATCGCGAGCGACCCCTGCACGCTCACCGCGGTGCGGAGCCCGGAGTCGCCGGCCTCGAGCTCCATTGCGGCAAGCCCGTACTCGACGGCCGAGCGGCCGGGGCAGCCGTACCCCACCAGGTGCATGCCCAGAAGGCCTCGCGAGCCGAGCTCGGCCATGATCGACGCAGGGAAGGTGGCGGTCTCGAACCACTCGGCGACGTGCGGTCGGATGGCGTCGTCGACGAACGAGCGAACCGAGGCGCGCAGGGCGAGCTCGTCGGCCGAGAGCAGCCCGTCGATGCCCAGGAGGTCGGTGGTGCTGTCGAACGTGGTGGTCATGACTCAGGCCTTTCGGGGGGAAGAGGATGTCGCGGCGTCGAGCAGGTCGGCGGCGCTGGTGTTGCCGAGCCGCGGGGGAGGGCCGGGCTGCCGGGCCGGAGTGCGGGAGAGCCGCACCGGGTTGCGGACCTGCCTCAGCTCGCCGTCGCCCGGGCTCCAGGTCGGGTCGAGCCCGAGCCTGTCAGCGAGTGCGAACGCGTCGGCGATCGTGCCCACAGCCCCGGCGGCGATCCGCGCGCTCTGCAGGCGCGCCTGCCACACGGCGGCGGGCTCGGTGCGCAGGATCTCCTCCGCGGCGGCGGCGAGCGCGTCGCGATTCGCGACCCGCAGGGCGTTCGTCGCGAAGCGCGTGTCGACGGCGAGCGACGGCAGGCCGAGCGCGACGGCGAACCGCCCGAACTGCTCGTCGTTGCCGACCGCGACCGCGAGGGGGCCGTCGGCGCACTCCAGCGTCTCGTACGGTGCGATCGAGGGGTGCCGGTTGCCGAGCCGCCCGGGCGGGGTGCCGGTAGCGAGGTAGCCGCCGGCCTGGTTGACGAGCGAGCCGAGCAGGCTCGAGAGCAGGTTCACCTCGACGTGCTGGCCGCGGCCGGAGGTCTCGCGTTCGCGGAGGGCCGCCAGGATGCCGATGACGGCGTCCTTGCCGGTGAGCACGTCGACGAGGGCGACGCCGGCTTTCATGGGCGCGGCCCCCGGTTCGCCGGTGATGCTCATCAGCCCTCCGACGGCCTGCACCACGAAGTCGTAGCCGGGGATCTCGGACCCTGCCCCCGACCCGAAGCCGGAGATCGAGCACACGACGACGCCCCGGTTCGCGGCCGAGAGCGCAGCGTGGCCGAGCCCGAACGAGTCCATGAGGCCGGGGCGGAAGTTCTCGACGACGACGTCGGCCCGGAGGGCGATGGCGCGCGCCGTGCGGCGGTCGTCGGGGTCGGCGAGATCGAGGGCGATGCTGCGCTTGCCGCGGTTGACCGAGTCGAAGTACGAGCTGGTGCCGCTCGGCGACCAGGGCGGGCCCCAGTGGCGGGTCTCGTCGCCAGTGCCCGGCCGTTCGATCTTGATCACGTCGGCCCCGAGGTCGGCAAGGGTCATCGTGGCGAAGGGGCCGGCGAGGACCCGGCTGAAGTCGGCGACTGTGAGGCCGGCGAGGGGGCCGTCAGCCGACGAATGGTCAGCGGGGACAGGATCGACGTCGATCATGCGTGCTCCTCGGGCTGCTCGGGCTTCGGCTCTGCTGCCCGTCGAGAGAGGTTACCTCACCCGATGGGGCGCTACCGCCGCGCAGTATCGACGGCCGCCAGCGCTCGATACGTCCGCGGTATCACATAGCGGTTCCACAGCGTCAAGATGATCGTGGTGGCCGCCACCGACCAGAGCAGCGATGCGATGACGTCGGTCGGATAGTGCACGCCGAGGTAGATCACACTGAGGCCCACGACTGCCGCCCCGACGATGCCGAGCGTGATCGCGAGCCCCTGGAAGCGCGTGCCCCGGGCCAGGAAGATGAACGCCATCGCCAGGCTGGCAGCGAAGACGACATGGCCGCTCGGGTACGACGGGTCGGGCGGCGTGGGCAGGAAGGGGTGCGCGAGTGCGGTCGGGTCGGGGCGGTGCCGGTGCACCAGGATCTTGACGATGTCGCTGGGCACCCAGCTGACGGCCACGAGCACGGCGAACGTGACGGCGGCGCGCAGGTTGCGGGTGCGCGCCCAGATGATCGCCGTCAGAATCGCCGTGATGACGATCGCGGGTGCCGGGCTGATGATCGTGTAGACCGCGTGCGTGATCGTTGTCAGCACCTGCCGGTGAGCGTGGCTGAAGGCCTTGTCGACGGACAGGTCGGCGTGGGTCACTGCGTAGGTGTGCGACAGCACGAACCCGAACACGATGACGATCACCAGGGCTGCGGCCCCGAACGAGATCGCGTCGGACTGCCGGCGCACGACATGCAGGATGCCGGGCAGGTGGGGCGCGACGTCGACTCGGTCGCCGGCCGGGGCACTGTCTTTCATCCATGACATGCCGTCAGTCTCCTGCCCCGAGTCTCAGAAACGACCCAGAGGCGCGCCCGATAGGATCGGCGAGCCATGCCGACCATCGCCGAACGTCTCGCTCGAACGGCTCGGCGCGAGAGCATGGCCCGGGCGCGTCGGCGGCGGATCCGCCCCGACACCGTCTTCTACGAGTCGTTCGACGGCAACGGCGCGCTCTGCAACCCCGAGGCGATCTTCCGGCTGCTCGTCAGCGACCCCCGGTACCGGCGGTTGCGGCACGTGTGGTCGCTCGAACCCGGGCACGAGTCCGACCGGATCCGCGCCGAGTTCGCCGCCGACTCGCGGGTGACCTTCGTGACCCGCGGCACCCGAGCCTGGGTCACGGCCCTCTCGACGAGCGGATGGCTTGTCGGCAACGCCACCTTCCCCCGCTGGTTCTCGAAGCGGCCCGGCCAGACGTACCTCAGCACCTGGCACGGCGTGCCGCTCAAGGCGATGGGCTTCGACATCGGCGACCCGGCGTCACGCGTCGCGAACGTGCTGCGCACCTTCCTCCACGCCGACGTGCTGCTCTCGACCGGCCCGTACATGACCGACCGGCTCTACCGCGACGCGCACAAGCTCGGCAGGATCGCGGGTGCTCGGGTGCTCGAGACCGGGTATCCGCGCATCGACCACCAGTTCGCCTCCGCCCCCGACGTCGAGGCGACGCGCGCCGCCCTGCGAGAGGCCGGTGTCGACCTCGACGGGCGCGAGCTCGTGCTCTACGCGCCGACGTGGAGGGGCACGAACTTCTCGAAGCCCGACGACGACGCGGCGGCACTGCTCGCCACGGTGAACGAGCTGCAGCGGCGGCTCGGCGAGCGCTACCGGGTGCTTGTGAAGACGCACCAGGTCGTGCACGCGTTCGCCCGGGGGCGAGGCGAGTTCGAGGGCGTCCTGGTGCCGAACGACCTACCGACCAACCGGGTGCTCGCCGTCGCCGACCGGTTGGTCACCGACTATTCGAGCATCTTCTTCGACTACCTCGTCAGCGGCCGGTGCATCCACTTCCTTGTGCCCGACCTCGCCGACTACTCGCAGTATCGCGGCCTCTACATCGAGCCGAGTGACTGGCCGGGCTCCGTGTCGACGGATGTCGCGAGCGTCGCCGAGGTCATCGCGCACGGAGAAGTCGTCGACACGTCGGCCGCCCGCGGGCGCTTCGTGCCGCACGACGACGGCGGGGCGGCGCGGCGCGTCGTCGACTCCGTCTTCGGCGGCATCGGCGACCAGGGCTTCACACTGACTGCCCCGGGCCAACCGGCCGTCCTGCTGGTGGTCGGCGGCTTCCCGGCAGGCGACAGGGCGACCCGCGTCGAGGCCGAGCTCGCCCGCATCGACCTCGACGAGGTCGACGTGAGCGTCATCGTCTCCGACGACCGCCGACCCGCCTTTCTGGCCTGGCAGGTCGATCTCGACAGCCGCGTGCGCATCATGGTGCGGCAGGGCGAGATCGCAGGATCGACCGTGGCCCAGATCGCGCGCCGCCTCGGCCTCGGCCGCCACACCGGTCTGTGGTCGGCCGAGGTGACAAGGCTGTTCGGCAGCGCCCGTTTCACCCGCGTGGTCGACCTCTCGGGCAGCCCCGACTTCTGGGCGCCACTCGCCCGTGCCGTCTCGGTCACCTCTGCGACACCCGGGCCCGTCACCCTTTCTTAGAGCTTTCTGCGAGTTGCCACGTGAACTGGCGTTCGCGGACGACTCCGGAAGGCAGAGGTGGCATGAGCGCAGCATCGAAGGCGAAGAGAACCATGAAGAGGGCGCGCACGGCGTTGCGGTTCGAGCAGATCGCACGAGCTCGGCGGCTGCCCGTCGAGGCCGACACGGTGCTCTACGAGTCGTTCGCCGGCAGCGGGGTGCTCGACAATCCCGAGGCGATCTTCCGCGAGATCCTGGCGTCGCCCGATCTCGCCCACCTGCGTCACGTCTGGGCCCTCGACAAGTCGAGCGCCCACGACGCCGTGCGCCGCGAGTTCCAGAGCGACCGCCGCGTGCGGTTCGTCGAGCGCGAGAGCGCCGACTACTGGAAGGCGCTCTCGACCAGCGGAACCCTGGTCAACAACGCCACGTTCCCCGTGCAGTTCGGCAAGCGGCCCGGCCAGGTCTACCTCAACACGTGGCACGGCACACCCCTCAAGGCGATGGGCTACGACATGCCCGACGGCGCCCGCGAGTCGGCGAACACCATCCGCAACTTCGTGCAGGCCGACTACCTGCTGGCGCAGAACGCCTTCATGGCCGAGCAGATGTACGGCCGGGCCTACAAGCTCGACGGCGTCTTTCGCGGCACCGTGATCCGCGAGGGTTACCGCGGGTCGACCGCCAGCGGCTCGCGCCCGACGACGTCCTGCGAACGCGCGATGCTCTCGACGCCCGCGGCCTGGGCCTCGGCAGCCGCCGCATCGTGTTGTACGCGCCGACCTGGCGCGGCGACTCCTTCGGCAATCCGTCCGACGACGTCGAAACCCTCGTGCGAACGGTCGCCGATCTGCAGCAGCGCCTCGGCGACGAGTACGTCGTGCTGCTGAAGACTCATCAGATCGTCGAGCGATTCGTCGGTGGGCGACCGGACCTCGCTCGCATTCTGGTGCCCGGCTCGATGCCGACCAACGTCGTTCTTGGTGTCGCCGACAGCCTGATCACCGACTTCTCGTCGATCTTCTTCGACTTCCTCGCCACCGGGCGCCGCATCGTCTTCTTCACCCCGACCGCGACTCGTACGATGCGGCCCGAGGCCGCTACTTCACCGACGACGAGCTGCCCGGGGTGGTCTGCGAGAGCGTCGACCAGGTGGAGGACGCCCTCACGGCGGCCCCCGGCGACCCTCTCCTGCGCGAGAGCACGCGGGACGCTTGGCAGCAGCGCTTCACGAGCGACGGCGCGGGGCAGAGCGCTCGCCGCGTGGTCGACATCGTCTTCCGGCAGCGCACCCGCGGCTACGACGTGCACCGGGTCACACACGACGACCGCACGTCGATCCTGATCCACGCCGGCAACCTCGCCTCCAACGGCATCACGGCCTCGCTGCTCAGCCTGCTGCGAGCCCTGCCGCCCGAGCGCTTCGACGTGTCGATCGCCTACACCCGGTCGCAAGCCGCCCAGCAGCTCGTCAACAGCGAGCACGTGCCGGCGCACGTCCGGCAGTTCCCACGCATCGGCGGTATGAACGGGACGAAATGGCAGCAGCTGCGGCGTCACCAGGCCTACCGCGGCCGTCGCCCCGACGCACACCGCCTCGACCCCGACCAGCGTCGGCTGTGGGACGACGAGTGGGCGCGTTGCTTCGGCGACGTGACCTTCGACCGCATCGTCGACTTCAGCGGCTACAGCCCGCTCTGGGCGCAGCTGCTGCTGCACTCGCCCGAGGCACCCCGCGCCATCTGGCTGCACAACGACATGGCCGCCGAGGTGCACCGCGAGGTGCACGGCAAGCACCCTCTCGAGCTCAGCCTGCCGGCCATCTTCGGCACCTACCCGAGCTATGACGACCTCGCCGCCGTCTCGCCGCGCCTCGCCCGAATCAACGAGAAGAGCCTTCCCGACTCCGTCGTCACAGGCCGTCGCATCCACCCGGTCGCGAACGTCGTCGACGCGCACCGCATCCAGACCCTCGCCGCGGCCGAGCCGTACGCGGGGGAGTCGCCGCACCTCGCCGACCCGAGAGCGAGCGGATCACTCCCGAATGGGTGCGCGACCTGGTCGCACCGACGTCGACAGCGCCCGCGCCGAAGTGGTTCGTCACGGTCGGCCGCTACACCAACGAGAAGAACCACGAGCGCCTCATCACCGCGTTCGCCTCCGTCCACCGTCGGCACCCGGAGGCGCGCCTGCTGATCGTCGGCCACGGGCCCCTTCAGGAGTCGCTCGCCCGGCTGATCGTGCGCCTCGGCCTCGTCACGGTCGCGCACATCACCGGGGCGCTGTCCAACCCGTTCTCGGTGATGAGCCGCGCCGACTGCTTCGTGCTCTCGAGCGACTACGAGGGGCAGCCGATGGTGCTGCTCGAAGCCTCGGTCCTCGACATGCCCATCGTCTCGACCCGATTCGCGACAGTTGAAGACGCCCTGCCGGAAGACACCATCCACATCGTCGAGCAGGATGCCGAGGCGCTCGCCGAGGGCATGATCGCCTTCCTCGACGGGCGTGTCGAGCGGTCTCACCTCGACAGCACCGCCTACAACGAGCGGGCTGTCGCCAGCTTCCTCGAGGCGTTGCGGCTTCCCGTCGCCGCGCGGTCGACGCCTGCGCCTGCCCTTGCGCCTGCCACTGCCACTGCCACTGCCACTGCCCCGACGGTCAGGGCTCTCTGATCGGGATGACGAGCACCGCCGAGATCCGGATCGCGCCACCGTCGACGGTCGGGCGACCCACCACCGACGTCGCTCGCTCGTCATCCCTGGCCCCATGGGTCCTCGGCCTGATCGCCAGCGTCGTCGCGTCGCTCGGCTCGTGGATCCCGTCCCTCTGGGGCGACGAGGCCGCGAGCGTCCTGTCGGCCACGCGGCCGATCGGCAGCCTCTTCGCCATGCTGACGCACGTCGATGCCGTGCACGGCACTTACTACTTCGGGCTGCATTGGTGGATCGCCGTGTTCGGCGCGTCGCCGTTCTCGGTGCGGATGCCGCCGGCGATCGCCGTCGGGCTCGCCGTCGTGGCGGTGGTGCTGCTGGTTCGCCGCCTCGCCGACCCCCGCACGGCGCTGGTCGGCGGGGTGATCTGCATCCTGCTGCCGCGTTTCACGTACATGGGCGAGGAGACGCGGTCGTACGCCTTCTCGGCGGCGGTCGTCGCCTGGGCGATGCTGCTGCTCGTCGATCTCGTGAGCGGTCGCCGCGGCGGCCGGCGCTGGTGGGTGCTCTACGGCGTGCTCATCGCCGTGGGCGTCTACATCTTCATGTACACGGCGCTGCTGCTCGTCGCGCACGCGATCCTGCTCGCGGCGGTCAGGGCACCCCGGCGCACCTGGCGATCCTGGCTGATCGCCGCCGTCGTCGGTGTTTCAGCGGCCGGCCCCGTCGTCGTCTTCTCCGTGCTCGAGCGCAGCCAGATCGCGTTCCTCTCGACCGAGACCACCACCGACTTCACCTCCCTGGCCGTCGGGCTGTGGTTCTGGACGTGGTGGTACGCGCTGATCGCGTGGGCGCTGATCGTCGGGGGCGTCGCCTCCTGGTCAGCCGGTCTGATCCGGGCGCGTCGCCGTGCGGCTCGCGTCGCCCCCGGGTCGGATGCCGCGCGGTCGGCGCGCGTGCCGAGCCTCGAGCTCGTCGGGCTGGTGTGGCTGGCCGTGCCAGGGGTGATCCTGCTGCTCTCGAACATCCCGTTCGCCGACTTCACCGGCCGGTATCTCTCGATGTCGGCGCCGGGCGCCGGTCTGCTCATGGCGGCGGGCGTCCGGGCGCTGGCCGCGCTACCGTGGCGGACGGCCCGGGTGCGCGGCCTCGTCGCCGTTCTCCTCGTCGTCGGCGTGTCCGTTGCGGCTCTGCCGAGCTGGGTGTCCCAGCGAACCCTCTACGCCAAGAACCAGAGCGACTGGGCCGAGATCAGCACCGCCGTCGGGGCCCATGCGAGCCCCGGGGGCGCCGTGGTGTTCGACGAGTCCACCCGACCCTCGAAGCGACCCCGCCTCGCACTCCACACCTACCCGGCGGGCTTCCGCGGCCTCACGGACGTCACCCTGTCGGTGCCGTACACGCGGAGTCCGACCTGGTACGACCGCGAACTGACGGTGCCGCAGGCGCTCGCGGACGGGCGATTCCGCGGATACAGAGAGGTGTGGCTGATCGAGTACTCGACGGGGAAGACCACCGACACGTACGGTCTCGCCGACCTCGAGAAGGCGGGCTACCGGGTCTCGGCGACGTATCGAACCCACCGCAGCGAGATCCTCGAGCTTCGCGACTGACACGACGCGACGTCCTGACGGGAAGAGACGGCGGTTGGAGCGCGACATCCTCCCGTGTCGCAGGTTTCTTCTGCGGCGTGGCCCGGCTTCCTCCCCGAGCGGCGGCCGATCCTGGTGAGCCGCTGCCTCCTGCCCTGGCGGCGCGAGGGTCGCTCGCGCGCAGGGCGACGCCCGCGGCGGCCTACTCCGGGTGGCGGTCGCCCGCGGCGGGGCGCGCCGTCAGGATCTCGACGAGCCGATCGAGCAGCGGCATCGCACCGGCCAGGGCATCGCGCTCGTCGGCCGTGAACTCGTCGAGCGCCCGCTGCAGCACCTGTGTGCCGGCCTCGTCGTAGCGCACGAGGTTGGCGAGCGCCTCGGGCGACGGCGAGATCGCCGTGCTGCGCGAGTCGACCGTATCGGTTTCGCGCGTGATCAGCCCTGCGGCGAGCATCGCCTTGATGAGGTTGCTGACGGTCGAGCGCGCGAGTCGCAGGTTGTCGGCGAGTTCGCCAGGGCTCTGCGGGCTGTGAGCATGCAACGCGCGCAGGATCTCGACGTGCGCCTCGGGCAGGTCTGGCAAGGCGGCCTCGGCGCGGGTGGTGCGCAGGGCGGCGCGGCGGAGGGGGCCGAGCAGGCGGTTCAGGTCGGCGGCGGTGGTGTCCATGGGTGGCCTCGGCAAGCAAAAAAAGGGGGGCGTGATCGTCACCCCGTGCTGAAATCCTAGCGAGGAGAGCGCCGCTGGCGGGGTCCCCACTTCGAGCGGGCCCGACAGCGTCCGGCGAGAGGGGTCTCAGCCTCTACGCTTGATGGCATGTCCAAGGTCTTGAGCAGTCTCCCCGTCGGCGAGCGAGTCGGCATCGCGTTCTCCGGGGGGCTCGACACCTCCTGCGCCGTCGCGTGGATGCGCGAGAAGGGCGCGGTGCCCTGCACGTACACCGCCGACATCGGCCAGTACGACGAGCCCGACATCGACTCGGTGGCCGAGCGCGCCCACCAGTACGGCGCCGAGATCGCCCGCCTGGTCGACGCCAAGAGCGCTCTCGTCGAGGAGGGCCTCGTCGCGCTGCAGACCGGCGCCTTCCACATCCGATCGGGCGGCAAGACGTACTTCAACACGACGCCCCTCGGCCGCGCCGTCACCGGCACCATGCTCGTGCGAGCGATGAAAGACGACGGCGTCGACATCTGGGGCGACGGCTCGACCTACAAGGGCAACGACATCGAGCGTTTCTACCGGTACGGCCTGATGGCCAACCCGCGCCTCCGCGTCTACAAGCCGTGGCTCGACGCTTCGTTCGTCGAGGAGCTCGGCGGCCGCAAAGAGATGAGCGAGTGGCTCGTCGCCCGCGGCTTCCCCTACCGCGACGCCACCGAGAAGGCCTACTCGACCGACGCCAACATCTGGGGCGCCACCCACGAGGCGAAGAGCCTCGAAGAGCTCTCCTCGGGCCTCGACATCGTCGAGCCGATCATGGGTGTGGCCGCCTGGCGCGACGACGTCGAGGTCGCGACCGAGGTCGTGTCGGTGCGGTTCGAAGCCGGCCGCCCGGTCGCGATCAACGGCGCCGAGTTCGCCGACGCCGTCGCCCTCGTCTACGAGGCCAACGCCATCGGCGGCCGCCACGGCCTCGGCGCATCCGACCAGATCGAGAACAGGATCATCGAGGCCAAGAGCCGCGGTATCTACGAGGCCCCCGGCATGGCTCTGCTGCACATCGCCTACGAGCGCCTGCTCAACGCGATCCACAACGAAGACACGATCGCGGCTTACCACAACGAGGGTCGCCGTCTCGGTCGCCTGATGTACGAGGGCCGCTGGCTCGACCCGCAGTCGCTGATGCTGCGCGAGTCCTTGCAGCGCTGGGTCGCCTCGGCCGTCACCGGCGAGGTCACACTCCGCCTGCGTCGCGGCGACGACTACACGATCCTCGACACCACCGGCCCCGCCCTCAGCTACCACCCGAGAAGCTCTCGATGGAGCGCGTCGGCGACGCCGCCTTCGGCCCCGGCGACCGCATCGGCCAGCTGACGATGCGCAACCTCGACATCGCCGACTCGCGCGCACGGCTCGAGCAATACGCCGCCGCCGGCCTCATCGGCGGCGCGACCGCCGAGCTGGTCGGCGAGCTCCAGGCGGGCGAGTCCGAGCAGATCCTCGGGGAGTCCGCGCCCGGCTCGGCCGCCGACGCGGCGCTCGAACGTGCCACCGATGCCGCGTCCGAGGGTGCCGCGTTCGACTCCGGCACCGACTGACCCCCCGGCACGTTCCGCCGGGCCTCGCGGCACCTCTCGCGGGGCGTGCGCCTCGCCGGCAAGACCCCGGGTTCCGGCCGTGGTCCCCGTGCCGCGGCGCTGGGACCTTGGCCGAAAGGCGGGGTGTCACTCCTAGGCTGCTTCGGGTGGGCGTCTGTCGGCGGAAGTGCGATCTCGCGGTGCGTCAGGCGCCGGCTCCGGCGGGGGCGGGGGCGGGCGAAGAGCGCCGGGCACGGACGATGCCCCAGGCCACCAGCGTCGCGGCGATGGCGGTGAGCGCGAGCCCGCCGACGAGCACAGCCGCGTGGAACTGCCCCGTTTGCACGGTAGACCAGTGACCCGCGGCGAAGTCGCCGACGAACAGCCCGGTGATCACCGTGCCGGCGATGGCGATCGCGACGCCGGTGGCGACCTCCGAAGCGGTGTCGACGAGCGCCGAGCCGATCGACGTGCGGTTCTCGGGCAGGCCGCGCAGCACGTTCATGCCGGCGATCACGCCGTTGACACGGATCGCTGCGGCGACGAGCGCCAGCGCGATCGCAACCCAGACGTAGCCGTACGACCCGAGCACGGCGAACACCGCGAGACCGACGACGACGGCGATCGAGCTGAGCCATGCGGCGGCGTCATAGCCGACCTTCTCGACGAATCGGTTGACGAAGGGTCCGGCGCCGATCAGCACGATCACCTGGGGCAGCATGCCGATCGAGGCGAGCGCGGGCGGCCAGCCCCAGTCGAGCTGCAGCTGCAGCGTGACGAAGTAGCCGAGGCCGGCCACCGCGAGACCGGTCGCGGCCTTGTATGCCAGGCCGCTTGAGACGAGAGGAAGCGCGATGAGCTTCAGGTCGATCAGCGGGTGGCGGGCGCTGCGCTCTCGTGAGACGAACGAGACCGCTGCGGCGACGGCGGCCACGACGGCGAGCCAGGGGGCCCAGGATCCTGCGCCCTCGTTCACGAAGAGGCTGGGAGCCACGAGGGCGAGCACGATCGTGACCGTGCCGAGCACGGCGCCGATCACGTCGATCGGGTCGCGGTGCAGCTCTGCGGGCTCGTCGCGGGCGATGCCCGTGCGGATGCCGACGAACGCGAGGGCCGCGATCGGCACGTTGACGAGCAGCAGCACCTGCCACGGGGCGACGGCGAGGACGAAGCCGCCGGCGGTCGGCCCGATGGCCAGACCGACCAGGCCGACGGTGGAGACGAGGGTCATGGCGCGGACGCGCAGGGCATCGGTGGTGAACAGGCGGAAGGCGAGGGCGATCGAGCCGGGGGTGGTCATCGCCGCGGCGACGCCCATGAGGGCGCGGACGGCGATGAGCTCACCCGAGGTCGAGACGAAGGCGGTCGCGAGGCTGGCGACGCCGAGCAGCACGAGGCCGATCAGCATGACTCGTCGGCGGCCGAAGCGGTCGGCGAGGGCGCCGAACGCGAGCATCAGGCCGCCGAAGACGACGGAGTAGGCGCCGGTCACCCACTGGAGGGAGGTCGTGGTCGCGTCGAGGTCGCGGCCGATGGTGGGGAGGGCGACGTTGAGGATCGAGTTGTCGAGCATCTCGAAGAGGAAGACGGCTGACAGGCCGGCGAGGGCGATCCACGCCTCGCGAAGGGAGCGCGGCGAGCGCTTCGCCGTGGCGGAGGCAGCGGGAACCAGCTGCGGGGGAGTCGATGTAGTCACGAACACTGTTCTACTTACGAACGGCGTTCTTGTCAAGTACGGTGTTCGTGTCAAGTACAGTAGGGGCATGCCCGAGACGACCGAATGGCACGAACGCCGACCGTCACGACCGCGCAAGGCCCCGATCACGGTCGAGCGCATCATGGCCACGGCTTTCGCCCTCGTCGAGGCGGAGGGGTTCGACGCGCTCACCATGCGGCGCGTGGCGGCAGCCCTCGAGACCGGGCCGGCATCCCTCTACGCGCACGTCAAGAACAAGGCGGAGCTCGACGACCTGCTGATCGGAGAGCTCAGCTCGCGCGTGCCGCTGCCCGCCCCGGATCCTGCGCACTGGCAGGAGCAGATCGGGGCCGTCTGCGGTCGTCTCCGCGACGAGTTCCTGCGATTTCCCGGCATCTCGCGCGCCGCCCTCGCGGCGGTGCCGAACAGCCTCGACACCCTGCGGATCAGCGAGGGCATGCTCGGAATCCTGCTGGCCGGGGGAGTGGCGCCGCGTCGAGCCGCCTGGGCGATCGACGCGATCTTCCTCTACGTCTGCGCGTACACGCTCGAGGCGTCGCTGCGCGTCGATCACACGGACGGCGTCGAGGGGCAGGCGTTCGATCGCGCCGAGGTCGTCGCGCGGCTCGAGTCGCTGCCGGCCAAGCGCTTCCCGAACACCGTCGAGCACGCGCGAGAGCTGACCGCGGGCGCCGGGCACGACCGGTTCGATTTCGTGCTCGACACGCTGCTGCGCGGGTTGGTGTCGGAGGTCTAGCCCTTCGTTCCGCGCGAGAGAAGCTCGTTCGCGGCCTCGACGAGGGCGTCGATGTCGATGCGGTCGAAGGCGTCGAGCTTCAAGAAGTGTCGCGCGATCGTCAATCCCAGGATGCTGCTGACGGCGAGTGTGGCGCGGACGTCGGCGTCGTCGCCCTCGAACGACTTCTCGAGGTTCTCGACGCGCTCGTCGAGGAAGGCCCTCATCGACGCCGCGGCCTCGGGCACGGTGAACATCGACCGGACGAGCGCGCGGGTCTCGGGCGGCAGGTCGCCGAGGCGCATGCTCAGCACGTCGGCGAGGTGATCGGATGCGGCCGCGGAGTCGTCGGCGGGCAACTGGGCGGCGTTCGCGAAGAGCTGCGCCTTCGACCCGAAGTGCTGCATGACGAGCGAGGCGTGCACCCCGGCGCGTTCGGCGATGCCGCGGATCGTCGCGCCGTCGAAGCCGTGCTGCGCGAACTCCTGCTGGGCGGCGTGCAGGATCTTCTGCGACGTCTCGGCCCTGCGTGCGTCTCTCGTGGTGCCCGGCATGGGATTCACTCTACAAGCGTTTAGCGAAAGTGCTACCGTGCTCGCTAGACATCTGTTTAGCGAAATCCCGAGGAGACACCCGTGACGATCATCGCCATCGAAGAGCACTGGACGACACCGGAGCTCGCCTCAGCACTGAAGGCGCTGCCGACCGAGCGGCAGGACGACAGCCTCGCCCTCAACCAGATGGGCGACAGCCTCGAACGGCTGCACGACGTGGGGGAGGGGAGGATCGCCGCGATGGACGAGCAGGGTATCGACGTGCAGATCCTCTCGGTGGCGCCGCCCGCGACCGGGCCCCTCGATCCTGCTGACGCCCTCGCGTTCAGTCGCGACCTCAACGACATCGCTGCGGCCGCGGTCGCCGAGCATCCGACGCGTCTGAAGGCGATGGCCACGCTGCCGATGGCGTCGCCCGGCGATGTCGCGGCCGAGCTCACCCGCGCGGTCGGCAACGGGGCCGTCGGCGCCATGGTCTACGGGCGCACAGGGGAGAGGGCGCTCGACGACCCGGCCCACGACGACCTCTTCGCGACGGCCGCGGCCCTCGGGCAACCGATCTTCATCCACCCGCAACTGCCGGCGCCGTCGGTGCGCGACGCGCTCTACTCCGGCTTCGACCCTCTGACGAACCTGGGGCTGTCGACGTTCGGCTGGGGCTGGCACATCGAGGCCGCGACCGCCGCCCTGCGCCTGATCACCCGCGGCACCTTCGACCGGCACCCCGGCCTCAAGCTCGTGCTCGGCCACTGGGGCGAGCTGCTGCTGTTCTGGCAGGATCGCGTCGACAGCCTCTCGCGCATCGCCGGCCTCGATCGCACGGTCTCCGAGGTGCTGCGCACCAACGTCTTCATCACCAGCTCGGGCATGCTCAGCCCGGCCCTGCTGCACCACGCGCTCGAGGTCTCGTCGATCGACCAACTGCTCTTCTCGACCGACTACCCCTTCCAGCAACCCACCGCCTCCGAGATCCAGGCCTTCCTCGGCGAGTTCGCCAGCGACCAGGATCGCGAGAAGTTCACCTCCGCCACCGCACGAAAGGTCTTCGGCCTCCATGACTGACACCACCACCGCCACCAAGCACGCCCTCGTCATCGGCGCGTCCCGTAACCTCGGCCTGGGGCTCGCGGAGGAGCTGTCCTCCCGCGGCTGGCACGTCGTCGGCACCGTCCGCGGCTCGGCACGCACCGGGCTGCACGATCTCGCATCTCGGGGCGACGACGACGGCCGCAGGATCACGGTCGAGCACGTCGACATCACCGTCCCGTCGTGCATCGCCGGCCTTCGCGACCGGCTGACGTCGGCGGAGTCGGCGCCGTTCGATCTGCTCTTCGTCAACGCCGGCATCACCGACGACGACATCCCCGTGGGCGAGGTCTCCGCCGACGTCTTCAGCCGAGTGCTGCTGACGAACGCGTGGGCTCCGATGCAGGTCGTCGAGACCCTCGGCGCCCTCGTCACACCTCGCGGAACGATCGCCGTGATGTCGTCGCGGCAGGGCAGCATCGGCATGAACGAGCGGGGAGGCCACGAGGTCTACCGCGCCAGCAAGTCAGCGCTGAACCAGCTCATGCGCAGCTACGCCGCTCGCGCGGACGGCGCGCAGACGCTGCTGCTCGTCCACCCGGGCTGGGTGCAGACCGAGCTCGGCGGCGCCGGCGCGCAGCTCACCGTCGCCGACAGCACGCCCGGCATCGTCAACATGCTCGAGGCGCACGCGGGGGAGCCGGGGCTGCAGTTCCGCGACTACCGCGACCAGGTGGTGCCCTGGTGACCGCGTCGCACCGGGCTCCGCAGCGCGATCAGATCACCGTGGTGCCGCCGTCGACGACCAGCTCCTGGCCGTTGACGTAACTCGAGTCGTCGGAGGCGAGGAAGAGCGCGACCGATGCGATCTCCTCCGGCTGGCCCATCGACCGACGGGGGATCACGGACTCGAACTGCGCTTTCAGCTCGGGGGTCATCACCGCCGCCATCATCGGCGACGAGACCTGGCCCGGGGTCAGCACGTTCACGCGGATTTTCCGGTCTCTCAACTCGGAGGTCCACACGCGTGCGTAGGCGGGCAGCACGGCCTTGCTGCCGGCGTAAACGCTCCAGTCGGGGTAGCCCCGAAGCGAAGCGTTCGACCCGGTCATGATGATCGAGCCGCCGTCGACAAGCAGCGGCAGCGCCTTTTGCACCGTGAACAGCGTGCCCTTCGCGTTCAGCGAGAAGGCTGCGTCGAACTGCTCCTCGGTGATCTCGCCGAGCTTGCCCTGCGCTCCTGCGCCGGCACTGGCCCACAGCACGTCGATCGAGCCCCTCTCGCGCCGGACGGTCTCGAACAGGCGGTCGAGGTCGGCGAGGTTCGCCGAGTCGCCCTGCACTCCGGTGACGTTGCGGCCGACCAGGGCGACGGCGTCGTCGAGGGCATCCTGCCGCCGACCCTGGATGAAGACGTGCGCGCCCTCGTCGACGAACAGCTTCGCGCCAGCCAGAGCCATCCCGCTCGTCGCGCCCGTGATCACGGCGACCTTGCCCTCGAGCTTGCCCATGATCACTTCACCGCCAGAGCGCTGTCGAAGCCGGCGCCGTTGTTCGCCAGTCCCACGAGGAGGATGCCGGCCCATTCGAGGGCGTAGGCCATGTCGAGCCCTCCGGCGTCTCGAGGGGTCATGCCGAGACTTTCGACGAAGTCGGCGAAGAGGGCTTTCGCCTCGGCGCTGTTGCTCGCGAAGAGCGCGTCGAGTGGTTCGTCTCGGGCGATGACGCCGCCGAAGATCGTGTTGAACGCCTTCACGACGTGGGTGTTCTCGGGGGCGACGGCGGCGATCCGGTGCGCGACCGAGTCGCCCGGCGTCGTGACGACCCCACTGGCGTCGGCGTTGAACGGGTTCGAGATGTCGACGAGGGTCTTGCCGGCGAGCGCGTCACCGAACTGCTCGACGACTCCGACGGCGTCGGCGAACAGGATCGCGACGATGACGATGTCGCCCGCTGGTGTCGCGCCGAACGCCGCGGTGGTGGCTCCGTGGCCGATCTGGTCGGCGAGAGTCTGGGCCTTGGCGGGGTCTCGGCTCAGGATCTCGACGGTGTGGCCGTGCTTCGCCGCCCGGGTGCCGATGGCGCTGGCCATGTTGCCCGAGCCGATGATGCTGATGGTGGTCATTGCGGTTCTTCCCTCTTCGTGAGTGGATCGGTTCGCCGGGGGAGTGGAGCATCAAGATGAGGCACCCCTCCGGTTATGGGTTGCAACAGGAGGGGTGCCTCCTGTTATTCCCGAGTGTTCCGAGGTAAGTTGACCGAATGAGCACCACCGACCTTCCCCAGACGCGGATGCCGCGGCGTCGGGACGCCCGGGAGCATCACGACAAGCTCCTCGCCGCAGCCCAAGAGGAGTTCGCCGTCCGGGGCGTCGACGCGTCACTGGAGAAGATCGCCCGAGACGCGGGCGTCGCCATCGGCACGCTCTACCGCCACTTTCCGACCCGGTTGGATCTGCTCGTCGCCGCCTTCGAGCCTCGGTTGCAGGCCTTCCTCGACGATGCCGCTCGGGCCCTGGAGATCGGCGACCCGTGGGAGGGTTTCGTCTCGTATCTCGAGAACCTCTTCCGCGTGCAAGCGGGGGACCGCGGCTTCAACGACTTCCTCTCGCGCCGCTTTCCCGGTAGCGCGGAGACCGAGCGCATCCATGACCGGATGTGCCAGCAGATCGGCGATGTGCTCGTTCGAGCGCAGGATGCCGGCGTCGTCCGCACCGACATCACGCTGGCCGACATCGTGAACCTCATCTGGTCGAACGGCCGGATGATCGACGCCACCAGTGTCACCGCGCCGGGAGCCTGGCGCCGTCACCTCTATCTCATGCTCGACGCCTACCGGGCCGAGCGCGCGCACTCGATCCCCGAGCCGCCGATGACCGACGAACAGCTCTACGACGCCATGGTGCGGCTCAGCCGGGTCGGCTGACAGTCGCGGTCATCGATCCCCACTGGAGAAACAGGGAACACGTGAAAGTCATCGCGGTCTACAGCACGAAGGGCGGCGTCGGCAAGACGACCGCAGCGGTCAACCTCGCCTGGGAGGCCTCGCGGGACTTCCGAGTGCTGCTCTGGGACCTGGATCCGCAAGGAGCCGCAACCTACCTCCTCAACGTCAAACCGAAGGTGAAGGGCGGGGTGGAGGCTCTGGTCGCCAAGAAGGCTTCTCTCGGCTCCGCGATTCGGCGCACGACCTTTGCCCGGCTCGATGTGCTTCCCGCTGACGCCAGCTACAGCGCACTGGACCTGGTCCTCGACCATGCGAAGAACTCGACGGGCCGAGTCCGGGCAGCTCTCGACACCGTGCGCTCCGACTACGACGTCGTCCTCCTCGACTGCCCTCCCGGTTCATCGCTGGTTGCGGAGAACGCGGTGTCGGCCGCCGATCTCGTGGTCCTCCCCATAGTCCCGTCGCCCTTGAGTCTCCGTTCTGTGGATCAGGTGCACGAGTTCGTCGCTTCGTCGGAGGGCAAACCGCCCCTCCTCGCGTTCCTGTCGATGGTCGACCGGCGCAAGGCACTCCACCGCGACGCGGTGATCTCTCTGCCACGCGCGGTCGCCGGCATGACCAACATCGTCGTGCCCGGGACGGTGCTCATCGAGAAGATGGGCATCGAACGTCGCCCCATCGGGGTGTACGCCCCGAACACGGCGGCGGCACACGCCTTCGCCGAACTGTGGGTGCGAATCCAATCGACGGCCAAGGCTCGGCAGCGCAAGCCGAAGAACTGACACGGGAGGGTCGGCGACAGGTGAGGCGCAGGGGTGTTTACCTTGGCATGCCACACTGTCCACTTCGTGTTCACATCGCACGCGAAGGAAGGAACGACCATGGCCAAGCAGAAGAAGCTCGAGAAGACGGCACGGAAGGCGTACGACCACGCCAAAGACGCCGTGAAGACCGCCGAGAAAGCCGCGGCCAAGGTCGCGAAGAAGAAGCGCCCCGCCTCCGTCGACCTGGCACGAGACCTCGAGAACGTCAAAGCGTCCCTCAAATCGTCGAAAAAATCCGCACGCTCCACGGCTGCAGCCACGCTCGGGGCTGATGTGACGTCACCAGCCGATGTCTACACGCCACCACTGCCGGTGCCGTCGACCGGTTCGGACGTGTCGGCCGATCTTCACGCTCAGACCGTCATCGCACTGCGTGAGCTGGCGAAATCGAAGGGCCTGACGAACATCGCGCGCTTGAACAAGGCCGCCCTGATCGACAAGATCGAGAACGCCTGACGGATCGGCCCTCACCGATGAGCGGCGACAAGCCCGAGCTTGATTGTCATTCCCTCGGGAAGGTGCCCGAACCGGTCAGTCGTGAGGGCGGCGATTTTCGCGAGCGAATGCGCCCAAAGAAGAGAGATCAGACCTGCCCGCGGCGGAGGCCGCATGGGTGCTGACCGCCGATGATGCAGATTGACTCACAGATTCACCGCGCTCGAAAAGTCCGTCGAAGAGGCGAGGTCGCGTTGCAGTTCGTGTGCTGCGAGCCGAGCGGTCAGCGTTGCCTTTATGGCTCCGAACGAGTCGCTGCCCAGCACAACGCGTCGCGGGGCAGGTGTCTGATCCACGGTCCGGATGACGGCGGCGGCGATCTTCACGGGGTCTCCGCTGGATTCGTGTTCAGGTTGCTGGATTGCTCGCACCATCGCGGCAGGGCTTCCGTCGTAGGCCGACATGGGCTCCGCGAGCTGGAGGCTGCCGTGCCGGAAGTTCGTGCGGGCGCCACCGGGTTCGATGATGGACACCCCGATGCCGAATGCAGCGACTTCTTGAGCCAACGCATCCATGAATCCCTCAATGCCCCATTTGCTGGCTTGGTAGAGAGATGCGCCGGGCATTGCTGTCTGACCGGCAACGCTGGACATCTGGATGATGCGGCCATGCCCTTGCATCCGAAGGTGGGGCAGCGCTGCACGCGCAACCTGGATCGAGCCGATGAGGTTCGTGTCGATAACGTGCGCGATCTGGTCGTCGCTGACTTCTTCTGCTGCACCGAAGAGGCCGTAGCCCGCATTGTTCACGACGACATCGATGGACCCGAGCTCCGTGAAGGCGCGAGCGACGACCGCCTTGATCTCGTCGGTGTCCGTGACGTCGAGGTGAGCGACCCAGAGGCGGTCGCTGTATTCGGCCGACAGGTCGTCGGTCGAGCCAAGGGTGCGGACCGTTCCGGCGACCCGGTCACCGTGGTGGAGCAGCTGCTCCGTAAGTTCACGACCAAAGCCGCTATTGATGCCGGTGATGAACCAGGTGCGTTGTGGCATGTCTGCCTTCTTCCTGTGTCGGAGGGTCACGCTGAGTAGCGAGACGTCACTGCCGAGTAAATTATGGCACAGCTGTGCCACAATCGTCTGCAGGGTGTAGATTGAACGGTGTGGATGGACAAACGATCAGGCTCCGCGAACGTACGCGCCGGGCCGTCCGAGCCGAACTCGTCGCCGAGGCAATGGCCCTCTTCCTCCACAAGGGCTTCGAAGCGACGACGGTGGAAGACATTGCCGTTGCGGCGGGGCTGTCCCGCCGCAGCTACTTCCGCTATTTCGCCAGTAAGGACGAAGTGCTCGCTGAAGGGCTCGCGGAGGTCGGTCGAGCGATCGCTGATTCCGTGGCCAGCAGACCTGACAGCGAGTCACCGTGGACTGCACTCCGTCGCGGATTCGATTCTCTGATCGACCAGGCCGAGAGGTACCCGCGAACTCGCGACATGGGAAGCCTAATGATCGATGGCCCGGCAATCGAGGCCAGTCACCAGAACAAGATGGTGCGCTGGCAAGCGTCGATCGCTGACGCATTGACGACGCGCCTACCGGAGGGAACCCGCAACGCCGCTTTCGTCGCTTCGTCCATTGCCGCGGCCGGTCTCGGGTGCTTCAACGTAGCGCAGGACGAATGGCGTCACACTGACAACCCGGTATCCCTTGGCGCGCTGACCGACGCCGCAATGACAGCACTCCAGCCGCTCAACTAATTGCCCGTCTAGTCTGACGGCCTGAGACGAGCCTTGATGGGTGAACCGCCTGCACGGCCAGGCAACCGGTCGACACTGTGTAGTCGCGATCAGTCGGCGTGCTCTGGGAGAAGGTCTCGGTCAGACGGGAGGGGGGGGGGCTCGAGTGTCACCGGTTTCTTCTCTGATTGCATTTTCTGCCAACAGAGTGATTACTACTTGACATAATGTGCATTATCAGCGCTCAGAAACACGATTTGTCTACCGTTCTGAATTCGCTGTCCGCCTAGGTGTGGAGGATCCTCATTGGCCTGATTCTTGCGAAGACGGGTGGCCGCTAGCGCGGTCGATCGCTGAGTCTCGCGCAAGTGTCGTCGACGCCACGCAGGAACTCGTGCCTCGAAAAGGTCTCGCGCCTTAAGACATTTGCTGACGGCAGTCAACTCGTGTTCCTAAGGGGGTCTCTCGCAATGGCGCTAATTCTTAGTTGAAATTTTACACGTGGAACGATAACTTTTGATCCGAGGCCAGAAGGCCCCGTCCACTCAACGAAGAGGTTTGATCATGAAATGCTTTCGCGGGTCGCTCATTGGAAGTGCTGCTGTCGCTCTCGTCCCGGTCCTGGGCCTCACGGCCCTGGCACCGCCGGCCTTCGCCGACAGTCGTTCGGCCGTCGCGGCTGTCCAAAGAGCCGAGCAGTCACGAGGAATTCCAGCGTCCGCGACAGGAGAAGTCTCGGAGGTTCCTGTTGGGCACGCGACGACTATCTCGGGGCAGGCAGGTCTCTGCGAATCGTCAGCGGCTCGGCTTCAAATCGGTCATCAGGTGCGGGCCCGGCCTACACGGCCGAGTCGATTGACCCATCGACCGCGCGCCTCGCAGCAGTCTTCTCTTCCCCGGAGACATCAACTGCGACGTGGGATCTCGGAAGCGGCCACCAGCTGCTTGTACTGCCGGACGGGCGTGTGAGTGTCTCCGACGAGGGCGGAGATTTGGAGGCGGGCGTCGAAGCTCCGTGGGCCGTCGACGCGACTGGGAAAGCCCTGAAGACCTACTACACGGTGGAGGGAACGCGCCTCGTTCAGCATGTCCAGTTCACTCCGAATACTGCATTCCCGGTCGTTGCAGACCCAACTGTCCACAGGTACTTCGGGTACTACACGGTCAACCTCAACAAGTCCGAGAGCGCGGCAGCAGTCGGAACCGTAGCCGGCTGCGCAGCGCTCTTCGCGAGGGCTCCCTACCCGGCCTCCCTCGTCGGCGTTGGTTGCGGTGTCTTCGCCGCCTTCAGTACGGTTCAACTCGCCGGCGGAAAATGTCTCGTCGTGCACATCGTGGGCTTTCCGCCAGCCTTAGCCACGTGGTGGCCTACGTTCCCGAAGTGCTAGAAGGTGTTCATGTTCGTCGCCGTGGGCCTGGCCGCGGGTCTCGCCTTCGGTCTGCCGGCCGCATGCCTCAACCGCATCTGGGGAACAGTGCTGTCGTTCGTACCCGTCGTCATCTGGTTTGTCGTTTTTGCCATGGCGCAGCGGGACGGGTATTCGAACGCCGAGGCCGCGCGTCTCGCATACGCCTTATGCGGCGTTCTGATCGGCCTCTTTTCGGCGAGTGCTGTCGTGCAGACTCGTCGGCGCTCGCGACGTCGCCGGGCACGCGACTAGAGGCCATCGGCGAGCGCAGCGAAAGCCGCGGTGAGCGCAGCGCCATGCGCGGCCTCGAGGGCCGCCGGGGCGTCGCCGGCGAGACGGCGACGCATCGTCGACGTGGCGGCGTTGCGGTAGCCGGCGACGATCAGCGCGGCGGTCAGATCAGCGTCTCCGTCGAACCGCGAGTCGGCGGCGAGCTCGTCGGCCAGCACCCGCTCGATCTGGTGCTCGAAGACGCGCAGGCGCGCGATGAGTGCCGGCGACGCGACGACCATGCGCAAGAACGGCTCGACGCCGTCGCCGAGACCCGAAAGTACGTGCTTCTCATCGGCAAGGCGGACCACCATTCGGCGGATCGCCTCGACGGGCCCGACGCCGTCGGGTCGATCCCGGATGGCCGAGCGCACGAGGTCGACGGCGCCCGGCAGTCGGTCGAGCAGCAGATCCTCTTTGCGGTCGAAGTGCGCGAACACGGTGACCTTCGACACTCCCGCAGCGGCCGCCACCTCGGCGATCGTGACGTCCTCGAAACCGCGTTCGAGGAACATGCCCGTCGCCACGTCGGCGATCCTGGCCCTGGTTGCTGCTCCCCCGCGGTCTCCTCTGCTCGGCATGTGATAACCGTAGCTTTCCGACGTAGGCTTATCAAGTAAGTTTACCGAGTAAGGATAAGGACGCGTCATGACCATGAGGGAGAACACCAACGCCGACGTGATCGTCGTCGGCGCGGGGCCGACAGGGCTGCTGCTGGCGTCCGAGCTGGCTCTGCAGGGCGTGCGGGTGACGGTGCTCGAGCGGCTCGACGAGCCCGACACGACGATCAAGGCGGGGTCGATCAGCGTGGCGAGTGCCGAGATCCTCGATCGGCGTGGCCTCCTGCCGGCGGCTCAGGCGGCGCAGCGACGCATGATGGAGTCGGTCGGGGCATTCGCCGGCGCTTCGGCGAGCAGTGCCCTGACCTCGCACCGCTTCCCCGTCGTGGGCCACTTCGCTGGCATGTTCTTCCGCCCCGATCTCGTCGATCAGACCGACCCGGTGCTCAGCGCGCACACGGCCGTCGCGGACGGCGTGGTGGTCGCCCAGCGCGAGGTCGAGCAGTTGCTCGCAGAGCACTGCGCGCGTCTCGGCGTCGAGATCCGACGCGGCGTCGAGGTCACCGGGGTCCGCAGCGCCCATTCGAACGATGTCGGCGTCGACGACGACGTGATCGTCGAGACCAGTGCCGGCGACATCGAGGCCGGCTGGCTGGTCGCCGCCGACGGCGGCCGCAGTGTCGTCCGCAAGCAGCTCGGCATCGAGTTCGACGGTACCGACCCGCAGCTCGTCGGCTACCAGGCCATCGCCGACATCGACGACCCGACGGGCCTCCGGCGGGGCTGGAACTGGACACCGAACGGCGTCTACTCGTACGGCCCCATTCCCGGCAGGATCCTGGTGGCCCGCTTCGGCCCGCAACCCGCCGACCGCAACGCGCAGGTCACGCTCGACGAGCTGCAGCAGGCGGTGCGCGAGGTGACCGGCCTCGACGTCACGCTCACGGGGCTGCACGGTCGGGCGACACGCTGGTCGGACAACGCCCGCCAGGCGCGCAGCTATCGGCGCGGTCGTATCCTGCTGGCGGGGGACGCCGCTCACGTGCACTCCCCCTTCAGCGGCCAGGGCCTGAACCTCGGCCTCGGCGACGCCGTCAACCTCGGCTGGAAGCTCGCGGCGACGATCCGGGGTCGGGCACCCGAGGGGCTGCTCGACACGTACGAGGCCGAGCGGCACCCGATCGCCGCGTGGGTGCTCGACTGGACCCGTGCACAGGTCGCCCTGATGCGGGGCGACGAATGGACGAAGCAGCTGCGGCGTGTCGTCGGCGACGAGCTCTTCACCGTGCCCGGCGCGATGAACAAGGTCGTCGCGCTCACCGCGGGCATCACGCAGCACTACGACGTCGGCGACGGAGACGCCCGAGACGCCCGAGACGCCCGAGACGCCGGAGACGCCGGGGCCGGCCGGCGCGTCGGCTCCATCGTGGGAGACGAGCCCCTTACCGGCGGCTCGAGGCTCGCCGACCACGCGCACGACGGCCGCTTCGTGCTGGTCGACCGCTCCCCCGACGGCCGCTTCGCCGCGGGGACGAAGCCGTGGGCGTCTCGGATGGCGATCGTGTCGGATCCTGCGCCCGACAGCTCGCGGCCGAGCCTGCTCGTGCGCCCCGACGGCGTCATCGTCTGGGCGGGCCTGCAGGATCACGAGGCGGCTGCGTCGAGCCTCGCACTCGCTCTCGATCGCTGGGCCGGTAGACCCTGAGCTCCCGTCAGGCGAAATCGCGGCGGAGTCTCGCCGACTGAACGGAGAGCCACACGGCGAGGCCGTAGATGACGAACGCGAGCACGACGTGGTACGGCGTTATCCAGTCCATGCCGAGCCCTGAGATGGCATGGCCCGACAGCCACTGGACGACGGTGGCCACGAAGAGGATGACGGCGAAGGCGCGCACGCGCGAGGCTGCGGCGAGACTCCTGACGGCCACGACGGCCGACAGCAGGGCGAACAGCATGATCGGATAGGCGAGGGCGCCGTGGATGTCGGTCCACGTCTGCTTGGCGCTGTCGGGGATGCCGTCTTCGATCAAGTTCCCGGCGGTGATCGACTGCAGGAAGATGAACAGGACGGTGAGACCCGTCAGGATCGCGTAGGCACGCCGCGCGGAAGGAGTGACTGCGGGGCGGGCGGGGACAGGGCGGCTGGCGGAGGTCGTCATCGGTCGACCGTACGGGTGGCACTGCCCCGTGATCGCCTCGAAACGTCCCCCGTCGTCTTCGAAAGCTCACATGTTCGCGACCCGATCCGCGTGGACATCGAGGCAGGCAAGGCTAACCAGGCTGGAATTCGTCGCCTCGGAGGTCCACGCTTCTGGCATGACTCGAACCGATGTGACTCCCCACGAGGGCGAACTGCACGCCGGAAACCTCGCCGAGCGTCTCAACTGGCTGCGCGCCGGAGTGCTCGGCGCCAATGACGGCATCGTCTCGGTCGCCGCGATCGTGGTCGGCGTCGCCGGCGCCACGACGTCGACCGGCGCCATCGCCACTGCCGGCGCGGCAGGGCTCGTCGGAGGCGCGATCTCGATGGCCCTCGGCGAATACGTCTCGGTCAGCAGCCAGCGCGACAGCCAGAACGCGCTCATCGAGAAGGAGCAGCAGGAACTGCACCACGACCCGGCCGGCGAACTCGAAGAGCTCACACAGCTCTACGAGGCGCGGGGCCTGTCTCGCGACACCGCCGGTCAGGTCGCGAAAGAGCTCACGGCGAAGAACGCTCTGAAGGCTCACCTGGCGATGGAGCTGAACATCGACCAGGATGACGTCGTCAGCCCGTGGCATGCGGCCGCCGCCTCCGCCCTCGCGTTCACGATCGGCGCGATCCTGCCGATGCTGGCCATGCTGCTTCCCCCTGCCTCCGTCCGCATTCCCGTGACGTTCGCCGCCGTCCTCATCGCTCTCGCTCTGACGGGCGCGATCGGCGCCCGGATCGGGGGCGGCTCGAAGCGCCGCGCCACGCTCCGCGTCGTGATCGGCGGCGCACTCGCCCTCGCCGCCACATTCGTGATCGGTATGCTCCTGCACACCGGTGGCGTCGCCTGACGGATCCGCGAGAAAGAGGTCACGTGGCGAAGATCCTGGTGGTCGAGGACGACGTCGAGATGCGTGGTCTGGTCGCCGAGAGCCTTCGCGGTGAAGGCTATGACGTCACAGCAGTCGGCGACGGCGTCGCAGCCCTGATCGCGGCGGCCGGCGACGAGTTCGATGCTGCCGCCATCGACGTGATGCTGCCCGAGATGACCGGGTTCGAAATCTGTCGCCGCCTCCGCGAATCCGGCCGGCTCTTTCCGGTGATCCTGGTGACCGCCCGCGACGCCGTCGACGACCGGATCTTCGGGCTGGACTCGGGTGCCGACGACTATCTGACGAAGCCGTTCTCGTTGGCCGAGTTGAATGCCAGGATCCGCGCGCAGTTGCGTCGGCAGGCTGCTCCCGCCGGATCAGCGGCGACGGCGGTGCTCTTCGGCGGTGACCTCGAGCTCGACCCGCTCGCCTTGCGCGCCCGGATCGCCGGTCGGCCGGTCGCCTTCAGCGTCAAGGAGTTCTCGCTGCTGCGGTACCTGCTTCAATCCGCGCCCGGGCCCCGGTCGCGGAGCGAGATCCTGGCCGAGGTGTGGGGGCCGCCCGAGCACTTCGACCCGACCATCGTCGACCAGTACGTGAGCTACGTGCGCAAGAAGCTCGCCGCTTTCGGATCGTCCGTGACGATCACCACGCTGCGGGGCATCGGCTACCGCCTCGACATGCCGACCCAGCCGTGAGGCGCATCGGGTCGACGCCCATCCGGGTGCGGATCACGCTCGGCAGCCTGCTGGTCGCGGGGATCGTGCTGGCCGGCGTCGCGATCCTGATGTCGCACCAGATCCGAGCGACGACCGCGTCGAGCGAGACGACGCTGGCGCAGAGCGACATCGCCCCCTACGCGTCCGATCTGCAGAACAACCCCGATGAGACGCCGGACAAGCCGGCAGCCGGGGTCCTCGTCGCCATCCGCGCGCAGACCGGCGCCTTCCTTCTCGACACGCTCCCCGCCGGGTTGAAGAAGAACCTGAACGACCGGGATCTCCACGACGCGGAGTTCGCACGGGTTCCGCCCGGCGAGATGAACTCGGAGGCGCCGACTCGGCGGGTGAGCAGCGGTTCGACCACGTACATCGTCGTCGAGCAGCACCTGTCGACGAGCAAGGGCGAGTTCACGCTCTGGGGTGCTCGAAGCACCGCGTCCGGCGACCTCACCGTCCACGCCCTCGACCACTCGCTCGGCATCGGTCTGGTCGCGGCGCTCTTGGCATTCGCGGCCGCCGCCTGGGTCTTGAGCAGTCTGTCGCTCCGCCCCGTGCGTCGGCTCGTCGAGTCGGCCGAGCGGCTCGGGCGAGACGACAGCGGCGGGCCGTTGCCCGTCTCCCCCGCCGGTGACGAGCTGTCGAGGCTCGCGCGCACCCTCAACGCCTTCATCGCGCGCCTCCGCGCGAGCGCCGACCACGAACGCCAGATGGTGTCGGACGCCAGCCACGAGCTGCGAACCCCACTCGCGGCTCTCACCGCACGGCTCGAACTGGCCCACCGGTCGTCCGGCGACGCTGAAGCCCTCGAGGCCGAGATCTCGGCCGCTCAGCTGAGCGTCGCCCGGCTCACCGATCTCACCACCACTCTGCTCGAGCTGTCACGGCTCGACGAGTCCGTGACCCCCGGCGAACCCCAGCCGACCACGACTGCGGAAATGCTCGTGGGCGAGCTGCTCCAGTCGGTCGATCGCGCGCGGATCGCCCCGCACAGCGTCGACGTGGAGATCGAGTTCGACGTCGACTCGGTCTCGGACGGGGGCGCCCGTTACGCTCTCTCCCCCGCCGCCTTCGGGCGGATCGCCGACAATCTGATCGGGAATGCGGCGACGTTCAGCCCGGAGGGGAGCCTGGTGACGGTGGTCCTGCGACAGGAACCGCATGAGAGCGATCGTCGCCTGAAGCTGACGGTCTCGGACGACGGCCCCGGCGCCCCGGGCGAGTTCTTGCCGGTGGCGTTCGACCGGTTCACGAGGGCGGATGATTCGCGCCGACGCGTGCAGGGCGGAACGGGTCTCGGGCTCGCGCTGGTGAGGGGTCTGGCCGAGCGGGCGGGGGGAACCGCGACCCTCCTCAACCGGCCCGAGGGCGGCGCGATGGCCGTCGTCGAGATCCCCGCCGTCTGAGCACCCGGCCCGTGCCGGCAGATGTGAGACCTCGAAGGATTCCGACCCGGATTCAACGGTTGTTGCAAAGGAGTGAAACTCACAATTGGGGAAAGACGGCGCACCGCCGTTGTGAAGGAGCCCCATGACGACGACTGCCCCGCCCCAGGCGCCGCACCCGATGCGTCGGCCCCCGGCTCAGGTGGTGAGCGCCGACGCCCGTCGACGGCGCCGTGAGCACCGCCGGCGTGCCGTGGTCGTCGACCTCCTGACCATCCTGGTCTGGGCTTCCGCCGCCGTCGCCCTCGCGTTGTTCCTCGCCTCACCCGGCGCGCACGACATCACGGGCCCGGCCTCGTTCGTCACCGCCGTCGGCATTGGGGCCGGTCTCCTCGCGACCGACCTCGTCCTCGTCATGATCCTGCTCGCAGCCCGACTGCCGGTCGTCGACCGCGTCTTCGGGGCCGACCGGGCCATCGCCGTGCACCGGTCGCTCGGCAAGCCGGTGCTCTACCTGATCCTGGTGCACGCCCTCCTGCTGACCATCGGCTACGGGCTCTCCGACCGCACTAACCCGGTCGGCGAGACGATCTCGCTGTTCACGACGATGCACGACATGCCGCTCGCATATTTGTCGCTGGGGCTCTTCGTCGCGGTCGTCGTCACGTCGCTCGTGGCCGTGCGCCGCAAGCTGCCCTACGAGGCGTGGCACGTGATCCACCTTCTCAGCTACGCGGCGGTCGCCGTCGCGCTCCCCCACCAGCTCAGCGTGGGCAGCGTGCTCGTGTCAGGCACCTGGCAGCGGATCTACTGGATCACGCTCTACGTCGTCGTCCTCGCCGCTGTCGTCGTCTACCGGTTTGCGATGCCGCTGGTCGTCACCTTCACGCATCGCCTGCGGGTCATCGACGTCGAGCAGATCGCTCCGGGCGTGGTGTCGATCCATCTCTCGGGCCGCGACCTCGACCGGCTCGGCGTCGAAGGTGGGCAATACGGCATCTGGCGCTTCTGGACGGCCCGCACCTGGTGGCACGCCCACCCCGTGTCGTTCTCCGCGGTTCCCGGCCGCGATAGGGCCCGCATCACGGTGCGTGACCTGGGCGCAGGATCCCGACGCCTCGGCCGCATCAAGCCAGGCGCGTTCGTCTCCCTCGAAGGCCCCTACGGCCTGTTCACGTCGCGCGCCCGCACCGCCCCCTACCTCGCCATGGTCGCCTCGGGCATCGGCATCACGCCGGTGCGGGCCATGCTCGAGGACTCCGACCTGCGGGTCGGGGAGGCGACCATCCTGCTGCGTGGGTCGGACGCGGATCAGCGCTACCTGTGGGACGAGGTGGCCGAGTTGTCCAGCCGGACGAAGAGCGAGCTCTTTGCGATGGTGGGGCCTCGGCCGAGCGGCTTCGACGCGTGGCAGTCAGCCGAGGACTTCGGGCGTGGCGTCACGCTGACCTCGACCTTCCCCCACTTGATGGAGTCCGACCTGTACATCTGCGGCCCGCAGGCCTGGGCCGACCTCGTCGCCCGCGACGCCCGGCTCGCCGGTGTCCCCGAACACCAGATCCACCAAGAGAGGTTCAGCTCATGAGAGCACGTGCACTCGCCGGCAGCGTGGTCGCCTCGGCGGCCATCGTCTCGCTCGGCTGGCAGATCGGAGCGGCGCATGTGGCCGCAGAGTCGGCGGCGACCGGCTCGGCGGTCACAGGTTCGGGGGCCGCGACAGGCTCCGGCACATCGACCGGATCCACGGGAACCACCACGACGCCGTCGTCCAGTGCTTCGCCCTCGGCGAGTGCCACGCCGTCCTCCAGCGCTTCGTCGTCGGCGGGCACAGCCAAGTCGTCCGTCTCCGGCACGTTCGACGGCACGACGGCCGAGACGCAGTACGGTCCCGTCCAGGTGTCGATCGTCGTCGCCTCGGGGAAGATCACCGATGTGAAAGCCCTGCAGCTGACCGACCAGGGCGGCCGCTCCGTCGAGATCAGCAACGACGCGGCCCCCGTGCTCCGCACCGAGGCCCTCAGCGCGCAGTCGGCGAAGATCCAGTCGGTCAGCGGCGCGACCTTCACCAGCGAGGGCTACATCACCTCGCTGCAGTCGGCGATCGACAAGGCCGGGCTGTGACCGTCCACGTCTTCGGCACCATGGGCACGGTCGTGAGCCTCCGGGCCGACGACGGCGCCCTCGACCGCACCGACCTCGCATCCGTCGAGGCCGTCTTCGGCAGATACGACCGTGTCTTCAGCCTCTACCGCGACGACTCGCCGCTCAGCAGGATCGCCCGGGGCGACCTCCCTCTCGCCTCCGCCGACGCCGAGGTGCGCGACGTCTACGCGCTCGCCGTCGACTGGCGGAACCGGACAAGCGGCGCGTTCACTCCTCACCGGCCCGACGGCGTGGTCGACCTCTCCGGCGTGGTCAAGGCTCTCGCCATGGCGGAGGCCGGGGCATTCCTCGACGCGCGCGCAGGTGACTGGCTGCTCGCGGTCGGCGGCGACGTGCTCGCTCGCGGCAGCCACGGTGGGGAGCCGTGGGGTGTCGGCGTCGTCGATCCTGCCGCCCGCGATCGACTCGCTGCTGTGGTCGACGTCGCCGGCACCCGTCGGGCCGTCGCCACCTCCGGCTCGTCCGAGCGGGGCCAGCACATCTGGCGCCGGGGCGGGGAGGTCTTCACCCAGGTGACGGTGATCGCCGACGACATCGTGACGGCCGACGTGCTCGCGACGGCGATCGCCGCGGGCGACGGGCGCGATCTCGACCGGTTCACTCACGACTTCGACGTCGACGTCATCACGTTCGATGCGGATGGCGCGGCTCGGGCCACCCCGGCCGCGAGCGACTGGGTGGTCTGAGACAGTCGCTCAGGCGCCCGCCTGAAGTTCGGCGATCTGCGCGCGGGCCGCGCTGACGAGCTCGTCGTTGGTGTGGGCGTGGCCCTTCAGGCCCCAGCCGCCGGCGACGGCCTCGGTGAGGAGCACCCAGGTGCGGTCGACGAGTGTCGGATCGGCCGCGGCGGCGGCGACGATGTCGGTGAGCTGCGTCACGACGGCCAGCTGCTTGTTTCGGTCGAGGGCGCCGGCGTTGGTGAGCACCTGGACACGCACGTAGTTCGAGTCGCCGTCGACGTTCGACAGAGCGCCGTCGCCGAGCTCGTGGACGATCCCGGCAGTGTTCTGACGGAACATGGGGATGTCCGGCACCTGCTCGATCGTCATCACGGCAGCGGCCAGATCGAGGCTGAGCTGGTGCGGGTCGGCGAAGGTTCCGGCAATGGCGTAGACGTCGATCATGGGCATGGTGGTCTCCTGGGGCAATTCGATCGGGCGCATATGACGGTCGTCATAACGATGAGATCCTGCCCTATGACGAGCGTCACAGTCAATCGGTAGGATGACTGAATGACGACCGACCCCCGCCGCAGCATGGTCATCGGCGCCGCGCGCCTCCTCGCCGAGCGCGGGCTGCAAGAGACATCGTTCTCCGAGGTGCTGAAGCTCACTGGCGCCCCCCGCGGCTCGATCTACCATCACTTCCCCGACGGCAAAGACCAGCTCGTGGCCGAGGCCGTCGACCTCGCCGGCGCCCATGCGATCCGCCTCATCGAGCAGTCCGCAGGCAAGGCGCCCGTCGAGATCGTCCGAGACTTCATCGCGATGTGGCGGGCGGTGCTCGTCCACTCCGACTTCCAGGCAGGATGCAGCGTGGTCGCCGTCACGGTCGCCTCCGACTCCCCCGACCTCCTGGCGCACGCGGCGAACGTCTTCCGGGCGTGGCGGGCCCGCCTCGCCGAGCTCCTCGCTGCCGCCGGGCTCGCCCCGGCCGACGCCGACCGGTTCGCCGCCCTGCTGATCGCCTCGACGGAGGGCGCCGTGGTCATGAGCCGCGCCGAGCAGAGCCTCGACCCCTTCGAGCTCGTCGCCGACCAGCTCTTGGGCCAGGTCCCCGTCACGCCCTGAGCCCGCCACGCTACCGTTGTGGGCGTGTGGACATCCCTCGAGCGTCGCCCGGTGGTCGTCGACGTGCTCGTGGGTGTCGTCGTGCTGCTGTTCTTCGGTGCGCTCGATGTGAGCCGCACCGGCTGGGCGACCCTCCCCGTCGACGCGCTCTACGCGATCGCGATCGGCTTCCGCCGGCGTAACCAGGGCCTCGGGCTGGCGATCGCCTGGGTCGGAGCGATCACCCAGCTGCTGATCCTGCCGTCGTACATCAACGGCAACGTGGTCGTCGCCGGCGTCATCTTCGCCACGAGCCTGGCCCAGCAGCCGGTCGTGCGGCGGCTCGGCCTGGCCTCGGCGATCGCCGGCGGCATCATCGCCAGCGTCAAGCTCGTGCTGATCACGGGCGCCTTCCTGCCCCGCGACTCGACGAGCTGGGGGCAGGAGGCGATCTCCCGCATCCTGTACTTCGTCGGCATCGCCGGCATCATCGCGGCGTCCCTTGCGGTGTTCTGGCTGCTCGGCGCCGTCGCCCGGGTGCGCCGCGCCTACGTCACCGAGCGCGTCGAACGCCTCGAACGCGAGCAGGAGCTGCTGCGCGCCGAGCTGCGCGTCGCCCAGGAGACCGAGCGAACGCGCATCACCCGCGAGATGCACGACGCCATCGGACACGCTCTCGCCGTGATCATCGCGCAGTCGGACGGCGCGCGCTACGCGGTCGCGAAGAACCCCGGGGCCGCCACCGAGGCGCTCGGAGTCATCAACCGTTCGGCCCGCGACGCCCTCGACGACGTCAGCGAGCTGCTGAGCGTGCTGAAGGGCGCGGAGGACCACCAGGGCACCCTCGGGGTCGCCGACCTCGCCGGGGTGCTCGACAGCATGCGCTCGGCAGGGCTCGACGTGCAGTTCACCGAAACAGGTGAGGCCTTCGCGCTCAGCACGGCGGGCGACCTGGCAGTCTTCCGCGTGGTGCAGGAGTCGCTGACGAACGCGCTGAAGCACGGTGGACCGGGCACCCGCGTCGACCTCGGCATCGCCTGGCGCGCGAGGGAGGTCGTCGTCGACTCGTGCACGGTCGAGTCGGACGGCCCCGGTCTCGTCGAGCCCAAAGACACCGCCGCCATCGAGCTCTCCGGCAGCGACACCGACGTCGATGCCCCGACACGAACCGGCTACGGAATCGCCGGCATGCACGAGCGCATCCGGCTCGTCGGCGGCAGCGTCGTCGCACGCCCTCGCACCGACGGTGTCCACGGCTTCGCCGTCGTCGCCCGAATCCCCCGAAGTCAAGGAGCCTCCGAGTGACCATCCGCATCGGCCTCGCCGACGACCAGCCGCTCTTCCGCGCCGGAATCCGCATGATCATCGAATCGCAAGACGACTTCGACGTCGTCTGGGAGGCCGGCGACGGCGCGGAGGCGGTCGCCCTGCAGGGCGAGAAGCCGGTCGATCTCATCCTGATGGATCTCGAGATGCCGGGCGTCGGCGGGGTCGAGGCGACCCGCAGGATCCTGCGCCCCGGTGACGACGAGAGCATCGCCTCCTCGACTCGCATCGTGGTGCTCACCACCTTCGAGCTGACCGACACCACTTTTCAGGCCATCAGCGCGGGCGCCAGCGGATTCCTGCTGAAGAACGCCGACCCGGAGTTCTTGCTCGCGTCGCTCCGCACGATCCATGCCGGCTCCGCTGTCGTCGCCCCGTCGGTGATGAACGGGCTCGTCGAACGCTTCGCGCGCAAGTCGACTCGCATCGACACCGATGCGCTTTCCGACCTGACCGCTCGAGAACGGGATATCTTCGGCCTTCTCGCGGCCGGGCTCAGCAACAACGAGATCGCCCACGAGCGTCACCTCTCTGACGCCACCGTGAAGTCGCACGTGAGCCGGATTCTCGGCAAATTGGACCTTCGCGACCGCGTCCAGCTCGTCATCTACGCCTACGAGAACGGCCTCGTGACGCAGGAGTAGCAGGGGTGAGAGTGCGGGTGACATGTGCATGTGGGGGTATATGCCGACTTGACGTGCCCACTTCGAGGGGTGTTTTCTACGGCTACCGCGTTTTTCATGGCGGATTCCCACCACATCCTTCAAAGGGGCATAAGTGCGCGTTTCCCATCCACGTATCCGTCCAGTCGTCGCCGCGCTTGCCGCAGCGGCGACTGTCGTCGCTCTGTCGAGCATCGCGGCGTCGCCCGCGAGCGCTGTGACCGCGCGGCACGTCATCCCCGACAGCTCGCCGCACTGGCTGAGTCACGCGAAGCACGTCGCGACTCCGGCCGCTGCGTCGCAGGTGAGTTTCGGGATCCTGCTGAACATGCGAAACGCCGCTCAGGCCGACGCGCAGGTGAAGGCGCTCTCCGACCCCTCCAGCCCCACCTACGGCAAGTGGCTCACCAACAAGCAGTTCGACGCCACCTACGCGCCGAGCGGCGCAAGCGTCTCGGCCGTCAAGTCGTGGCTCACCTCGCAGGGCTTCGCGATCAGCCAGACCATGCCGAGCGGCATGTACGTCACGGCCTCCGGCAGCACAGCGCAGGTCGAGAAGACCTTCGGCACGTCGCTCGAGAAGTACACGTACCAGGGCAAGACGGTCCAGACCAACACGACGGCGCTGTCGCTGCCGACGACCACCCCGCCGCCGTCCTCGGCGTCGTGAACGGTGTCGTCGGTCTCGACCAGGCCTCGACGCTGAAGGAGCCGGCCGACACCCTCCCCGGGCCGCCCGCCGGCGGCCGCTACGGCGTCCAGCCCTGCTCGACCTACTACGGCCAGAAGACGGCCACCACGCTGCCCTCGGCTTACGGCAAGAAGCAGCCCTACGCGGTCTGCGGCTACGTGCCCAGCCAGCTGCAGGGTGCCTACGGCGAGTCGTCGCTGCTCAAGGCCGGCGTCACCGGCAAGGGCACGACCGTGGCCATCACCGACGCGTACGCGTCGCCCACCATGGCCCAGGACGCTGCGACGTACAGCGCGAAGCAGCACCAGCCCGGCTACGCCAAGGGCCAGTACACCCAGATCACGCCCGGCCCGACCGGCTATGACGACACCGCCGCCGACGAGTGCGACGCGAGCGGGTGGTACGGCGAGGAGACCCTCGACGTCGAAGCCGTGCACGCCATGGCTCCCGGGCGAAGATCGTCTACGTCGGTGCGCAGGACTGCGAGTCCGGCCTCGACAACGCGTGGGCGTCGGCCATCGACAACCACTACGGCGACATCATCACCAACTCGTGGACAGACGGGGTCGACGACCTGACCGACCTCGGCCAGTCGTACGTCGACTTCTACACGCAGTACTCGACCGAAGCAGCCCTCACCGGCATCACCGTCACCTTCTCGACCGGTGACAACGGCGACGGCACCAACGGCGGCACCACCCTGGCGAACAAGACGATCGGCTTCCCCGCCGACCTTCCGTACGTCGTCGGCGTCGGCGGCACCTCGGTGCAGATCGGCTCGAAGAACAATTGGATGGGCGAGTACGGGTGGCAGTCCGACTACTCGGAGCTCAGCACCGACGGCAAGTCGTGGACGCCGGCTCTTCCAGGCGTCTACTCGTCGGGCGGCACCGGTGGCACCAGCCAACTGTTCGCTCAGCCCTGGTACCAGCAGGGCGTCGTGCCGACCTCGGCTTCTGAGGCCAACGGCTCCACCCCGATGAGGACGATCCCCGACGTCTCGATGGTGGGCGACCCGAACACCGGCATGCTGGTGGGCGAGACGCAGACCTTCCCGGACGGCACCTACTACGACCAGTACCGCATCGGCGGCACGAGCCTCTCGTCGCCTCTGACCGCAGGTCTGCTCGCCGTGGCGTCGCAGTACTCGCACACGAAGCTCGGCTTCGTGAACCCGCTGTACTACAAGCTGCTGGGCACCTCGGCGCTGCATGACATCGCAGCCCCGAAGAAGCCGGTCGCCCAGGTGCGCACGAACTACGTCAACGGTGTCGACAACACCCAGGGCAAGTCGTACGAGCTGCAGACCATCGACGTCCAGTCGTCGACCCTGCACGACACCCGAGGCTACGACGACGAGACGGGCGTCGGCACGCCGGCCGGCCCGTCGTTCTTCCAGGCGATCGCCAAGCTCGAGAAGAAGAAGTAGCAGCACCGCCACACCGCTCCACCGACACGGCCCGTCCTGTCGCCTCGCACTCCGCGGGCGCCGGGGCGGGCCGTCCGGCGTCCGACTGGAGGTTTCCGACAAAGGGCGGGGCGCGGCGGCGACAGGCGTTCGTGCGACGGCTACGACCGATTTCACGAGCGGATGAGACCGTCCTACCGTCGAGTCGGCGGCCCGACTAGGGGCCGCGCTCGACGGAAAGAATCAACGCTGATGACACGTCTCGACGACACCCGCTCCACCCGTCCGGCGACTCCGCCCGAGCCCGAGGGGGCAGCGGCCGCGGTGCAGGATTCTGCCCGTGTCGACACCGCCTGGCTGGGCGAGTACCTTCTCGGGCGCTGGGCCGACGCGCGCAAGCACTCGCGCGAGCTGATGCGGGACAGCGCCTTCCACCGGCAGGCCGACCTGAGCCTCGCCGAGCAACGTGAGCGGGTCTTCGAGCAGATGCACCTGCTGCTCGACCGCGACGCCGTCCTGCGCGCCTTCCCGACCCACCTCGGCGGCCTCGACGACCACGGCGGCAACATCGCCGCCTTCGAAGAGATCGTCACGGCCGACCCGTCGCTGCAGATCAAGGCCGGCGTGCAATGGGGCCTCTTCGGCTCGGCCGTGCTGCATCTCGGCACCGCGCACCATCACGACACGCTTCTGCCCGGCATCATGAACCTCTCGGTGCCCGGAGCCTTCGCGATGACCGAGACCGGCCACGGGTCGGACGTGGCGTCCATCGGCACGACGGCCACCTTCGATCCTGAAACCGAAGAGTTCGTGATCGACACGCCGTTCCGCGCCGCGTGGAAGGACTACCTCGGCAATGCAGCCGTGCACGGCATCGCGGCGGTCGTCTTCGCGCAGCTGATCACGCAGGGCGTGAACCACGGCGTGCACGCGTTCTACGTGCCGATCCGCGACGACGACGGATTCCTGCCGGGCGTCGGAGGCGAGGACGACGGCCTCAAGGGCGGCCTCAACGGCATCGACAACGGTCGCCTCCACTTCGATCACGTGCGGGTGCCCCGCGAGAGCCTCCTCGACAAATACGGCCACGTCGACCCCGACGGCAGCTACACGTCGCCCATCGCGAGCCCGGGCCGCCGCTTCTTCACCATGATCGGCACGCTCGTCCAGGGCCGCGTGTCACTCGACGGCTCGGCGGTCGTCGCCTCGAAGCTGGCGCTCTTCATCGCCGTCACTTACGGCTCCGAGCGCCGGCAGTTCACGGCCGCCGACCCGCAGCGCGAAGAGGTGATCCTCGACTACCAGCGCCACCAGCGGCGCCTCCTCCCCCGACTCGCCCAGACCTACGCGATGTCGTTCGCGCACGAGAAGCTCCTCGCCACCTTCGACGGCGTCTTCTCGGGCGAGCACGCGACCGACGGCGACCGGCAGGATCTCGAGACGCTGGCCGCCGCCCTCAAACCCCTGTCGACGTGGGCCGCCCTCGACATTCTGCAGGAGTGCCGCGAGGCGTCCGGCGGGGCGGGCTTCCTCGCCGAGAACCGCTACACGCAGCTGCGCGCCGACCTCGACGTCTACGCCACCTTCGAGGGCGACAACACCGTGCTGCTGCAGCTCGTCGCAAAGCGCCTGCTGAC
This sequence comes from Frondihabitans sp. PAMC 28766, assembly GCF_001577365.1. Taxonomy (NCBI): domain Bacteria; kingdom Bacillati; phylum Actinomycetota; class Actinomycetes; order Micrococcales; family Microbacteriaceae; genus Frondihabitans; species Frondihabitans sp. PAMC 28766. The sequence continues at coordinate 2,558,332 of NZ_CP014513.1, forward strand.
GGACTTCGGCAAGAAGTTCGCCGGATCGGATCCGCGCGCGATGGCAGCAGCCGTCGCGTCGCAGGTGGGTCAGGCCTCGGTCGACCGCAGCGGTCTGCGGCGTCTCGCGCAGGCCGTCACCGACCTCGGGCAGACGGGCCGGTCGGTCGGGCACGTGCGCGACGAGGAGTCGCAGCGGCAGTTGCTGACAGGCCGCGTCGAGACGATGATCGCGCAGATCGCCGCGCGGCTGCGGCCGGCGTCGCACCTGTCGCCGGTGGCGGCTGCGCGACTGTTCGACGAGAACCAGAGCGAGCTGATCGACGCGGCCCGCGCACACGCCGAGCTGCTGCAGTGGGAGGCGTTCACCGAGGCGCTGCCGGGGGTGGAGGACGACGCGACCCGTCGCATCCTGACCTGGCTTCGCGACCTGTTCGGGCTCGGGCTGATCGAGAAGGACCTCGCGTGGTACCTCATCCACGGGCGACTCTCGACGAAGCGGGCGACCGCGCTCACCGACTACATCGACGACCGGCTGCTGCCGCGGCTTCGGCCGCACGCTGTCGACCTGGTCGATGCGTTCGGCTTCGCGCCCGAGCACGTGCGGGCGCCCATCGCGTCAGGAGCCGAGAGGGCGCGGCAAGACGAAGCCGCCGCGTACTACCGCGCTCAGCGCGCGTCGGGCACGGCGCCTGTGCCCGAAAAGAAGCCCGCGCACCACTAGCACTTACCTTTTCGGCTCGATCTTCCTGTCGAGAAGGGCTGATCGTGCCGAAAAGGTAAGGGCGGGCGGGGCTTAGGCGGCCGCCTCTTCGGGCAGCGGGGTGCCGAGCGTCTCATGGTCGACGATCTCGTCGAGCGTGACCGTCTCGACGGGGTGCTGCTTGTAGACGACCTTCGACTGGTAGAGGTAGCGGAGGGTGAAGCCGAACACGATCAGGACGGCCTGCACAGGCACGCTGGGCAGGTGCGTCGTTTCGACGATCACCCAGAGCAGAGCGGTGCGCACGGCCGACTCGGTGCCGTTGAAGGCGAAGGTGTGCCACCAGCGCGTCCACACGCCGCGCGACCCCGCCTTCAGATCGTTGAAGATGAAGCGCTCTTGCAGCAGGAAGTTGCCGACGATCGTGACGATGGCGGCGATACAGGCGGCCGCGAGGTAGCCGACGCCGAACTTCTGGAGGCCCCAGAGGATCACGAGGTTGGCGATCGCACCCAGGAGGCCGATCACGGCGAAGCCGGAGACGCGGCCGAACTTGATGTCGAAGAGCTGACGGCCGAGAGCGATGCCCTGCTTCATGTCGGCTTTGGAGGTGCCTGCCTGACGAGCGTCGAAGACGAGGGGCACCTCGGCGACCTGGAGGTCCTGGCGCGCGAGGATCTCGAGCAGGATCTTGAAACCGCGCGGGCGGAGACCCTCGAGGTCGATCGACGACCGGCGGATGGCGAAGAAGCCGCTCATCGGGTCGGTGGTCTCACCGAGGCGCTTGGGGAATAGGGCCTTCGTCGCCTGGATGGAGAGGCCGGAGACGAGGCGGCGGAAGCCGTTGCTGAGGCCGTCGCTCGAGCCGCCGTCGACGTGGCGGGAGGCGACGACGACGTCGACCCCGTCGACCGTGCCCTTGGTGACGAGTGCCGGGATGGTCTCGGGGCGGTGCTGCAGGTCGCCGTCCATCACGACCTGCCAGGTGGCGTCGCTCGAGTGGAAGCCCTCGATGACCGCACCGGAGAGGCCGCCGACGGGCTCGTCGCGGTGGATGAGTCGAACGGGCATACCCGCACGCGAGGCGACTTCGCGGATCACGTCGGGAGTGTTGTCACGGGAGTCGTCGACGAACACGATCTCGGCGTCCAGCCCCGCCGTGGCCGCGGTCACGCGCCGCACCAGCTCCTCGACGTTCGGTGCCTCGTTGAAGGTGGGGACGATGACGGAGAGCTCCATGCAAGCAAACCTACGGACGTTTCCGCCCATCCGAATCGGCCACTCGGCCCAAAGACGCCCTCATCACATGTGATGAGAGGCAGGCGCCGAGCCTTACGACAGCGCCTTCTTGACGAGGTCGACGAGCACGGCGGGCTCGAGCGGCTCGTCGGTCGACTCGAGCTCGGCCAGGCTCCACCAGCGCGACTCGAGGATGTCGATGCGCTCGTCGTCCGTCCAGTCGTCCTCGACGATCTCGAAGTGCGGCAGGTGCACGACGTAGAACTCGGCGTGCCCGTGGGTGTGGTCGGCCGAATCCCACGGCACCTCGAAGTCTTCGACGTAGACGACGGGGCCAGGATCCGAGATGGTCTGGCCGGTCTCCTCGTGCAACTCGCGGATCGCGGCCTGGACGTGGGTCTCGCCCGGGTCGACCCCGCCGCCGGGCGTGATCCAGCGAGCGGGGGCCTTCGTGTCGGGGGCCTTGGTGAGCATGAGCAGGATCCTGCGGTCGTCGTCGACCACGATCAGGCGGGAAGTCGCGCGCAGGATCACGATGATCAGGCCGTCGCGAAGTCGGACACGTCGCCGACCAGGCGCTCGTTGTCGGTCGGGATCTCATCGACGGCCGCGCTGGCGACCTCGGCAGCGAACTCGGCGACGTTGTAGAGCTTTCCCGCCGACTCGCGTCGGGACGAGATGGCGCCGGGGTTCGAACGCTCGAGCAGGGTCGCGGTGATCGTGCCCTCGATCATGTCGCCGGAGACGACCACGAAGTCGATGCCCTTCTCGGCGAGGGCCGGGATGAGGTCGCGGAGGGCGTCTTCGCCGGCGCGTTTCGACAGGGCCACCGGCAGGTATTCGGGCATCGTCGCCGTCGTGCGGATGAAGTGCGCTTGGTGACTGGTCACGAACACGACGCGCGAGCCGGGCGCCATGAGTGGCAGAGCCTGCGTGAGCACGTCGACCTGCGCGTCGCGGTTGAGCAGCAGGGCGTAGTTCTCGGCCATGCCCGACTCCATGCCGCCGGAGGCGTTGAGCACGAGGATGTCGAGGCCGCCGAACTCGCGCTGTATGGTGCCGAGCATCTCGGCGACCGAGGCGGGGTCGGTGAGGTCGGCGCCGACGCTGAGGGCCGAGCCACCCGCCTCCTCGATCGTGCTGACGAGCTGCACTGCCCGCTTCTCTTTGTTGCGGTAGTTGATCACGACGCGCGCGCCGGCCTCGGCGAGGTACTTCGCGGTGTCGGCACCGACCCCGCGGGACGAGCCCGTGACGAGGGCGCGCTTGCCCTGGAGGGATCCGGCGGCGAGAGGGTTTTCCACTGCGTGTCTCATTTCGTTCTGCGGGCGATTGCCCGAGCCAGGCTACCAACTGTGAGTGTGTCGACGATCCGGTCGAACGTCGGCGCCGACTGCTAGCCTGACTGGAATAACAGCGGAAGAAATACGACGGCCGCGACCGATGCCTCAAGGCCCTGCGGTCGGCAGTCGTCGTTGCTGGCGAAGGAGCCCCCATGGAGTTGTTCACCGAGTTCTCGTGGGTCATCTGGGCCGCCCTGATCCTGCTGTTCATCATCGTCGAGGTCGCGACCGTCGAGTTCACCTTCCTCATGCTGGCCATCGGCAGCGTCGGCGGCCTGCTGACGAGCCTGTTCGGCGGGCCGTTCTGGCTGCAGATCCTGGTGGCGGCAGTCGTGTCGATCCTGCTGCTGTTCACCGTGCGGCCGCCGCTGCTGCGCGCCTTGAAGCGAGGCGGCGACCCGGCCCTCAGCAACGTCGAGGCCCTGCTCGGGCTGCGCGGTGAAGTGCTGTTGCCGATCACCCCTGATCCGGGGCCTCGTGCCCTCGGGCAGGTCAAGCTGACCAACGGCGAGACCTGGACGGCGCGAATGCTCGCGCCCGACGGCACTCGCACGCTGGTCACGGGCACGACAGTCGTCGTGACCGCCATCGAAGGGTCGACCGCTGTCGTCGTCCCCGCCGAAAGGACCACCCCATGACCGTCAGCCCAGCCGGCGTCGTGCTCGCCGTCTTCCTGGTCATCGTCATCATCTTCGTGCTGGTGATCCTCTTCCGGGCGATCCGCATCATCCCCCAGGCGACTGCCGGGGTGGTCGAGCGCCTCGGCAAATACCACAAGACGCTCTCACCGGGGCTCAACATCCTGGTGCCGTTCATCGACCGCGTGCGGCCGCTGCTCGACATGCGCGAACAGGTCGTCTCCTTCCCGCCGCAGCCGGTCATCACCGAAGACAACCTCGTCGTCTCGATCGACACGGTCGTCTACTTCCAGGTGACGGACGCGCGTGCCGCCACGTACGAGATCGCCAACTACCTCGGCGCCGTCGAGCAGCTGACGACGACCACGCTCCGCAACGTGGTGGGTGGGCTCAACCTCGAAGAGGCCCTGACAAGCCGCGACAACATCAACGGGCAGCTGCGCATCGTGCTCGACGAGGCGACCGGCAAGTGGGGCATCCGCGTCGGCCGAGTCGAGCTCAAGGCCATCGAGCCGCCGCTGTCGATCCAAGACTCCATGGAGCAGCAGATGCGCGCCGAGCGAGACCGTCGCGCCCAGATCCTGCGGGCCGAGGGCACCAAGCAGGCGGCCATCCTCCAGGCCGAGGGCTCACGGCAGGCGTCGATCCTCGAAGCCGAAGGTGCCGCCAAGTCGCAGGTGCTGCGGGCTCAGGGTGAGGCCGAGGCCATCCAGACCGTCTTCAAGGCGATCCACGACGGCGACCCCGACCCCAAGCTGCTCGCCTATCAGTATCTGCAGACCCTGCCGAAGATCGCCGACGGCACCGCCAGCAAGGTGTGGATGATCCCGTCGGAGTTCACCGAGGCCCTCAAGGGCGTCGGCGCCGGGTTCCTCGGGGCGCGCGAGGCGCTGAAGCCCGAAGCGACGGCCGCTGGCATGGCTGCGGCGGGTGCGGCTGCGACAGCGGCGGCACAGGCCGGTGGTTCTACGGGCGCGCCCACTCCTCCGGCCGCGTGAGCGACTGGTTCACGGCGGCGCCGCCGCGCGTCATCGCCCACCGTGGACTCGCCACGCAGGCTCCCGAGAACACACTCCTGGCGTTCGTGCAGGCGATTTCCCTCGGCGTGACGCACCTCGAGACGGACGTGCATGCGTCCCGGGACGGTGTCGCGATCATCAGCCACGACCCCGACTTCGGGCGCCTCTCAGGTGACTCGACGCCTATTGCGTCCCGGACGCGCGACGAACTCCGCCACGTCCACCTCGGCCGCGCCGACACGCCTGCGAGTGAGCGGCAGGACGTCGCGACTCTGGCCGACGCCCTCGACGCCTTCCCCGACGCGTTCTTCAACATCGACCTGAAGGCCGAAGCCGTCGTCGAGCCGGCCGTCCGGGCCATCACGGCCGCGAAGGCCGTCGAGCGCGTGCTCGTCACGTCATTCGACGACAATCGTCGTCGTCGAGCCGTGGCCGCCCTTCCGGGCGTCGCCACCTCCCCCGGGTCGCGAGGGGTGCTGACAGCGGCGCTCGCCGGGCGGCTGCACCTGCCGCCGCTCAGCCGCCGAGTGCTGCACGAGGTCGACGCGCTTCAAATCCCCGAGACGTTTCGCGGCGTGAAGATCCTGACGCCCGCCCTGATCAGCCAGGCGCACGAGGCCGGCGTCGAGGTGCACGTCTGGACGGTCAACGCCCCCGCCGACATGGAGCGCCTGCTCGGGCTCGGCGTCGACGGCCTGATCACCGACCGGGCCGACCTCGCCGTCGAGGTGCTGGCGCGCCGCTCCCCCGCCGACCGCTGACGGTCGATGTCGGACGCGTGGAAGTCAGGGCATCTCGAATGGTGCCGGAAGGAGAGTTTCGGAAGGGTGCGCTGACGGCAGGGGAGGAAAACTGGCCGCACTCCTCGGCGTGGGAGGAAAACGCCCGGACTGAGTGCTCTTCGGGAGGTTCTGCGGCCGGAATATCCTCCCGCCTCGCTGGTTCTCACCCCCGAACGGGGCGCACGCGCTCACGATCGCCTGAGAGCGGCCTGTTAAAGAGCACGATCGGAAACAATCTCCCATGGTAAGTCGTTATACAGGGAGATTGCAACGCGAGAGGAGACCACACAATGGCAGATCGCAGTTTGCGCGGAATGAGGCTCGGCAGCCAGAGCCTCCAGAGCGAAGAGGGCGTGGAGTTCTCGCCCCGGAAGAAGGCCGTCTACCAGACGGCGGACGGATCGACGTTCGACGTCGTGTTCGCGGCCGAGGCCGAGATCCCCGACTCGTGGCAGTCCCCGAAGAGCGGACAGGAGGGCCTTCTGCTCTCCGCCGACGGCAAGCCGGTCGTCATCGACCGAGGCGACGTCAAGACGCCGCGAACGCACTGGGACATGCTGCTCGAGCGCCGGACGCGCCCTGAGTTGGAGGAGCTCCTGCAAGAGCGACTCGACTACCTGCGTGCCCGCAAGGGTCAGCAGAAGATCGGCGCATAGCGCCTACACCAGAGCCTCGATGTTCGTGTCGTGCTCCGAACGCGTCGGCTCCGGCCGGCGCGTTTTCGCGTTGTGGCCCCGGCCCTTGGCTCGACCCCCCTCGGCCCCTCCGCCACCGCGCACGATCAGCCCCGCACCCACGATCAGCCCGAGGCCGAGCAGGTCGACGAGCGCCTCGATGTCGCCGCCGAAGCGGATCGCCGGCGTGATGCCGCTGCCGAGGGTCACGGTGGTGACGATCGCGCCCGGTTTGTAGGCCGGGATGCTGGCGGTCGTCGCGCCGGTGGCGGAGATGACGGCGCTCGAGCCCACGGTCGAGATGTTGACGAGCGGGCGCGACGTCTCGATGGCACGAAGCCGGGATATCGCGAGCTGCTGGGTATTCTCTTCGCTCTTGCCGAAGTCGGCGTTGTTCGTCTGTGCGAGGATCACTTTCGCGCCTCCGTCGACCATCTTCGTGGTGAGAGCATCGTCGACGATGTCGAAGCAGATCGAGATGCCTGCGGCGATGCCGTGCACGTTCAGCACGTTGCCGTCGGTGCCCGGCGTCAGGTCGCGGGTCAGCAGCCCGACGAGGCTGGGGGCGATCGCCATGAAGACGGGCCGGTCGGGCACGTACTCGCCGAACGGCACCAGGTGGCGCTTGTTGTACTGGCCGGTCACGTGGCCTTCGTCCCAGACGATCGACGAGTTGTAGAGCTTCGATCCCTTCTGGGTGATGACTCCCGAGACCAGCGGAGCCTTGTAGGTGCTCGAGATCGCGTCGAAGGCGTAGCGCCCGAACGCGTCGCGGGTCGGGTCTCGGTCGCTCGCGCCCTCGGGCCAGACGACCATGTCGACCTTTGTGCCGGGCTTCACGTGGTCGTAGGTCGCCTCGACCTGAGCATTCGTGAGGTCGCCGTACTGGTGCGGCTCGAAGAACCCGGCCTTGCTGTTGCCCTGCACGGCGGCGATCGTCGAGGTGCCGTCGGGGTGCGTCGGCCAGGCCGGCACCAGCAGGATCGCGCAGATCGTCACTCCCCCGACGAACACGCGCGTGAACGGGGCTACACCGAGCTCGGCGAGCAGCTGCACGACGAGGGCGACGGCCGCCACGATGACGAAGCCCAGCCCGGAGATGCCGAACCACGCGACGAGCGGGGCGATGGGGCTCTGGGACTGGCTCTCGGCGATCCTGCCCCAGGCGAAGCCGCCGTAGGGGTAGTGGCCGGCCAAGAACTCGCGACCTGTCCAAAGCCCGCCGACGGCGACCGGGACGAGCAGTAAACGACCGACGGTGCCGGGCCAGACTCGCGGCATCCAGCGGTAGGCCAGGGCGATGGCGACGCTGCCGAGCGCGAAGAAGAACGCTTCGAACGTGGCGAGAGCGATCCACGGCACGGGGCCGAGGTAGGTGCTCACCCACTCGATCAGGAGGAGGAAGAAAGTGAGCCCGCCGGCGAGCCCGACGAGGATCGAGCCGCCGACGCTGCGGCCGCGCAGGGCGATCAGCGTGACTGCGATGCCGGGGAAGGCCGCGGGCCAGACGTCGGCAGACGGGAAGGACAGCGTCAGGAGGGCCCCGCCGACGATCGCCATCAACACAGCCGGCAGGATCGGGACGCTCAGACCCCGCGACGCAGCCCAAGGCGCCGCGAGAGGCGAGTGGAGCCCGGTTCGGGCGGCAGAGCGGAGCACGCTCGAATTGTAGGCGAGCGACCTGTCACCGGCGTCGGAGAGCGTCACACCGCGCTGTACGCGACGATGCCGCGCCGCACCGCGTCGAGAGCTCTGCGTGCGACCGGCCCGACGGGCGGGTCGGCCACGACGGAGAGCTGGTCGAGGAGGTCGATAGTCTGTTTCGTCCAACGCACGAAGTCGCCGGCGGCGAGATCGGCGTCGTCGAGCACGGAGTCGAGGTCGGCCCCGCGTGCCCAGCGGTGCATCGCGAGGGCGAGGCCCGGCGACGGCTGCAGGGTGCCCGGCAGGCGGTGCGACTGCTCGAGGTCGTCGAGCTCGCTCCAGATCGTCTGCGTGCGGTCGAGAGCCGTGCGGTACTCGCCGCGCGGCAGGTAGCGTTCGGCGAGCATTCCCTCGTCGCGCCGCGGCTCGTAGACGAGGGTCGCGGCCATGGCGGCCAACGACGGGACGTCGAGCTGGTTCCAGACGCCGCGGCGCAGGCACTCGGCGACGAGGAGGTCGCGGTCGCCGTAGATGCGGCGGAGAGCCCGACCGGGTGTCGCGACGTCGACCTCGGCCGTGCGCGACACCGACGACGAGTCGTAGGTGGCCTCTTCGGCGGCGTTCGAGCCGTCGCGGGGCACGAGGTAGCCGAGATCGAGCAGCACGTCGGTGACGCGGTCGAAGATCTTGGCGACAGCGCCCGTGCGGCTGCGGATCTGTGCCGACAGTTGGTCGGTCTGCTTCTTGAGCTTCAGCCAGCGCTCGGCCCAACGGGCGTGCTGCTCGCGCTCGGGGCACTCGTTGCAGGGGTGGGAGCGCAGCTGGCGGCGCAGCGAGGTGATCTTCTGCTGGCGTTTGTCGCGCTCGCCCCGGCTCTGCAGCTCGGCGCGCGAAGCCCCTTGCTTTTCGAGGTCGGTGATCTGCTGCCGCAGCTCGATGTACTCGCCGAAGTCGCCGAGGTGGCACTGCATCGACTTCGCGTAGCCGTCGAGCGACTGCTGCTGGGTGCGCACCTTGCGGGCGAGGTCGACGACGGCGCGGTCGGCCTGGAACTGCGCGAACGACGTCTCGAGCACCTCGCGGGTGCGCGACCGGCCGAACTGCTCGATCAGGTTGACTGCCATGTTGTAAGTGGGCCGGAAGCTGGAGTTGAGCGGGTAGGTGCGGCGCGACGCGAGCGCGGCCACGGCCTGGGGGTCGAGACCCTGCGCCCACTGGATGACGGAGTGGCCCTCGATGTCGATGCCGCGACGGCCGGCGCGCCCGGTGAGTTGGGTGTACTCCCCCGGCGTGATCGGCACGCGCGCTTCGCCGTTGAACTTCTCGAGCTTCTCGAGCACGACCGAGCGAGCGGGCATGTTGATTCCGAGCGCCAGCGTCTCGGTGGCGAAGACAGCCTTCACGAGCTTCCGCTGGAACAGGATCTCGACGACTTCTTTGAACGCCGGCAGGAGGCCTGCGTGGTGCGCGGCGACGCCCCGCTCGAGGCCCTCGACCCACTCGTAGTAGCCGAGCACGGCGAGATCCTCGTCGCGGAGGGTGCGACAGTGCTCGTCGACGACCTCTCGGATCTCGGCGCGGTCGGCCGCGCTCGTGAGGCGGATGCCGCTCCGCAGCACCTGCCGCACAGCCTGATCGCAGCCGACGCGGCTGAAGACGAAGAAGATGGCGGGCAGCAGCTGCATGCCGTCGAGCATGTCGACGATCTTCCAGCGGTCCATCCGGCCGGGGTTGCCCTGGGCGTGCGGGGTGGGTCGCGACCCTCCGCGCTGGCCCTTGTAGCCGTGCGATCCGGCGCCGGGCCGCCCGCCGCCGCTGCGCCCCTGAGGGCGGCGCCCGAGCGACGCGGCTCGGACCAGCTCGGGGTTGACCCGGTTGGTGGCGGCCTGGCCGCTCGAGTCGAACAGGTCGAGGAACTTCGACCCGACGAGCACGTGCTGCTGCAGCGGCACCGGGCGCTCTTCCGACACGATCACGTCGGTCTCGCCGCGCACGGCCATCAGCCAGTCGCCGAACTCCTCGGCGTTCGACACCGTCGCCGACAGCGACACCATCCGCACGTCGAGGGGCAGGTGGATGATCACTTCCTCCCAGACGGCGCCGCGGAAGCGATCGCCCAAGAAGTGCACCTCGTCCAGGACGACGTAGCGCAGGTCTTCGAGCAGGTCGGAACCCGCGTAGAGCATGTTGCGGAGCACCTCGGTGGTCATCACGACGATGCGCGCCCGCGAGTTGACGTTCGTGTCGCCGGTGAGGAGGCCGACCTCGGAGGCGCCGTACTCGGCGACGAGCTCTTGGAACTTCTGGTTGCTGAGCGCCTTCATCGGCGCCGTGTAGAAGACCTTGTCGCGGGCGTCCTGCATCGCGAGGTGGATGGCGAACTCGGCGACGAGCGTCTTGCCGGCCCCGGTGGGGGCGGCGACCAGCACGCTGCGGCCCTGCTCGACGACCTCGCACGCCGCGATCTGGAACGGGTCGAGGGCGAACCCCAGGCGCGACCGGAACGACTGCAGCTGCGGCGTCCTGCTGCGATTGCGGGAGGCGGCGAACCGCTCGGCGGGAGACGGTTCGCTAATGCTCACTCAGCTATTCTCCCGCGAGTTCGGCGTCGAGCTCGGCATCCATGGCAGCGACACGCTTGGCGACGCGCCGATCGTGCAGCCAGGTGACGCCGCAGGCGACCACGTAGAGGAACGTCATGGGCACGGCCAGGATCAGCATCGAGATGACGTCGGCCGACGGGGTGACGATCGCCGAGAAGAGGCAGATCAAGATGACGGCGATGCGCCAGCCCTTGATGATCGCCGCGGCCGAGATGAAGCCGATGAAGTTGAACATCACCAGGAAGACCGGCAGGACGAACGCGACGCCGACGGCCAGCACCAGCTTCAAGACGAAGTTGTAGTACGTCTTCGCGTCGATGATGCTGGAGTCTTGGCGCGAGATGAACGACGTCATCACCTCGACGATGTGCGGCAGCACGTAGTAGCCGGCGGCGCAGCCGATCAGGAAGAGCGGGACGGCGGTGAGGAAGAAGCCGAGGGCGTAGATCTTCTCTTTGCGAAGGAGCGCCGGGATGATGAAGGCCCAGATCTGGTAGAGCCACACCGGGCACGAGATGATGACGCCGACGGTGATGGTGATCTGCAGCTTGAGGTCGAAGGCGCCGGTGATGTTCGAGTAGTTGAGCGAGGCGCGCCGCTCACCCCCGGCGATCGCGAGCACCGGGGCCCGCAGGGCGTCGAGCACGTACGTCGAGAGGAACCAGCCGGCGACGCTGGCCAGCAGGATCGCGAGGGCGGCGATGAAGAGGCGCTTGCGCAACTCGATGAAGTGGGCGCCGAGCGACATGCGCCCCTCGCGGTCGCGCTGTTTGCGAGAGCCTCGGGCCTCGGCAGCGTCGGGCAGGTCGGTCGTGGCCACGATCGATGCCTCCTTGCTCATCGGGAATGGTCAAGTGTAACTCGACGGAAGGCCGAAGAGGTCAGGAGTAGAGCCGGGATGCGCGAGACGCCCAGTCGGCGACCGCGGCCCGTGCACTGGGCGGCTCGACGACGACCGCGCGGCCGGGAAGACCCGCCACGAGCCGGGCGAGCGAGCCGAACTGGTTGACGCGCAGTCGCATCCTGCATCGCCCCGGGCCTGCCGGCTCGACGTCGTCGGGCGCGTAGTCGGCGAGCAGCGACGAGGCCGCCTGGTCGATCTCGACGGTGACGACGACGTCGTCGGGCGAGCCCTCGAAGAGCTTCTCGGGCAGGCTCACGTCCGAGGCACGGTGGGTGATCGCGGCGTCGCTCACGGCGGCGCCCGAGATGCGGTCGAGGCGGAAGGTGCGGACCGCCTCGCGCAGGTGGTCGTAGCCGCGCAGGTACCAGTCGGCGTCGACCGACTCGACGCGCAGCGGGTCGACGCGGCGGCGCTCGGACTGCCCGCGCACGCCCGAGTAGTCGAACTCGATCTGCACGCCCTCCTCGACGGCGCGGCGGACGAGCGAGAGCAGCTCGTTCGTCTCGGAGTTCTCGACGGCGACCTGGCTCGGCGCTGACGACGCGCCCCGTGACAGCTTCGACTGCAGCGAGGCGATGGCCTGCCGGTCGGCGTTCTCGGGCAGCGACGACAGGTACTGAAGGCCGGCGATGAGGGCGGCCGCCTCGCGGGCCGAGAACCGCGGTGAGTCGTCGATGGCGACCAGATTGGTGAGCACGATCACGTCGTTCTGCTCGAAGTCGTCCCAGGCGATGTCGAACAGGTCACCGTGCTGATACTGCGTGGTCTCGCCGGGGATGCCCGAGACGGCGATCAGCTCGACCGCGCCGCGGATCTGCTTCTCGAGCACGCCGAAGTGTGCGGCCGCCTCGGCGACGCTCACGCTGCCGCGGTCCATCAGGTAGGGCACGAGCGAGAGGAGGAACGCCAGTTTGTCTTGGGCGCCCGGCGCGGGGGTGCGGTCAGCCACGAGACCTGCCTTCGTCGATGTCGCTGGCTAGGGGCGCAGGATCCTGATGGTCGTCGACCAGCGCAGCCAGACGCGCCCTCACCAGCGAGACGATCTCGGGCGGGCTCGTGACGACGACCTCCGGCCCGAACGAGGCCAGCTCGTCGGCCAGCAGGTGCCGGTCGGACCAGTGGATTTCGAGCTCGGTGTCGCTCGTGCGGACCGTGCCTCGTCTCTTGAGCAACCGCGTCTCGGCGTCGGAGTTCGCGACGACCTGGACGCGGGTCGTCTGCCCCTCCCACAGCGACTCGAGGTCGGCGAGCGACCTGTCGGCTGTCGCCTCGGCCGGCGTCTCGACGATGCGGTTCGTGATGGTGACGGGCGAGACGATGCGCGAGAGCAGGAAGGTGCGCCAGCCGCCGGTGTCGGGGTCGATGGCGGGGCACATCCACCGGCCCTGGAACTGCACCAGGGCGTAGGGCACGACGGTGCGCGCGCGGGGCCTGTCTTCGCCGGGCTTGAGGTAGTCGAAGGTGACGACGGCCGATCGGTCGAGGGCGGTGCGCAAGGGCTCGAACGCGGCGTCGCGCGAGTGGATGCGCGGGGCGTAGTCGAGCTCGGGCACCGGGGTGGCGCCGCCGAGGCTGCGGAGCTTGAGCAGGGCGCGGCGAGACTCGCCCGACAGCGTGCCCTCACGCCAGACCATCGCGGCGAGGGTGAGCAGCGCCGTCTCTTCGGACGAGAACGCGATGTCGTCGGGCAGCTCGTAGGCGCCGCGCGGGATGCGGTAGCGGAGATTCTGGTTGTTGCCCGAGGCGCCGGGCTCTTCGATCGTCTCCAGCGGCACGCCGAGCTCGCGGATGTCGTCTTTGTCGCGCTCGAACTGGCGCTCGAGGGCGGCGTTGTCGCCCTGCGACCAGCGCTGGCGGTAGCCCTGCACCGTCGAGAGGATCTCGGTCTTGGTCAGGCCGGTGTCGGTCGCGAGCAGCGCGAGGACGAGGCTGAAGAGCCTCTCTTCGACGGGGATTCGCGGGGCGCGGGCAGCGGGCACGACGACGATCCTAGAGGACCGTCGAGGCGCGCAGGGCGCCTACGGGGCGGGTGGTGCCGGAGCCGGTCAGAGCGAGCCCAGCACGTCGAACACGTAGATCAGGGCCGAGCCGCCGGTCGCGCTCGACGCGGGCAGGACCACCATGACCTGGGAGCCCACGGGCTGGCCGACGAGACCCTTGCGGACCGACGCGGGGATCTGCGTCGAGTTGAGGGGCACGACCGTGGCCGACTTGCCGTCCGTCCAGGTCGAGGCCTTGACGGTCGGCTTGGCGACCCAGTCGACCGCCGTGAACTCGACGATGGCCTGGTCCTTGGCGGTCAGCGTGTGGCCGGACCCCTTGCGGATGACCTGGATCTTCTCGCTGGTGGGCGCCGCGGTGTCGGGCACGCTGATGCCGGGGGCGCCGCTCGCGGCGGTCACGACGGCGGGCATGTTGTTGACGCCCGGCTCGAGGCGGCCGTTGGATTTCGGCAGGAACGCCTTGACCACGTCGATGACGGCGACGTAGGCCGGGCCCGACTTGCCGTTCGGCTTGGGCGCGGTGCCCGACGTCGAGGTGAGCTCGCTGGCCTTGACGGCGACGGCGAGGCGCGATCCGACCTGCGCGCAGGTGAGCGCGGCGACGAGGGGGCCGCCCTGCGTGGCGCCGATGGTGATCGGGGTGGTCGGTGTGCCGTACGACGACGCCGAGACCGCCTTGCCGGTCGCGCCCGAGTAGATCGTGTACTTGATCAGGGTCGGCGTGCCCTCGGTGAGGGTCTGGCCGTGGCCCTGGATCAGGGTCGACACCTCGGTCTTCTTCGTGTTGATCGGGGTGGGGATCGAGACCTTCGTGGGCTTCTTGCCGAACTCGCCCTTGGCAGTCACGACGTTCGACGCGTCGCCCGAAGCGGGAGCCGTGCAACCGGCAGCGCCGGGGGCGGAGCTCGTCGAGCAGGCGGTCAGCGACGCCAGGAGCCCGGCGACAACGATCAGCGCGGGGAGCTTGCGCACGAATCCTCTTTTCTTCACAACAACGAGCCCGATCAGCCTACTGGCTGGAGGGAGGGCGGCAGGACTCCACGGAGCCTCCGCGGCAGGATGCGGGTCAGCCGACCTTGCCGAGGATGTCCACGACGAACACCAGGCTCGAGTTCGCGGGGATGCCAGTCTGCGCGGTGGCGCCGTAGCCCTCGGCCGGCGGCACGACGAGCAGCACCTGGCTGCCGGCGGTCTTGCCGGCGAGGCCGTCGACCCAGCCGTTGATGAGTTGGCCCTGCGTCAGGCTGCCGACGAACGGCTGGCCACGCGTCCACGACGAGTCGAAGACCTTGCCGTTCGAGTAGAGCGCCCCGGTGTACTCCATCATCAGAGTGTCGCCGGCCTTGACCTTCGCTCCGGTGCCCTTGATCAGAGTCGTCGACTCGAGCTTGGTGGGGGCCTTGGCGCCCTTCGGCACGGTGATCGTGGGGGCGCCGTTCTTGCCGAGCTTGACGGTCGGCTGGCCCGCGACGGGCTTCTCGGTCGTGCCGGTGGCGCGGCCCGGGAAGGCCTTCAGGATGTCGGCGACGAAGACGACGCTGTCGGTGGCACCGATCTTGTAGCTCGAGATGCCCTTGCCGTTGGTGCTGTCCTTCGCGCTGCCCGCGACCGCGATCCGGTCGCCGACGTGAGAGCAGGTCAGACCCTTGCTGAGCGCCGAGAGGTTCGCCGAGGGGCCGGCGACGAGGTAGGTGCCCGAGCCGGTGTAGTCGGTGGCGGTCGCCTTCTTGCCGGTCTTGCCGTCGTAGAGGCTGACCTGGAAGATCACCGGCTCGCCCTTGGTGATGAGCTTGCCCTTGCCCTTGACGAGGGTGGTCTTCTCGCTCGTCTTGGTCGACAGGCCCTTGTCGAAGGTCACCTTCGGCGCCTTGCCGACCGCGCCGGTCGCCTTGATCGAGTTCGAGGCCGAGCCGGACGACATGCTGGTGCAGCCCTCGGCCGAGTTCGACGACGACGAGCAGCCCGCCAGCGAGAGCGAGACGAGAGCGCCGACGGCGGCGGCGACCGCGAGGGCCTTGGTCAACTTCATTCTGGGCACGTGTCAGTCCTGTTCGGTGGTGGTCGTGTCGATTGTCTCGATGGCCTCGGCTGGTGGGGCCGGGTCGGGGTCTGCGAAGCGCGCGTCTCCGCGCACGGCCTTGGCCGCTGCATCCTGCGCCTGCCTCGCGGTCTTCCGCAGCTTCTTGTCGCTGGCGCGGCGGTCGCCGACGGCTCCCGGGGTCCAGAGCTCGACGTCTTCGTCAGTGAAGTCGGACTTCGAGGCGCGGCGCTTCAACTGTGGCAGCACGGCGTTCGGGGCCAGGCGCCGAGCCGTCATGAGGAAGCCGGTATGGGCGATCATGCGGTGGTCCGGGCGCACGGCGAGGCCCTCGACGTGCCACGAGCGCACGAGCGTCTCGGACGAGTCGGGCTCGGTGAAGAGGGCCGAGTCGCGGAAGGCCTCGGCTGTGCGCGAGAGCTGCGTGACGGTGGCGATGTAGCAGACCACGAGCCCGCCCGGCTTCAGGGCCTCGGCGGTCGCGTCGACGCACTCCCACGGGGCGAGCATGTCGAGCACCACACGGTCGGCTTCGCCCGCGGGGATCACGTTCGGCAGCTCGTCGACGAGGTCGCCGACCGTGACCGTCCAGTTGGAGGGCTCGGCGCCGAGGAAGCTCGTGACGTTGCCGATGGCGACGTCGGCGAACTCCTGCCGGCGCTCGAACGACGCCAGGCGCCCTTCGGGCCCGACGCCGCGCAGCAGCGACAGCGAGAGCGCACCCGAGCCGACGCCGGCCTCGACGACCGTGGCACCCGGGAAGATGTCGGCGAACGTGACGATCATCGCCGCGTCCTTCGGGTAGACGATCGCGGCGCCGCGAGGCATCGACATGACGAAGTCGGCCAGCAGCGGCCGCAGCGCGAGGTACTCGTCGCCGGTCGACGCGATCAGCACCGAGCCGTCCGGCTGGTCGACGACGTCGTCGTGCCTGATGATGCCGCGGTGCGTGTGGAACTCTCCGCCGGGCTGCAGCGTGATCGTGTGCATGCGGCCCTTCGGGCCGGTCAGCTGCACCTTGTCGCCGTAGAGGAAGGGGCCGCTCTGGCGCCGATAGCCGCTCACTCGGCGGCCTCCGGCAGCGCCTGGAGCTCACGACCGGATCGCAGGATGCCACGGAGATCGTCGAGAGACAGACCCACCAGCGTGTCGCGGCGGAGGTAGCCGGAGTCGGAGTCGAGCGGCGTGAGGTGCTCCACCCCGATCGTCACCGCACCCGACGCCACGGCCGAGGCGACGCCCGTCGGGCTGTCCTCGATGGCGATCGAGTCGGAGATGTCGACGCCGAGCAGGCGGGCACCGGTGAGATAGGGCTCGGGGTGCGGCTTGGCGTGCTCGACCTGGTCGCCGGCGACGATGACGTCGAATGCCTCGAAGCCGGTCGACGCGGCGATCTCCTCGGCCATGCGGCGGAACGACATCGTGACGAGCGCCGTTTTGACGCCGGCGTCGCGCACCTCGCGCAGCAGCTCGCGCGCGCCCGGGCGCCAGGGCAGGTGGGCGCGGATGCCCTTCAGCACGTCGTCGGTCATCCGGTCGATGATCTCCTGGCCGGAGAGCTTGACGCCGTGGTTCTGCAGCACCTCGGCCGAATGCCAGAGACCCGAACCGATCAGCGAGTCGCCGTCTTCGCGGCTCCACTCGCCGCCGAACTCGGCCACGAGACGGATCTGCGACTCCTGCCAGTAGGGCTCGGTGTCGACGAGAGTGCCGTCCATGTCCCAGAGCACCGCCGCCGGGAGCGGCAGGGCGGCAGAGGGCTCCGAAGGCGATGCGGGGGCCGGAATGGATTCGGTCACGACGCACGAGTCTATGGCAGGCGGCTCTCACGCGCCTTGCCACGGTCTATCGTTGAGGGTCAGCGCGAGCCGAAAGGCCGCTCGCGCAGTGAGGATGCCAGCTTGTCGCCCCAGTCACGTTTTGCTGAAGGTCGGCTGCTCGTCGTCGCGTTCGAGGGCTGGAACGACGCGGGCGAGGCGGCCAGCAATGTAGCGCGCTCGCTCGTCGACTCGCTCGAGATGACCACGCTCGCCGAGCTCGACGGCGAGGCCTACATCGACTTCCAGTTCAACCGGCCCCAGGCAGCGCACGACGACGAGGGCAACGCGACCCTCGAATGGCCCCGCATCCTGCTGCACGGCACGCCGGCCGTCGCCTCACCAGTCGCCGACGTCGACGGCTCGATCGTCGCCGACGACGGCCCCGCCGACGGGGGCCTGCTCGTGCTGCTCGGTGCCGAGCCGTCGCGCAGCTGGCGCAGCTTCGCCAGCGAGATCGTCGACCTCGTCGATGTGCACGACGTCACGGGCGCGATCTTCCTCGGCGCCATGCTCGCCGACGTGCCGCACACCCGGCCGATCTCGATGTACGTCGGCAGCGAGAACGCCGACCTGCGCGCTGAATACGACGTCGAGCGCTCGTCCTACGAGGGCCCCGTCGGCATCCTGTCGGTGCTTTCGCAGGCCCTCGAGTCCGCAGGCATCCCCACCCTGTCGATCTGGGCGTCGGTGCCGCACTACGTGCACAACGCTCCGTCGCCCAAGGCGTCGCTCGCGATCCTCGAGAAGGTCGAAGAGCTCACCGGAATCGAGATCCCCCGCGGCGACCTCGTCGAAGAGGCTGCGGCCTGGGAGTCGGGCATCGACTCGCTCGCCGCCGACGACGAAGACATGGCCGGCTACATCGAGCAGCTCGAGCAGGCGCGCGACACCGTCGACTCGCCCGAGGCCTCCGGCGAAGCCATCGCGCAGGAGTTCGAGCGCTACCTGCGCCGCCGCGACGGCAAGTCGGGCGACGATCCCTGGCGGCCGCCCTCGGCGTAGCGGTGGCGGCCTTCCGCCGCTCGGGCTTTCGTCTCGAGTTCGTGATGTGCCCGCGTGATCGCGCGGGCGGCGGCGGAACTGGCGGGCAACGGTGGCGGCCGCCATTTGTCCTGGCCGCCCATTCGCGGCCTGCCCGCGCGATCGTACGGCCCAAGGCAGAACTGCCGGGCGGATCGCCCCGCCGGGAGATCCGCCGCCTACTCGCCGCGGTGCGTGCCGATGCCGAACACGAACTGCTCGACCTCGCGCGGTGTCGTCAGGTGCACCACCTGCAGATGCGGGTGGTCGCGTTCGAGTCGCTCGCCGAGGCCGTCGAGCGAGTGCCGCTGGCGGATCGACCACCGGATGATCTGGTCGGGGTCGGTGAAGAAGTCTTTCAGCGGGCCCTCGACGTTGCCGCTCCACAGCGGCGTGCGACGGATGCGTCGGCGGATCGTGCGCCCGGTGACCCGGCCCAGCGTCGTCCGGTACGGCAGGTCGAGCCACACGAGGGTGTCGGCGCGCTCGGCGATGAGCTCGCGCTGCGAGGTGTACTGCCACTCGATCACCCAGCGGTCGCCGCTCGTGGCGGCGTCGACGTCGGCGGCGAACCCCTCGCGCTCCGTCCAGTTCGGCCCGTGGTAGAGCGAGTCGATCTCGGTGTAGGGCAGCTGAAGGATGCGAGACAGGCGCCTCGCGAGCGTCGACTTCCCGGCCCCGGAGACACCCGCGATCGCGATCCGACGGGGTGTGATGGGGAGGGCGTCGAGCGGTCCGAGCATCCGGCCAGCCTATGGCCGCGGCGGGTTTGTCCCAAAACCTGGGGGCACAGGCTGTCAGCGCAGAGGGATACCGAGGAGGGCGTCGACGGCGTCGACGTCGACCGTGGTCGGCGTCGCGCCCGACTGCACCGCGGTCTCGACGAGTGCGACCGCGGCAGGCGTGTCGAGGTCGTCGGCGAGAGCTGCTCGCAGCCCGTCGAGCAGTGACGTCGAAGCCGTGCCGGCCACTGCACCCGCCGCCCACTCCGCCCAGTGCGACAGCCGAGCGATGGCCCCGTACACGTCGTCGTCGAACCACTCCCAGTCGCTGCGGTAGTGGTGCGACAGCAGCGCGAGCCGGATGGCGCGGGGATCGATTTCGGAGGCGATGAGCTCGGAGACCTTCACGAGGTTGCCCAGCGACTTCGACATCTTCTCGCCCTGGTAGGCGACCATGCCGGCGTGCGCATAGTGCGAGGCGAACGGTTCGCCGGTGAGAGCCGTCGCGTGCCCGGCGCTCATCTCGTGGTGAGGGAAGACGAGGTCGCTGCCGCCGCCCTGAACGGACAGGGGCAGGGTCAGGTGGTCGCGCGCGATGACGGTGCACTCGATGTGCCAGCCGGGGCGACCCGATCCTGCAGCCCCAGGCCACGAGGGCTCGCCGTCGCGAGCCGAGCGCCAGAGCAGCGGGTCGAGCTCGTTGCGCTTGCCGATGCGGTCGGGGTCGCCGCCGCGCTCGCTGAAGAAGTGCATCATCGTGGCGGCGTCCAGGCGGCTCTCGATGCCGAGGTGCCACGACGTGTCGCGGGCTGCGCGATCGACGTCGAAGTAGACGTCGTCGCCAGCCGAGGAGTCGAGGGTCTCGACGCGATACGCGAAGCCCGCCTCGAGGAGCACCGCGACGGCTTCGCCGATCGGCGACACCATGTCGGTGACGGCGATGTAGTGGTCGGGCGGGATCACTCGCAGGTGCTGCATGTCCGAGCGGAAGAGGTCGGTCTGCGACTCGGCGAGCTCGCGCCAGTCGACGTTCGTCGCCGCGGCCCGTTCGAGCAGCGGGTCGTCGACGTCGGTGGTGTTCTGCGCGTAGGCGACCTCGACTCCGGCGTCGCGCCACACGCGGTTGAGCGTGTCGAACGCGAGGTAGGTGTTGGCGTGGCCGAGGTGGGTCGCGTCGTAGGGGGTGATGCCGCAGACGTAGAGCTGAGCGCCGTTCGTCACGTCGGTCGGGCGAGCGTCCCCCGTGGCGGTGTCGTACAGGGTGGGGATGGCGCCGACGCCGGGGAGAGACGGGACGGATGGTGTGGCCCACGATCGCATCAGCCGATCACTCCGATTCCGAGCAGGACGAACAGCACGATGCCGAGCAGTATGCGGTAGACGACGAACGGCATGAACGAGCGCTTCGAGATGTAGTTCATGAAGAACGCGATCACGACGAAGCCGACGACGAAGGCGACGACGGTCGCCGCTCCGGTGTCGGCCCACGAGTACGGGTTGTGCGCGTGCGAGTGGATCGCCTGGTAGGCCTCGAAGAGCCCCGAGCCGAACACCGCGGGGATCGCCAGCAGGAACGAGAAGCGTGCGGCGGCCGGGCGGGTGTAGCCGAGGGCGAGGCCGGCGGAGGTGGTGGCGCCCGAGCGAGAGACACCGGGGACGAGAGCCAGTACCTGGGCGATGCCGATCAGGATGCCGTGCCCCCAGGTCAACTTCTCGAATCCTGCGACCTTGCGGCCGTAGATGTCGGTGGCCCCCAGGATCACGCCGAACACGACGAACACGGTGGCGAGCAGCCACAGCGACCGGAAGTCGGTGGCGATCAGGTCTTGCGTCAGCACGCCGACGATGAGGATCGGGAAGGTGCCGATGATCACCAGCCAGCCCATGCGCACGTCGGGATCACGACGGTCGAAGCGCCCGAACAGCGCCAGGAACCAGCGCACGACGATGCGCTTGACATCGCCCCAGAAGTAGATCAGCACCGCGAGCTCGGTGCCGAGCTGGATGATCGCGGTGAAGGCCGCACCCGGGTCGAACTCCTTGCCCGCGGCGTGCGGGAAGAACAGGGCGACGAGCCGGATGTGCGCGCTCGACGAGATCGGCAGGAACTCGGTCAGACCCTGGACGAGGCCGAGGAGGAGTGCCTGGAGGAAATGTTCCACGTGCGTCAAGGGCCTCTCAGTAGGTGCTCAACAGGTCGCGGAGCACGCGACTGCCGAAGGTTAGCGCGTCGAGCGGCACTCGCTCGTCGACCCCGTGGAACATGGCGGGGAAGTCCATCTCTTCGGGCAGGCGCAGCGGCGCGAAGCCGTACCCCTTGATGCCGAGGAGGCTCAGCGCCTTGTTGTCGGTGCCGCCGCTCAGGAGGTAGGGCAGCACGGGCGCGCCCGGGTCGTGCCGGTCGAGCGTGCTCTTGATCGAGTCGACGAGCGGGCCGCCGAACTCGGTCTCGAGCCCGATGTCGGTGTGCATCGTGACGATCTCGATGTCGTCGGCGATCAGATCCTGCACCTGCGCGAGAACGGTCGCCTCGTCACCCGGCATGCACCGGATGTCGACGAGCGCCTCGGCCGTGTCGGGCACGACGTTGTGCTTGTAGCCGGCGACCAGCTGCGTGGGGTTGGTGGTGACGCGGAGGCTGCCGCGGATGAAGCCGGACGCGGTGCCCGTCTTGAGCACCAGCTCGTCGGGGCTCGTGCGCTCGGGGTCGACCTCGAGGATCTTCGCGACCTCGCGCAGGAGGCCGGTGGTCGTCTCGGTGAGGGCGACCGGCCACTCCTGGCGGCCGAGCGTGGCGACGGCTTCGGCGAGCTTCGTCACCGCGTTGTCCGTGATCATCTGCGAACCGTGGCCCGCAGTGCCGCGCGCGATGAGCTTGATCCAGATGAGGGCCTTCTCGCCCGTCTGCAGGAGGTAGGCGCGCTTGCCGTCGATGAAGGTCGAGTAGCCGCCGACCTCGCTGATCGCCTCGCCCATCCCGTCGAACAGCTCGGGGTGGTTCTTGACCAGGTAGTGCGAGCCGAGCACTCCCCCGGCCTCCTCGTCGGCGAGGAAGCCGAGCACGAGGTTGCGGGCCGGCTTCTCACCCGCGCGCAGGATGTCGCCGACGCTGGTCAGCATCATGGCGTCCATGTTCTTCATGTCGACGGCGCCGCGACCCCACAGCATGCCGTCTTTGACCTCGCCGCCGAACGGATCGACAGTCCAGTTCGCAGGATCCGCGGGCACCACGTCGAGGTGGCCGTGCACGACGAGCCCCGCCTTGTCGGGGTCGCGCCCCTCGACCTTCGCCAGCACGCTGTGGCGGCCCGGCTCCGACTCGAACATCAGCGGCTCGAGCCCGAGGTCTTCGAGCTTCGCCGCGACGTACTCGGCCGCGTCGGTCTCGCCGTTCGACTTGCCGCCCCCGTAGTTGGTCGTGTCGAACCGGATGAGCTCCTGGGCGATCCGTGCTGTCTCGTCGAGATCGGTCATGTCGACCACGCTACCGGCTCGGTGCTGGGTCTCTCGTCGCGGGCCTCGGTTCGGCGTCGCGACACCCCTCGTTCCGGACGACCTTCCAGCGCCGCGGCGCAAGGGCCTTGGCCGGGACCGAGGGTGTCGCCCCGGCACCGCCGAGGGGGCTGCCCGTGTCTGAGCAGGGGCTCGAGTCGTGCTAATGTCTTCCAGGCGGTTACGCCGCACAACACTCGTCCGGGTGGCGGAAATGGCAGACGCGCTAGCTTGAGGTGCTAGTGCCCGTATAGGGCGTGGGGGTTCAAGTCCCCCCTCGGACACACTGGTTGAGACAGTTGCGAAGGCCCCGGTTCACGCCGGGGCCTTCGTGTGCGTCTGGCGCCCTTCCCTCGCCGACGCACCTCCGACCAGACCGGATTGAGCCCTGATGGCCGCGGGATCCGTCGGATCAAAGGTGCCTCGGCGATGCCGCGGTCAGGCGTGTCCGCGGCGCGTCCGGGCGAGGGATCCTGCCTGCCGGCGCGGTAGCGTCGAGGCGTGAGCGACGACGACCTGGCGCAGACGAGGGCCGCCTACGACACGGTGGCCGCGAGCTACGCGCAGCTGTTGCCCGACGTGGCGTTCGAGGCTCCCCTCGACCTCGCCATGATCGCCGATTTCGTCGAGGAGTTGCCACGGGGCGCCCAGGTGCTGGACGCAGGATGCGGGGCGGGCAGGATGCTCACGCTCCTCGCCGACCTCGAGCCGTCCCTCGTGCTGACGGGGGCCGATCTCTCGCCGGGCATGGTCGCGCAGGCCCGGTCCTCGCATCCGGGTGTAGCGATGATCGAGGCCGCGAATGCCTCTCTCCCTTTCCCTGATGGGGAGTTCGACGGGATCCTCGCCTGGTACTCGATCATTCACACGCAGCCGGGCGAGCTCGGCCCGGTCGTCAGCGAGTTCCGGCGTGTGCTGCGGTCGGGCGGAGTGGTGCTTCTCGGGTTCCAGGCGGGGACTGGCGTGCACGAGCGCAGCGGCGCTTACGGCCACGAGGTCGGTCTCCTCCGCAGTTACCTGCACGAGACGGATGCCGTAGCCACGCGGCTGGAAAGGTCGGGCTTCCGCATCCTGGCCCGCCTCGATCGTGCCGCGCGCCCCTCGGAGAAGGACGGCCAAGGGTTCGTGTTGGCTCAGGCGTACTGACCCAGGGCGCGAGGTGCGGCGGTTGCCGCGAGCCGCTCGTGGCCGATAGCGTGGCCGCGATGTCCGAACTCCGGGGATAGGCCGACGAGCGCGCGCCGCGTGCGTGCGCTCGTCGTCGACCCCTTTTCGCAGCCGCCCCGATCGAGACCTTCTCGGGGCGCCTGACCCTGGAGCCTTTCATGACCCGCCCCACCCGGGCGGTGAGTTACAGCGCCGTCCTCCGCCTGCCCGGAGCCCTGCGCACGTTCTCCGCCGCCCTCATCGGTCGCCTCTCGTACGCGACCGTCTCCCTTGCGCTCCTGCTGACCGTGCAGCGCGCCACCCACTCGTTCGCCGACGCCGGCACTGCGCTCGGGGTCTACGCCCTCGCCAGTCTGTCCATGCCCGCGAAGGCCCGACTCATCGACCGCTTCGGCCGGCGACGCATGCTGCCGCTCTTCGGATCCGGGTTCGCGGTCGCGTTCGCCGCGCTCGCAGCAGTCGCCCGAGGAGGACTGCATCAGGGGGCCCTCCTGCTCGCCCTGTCGGCTCTGGCCGGCCTGTGCGCTCCCCCGCTCGGGCCTTCCATGCGGGCGATGTGGGCCGAGCTGACCCCGGATCCTGCGGCTCGACTGCGCGCCTACAGCCTCGACGGCATCGTCGAGGAGGCGCTCTACGCCGTCGGGCCGCTCGTCGTCGGCGGCGTCGTCGCGATCTCGAGCCCGGCGACGGCCCTGCTGCTGAGCGCGGGCGTCAACCTCGTCGGCTCGGTCGGAATGGCGTTCTCGACGGCGGCCCGCAGCGCGAGCGGCCCGGCTCCCTCCCTCTCACGGGCGGCAGGATCGGGGGTGCTCGGGTCGCCGGCGTTTCTCCTGTTGGCCGCCTCGGTGCTCGCTCTCGGGCTCGGAACGGGCCCGGTCGAGGTCGCCGTCACCGCCGTGAGTCAGGAGGCGGGGCGGGGCGACGCCGTCGGGATCCTGTTCGCCGCGGTGTCGGTGGGCGGCGCCGCCGGTGGTCTCGGCTGGGGTCGGCTACCGCATCGCTCTTCTGCAGGTGTGCAGCTCGCCGTTCTCGTCGCCGTGGCCGCCGCTGCCGAGCTCGCGGCGGCATTCGCGCCGACGCTGCTGTCTCTCGGCGCCGTTCTGGTGGTGCTCGGGGCGGCGATGACGCCGGCGATCGTCGTCGCGTACGTCGCGTCGGATCACTTCGTCCCCGACGCCAGACGGGCCGAGGCGAGCACGTGGATCGGCACGGCCACCAACGTGGGCGTCGCTGCGGGTGCGGCGCTCGCCGGAGTCGCCGTCGACCATGTCGACCCGCGGCTGGCCCTCATCGTCGGCGCCTGCGTGCTGCTCGCGGCGGTCGCCCCGGCACTGCTCGTCCGTAGGCGATCGTGAACCTCGAAACCGACAGGATTCGGGGCAGATCCTGTCCGGTTGGAGGTTCAGGCCGGCGCGCGCGGGGATCCTGCGGCGGCTAGCCTCGCAGACATGGGCGGTGGCGACGACGGAGCGCAGGCGGGCGCCGTGCGGCTTCGGCCTCTCCTGCGGGAGGACGCGGCGCGCATCCACGAGTGGGCGTCGCAGCCGACCGCGTGCCGGTTTCAGCCGTGGGGGCCGAACTCGCCCGCCGAGACGGAGGTGTTCGTCGACGGCGCGGTCGCGGCCTGGGAGCAGGGGCCTCAGATGCGCTGGGTGTGGGCCGCCGCCGCCGCTGACACGGTCGTCGGCATCGGCGAGGTGCAGCGCAAGGAGGTCGACGCGGCCGAGATCTCGTACGCCGTGCACATCGACCTCTGGGGCCGTGGCATCGCGACGTGCATCGGGCGGCTGCTGGTCGCGTGGGCGCTCGAGAACCTCGACGTCGGCAGGATCACCGCCACCTGCGACCCACGCAACGTCGCGTCCGAGCACGTGCTGAGGGGTCTCGGCATGCAGCTCGAGCGCACCGAGAGTCACAGCCTAATGCTGCGCGACGGCTGGCGCGACTCGTACGTGTTCTCCCTCGCCCGGCGCGAGTGGTCGGCGAGGATGGAGGAATGAAGAGAATCGCGGGCCGCGTCATCTTGCTGCACGACGATTCGGTGCTGCTGATGCGGGGCGGTGACCCGGCCAGGCCGGAGGCCGGCGAGTGGCTGTTCACGATCGGCGGCGGGTGCGAGCCCGGCGAGACCACGGCCGAGGCAGCCAGGCGCGAGGCGTTCGAGGAGGCGGGTGTGCGCCTTTCGGTCGACCTCGGGCCCGTCGTGCTGCGGCGCGAGATCGAGTTCCCGTTCAACGGCGACGTACTCGAGCAGTCGGAGGAGTACTACCTCTGCCGGGTGACCGACACCTCGATCGACTCGTCCGGCTGGACGGACCTCGAGCGCGCCAGCATCAGCGGTGTCGCCTGGTGGCCTCTCGACGAGCTGCGCGCAACAACCCTCCCGGTCTTCCCCGATGGCCTCGTCGCCCTGGTCGACGCCGCGCTCGCCGCCGGCTGATCCCGGCCCGCGGCCGCGCGCCGCGCCGTGCGTCGACGCACCTCGGATCAGACCGATTCGTGCCTTCGAGGCCGCTGATCCTGTCCGATCGGTGGTGCCTCGGCGATCGGTGACGGCAGTGACCGACGACCTGGACGACATGCTCACGGCTTTGCTGGCGGGGCTTCCGACCGACGGGCGAGTGCTGCTGGCGATCGACGGCGTCGACGGCAGCGGTAAGAGCACGTTCGCGGCAGCGCTCGCCGGCCGGGTGTCGAGGCGGCCCGCGGTCGTCATCCACGTCGACGACTTCCTGAACCCGTCGGCGGTCCGTCACCGGTGCGGCCGCGGCTCGCCCGAAGGGTTCTGGCTCGACACCTATGACTACGACGCGTTTCGGTCGTCCGTGCTCGAGCCGCTCGGGGCCGGCGGGAGTGGCGTGTACCGGGCGTCCTCCTTCGACGCCTTCTCCGGCTCGTCGGCGCCGGGGCCGGTCGAGCGGGCCGCCGACGACGCGCTCGTCATCGTCGAGGGGATGTTCCTGCACCGCGACGAGCTGGTGGGCACGTGGGGCCGCTCGGTCTTCCTCGACGTCCCCTTCAGCGAGACGGCGCAGCGCATGGCCGCCCGAGACGGCTCGAACCCCGACCCGGAGCACCCGTCGATGCGGCGCTACATCGAGGGCAGAATCTCTACTTCGCCAGCTGCCGGCTCTGGGAGCGCGCCGACCTCGTCATCGACAACACCGACCCGGATCACCCCCGCGGGGCCTGGACGCGGTAGGAGAGCCGTGCAAGGCTCGGCGGGTGGACTCGCTGAACGAACTGTCGCCGATGCGACCGGTGCACGCCGACGACGTCGTGCCCGAGTCGCGCTGGGCGGCGTCGCCGAGCAAGGCGGTGTTCGGTCTGGCCGTGTACATCGCTGTCGGGGCCGTCGTTCTCCTTGCCGAGGACGTGTACCGGATCCCGATGGCCACGGTGATCCTGGTCGGCGGTCTCATCCTGCTCGGTCTCGTCGTCGTGTCCATCCCGTTCGGAATTCGCCGACGCCGACGCCGTGGCTGACGACGCGTTACCCCCTCCCGCCGACGTGCGTGACGAGACTCTCGCGACCTACGAGGCGCACGCCGATCGCTACGCCGAGCGGACTTCGGGCGGCCGCTCCACGCTGGTGGCCGAGCTGGTCGACCTGACGGCGGCAGGATCGCGGGTGCTCGAGCTGGGCAGCGGCCCCGGTCGCGACGCGGCCGATCTCGAGCGGGCCGGGCTGGTAGTCGACCGCACCGACGGGGCGGCGGCGTTCGTCGAGCGTTTCCGGCGGAAAGGCTTCGAGGCGCGCCTCCTGAACTTCTACGACACGGCCTTCTACGATGCCGACTTCAGCGAGCCGTACGACGCGGTCTTCGCCAACGCCGTGCTGCTGCATGTCGATCGCGATCGGCTCGCCGGTGTTCCGCGTAGCGCGCCAGGCCACGCGTGTCGGCGGCGTTCTCGCGGCGTCGTTCAAGAAAGGTGACGGCGACGAATGGTCGACCCGCAAACTCGATTCGCCGAGGCACTTCACCTACTGGCACGAAAATGAGCTGCGGGGCGTGCTCGAGCAGTCGGGCTGGGAGACGCTCAGCGCGGTCGAGTCGACCACGGGAGGGTCGGCCGAGCGGTGGATCACGGTGACCGCCCGGCATCCTGCCCCCTGATCTCTTCTCAGACGTCGAGGGCGTCGCGTGCGCCGGGCTTCGGGGCGAGCGAGACTCGGGCCCGCAGGGCGCGACCGCGCTGCACGAGGGCGTAGCTGGCCGGGTGCACGACGAGTCGAGCGGCGCCCAGCAGGTGGTCTTCGACGTCGGACATCACCTCGCTGAGGGCCGGCGTGTGCGGCTCGACGAAGCGGAAGGACGAGCGTCCGACAGGGGCACCGGCCGCGTCGAAGAGAGTCATGTCGATGCCGTCGGCGAGCGGCTCGTCGTCGCGGCTGAAGACGGCGAGCACGCCTGCGGCGCGTCGGCGGTCGCGGCCGCGGAGGTCGGAGATGTCTGGAAGGTCGGCGGCGTCGCCGGGTGGCGCGGCGTCGCCGGCCGGCACGCTGCCGACAGGCCGTTCGGGTGAAGCGGGCACGGCGGGCTACCCGAGCCCGAGCGCGTACGCCATGACGGCCTGCTGCACCGGCAGCAGCGACGCCTTGAAGCCGTAGCCGACGAACGCCGGCCCCGCCACGGCCTCCGCGCTGACTTCGCGCCCGCGCGCGAACGGCGGCACCGGCGCGAGCTTCACAGCTGCAGGCGCCAGGGCCAGCAGCTCGGCGGTGATCGTGAACGGCGCCATCGCCTCAGCATGCGCACCGGGGCCATCCGTCAGGATCACGTCGGCGTCGCGAACCGCCGACCGCACGTCACCGCTCCAGCGGCAGCCTGGCATGGCCAACTCATCGGGACAGCACTGCACCAGGTCGAGATCGAAGGCCCGGGCCGCCTCCGCCCAGGCGCGCGACAGGTTGCCGTCGGGGCCGACGAAGACGAATCGGAGGCCGCGGATCTCGTGATCCTGCCCCAGCGTGTACAGGTCGGAGAGCACCTCGCACGGGTGGTTCTCGTCGGTCATCGCGTTGATCACCGGCAGCACACCGGACTCGGCCAGCCCGTCGAGCACGCGGATGGCGGGGTGCCGCACCACGAGCACGTCGACCCAGGGTGCGAGGTACCCGGCGACATCGCCGAGCGCCTCCGGCTTGTCGAGGGTGTCGGCCGGCAAGACGATCGGCTGGAGCCCCATCAGCTCGGCC
This sequence comes from Frondihabitans sp. PAMC 28766, assembly GCF_001577365.1. Classification (NCBI taxonomy): domain Bacteria; kingdom Bacillati; phylum Actinomycetota; class Actinomycetes; order Micrococcales; family Microbacteriaceae; genus Frondihabitans; species Frondihabitans sp. PAMC 28766. The sequence continues at coordinate 2,587,322 of NZ_CP014513.1, forward strand.
CCGCGTTCGAACGAGACGCGGGTGCGGAGGCTCGTCGGCGGGAAGAACATCGCCGCGCACCCGTTCGTCGTCGGGCCCGCGCCGCGCGCATAGGCGTCGGCGAGGGCGACGACCGCTTCGAGGCCGGCCGGGGCCCAGTCGTCGAGCCGGATCAGGTGGCGCATCCGCCCACGCTAGTCGCGTGCGACGAAACGCCACGTGAGCAGGTCGCCGTCGTCGGCATCCCAGCTCGTGCCGGTCTGCGTGAAGCCGACCTTCGCGAGGACGCGGGCGCTCGCGAGATTGTCGACCGCAGTCTCGGCCGTCACCGCGGCGACACCGGGCAGGGTGAGCACGAACGCCGTGAGCGCGCCGACCGCCTCGGTGGCGAGGCCCCGGCCCCAGATCTCGCGGTTGAAGCCGTAGCCGATCTCCTGTTCGCCGACGTCGTTCGGGGCGCCCTTCGTGCCGAGCTGACCGATAGCGACCTTCGTCTCGAGCAGGATGGCCGTGAAGTGACCCGCTGCCTCGTCGAGGTCGTCGTCGAGGCGGTCTAGTTGACCGCGGAACATGCCGAGCGCGTCGCCCGGCCAGCTCGGCGGGAACTCGACGGTGGCGGGGCCGTCCGAGAGCTGGTACTCCAGCTCGAAGCGGTCGCTCTCGAGCCGCCGCGTCATGGCGGCGCGGGTCAGCGGGAGGAGGTTCAGGCGCGGAGTCTGCAGGATCATCGCGGCCGACGCTAGCAGGGCGACGCGGGTCCGGCCGGTCGGGGTCGAACCACGCGATCCCCTTAGCGCCACCGGATGCCGTGGCTCGATCGGGATCGCATGGTGCGAAGCCGGCGGCCTTCGGTAGGTTCGAGCGCATGGACGTCGATCACAACGGAGCACACCTCTGGGCCGAGACCTCGGGGCCGGAGGGCGCGCCTGGCGTGGTGCTGATCCACTCGGGCATCGCGACTGCGCGCATGTGGGATCCCCTCCTGCCCGAGCTGGCCGCCGCACGCCGCGTCGTCCGGTACGACGCCCGGCAGTTCGGCCGCACCACGGCGGGCGACGCCTCGTTCTCGGACGTCGACGACCTGCTGGCGGTGATGGACGCCGCCGGCGTCGAGCGTGCGACGCTCGTCGGTGCGTCCCGCGGCGGCGGGATCGCCCTCGACGCAGCGCTCGCCCACCCCGCACGAGTGTCGGGCCTCGTGACGATCGGCTCGAGCCCCAGCGGTTTTCCCGAGCCCGAGCTCACCGCCCGCGAGCAGGCGGCGTCCGATCGCCTGGACGAGCTCGAAGCGCAGGGCGAGCACCTCGCCGTCAACCGCCTCGAGGCCGAGCTCTGGGCCGCGGGCACCACCCGCGAGCTGAGCGACCTCGATCCCGTCTTTCTCGAGAGGGCGTACGCGCTCAACCTCGAGAACCTCCCGCACGCCTCCGCTGCGGGCACCCGCGTGCCTGCGGCCCCGCTCGCCTTCGGCCGCACCGGCGAGATCACCGTTCCCGCTCTGGTGACGATCGGCGAGCACGACCTCTCGCCCCTGCATCCTGCGGCCGACGACCTCGTCTCGACGATGCCGGACGCGACGCTCATCCGCTTCGCCGACAGCGCCCACTCCCCCAGCATCGAGCACCCGGCCCGCTTCGCCGCCGTCCTCATGCCCTGGCTCGCCGCCCACTCCCTCTAGCTGCCCGCCCCCCTCCAGCGCCGAGGCACCTCCGGTCAGACAGAAACAGGGCTCCCCTCGCGCAGATCGCGTCGGATCGGAGGTGCCTCGGCGCGCAGCGCGACGGCTGGGCGCGTTCGCCTGGCGGAGCAGCGCCGCAATGCGGTCGTATGAGACGGTGGTGTCATGCTGGCGCTGCTCGATCTCGACGAGACTCTCGTCGATCGGCGGGGTGCTTTCGACGAGTGGGCGGCAGCGTTGGTCGCAGAACACGAGCTCGGTGTCGGGAGCTCTGCTGCGCTCGGCGATCTCGACACCCGCTTTCCGCGGCGCGACGTGTTCTTCGAGAAGGTGGCAGAGCGCTGGAATCTGGGTATGCCCGGCACCGCCCTCTGGGACGACTACCGCCGCGCGATGCCGGCCCTGACGAGGCCGTTCGCCGGGGTGCCGGCCGCCCTCCAACGCCTGCGGCTCGAGGGCTGGCGCCTGTTCGTCGTCTCGAACGGAAAGACGGACAACCAGACGGGCAAACTGCACCGAGCGGGTCTCGCGCCGCTGCTCGACGGTTGGTTCATCTCCGAGCGCGTCGGCCACCGCAAGCCGACACCGGAGTTCTACGAGCGGGTCTTCGCCGAGATGGGTGGGCGCCCCGCCGAACCGGTGTGGCTGGTCGGCGACAACCCGGTCGACGACATCGAGGGCGGCCGGCTGCAGGGCTTCAGCACGGTCTGGGTGAGCCACGGGCGGCCATGGACGGGCGAGCTGGCGCCGCCCAGCGCGGTACGAGAGAGCACGGTCGCAGCGCTTCGCCACCTGGCCGCGCAGCGCTGACCGGCCCGGAGCCGCACGCCGAGGCGCGAGGCGAGCGCGCAGAGGTACAGTGCCGCCATGAGCGACACCGCCTTCGAGACGACGCGACCGGACGACTACATGCTGCGGGTCGCGGCCTCCGACGTGGGCCGCGGTTTCAAGGCGGCGGCGCTCGAGGAGCTGCGGCTGAGGCCGGGGCTGCGGGTGCTCGACCTGGGCTGCGGGCCGGGCGCCGACCTGCCGGAGTTCGCCGCGGCGGTGGGGCCCGAGGGCCGAGTCGTCGGCATCGACCGTGACGCCGAGGCTCTCGCGACGGCTGCGGCGCGGACGGCCGAGCTCGCGCAGGTCGAGCTCCATCACGGCGACATCCACGCCCTACCGCTCGGCGGCCGCAGCGTCGACCGGATCCACACCGACCGCGTCCTGCAGCACGTCGAAAGCCTCCTCGACGTCCTCACCGAGGCGCGACGGGTCATCGCCGACGATGGCCGCGCGGTCTTCGTCGAGCCCGACTGGGACACCCTCGTCATCGACTCCGCCGACTCCGACACCTTCCACGACTACCGGAGGTTCGTCACCGAGCGCGTGGTGCGCAACTCGTTCGTCGGGCGGCAGCTGCCGGGCGTCGCCGAGAGCACCGGCTGGCACGTCGAAACCGTCCGACCGATCACCGCGGTGTACCGCGGCCTGCGCGAGGCCGACGCCGTCCTCGGCTTCCACCGGGTGGCCATGCGCGCCGTCGAGTACGGCTACCTGTCCGGCCCTCAGGCGCACGCCTGGCTGCACGGTCTCGGCACGCGCCCGTTCTTCGCGTCGGTCACCCTGTTCATCCTGGTCGCGACCCCGGCACCTGGAGGCGCACAATAGCGGGGCATCCCCTCGACGAAGAGACAGGACCGCGATGACGCTCACACCCGACGCACCCGGCACCGACACCACGCGCTCCGAAGAGCTCGCCATCCTTTCCAGCCTCGCCGCCGATCTCGCCGGCCAGTTCCGGCTCGAGCCGCTGCTGACCCGCATCCTGACCAACGCCGTTCAGCTGCTGGGGTGCGACTCCGGCTCGCTCTGCACCATCGACGAGCTCGCGCACACGTACCGCAAAGAGGTCGACCTCGGTGTCGGATGCCACGCGGGCAGCGTCTTCCCCCTCGACGAGGGCGTCACCGGCGCGGTGGTGCGGGCTGGCGGCACGGTGGTCTTCGACGACTACTCGGCCGTGCCGGGCGGGCACGTCGACGCCACCGACGACCGGTACCGGATGCCCGTGATCGGCGTGCCGATCCGCCTCGACGCCCACGTGATCGGCGCCTGCATCGTCTTCGCCGACCGCGAGGAGCGCCGCTTCACCCGGGCCGACGCCGAGCTGCTCGAGCTGTTCGCCACGCACGCGTCGGTGGCCATCGCCAACTCGCGCCTGCACACCCTTCTGGGCGAGAGGAGGCAGGCCATCGCGGTGGCGGCCGAGCGTGAGCGAACCGTACGCGACGTGCACGACAGCGTCGCCCGCACGATGGCCGAGGTCGTGGTGCACCTCGACGCCGCGGCACGGAAAGCCGAGCAGGGCGACGACACTCACGACGACATCGTCAAAGCGCGCGAAGCCGTCCGCCAGTCCCTCGCCGAGACCGAGCGGAGCGCCGACCGCCTCGGCCCCGACACCCCCGACGTCATCTCTCTCGAAGAGGCCGTCGGCCACGAGCTCGACTGGGTCGCCACGACCGCCGGGGTCCGCACGCAGCTCGTCGTGGTGGGCGAGCGTCGCCCGGTGCAGCGGGAGGTGTCGCGCGAGGTGCTGCGCATCGTGCAGGAGGCGCTGACCAACGTCGTCGCTCACGCTCGCGCGACTTCGGTCCGGCTGGGTCTCGTGCACTCCCCCGACGGCGTCGGCGTGATCGTCGAAGACGACGGCGTGGGCTTCGACGCCACGAGCCGCGTCACCGGCTGGGGTCTGAGCGGCCTCTCGGCTCGGGCCCGCCAGATCGGCGGCACGGTGCAGATCGACTCGACACCCGAGTGGGGCACCAGGATCCGGGTCGACCTGCCCCGCCTCCCCGCGCGCGCCGCCGACGATGCGACGACCCCTCGCCTCCGGGTCGTCGTCCTCCACGAGCACGCCCTGGTTCGCGCGGGCGTGGTGAGGCTCCTGGGTCGCGCCGAGCCGGGCCTGCGCGTCGTGGCCGAGTTCTCCGACGCGGCCATCGCGCTCGAGGGGATCGCCGTCGTCCGGCCCGATGTGGTCGTGGCCGACCTCGACCTCCCGGGAGTGTCGGCGCCCGAGCTGATGCACCGGCTCGCCGCCCTCGATCCTGAGGCCCGCGTCGTGTTCTTGGTCTCGTCGCGCGACGACGCCCGGATCAGCGAGGCGGCGCTCGCCGGGGCCCGCGGATTCGTCGAGCGCGGGGCCGACGCCGTGTCGCTCGGCCGCGCCGTGATGGCGGCCGCCGACGGTGACGCCGTGCTGTCGGGCGACCTCATCTCGCGGCTGGGCGCACCGGCCGAGGATCGCGACGCCCTGACCGCCCGAGAACGCCAGGTGCGCGATCTCGTGGCGCGGGGTCTGCCCGACAAGCTGATCGCGATCGAGCTCGGAATCTCGCCGAAGACCGTCGAGAAGCACGTCGGCACGATCCTCCGCAAGACGGGTGCGCACAACCGCACCGAGCTGGCGGCGCTCGCCGGAGGGCACTGACGACAGGCGCCCGGGGCACGCCGCCCCTACGTGTTCTCCCCCGCCCCCGGTAGGGGTTTCCCTCCTGGCCCGCGCGCCCCGGCCGCGCCAGACTCGACGCATGCCAGTCGTGTCGCTGAAAGAGATCGTCGATCGGGCCTTCGCCGACCGCTACGGGGTCCCGGCGATCAACATCGTCAACGACCTCACCCTTCAGGCCGTGCTGACCGCCGCCGGCCGTGCCAAGTCGCCCGTGATCGTCCAGACCTCGGTCAAGACCGTCCGGTCGATGGGGGCCAAGGTGCTCTTCTCGATGTGGACGAGCATGACCGACGAGATCGAGGTGCCCGTGAGCCTGCACCTCGACCACTGCCCCTATCGCGACGTCATCACCGAGTGCCTCGACCTCGGCTGGAACTCGGTGCTCTTCGACGCCAGCGAGATGCCCGTCGACGAGAACCAGCGGCAGACCGTCGAGGTCGTCGCCGAGGCCCGTCGGCATGGAGCCCACGTCGAAGGCGAGATCGAGGCGATCACCGGCGTGGAGGACGGCGTCGGCAGCGACACCGAGGCGAAACGGCAATCGCTCGACCGCTCGCTCGAATTCATCGAGGCGACGGGAATCGACGTGTTCGCCCCCTCGATCGGCAACGCCCACGGCGCCTACGAGTCCGAGCCGCAGCTCGACTTCGACCGGGTCAGCGACCTCGTCTCGGCGCACCCCATACCGATCGCCCTGCACGGCGGCAGCGGCATGACCGATTCGCAGTTCCGCGACCTCATCGCCCGCGGTTGCGCCAAGGTCAACATCTCGACCTCGATGAAGATGACCTACATGCAGTCGTCCCTCGCACATCTGAAGACCGCCGAAGAAAGCGGCAAGTGGGACCCGCCCACGCTCTTCAACGCCGTCACGACCGACGTCGAGGCTCTCGTCACGGGCCTCACCGACACCTTCGGCTCGGCCGGCAAGGCCTGGTGACCGATGCCCGCTCTGATCTTCGACTGCGACGGCGTGCTCGCTGACACCGAGCGCTGTGGCCACCTCGTCGCGTTCAACCGCACGTTCGACGAGTTCGGGCTGCCCGTGCACTGGAGCGACGCCGACTACGCCGAGAAGGTGCTGATCGGCGGCGGCAAAGAGCGCCTCGCGAGCCTGCTCACCCCCTCGTTCGTCGAGGAGGCCGGTCTCCCGAGCGACCCCGCGGGGCAGCAGGATGCCATCGCCTCCTGGCACCGCCGCAAGACCGCGATCTACACCGAGCTCATCGCACAGGGGTCGGTGCCGCCCCGCCCGGGCATCCACCGCCTCGTCGCCGAGGCCGACGCCCGGGGCCTGGTACTCGCCGTCGCCTCCACCTCGGCCGAGGCGTCGGTCCGCGCCGTTCTCGTGCACGCGGTCGGCGACGCGTTGGCAGAGCGGTTCCAGGTCTTCGCCGGCGACATCGTGCCGAACAAGAAGCCGGCGCCCGACATCTACCTCGCGGCGCTCGCCGCTCTCGGCATCGGCCCGGACGACGCGGTGGTCGTCGAGGACAGCGCGAACGGGCTGCGCGCGGCGCTCGCCGCCGGTCTCCGCACCATCGTCACCGTCTCGGGCTACACCCGCGACGAGGACTTCACCGGGGCGTCCCTCGTCGTCTCGAGTCTCGGCGATCCTGACGGCCCGACCGCCGAGATCCTCGGTGCGGTCGTGGGCGTCGTGCCCGACGTCGCCGTGACCGTCGACGACGTCCTCGCGATCCTGCGCGCCCCCACCCCCTCCCCCACTCTGCTCGAAGAGGAGCCCCGATGACCGACCCGCTCGACCTCACCGACTACGTCGTCCGCACCGTCTCGGAGGGTGCGGTCGAGAACGAGAAGTACTTCGGCGAACTCGATGCCGTCGTCGGCGACGGCGACTTCGGCTTCTCGCTCGCCCGCGGCTTCGAGTTCGTGCTGGCCGAGTGGGACACCATCGACCGCGCCGACGCCGGCACCTTCCTCAGCCGCGTCGCCGTGATGATCACCGGTCACATCGGCGGCACCTCGGGGCCGATCTGGGGCACGGGTTTCCTCCGCGCCGGCGCCCGGCTGAAGGGGCTCGATGCGGTCACCGGCCAGGACGTCGCCGACGCCCTGCGCGCAGCGGTCGAGGGCATCAAGAAGCGCGGCCAGGCCGACCTCGGCGACAAGACCCTGCTCGACGCCCTCGTGCCGGCGATCGACGCCCTCGAGAAGAGCGCGGCCGCCGGCGATGCCGCGGCCGAGTCGGCTCGCGTCTTCGCGACCGCCGCCCGCGAGGCCGCCGACGCGACCAGCTCGCTCGAGGCGAAGCGCGGTCGTGCCAGCTACTCGGGCGAGCGCTCCATCGGCTCACCGGATGCCGGGGCCGTCGGCCTCGCCGTCCTCGCCGAGCGCGTGGCCGACCACTGGCCGAGCAGCTGACGCCCCCCCCGCAGCTCCGCGGCCCCCGAAGCTTTCCGACAGAACGTCACCCGAAGCACTCACAACGATGTGGAGACAGCAATGAAGAAGTTCGTGAACGACCCCAAGACCTACGTGGCCGACATGCTCGAGGGTCTCGCTCTGGCGAACCCCGACACCCTCACGTACGTGCCCGAGTACAACCTGATCCATCGCGCCGATTCGCCGAGCGACGACCGCGTCACGATCATCCAGGGCTCCGGCTCGGGGCACGAGCCCGCCCACGTCATGACCGTCGGGCCCGGGATGCTCTCGGCCGCCTGCCCCGGCGACGTCTTCGCCGCCCCGCCGCTCGACTACATCACCGAGACGGTCAAGCGCCTCGCGTCGCCGAAGGGCGTCCTCCTGCTCGTCAACAACTACACCGGCGATCGGATGGCGTTCGAGATGGCCGAGGAGGTCGCCGAGGCCGACGGCGTGAACGTCAAGACGCTCTTCATCGACGACGACGTCTCGGTCAAGGACAGCACGTACACGGTCGGCCGCCGCGGAGTGGCCGGCAACTTCTTCGTGATGAAGGCGGTCGGGGCTGCGGCCGAGAACGGCGTCGACCTCGACGAGCTCGTCCGCATCGGCGAGAAGGTCAACTCCGTGACGCGCACGATGGGCGTGGCGCTCACGGCCTGCACGCCGCCGTCGAAGGGCGAGCCGCTCTTCGAGCTCGGCGACGACGAGATCGAGATCGGCGTCGGCATCCACGGCGAGCCCGGGCGTCGGCGCGCGAAGATGATGTCGGCCGACGACATCGTCGACGAGGTGCTCTCCGCGATCCTGCCGGATCTGCCCTTCGAATCGGGCGACCGCGTCGCCGTCATGGTCAACGGGCTCGGCGGCACTCCGATCTCCGAGCTCTACCTGCTGTACGGGATCGTGCACAAGAAGCTCGTCGCCGCGGGTCTCACGGTCGGTCGCAACTACGTCGGCGAGTACTGCACGTCGCTCGACATGGCCGGCATGTCGGTGACGCTCGTGCGACTCGACGACGAGATCGAGGGGTTGCTCGCAGCTCACGCCGAGGTCGGCGCGCGGATCTTCTGAGGCGAGCCGGTGTCATCTGAGTAGGGTCGGACCCATGGACTACGTGCGACTTGGAAACTCCGGCCTCGAGATCTCCGCCGTCACCCTCGGCATGATGAGCTACGGCGACGCCGCCCGCGGCGGCCACCCGTGGGCGCTGCCCGAAGACGAGGCCCGCCCCCTCATCAAGAAGGCGCTCGAGGGCGGGATCACCACGTTCGACACCGCCAACGTCTACAGCGCAGGCTCCAGCGAGGAGTTCACCGGCCGCGCCCTGAACGACTTCGCCCAGCGCGACGAGGTCGTCATCGCCACCAAGCTCAACGGCCGGATGCGCCCGGGCCCGAACGGCGCCGGTCTCTCGCGGCTCGCCGTCATGACCGAGGTCGACAACAGCCTGCGCCGTCTCGGCACCGACTACATCGACCTCTACCAGATCCATCGCTTCGACCCGAGCACGCCGGTCGAGGAGACGATGGAGGCCCTCCACGACGTCGTGAAGTCAGGCAAGGTGCGCTACATCGGCGCCTCGTCGATGTGGGCCTGGCAGTTCGCCCAGATGCAATACACCGCCGACCTCGGCGGCTGGAGCCGTTTCATCTCGATGCAGGACCAGTACAACCTGATCCAGCGCGAGGAGGAGCGCGAGATGCTGCCGTTCTGCCTCGACCAGGGCGTCGGCGTCCTGCCGTGGTCGCCTCTGGCCCGCGGCAAGCTCACCCGCGATTGGGACGACACCACGAACCGCTCCGAGACCGACGCGTTCGGCAAGACCCTCTACCGGCAGCAGGAGGACGGGGACCGCAGGATCGCCGAGGCGGTCGCGACCGTCGCCGATGCCCGAGGTGTCTCGCGGGCGCAGGTCGCGCTGGCCTGGGTGCGCCAGCAGGACGCGGTCTCCTCCCCCATCGTCGGGGCCACCAAACAGCTCCACCTGGACGACGCCATCGCCTCGGTCGACCTCGTGCTGACCGGCGAGGAGATCGACGCTCTGGAGGCGCCGTACGTGCCGCACGAGCCCATCGGATTCTAGTCGACGACACGTGTTGCCCGCCCTGAGGGATGATTTCGCCCGTTCGGTGAAAAGCAGGCCCGCGGCGGGAGTAGCGTCGTTGTCATGACAACACGAATCGTTATTCTGGGTGGTGGTTCGGCGGGCCTCCAGACGGCGCTCGCTCTGCAGAAGAAGCGGCCTCCGCAGAGTGCCAGCATCACGGTGATCGACCCGAGCCCGTACATGACCTACCAGCCCTTCCTTCCGGAGGTCGTCGGCGGTCACATCGACCCGAAAGACGTGACGGTTCCGCTGCGCAAGACGCTGCGCCGCTCGAAGTTCGTGCAGGGCGCCATGACCGGCATCGACACCGACGCCAAGAAGGTCACGGTCGACCTGGCCGACGGCAAGACGACCGAGGTCGGCTACGACCACCTCGTCGTCGCCATGGGTGCCGTCACCCGCACCTTCCCGACCCCCGGGCTCGCCGAGAACGGCGTCGGCTTCAAGAGCGTCGAAGAGGCCACCTACGTGCGCAACAAGGTGCTCGAGAACATCGAGAAGGCGTCGAACACCCTCGACCCGGCCGAGCGCGCCAAGCTTCTGACCGTGCTCTTCGTGGGCGGCGGCTACACCGGCGTCGAGGCGATGGGCGAGCTGCTCGACACCGCCAACGCCGCCGTCGACCAGTACCCCGTGCTGTCCCGCCACGAGCTCCGATTCGTGCTCGTCGAGGCCCTCGACCGCGTCGCCCCCGAGGTCGGCCCCGAGCTGTCCAAGTGGACGCTCGGCGCTCTCCGCGCCCGCGGCATCGACATCCGCCTGAAGACCACGATGCCGTCGTGCGAGAACTCCGACTGCGTGCTGAGCGACGGCGAGACGGTCCCCGCGGGGATCATCGTCTGGACGGCCGGCGTGAAGCCCAACCCCGTGCTCGACAAGACGAGCCTCCCCCGTGGCCCGAAGGGCCACGTCAACGCGAACGCGAAGCTCGAGGTCGTCACCGACGACGGCAAGCGCGTCGACGGCGTGTGGGCCCTCGGCGACAACGCCCAGGTGCCCGACCTCACCGCCGCCAAGCAGCCGGCCTACTACCCGCCGAACGCTCAGAACGCCGTCCGCCAGGCCGTGACGGTCGCCGAGAACATCCTCGCCTCGATGGCCGGTGAGCCGCTCGCCGAGTACCGTCACGAGTCGGTCGGGACCGTGGCCAGCTACGGCATCGGCAAGGGCGCCGCGCTCATTCAGGGCGTGCACCTCAAGAACCTCTTCGCGTGGCTGGCACACCGCGGGTACCACCTGCTCGCGATGCCCACCTACACGCGCAAGTGGCGCATCCTGACCGGTTGGGTCACGAACTTCGTGGCCGGGCGCGACGAGACGACCATCGAGCACCTGAACGACCCGCGCGCGACCTTCGTCGAGGCCGCCGGCGGCGTCAAGGCCTAGCCTTCGCCGAACCTCCCAACGAGCCCTCGCCACCCGTGGCGAGGGCTCGTTGCAGTTCGCGGCCGTTAATTCCGGCGCCACCGGGCGTTCACACCGGGTGGGTGACCGATATCACCCGTCTAACCCGTTCGGGGTCGTCGGGGGACAAGAAAAGCGGTCATTGCGGGGGACACCCGTCCGGGGGGTGCGGATCCAGTAATCGACAGGTGTTGTTTTGTAGGACGAGTGCCACCGACGCCGATTCGAGTCGATCCCCGCAGGCATGGGCGACGCGCCGGGGGTTCGATCGAACGGATTCGTCAGGATCCCGCGGAGGAACTGCCCGAGGCTCGTCCCCCGGTCACCGCGCAACGTTCGATCACCCGTTCGGGGTGATTATCACCCTCCGTGAATCCCCTATGCGGGGGCCACGGGGTCCCCCGAAATGGGGTCATGTGCCCTCCGCGTCGGGCGGGCTACCTTCGCTTCATACCCGCTAGAACTGGGGTAGCAAAACCGGTCGGATCAGCACCACCCAACCGCCGTCGTTCCCGAAAATCGACGGTCGGCGCGGATCCTGCCAGGAAGAACGCGCACCCGACACACAGCGCACCACCCGAAGAACACCTCCCGAACGTCGGCTCGCTCCCAGGCCGCGTGAAAGCCGTACCCGACGGCCGATCGCCGGATCAGGAATCGCAGCCGTCACCCGGGCGAACGACGGCACCCGAACCGCCGTCGTGCGCTCGACACCCGGCTCCGGCCCACTCCCGAAAGTGGACCGGGGCGAAAGCACCGCCTACCCGAACCCGAGATCCATGCTTACCCTGCACATTCCGCGTACGTTCCCGCGTGCCCGCTGCCGCCCCGAATCGGCAGTGGAATCATGAGCGGCATCAGCCGTGACGCCGGCGAGAGCCGGCTGACCTGGGCTGCTCCGACGCGCAAAGCGAACCCGGCATGGGCGGATCTCGGGGATCGGGTGGGCGGCGCCGACCAGGGCTCGTCCTGGGCCATCCGCTACCGTCGTCGCCTGCTGGCGTCCGACGCCGGCATCATCGCCGTGAGCGTCGTCGTCGCGAGCCTCGTCGAAGCCTTCCGAGGCGGCATCGACCGGACGGCGTCCGACATCGCCGCCGCGCACCCGGAGTCGCTCCTCGAGACCATCGGCTACCCCATCGGGATCGGCCTGCTCTGGGCGCTCTGCCTCTCCTTCCACCGCACCCGCGACCTGTCCGTCGTCGGCACGGGCGCCGCGGAGTACAAGCGCGTGCTGAACGCCACGATCCTCACCTTCGTGCTCATTGCGCTGGTGATCTCGATCACCGGCCACGAGAGCATGCGCGCCTACTTCTTCGTCGCCCTGCCCGGTGGCGCCCTCGCCCTCATCGGCTCGCGCTACGGCCTGCGACGCTGGCTCATGCACCAGCGCAGCATCGGCAACTACCTGTCGCGGGCCATCGTCGTCGGCAGCCGCGCCGACGTCCGCTACGTCATCGACCGGATCGACGAGAAGCCGGGCGCCCTCTATGACGTGGTCGGCGCCGTCGTCGACGACGGGGACACCTCCGGCATCGCCATCGGCTCACGGGTGGTCCCCATCGTCGCCGGCCTCGACGACGTGTCGAGAGCCGTCTGGAAGATGTCCGTCGAGAGCGTCATCGTCGCCGGCGACCCGCGGCACGGCACCGACTACGTCCGCGACCTCGGCTGGAGCCTCGAAGGCCGCGCCACCGAGCTCGTCATCGCGTCGCGAATGGCCAACGTCGCCGGCCCCCGCATCCACTTCCGCCCGGTGGAGGGGCTGCCCCTCATGCATGTCGAGCTGCCGCAGTTCGACGGGCCCAAGCACGTGATGAAGCGGGCGACCGATGTGGCCCTGTCGGGTCTCGGCATCCTGCTGACCCTGCCGTTGATGGCGGTGATCGCGATCCTCGTGAAATCCGGCGACGGCGGCCCCGTCCTCTTCCGCCAGACGCGAGTCGGCCGGGACGGAGAGCGCTTCACGATGCTGAAGTTCCGCACCATGGTCGTCGACGCCGAAGAGCGCCTCGCCGAGTTGAGCGCGCAGTCCGAGGGAGCAGGCCTCCTGTTCAAGATGAAGCAGGACCCGCGCGTCACCGGCGTCGGCCGGGTGCTTCGCAAGTACTCGCTCGACGAGCTGCCGCAGCTGTTCAACATCTTCGGAGGCACCATGAGCATCGTCGGACCGCGCCCGCCGCTGCCGACCGAGGTCGAGGGCTACGCCGACCACGTGCACCGCCGCCTCTACATCAAGCCCGGGCTCACCGGCATGTGGCAGGTCAACGGCCGCAGCGACCTCAGCTGGGAGGAGAGCGTGAGGCTCGACCTCTATTACGTCGAGAACTGGTCGATGACGGTCGACCTCGTGCTCATGTGGCGAACCGTCAAAGTGATCCTGCGGCCGGAGGGGGCCTACTGATGACCGATGTCAACCGACACGGCATGCGCCGGGGGCGCGTCCTGGTCGTGCACTCGTCCGACGAGATGTACGGCTCCGATCGGATCGTGCTCGAGGTCGTCGCCGAGCTCGTCGAATCCGACCAGCTCGACGTGACCGTGTGGCTGCCCTCCGACGTGGCACCGGGCCCGCTCGGCCACCTGCTGCGCGAGCTCGGGGCGAGGGTCGAGCGCCAGCCGCTGCCGATCCTGCGCCGCATGAAGCTCACGCCGGGCGGCTTCCTCCGCCTCGGGCGCGACGCCGCTCGCACCTTCGCGCGCCTCCGCGGGCGCCACTTCGATCTCGTCTACTGCGCCACCAGTGCCTGTCTGCCCATCGCCCCCGTCGCCCGCCTCGCGGGTGTGCGCCGGGTCGTCGGGCACCTCCAAGAACCATGGGGAACGAGGGACCGGGTAGGTCTTCGTCCCCTGGCACGCGCGTGCACGGCCCTCGTGGCCGTCTCGCGCTCGGTCCTCGGCGCGTCGGGTCTCGCCGAGGACGCGCGGGCGGTGGTGGTGCACAACGGTGTGCCCCATCGCTCGCGTGATCTTCCCGAGGCCCCGCCGACCCATCAGCGACCCCACTACGTCGTGGCCAGCCGGTGGAACCCCCACAAGGGCCACGCCACGCTGCTGAAGGCGTGGGAGAAGGCCGGATGCCCGGGTGAGCTCGTGATCCTGGGCGCAGTCCCCGCCGTCGGCCTCGGCGTCGACGTGGAGGCGCTCGTCGCCGCGCACGTCTCCGACCCCTCGACCGTCGTGGTCGTCGGCGAGGTCGACGACACGACTCCCTACCTCCAGGCCGCCGACGCGGTGATCCTGCCCACCGACACCCTCGAAGGCTTCGGGCTCGTCACAGTCGAGGCTTTCAGCGAAGGACGCGCTGTGATAGCCAGCCGCTCAGGAGGCCCCGAAGAGGTCATCGCCGACGGGCGCACGGGCTGGCTGTTCGATCGTCAGGACGTCGACGGCCTCGCCACGCTGCTGACGACCCTCGACATCGGTTCGCTGGCCGCGGCCGGCGCGCGCGCCCGCGAGACGTATCTCGCCGAATACACGCCCGAGCACATGCGTCGTCGCATCAGCGCCGTCGTCGATCGCGAGCTGCACTGGCGAGACGCACAGACCGTAGGAGCCGACGAACTGGCGGTGGCATCATGACCTCACTCCGCGAGAAGGAGAGCTACACGGAGTCGCTCCAGCGCCTCTCTTCCGCCCAGAAGGGCTCGAGCGGGGCTCCGGCCTACTCGCGGTTCGTCAACCGCCGCATCGGGCGGTACTTCGCAGCCGCGGCGTATCAGCTCGGTATGACGCCGAACCAGGTCACCGCCGTGAGCGCGCTGTTCACATTCGCCGGCATCGCCGTGATCGCGTTCGTGCACACGTCGATCTGGTCGGCGATCGCGGTGATGCTGCTGCTCGTGATCGGCTACGCGCTCGACTCCGCAGACGGCCAGCTCGCCCGCCTCCGCGGCGGCGGCAGCGCGGCCGGCGAGTGGCTCGACCACGTGATCGACGCGACCAAGATCGGCGTCCTGCACCTGGCCGTCTTCGGCAACTGGCTGCGCGAGCCGAAGGGCCACTACGGGCTGGAGGGTTTCGCCCTCGCCTACGAGAGCGTCGCGTTCATCGCGTTCTTCGCGATCGTGCTGACCGATCAGCTTCGCCGCGCGCAGCACGTCCGCACCGGCATCCCGACCCGGGGCAGCCGTCGCACGTCGACGCTCTACTCGCTGGCCGTCGTGCCGACCGACTACGGCCTCATGTGCCTGTCTTTCGTCCTGCTGGCCTGGCCTCTCGGCTTCACCGTCGTCTACATCGCGTTCTTCGTCGCCAACACTCTCTACCTGGCGATGGCGCTGCCCAAGTGGTTCCGCGAGCTCAAGGGGCTCGGCGAACTGCCCGATCGAGAGGCCTCGGCGTGAAAACCCGCCTGCCCCTCGTCGACGTGCTCGCCCAGCTGCGTCGCCGCTGGTCGGTCGTCGTCGGCGGTGGCCTGCTCGGCCTGGTCGTCGGCTTCGGCGTGACCGCGCCGCAGCCCGTCATGGTCGTCGTGGCGATCGCGGTCGTCGCCGGCCTCGCCGTCGGCTTCGCCGCGGCGTTCGGGATCGTGCGCCTGCACCCCCGCGTCACGACCGTGGAGGACGTCCGACGCGTCACCGGTCTCCCTGTGGTCGGCCAGCTGCCCTCGTCGGCGATCGACTCCGATTCCGTCGCCGACCGGCCCGTGTCGCGCCGCATGCGCACGTCGCTTCGCGAGGCGGTCATGAACACTCGGGCCCTCGCCGGCGGGCGCCTGCCCCAACGCCTGGTCCTGGCGCGCACCAACGGCGTGTCGGAGGCGGCAGGAGCCGACGGCGGCATGGCTCGCGCCCTCGCCGAGAGCGGTCACGCGGCCGCCCTCCTCGACACCGACCTCGAGAGCACCATGCTCGTCCGCCCGTCGACGCTCGAGACCTCCCACTTCGACGGGTCGCCGCTCGAGAGGTCTCCCCTCGACGAGGCCGCCCGCACGGATGCTGCCGGCTACGAGCTCGTCCCCGTACCGGATCGCGTCGCCTCCTCGCGCCCCCAGGATCGCCTGATCCGGGTCGAGGCCCTGTTCGCCTCTCTCGGTGAACGCTACGACGTGACGGTGGCGCAGGCCGCCAGCGATTCGGGCCCGCTGCCCCTTCGCACGCTCGCCCCCGTTGCCGACGCCGTCCTCCTCGTGGTGCGGTCGAACCGCACGACGGTGGAGTCGCTGCTCGCCCTCTACGGCGAGCTGCTGAGTATCGGAGTCGAGCCCCTCGGCATCCTGCTGACCGGGGTGGCCGCCCGCCATCGCGTGCTGCTGCGGTCGACGTGGGCGCCCGGAGACTTCCGGTCGATCGTCTCTCCGGCGGCGCCCGTGTCCACCCCGGCAGCGATGTCGGCTCCGCCCCCGGTGTCGGTCGAGCTCGACGAGGCGCTGCCGACGCCGAAGACCGCCGGCTTCTCGATCGCCGACCTGGTCGGTCGAATTGCCAGCCCGACAGCCCAGCGAGAGGCCTGATCATGACGAACCCCCGCCGCGTCGGTTACGCAGCCGGCGCCTACGACCTCTTCCACATCGGTCACCTGAACCTGCTCCGGCACGCGAAGAGCCAGTGCGACTGGCTCATCGCCGGCGTCGTCGCCGACGAGATGCTCGAACTCAACAAGGGCGTGTCGCCCATGGTGCCGCTGGCCGAGCGGCTCGAGATCGTCAGTCACATCGACTTCGTCGACGAGGCCTACGCCGAGCACCTCCCCGACAAGATGAGCGTCTGGGAAGAGCTGCACTTCGACGTCTTCTTCAAGGGCGACGACTGGCGCGGCACCGAGAAGGGCCTGCGCCTCGAGCGCGAGTTCGCCGAGGTCGGGGTCGAGGTCGTGTACTTCCCCTACACGATGTCGACGTCGTCGACGATCCTGCGGCGCGCCGTCTCGGCGCTCGACTCGGAAGACGAGATCGCGTCGCGTTGACCCAGCGGAACTGATCCGGCTCCGTTGTCCACATTCGGCCCTTTCGAGGGCAGGATGCGACGAGGCCTGTGGACAACTCGCGTCACGCTCCAGTCGGTGGCTCACCATCGACGCATGACATCGACCATCACCGACGCACCCTTCCACCAGCCCCTTCACGACCTGATCGACTCGCACGCTCCTCTGCCGTCGAAGGCCGACCTCGACGGCCGTGTGCGGCAGCTCATCCCGTGCGCCGTGCAGAGCCAGCTCTGGCTGCTGATGTTCGACGGCGACGACGTGCAGATGCCGGTCATGATGCCGATCGGCGAACTGCTGCTCGAGGGCGACGCCGCTCTCGTCGACCTTCTCCTGGCTCTGAGGCGCGAGTTCGGGCCCGAGTCGTTCGTCTTCATGCTCGAGCGGGTCGGCCCCCGCTCGCTCGGCGACGACGACCGTGCGGGCCTCGCCCGGCTGCTGACCGCCGGTGACGGCTGCGGCCTCCTGGTGCGTGCGGCGTACCTCTGCCACGACGACGGAGTGTCGGGCTACGACTCCGGCGACCTCGACGAGCTCTCGCGGCGGCGCCACCAGGCGGTCTCGGCGAGCTCCTTCGACATGTAGACGCCGAGGTCGCGGCGCTCCGCCTCGACGAGTGACCAGCTCGACAGCTTGTAGCCGCGCGAGAACCGCTCGACGAACGCCTCGGGGGCTCGTCGCCCTCCGGCCGCACCAGCCAGGCGCCGGGCCGCGTCTCGTCGAGCATCCTCCGATTCTACGGGCGACATCTGTCGGGGGCTCCGGCCGGCCGGGCAGGCAGGTCGGTTGCATGAGTCCGTTTTCACGCAAATCGTCGCAACCAGTCGCGGCCTGTTGCACGCAGACGGACTCACACCTCGCGCCGCCCGTCCCGCCGGCGCGGCTAGCGACCGCGGCCGAGGCGCGAGCGCAGCACGTCGATGCGCTTCTGGATCTGCTCGGTGGAGGCCTGCGCCACGGACGGGCCGCCCGAGATGCGCCTCAGCTCGGCGTGGATCACGGCGTGGGGTTCGTTCGAGTTGGCCGACCAGATCGAGACGAGGCGACTCAGCTCCTGCCGCTGTTCTTTGATCGTCATGTAGAGCGGGCGCGCCGGCTCGGCGGCCTGCGCGGGCAGGCCGGTCTTCGGCTGACGCTTGCTGCGGCCGGCCTGCGTGGCCTGGCGCTGGCGCAGCAGTTCGCGCACCTGGTCGGGCTCGAGGAGGCCCGGGAGCCCCAAGAAGTCGAGCTCTTCGAGGCTGCCGACCTCGCTCGCGGTGCCGAACTCTCCGCCGTCGTAGAGCACCCGGTCGAAGTTCGCCTGCGCGTCGAGGGCTTCGAACGGCTGCTGCTCGAGCAGGCTCGACGCTTTCTCGTCGCGGTTGGCCTCGGCGACCAGGGCGTCTTCTTCGGGCGTGAAGATGCCGTCGTCGGCCGTGGTCGGGCGATCGAGAGCGTGGTCGCGCTCGAGCTCGAGCTGCCCGGCGAGGGCCATCAGGCTCGGCACGCTCGGAAGGAAGATCGACGCCGTCTCGCCGCGGCGGCGGGCGCGGACGAAGCGGCCGACGGCCTGCGCGAAGAAGAGCGGGGTCGACGCCGACGTCGCGTAGACGCCGACGGCGAGGCGCGGCACGTCGACGCCCTCCGACACCATCCGCACC
Source organism: Frondihabitans sp. PAMC 28766 (assembly GCF_001577365.1). Classification (NCBI taxonomy): domain Bacteria; kingdom Bacillati; phylum Actinomycetota; class Actinomycetes; order Micrococcales; family Microbacteriaceae; genus Frondihabitans; species Frondihabitans sp. PAMC 28766. Next base: position 2,605,948 of record NZ_CP014513.1, read on the forward strand.
GCGACCATCCACCGCGACTCCCCCGCCGAGAAGGCGGCGATGCGGTCGCTGGAGGCCTTCTCGTCAGAGAGCACGACGGTCGGCCGTTCGCCGGTCAGTTTCGTCAGGATCGCCGCGTACGCGCGAGCCGCGATCGTGTCGGTCGCGATCACCAGCCCGCCGGCATCGGAGACGCCGCGCCGCACCTCGGTGAGGCGCTTGTCGGCTGCCGAGAGCACGGAGGCGATCCAGTCGCCCTGGGGCGACAGGGCCGTGCGCCAGGCCTGGGCGGTGATGTCTTTGGTGACCTGCTCGCCGAGGGTGGCGCTCATCTCGTCGCCCATGCGGGTGCGCCAGCGCATCTGCCCGGCGTAGGCCATGAACAGCACCGGGCGCACGACGCCGTCGGCGAGGGCGCGGCCGTAGCCGTACGAGTAGTCGGACTGCGAGGTGCGGATGCCGTGCTCGTCGGGGGCGTACTGCACGAACGGGATCGGCGCGGTGTCGGAGCGGAACGGGGTACCCGTCAGCGACAGGCGCCGGGTGGCCCCGCCGAACGCCTCGCGGATGCCGTCGCCCCAGGTGAGGGCGTCGCCGCCGTGGTGCACCTCGTCGAGGATGACGAGGGTGCGGCCCGACTCGGTGATCGCTTTGTGCACCTCGGGCTTCATGCCGACCTGCGCGTAGGTGATCGCGATGCCGTGGTAGTGGCGGCCGTAGCTGACGTCGGCGTTCTTGAACATCGGGTCGAGCCGGAGGTTGACGCGGTCGGCGGCGTCGGCCCACTGCCGTTTGAGGTGCTCGGTGGGGGCGACGACGACAATGCGGTCGACCTCGCCGCGAGAGAGCAGCTCGGTGGCGAGGCGCAGCGCGAAGGTGGTCTTACCGGCGCCGGGGGTGGCCGCCGCGAGGAAGTCGCGCGGTAGCGTCAGGAAGTATTTCTCGAGGGCCTCCGCCTGCCAGGCCCGCAGCTTGCCGGCGGTGCCCCACGCGGCCCGCTCGGGGAAGGCGGGCGAGAGGTGCTCGGCCGCGGTCGTTCCGATCGGCTCAGCGCCGGTGACCGCCTCGAAAGGCTCGGAGCGTGCACCGGTGGCGCCGATCTCGGGGTCGAATGCGTTGGCGGTAGTCACTGACAACGATTTTACTCGGACCCGAGTGCAGGCTCCGACCGCGAGGCGCGCGGGCCGAGCTCAGACCGCGGGCCGAGCTCAGACCGCGGGACGGTCTCCGACCCGCGCTTCGGTGCCCGCGGCAGCGACGACGACTCGAGCAGGCTGGCCGCCGTGACGCTGCCCGGCCCGAATCGGGCCCGCAGGGCGTCCATGGTCGTCTCGGCCTCGCGCCAGTCGGCGTCGTCGTCCCACAGGCCGACCGCGCCAAGCGAGTCGCCTGCGAACGTCAGCTGCTCCACGCGCACGCCGACCAGACGGATCGGCGTCCGCGTGTGGCCCGACGCCTCGTAGACGCCGCGCACCTCTTCGAAGATGCGCCGCCCCAGGTCGGTCGGCTCGGCCAGCGTCTTCGAGCGCGTGATCGTCTGGAAGTCGCCGAACCGCAGCTTGAGCACCACGGTGCGCCCCGTGGCGCCGGCCTTCCGAAGCCGCCGCGCGACCTGGTCGCTGAGCCGGAAGAGCTCTCGGCGGATACGTTCGGCATCGGCGACGTCGCTCTCGAACGTGACCTCGTGGCCGACGCTCTTCTCGTCGGCAGGTGTCTGCACGACGCGCGCGTCCCGACCCCAGGCGAGATCGAGGATCTTCGCGCCGCCGGCCGGCCCGATCGCCCGCTGCAGAGTGTCGAGAGGGGTGTGCGCCACATCGCCGACCGTGTTCAGGCCGTAGCCCCGCAGCACTTCTTCGGTGCGCCCGCCGACGCCCCACAGGGCGCTGATGGGCCGAGGATGCAAGAACGCCACGGTCTCGTCGCGGGGCACGATCAGCAGACCGTCGGGTTTCGCGACGCTCGACGCGAGCTTGGCCACGAACTTCGTCGCCGCGGCCCCGACGCTGCAGCGGAGGCCCGTCTCCGCGTGTACACGCTTGCGCAGGGCCGTCGCGATCTCGAACGTCGTGCCGAGCAGTCGGCGCGAGCCGCTGACGTCGAGGAAGGCCTCGTCGATGCCGAGCCGTTCGACGTTCGGCGTGATGTCGTCGAACATCGACATCACGATCGACGAGAAGTGCTTGTAGCGCTCGAAGTGCGGCTCGAGCACGATCGCCTGCGGGCACCGCCGCAGGGCGACCGCCATCGGCATGGCCGAGTTGACGCCGAACTTGCGCGCCTCGTAGGTGGCCGCGGTGACGACCGAGCGCTGCGAGCGGTGCCCGACCACGACAGGCAGGCCGCGCAGCTCGGGGTGCTCGAGCAGTTCGACGGAGGCGAAGAACGCGTCCATGTCGACGTGGAGGATGCTCGCCGTCGTGTCGTCCGTGGGCGTGGTGGTGACCTGGCGCCCACTGCCGTCCTGCTTGCTCACCGAGCCCCTCTCCTCGCCGTCGACGTCGCTTCGTGAGAGGCAATCCTCACACGAGCCACCGACATCGAGGTGCTCGCCGCGGTCAGTCGGCGGGCCCCAGCAGCCGCTGCGCCACGGTCGCGTGCACCGAGTCGCTCGACGACGGGTGGAACCGCCCGGCGAGCACGTCTCGGTACAGCCGCCCGAGCTCAGTGTCCGACCGGTACGAGCCGCCGCCTGCGACGGTCACGGCGCGGTCGACGACGCTCTGCGCGATCGAGGTGCTGCGGAGTTTCAGGGCGACCAGTCTCGGGAACCAGTCCCCTCCGTGGTCGACGAGGGCGTCGAGATCCTGCGCCACGCGGTCGATCTGCGGCTCGAGGCCGTCGACGTCGACCCAGAGGTCGGCCATGCGCCAGCGCACCACCGGGTCGGCGGCGAGCGGCTGCCCCGTCCGTCGCGACGATCGACCCGCGGCGGCGGCCACGGCGAGAGCGACGGCCCGGCGCGCGATGCCGCGGTAGACGGCGGCGATCAGCGTCTCGAACGCGGCGAAGATGCCGAAGACCAGCGGGTCGGCGCTCGGCCCGACTGGCAGCGTCCTGACGATTCGCGACGCGGGGGCGACGGCGCCCGTCAGCCGGGTCGTGTGGCTCTGCGTGCCCCGCATGCCGATCGTGTCCCAGTCGCCCAGCGACTCGTGCCCGGCGTCGTCGCGGTGCAGGAAGCCGTGCACGATGACGGGATCACCCGCCGAGTCGTCGCGGCCGAAGACGCCGAGCCGTGTCCACACCGGCGAGAGCGAGGTGAAGATCTTCGTGCCGGTGAAGGCGTACCCGCCGTCGCCCGTCGGCGAAGCCGTCGTCACCGAGTCGAAGAGCACGAGGTCGTTGCCCGGCTCGGACACGCCGAACGCGAAGACCTCGCCGCGCCCCGCGTCGTCGAGCACGAGGTCGAGGAAGCTCTCGCCGCGCGCGTGCACGATGGCCGCGGCGGCCGTCCAGACGAGGTGCATGTTGACCGCCAGCGCTGTCGCCGGCGCAGCCGTGGCCAGGCGGCTCTGCAGGGCCGCGACCTCGGCCAGGCCGAGCCCCAGGCCGCCGAACGCCACCGGGACGGCGGCACGGAGGTAGCCGAGGGCTCGCAGCTCGCCGAAGTCGTCGACGGGAAACGAGTTGGACGCGTCGTATCCTGCGGCCCTCGCCCGGAATCGCTCGAGCAGCTCGTCGTCGAGCAGCGAGGCCGGGTCGAAGGGCGTTCCAGGATCACGAGGCTGCGATGTCGTCGTCACCCGCTCACGCTACCGTTGTGGCCATGCCTCGAGCCCACCCCTGGTCACGCTTCGTCGCCGTCGGCGACTCCTTCACCGAAGGCATCGGCGACCCCGACCCGAACTCCCCGGGCGGTTTCCGCGGCTGGGCCGACCGCACGGCGGCGGTGCTCGGCGAGGCGTCTGACGACTTCGCCTACGCCAACCTCGCCATCCGCGGGCGGCTGCTGCACGAGATCATCGACCAGCAGACGCAGGCGGCCCTCGACCTGCATCCTGATCTCGTCACAGTCTCGGCCGGCGGCAACGACATCATCCGCCCCGGCACCGACCCCGACGAGGTCGCCGGGCGCCTCGAGGGGCTCGTCGAGAGCCTCTCGTCGGACGGCGCCACAGTGGTCGTCTTCACCGGGCCCGACATCGGCGCCACCCCGGTGCTCGGCCGCCTGCGCGGCAAGGTCGCGATCTACAACGAGAACGTGCATGCCATCGCCCTCCGCCATGACGCGGTCGTGGCCGACATGTGGGCTCTCCGCGAGCTCTCCGACAGCCGGATGTGGGCCCCCGACCGCCTGCACTTCTCGCCTCTCGGCCATCACACGATCGCCCGCATGGTGCTCGCGTCGCTCGCCGTCGACAACGACCTCCAGGAGTACACGCTGCCGGAGGCCGAGACTCGGCACTGGCGCGAGGCCCGGCGCGAGGACATCGGCTGGGCGCGCGAGTACCTCGTGCCGTGGGTGCTGCGCCGCGTGCGTCACCAGTCGTCGGGCGACGGGCGCGGGCCGAAGCGGCCCGAGGCGCTGGGGTTGCTCTACATCGACGAGGCGAACGCCCCCAGGCGTGAGACCGCCGCCGACGCGTCCGCCGAGTAGCCGCCGATCGTCACCTTCGGGTTGGTGAGGCGCCACCACGCGTCAGGCGCGGCCACCGCCTTGTCGAGCACGAGCGGCACCGTCGTCGTCGAGGCTCCGATGTGCACCTCGAGCGACCCGACCCGGTGTCCTGCCTTGTCGAGGCCCACCCGGTCGAGGTGGACGGTGCCCGAGACCGTCACGTCGCCGTAGACGAGCCGGCTCACCGACGTCGTGGTGCTCGCCTGGACGGTGGCGCCCCAGGGGGTCGCGTAGGTGCCGTAGACGCTGCCCGCGGCGACGGCGTCGACGGTGTGGAAGCGCGCCGTGACCTGCGCCAGCATTCGCTGGATGTCGGCGTCGATCGTGTCGTGGTCCTTGCCGCCGAGGACGGCGCCGATCAGGGTGACGGCGTGGCCGTCGACGGTCTGCTTCGTCGCGAAGAGCAGGTTGGAGCCGTGGTCGTCGAGCGTGCCGGTCTTGATGCCGACGACGTCGTCGATGCCGAGCAGCTCGTTCGAGTTCTGCACCACGCCGACGTTCGGGATGCTGATCTGCTTCGTGTCGACGATCGGGGCGATGTCCTTCGAGGCCAGCGCCAGCTTGCCGAGCACGATCAGGTCGGTGGGGATCGAGGTGTTGCGGGCGTCGAGGCCCGTCGGCTCGACGATCGTCGTGTGGGTGAGGCCGTGGGCCGCGAGGAAGGTCTTCACTGCGGCCTGGTAGGCGGTGTTCGTGCCGAACGCCCAGAGCGCGAGGGTGCCCGCGTAGTTGTTGGCCGACTTGATGAGGGCGACCTGCAGCACCTGCTTCTCGGTGAGCGAGTCGCCGACGTTCATCGGCGCGACCTCGCCGTCCTGGGCGAGGTACGTGGCGTAGAGGGCGTGATCGGCCGCAGTGAACGTGATCTTCGGGCCGTTGCCGCCGTCGAGCGGCTTCTTCTGCAGCACGACGAGCGCGGTGATGATCTTGCTGATCGAGGCGATCGAGCGCGGGGCGGCCGAGCCGCCGGTGGCGAGGCTCGTCGGGTAGCCGACCGCCTCGATGCCGGACGACCCGTAGCTCGGCAGCTCGAGCGGGGTCGACGCCTGGGTCGGCGCCGTGTACGCCGTCACGGCGCCGGCGGCGGTCGGCACGGGAGCGAGGAGAGTCGCCGGCAGGTAGATGCCCAGCGCGACGATCAGGGCGAGCAGCGAGAACACGCCGACGCGTCGTCGCACGTAGTGCGGGTGCCGCGTCTCGCGGCGGAGTTCCCGCCGGCTCGCGGTGGCGCGGCTCACCGGTCGACCTGCGAGGCCGAGTGCGACGGCTCGGACGGCCGCGCGTGGAGGGCCCACAGTACGACGGCCGACGCCGCCGCCACGTTGAGGCTGTCGACGCCGTGCAGCATCGGGATGGTCACGACCGTGTCGGCCGCGCCGAGGGCCCGCCTGGAGAGCCCGTCGCCTTCGGTGCCGAACAGCATCGCGATCTTCTCGGGCGGGTCGGCCGCATACGCGTCGAGCGTGACGGCATCGTCGCTGAGCGCGAGCGCGGCGATGTCGAAGCCGTGAGAGCGCAGGATCTCGGCGCCCTCCGGCCACTCCGGCAGCCTCGTCCACGGCACCTGCAGCACGGTCCCCATCGACACCCGGACACTGCGGCGGTAGAGCGGGTCGGCGCACCGCGGCGTGATGAGCACGGCGTCGGCTCCGAGCCCGGCGACGGCGCGGAAGATCGCGCCGACGTTCGTGTGGTCGACTATGTCTTCGAGCACGACGACGCGGCGGGCACCCTCCAGCACGGACTCGACGCTGGGCAGCGGTGGCCGCTGCATCGACGCGAGAGCCCCGCGATGCAGGTGGTAGCCGGTGAGCTGCTCGAGCAGGGCGTCGTCGCCCACGAACACGTCGCCGTCGTAGTCGCGCACCAGCGGCTCGATGCCGGCCAGCCACTTCTCGGCGAGCAGCACCGAGCGCGGGGTGTGACCGGCCTCGAGGGCGCGGGTGATCACCTTCGACGACTCCGCGATGTAGAGGCCGCCCTCGGGCTCGGTCTTCCGCCGCAGCACGACGTCGGTGAGGCGGGAGAAGTCGGCGAGCTCGGGGCGGTCGAGGTCGGTGATCGGGGTGATGCGCAAGCCACGCTCCAGGGGGGTCTTCGCCCCGTGCGGCGCTCAGCTCGCAGGAGTCGGAAACATATCGGAAAGAGTCGTTGTTTAGGCTAACGTCACCCGCCTAGGAGGAAGCCCCACCATGCCGCCCTCGATCACCGAGCCCGCTTCCGTCAGCACCACCGCCGAGTTCGAGAGCGCCGTCGACCTCCTGAGCGGCCGCCGCGTCGCCGTCCTGACGGGCGCCGGCGTCTCCACCGACTCCGGAATCCCCGACTATCGCGGCGAAGGCGCGCCGGTGCGCCACCCGATGACCTTCCAGCAGTTCCGCGCCGACGAGAACTACCGCAAGCGCTACTGGGCCGGCAGCCATCTCGGCTACCGCAGCTTCCGCATCGCCGCCCCCAACGCCGGGCACCGGGCGCTCGCGGCCCTCGAGGCGGCCGGCGTGACGAACGGGGTCGTCACCCAGAACGTCGACGGCCTGCACCTGCAGGCCGGGTCGAGCCGGGTCGTCGAGCTCCACGGCTCGGGCGACCGGGTGGTCTGCCTCACCTGCGGGCAGCAGTTCGCCCGCGAGCAGATGGCCCAGCTGATGGCCGAGAACAACCCGTGGCTCGAAGAGCCCGACGCGATCCGCCTGAACCCCGACGGCGACGTCGACGTGACCGACATCGACTCGTTCACAGTGCCGTCCTGCACCGTCTGCTCGGGCGTCTTGAAGCCCGACGTCGTCTTCTTCGGCGAGTTCGTGCCGGTCGAGCGCTTCGCCGAGGCGCGGGCCATGGTCGCTGGGGCCGAGGCCCTCGTGATCGCAGGATCCTCGCTGGTCGTCAACTCCGGCATCCGGCTGCTCGAGACGGCCCTCCGCAAGAAGCTGCCGGTCGTCATCATCAACCGGGGCGTCAGCAAGGGCGACACGCGGGCCAGCGTTAAGCTGAACGCCGGCACGTCGGAGACCCTGACGGCCCTGGCCGAACGGCTCGTCGTCGCCTGACCCCGGTCGCCCGTGGTCGAGGGGCGGCGGCTCCCGGCCGCTGGAGGACCTCATGACTCTGCTCTACCTCGTGCGGCACGGCGAGACCGACTGGAACGCGGCACGCCGGATCCAGGGCGCGACCGACATCCCCCTCAACACGCTCGGGCGCTCGCAGGCGGTCGACGCGGCAGCGCTGCTGAGCCGTCGCCGCTTCGACGCGGTCGCCGCGAGCCCCCTGCAGCGCGCCTTCGACACGGGGTCGATCATCGCCGATCGTCTCGGGCTGCCGACGCCTCTCGTGGTGCCCGGGGTGGTCGAGCGCAGCTACGGCGAGGCCGAGGGCATGACCTTCGACGAGGTCGAGGCGACCTTCCCGAACGGCGCCCCGGTGCCCGGCCGCGAGAGCCGCACCGCGCTGGTCGAGCGCGTCGAGGCGGCTCTCCTGTCGCTGGCTGCGGCGCACCCGGGCGAATCGGTCGTCGTCGCGACGCACGGCGCGGTGATCCGGTCGCTCGTCAACCACATCGCGCCCGAAGAGGATGCGAACCCGGGTGTGCCGATCCGCAACGGCTCGATCCACTCGTTCGAGGCCGCCGACGGCGCACTCTCGCTCGTCGCGTTCGACGACCCGATCGAGGTCGAATCCGAGGCCGCGGGCCGCTACGAGTTCGGCTACCAGAACGCCCTCGAGAACCGCTCGGACGCCTGACGCGCACGGCGGCGCCTCGGCTCCTGCCGAACCTCCGTCCGGTCTCCCGCACCTGTCCGAGGCGTGGTGCGGCTATCCGGCGGCCGGTGCGGGAGCGGTTCTCCCGCGGTCAGCCTGCGAGCGGCCGGTCAGCCGCCGGCGACGTCCTCGAGCAGGCGCAGCAGTACCTCGGCCGACGCGTCCCAGCTGAACCGGGCGGCCTGCTCGACCGAGGCGGCGCTCCGGCGCGCCCACTCCCCGGCTCCTCGAGTTTCCGCACCGCGGCGGCGATCGAGGCCGGCGACTCCGGGTCGAAGTAGACCGCTGCCTTGCCGCCGATCTCCCGGAAGATCGGGATGTCGCTGACCACGGCGGGCGTGCCGAGGCTCATGCCCTCGACGAGGGGGATGCCGAACCCCTCGGCCCGTGACGCGGTGACCACCGCGGTCGCCCCGAGCAGCACCGAGCGGTACACCTCGTCGCTCGCGCCGTCATGGAAGACGAGCGCGCCCTCGGGGGCCAGCCGCTCGAGATCCTGCCGCTCGCGCTCCGAGACCCGGCTCATGAGGTGCAGCCGGTAGCCGTCGAGCATCGGCAGGGCGCGCACGAGCGCCTGCACGTTCTTGTACGGCATGAACGAGCCCATGTAGACGAGGTCGCGCGTGTCGGGCGCCGTGCGCACGGGAACGACGAAGGGCGCAGGATCAGCGGCGTTCGAGACGACGGTGACCGGCCGCTTCGTGAGGTGGTGCTCGGCGATCTCGGCTGCGGTGGTGCCGCTCACCGTGACGATCGCGTCCGCCCGGTTGAGCAGCGCCCGCTGGGGCCACCAAGCCAGGTGGTAGGCCCGCCAGAGCAGACGGATCGGCGGCGCGAACTCGGGCGGCGGGGTGCGGTTCGTGTAGTAGATCAGATCGTGCAGGGTGAGCACCAGGCGGTAGTCGCGCCCGAACGTGCCCATCGTCTGCATGGGCGACCAGACGACGTCCGCCCGCAGAGGGTTGACCTGCCGGGCGACGAGGGGCTCCAGCGGGCTCGTGGGGTCGCTGACGAGGTGGTGCGGGGCGTCGGGCAGCTTGTCGAGCTGCCGCACGTCGTTGACGAGCATCGTCACGGTGTGGCCGGCTGCCCGGGCTGGGGCCACGAGGGCGTTCACGACTCCGGCGGTGAAGCGGCTGATGCCGTCGTGTCGGCCGGTGCGCACGTAGCGGCAGTCGACGACGATGCGGAGCGGGCGCGTCGCAGTCACGGGGCGACCCCGAGTCCCACGAAGTCTTCGACCAGGACTGCGGCCTCGCGCGGCTTCTCGTAGTGGATCAGATGGCCGACGCCGTGGATCACGTCGAGCTGCGCGTTCGCGAACAGCTTCTGCAGCGCGTACTGCGCGGGCAGCGCCGTCACGTCGTCCTTGTCGGCGGCGATCAGCAGCACGGGCTGCTCGATGTCGCCGGCGTAGGTCGACACGTCGGTCGACACGGACGCCTTGAACGACTCGAGCACGACCTGGCGGTCGGCGTACTTCGAGAAGTAGACGTCGTGCTGGTCGTTGATCCAGGCCCGCAGCGGCTTGTCCTTCGTCTTGGCCATCGCCTCGCTGATGACGCGCGTGACGAGGCGGCTCTTGAGGGCCGGCTCGCCGATCGCCTCGGGCACGCGCGCCCCCGCCCAGTAGAACAGCACGGCCAGACGGCTGAAGACGCCCCGGGGTCCCTTCAGGGCCGGTGCCGCGATGGGGTTCACCAGGATCAGCTTCGCCGCGGGCAGCGCCGGTCGCCCCGTGCCGCCTGCCAGCGTGGCGGCCGCCACGATCGACCCGAACGAGTGGCCCAGGATCACGAGATCGGCCCCCGCCCCGATCTTCTGGCAGAAGTCGACCAGCCACTTCGCATATGAGGGCACGCTGTGCTCCCGCCCCCGGAACGGTGCCGACACGCCGAAGCCGGGCAGGTCGGGCGCGATCACCCGCAGGGAACCCTCCTGGATGCCGTCGAGGAAGGCGACGATCGGCTCGAGACCGTGGTGGTCGCCGCGGAAGCCGTGCACGACCAGCAGGGTCGTCGGCGCGTCGTCGCGGCCGTAGACCCAGTAGTGCGTGTCCACCCCGAGAGCCGTGATCGACCGCTCCTCGGCGGGGAGGGCGGCGAATCGCTCGGCGTACGGCGACGGGACGGTGGGAGTCGAGGGCAGCACCCCGTCAGTCTAGGGACGCGGCTCGGTGCGGGTTTGGCCGCTCGCCGTGCACCGCGTCCTAGGCTGGCGTGATCGTGCCCGCAGAGCCCCACCCGAAGGCTGCCCCACCCGAAGGAGAACGGTGAGCTTCACTGCCCCCATCCAGAACCCCGGCCTCACCCTCGACCCCCAGTGGTTCAGGCGAAGCGTCTTCTACGAGGTGATGGTGCGCTCGTACGTCGACTCGAACGGCGACGGCGCCGGCGACCTCGCCGGTCTCGCCTCGAAGCTCGACTACCTGCAGTGGCTCGGCATCGACGCGCTCTGGATCCCGCCGTTCTTCCAGTCGCCCTTGCGCGACGGTGGCTACGACATCTCCGACTACAAGGCCGTGCTGCCCGAGTTCGGCACCCTCGACGAGTTCCGCGACCTGGTCACGAAGGCGCACGAGCGGAACATGCGCATCGTCATCGACATGGTGATCAACCACACGTCCGACGCGCACGAGTGGTTCCAGCAGTCGCGTCAGGATCCTGACGGCCCCTACGGCGATTTCTACGTCTGGAGTGACACCGACGAGAAGTACGAGAACATCCGCATCATCTTCGTCGACACCGAAGAGAGCAACTGGACCTTCGACCCGGTGCGGCGCCAGTTCTTCTTCCACCGGTTCTTCTCGCACCAGCCCGACCTCAACTTCGAGAACCCGAAGGTACAGGAGGCCGTCTTCGACCTCGTGCGCCACTGGCTCGACCTCGGTGTCGACGGCATCCGTCTCGACGCGATCCCCTACCTCTTCGAGACCGAGGAGGGCAACGGCGAGGGCGAGCCGGCGACGCACGACTTCGTCAAGAAGCTCCGCGCCATGGTCGACGACGAATACCCGGGCCGCATCATGATCGCCGAGGCCAACCAGTGGCCCCGCGAGGTCGCCGCGTTCTTCGGCACCGACGACGAGCCCGAGTGCCACATGGCCTTCGACTTCCCTGTCATGCCGCGCATCTTCTACTCGCTGCGCTCGCAGAACGCCGCCGAGCTGATCCGCATCCTCTCCGAGACCACCGACGTGCCCGACACTGCCGGGTGGGGCGTGTTCCTCCGCAACCACGACGAGCTGACGCTCGAGATGGTCAGCGAGGAGTACCGCCAGGCGATGTACGGCTGGTACGCCTACGACCCGCGGATGCGCTCGAACATCGGCATCCGCCGCCGCCTCGCGCCGCTGCTCGACAACTCCCGCGCCGAGCTCGAGCTGGCGCACGCGCTGCTGTTCTCGCTGCAGGGCTCGCCGTTCCTCTACTACGGCGACGAGATCGGCATGGGCGACAACATCTGGCTGAACGACCGCGACGCCTCGCGCACGCCGATGCAGTGGACCCCCGACCGCAACGCCGGCTTCTCGACCGCCGACCCCGGCAAGCTCTACCTGCCCGTCGTGCAGTCGCTGGTCTACAACTACACGCTCGTCAACGTCGAGAGCCAGCTCGCCCAGTCACGATCGCTGCTGCACTGGATCCGCAACGTGATCCACGTCCGCAAGGCGCACCCGACCTTCGGCCTCGGCACCATGGACGTGCTGCCGAACGACCACGAGTCGGTGCTCTCGTTCGTCCGGTCGTATTCAGGATCGGGCACCCAGTTCGGCGACGCGCCCGAAGACGTGCTCTGCGTCTTCTCGTTCGCCCACAACCCGGCGTCCGTCACGATCGAGGCGCCCCAGTTCGCCGGTCGCACCCTCACCGACCTGTTCGGCGGGGGCACCTTCCCGGCCTTCGACTCCGACGGCCGCGTGACGCTGACCATGGGCACGCAGGCCTTCTTCTGGCTGCGCCTCGGCGACGCGCCGACCCCCACCGTCGCCATGCCCGTCATCGTGTCCGCCCCCTCCGAACCGGAGCCCACCGCCTGACCCTCCGGCCGCCGAGTTATGCACAGGCGGGCGCGGGCGAGCGCAGGATGTCGGTGCTCGCCTCTATCCTGTGAGCGTGAGTAGCGCAGAAGTCGGCCCCGTCCCCGTCAACTGGTGGGACGGCCTCGGCGTCTTCGACCTCGAGACCACCGGCATCGATGTCGAGACCGCTCGCATCGTCACCGCCCACGTCGGCCTCATCGATTCGACCGGCGAGTCGATCGCCCACGGCGAGTGGCTCGCCGACCCGGGTGTCGAGATCCCGGCCCAGGCGTCGGCCGTCCACGGCATCTCCACCGAGCAGGCGCAGGCCGAGGGCCGGCCGGCCGCCGAGGTCGTCGCCGAGATCATCGAGGCCCTCCGCGCGGTCTTCACGAGAGGCGTCCCACTCGTCATCTACAACGCCCCCTACGACCTCACGGTGCTCGACCGCGAGGCCAGGCGCTACGGTATCGACCCCCTGGGCGCCGGGTCCGACCACACCGGCGGCTGCGTCATCGATCCGCTCGTCATCGACAAGGCCGTCGACAAGTACCGCAAGGGCAAGCGCACCCTCGAGGCCGCCGCCGAGTTCTACGAGGTCTCGCTCACCGACGCGCACGACGCCGGCGCCGACGCGATCGCAGCCGGCCGCGTTGCCCAGGCGATGGCCCGCCGCCACCCCGACAAGCTCGGGGTGCCCGCGCACGACCTCCACACCCTGCAGATCGGCTGGTGCGGCGAGCAGGCCGCCAGCTTCCAGGAGTACATGCGGCACAAAGACCCGACCTTCACGGCCGCCGGCGAGTGGCCCATCCGCCCGTAGGCGTCGGGCTCACTTCCGGCCGCGACCACCCGTGACTAGCAGCACGCGCGTCCGGCGGGGAGCATCTGCAGGCACCCGCCACCCGTGCAGAGCGACCCCGTCGAGCCACAGCGTCGCCCCCGCCGTCAGCCGCACCGGCTCGCCCTCGCCGCTGACGACGTCGAGCATCCCCTCCAGCACGTGCACCACGTCTTCGCCCTCGTGGCTGAACGCCGGCTCGTCGGCGTAGCCCGGCCCGAGGTCGAACAGGTACGACTCGAGGGCTCGCCCCGGGCCGCCCGCGACGAGCCGAGCCGTGTCGGTCGAGCCCTCCGTCGCCGGCAGATGCACGGGTGGAGCCTCGGGCGACCCGACGACGGGCATGAGCTGGGCCGGAGGGATGTCGAGGGCCGACGCGAGCGCGTACAGCGTCGGCACGCTCGGGTAGATCCGCGCGTTCTCGACGTTCGAGAGGAAGGGCTGCGACACGCCTGCCCGTCCGGCGAGCTCGCGCATGCTCCAGCCGCGACGGGTCCGCTCGGCGCGGACCGCCTGGCCGATCTCCGTCTGCAGGGCGTCGGGTGTCTCCATGGGTCCACGGTAGCGGTGCACTTGCGGTGACCCGTCGCATCCTGATAACTATTGGTTATCAGATTCGGCAACCGGCCGACCGCCCGACGAGAGGCCCGACACCGTGACCAAGCAGATCTTCCTCGGCGCTTTCGAGGAGCTCACGCCCAACTTCATCAGCAACGCGTGGCACCACGAGCGCGGTGACACCCGCGACTTCGCGAGTCTCGAGTACTGGCAGGACATGGCGCGACAGCTCGACGCCGCCGGCTTCGACTTCTTGTTCTTCGCCGAGGCCATCGGCTACCCGATGTCGGGCGACGACGTGCCCGAGGTCGTCATCCGCGAGGCCGTGCAGTTTCCCGTGCACGACCCGATGACGATCATCTCCGGTCTCGCGGCCACGGTCGATCGGCTCGGCTTCGTCGTGACCGCCTCGACGACGGCGCAGCAGCCGTACCTCAACGCCCGAGCCTTCACGACGCTCGACCACCTGACCAAAGGCCGCATCGCCTGGAACGTCGTCACGAGCGACAACCAGGTCGGGCTCGTCAAGCTGCTCGGCCAGCGCGAGGTCACTCCGCACGACGAGCGTTACCGCCGCGCGACGGAGTTCCTGGAGCTCTCGTTCACGCTCTGGGAGGGCGCCTGGGAGGACGACGCGATCGTCTACGACAAGGCCACGCGCACTTTCGCCGACCCGTCGAAGGTGCACCGCATCACGCACGACGGCGAGTACTTCCGGCTCGACGGCTACTACCCGGCCACACCGTCGGTGCAGCGCACTCCCCTGCTGCTGCAGGCCGGCACCTCGTCGGCCGGCCGCGCCTTCGCCGGCCGCTTCGCCGAGTGCGTCTTCATTCAGGATCGCGACGTCTCGGCAGCGAAGGCGACGGTCGCCGACCTGCGCGCTCGCGCCGTCGCCAACGGCCGAGCGACCGACTCGATCCGCGTGATGGACGCTGTCTCGATCGTCGTCGCCGACACCGAGGAGGAGGCCCTGGCTGCCCGCGCCTCCCTCGACGCGACACCGTCTCGCGAGGCCGCCGCGGCGCTCTTCATGGGCTGGAGCGGCGTCGACCTGATGAAGTTCGGCCTCGAGCAGACGCTCGCCGAAGTCACGACCGAGGTCGGCCAGTCGATGCTCGCGATGTTCCAGCAGGGCGACGAGAGCCCGACCGTCGCCGAGATCCTCGACAGGATCACGACGTCGATCGGTGGCCCGCGCCTCACCGGCACTCCCGAGCAGGTCGCGGACGAGATGCAGCGCTTCGTCGAGGAGGCCGACATCGACGGCTTCCTGATCGAGTACACGTACGGCGGGATGGACACGTACGCCGACTTCATCGACAAGGTGATGCCGATCCTGCGCTCTCGGGGTCTGCTGCCCGAGACGCCGCGGGGCGGCACGATGCGCGAGCGGTTGACGGGCGGGTCGTCGCGACTGCCGGCGTCGCATCCTGCGGCTGCCTACCGCCACTAGCCGGCTCTGGCGCGCTCTCGGCCCTGCAGCGGAGTCGGCTCTGCCGTGCACGCAGAAGCGCCCGCCACCAGACGGTGGCGGGCGCCCAGACGAAGCAGGTGCGACTACTTGGCGCTGCCGCCGAAGTTCTTGAAGCGCTGGTTGAACTTCTCGACGCGGCCGGCCGAGTCGAGGATGCGCTGCTTGCCCGTGTAGAACGGGTGCGAAGCAGACGAGATCTCGACGTCGATGACGGGGTACGTGACGCCGTCGAGCTCGATGGTCTTGTCGCTCGTCGCGGTCGAACGCGTGAGGAACGTCTCACCCGAGGCGAGGTCGCGGAACACGATCGGGTTGTAGTCGGGGTGAGTGTCGGTCTTCATGGAAGCATCCTAAAAAAAGTAGAGGCGCACTGGTTTTTGCCAGCACTATGGGGTGGCCGAGGGCCAGCCGTCAACATTACCAGACCGGAAGACTCCCGTCACGATCCGGCGCCGTGCCCTGTCGGCTCCGCGAGATGGCCTGTCCGACGCTCGGTGCCGCGTGATCCTGTCGGAGAGGCCATCTCGCGCCGAAGCACGACAGCGAGTCAGACGGCGCCTGCGCTCAGCGGAGCGGCCGCCCGACTGCTCAGACGGCGCGAGCCGTGTAGCGGCCCTCGGCCGACGCGACCGAGAGCCGCAGCCCGAAGGTCTCGCCGAGGGTCTCGGCGGTCAGCACGTCGGCGAGGGGGCCAGCGGCCTGCACCTCGCCGTGGGCGAGCAGCAGGGCGTGCGTGAACCCGCGTGGGATCTCCTCGACGTGGTGCGTCACCATCACGATGGCCGGTGCGCCTTCGCTCGAGGCGTAGCCGCCGAGCATCTGCAGCAGCTCTTCGCGGGCGCCGAGATCGAGCGACGCGGCGGGCTCGTCGAGCAGCAGTAGCTCGGGGTCGGTCATGACGGCGCGGGCGATCTGCACGCGCTTCTGCTCGCCGTCGCTGAGCTCGCCGAAGGGGCGCTCAGAGAGGTGGTCGAGCTTCCACTCGTCGAGCACGCGGTGCGCGCGGCGCACGTCGACGCCCTCGTACTCTTCGTTCCAGCGGCCCGTCACCGAGTAGGCGGCGGTCAGCACGACATCGACGACCTTCTCTTTCGGCGGAATGCGGCGCGCGATCGTCGTCGACGCGAAACCGAGGCGCGGGCGCAGCTCGAACAGGTCGGCGCTGCCGACGTCTTCGCCCAGGATCTGCACGCCGCCGGAGGACGGGTGGGTCTGGGCGGCGGCCATCTGCAGCACCGTGGTCTTGCCGGCGCCGTTCGGCCCGAGCACCACCCAGCGCTCGTCGGAGTCGACCGTCCACGAGACGTCGTTCACGATTCGCGAGCCATTCCGGACGACGGACACATCGGTGAGCTGCAGAACGGTGGGCATGTCTGAACTCTATTCCACGAGACCCGCCCACACGCCGCACGACAGCGGCCTGTGGAGAAGCAGGATCAGACGAGCGAGCGGTACACCTCGAGAGTGCGCTCGGCGATGCCGGCCCAGCTGAAATCGAGCTCGGCGCGGGCGCGGCCGGCGCGACCCATGAGAGCGGCGAGGCCGGGGTCGGCCACCGTCTCCGTCAGTGCCGCGGCGAGATCCTGCACGAACCCGTCGGGGTCCAGTGGTGTGCCGGTGCCGTCCGTCGCCTGCTCGATGGGCACCAGGCGCCCCGTGAGGCCGTCGGCGACGACCTCGGGGATGCCGCCGGTCGCGGTTCCGACGACGGGCAGACCGCAGGCCATGGCCTCGAGGTTGACGATGCCGAGGGGCTCGTAGATCGACGGGCAGACGAACACCGTGGCGCTCGACAGCACGGCGCAGAGCTCGTTGCGGGGCAGGATGCGCTCGACCCAGACGACGCCCGAGCGGGTCTCCTGCAACTCGTGCACGAGCCCGGTGACTTCCGCCATGATCTCGGGCGTGTCAGGGGCGCCGGCGCACAGGATCAGCTGAACGTCGTCGGGCAGGAGGGCGGCGGCTCGCAGCAGGTAGGGCAGACCCTTCTGGCGCGTGATGCGGCCCACGAAGACGACGGCGGGGCGATCGGGGTCGATGCCGAGCGATCGCACGAGCTCGGGCTCGTCGAGACGGCGCCACGACTCGAGGTCGATCCCGTTGTAGACGACGCTGACCTTGCCCGCGTCGATCTGCGGGTAGGAGCGCAGGATGTCGCGGCGCATGCCGTCGCTCACGGCGATCACGTGGTCGGCGGTTTCGTAGGCCTGCCGCTCGATCCAGCTCGAGACTCGGTAGCCTCCGCCGAGCTGCTCGGCCTTCCACGGTCGCAGGGGCTCGAGCGAATGCGCGGTGAGCACGTGGGGCACGTCGTGCAGCATCTGAGCGAGTTGGCCGGCCGCGTTGGCGTACCAGGTGTGCGAGTGCACCACGTCGGCGCCGGCCGTGTCCTGCGCGATGCGGACGTCGACGCCGAGGGTCTTGAGTGCGCCGTTGGCGTTCTCGAGCCCGACGAGATCGGGGTAGCCGGTGGTGTCCTGCTCGTCGATCGCGTGTCCGAAGGCCCGCACCTGCACCTCGATCGACGGACGCAGTGCCTTGACGAGCTCGGTCACGTGGACGCCCGCCCCACCGTAGACGTTCGGAGGGTATTCCTTGGTGATCACATCGACTCGCACGGCCCTTACCGTAGTCGCCCGGATGCGAAACGTGCCATTCTGACCTACATGGCATCGAAGAAGATTTTCGGCATCGTCCTCGCCGGCGGAGAGGGCAAGCGACTGATGCCCCTCACCGCCGACCGCGCCAAGCCCGCGGTCCCGTTCGGCGGAAACTACCGGCTCATCGACTTCGCGCTGTCGAATCTCATCAACTCGGGGCTGCGCCAGATCGTCGTGCTGACCCAGTACAAATCGCACAGCCTCGACCGACACGTGTCGCAGACGTGGAGCATCGAGGGCCTCCTCGGCGCCTACGTCGCATCCGTGCCCGCGCAGCAACGCCTCGGCAAGCGCTGGTACGCCGGCAGCGCCGACGCGATCCTCCAGAGCCTCAACCTCGTGCGCGACGAGAAGCCCGACATCATCGTCGTGGTCGGCGCCGACCACGTCTACCGCATGGACTTCGCCCAGATGGTCGAGGCGCACATCGCCTCGGGCAAGAGCGCCACCGTGGCCGCTATCCGCCAGCCGATCTCGCTCGCCGACCAGTTCGGTGTCATCCAGGTCAAAGACGACGACCCCACGCTCATCGACGCCTTCCTCGAGAAGCCGACCGATGCCAAGGGCCTCGCCGACTCCCCCGACGAGGTGCTGGCCTCGATGGGCAACTACATCTTCAACGCCGACGCGCTCATCGACGCAGTCCTCCGCGACGGCGAGAACCCCGCTTCGAACCACGACATGGGCGGCGACATCATCCCCGACTTCGTGTCGCGCGGCGACGCCGCCGTCTACGACCTGAAGCGCAACGACGTGCCGGGCTCCACCGAGCGCGACCGCTACTACTGGCGCGACGTCGGCACCATCGAGTCGTTCTACGACGCCCACCGCGACCTCATCGCGGCGCTCCCGGTGTTCAACCTCTACAACACCGCGTGGCCGATCTTCAGCCAGCAGCTCAACTCGCCGCCCGCGAAGTTCGGGCGCGACGAGCACGGCAACCCGGGCTCGCTCATCGACTCGATCGTGTCGCTCGGCACCGTCTCGATCGGCTCGCATATCGAGCGCAGCGTCGTCGGCCCGTGGAACACCCTCGATTCAGGATCACGGGTGGTCGACTCGGTGCTCTTCGACCGCATCTACGTAGGCAAGAACTCCATCGTCAACCGCGCGATCCTCGACAAAGACGTGGTCATCGCCGACGGCGCCCACGTCGGGCTCGACGCCGAGGCCGACCGGGCCCGCGGCTTCACCGTGACTCCGTCGGGCATCACCGTCGTCGGCAAGGGCGTTCGCATCGAACAATAGGTCGGGCCGACGTCACCCGGGTTCCGCCGCCACTACCCTGGTTCGGTGCCGCGCTTCCTCGTAGTCCTCGACGTCGACTCCACGCTCATCGAGAACGAGGTGATCGAGCTCCTCGCCGAGCGCGCCGGCAGCCACGACGAGGTCCGCGACATCACCGAGCGGGCGATGGCTGGTGAGCTCGACTTCAGCGAGAGCCTCCGTGAGAGGGTCGCGACCCTGGCGGGGCTGCACGTCAGCGTCTTCGCCGACGCGGGGCGTCGCATCCTGGTGACCCATGGGGTGCCCGAAATGGTCGCGGGCGTGCACGCCGCGGGTGGGCTCGTCGGCGTGGTCTCGGGCGGGTTCCACGAGCTCGTCGACCCTCTCGCCGCGTCGCTCGGTCTCGACTTCTGGCGCGCGAACCGCCTGTCGGTGGCCGATGGGCTGCTGACGGGCGCGGTCGACGGGCCGATCGTCGACGCCCATGCGAAGGCCGAGGCCCTGATCGAGTGGGCACAGGATGCGACGGTGCCACTGGCCCGCACGGTCGCGATCGGCGACGGCGCGAACGACCTCGAGATGATGGCCGTCGCCGGCCTCTCGGTCGCCTTCGACGCCAAACCGCGCGTGCGGGCCGCCGCCGACGTCGCGATGAACGTGCGCGACCTGTCGCAGGTGCTGCCGCTGCTCGGCCTCCGCGGCTGAGCGGCCGCCCGTCCCCTCCCGCCGCGAAATCGCGACCGATTCGCCGGGCCAGTCACACCGTTACTGCCGTCCGGTGGTGTCTGACGGATATCGGTCGCGATTCCGCGACCAGGGGTACGGTCGAAGTCAGTTCATCAGCTAGCTGACTAATTCTGGAGGCCGCCATGTCGCCCGCATCCACCGCCGCACCCGACCGCGACAGCACCCGCCAGATCGTCGTCGTCGTCAGCGCCGTCCTGGCGATCGTCGGCGCCTTCGCCGGGTCGGGCGTGCTCTTCGGCACGCCGATCAACGAGGCGGCCGGCGGGGCTCTCGCAGCCGACGCCACGCTCATCGCGCCCGGCACCGGCGCCTTCCAGATCTGGGGCCTCATCTATCTCGGCCTCGTCGTCTACGCCGTGTGGCAGCTGCTTCCGTCGCAGCGCCACGCCGAGCGCCACCGCCGTCTCGGCTATCTCGTGGCGGTGTCTCTGCTGCTCAACGCCGCCTGGATCCTGAGCATCCAGTTCGACCTGCTGTGGCTCAGCGTTCCCGTGATCGCCGCCCTGCTGATCGTGCTCGGCGTGGCGTTCGTGCGAGCCGTGCGCACTCGCGCATCCGGGCCTGCCGACGTCGTCGTCACCGACGGCACGATCGGCCTGTACCTCGGCTGGGTCTGCGTCGCGACGGCGGCGAACATCACCGCGTGGCTTCAGGCCTCAGGATTCCAGGGGGTGGGCATCGCCCCCGCCGCCTGGGCCGTCGTCGTCCTCGCCGTGGCTGCTGCGGTCGGCGTCCTTCTGGCCGTCGTGGGTCGCGGCCGCATCGCGCCCATGCTCTCGCTGGGCTGGGGTCTCGCGTGGGTCGCCGAGGCTCGCCTCAGCGGCGATCTGCTCTCGTCGCCCACGGCGGTGGCCGCGATCCTGGCCACGGTCGTCGTGGTGATCGCCACCGTGGCCCTGCGCGTCGGCGCACGTCGGCACCCGTCAGTCGTGGCCGCACGGTAGTGATCGCGAAATCGCGACCGATTCGGCACCCGAGTCACATCCGTTACTGCCGTTCGGCGGTGTCCGGCGGGGTTCGGTCGCGATTTCGCGACAGGGGTACGGGCAGGGGCCGAGACAGGGACGCGGGGCTAGTGGCCCATCCCGAGGCCGCCGTCGACCGGGATGACGGCGCCCGAGATGTACGAGGCGTCGTCGGAGGCGAGCCACGTGACGGCCTTCGACACGTCGTCCGTCGAGCCGAAGCGCCCGGCGGGGATCGACTTCTTGTAGTCGGCCTGCTGGGCCTCGGGCAGCACGGCCGTCATGTCGGTCTCGATGAAGCCGGGCGCGACCACGTTCGCCGTGATGCCGCGGGCACCGAGCTCGCGGGTGATCGATCGGGCGAAGCCGACGAGGCCGCTCTTGGAGGCGGCGTAGTTCGCCTGGCCGGCCCCGCCGTAGAGGCCCACGACGCTCGAGATCAGCACGATGCGGCCGAAGCGCGCCTTGAGCATCCCCTTCGACGCGCGCTTCACGACGCGGAAGGCGCCGCCGAGGTTGGTGTCGAGCACCGACGTGAAGTCGTCGTCCGACATGCGCATCAGCAGGGTGTCCCTGGTGATGCCGGCGTTGGCCACGACGACTTCGACCGGGCCGAGAGTCGACTCGATCTCGGTGAAGGCGCGGTCGATCGACTCGGAGTCCGTCATCTCGGCCCGGACGGTGAGCGCGCCCTCGGGGCCCTCGCCCGATCGGGCCGTCACGGCGACGCGGTGGCCGTCGGCGACGAACTGCTGCGCGATGGCGAAACCGATTCCGCGGTTTCCGCCGGTGACCAGGACGGTGCGGGGCGTGGTCATGGGTTTCTCCAAAGTCGTTCGAAAGCGAGAGACCTGCGGGGCCAGACACGGTGACCTCGACCGCAGGGCCGCCGACAAGCCTAGTGTCGCGGTGAGAACGACTTAGCATTAGATGCACCTCTTTTCCATGAGATGCGCCCCCGACCGAGATGCGCGAAGCCCGTGAGTTGATGAGCCCCAAGACGAAGAAGATGCGTGTGACGCCGATGACCGGCACGTCGAACACGATCACCAGCCTGCCGCCGGCGCCGGTCGACGAGCGTCACGGCCGCATGGTGCGCTACTCGATCTCGATGGGCATCCGCATGGTGTGCATCATCGTCATCTTCTTCGTGCCGGGTTGGTGGCGCTTCGTCCCCGCCATCGCCGCGATCGTCCTGCCGTACATCGCCGTGGTGCTCGCCAACGCCGGACACGACGGCACTCCAGGCGAGGTCGAGCGGCCGGGCGGCGTGGAACTCTACCAAGAGCCGACGGCCTTCCCGGGCTACGGCCGACCGACGCCCGAAGGGGCCGCGCCTTCGGCCCCGGGCTCGTCGAACCGCAGCTCCGAAGCCCCGCCCCGACGTGCCACGTACACGGCCGACGGCTATGTCGCACCCAGGCGGGCTGCTCCCCCGGCCGGCGGGTACACACCCCCTCCGAGCGGCTCCAACGGCGAGCCGCGACCCGACCAGAAGTGATCCTCGGCGGTACCGGCCCCGCCACCCCGCAGTGCTCGCGGGCCGGGTGCCGGGAAGACGCGACTCGCGCCGTCCATTGGAGGAACCCGAGGATCCACGCGCTCGACCGGGTGAAGACCTGGGCGGCCTGCGACGAGCACGTAGACTTTCTCGAAGGATTCCTGCGGTCGCGCGACTTCCCGGTCGTCGTCACCGCCATTGGTGAGACCGTCGACTCGGTCGGAGCGGAGGCGACGCCTTGAGAGAGTGGCGCTTCGTCCTGTCGAAGAAGTGGCTGGGCTACTTCGGCGTGGCATGCGTCTTCGCTCTCATCTGCGTCGTGCTGTCGCACTGGCAGTGGGATCGCCGGGCCGAGAACCTCGCCCTGCAGAATCGACTCGACACCAACTACAACGCCAAGCCGGTCGAGCTCTCGTCGATCCTGCCGCACCTCGACTCGTATTCGACAGCCGACGAGTTCAGGCCCGTCAGCATCAGGGGCCATTACCTGGTCGACCACACCTATCTCGCGCGCGACATCAGCTACAACGGCTACCCCGGGTTCGACGTGCTGGTGCCCCTCGAGACGGCTTCGGGCGACGTCTTCATCGTCGACCGCGGCTGGGTCGCCACCGGCAACACGCACGACTACCCCGACTCGATCCCCGCCGCCCCGAAGGGCACCGTCACCGTCGTTGCCCGCTTGGCCGCGTCGCAGGGAGACGTGCCCGGGCGCACCGACCCTCCGGGCAACAAAGAGGTCGCGCGCATCCAGCCGGCCGACATCGCGAAGCGCATCGACATGCCCGCCTACACGGCCGCGTACGGCACGCTCAAGCACGAGACGCCCTCGGTCGCCACACTGCCCAAGGCGGCCCAGAAGCCGCAGGTCGACTGGTCGCTCAACCTCTCGTACGCGATCCAGTGGGTGATGTTCGCCGTGGCCGCGTTCGGCTTCTTGGTCTATGTGATCCGGCAGGAGTACGACGTGCTCTACAGCGACGAGGAGGACCAGCGCTGGCTCGAAGAAGAGCGCGAGCGCAAGCGCCAGAGGCGCGGCCCGACCGATGCCGACATCGAGGACGACGAGCTCGACGAGGCCGGCTACGTGTCGTCACGCCCGGGCACCCGCATCAGTCGCTGACTCCGGTTGACCCGCACTTCGGGCGGCTTTCGGCACCTCGCCCAGGTGAGGTGCCGAAAGACCACCGGGAGGTGCGGGGCCGGCGCGGAGGGCTCTATGCGAGGGTGATGAGGTCCGAGTAGTCGGGCGTCCAGTGGTCTTCGGTGCCCTCGGGCATGATGAGCACGCGCTCGGGGTTCAGCGCCTCCACAGCGCCCTCGTCGTGGCTGACGAGCACCACGGCGCCCTCGTAGTTGTTGAGGGCGTCCAGGATCTCGAGGCGGCTCGCCGGATCGAGGTTGTTGGTCGGTTCGTCGAGCAGCAGCACGTTCGCGCCGGAGACCACGATCATCGCCAGAGCGAGGCGGGTCTTCTCGCCACCCGACAGCACTCCGGCGGGCTTCGCCGAGTCGTCGCCCGTGAAGAGGAACGAGCCCAGCACGCGCCGCGCTTCCATCTCGGTGATGTTCGGCGACGACGACACCATGTTCTCGAGCACGCTGCGCTTGACGTCGATCGTCTCGTGCTCCTGGGCGTAATAGCCGACGCGCAGGCCGTGGCCCGGCTCGAGCTGCCCGGTGTCGGGCTCGTCGACCCCGGCCAGGATGCGCAGGAGGGTCGTCTTGCCGGCACCGTTCAGGCCCAGGATGACGACCTTCGACCCGCGGTCGATGGCGAGGTCGACGGCGGTGAAGATCTCGAGCGAGCCGTAGCTCTTCGAGAGGTTCGTCGCCATGAGCGGGGTGCGACCGCAGGCGGCCGGCGTCGGGAAGCGGAGCTTGGCGACGCGATCGACGACGCGGACGTCGTCGAGCCCTGCGAGCAACTTCTCGGCGCGAGCGACCATCTGGTGTGCCGCAGCGGCCTTCGACGCCTTGGCGCCGAAGCGCGCGGCCTGCTTCTGCAGCTGGCCGGCCTGCTTCTCGGCCGTGGCGCGCTCTTTCTTGCGGCGCTCCTCGTCGGAAGCGCGCTGGCGCTGATAGTGCTTCCAGCCCATGTTGTAGATGTCGATCTGCTGGCGGTTCGCGTCGAGGTAGAAGACGCGATTGACCACCTCGTCGACCAGCTGGATGTCGTGGCTGATCACGATCACACCGCCCTGGTACGTCTTCAGGTATTCGCGCAGCCAGACGATCGAGTCGGCGTCGAGGTGGTTGGTCGGTTCGTCGAGGATCATCGTCTCGGCGGCCGAGAACAGGATGCGCGCGAGCTCGATACGACGGCGCTGGCCGCCCGAGAGGGTCGACAGCGGCTGGTCGAGGATGCGGTCGGGCAGGCTCAGGTTCGACGCGATGCTGGCGGCCTCCGCCTCGGCCGCGTAGCCGCCGAGGGCGGTGAAGCGGTCGTCGAGGTCGCCGTACCGCTTCATCGCCTTCTCGGCCACCGCCGCGTCGTCGCTCCCCATCTCCTGGGTCGCCTTCTGGATTCCGAGCAGGATCTGCCCGAGGCCGCGCGCATCGAGGATGCGGGTCCGCGCGAGGTCCTCGGGGTTGCCTGAGCGGGGATCCTGCGGCAGATAGCCGATCTCGCCCGTCTTCTCGATCTTGCCGCCCGTGGGCAGAGTCTCGCCCGCCAGCGTCTTGGTCATGGTGGTCTTGCCCGCGCCGTTACGGCCGACCAGGCCGATCTTGTCGCCCTTGTCGACCCGGAAGGTGACGTCCTCCATCAGGAGGCGAGCGCCAACGCGAATCTCGAGGTCGTGCACGGAGAGCACAGCAAAAGTCCAATCATCTGAGGAGGTGTCCACAACGCCGCCCGCCGGTGGGCCGCCCCTAGGATGAAAGGGATCGATGCGTGGAACCGTCTTACGGGCGTGTTCATACAAGACAACGCGCCGATCGACCTACTTATTCTAGGAGATTCCATGACGACCAACGCCCAGACCGCTCTGCGGCCGGTTCTCGCCGATCGATTCGTGCGCAAGAGCGTCGCCACCGACGTCGCCCTGATCGCGGGGGGCGTCGCCTTCGTCAGCCTTCTCGCGCAGGTCGAGATCCCGCTGTGGCCCGTGCCGATCACCGGCCAGACCCTTGCCGTCATGCTCGTCGGCGCAACACTCGGCGCCCGCCGCGGTGCCCTCTCGCTCACCGCGTACATGGTGCTCGGCCTCATCGGGCTCCCGATCTTCGCCGGCCACTCGACCGGCACCCTGTCGCTGCCGAGCTTCGGCTTCGTCATCGGTTTCATCCCGGCCGCCGCCGTCGTCGGCTGGCTGTCGCAGCGCAACTGGGACAAGCACGTCGTGCGATCGATCGCCGCATTCTTCCTCGCCAGCCTGATCCCGTTCGCCATCGGTCTGCCCTACCTCGCCGCATCGCTCGCCCAGCTGGGTCTCCCCCACGGTTTTGGCGCCGTCATGGCGGCCGGCTTCACCCCGTTCATCCTCGGCGGCATCGTCAAGTGGGTCATCGCGGCGGGGGCCCTGCCCCTCGCGTGGCGCGGCGCCCGTGCGCTCGGCGCCCGCCGCGACCGCTAGCCGAGCCCGCCCGCTCTGCCTCGACCACCGGGCGACACCGCAGCCGACACGACGAAACCCCCGCCCGAGGGCAGGGGTTTCGACGGAGCGAATCCTGAGCTAGATGCTGAAGCCGATGGCCCGCATCATGTCGCGACCGTCGTCGGTGATGCGCTCGGGGCCCCACGGCGGCATCCACACCCAGTTGATGCGGAAGGCGTCGACCACTCCGTCGAGGGCGTTGGCCGTCTCGGACTCGATCACGTCGGTGAGCGGGCAGCCGGCCGAAGTGAGCGTCATGCTGATGATCAGCGCGTTCTCCACCTCGTCGTCGAGCGCGAGGTCGTAGATCAATCCGAGGTCGACGACGTTGACGCCGAGCTCGGGGTCCATGACCTCTTTGAGCGCCTCTTCGACCTGGTCGAACTTCTCGGGAGCGAGTGCGAGCGGCATGGTCAGGCCCCCGCGACGGCGCCGGCCGTGGCAGCAGCGGCCTCGGCGGCGGATGCGGCGACGTAGCGGTCGTAACCTTCGTTTTCGAGCTGGTCGGCCAGCTCGGGGCCGCCCTGCTCGGCGACGTGGCCGTCGACGAAGACGTGCACGAAGTCGGGCTTGATGTATCGGAGGATGCGCGTGTAGTGCGTGATCATCAGGATGCCGAGGCCGGTCGCGTCGTGAGCCCGGTTGACGCCCTCGGAGACGATCTTGAGCGCGTCGACGTCGAGCCCCGAGTCGGTCTCGTCGAGGATCGCGAACTTCGGCTTGAGCAACTCGAGCTGCATGATCTCGTGGCGCTTCTTCTCGCCGCCCGAGAAGCCCTCGTTGACGTTGCGCTCGGCGAACGACGAGTCCATCTTGAGGTCGCTCATGTGCTGACGCAGGTCTTTGACCCAGGTGCGGAGAGCGGGCGCCTCGCCGTCCAGCGCGGTCTTCGCCGTGCGGAGGAAGTTCGCGACGGTTACGCCGGGGATCTCGACGGGGTACTGCATGGCGAGGAAGAGGCCGGCCTTCGCGCGCTGGTCGACGGTCATGTCGAGCACTTCCTGGCCATCGAGCTTGATCGAACCGCCGTCGACCTTGTAGCGGGGGTGGCCGGCGATCGTGTACGCGAGAGTCGACTTGCCTGAGCCGTTGGGGCCCATGACGGCGTGGATCTCGCCCTGCTTGATGGTCAGGTCGACACCCTTGAGGATGGGCTTGTTGCCCTGCTCGGTGTCGATCGAGACCTGGAGATCGCGGATTTCGAGGGTTGACATGTTGTTGTTCCTTTTGCTGAGGAGATGACGATTAAGAGGCGGCGACGTTCGTGGAGACGTCTACGAAGACGTCGCCGTCGACGACCGACACGGCGAAAACGGGCACCGGCTCGTAGGCCGGCAGGGTGAGCGGCTTGCCGCTCGTCAGCTCGAACTTCGAGCCGTGCGCCCAGCATTCGAGGGTGTCGTCTTCGACGAAGCCCTCCGACAGCGAGATGTCGCCGTGGGTGCAGGTGTCGCCAAGGGCGTGCAACTGACCGGCCGAGTCGCGCACGACTGCGACGGGGACGCCGTCGACGACGACGCGGATCGCGTCGGACACCTCGACGTCGGAGTCGGCGCAGACCTTCGTGGCCATCAGGCGTCGGCCTCGGAGGTCGAAGCGGCCGCAGCCGGAGCATCAGGCGCAGCAGCCGCAGCCGGCGCAGCCTTGGGTGCGGCGACAGGAGTCGGCCCAGAGCCCGGGAGCTTGTCGACGTAGACCGGGGCGTGCGTCGACTCGTGCAGAGCGTCGGCCTCGGCACGCGACCGCGCGCCGTCGGCGAGCTCTTCTTCGAGAGCCGCGATGAGGCGATCCTGCAGCGTCTCGTCTCCGATGTGCTGCACGATCTCGCTGAGGAAGCCCAGCACGACTATGCGTCGCGCCTCTTCTTCGGGGATGCCGCGCGACTCGAGGTAGAAGAGGTGCTCGTCGTCGAAACGACCCGTGGCCGACGCGTGGCCGGCACCGAGGATGTCGCCGGTCTCGATCTCGAGGTTCGGGATCGAGTCGGCGCGCGTGCCCTCCGAGAGGACCAGGTTGCGGTTCTGCTCGTACGAGTCGGTGCCGGGCGCGGTGCGGCCGATCAGCACGTCGCCGATCCACACCGTGCGTGCGCCGTCGCCCTGCAGGGCGCCCTTGTAGTTGACGCGGCTCTTGGTCTTCGGGGCGTCGTGGTTGACGTAGACCTGCTGCTCGAGGTGCTGACCCGCGTCGGCGAAGTACACGCCGTTCAGGTCGACGTCGGCGCCCTGCTCGGCAAGGTGCGCCGACGGGTTGACTCGCACGATCGAGCCGCCGAGGCTCACGACGAAGTGCTTCAAGACGGCGTCGCGGCCGAGGCGCGCGAACTGGCTCGACAGGTGGATCGCCTCGTCGTCCCATTCCTGAACGCTGACGACGGTGAGGTGTGCGCCCTCGTCGACGACGATCTCGACGTTCTCGACGAGGTTCGCCTTGCCGCTGTTGAGCAGGATCACGTGAGCGGACGAGTTCGCCGTCGCGTGGATCACCGTGTGGCCGGCGTGCGGCTGGTCGGTGAGGCCCGAGCGGCCGATCGTGATCGTCGATGCCTCGTCGCCGGTCAGCGTGACGAGCAGGACGTTCTCGACGCTCGACCAGGCGTTCGCCGAGGCCTTGTCTTCGGGCGTGCCCGCCTGGCCCACGAGCTCGTGGGTCGGCGACACCCACTCGACGGAGGCCCCGGGCGTCTCGCGAGCGAGGTAGGCATAGGGCGATCCGTCGAGCGGGCCGTCGATGAGTGGCCGGAGCTTCGCCACGGGGCTCTGCTTCCAGTCGACCTCGCGGCCGGTGACGTCGGGGAAGGCGGCAGGATCAGCGGACGCGAAACGAGCCGATCGCGTCTGGACCGGAACCTTGTGATCCTTGCTGCCCCATCCGCCGTCGCTGTGAGCGCCGGCCCCGTGCTGAACGGGTGCGTCGGTAGCTGCCGTGTCCGTGGGGGTCTGTGTTGGTGCGGGAGTTGCGGACATCTAGCCGACGGATCCTTCCATGCTCATCTCGATGAGCTTGTTCAATTCGAGTGCGTACTCCATCGGGAGCTCACGGGCGATCGGCTCGATGAAGCCGCGGACGATCATGGCCATGGCCTCGTCTTCGGCCATTCCGCGCGACATCAGGTAGAAGAGCTGCTCTTCGCTGACCCGCGAGACGGTGGCCTCGTGGCCGAGCTGCACGTCGTCGACGCGGATGTCGATCGCCGGGTAGGTGTCGGAGCGCGAGATGGTGTCGACGAGCAGGGCGTCGCAGCGCACCGTGTTGGCGGCGTGGTGCGCACCCTCGTCGACCCGGACCTCTCCGCGGTAGCCGGCGCGGCCTCCGCCGCGGGCGATGGACTTCGAGACGATCGACGACGTCGTGTAGGGCGCCATGTGGATCATCTTCGCGCCGGCGTCCTGGTGCTGGCCCGGGCCTGCGAAGGCGACGGAGAGCGTCTCGCCCTTGGCATGCTCGCCCGCGAGGTAGATCGACGGGTACTTCATCGTCACCTTCGAGCCGATGTTGCCGTCGATCCACTCCATGGTCGCGCCCTCGTGAGCGATGGCGCGCTTGGTGACCAGGTTGTAGACGTTGTTCGACCAGTTCTGGATGGTCGTGTAGCGAACGCGGGCGTTCTTCTTGACGATGATCTCGACCACGGCCGAGTGCAGCGAGTCGCTCTTGTAGATCGGGGCTGTGCAGCCCTCGATGTAGTGGACGTACGAGCCCTCGTCGGCGATGATCAGCGTGCGCTCGAACTGGCCCATGTTCTCGGTGTTGATGCGGAAGTAGGCCTGCAGCGGGATCTCGACCCGCACGTTCTTGGGCACGTAGACGAACGAGCCGCCCGACCAGACGGCGGTGTTGAGCGCGGCGAACTTGTTGTCGCCGGCGGGGATCACGGTGCCGAAGTACTCTTCGAAGAACTCGGGGTGCTCACGGAGCGCCGTGTCGGTGTCCATGAAGATGACGCCCTGGGCCTCGAGGTCTTCGCGGATCTGGTGATAGACGACCTCCGACTCGTACTGCGCGGCGACGCCGGCGACGAGACGGTTGCGCTCGGCCTCGGGGATGCCGAGCTTCTCGTAGGTGGCCTTGATGTCGTCGGGAAGCTCTTCCCAGCTGCCGGCCTGCTTCTCGGTCGAGCGTACGAAGTACTTGATGTTGTCGAAGTCGATGCCCGAGAGGTCGGCGCCCCACGTCGGCATGGGCTTCTTCTCGAAGAGGCTGAGCCCCTTGAGGCGGTTCTTGAGCATCCACGCGGGTTCGCTCTTGAGATTCGAGATGTCGGTGACGACCTCGGGGTTTACACCGCGTCGGGCAGAGGCCCCCGCAGCGTCGGAGTCGGCCCAGCCGAACTCGTATTGGCCCAGGCCTTCGAGCTCGGGGCGGTCGATCAGCACATCGGACATAACTACCTCTTTCTCTGCCGTCTCGAACCTTCACGCTCGTTGCGGCATTCCCTCTGGGGATCACTCCCGACGGGTGGCTGCCCTCGGCATCTGCCGGAGACAAGGGATCAGGGCGACCGCCCAGAACTGAGTCCATAGACTTGGAAAGCTGAGCTGCAAGGTGTGGTCTGCGTCGACGCACCGATTCCGGGTGTGTTCCTGAACCCGTCGATTCTACAGGTCAGCGCCGTTAAGTGAACGAAGGGCACCAAAGCGTGAGCAATGCACAGGCAACCTCGATGAATCCGCTGCAGCGGGCGTGGTCCTGGCTGCCGACGTCGGTCGACTACCGGGTCAGGGTCGCGGCGTGGGCGTCGCTCGTCTGTCAGATCGTTCTCGTCGGCACGGGCGGTCTCGTCCGGCTGACCAGCTCGGGTCTCGGCTGCCCCACGTGGCCGCAGTGCGGCGACGGCTCCATCGTCACCACGCCGGCGCTCGGCTATCACGGCGTCATCGAGTTCGGCAACCGCCTGCTGACGTTCGTGCTGGTGATCATCGTGATCGCCGCGTTCCTCAGTATCCTGCGCATCCGTCGCGTCCGCCGCGACCTGTTCTGGCTGACGTTCATCCAGGGCATGTCGATCCCGTTCCAGGCGGTGCTCGGCGGCATCAGCGTGCTCGCCAAGCTGAACCCTTACGTGGTGGGCTCGCACTTCATCGTGTCGATGATCCTGGTGAGGATCGCGACGACCCTGGTTTACCGGGTCACCCGCGGCCCGCGCAGCGACACCGCCGCCACTCCCCCGTGGTTCGCAGTCGTCACGCGCATCACTGCCGTCTTCGTGGCCATCACCGTGGTCCTCGGCATCCTGACCACCGGCGCCGGCCCGCACGCGGGCGATGCGCACACGCACCGCAACGGGCTGGACCCGAAGGTCATCGAGGTGTTCCACGCGATCCCGGCGTTCGCCGTCTTCGGGCTCACCATCGTGCTGATGATCGCGGTGGTCCGGCTCGGGTTGCCGCGGCGCTTCGTGACGATGCTGCTCTGCGTCGAGATCGCCCAGATCGCCGTGGGCCTCACGCAGGCCAACACGGGGCTGCCGGCGCTGCTCGTCGGCGCCCACCTCGTGCTCGCAGCCCTTCTCGTCTCGGCGATGACCGCGGTCACGCACACTCTTCAGTCGGACGCCGATCTCACCGAGCCAGTCGACGAGGCCGCGGTCGCCGCGGCCACCAGCTAGGGCTCTCGCACCTTCGAGCGGCTCGCGGCATCTCTCCTAGGCAGAGTGCTGTTGTCCGTCCGGCGGTGTCGGAATCATGGTGCGCAGTTCGGCGGCGAGCTGAGCCGTGTCGACGGGCCCGGTTGTGTCGACGCGAATCACAGGGAAGCCGGAGATCGGACGCGCGGTGCGGGCGCTCGCCTCCCACTCCGGCATCCGGTTGGCGTCGTCGTGGACGGCGTGTCGCGGCCGGGTCGTGAAGCGTTCGCGGAGCACCTCTAAGGGCGCTTCGCACCAGATTTCTACGCCCGACGTGACGCCTGCGACCTTCAGCCCTCGCGCGAAGAACTCCTCGTCGCGGCCGGTACCCCAGAACGACTCGACGAGCACCGGGCCGTCGATCATGCCGACGACACGCCAGACGACGTCCTGCGAGAGCCCGCCGAGATCGCGCGTCGGCAGTGGTGCCCCCACGGCTTCGACCAACGCCTCTTTGACGGCGTCCTTGGCCACGAGCGGCAGATCCAGCTCGGCCCGCAGGATGCGCGACAAGGTGGTCTTGCCCGAGGCCGGGGCGCCGTTCACCACGACGGCGAAAGTCGCCACGACACTTCTTCCTACAAAAAGTGAGGCAGCAGCGGGTCGACACCGACGGCGATGAAGATGAGCGTCATGTACGTGATCGAGGCGCCGAAGACTTTCATCGGCTTCACGTCGATCGCGTGTGTGATCGCGCGGCTGTAGAGACGGTGCGACTCGACGATGAACCACACGCCGGCCGCCACGGCGACGACCGTGTAGAGGATGCCCATGTGGGCGACGGGGATCAGCAGCAGCGAGCATGCGACGGTGGCCCAGGCGTACAGGATCACCTGCAGGCCGACGTGCGCGCGGCCCCGGACCACGGCCAGCATGGGCACGTCGACGGAGGCGTAGTCGTCGCGGTACCGCATCGACAGCGGCCAGTAGTGCGGCGGAGTCCAGAGGAAGATGATGCCGAAAAGGATCAGCGGCGTCCACCCGAGCGAGTCGGTCACGGCCGCCCAGCCGATCAGCACCGGCATGCAGCCGGCGATGCCGCCCCAGACGATGTTCTGGGGGGTGCGGCGCTTGAGCCACAGCGTGTACACGATGACGTAGAACAGGATCGCGAAGAGCGAGAGCGCCGCCGCAAGCACGTTGACCGTGAGCGCGAGCCAGACGATCGACGCCACGCCCATCACGTACGAGAAGATCAGCGCCTCGCGATCGGTGACGTCGCCGGTGACGAGCGCCCGATCGGCTGTGCGCTTCATGACGCGGTCGATGTCGCGGTCGATGTAGCAGTTGAAGGCCGAGGCCGAGCCTGCGCTGAGGGCACCGCCGATGAGCGTCGCGGCGATGAGCCAGAGGTTCGGGATGCCGCCCTGGGCCAGGAACATCGTCGGCGCCGTCGTGACGAGCAGCAACTCCATCACGCGGGGCTTGGTCAGCGAGATGTAGGCACGGACCTTGCGCTTGGCACCGATGCGGCGCCACGTGGGGCGCTCGCGAGTCGGATTCGAGCGGGTGTCGACTGCTGTCATACGTCCTCTAAGTGCGAGGTCTCCCCGCAGGAAGACGAGTGACCGACCAGGCTGATCTGTGGCCGGTTCAAGTCTAAGCGATGAATGTCTACGCTGACGGCGATCCATCCAGCGGCAAGCGGGCGGCCGACCCCTCGACGTCCCTATACTGGCAGGTGCTTGCCAGTTGCAGGGCACAGGGCGCCGATCACACTGTTCGTGTCGATGTCGCCGCGTCGATGAGTCCATCGGCACACACCCGCATCCGGGCCGATAACACGGTCGAGCCGATGACGTCTCGGCAGGCGCTGTCCGTGCGGGAGCGAAACCCGCGCAATCTCGCATCAAGAAGGGTCATCCTCAAGTGGCAGATCTGCAATGGGAATCCATTGACGAAAAGGCAGTCAACACGGTGCGCGTCCTCGCGGCCGACGCGGTCCAGAAGGTGGGGAACGGCCACCCGGGCACCGCGATGAGCCTGGCGCCCGCCGCATACCTCCTGTTCCAAAAGGTGATGCACCGCGACCCCAGCGACAGCACCTGGATCGGGCGCGACCGCTTCATCCTCTCGGTCGGGCACTCCTCGCTCACCCAGTACATCCAGTTCTATCTGGGCGGCTACGGGCTCGAGCTGAAAGACCTCGAGGAGCTCCGCACCTGGGGCTCCAAGACCCCGGGTCACCCCGAGTACGGCCACACCGACGGAATCGAGATCACCACCGGCCCTCTGGGCCAGGGTCTCGCCTCTTCCGTCGGCTTCGCCTACGCGTCCCGCTTCGAGCGTGGCCTGTTCGACGCTGACGCGGCACCGGGCACCAGCCCGTTCGACCACTTCGTCTACGTGATCGCCGGCGACGGCGACATGCAGGAGGGCATCACCAGCGAGGCCGCCTCGCTCGCCGGCCACCAGCAGCTCGGCAACCTCATCGCGATCTACGACTCGAACCAGATCTCGATCGAGGACGACACCAACATCGCCTTCACTGAAGACGTTCACAAGCGCTTCCTCGCCTACGACTGGGATGTCCAGGTCGTCGACTGGAAGAAGACCGGCGAGTACGTCGAAGACGTCGCCGAGTTGAACGACGCGATCGAGAAGGCCAAGGGCGTCACCGACAAGCCGTCGCTGATCATCCTCAAGACCATCATCGCGTGGCCCTCCCCCACCAAGCAGAACTCCGGCAAGGCGCACGGCTCGGCCCTCGGCACCGAAGAGATCGCGGCTCTGAAGAAGATCCTCGACTTCAACCCCGACAAGTCGTTCGACGTCGACCCCGCCGTCCTCGAGCACACCCGCAAGGCCGTCGAGCGCGGCCAGGCGCAGCACGCCGAATGGAACGAGAAGCTCGAGGCGTGGGCTTCGGCCAACCCCGAGAAGAACGCGCTGCTCAATCGCATGCTCGCCGGCGAGCTCCCCACCGATCTCGAGGGTGCACTGCCCGTGTTCGAGCCCGGCAAAGAGGTCTCGACCCGTGCCGCGTCCGGCAAGGTCATCAACGCCATCGCCGGCGTCCTGCCCGAGTTCTGGGGCGGCTCGGCCGACCTCGCCGAGTCGAACCTCACCTCGATCACCGATGCCAAGTCGTTCGTCCCCACCGAGTGGTCGACCCACGAGTGGTCGGGGAACCCCTACGGCCGCGTGCTGCACTTCGGCATCCGCGAGCACGCCATGGGCGCGATCCTGAACGGAATCGTGCTGCACGGCAACACGCGCCCCTTCGGCGGCACGTTCCTGATCTTCTCCGACTACATGCGCCCGGCCGTCCGTCTCGCCGCGCTCATGAAGGCGCCGACCACCTACGTCTGGACCCACGACTCCGTGGCCCTCGGCGAGGACGGCCCGACGCACCAGCCGATCGAGCAGCTCTGGGCGCTTCGTGCGATCCCCGACTTCTCGCTGGTCCGCCCGGCCGACGCCAACGAGACCTCCTACGCGTGGCTGACGATCCTTCAGCGTTTCTCCGGCCCCGAGGGCCTCGCCCTCAGTCGGCAGAACCTCCCGGTCTTCGAGCGCGGCGAGGGCGAGGCCACCGGCGACACCTTCGCTTCGGCGAAGTACGTCTCGAAGGGCGCCTACGTGCTCGCCGAGGCCCCGGGCGGCACCCCCGACGTGATCCTGATCGCGACGGGCTCCGAGGTGCAGATCGCCGTCGAGGCACGCGAGGTGCTGCGCGGCGAGGGAATCAACGCCCGCGTCGTCTCCGCCCCCAGCCTCGACTGGTTCGACGAGCAGAGCGACGACTACAAAGAGTCCGTCCTGCCGTCGTCGGTCAAGGCGCGCGTGTCGATCGAAGCCGGTATCGCACTCGGCTGGAAGAACTACATCGGCGACGCCGGCCGCAGCGTCTCGATCGAGCACTTCGGTGCCTCGGCCGACTACAAGACCCTGTTCGAGAAGTTCGGCATCACCACCGAGGCCGCCGTCTCGGCCGCGAAAGAGTCCCTCAACGAACTCGCCGCTCTCTGAGCCCCGAGAAGAAGAAGAGAAGAAAATGACTGACATCCAGACCACAGCAACGACCCCGACCGCGCAGCTCTCCGCTGCCGGCGTGAGCATCTGGCTCGACGACCTCTCGCGCGAGCGCATCCAGTCCGAGGGCCTCCAGAAGCTCATCGCCGAGAAGAACGTCGTCGGCGTCACCACCAACCCGACGATCTTCGCCGGCGCACTCGCCAAGGGCGAGGCGTACGACGCCCAGGTCGCGGAGCTGGCCAAGGCCGGCAAAGGCGTGACCGACTCGGTCTTCGAGATCACCACCAGCGACGTGGCCAACGCGTGCGACATCTTCAAGCCGATCTACGACTCGACGAACGGCTTCGACGGCCGTGTGTCGATCGAGGTCGAGCCGGGCCTCGCGCACGACGCCGCAAAGACCATCGAGCAGGCGAAGTCGCTCCAC
Organism: Frondihabitans sp. PAMC 28766; assembly: GCF_001577365.1. Taxonomy (NCBI): domain Bacteria; kingdom Bacillati; phylum Actinomycetota; class Actinomycetes; order Micrococcales; family Microbacteriaceae; genus Frondihabitans; species Frondihabitans sp. PAMC 28766. The sequence goes on from NZ_CP014513.1 coordinate 2,641,931, forward strand.
TCCCGAGTCGACCGCGAGAACGTCCTCATCAAGATTCCGGCGACCGTCGAGGGCCTCGAAGCCATCACCGCGACGATCGCCGAGGGCATCAGCGTCAACGTCACGCTCATCTTCTCGCTCGAGCGCTACCGCGCCGTGATCAACGCCTACCTGACCGGTCTCGAGCAGGCCAAGGCCAAGGGGATCGACCTGTCGAAGGTCCACTCGGTCGCGTCCTTCTTCGTGTCGCGCGTCGACACCGAGATCGACAAGCGCCTCGAGGCAGTCGGCACCGACGAGGCCAAGGCGCTCAAGTCGAAGGCCGGCGTGGCCAACGCTCAGCTCGCCTACGAGGTGTACGAGCAGGCGTTCGCGACCGAGCGTGCCAAGGGCCTCCTCGCCGAGGGCGGCAACAAGCAGCGCCCGCTGTGGGCCTCGACCGGCGTCAAAGACCCCAACGTGCTCGACACCACCTACGTGGTCGAGCTCGTCGCCCCCGAGGTCGTCAACACGATGCCCGAGAAGACGCTCGACGCGACCTTCGACCACGGCGTCATCACCGGCGACACGATCACCGGATCGTACGCGGCCGCCAACAAGGTGATGGACGACATCGCCGCTCAGGGCATCTCGTACGACGACGTCGTGGCCGTGCTCGAATCCGAGGGCGTCGACAAGTTCATCGTCTCCTGGAACGAGCTGCTCGACACCGTGACGGCCGCTCTGGACGCCGCTAAGTGACAGTAGCCATCACCGCGTCGGGCGATGCTGCGACTGCAGTCGAGTCCGTCGTCCCGACGCTGGTGCGCGACCTCGTCGCGTCCGGCATCACGGGTCTGGACCCCGCTCTGTGGGGCCCGGAGGCCGAAGAAGAGGCGTCCAAACGCCTGGGGTGGACGGAGGCCGTCTCGGTCTCCGCCCCCCTGGTGGCGCAGATCGCCGAGCTTCGTAAGAAGCTGCACAAAAAGCACCTGACGCACTTCGTGCTCGCCGGCATGGGCGGCTCGTCGCTCGCGCCCGAGGTCATCACTCGCACCGCCGGTGTCGAGCTGACCGTCCTCGACGCGACCGAGCCGGGCCAGGTGCTCGCCGCTCTGAACGACGACCTGAAGCACACCGTGCTCATCGTCTCGTCCAAGTCGGGCTCGACCGTCGAGACGGCGAGCCAGCGGGCGACGTTCGAGAAGGCCTTCCACGATGCCGGCTACACCGACATCGCCGACCGCATCGTCGTCGTCACCGACCCCGGTTCGCCGCTCGAGCAGTCTGCTCGCGAGGCGGGCTACGTCGTCTTCACCGCCGACCCGGCGATCGGAGGGCGCTACTCGGCCCTCTCGGCCTTCGGGCTCGTCCCGTCGGGCCTCGCGGGGGCCGACATCGAAGAGTTGCTGGCCGAGGCTGGCGCCGTGACGGTCGAGCTGTCGCAGGATCGCCCGGACAACCCGGGCCTCGTGCTCGGGGCCGTCCTGGCCGGCACGAGCCCGTTGCGCGACAAGATCGGCCTCGTGGCCGACGGCACGCACATCCAGGGCTTCCCCGACTGGGCCGAGCAGCTGATCGCCGAGTCGACCGGCAAGCAGGGCCGCGGGCTCCTGCCCGTCGTGCTCGACCTCGACTCGCCCGAGATCACCGAGGGTCTGCACGACGTGCAGATCGTCCGGTTCGTCGCCAACACTGAGGAGACCCGCGAGGTCGCCCCCGGCGAGGTCGAGATCTCCGGATCCCTCGGGGCCCAGTTCATGGTGTGGGAGTACGCGGTGGCCGTGGCCGGTCGCCTTCTCGGCATCAACCCGTTCGATCAGCCCGATGTCGAGTCGGCCAAGGCGGCGACGCGGGCTCTGCTCGACTCCGCCCCCGCGCCGACGCCCGCCGCGTTCACGGCGAACGGCGTCGAGGTGCGCTCGCGCGGCGGAATCGACCTCGGCGATGGTCTCGACGACGCCGTGGCCGGTCTGCTGAAGCACCTGACCGACGACGGCTACCTGGCGATCCAGGCCTACGTCGACCGTGTTGCGAACCCTGCCTTGGCCGAGCTGCGCGACATCCTGGCGACCCGCACCGAGCGGCCCGTCACCTTCGGCTGGGGCCCGCGCTTCCTGCACTCCACCGGGCAGTACCACAAGGGCGGGCCGGCCACCGGCGTGTTCCTGCAGATCACACAGGTGCCCGAGACCGATCTGCCCATTCCCGGCAGTTCGTTCACCTTCGGCACCCTCGTCGCGGCTCAGGCCGCCGGTGACGCCGCCGTCCTGGCCGAGCACGGCCGGCCGGTGCTGACGCTCACCGTCACCGACGTGGCGGCGGCTCTGCCGGCGCTTCTCGGCGCACTCCGCTGATGGGCGGTCGGGCGCGGGGTCGAGTCGATCCTGCGCCCGCTCTCGACCCTGACCGCTTCATGACGCAAGGAATCGGATAACACATGGCACCGGTGGAAATCACGCCGGAGTACAACCCTCTGCGGTTGCCCTCCGACCGACGACTCAACCGCATCGCCGGCCCGTCGAGCCTCATCATCTTCGGCGTGACAGGCGACCTGTCGCGCAAGAAGGTCATGCCGGCGATCTACGACCTGGCCAACCGCGGTCTCCTGCCCCCGGGCTTCGCCCTCGTCGGCTTCGCCCGGCGCGAGTGGGAGGACCAGGACTTCGAGCAGGTCGTCTACGAGGCCGTCAAGCAGCACGCGCGCACGCCTTTCGACGAGGACGTGTGGCGCCAGCTCAAAGAGGGCATCCGCTTCGTGCAGGGCGACTTCGACGATGCGGAGGCCTTTCAGCTGCTCAAGAAGACCATCGACGAACTCGACGTCGAGCGCGGCACGATGGGCAACCACGCCTTCTACCTCTCGATCCCGCCGAAGTTCTTCCCGCTCGTCACCGAGCAGCTGCGGGACTCCGGTCTCGCCGACGACACCGTCGACATCCACGGCGAGAAACCCTGGCGACGCGTCGTCATCGAGAAGCCCTTCGGGAGCGACCTCGAGACGGCTCGCGAACTGAACGCGGTCGTCGAGACGGTGTTCGAGCCCGACTCGGTCTTCCGCATCGACCACTACCTCGGCAAGGAGACGGTTCAGAACCTGCTGACGCTCCGTTTCGCCAACCAGATGTACGAGCCGCTGTGGAACAGCAACTACGTCGACCACGTGCAGATCACCATGGCCGAGGACATCGGCGTGGCCGGTCGTGCCGGCTACTACGACGGCATCGGCGCTGCTCGCGACGTCATCCAGAACCACCTCCTGCAGCTGCTGGCGCTCACCGCGATGGAAGAGCCCGTCAGCTTCAAAGCGCGCGACCTTCGCGCCGAGAAAGAGAAGGTGCTCTCGGCTGTCACCATCCCCGCCGACCTCGCCGAGGGCACCGCCCGCGGGCAGTACTCCGGCGGTTGGCAGGGCGGCGAGAAGGTGCTCGGCTTCTTGGAGGAGGCTGGGATGAACCCCGAGTCGGTCACCGAGACCTACGCAGCGATCAGGCTCGAGATCGCCACGCGCCGCTGGTCGGGCGTGCCGTTCTATCTGCGCGCCGGCAAGCGCCTCGGCCGCCGCGTCACCGAGATCGCAGTCGTCTTCAAGCGCGTGCCCGAGAACGTCTTCGGCCTCGGCGACGGCGCCGAGCTGGGGCAGAACGCCCTCGTGATCCGCGTGCAGCCCGACGAGGGTGTCACCCTCCGCTTCGGCTCGAAGGTGCCCGGCATCGGCACTCAGGTTCGCGACGTCACGATGGACTTCGGCTACGGCCACGCGTTCACCGAGGCCAGCCCGGAGGCCTACGAGCGGCTCATCCTCGATGTCCTGCTCGGCGACCCTCCGCTCTTCCCCCGCCACGAGGAGGTCGAGCTGTCGTGGAAGATCCTCGACCCGATCGAGCGCTTCTGGGCCGCCCAGGGGCAGCCCGAGCAGTACCGTCCCGGCACCTGGGGCCCCCACAGTGCCGATGAACTCATGGCCCGCGACGGCCGTACCTGGAGGCGTCCGTGATCGTCGATCTGCCCGACAGCACCATCAGCCGAGTCTCAAAGGCTCTGGTCAAGATCCGCGAAGAGGGCGGTGTCGTCGCCCTCGGTCGCGTGCTGACCCTCGTCATCTCGACGACCCTGGGCCACGAAGAGGAGGCGATCGAGGCCGCCAACGAGGCGTCTCGCGAGCACCCGATGCGGGTCATCGTGATCTCGACCGCCGATGAGATTTTGTCCGCCGAAGAGCCCCGGCTCGACGCGCAGATCCGCGTGGGCGGCGATGCCGGCGCGAGCGAGGTCATCCTGCTGCGCGCTTATGGCGACATCGCCCGCGACGAGGAGGGGCTCGTCACAGGCCTCCTGCTGCCCGACGCCCCCGTCGTCGCGTGGTGGCCCGGCAAGGCGCCCGCGGTCGTCTCGGAGTCGCCTCTCGGCCGAATCGCGCAGCGCAGGATCACCGACGCGGCCGCTCAGAGCAACCCGCGTCAGTCGATCATCGACCTGGCCTCGACCTACGAGCCGGGCGACACGGACTTCGCCTGGACGCGGCTCACCCTCTGGCGCACGCAGCTGGCGGCGGCTCTCGACCAGCCGCCGTACGAGCCGGTCACCGCGGTCGAGGTGTCCGGCGCCGCCGACTCCCCCTCGACGCTGCTGCTGGCCGCCTGGCTGCGTCTGCAGCTCGAGGTGCCCGTCAAGCACGAGCTCACGTCGCGCGCGACCGGCTCGAGTGGCATCCACGGCGTGAAGCTCGTGCGAGCATCCGGGCCGATCGAGCTCGAGCGCTCGCTCGTCGACGTCGCCACGCTCTCGCAGCCCGAACAGCCGACGCACGACCTGTCGCTGCCACGCCGCGGCCTGCGCGACTGCCTGGCCGAAGAACTCCGTAGACTCGACCCTGACTCGCTCTTCGGCAATGTCGTCAAGAGCGGCGTCGCCCTGCTCCGTGCTGACCAGCCGTGACGCAGACCCAGGCGACATCTGTTTGACGCAGTTCGACCTGTCATCCTGACAGGTCACGACAGTAATAGAGGCTACTGAGACGTGACGAATGAACGCCGGGTGCTGGTTCACCCCGACAAGCAATCCCTGGGGGCCTCGGTCGCCGCTCGCTTCATCACGAAGATCATCGACGTCATCGAAGAGCAGGATTACGCGTCCGTCGTGCTCAGCGGCGGTTCGGTCAGCACCCTGGTGCTCGCCGCGATCAACCGGTCAGAGGCGCGTGACAGCGTCGACTGGTCGAAGGTGTCGTTCTGGTGGGCCGACGAGCGCTTCGTCGCCGCAGACTCGGACGACCGCAACGATCGCCAGAACGGCGTCGACCTGCTCGACCACATCGGCGTCCTGCCCGAGAACGTCCACCGCATGGCGAATACCGACGACGCTGCCGACCTCGCCGAGGCGGCCTCGCAGTACGTCGCCACGCTGAAGGAGCACGCTCAGGCCGACGACGAGTCGCCTCGTTTCGACATCACGCTGCTCGGTGTCGGGCCCGACGGTCACGTCGCCTCGCTCTTCCCCGACAAGCCGCAGGTGCTGCAGACGTCGCCCACTGTGCTGACCATCGATGACTCCCCCAAGCCGCCGCCCGAGCGCCTGACCCTCAGCCTGCCGGCGATCAACAACTCGCAGCGCGTCTGGATGATCCTCGCCGGTGCCGAGAAAGCGGCCTCGCTCGGCCTCGCTCTCGCGGGCGCCGGTGCCGACCAGGTGCCTGTCGCCGGGGTCAAGGGTCGCAAGCGGACGGTCTTCTTCGTCGACCGGGACGCTGCGGCCGAGGTGCCCGAACAGCTCATCGCCTCGACCTACTAGATCGACGACGACGAAGGCCCCGAACATTCGTTCGGGGCCTTCGTCGTTGGTGTGCTGCCGCCTACTTCTTCGCCGGGGTCGGGATCTTGCCGCGACGCTGACGAAGCTGCTGAAGGGCTTCGTCGAGGAGCTGAGCAGCCTCTTCTTCGGTGCGACGCTCTTTCACGTACGCGAGGTGGGTCTTGTACGGCTCGAGCTTGGCGACGACCGGGGGGTTGTCTTTGTCACGCCCGGCAGGAAGGCCGGTGGACGGCGAGTCGACCGTCTCGGGAATCTCCTCTTCGGGCACGTTCGCCGCGAAGTGTCGCACGACCTCGTTGCCCAGGGCATCCCAGTAGGAGACGGTGATTCGCTCGGCGTGGAACCCCCGATCCTGCTCGCCCATGGGGCCTGCGCCGACGCGAGAACCCCTGATTGCACTGCCGCCTGATGCCATTACGATCCCGCCGTGAACTTGGTGATGAGCCCCAGGACCACGATGGAAGCGAACCACACGAGGCCGAGGATGACTGTGATGCGATTGAGGTTCCGCTCAGCAACACCGGACGCGCCGAGGTTGCTGGTCACCCCGCCGCCGAACATGTCGGAGAGCCCGCCACCGCGACCGCGGTGCAGCAGGATGAGAAGCGTCAGCAGAAGGCTCGTGATACCGAGCACGACATACAAGACGGTTTGGAGAATTTGCACGGAAAACCTTTCGAGCGTTTCGGGCCGCTAACGATTATAACCGGGCGGAGGCGAAATGCCGCGCCCGGCACCGTCGGGTCTAGACGCCGACGTGGTTCTGGTAGCGGACGATGCTCGCGAACTCGGTGATGTCGAGGCTCGCGCCGCCGACGAGAGCGCCGTCGACATTGGGCTCGCGCATGAACGACGCGACGTTGCCCGACTTGACCGAGCCGCCGTACAGGATGCGGGTCGCCGCGGCCTGGTCGGCCCCCAGCTTCTCGGTGAGCGTGTCGCGGAGGGCCGCGCAGACCTGCTCGGCCTGGTCGGGCGTCGCCGCCTGGCCGGAGCCGATCGCCCACACCGGCTCGTAGGCCACGACGATCTCGCCGCCGGCCGGAAGCCACTCGAGGGCAGCGCCGAGTTGAGCGACGGGAACGGCGCTCGGGCCGTGCTTCTCGAGGTCTTCGGCCGTCTCGCCGACGCAGATCACGGGAATGAGGCCGTTGCGATGCGCAGCCGTTACCTTCGCCGCGACGACCTCGTCGGTCTCGCCGTGGACGATGCGGCGCTCGGAGTGGCCGACGATGACGTACTTCACGTCGAGCCTGGCGAGGAACGCCCCGGAGATGTCGCCGGTGAAGGCGCCATCGTCGTTGTCCGACAGGTCTTGCGCCCCCAGCTCCAGCTCGAGTTTGTCCGCGTCGATCAGCGTCTGCACACTGCGGAGGTCGGTGAACGGCGGAAGATCGCCGCCTCCACGTCTCCGAAGTTGTGCTTGGCGTCTTTGAGACTCCAGGCGAGCTTCTGGACGAAGGCGATCGACTGCAGGTGGTCGAGGTTCATCTTCCAGTTGCCGGCGATGAACGGGCGTCGTGCGGTTACCATCCGAGGACCTCCAGGCCTGGCAGCTTCTTGCCCTCGAGGAACTCGAGGCTGGCGCCACCTCCGGTGGAGATGTGCCCGAACTGGTCGTCGGTGAAGCCGAGGGCGCGAACGGCCGAGGCCGAGTCGCCTCCCCCGACGACGCCGAGACCGTCCACGTGTGTCAGTGCCTCGGCGACCGTCCTGGTGCCGGCGGCGAAGGCCGGGAACTCGAACACGCCCATGGGGCCGTTCCAGAACACGGTCTTCGACGACGCGACGATGTCCGCGAACGCGGCCGCCGTGTCGGGACCGATGTCGAGGCCGATGCCGGCATCGCCGAACGTCGTCGAGTCGATGGCGTCGGCAGCCACCGTCTCGTGGTCGGCGTCGGCCGCGAAGCCGGATGCCACGACCACGTCGGTGGGCAGCACGAGGCGGATGCCCTTCGACTCGGCCTCGGCGATGTAGCCGCGCACGCGATCGAGCTGGTCCGCCTCGAGCAGGCTCTTGCCGACCGCATGGCCCTGGGCCGCGAGGAAGGTGAAGAGCATGCCGCCGCCGATGAGCAGGTTGTCGACCCGCGGCAGCAGATGCTCGATGACACCGAGCTTGTCGGAGACCTTCGAGCCTCCGAGCACGACCGTGTAGGGGCGCTCGGGCGTCTCGGTGAGGCGGTCGAGCACACCGAGCTCGGTCTCGATCAGCGAGCCCGCCGCGCTGGGCAGCAGCTGCGGCAGGTCGTAGACGCTGGCCTGCTTGCGGTGCACGACGCCGAAGCCGTCCGAGACGAACACGTCGCCGAACGCGGCGAGCTCGCGAGCGAAGGCCTGGCGCTCCTCATCGCTCTTCGAGGTCTCGGCGGCCTGGTACCTGAGGTTCTCGAGCACCAGGATCTCGCCGTCGGCGAGTGCCTCGACGGCGGAAGCCGTCTCGGTGCCGGTCGTCGACGGGGCGAACGCCACGGGGGTGCCGAGGAGTTCGCCCAGTCGCAGAGCGACGGGAGCCAAGCTGTATTCGGGCTTGGGCTCGCCGTCGGGGCGGCCGAGGTGCGAGATGACGACGACGCGGGCGCCGGCGCCGATCAGGGTGCGGAGGGTGCCCAGGGAAGCGCGCACGCGGCCGTCGTCGGTGATCACGCCGTCTTTCAACGGCACGTTCAAGTCGCAGCGGACGATGACGCGCTTGCCGGCGAGTTCGCCGAGGGACTCGAGGGTGCGGAGAGCCATGAGTTGCTGCCTATCGATTCGTGCGTTCGGTACGTAGCCCGTCGTGTGTCGGCACTAGAGCTTGGCTGCGACGTACTCGGCGAGGTCGACGAGGCGGTTCGAGTAGCCCCACTCGTTGTCGTACCACGAGGTGATCTTGACGAGGTTGCCGATGACCTTGGTCAGGCCAGAGTCGTAGATCGACGAGTGCGGGTCGGTGCGGATGTCGCTCGACACCAGCGGGTCTTCCGAGTAGAGCAGGATGCCCTTGAGGTCGCCCTCGGCAGCCGCCTTGTAGGCCGCGTTGATCTGCTCGACCGTGACGGGTGTGCTCGTCTCGAGCGTGACGTCGGTGATCGAGCCGGTCGGCACCGGGACGCGGAGGGCGTAGCCGTCGAGCTTGCCCGCCAGCTCGGGGATCACGAGGCCGATGGCCTTCGCGGCACCGGTCGAGGTCGGCACGATGTTGAGGGCCGCGGCGCGTGCACGACGCGGGTCCTTGTGCGGGCCGTCCTGGAGGTTCTGGTCGGCCGTGTAAGCGTGCACCGTCGTCATGAGGCCGCGCTCGACGCCGAAGTTGTCGAGGAAGACCTTCATCAGGGGCGCGAGGCTGTTCGTGGTGCACGACGCGTTCGAGATGATGTGGTGGTTGGCCGGGTCGTAGCCCGACTCGTTCACGCCGAGGACGATGGTGATGTCGTCGCCGGTGGCCGGAGCGGAGATGATGACCTTCTTGGCGCCCGCGTCGATGTGCTTCTGCGCATCGGCGGCCTTGGTGAAGAAGCCGGTCGACTCGATGACGATGTCGACTCCCAGCTCGCCCCAGGGCAGGTTGGCGGGGTCGCGCTCTTCGAAGACCTTGATGGGCTTGCCGTTGACGACGATGGTGTCGCCGTCGAGCTCGACGGTCGCGTCGAGGCGGCCCGTGATCGAGTCGAACTTGAGGAGGTTGGCAAGAGCCGCGTTGTCGGTCAGGTCGTTGACGGCGACGATCTCGAGGTCACTGCCCTTGGCGAGGGCTGCGCGGAAGTAGTTGCGGCCGATTCGGCCGAAGCCGTTGATACCGATCTTGACGCTCAATGGTTCTCCAGTTTTTCATGGCGCCTGAGGCGCTCGTGGCGGGGCTTGGGGCTTCACAGTGGGGAGCTTTGGGCCTCTACGACAGTAGCGCAGAGGCCGCAGGATACGACGAGGCTAGAAGACGAGGAGGCCTTGGGTCTTGGAGGCTGCTGCGGTGTAGCGGGCCTGGACGTTGTCCCAGTTGACGATGTTCCAGAACGCCTTGACGTAGTCGGCGCGGACGTTCTTGTAGTCGAGGTAGTAGGCGTGCTCCCAGACGTCGAGCATCAAAAGCGGCACGAGGCCGAAGGGAACGTTGCCCTGCTGGTCGAAGAGCTGGAAGATGCTGAGCTTCTGGCCGAGGACGTCGTACGCGAGCACGCTCCAGCCGGAGCCCTGCACGCCGAGAGCGGTGGCGGTGAAGTGCGCGGTGAACTTGTCGAACGACCCGAACTGGTCGTCGATCGCCGAGGCGAGGTCGCCGGTGGGCTTGTCGCCGCCGTCGGGCGAGAGGTTCGTCCAGAAGATCGAGTGGTTGACGTGGCCGCCGAGGTTGAAGGCCAGGTCTTTCTCGAGCTTGTTGACGCCTCCGAGGTTGCCCGACTCGCGGGCCTCGGCGAGCTGCGCGTTCGCAGTGTTCGCACCGGTGACGTAGGTCTGGTGGTGCTTGTCGTGGTGCAGCTCCATGATCTGAGCCGAAATGTGCGGAGCAAGAGCCGCATAGTCGTACGGAAGGTCGGGCAGGGTGTATTCAAGCATCGGTGTTCTCCTCGCTCGCGGGGCCCGTGGCGCACCAGAGCACCACTTCGGGGGACGTTGTCAGTGTAGTGACGCCTCAGCAAACGGTGATCGCTCGTTTCGCGAACGCTCAGCAAACCCCGACCGAAGGGGGTCGTCCTACGAGCCTGGGCCGTCAGTCCAGCTCGAGATCGGCGGGAAGGTTGGCCTCGGTGCCGGGGATGTTCAAGTCGGAGGCCTTCTTGTCGGCCATCGCCAGGAGGCGACGGATCCGCCCCGCCACGGCGTCTTTCGTCATCGGCGGGTCGGCGTGGTGGCCCAGCTCGTCGAGGCTCGCGTCGCGGTGCGCGAGGCGCAGCTCGCCCGCGTAGCGAAGGTGCTCGGGGATGTCGTCGCCGAGGATCTCCATCGCGCGGTCGACTCGGGCGCACGCGGCGACGGCGGCCTGGGCCGAGCGTCGGAGGTTGGCGTCGTCGAAGTTGACGAGACGGTTCGCGGTGGCTCGCACCTCGCGGCGCTGCCGCAGCTCCTCCCACTCGTGGACGCTCTTCACGGCGCCCATCTGCGTCAGCATGGCGCTGATGGCCTCGCCGTCGCGGATGACGACCCGGTGGACGCCCCGCACCTCGCGAGCCTTCGCAGCGATCCCGAGACGCCCTGCTGCGCCGACGAGGGCCATAGCGGCCTCGTTGCCCGGGCAGACGACCTCGAGGGCGGCAGAGCGCCCGGGGTCGGTGAGCGTGCCCTGCGCGAGGAAGGCGCCGCGCCAGATGGCAGCGAGGTCATCCCTCGATCCTGTGGTCAGGCGGTTGGGAAGGCCGCGCACGGGGCGGCGGCGGGCGTCCATCAGACCGGTCTGGCGCGCGAGGGTCTCGCCCGCCTCGTGAATGCGGACGAGGTAGTGGCTGGTGCGGCGGAGGCCGGTCGCGGCGATGACGGAGACGTCGCTGCGAGCACCGTAGAGCTCAGCCAGGTCTTTGCGCACGCGCCGCGCCACCTGCGGACTGTCGAGCTCGGCCTCGACGGCGATGCGGCCGGAGATGACGTGCAGGCCGCCTGCGAAGCGGAGCACCGTGGCGACCTCGGCCGCCCGGGTCGTCGTCTTCGACACCTCGACGCGAGCGAGTTCTTCTTTGACGTCGGCGGTCTGTGCCAAGACGGTTCCTTACGTGTTCGGGGGCGGATCGGGCGTGCGGCTGCCAGAATCGTGCGGGCGGCTACTCTCGGCCCAGGTCGCGGTGCTTCACGCTGACGGCCACACCCGGCAGGCCGCGGAGGTGAGCCGCGAGCTCGCCGACGAGGGTCACCGACCGGTGTTTGCCCCCCGTGCAGCCAATGGCGATCGTAGCGTGCCTTTTGTTTTCTCGCTGATAGCCGGCCATGACCGGCTCGAGGGCGGCGCCGAAGGCCTCGATGAACTCGCGCGCGCCGGGTTGGCCGAGCACGTACTCGGCGACGGGGGCGTCCAGGCCGTTCTGCGAGCGCAACTCGGGCACCCAGAACGGGTTGGGCAGGAAGCGCGCATCGCCGACCATGTCGGCGTCGGCGGGAATGCCGTACTTGAAGCCGAAGCTCAGCACCGTGACCTGGACGCCCGCGGTCTCGGGCCCCGAGAACTTCTCGGTGATCGACGAGGCCAACTGGTGGATGTTGAGCTCGGACGTGTCGATGATGATGTCGCTGGTCTCGCGCAGCTCTTCCATGCGGCTGCGTTCGGCCAGGATGCCGTCGAGCAGGGTGCCGCCGCCCTGGAGAGGGTGCGGGCGACGCACCTGCTCGAACCGCCGCACCAGGGCGGCGTCGGTCGCGTCGAGGAAGAGGACGCGCACCTTCGTGGGCATCGACTCCCTCAGCGCCCGGACAGCCTCCTGCGCCTCCGAGAAGAGCCGACCGCCGCGCACGTCGACCACAGCGGCGATCTTCGGCAGCGAGTCGCCGGCGCGCTCGGCGAGGTCGATGAGCGGCCGCAGCATCTGAGCGGGGAGGTTGTCGACGACGTACCAGCCGAGGTCTTCGAGGGCGTTGCCCACCGTCGACCGGCCGGCGCCGCTCATGCCCGTGACGATGAGGACGTCCTGCTGCTCGGAAGCGTCGCTCACAGGCACCGCCCTTCTCGTGGTCTCGGAGGATCGTGGTCTCGGAGGATGAACCGATCCTAGTCGGCGTGTCGCGCCCTACTCTGCGGAAAACTGCTCGGCATCGGACGGTGCCTCGCTCGTGAGCGGGTGGAGAGTGTCGATGATGCTCCGCACCAGCGTCGGGCCGATGCCCTTCACCTCGGAGACCTCGTCGGCCGTCGCCTTCTTGAGGCGCGCGACCGAGCCGAAGTGCTTGAGCAGCTCGGTGGTACGCGCCTGGCCGAGGCCCGGGATCTCGGCCAGCTGCGTTGCGATGTCGCGCTTCCGCTTCTGCCGCTGGAAGGTGATCGCGAAGCGGTGCGCCTCGTCACGGATGCGCTGGATGAGGAAGAGCGCGTCGGAGTTGCGCGGCAGGATCACGGGGAAGTCGTCATCGGGCAGCCAGATCTCCTCCAGCCGCTTGGCGATGCCGCACAGCTGGATGCCCGTCACGCCCAGATCGTCCATGGCCCGTTGGGCGGCCGCGACCTGGGGTTGCCCGCCGTCGACGATGAGCAGGTTCGGACGGTAGGCGAAGCGCTTCCGCTGCTCCCCCACCTCTTCGACCGGCGCCAGTTCGTCGTCGAGACGCGCGAGCCGTCGCGTGAGCGTCTGGTAGATCGACTCGGTGTCGTCGGTCGACGACGGGATGCTGAAGCGCCGGTACTGGTCTTTGCGGGGCAGGCCGTCTTCGAAGACGACCATCGACGCCACGATGTTCGTGCCCTGCAGGTGCGAGACGTCGTAGCACTCCATCCGCAGGGGCGCATCGGCCATGCCGAGCGCCTCCTGGATGTCGGCGAGGGCCGTCGAGCGCGTCGCGAAGTCGGCGCTGCGCTTCGTCTTGTAGAGCGTGAGCGCCTGGCCGGCATTGAGGGTCGCAGTCTGCATGAGGTTCGACTTGTCGCCGCGCTGCGGGGTGTGGAGCTGGACCCTGCCTCGCATCCTGCCGTCGGTCGCCGCGTCCGTCCGCAGATCGGTGAGCCATGTCTCGAGGGCGTCGGCGTCGTCGGGCAGGGTCGGCACGACGATCTCGCGGGGCAGTTCGGCACCTGCGGCGTACACGTCTTGGAGGGCCTGCTCGACGATGTCGCCGGTCGAGATGTCGATCTCCTTGTCGAGTACCCACGCGCGGGCGCCGCGGATTCGGCCACCGCGCACGGTGAAGAGCTGCACTGCGGCAGCGAGCTCGTCTTCGGCGACGGCGAAGAGGTCGAGGTCGACGGAGTCGCGGAGCACCACGGCGGACTTCTCGAGCACGGCTTCGAGGGCGCCGACCTGGTCGCGGTACTTCGCGGCATCTTCGTAGCGCTGCTCGGCGGCGGCCTGAGACATCAGCTTCTGCCGCTCGGCGATGACCTTACGGTCGTAGCTGCCCATGAAGCGGACGAACTCGTCGACGATCTTGCGGTGCTCCTCGATCGTCACCCTGCCCGAGCAGGGGCCGCCGCAGCGCCCGATCTGGCCGGGGAAGCACGGTTTGCCCGTCTGCATCGCCTTCTTGTAGCTCGAGTCGGAGCAGGTGCGGATCGGGAAGACCTTGATCATCAGGTCGATCGTGTCGTGCACGGCCCAGATCTTCGGGAAGGGCCCGAAGTACTTCGCCCCGCGGATACGCGTGTTGCGCGACACCATCACCCGGGGGGCCTCGTCGGCGAGGGTGATCGCCATGAACGGGTAGGTCTTGTCGTCGCGGAACTTGACGTTGAAGGGCGGATCGAACTCTTTGATCCAGGTGTATTCGAGCTGCAGCGCCTCGATGTCGGTGCCGACGACCGTCCAGTCGAGGCTGCGGGCCGTCAGCACCATGCGGCGGGTGCGCTCGTGCAGCGACGGCAGCGGGGCGAAGTAGTTGCTCAGGCGCTGCCGGAGGTTTTTGGCCTTGCCGACGTAGAGCACGCGACCGCGCTCGTCGCGCCAGCGGTACACGCCCGGCTGGGTGGGGATGTCGCCCGCTTTCGGGCGCCAGGAGACGGTGTTGCTCATGACTCCCGCTTCTACTTGGTGAGCGCGGCCGCGCGGGGCTTGCGACCCTTCGCCGGGGTCGAGCCTGCGGCCTTCGCGCCCGCCGTCTTCGCGGCGGCACCCCTCGCCGGTGCCGGTATGTCGCCGCGCGCCATGGTCAGGATTTCGGCGAGGAAGTGGCCGGTGTGGCTCTCGGGTACGGTCGCCAGGTGCTCGGGCGTGCCAACCGCGATGACCTCGCCGCCGCCTGCACCGCCTTCGGGGCCCATGTCGATCAACCAGTCGGCCGACTTGATCACGTCGAGGTTGTGCTCGATCGTGATGACGGTGTTGCCCTTCTCGACGAGACCGTTCAGCACCAGGAGGAGCTTGCGGACGTCTTCGAAGTGGAGCCCCGTGGTCGGCTCGTCGAGAACGTAGATGCTGCGGCCGTTCGAGCGTTTCTGCAGCTCGGTGGCCAGCTTGACGCGCTGCGCTTCACCGCCCGAGAGCGTCGTGGCGCTCTGGCCGAGGCGGACGTAACCGAGGCCCACGTCGACCAGTGTCGCCATGAACCGCGAGATCGACGAGATCGGTGCGAAGAACTCGGCCGCCTCGCTGATCGGCATGTCGAGCACCTCGGAGATGTTCTTACCCTTGTAGTGCACCTGCAGCGTGTCGCGGTTGTAGCGAGCGCCACCGCACACCTCGCACGCGACGTAGACGTCGGGAAGGAAGTTCATCTCGATCTTGATGGTGCCGTCGCCCGCGCAATTCTCGCAACGACCGCCCTTGACGTTGAAGCTGAACCGGCCCGGCAGGTAGCCGCGGGCCTTCGCCTCGACTGTCTCGGCGAACAGGTTGCGGATCTTGTCGAAGACACCGGTGTAGGTTGCCGGGTTCGACCGCGGGGTGCGGCCGATGGGCGCTTGATCGACGTGCACGACCTTGTCGAGGTTGTCGAGGCCCGTGATCCGGGTGTGCTTGCCCGGGATCTGGCGGGCGCCGTTCAGCTGGTTGGCGAGCACCTTGTAGAGGATGTCGTTGACGAGCGACGACTTGCCCGACCCGCTCACGCCCGTGACGGCGACGAACGCCCCGAGGGGGAAGTCGACGGTCACGTTCTTGAGGTTGTTCGCGCGGGCTCCGACGACCGAGAGCATGCGGTTCTTGTCGATCTTCCGGCGCTTCGTCGGCGTCGCTATCGAGCGGCGACCGGCCAGATAGTCGCCTGTGTACGACGACGTGTTGGCCAACAGCGCCTCGTAGCCGCCCGAGTGGACGACCTGGCCGCCGTTCACGCCGGCGCCGGGCCCGATGTCGACGATCCAGTCGGCGGTGCGGATCGTGTCTTCGTCGTGCTCGACCACGATCAGCGTGTTGCCGAGGTTCTTGAGTTTGACGAGCGTGTCGATGAGGCGGCGGTTGTCGCGCTGGTGAAGGCCGATCGACGGCTCGTCGAGGACGTACAGCACGCCGGTCAGGCCGGAACCGATCTGCGTCGCCAGGCGGATCCGCTGTGCTTCGCCGCCCGAGAGCGACCCTGCCGATCGGGCGAGCGACAGGTAGGTGAGGCCGACCTCGAGCAGGAACTCGAGACGCACGCGGATCTCGCGCAGCACCTGCGCGGCGATCCTGGCCTCGCGGTTGCTCAACTGAAGCGACTCCATGAACGAGAAGGCGTCGCTGAGGCTGAGCTCGGAGACGTCGGCGATGTTGTGGCCGTCGACGAGCACCGCCAGCACCTCGGGCTTGAGGCGCTTGCCCTTGCAGACGACGCAGGGGATCTCGCGGAGGTAGGCGGAGTAGCGCTGGCGCTGCGAGTCGCTCTCGGCCTCGGCGAACTTGCGCTCGATGTAGGGCATCACGCCCTCGAAGCCGGTCGTGTATTTCATCTCGCGGCCGAACCGGTTGCGGTAGCGCACGGTCACCTCGAAGTCGTTGCCCTCGAGCACTGCCTTCTGCACCTCGGGCGACAGGTCGCGCCACGGCGTCTTCAAGCTGAAGCCGAGGTCGCCGGCAAGGCCCTCGAGCAGCTTCTGGAAGTAGTTGTAGAGGCCCTTGCCCGAGTTCGTCCACGGCAGGATGACACCCTCGGCGAGCCCGAGTTGGTCGTCGCCCAGCAGCAGGTCGGAGTCGACCGACATCTTCGTGCCGAGGCCGGAGCATTCGGGGCAGGCGCCGAATGGCGCGTTGAACGAGAAGGTGCGGGGCTCGATCTCGGTGAGCTGCAGCGGGTGGTTGTTGGGGCACGACAGCTTTTCGGAGAACGTGCGGAATGCGCCGTCGCCCTTGTCGTCGACGAAGTTGATCGTCACCAGGCCGTCGGTCAGGCGCAGCGCCGTCTCGAGCGAGTCGGTGAGGCGCTGCAGGATGTCGTCGGAGGCCACGAGGCGGTCGACGACCACCGAGATGTCGTGCTTGACCTGCTTCTTGAGGAGGGGCGGGCTCGACAGCTGGATCTGCTCGCCGTCGACGATCGCGCGCGAGTAGCCCGACGAGGCGAGCTCTTTGAAGAGGTCGACGAATTCGCCCTTCTTCTGCGAGACGATCGGACTCAGGACCTGGTAACGGCGACCGGTCTCGAGCTCCATCAGCTGGTCGGCGACCTGCTGCACGCTCTGCTTCTGGATGGGCTCGCCGCAGACGGGGCAGTGCGCGACGCCGATGCGCGCCCAGAGCAGGCGCATGTAGTCGTAGATCTCGGTGATCGTGCCGACCGTCGACCTCGGGTTGCGGTTGGTCGACTTCTGGTCGATCGAAACCGCGGGGCTGAGGCCCTCGATGAAGTCGACGTCGGGGCGGTCGACCTGGCCGAGGAATTGCCGCGCGTACGCCGACAGTGACTCGACGTAGCGGCGCTGGCCCTCGGCGAAGATCGTGTCGAACGCGAGTGACGACTTGCCCGAGCCGCTCAGGCCGGTGAACACCACCAGCGAGTCGCGAGGGATCTCGAGGTCGACGTTCTGCAGGTTGTGAACGCGGGCCCCACGGACGCTGAGCTTCGAGACGTCACCGGGATCGGCGATGTGAGCTGTGAGCTCAGCGGGAGTGAGCTCGGCCGAGACGATCGGGTTGGCGGATGAAATCGACACTCTGTCCATTCTAAAGGAGACGGCGTTCGCGGATGAGGGGCGGCGGCGAGCCGGGCGGGCTCACTCGATGACGGGCTGCACGCGTGTCAGGCGGGCCGAAAGGTTCCAGAGGCGGGCTGCCGTCTTGCGGTTGCGGGCGTGCCTCCGGGCCCTGACGAGGGCGGGTGCACCGGTCAACTGGAACCAGCCGTCGGGCCCCCAGTATTCCCCGCCGGCGACGTCGGCGCCCACCGCAGCGTAGACGAGAGGCCGAGCGCCCTGGTCTTTGCCCTGCGACACCGTGCGCATCAGACCGACGAGCGGAGCGGGCAGCCATCGGCGCCGGACGATGCCGGGCCGGCGCTCGGTGAGGTTCTCTAGGGCGAAGCCGGGGTGCGCGACCACGCTCGACACGGACGACCCCGCGTCGCGGAGGCGCCGGTCGAGCTCGAATCCGAAAGTCATCACAGCGAGCTTCGACCGGCTGTAGGCCCGATGGCCGCTGTAGCGCTGCACCATCATCGGGTCGTCGAGGTCGAGACGGCTGAGGGTGTGGGCGATGCTGCCGAGGTGCACGATGCGCCCCGCCTCGGCCGCCGCGAGGGCCGGCAGGAGGTGCGAGACCAGGGCGAAGTGCCCGAGGTGGTTCGTGCCGAACTGCAGTTCGAAACCGTCAGCCGTGGTCTGCCGCCGGCGCGAGCCGACGACACCCGCGTTCGCGACGAGGGCGTCGACCGGCCCGTCGGCCATGATCTGGTCGGCGGCCACGCGCACGGAGGCGAGATCGGCGAGGTCCGTCACGACCACCTGGAGGTCGGCGTCGGGCACGATCGTCAGGATGCTGTCGACGGCCCGTTTCGCCCGAGACTCGTCCCGGCACGCGAGCACGACTCGAACGCCCGTCGCCGCCAACTGCTCGGCGACGAAGTAGCCGAGCCCGGCGTTGGCACCGGTCACGACCACGCGGCGCCGAGAAGCACGGTCACGGAGCGCCTTCACGTCAGCGGACATGCCCGGCGGCCTCCATGCCGCGAAGGTCTTTCTTCAACTCGGCGACCTCGTCGCGCAAGCGCCCGGCCAGCTCGAACTTGAGCTCGGCCGCGGCCTGCAGCATCTGCTCGTTCAGGTCGGCGATGATCGACTCGATCCCGCCAGCCGCGGCCGCGGCCTTGCCCTCACGGCGGAGGTTGGGCGTCGGTGCGCGCTTGGAGCCCTGGCGCCCGGCCAGTAGCTCAGCGGTGTCGGCGCCCTCGCGGGCCAGGATCTCGGTGATGTCGGCGATCTTCTTGCGCAGCGGCTGCGGGTCGATGCCGCGTTCGAGGTTGTAGGCGACCTGCTTCTCACGGCGACGATCGGTCTCGTCGAGAGCCTGCTTCATGGAGTCGGTCATCTTGTCGGCGTACATGATGACCTGCCCCGACACATTGCGAGCCGCGCGACCGATCGTCTGGATGAGGGAGGTGGACGAGCGCAGGAAGCCCTCCTTGTCGGCGTCCAGGATCGCGACGAGCGACACCTCGGGCAGGTCGAGACCCTCGCGGAGCAGGTTGATGCCGACCAGGACGTCGTAGACACCCTGCCTCAGCTCGGTCAGCAGCTCGACGCGGCGGAGGGTGTCGACGTCGGAGTGGAGATAGCGCACGCGCACGCCGGCCTCGGTGAGGAAGTCGGTGAGCTCTTCAGCCATCTTCTTGGTGAGCGTGGTGACGAGCACCCGCTCGTCGCGCTCAGTGCGCAGCGTGATCTCTTCGAGCAGGTCGTCGATCTGGCCCGCCGAGGGCTTGACGACGATCTCGGGGTCGATGAGGCCGGTCGGGCGGATGACCTGCTCGACCACGCTGTCGGTGACGCCGAGCTCGTAGCGGCCCGGGGTCGCCGAGAGATAGACTTTCTGGCCGACCCGGTTCAAGAACTCCTCCCACTTCAGCGGGCGGTTGTCGAGTGCGCTGGGGAGGCGGAACCCGTGGTCGACGAGCGTGCGCTTGCGTGACGCGTCGCCCTCGTACATCGCGCCGATCTGCGGCACGGTGACGTGCGACTCGTCGATCACGACGAGGAAGTCGTCGGGGAAGTAGTCGAGCAGGCAGTGCGGCGCCTCGCCCGGCGCGCGGCCGTCGATGTGCGCCGAGTAGTTCTCGATGCCGTTGCAGAACCCGATCTGCTCCATCATCTCGAGGTCGAACGTGGTGCGCATGCGAAGGCGCTGCGACTCGAGCAGCTTGCCCTGCTGGTCGAGCTCGTCGAGGCGCTCGGCGAGCTCTTCTTTGATGGTGCCGATGGCCCGGTGCATCACGTCGGTGCCCGCGACGTAGTGCGAACCGGGGAAGATCGAGACGGCGTCCATCGAGCGGACGACGTCGCCCGTCAGCGGGTGGAGGTAGTAGAGCGCCTCGATCTCGTCGCCGAACATCTCGATGCGCACGGCGAGCTCTTCGTACATCGGAATGATCTCGATGGTGTCGCCGCGCACACGGAAGTTGCCGCGCGAGAAGTCGATGTCGTTGCGCTGGTACTGCATCGAGACGAACCGGCGGATCAGCTGATCGCGCGGGATCTGCTCGCCGACCTGGAGGGCGATCATCGCCTCCATGTAGCCCTCCGGCGTGCCCAGACCGTAGATGCACGACACGGTCGACACCACGATCACGTCGCGCCGACTCAGCAGCGAATTGGTCGTCGAGTGGCGCAGCCGCTCGACCTCGGCGTTGATCGACGAGTCTTTCTCGATGAAGGTGTCGGTCTGGGGCACATACGCCTCGGGCTGGTAGTAGTCGTAGTACGAGACGAAGTACTCGACGGCGTTGTGAGGGAAGAGCTCGCGGAACTCGTTGGCCAGCTGTGCCGCCAGCGTCTTGTTGTGGGCCAGGACGAGGGTGGGGCGGTTGACGGCCTCCACGAGCCAGGCGGTGGTCGCAGACTTGCCGGTACCGGTCGCGCCCAGCAGCACGACATCGGTCTCACCGGCGTTGATACGGCCGGCGAGCTCAGCGATGGCGGCAGGCTGATCGCCGCTCGGCTGGTACTCGCTGACCACTTCGAAGGGGCGGACGCTGCGAGTCGGTTCCATAGAACAAGTCTACGAGCGGCCACTGACACTCGGTCGCGCCGGAGGGCGACTGCTTGTCGCTGACAGCTTAAGAGAGGGTGGCCTTCTCGGCGGCGAGACGGACGAGAGTCGAGTAGAGCGCATCCGTCTGCTTGGTCGTCGAGGCGAGGCTCGTCGACGAATCGATGATGTCGTCGGCGGCGTCCGCGCGCTCGTCATCGGTGGCCTGCGAGTCGACGCGCTTCAATGCCTCTTCCTCGCTCATGCCGCGGAGGGTGACGAGGCGACGGATGCGCATGGCAGCCGGGGCGTGCACGACGACGACGCGGTCGAACTCCGCCGAGCCCCGGGCTTCGACGAGCAGGGGTACGTCGTACACGACGACGCGCGCAGGATCTTGAGCCGTCGCCTCCTGCATACGACGCTGGCTGAGAGCGCGGACGGCGGGGTGCGTGATCTCCTCGAGATCGCGTCGCGCCTGGGCGTCGGAGAAGACGATCGCGCCGAGAGCGGGGCGGTCGAGGCTCCCGTCGGCCTGGAGGACGCCCGGGCCGAAGCGTTCGGCGATGGCTGCGAGGCCGGGGGTGCCCGGCTCGACGACTTCGCGCGCGAGCTTGTCGGCGTCGACGACGGCGGCGCCCTTCTCGGCCAGGCGGGCGGACACGATCGATTTGCCGGCCGCGATGCCACCGGTCAATCCCACAACGAACACTCGCCCACCCTACCGCGTGACCCCTGCGCGACAGGCGTCGTTCATGGTGGTCGTCGAAACGCCGAACGGCGGCCTCCCGAAGGAGACCGCCGAACGTCGGTACGTGCTTGTTACTAGTTGTTGCTCGAGAGACGCTCGCGCAGAGCAGCCAGCGACTCGTCGTCGGCCAGCGTGCCGGCACCCGAAGCGGACTCGGCCGAGAAGGACGAACCGGAGGGAACGTCGAACGCGGTGGCCTCTTCGATGAGCGAAGCGGCGACCTGCTTCTTGTGAGCCTCCCAGCGAGCCTGGGCGGCAGCGTAGTCCTGCTCCCACTTCTCGCGCTGCGACTCGAAGCCCTCGCGCCACTCGTTCGTCTCGGGGTCGAAGCCCTCGGGGTACTTGTAGTTGCCCTGGTCGTCGTACTCGGTGAGCATGCCGTAGAGCGCCGGGTCGAACTCGGTGCCCTCGGGATCGACACCCTCGTTGGCCTGCTTGAGGCTCAGCGAGATGCGGCGACGCTCGAGGTCGATGTCGATGACCTTGACGAACACCTCGTCGCCGACCGAGACAACCTGCTCGGCGAGCTCGACGTGCTTGGCGGACAGCTCGGAGATGTGCACGAGGCCCTCGATGCCGTCGGCGACGCGAACGAACGCACCGAACGGAACCAGCTTCGTGACCTTGCCGGGAGCGACCTGACCGATGGCGTGAGTCCGGGCGAACACCTGCCACGGGTCTTCCTGGGTGGCCTTGAGCGACAGCGACACGCGCTCGCGCTCGAGGTCGACCTCGAGGATCTCGACGGTGACCTCCTGGCCCACCTCGACGACCTCGGAGGCGTGCTCGATGTGCTTCCAGGAGAGCTCGGAGACGTGGACGAGACCGTCGACGCCGCCCAGGTCGACGAACGCACCGAAGTTGACGATCGACGACACGATGCCCTTGCGGACCTGGCCCTTGTGGAGGTTGTTGAGGAACGAGGTGCGGCTCTCGGACTGCGTCTGCTCGAGCAGCGCGCGACGCGAGAGGACGACGTTGTTGCGGTTCTTGTCGAGCTCGAGGATCTTCGCCTCGATCTCCTGGCCCAGGTAGGGCGTGAGGTCGCGGACGCGGCGCAACTCGATGAGCGACGCGGGCAGGAAGCCGCGGAGGCCGATGTCGACGATGAGGCCACCCTTGACGACCTCGATGACGGTACCGGTGACGACGCCGTCGGCGTCTTTGATCTTCTCGACGTCGCCCCAGGCGCGCTCGTACTGGGCGCGCTTCTTGGACAGGATCAGACGACCTTCTTTGTCCTCCTTCTGGAGAACGAGGGCCTCGACCGTGTCGCCGACGTTGACGACCTCGGTCGGGTCGACGTCGTGCTTGATCGACAGTTCGCGCGAGGGGATGACACCCTCGGTCTTGTATCCGACGTCGAGGAGGACCTCGTCGCGGTCGATCTTGACGACGGTGCCCTCGATGAGGTCGCCGTCGTTGAAGAACTTGAGAGTCTTTTCGACCGCGGCAAGGAAGTCTTCAGCAGATCCGATGTCGTTGACGGCGACCTGCTTGGGTGCCTTGGTCGTTACGATTGTCATGTAGTGGTTGCTCCAGCTGGGCATTTCTCGGGCCGCATCCCGCCGAAGCCGTGATTGACATCACGGCTCGGGATTGTGTGGGTGTGCGGCAAAGCGGATGAATCGACGCAGTTTGCGCCAAGCAATTCTAACGGCAACGCGGGGTGGCCGACAACACCTCAGTCGAGAAGCGCACGGCGCAGCGTGTCGAGGCCGACGCCGCCGATGGCCAACGCCTCGGAGTGGAAGCGCTTCACGTCGAAGGCGTCGCCCTCGCGGCGTGCCCGCTCGGCCCGCAGCTCTTCCCACACCCGCTGCCCGACCTTGTACGACGGCGCCTGGCCGGGCCAGCCGAGGTACCGGTCGACCTCGAAGCGGATGAACCCCTCGTCCATGTTGACGTTGTCGGTCATGTAGGCGAAGGCCTTGTCGTAATCCCACACTCCCCCGGCCGGCATGGACGCCGACCCGGGGAACTCCTTGCCGAGGTGCACGCCGATGTCGATCACGACTCGGGCCGCGCGCATCCGCTGGCCGTCGAGCATGCCGAGGCGGTCGCCCGGGTCGTCGAGGTGGCCGAGCTCGGCCATGAGGCGCTCGGCGTACAGCGCCCAGCCTTCGGCGTGCCCGGACGTGCCGGCGATCGACCGGCGGTAGGTATTGAGCGTCGCACGGTTGACGACGGCCTGGCCGAGCTGCAGGTGATGACCGGGCACACCTTCGTGGTAGACCGTCGTCGTCTCGCGCCACGTGGTGAACTTCGTCGTGCCGACCGGGACCGACCACCACATGCGCCCGGGGCGCACGAAGTCGTCGCTGGGAGAGGTGTAGTAGATGCCGCCGTCGTGGGTCGGCGCGATCCGGCACTCGAGGGTGCGAATCTCGGAAGGAATGTCGAACTCGTTCTCGCCGAGCTCGGCGACAGCGCGGTCGCTGAGCGTCTGCATCCACTTCTGCAACGCGTCGGCGCCGTCCAACTGCCGGGCAGGATCCTGATCGAGCACCTCGATCGCGCGGGCGACGGTCGCGCCCTTCTCGATGAGGTCGGCTGTGGCCTCCTGCTCGGCGGCCATGCGGGCGACCTCGGCCAGCCCCCACTCGTACGTCTCGTCGAGGTCGACGGTGGCGCCCAGGAAGCGGCGCGAGTGCAGGGCGTACGCCTCGCGACCGACCCCGTCGGCCTCGCCCGCGACCGGCAGGAGCTCGTCGCGGAGGAACGTCTCGAGGCGGCGGTACGCCTCCGAGGCGGCCGCGGAGCCCTCGCTGAGGCGGTCGTCGAGATCGTCGGGCACGGGCGTGCCGTCGGCGAACTTCGCGTCGGAGGTCAGCTCGGCGAAGAAGCCGTCGGGAGCCGTGTGGCGGACGCACTGCTCGGCCACGGCGCGCACCTGCCGCTTGGCCGGCACGATGCCCTCGGCGATGCCGAGCCGCAGGGTCTCGATGTAGCCGTCGAGGGCGGCGCCCAGGCGCTCGAGGCGCGATGCGATGTCGGCCCAGTCGCTCTCGGTCGCGGTCGGCATGAGGTCGAAGACGTCGCGGAGGCCCTGGGCCGGCGAGGCGATCACGTTGAGGTCGCGGAGGTGCGGGCGTTGCGCGTCGTACTCGAGATCGAGGGCGAGCGACGACTCCAGGTCGTCCTTGGTGACCTGGTCGACGGCGTCGACCGGGGCGGCGGAGCGTAGCTCGTCGAGCACAGAGCGCGCGGCCGCGATGTAGGCGTCGTGGCCGGCGGGCGACGTGTCGCCGTACTCGCCGGTGCGACCGGGCCTGCCGAGCCAGGTGGCCCACTGCGGGTCGAGGTCGACGAGCGTGTCGACCCAGCGCTCGGCGATCGCGTCGATGGCGGTCGGGTGCCGGACAGCGGGGGTGATGGTGGCGTCGGTGCTCATGCGATGAGCCTAGTGACGACCGCCGACAGGATGCCGACGGGGTTCAGACCTCGACCGTCGTGCCGTTCTGGATCGCCTCGACCACGGCTGCGACGGCGGGGTCGCCCATGAAGAGCTGGAAGGGCACGACCGGTGTGCCCGGCGCCACCACTTCGCGCGCCCGGGCCGCGAGGTTGTTCTGGGTCACGACCACATCGGCATCCTGCGGGATGTCGGCGACCGCCGAGTGGTCGACCGTCACGCCGCTTTTCTTGAGCTGCTTCTTGAGGGTTGCCGCGAGCATGATGCTCGAGCCCATGCCCGCGTCGCAGGCGACGATCAGCTTCTTGATGTCGGCTCCATTGAGGGTGGTCATTCGTGCTCCTTCGTCGGGGCGGGTGAAGACCCTCCCATAGTGCTCCGTGCGAGAGGGGTCGGCCCGAACTCGGGCTCGGCGCCCGAGTCGGCCTCAGTGGGCGGCGGCGTCCCAGCTCTCGCCGCGGCCGACGGACACGTCGAGCGGCACGCGAAGTTCTGCGGCCGACCCCATTCGTCGCCGCACGATCTCTTCGACCGCGTCGGCCTCGCCGCCGGCGACCTCGACGATGAGCTCGTCGTGCACCTGGAGGAGCACGCGGGACTGCATCTCGGCTGCGTCCACATCCTGCCTCACCCCCAGCATCGCGATCTTCATGATGTCGGCGGCCGACCCCTGGATCGGCGCGTTGAGAGCCGCCCGTTCGGCGTTCTCGCGCAGCACACGGTTCGACGAGGTGAGGTCGGCGAACGGGCGACGGCGGCCGAAGATCGTCTCGGTGTAGCCGTCCTCGCGCGCCTGCTCGACGACGGCGCGCAGGTAGTCGCGCACCGCGCCGAACCGCGAGAAGTAGTCGGTCATCAGCTGGCGGGCCTCGGCGGTCTCGATCCGCAGCTGCTTCGACAGCCCGAAGGGGCTGAGGCCGTACGCGAGGCCATACGACATCGCCTTGACCTTGGTGCGCATGATCGGCGAGACGTCGGCCGGCTCGACGCCGAAGATGCGCGCGCCGACGAAGCGATGGAGGTCTTCGCCGACGTTGAAAGCCTCGATCAGCCCGGGGTCGCCCGACAGGTGCGCCATGATGCGCATCTCGATCTGCGAGTAGTCGGCCGTCAGCAGCGTCTCGTAGTCGCGGCCGTGCTGGAAGGCGGCCCGGATCTCGTGGCCGACCTCGGTCTTGACCGGGATGTTCTGGAGGTTGGGGTCGATCGACGAGATGCGGCCGGTGGTCGTGCCCGTCTGATCGTAGGTGGTGTGGATGCGGCCCTCAGGGTCGACCGCCCTGTCGAGCGTCTCGATGATCTGCCGGAGCTTCGTCGCGTCGCGGTGTGTGAGCAGCAGGTCGAGGAAGGGGTGCGGATGCTTGTCTTGAAGGTCGGCCAGCGAACCCGCGTCCGTGGAGTAACCGGTCTTCATCGCACGGGTCTTCGGCATGTCGAGCTGCTCGAAGAGAACCTCTTGGAGCTGCTTGGGCGACCCGAGGTTGACCTCGCGGCCGATGACCTCGAACGCCTGCGCTGCGATGGCAGCAGCCGTGTCGCCGAGGCGCGCGGACAGGCCGCGGAGGGCCGGCTGGTCAGTGGCCACGCCGGTGAGCTCCATGTCGCCGAGGACGCGGACGAGCGGTAGCTCGATGTCGAGCAGCACCTTTCGAGACCCCTCGTCGAGCGCCTCCGCGAGGGCGTCAGAGACCCGCAGCGAGTACCACGCCTCGAGCGCGGGGCCGCCCGCATCGTCGCTCGGCACGAGCTGATTGGGGTCGGCCTCGGGCATGCGCTCGCCCAGGTGCTCGTAGACGAGGTCGCCGAGGGCGAACGAGGTGCGGCCAGGGCGCAGCAGCCACGCGGCGATGCGGGGATCGCCGACGAGACCGGTCAGCGTGAGACCGACCGTCTTGAGCGCCTTGTAGGCCCGCTTGGCGTCGTGGACGACCTTCGGCGAATCGGCGTCGAGCCACTCTTCGAGGGCCACGTAGTCGCCTCGCCCGGCTGCCCAAGGCACGTAGACGGAGTCGCCCGGGGCCGCGATGCCGAGACCGGTCACTCTCCCGTCGGCGCCGTATTCGACGGCGACGCCGACCGGCGCCTTGTCGGCGGCCGCGTAGGTGCGGAGCCAGTGCGCCAGCTCTTCGTCGATGAGGGTGCGCACGACCGGGGCCGTGGGGCCCGTCGGCTCGGCGGGTGCTGCCGGGGCTGCTGATGCCCCGCCGCCCTCGGCCAGCGCGGTGACGCGCTCGAGCAGGGTGCGGAACTGCAGCCGGTCGAACACTTCGCGGACGGCCGGCACGTCGATGGGCCGGCGCTCGAGGTCGGTCGGGCCGACTGGCAGCTCGACGTCGGTGACGAGGCGGTTGAGCTTGCGGTTGCGGACAGCGCGGTCGTACTGCTCGCGCAACTTGTCGCCCACGACGCCCTTGATCTCGTCGCGGTGCTCGATGATCGCGTCGAGCGAGCCGAACTGGGTGATCCACTTGACGGCGGTCTTCTCGCCGACCTTGTCGATGCCGATCAGGTTGTCGCTGGTCTCGCCGACGAGCGCGGCGATCTCGGGGTACTGCGGCGGCTCGATGCCATAGCGCTCGAACACCTTGTCGCGGTCGTAGCGGGTGAGGTCGGTGACGCCGCGGGCCGACGGGTAGAGCAGGGTGACGTCGTCGTTGACCATTTGGATCGCGTCGCGGTCGCCCGAGACGACGAAGACCTTGAAGCCTTCGGCAGAGCCGCGGCTGGCGAGCGTCGCCAGGATGTCGTCGGCCTCGAAGTCTTCTTTGGTGATCGTCGTGATGCCCATGGCATGCAGCGCCTCTTCGAGCAGGGGGATCTGCCCCACGAACTCGGGCGGCGTCTCACTGCGTGTGCCCTTGTATTCGGGGTACTCGCGCGTGCGGAAGGAGTAGCGCGAGATGTCGAACGCCACCGCGAGGTGGGTCGGCTTCTCGTTCTTGAGGAGGTTGAGCAGCATCGAGATGAAGCCGTGGATGGCATTGGTGTGCTGCCCCTCACGGTTCACGAAGCTGTCGATCGGGAGCGCGTAGAACGCCCGGAAGGCCAGAGAATGGCCGTCGATCACGAGAAGGGTAGGCTTTGCTGCGTCCGACACCCCGTCAGCCTAGCGACAGCCCCCGACACTCGTTTCGTGCTTCGAGCCTGGCGGCCGCACCGCAAGGAGACACCGTGACCGATCCGACCTCCGCCGCCCCCGCCGCTCCCCTCGGCGCCGACGACATCGACTTCTCGGGGCGCCGCGGCGTGGGAGACCTGGCCGAGAAGATGGGCATCGAGATCCTCGAGCTGAGCGCCGAACGCGCCGTGGGCCGGATGCCGGTCGAGGGCAACACCCAGCCGTTCGGCATCCTGCACGGCGGTGCCCACGTGGTCCTCGCCGAGTCGCTCGGCTCCATGGCGGCGAGCATGGCGGCCGGCCCCGGCCGAATGGCCATGGGCATCGAGCTGAACGCCAGCCACAGCCGCGCCGTCACGACCGGCTACGTGACAGGCACCTGCACGGCGATCCACATCGGCCGGACGCTCGCGACGCACGAGGTCGTGCTGACCGACGACGCCGGGCGGCGGCTCTCGACCGTGCGCATCACCAACTTCCTTCGAGACGCCCTGTAGAAAGACGAACGGCCAGGATCCGAAGATCCTGGCCAGTCGTCACGCGTCTTCTACTTCTTGACGCTCAACTGTTCGATGATGGCCTGCGCCACATCGTGCATGGTGAGGCGGCGGTCCATCGACGCCTTCTGGATCCAGCGGAAGGCCTCGGGCTCGGTGAGCCCCATCTTCTCGTTGAGCAGGCCCTTGGCCCGGTCGACGAGTTTGCGGGTCTCGAAGCGCTCGACGAGGTCGGCGACCTCGGCTTCGAGCGTGATGATCTGGGTGTAGCGCGAGAGGGCGATCTCGATCGCGGGCAGCAGGTCGTTCGGCGTGAACGGCTTGACGACGTACGCCAGGGCGCCGGCCTCGCTCGCGCGCTCGACGAGCTCTTTCTGGCTGAACGCGGTCAGGAGGACGACCGGTGCGATGTGGTTCTTGCTCAGCTGCTCTGCCGCAGAGATACCGTCGAGCTTGGGCATCTTGACGTCCATGATGACGAGGTCGGGGCGTAGCTCGGTGGCCAGAGCGACAGCGGCCTCGCCGTCGCCCGCCTCGCCGACGACCTCGAAGCCGTTGTCGCGGAGGATCTCGACGATGTCGAGCCGGATGAGGCTCTCGTCTTCGGCGACGACGACACGTCGGGGCGCTGCAGGTGTTGCTTCTTGATCACTCACGTGGGGAATCCTACCGGTCGATGCGGAACACGGCCGCTCCGTCGCGACTCGAGGCCCCAGAGGGGCCCGGTGCGAATGGCGGGACTCGAACCCGCAAGCCGTGAGGCAGAGCATTTTGAGTGCCCCGTGTATGCCAATTCCACCACATTCGCGTCGGCGACAATCTTAGAGGGTCTCGTCATAATGCGGCGATTCTCCCCACTCGCGCGTTCCCTGGGATAGGGTGATGCGCACTGGTTGTTGTGTTACGCATTTGTACTTCGCGATGAGGCACTGTGCTCATGGTCCGCCCTTCGGGCGGCACGTGGGTCTTTGGCTCCTCGTTCTTAGAGGGAGCGGACCAAAAAGCACCGCGACGAGAGATCTCGCAACGAGATCGAACACCTCTGATTGAAGGAAAAGAAAAATGGCAACAGGCACCGTGAAGTGGTTCAACTCCGAAAAGGGCTTCGGCTTCATCACCCCCGACGACGGATCCACTGACGTGTTCGCGCACTTCTCCGCGATCGCCGGCGACGGCTACCGCAACCTCGAAGAGAACCAGAAGGTCGAATTCGAGACCGCTCAGGGCAACAAGGGTCTCCAGGCCGAGAACATCCGCGTCATCTAGTCTTCAGGACACCACCCGAAGGGCCCCGGCAACTTGGTTGCCGGGGCCCTTCGCATTGGTGGCGAGAGCCTAGTCGGGCAGCGGCAGGCCGAGCAACTCGGCGACCGGCTCGAAGTCGTGACGAGCGGTGACGTACGCCAGTTCGGCCAGAGCGCTGGTCGCAGCCGGCGTGATGGTGCTGCCGCCGGAGCGAGCCTGGGCCTCCGTTGCATCCTGCTCGAAGGGGAGGTTCTCGAGGGCGACCCGAGCCGCACGGAACCGGCGGGTCAAGATGCTCCAGAGCACGAGCTCGTCGGCCGTCGCATCGCCGGGCGACCGTCGAGCCACATCGACGGGGATCTCGATGGCGGGCAGACGCACGGTGATCTCGGCCGGGTGCGACTGCAAGGCACGCCGCATGCCGACGGCCGTGGAGACGCCGACGATCGCGCCGAGGCCGAACAGCATGAGCAGGTCGATCGGATCAGTGAGCCCTGACGAGTGCCAGGCCGACGCGTCGAGGAACAGGCCGCCCAGGACGGCACCCAGCAGAGTGCTCCAGTGAAGGGCGAGGCGACTGCGCACGCGACTGCGCACGAACGACGCGTCGACATAACTGGCGGCCGTCTCGGCGACGGTGTGACCCGAGTCGGAAGGCACCGCGTAGAGGCGGGAGGCGTGCGCGAAGCACCCCTCGTGCGACGCGTCGACAGCCATGTCTCGATCTTAGGATTCGGCAGGAGGCCGGGGCTCGGCTTCCCAGCATCGTCACGGCTGGACGGCCGCGAATCGCCCCGGATCGCAGGCTCCTCGCCCGCCGTCGCAGAAACAGAGACAACCGACATCACCCGAGGGTGATGCCGGCCGTCGTGCTCTGCGGCCCGCTAGCCGCGGGCGTAGGCGGGGGCGGCCTCGTTGTGCGCGTCGCCGACGCGGTGCACGCGGAGGTCGTTCGTCGAGCCTGCGATTCCGGGAGGGGAACCCGAGATGACGATGACCTTGTCACCGGCCTGCGCGAGGCCGTTGCCGAGGAGGACGTCGTCGACCTGGCTGAACATCGCGTCCGTGTGGGTGACGGGGTCGACCACGTAGGCCTGGGCGCCCCAGCTCATCGCAATTCGGCGGCGGATGGCGTCGTCGGTCGTGAAGGCGATGATCGGGATGGCGTGGCGGAGGCGGGCCATGCGACGCACGGTGTCCCCGCCCTCGGTGAACACGCAGACGTAGCTCGCCTGGACGAACTCGGCGACCTCGGCCGCGGCGAGCGTGATGGCGCCGGGGAGAGTGCGAGGCTTGGTGCCGAGCGCGGGGATGCGCTCGAGGCCGTGCTCTTCGGTCGACTGCACGATGCGGGCCATGGTCTGCACGGTGACCGTCGGGAACTCGCCGACACTGGTCTCGCCGCTCAGCATGACCGCGTCGGTGCCGTCGAGGACCGCGTTGGCGACGTCGGACGTCTCGGCGCGGGTCGGGATCGGCGACGAGATCATCGACTCGAGCATCTGCGTGGCGACGATGACGGGCTTGGCCATGCGACGCGACAGCTCGATGGCGTGCTTCTGGACGATCGGCACGGCCTCGAGGGGCAGTTCCACGCCGAGGTCGCCGCGGGCGACCATGATGCCGTCGAACGCGTCGATGATGGCTTCGAGGTTCTCGACCGCCTGAGGCTTCTCGATCTTGGCGTAGACGGGCACCCGGCGGCCGACCTCGGCCATGATCTCGTTGACGCGGTCGATGTCGTCGGAGTTGCGCACGAACGAGAGGGCGATGAAGTCGGCGCCGAGGTTCAGGCCCCAGCGCAGGTCGGCCTCGTCTTTGTCGGAGAGAGCGGGCACGTTCACCGCGACGCCGGGCAGGTTGATGCCCTTGTTGTTCGAGACGGTGCCCGCGACGACGACCTCGGTCGTGACGACGGTGCCGTCGGTTTCGAGAACGCGGAGCTTGACGCGGCCGTCGTCGATCAGCAGGGGGTCGCCGGCCGCGACGTCCTGAGGGAGGCCCTTGAAGGTGGTGCCACAGATGTCTTTGGTGCCCAGGATGTCTTCGGTCGTGATCTTGAAGATGTCACCGACCTCGAGGTCGTGGGGGCCGTCGGAGAATTTGCCGAGACGGATCTTCGGGCCCTGCAGGTCGACGAGCACGGCGACGGCTCGACCGGAGTCGGCTGCGGCCTTGCGGACGTTCTCGTAGACCCCCTGGTGCACGTCGTAGGTGCCGTGGCTGAGGTTCATCCGTGCCACATCGACGCCGGCATCGATGATCGCCCGGATGTCGTCATAGCTCGATGTCGCAGGCCCGAGGGTCGCGACGATCTTTGCACGTCTCAAAATATTCCTTCGTCGGGGGTGATTTCGTCATGACGCCCGTAGTGCGTCACCCCACCCTATTCCCGACCGCGCGGGTGGCCGTAACCGGCACCCGACGCGGTCGTGAACGTGTCTCCCCGTTTTACCTATAGGTGCGGCTTTGCCGCAGTGTTGTTTCCTGTCGGGAACGCGCTGCCTATAGGTAGAACGGGTGGGGGCGGGGGTGGGTCAGATGGAGAGGGCGCGGTCGGTCGGCTTGACCGGGAACGGCAGCGACGTCGTGCCCTCGAGGTACTTGTCGACGGCGGCCGCGGTGGCGCGACCCTCGGCGATGGCCCAGACGATCAGCGACTGGCCGCGGCCGGCGTCGCCTGTCACGAAGACGCCCGGCTCGGCGGTCTCGTACTGGCCGTCGCGCGAGGCGGTGCCCCGGTCGTCGAACGGAACGCCCAACTGGCTCTCGAGAGCCTCGCTCTCGGGTCCGGTGAAGCCGAGGGCGAGCAACACCAGGTCGGTCGGGATCTCGCGCTCGGTGCCCGACTTCGGCACGCGGCGACCGTTCACGAATTCGGTCTCGGCCACGCGGATGGCGCGGACCTCGCCGACCTCGTTGCTCAGGAACTCGACGGTGGAGGCGAGGAACACGCGCTCACCGCCCTCCTCGTGAGCGCTGGAGACCTCGAAGAGAGTGGGCTGCGTCGGCCACGGCTGGTTGTCGGGGCGCTCGGCCGGCGGCTGCTTGCCGATGGCGAGGTTCGTGACGCTGAGGGCGCCCTGGCGGTGCGCGGTGCCGATGCAGTCGGCACCGGTGTCGCCGCCGCCGAGGACGACGACGTGCTTGCCTTCGGCCGTGATCTGGTCGGCGACCGCGTCGCCGGCACCGATCTTGTTCTGCTGGACGAGGTACTCCATGGCGAAGTGCACGCCCGAGAGGTCGCGGCCAGGGACGGGCAGGTCGCGGGGCACGGTGGCGCCGGTCGCGACCACCACGGCGTCGTAGCGCGCGCGAAGGTCGTCCCAGGTGATGTCGCGGCCGATCTCGACGCCGGCGCGGAAGCGGGTGCCCTCGGCCTGCATCTGAGCGAGGCGCTGCTCGATCTGCTTCTTCTCCATCTTGAAATCGGGGATGCCGTAGCGGAGGAGCCCACCGATCCGGTCGTCGCGCTCGTAGACGGCGACGGTGTGCCCGGCGCGGGTCAGCTGCTGCGCGGCGGCGAGGCCGGCCGGCCCCGATCCGACGACCGCGACGGTCTTGCCCGTCAGACGCTCGGGCGGGTGAGGGGTGACCCAGCCATTGGCGAAGGCCTGGTCGATGATCGACACCTCGACCTGCTTGATGGTCACCGGCGGCTGGTTGATGCCCAGGACGCAGGATGCCTCGCAGGGCGCCGGGCACAGCCGGCCCGTGAACTCGGGGAAGTTGTTGGTCGCATGGAGGCGCTCGATCGCCTGGCGGCCCTCGCCGCGCCACATCAGGTCGTTCCACTCGGGGATGAGGTTGCCGAGAGGACAGCCCTGGTGGCAGAACGGCAAGCCGCAGTCCATGCAGCGACCGGCCTGTCGCCGGAGCTCGCCCGACTCCTGCTGCTCGTAGACCTCCTTCCAGTCCATGAGCCGCACGGAGACGGGGCGGCGCTTCGGCAGCTCTCTCGTCTGTACCTTCAAAAAGCCTTTGGGGTCAGCCACCGGTTACCTCCATGATCCTGTTCCAGACCTCATCGCCGTCGAGGTCCAAGCCCTCTGCAGCCGCTGTCTTGCGGGTCTCCATGACCGCCGCGTAGTCGCGCGGCAGCACCTTGACGAACTTGGCGGCGAGTGCGGACGGCGACTCGAGCAGACGCTCGGCCACCTCGGATCCTGTCTCGGCCCGGTGCCTCTGCAGGAGGTCGGTGACGATCTCGAGGTCGGCGCTGCCGAGCTCCTGCAAGAGGAGCTCGCCGGTCGCCAGGGAGTCGTCGTTCACGTTTTCACGCTCGAGGCCCAGCACGTAGGCCGTGCCGCCCGACATCCCGGCGCCGAGGTTGCGCCCGGTCGGGCCGAGGATCAGTGCGAGGCCGCCCGTCATGTACTCGAGCGCATGGTCGCCCACGCCCTCCACGACGGCGGTGGCACCCGAGTTGCGCACCAGGAAGCGCTCGCCCACGATGCCGCGGATGAACATGCTGCCCTGGGTCGCGCCGTAGCCGATCACGTTGCCGGCGATGACGTTCTCTTCTGCGACGAACCCGGCGTCGAGCGGCGGTCGCACGACGACGGTGCCCCCGAAAGGCCCTTGCCGACGTAGTCGTTGCTGTCGCCGGTGAGGCGCAGCGTGATGCCGGACGGCAGGAAGGCGCCGAGCGACTGGCCGGCCGAACCGGTGAGCGAGATGTCGATCGAACCCTCGGGCAGGCCGTGCTCGCCGTGGCGGACGGTCACCTCGTGGCCGAGCATGGTGCCCACAGCGCGCTCGGTGTTGCGGATCGGCAGGTCGAGGGCGATCGAGCCGCCGTGCTCGAGCACATCGGACGTCCGGGCGATCAGCTGGTTGTCGAAGTGCTTCTCGAGCTCGTGGTCTTGTGCGCGGCGGTTGCGGCGCGGCTCGTCGTCGGTGAACGACGGGCCGACCAGCACCGGCTCGAGGTCGAGGCCGGAGGCCTTCCAGTGCTCGACGGCGCGGTCGACGCCCAGCAGCTCGCTGTGGCCGATCGCCTCGTCGAGCGAGCGGAAGCCGAGCTCGGAGAGGTACTCGCGCACCTCCTGCGCCAGGAACTCGAAGAAGTTGACGACGTACTCGGCCTTGCCCGAGAAGCGCGCGCGAAGCTCCGGGTTCTGGGTGGCGACGCCGACGGGGCAGGTGTCGAGGTGGCAGACGCGCATCAGGATGCAACCGCTCACCACGAGCGGGGCCGTCGCGAACCCGAACTCCTCGCCTCCCAGCAGCGCCGCGACGATCACGTCGCGCCCCGTTTTCATCTGGCCGTCGACCTGCACGACCACGCGGTCGCGCATGCCGTTGAGCATGAGGGTCTGCTGGGTCTCGGCGAGGCCGATCTCCCAGGGCGTGCCGGCGTGCTTGAGCGAGTTGAGCGGGCTCGCGCCGGTGCCGCCGTCGTGGCCGGAGACCAGGACGACATCGGCGAGGGCCTTCGTCACGCCGGCCGCGACCGCGCCGATGCCCGACTGCGACACGAGCTTCACGTGCACACGAGCCGTGGGGTTGGCGCGCTTCACATCGAAGATCAGCTGCTTGAGGTCTTCGATCGAGTAGATGTCGTGGTGCGGCGGCGGCGAGATGAGGCCGACGCCCGGGGTCGCGTGGCGCGTCCGAGCCACCCACGGGTAGACCTTCGACGGGGGCAGCTGGCCGCCCTCGCCGGGCTTCGCACCCTGCGCCATCTTCAGCTGGATGTCGGTGGCGTGCGTGAGATACATGCTCGTGACGCCGAACCGCCCGGAGGCGACCTGCTTCACGGCGCTGCGCCGCTCGGGGTCGAGCAGACGGTCGACGTCCTCGCCGCCCTCGCCGGTGTTGGACTTGCCGCCGAGGCGGTTCATGGCGATGGCGAGCGTCTCGTGGGCCTCTTTCGAGATCGAGCCGTAGCTCATCGCCCCCGTCGAGAAGCGCTTGACGATGGACGACACCGGCTCGACCTCGTCGAGGGGAACCGGGGTGCGCGTCGAGGTGCGCAGGCTGAAAAGCCCGCGCAGCGTCATCAGCTGCTCGGCCTGGTCGTCGACCATCCTCGTGTATTCGCGGAAGACGTCGTACCGGCCAGTGCGTGTCGCGTGCTGCAGCCGGAAAACGGTGTCGGGGTTGAAGAGGTGCGGCGGCCCCTCGCGTCGCCACTGGTACTCGCCGCCGGTCTGCAGGCGCTCGTGCACGCTGGTCGCACCGTCGGCCGGGTAGGCGCTGAGGTGACGCTCGGCGTTCTCGGCCGCGATGACGTCGATGCCGACGCCGCCGAGGCGCGTCGAGGTGCCCGTGAAGTAGGTGTCGACGAACTCGTGGCTGAGGCCGACCGCTTCGAAGGCCTGGGCCGCGGCGTAGCTCGACACCGTCGAGATCCCCATCTTCGACATGATCTTGAGTACGCCCTTGCCGAGCGCCTTGATCACGTTCTTGACGGCCTGCTCGGGCGAGATGCCGGTGATCATGCCGCTGCGGACGAGGTTCTCGCAGGTCTCCATCGCCAGGTAGGGGTTGATCGCCGAGGCGCCGTAGCCGATGAGGGTCGCCACGTGGTGCACCTCGCGCACGTCGCCGGCCTCGACGATCAGGCCGGTCTTCATGCGCTTCTCAGCGCGGATCAGGTGGTGGTGCACGGCGGCGACGAGCAGCAGCGACGGGATCGGCGCGAGATCGGCCGTCGAGTCGCGGTCGGACAGCACGATCAGCTCGGTGCCGTTCTCGATGGCCTCGTCGACCTCGCGGCAGATGGCGCTGATGCGCTTCTCCATGGCCCGGGGGCCCTTCTCGATCCGGTAGAGGCCCTTGATCGTCGCGGTGAGGCGGGATCCGGGGGCTGGGTCGATGTGCTGGATCTTTGCGAGCTCGTCGTTGTCGATCACCGGGAACGACAGGATCACCTGCCGCGCGTGCTCCGGAGTCGCGTCCAGCAGGTTGCGCTCGGGCCCCAGCCCCATGCCGAGGCTGGTGACGACGGCCTCGCGGATCGAGTCGAGCGGCGGGTTCGTCACCTGGGCGAACTGCTGGGTGAAGTAGTCGAACAGGAGGCGCGGGCGCTCCGAGAGCACCGCGATGGGCGTGTCGCTGCCCATGGCGCCGAGGGGCTCGGCGCCCGTCTTCGCCATCGGGGTCAGCAGGATGCGCACCTCCTCCTCGGTGTAGCCGAACGTGCGCTGACGACGGGTCACCGACGCGGGCGTGTGAACGATGTGCTCACGCTCGGGAAGGTCTTTGAGGTGGATGCGGCTCGCCTCGAGCCACTCGCCGTACGCCTCCGACGACGCGAGCTCGCCCTTGATCTCGTCGTCTTCGATGAGGCGACCCGCCTCCGTGTCGACGAGGAACATCTTGCCCGGGCGGAGACGCCCCTTGCGGACGATCTTCGACTGCGGGATGTCCGGCAGCACGCCGATCTCGCTGGCCAGCACGACGAGACCGTCGTCGGTGACGAGATAGCGGCCGGGGCGCAGGCCATTGCGGTCGAGGGTCGCACCGACGAGCGCGCCGTCGGTGAAGGTGATGGCGGCCGGGCCGTCCCAGGGCTCCATGAGCATCGAGTGGAACTCGTAGAAGTCGCGGAGCTCGGGGTCGATGCCGACCTGGTTCTCCCACGCCTCGGGCACCATCATCATGATGGCGTGCGGCAGAGACCGGCCGGTGAGGCTGAGCAGCTCGACGACCTCGTCGAACGACGCCGAGTCGCTCGCCCCGGGGCTGACGATGGGCAGGAGCGGCCGGATGTCGCCGATCAGCTCGCTCTCGAGCTGCGACTGACGTGCGCGCATCCAGTTGCGGTTGCCGCGCACCGTGTTGATCTCGCCGTTGTGGGCGATCATGCGGAACGGCTGTGCGAGAGGCCACGACGGGAACGTGTTGGTCGAGTAGCGCGAGTGCACGATCGCGAGTTTGGAGGCGACGCGCTCGTCGGAGAGGTCGGGGTAGAACGGCTCGAGTTGGAGCGTTGTGACCATGCCCTTGTAGACCATGGTGCGGCTCGACAGCGACGTGAAATATGAGCCCAGCTCGCGCTCGGCGCGCTTGCGCAGCCGGAAGGCGAGGCGGTCGAGTTCGATGCCGTTCGTGTCGCCGTGAGCGGCCGCGACGAACAGCTGCTCGAAGGCGGGCATGGCGTTGCGGGCCAGGTTGCCGAGCTCGTCGGGGCGGACGGGCACGTCGCGCCAGCCGACCAGGCGCAGCGACTCGGAGACGGCGATGGCCTCGATGGCGGCCCGCATCTCGGCGCGCTCTTCGTCGTCGGTCGGCAGGAAGCCCATGCCGACGGCGTAGTGGCCGGGTTCGGGCAGCTCGAACTCGACGACCTCGCGGAAGAAGGCGTCGGGAACCTGCATCAGGATTCCGGCGCCGTCACCCGTTCCCGCATCGGACCCGATTGCCCCGCGGTGCTCGAGGTTGCGCAGGGCGCCGAGCGCGGCATCGATGATGTCGTGACCCGGGGTACCGCGGAGGGTCGCGACCATGGCGAGGCCGCAGGCGTCCTTCTCGTCGGCCGGGTCGTAGAGACCCTGCTGGGCGGGGATGCTGCTGAAGGTCTGGTGCGCTGGCGTGAGAGCCATGTCGATCCGTCCTCACGATTGTCGACTAGTAAACGAAAACTAGTGCAGGGCGGGGCTTCGCTGGCCCGATTCGCTTTCACTCGACAGGAAATCGAGTGCGTGTGGCAGTCGCCGCGGGCTCGGGGTGGGGCCGTGCGAAGAAAGTGCGGTGCTGTCTGGTGCGCTGCTGTGTCGCGCGGTGCTCGTCGTGCGGTGCTGCGGGGGCGCTGTGTCGGCGCGGGAAGTCAGCGCTGGGGTGTGAGCTCTGACGTCTCGGTGTCGGCGTCGTCGTTGTCGGCTCGATCAACGTCAGAGTCTACCTCAGGGTGGTCGACCTCACCGGTGATGACGGGGTGGAACCCGGCTTCGTTCGGGCCCTTGCCCGGCACGTAGGCGCTCGGGACGAGGCCGGTGTGACGTCGCGACTGCACGAAGAAGATCACGATGCCCAGGACGAAGGCGATGAAAGCGACCCACACGTTGGTGCGGACGCCGAGGAAGAGTTCGCTGTAGTCGGTGCGGATCGTCTCGAACCACATGCGGCCCGAGCCGTACCAGAGCAGGTAGAGCGCGAAGGTCTTGCCCCACTCCAGCTTGACGTTTCGGTTGATCAGAAGGATGACGGCGAGGCCGAACAGGTTCCAGAGGATCTCGTACGCGAACGTCGGGTGGAAGAGCGTGCCGGCGGGCAGGCCCACCGGGTAGGCGGCGTTGCTCGATTCGATCTGGAGGCCCCACGGCAGCGTGGTGGGCGTGCCGAAGAGCTCGTGGTTGAAGTAGTTGCCGAGGCGCCCGAAAGCCTGGGCGAGCATGAGGCCGGGCACCAGGGCGTCGACGAAGACGCCGAATCGGATGCCGGTCTGACGGCAGCCGAGCCACGCCCCGATCGCCCCGAAGATGAGGGCGCCGAAGATCGCGAGCCCGCCCTCCCACACGTAGAAAATGCTCCAGACGTTCTTGCCGACACCGAAGTAGTCGTCGACGTGGGTCACGACGTGGAAGAGACGCCCGCCGACGATGCCGAACGGCACGCACCAGATCGCGAGGTCGATGATGACCCAGCGCTCGGCGCCGCGGCGGTTGAGGCGAGCGTTCGTGAACAGGACGGCTGCGACGATGCCCACCAGGATGCAGATCGCATACATGTGGATGCGGATGTCGAACGAGGCGTGAGCGTGGAAGACGTCGTTGTAGATCTTGGTCAGATCGAGGTACTGCCACGCGTACGACGGGCTCGGAATGCTCAAGGGCAACGACACGGACAGGCGCCTTTCGGTGGTGCGGGGAGATCAGAGGAGGACGGCGTACCGACGCTAGGAGACTCTAGCGCCCGACGCCAAATCGGCCGCGACCTCGGCGAGGCGCCCGGTGCCGCCCTCGGCGAGGGCGCGGACGAACGCGGAGCCGATGATGGCGCCGTCGGCGTACTCGAGCACCTCTTCGACCTGCTGGGCGGTCGAGATGCCGAGCCCGACGCAGGCGTTCTCGACGCCGACGTGACGGAGGCGCTCGACCAGCGTGGCCGCGGCCTTGTCGACGTCATGGCGGGCGCCGGTGATGCCCATGGTGGAGACGGTGTACACGAAGCCGCGGCTGGCGTCGACGGCCTGCTGGAGGCGGGCCTCGCTCGACGACGGCGCCGCGAGGAAGACGCGGTCGAGGTCGGCGTTCGTGGCGGCGGTGATCCACTCGGACGCCTCGTCGGGGATGAGGTCGGGGGTGATCAGGCCTGCTCCCCCGGCCTCGGCGAGCGAGTCGGCGAAGCGCTGCGAGCCGAACTGGGTGACCGGGTTCCAGTACGTCATGACGACGACCGGCACGCTGGTCTGCGCGGTGATCTCTTTCACGGCCTCGAAGATCTGGCGCACGCGGAAGCCCTCGGCCAGGGCCCGCTGCGTGGCGGCCTGGATGACGGGGCCGTCCATGACGGGGTCGGAGTAAGGCAGACCGAGTTCGATGACGTCGATACCGTTGGCGGCCAGGGCCACCGCCGCGTCGATGCTCGTGCGCAGATCGGGGAATCCGGCGGGGAGGTAGCCGATGACGGCCCCTGATCCTGCGTCTTTCCGGGCACGGATCGCAGCGGACACTTTGCTCGGCCGGGTGTCGGGGGTGAAGGCGCTGGTCATAGCTGCTCGGCCCCTTCGTCGAGGATTCCGAAGTAGCGGCTCGCGGTGGCCACGTCTTTGTCGCCGCGCCCGGAGAGCGAGACGAGGATCGTGGTGCCCGGGCCGCGGTCGAGCCCGAGGCGGATGGTGCCGGCCAGAGCGTGGGCCGACTCGATGGCGGGGATGATGCCCTCGGTGCGGGTGAGGAGGCGGAAGGCCTCCATAGCCTCGACGTCGGTGACCGGCTCGTACTTTGCGCGCCCGATCGAGGCGAGCCAGGCGTGCTCGGGGCCGACGGCGGGGTAGTCGAGTCCGGCCGAGATGGAGTGGCTCTCGACGGTCTGGCCGTCTTCGTCCTGCATGAGGTACGAGCGCGCGCCCTGGAGCACCCCGGTGCGGCCGAGCGTGATGGAGGAGGCGTGGCGGCCGGTCTCGATGCCGTCGCCGCCGGCCTCGAAGCCGTACAGCTCGACGCTCTCGTCGTCGAGGAAGGCGTCGAAGATGCCCATGGCGTTCGAGCCGCCGCCGATGCAGGCCGTCACGACATCGGGCAGGGCACCGGTGAGGTCGAGTACCTGCTGCCTCGCCTCTTCGCCGATGATCTTGTGGAAGTCGCGCACCATCGTCGGGAACGGGTGAGGGCCGGCGACCGTGCCGAGTACGTAGTGCGTGGTCTCGACGCTCGAGACCCAGTCGCGCAGGGCGTCGTTGATGGCGTCTTTGAGGGTGCGCGAGCCGGTCGTGACCGAGACGACGTCGGCACCGAGCAGGCGCATGCGGGCGACGTTGAGCGCCTGGCGCTCGGTGTCGACCTGGCCCATGTAGACGACGCACTCCATGCCGAACAGGGCGGCCGCGGTCGCGGTCGCGACGCCGTGCTGGCCGGCGCCGGTCTCGGCGATGAGCCGCGTCTTGCCGAGCTTACGAGCGAGCAGCGCCTGCCCCAGCACGTTGTTGATCTTGTGCGAGCCCGTGTGGTTGAGGTCTTCGCGTTTCAGCAGGATGCGAGCGCCTCCGGCGTGCTCGGCGAACCGCGGCACCTCGGTGATGATCGACGGGCGGCCGGTGTAGGTGGCGTGGAGCCCGGCCAGCTCGGCCTGGAACTCCGGGTCGACGGCGGCGGCGCGGTAGGCGTCGTCGAGCTCGTCGAGGGCTGCCACGAGCGACTCGGGCACGAAACGACCGCCGAAGTCGCCGAAGTAGGGGCCGACGGCGTCGCGCAGGTTGGTCATCAGACCTCCAGGAAGGCGGTGAGGGCGTCGACCGGGTCGCCGTGGACGACGAGGGCCTCGCCCACGAGGACGACATCGGCACCGGCGCGCCGGTAGTGGGCGACGTCGGCCGGAGCCTTGACGGCCGACTCCGCGACGCGGACGACCCCCGAGGGGATCCGGTCGGCGAGTGAGCCGAACAGGTCTTGGTCGAGCGAGAAGTCGACGAGGTCGCGGGCGTTGACGCCGAGGACGGCGGCGCCGGCGTCGAGGCCGCGTTCGACCTCGTCGGCCGAGTGCGTCTCGATGAGCGCCGTCATGCCGAGCTGCTGCACGAGCTCGTGGAGCTCGACCAGGCGGGCCTGCTCGAGGCCGGCGACGATGAGCAGCACCAGGTCGGCTCCGACCGCCCGGGCCTCGAAGACCTGGTAGGGCTCGGCGATGAAGTCTTTGCGCAGCACGGGCACGTCGACGACGTCGCGGACGGCCTCGAGGTCGGCGAGCGACCCTTTGAACTTGCGCCCCTCGGTCAGCACGCTGATCGCCGAGGCGCCACCGGTCTGGTACGAGAGGGCGAGCGAAGCCGGGTCGGGGATGTCCGACAGGGGTCCTCGCGACGGGCTGGCCCGCTTGACCTCGGCGATGATCTTGACCTGGTCGGCCGGCTGAAGAGCGGCGCGAGAGTCGAGAGCGGCTGGGCGAGCGAGGGCGGCAGCCTCGACGTCAGCCAGGGGATGCAGGGAGCGGCGGGCCTCGGCGTCGGCCAGAGCACCCGCGTAGAGATCGTCGAGCATCTAGTTGTGGGCTTTGGGCACGTAGCGGTGACCGCCGACACCGTAGCCCATCTTCTTCAGGATGCCGCCGATGATGACGCCGATCACGAGGACGCCGGCGGCGATCCACACGACGATCGGAAGCGCGGCGCAGAAGCCGACGGTGCCGACGGCGAAGGCCACGAGCATGATGACGACGGCCGTCCACGCCGCAATCGAGTTGCCCTCGGCGTCGTGCTCTTCGGCGTTGGCCTGGTTGGCGTTCGCCGGAACCGTGCTCTTCGAGTCGGTCGAGGTGTTCGTGCTCACAGTGCTCCTTGAAAGACGGGGATGGGTCGAGTCTATCGGTTGTCGGACGGCTCGGCCGTCGGGTCGGAGCCGGTGGTCAGCGTGTCCCAGGCCACCACCGGGTCGGTCGGCTCGGACGGGTCGACGATCCGGACGGCCTGGTATCGCCGCGTGTTGCCCTTCGGCCAGCGGCGGGAGGTGACGACCAGCGAGACGCCCACGACCGCCATCGCGACGCCCAGCATGAGGGCGACGAACGGCCACGCGGTCACGGAGTGCGACAGCACGAGCTCGGCGACAGACTTCCTGCCTGCCACGCCCGTGACCGTGGTGATGGAGGTCTCCGACACCCCGATGGGGTTGCCGATGGCGAGGGCCGAGGCAAGGACGACGCACGCCCCGAGGATCGCCTCGAGCACGCCCAGGATCACGCGGAAGACGTGCCCGGCGATCGTGACGGCGCCGAACAGCGCGAGCCCGGCCAATGCGAGGGCCGACAGGGCGGATGCCGCAGCACTGCCGCCGACGGTGACCGTCACCGTGCCGCCGCGGGGAGTCGTCGCGTGAACGCTGATCCAGGTCTGCGAGTAGGCGAGGAAGACGAGGCCCGAGAGCGCCAGCCCGATCAGGATCGTGTAGAGCTTGAGTCGCCGGCCCGGGCGAGGCGCATCGGCGGTCTCGCCGATCGACTCGGTCTCGTCGACGACGGTGGGGGCGTCCGGGTCGGACATCAGTGCAGGCCCTTCATGGCATTGGCGACTGCGACGGCGCGCAGCGGGGCGGCGGCCTTGTTGCGGGCCTCCTGGTTCTCGGTGGCGGGGTCGGAGTCGGCGACGAGGCCGGCCCCCGCCTGCACCCGCGCGATGCCCGGCTGCAGAAGGACGGTGCGGATCGCGATGGCGACGTCGGCCGAGCCCGCGAAGTCGAAGTAGCCGACCACTCCCCCGTACACGCCGCGCTGGGCCGGCTCGAGGGCGTCGATGATCTCGAGCGCTCTCGGCTTCGGCGCGCCCGAGAGCGTGCCGGCCGGGAACGTCGCCCGGAAGGCGTCGATCGCGTTCTTGCCCGGGGCGAGGTCGCCCTCGACGCTGGACACGAGGTGCATGATGTGGCTGAAGCGCTCGACGTGCATGAACTCGGTGACCTCGACCGTGCCGGGCGTGCAGACCTTGAGCAGGTCGTTGCGCGCCAGGTCGACCAGCATCAGGTGCTCGGCTCGCTCCTTGGCGTCGTTCTCGAGCGCCGTCGCCAGGGCCAGGTCTTCTTCGGGCGTGGCGCCTCGCGGCTTCGAGCCTGCGATCGGGTGCGAGTACACCCGGGTGCCGTCGACCTTGACGAGGGCCTCCGGCGACGAACCGACGATCGAGTAGGGCGCACCCTCGGTGTCCTCGAGGGCGACGAGGTACATGTACGGGCTCGGGTTGAGCGTCCGCAGCACTCGGTACACGTCGATCGGCGAGGCCGTGAGCTCGTGGTCGAACCGCTGCGAGATGACCACCTGGAAGACGTCGCCGTCGTGGATGTGCTCTTTCGAGCGGCGGATCGCCTCGGCGTACTCCTCGTCGGTCGACCGACGGATCGGCGTCGGCTCGGTGGCCATGTCGACCTCGGCCAGATACGCCTCGGAGGGCCGGGCGAGGCGTCGCTGCAGCTCGTCGAGCTGCGTCTGCGCGGTGTCCCACAGGGTGTCCGCGTCGTCGACGCCGTCATTGAGCGCCGTGGCGATCAGGAGGGCCGAGCCGGTGCGGTGGTCGATGACGACCAGCTCGGACACGAAGCTGAGCGCCTGGCCCGGCACGTCGATCTCCACCGGAGGGGCGTCCGGCAGGTTCTCCAGCTGGCGGATCGCCTCCCAGCCGATGAAGCCGACGAGGCCGCCGGTGAGGGGCGGGTAGCCGGGGATCGTGGGAGTCTTCCACCGGGCGTGAAGGGCGGCGAGCACCTCGAGCGGGGCACCGGTGACGTCGCCGAACGCGCGGTCGGCGCTCATGCCGTAGTCGATCCAGGCACTCGACCCGTCGCCTCCTGCGGTCGTCAGCACCCCGAACGACGAGACGCCGACGAACGAGTAGCGCGACCAGATGCCGCCCTGCTCGGCCGACTCGAGGAGGAACGTGCCCGGGCGCGACGCGGCCAGCTTGCGGTAGATGCCGACCGGCGTCTCGCCGTCGGCGTAGAGGCTGCGGACGACCGGGATGACGCGATGGCCGTCGAGGAGGGCGTCGAATTCGGGCCGGGTCGTCGAGCGCGGCTCGCCGGAGCGGCTGGTGGGGGCAGTGGGAGTCGCGGTGTCAGTCATTGACGAGGTGGTCATGGGAAGAGCCGATCGTTGCGTCGGCGCCCGTGAAGGGCGCCAGGGGGTCGACATCGAAGCAGGCGTGCTCACCAGTGTGGCAGGCGGCTCCGATCTGGTCGACGGTCACCAGGAGGGTGTCACCGTCGCAGTCGAGGGCGGCACCGCGGACGTATTGCACGTGCCCGGAGGTGTCGCCCTTGCGCCAGTACTCCTGGCGGGACCGCGACCAGAACGTGA
This sequence comes from Frondihabitans sp. PAMC 28766, assembly GCF_001577365.1. NCBI lineage: Bacteria > Bacillati > Actinomycetota > Actinomycetes > Micrococcales > Microbacteriaceae > Frondihabitans > Frondihabitans sp. PAMC 28766. The sequence goes on from NZ_CP014513.1 coordinate 2,686,865, forward strand.
CCCGGCCCTCGGTCAGGGTGCGGCGGAGCGCCTCGGCATCCATCCAGCCCATCATCAGGACGTCTTTGGTCGACGCCTCTTGGATGATGGCGGGCAGCAGGCCCTTCCCGTCGAACGCGGCTCGCTCGATGACGGGCTCGACGGTGGCGCGGGTGAGCTGCTCGGTCATGATGTCTTCTTCGTCTCGGGGTGCCGCGTCAGCGGACGACGGCACCCGACGCGGCGAGGCTCTTCTTGATCTCGCCGATCGTCAGTTCTCCATTGTGGAACACACTGGCCGCAAGCACAGCATCCGCTCCCGCCCGGATCGCCGGCGCGAAGTCGTCGAGAGAGCCTGCGCCCCCGGATGCGATGACCGGCACCGAGCTGTTCTCGCGCATCAGCCGCACCAGCTCGAGGTCGTAGCCGCGCTTGGTGCCGTCGGCGTCGATCGAGTTGACGAGCAGCTCTCCGGCCCCGCGCTCGACGGCCTCGCGGGCCCAGGCGACGGCGTCGAGCGCTGTCTCGTGCCGGCCGCCGTGAGTGGTCACGACGAAGCCCGACGGGGTGCGCGACGATCGCTTGACGTCGAGCGACAGCACCAGCGCCTGCGCGCCGAAGCGGTCGGCGATCTCGCCGAGCAGCTCGGGGCGGGCGATCGCGGCGCTGTTGACACCGACCTTGTCGGCCCCCGACGCCTGCAGGCGCGCCACGTCGTCGGTCGAGCGCACCCCGCCGCCGACGGTCAGCGGGATGAAGACCTGCTCGGCCGTCGCGGCCACCACCTCGTACATCGTCGCGCGCTCTTCGACCGTCGCCGTGACGTCGAGGAAGGTCACCTCGTCGGCGCCCTGCTCGTAGTAGGTCTTCGCCAACTCGACCGGGTCGCCGGCGTCGCGGAGGTTCAGGAAGTTGACGCCCTTGACGACGCGGCCGGCGGCGACGTCGAGGCACGGGATGACGCGGACGGCGAGAGTGGAATCGCCGTGCGCAGTGCCGGCGATCGTCTCGCCGGGCCCGGCCACGGTCAGAGCCTCGCGGCGTGGATCGGCGTGACCAGGATCGCGCGGGCACCCAGGTCGTAGAGGGCGTCCATGATCTGGTTCATGTCGTTTCGGCTGACCATGACCCGCACGGCGGCCCACTCCGGGTCGTGCAGCGGGGCGACGGTCGGCGACTCGATACCGGGCGCGATGCGGGTGGCCTCGTCGAGCAGCTTGACCGGCAGGTCGTAGTCCATCATCACGTACTGGCGCGCGACGAGGACCCCGTGCAGGCGGCGGCGCAGGACATCGAGGCCGGGCACGTCGGATCCTGCGGTCTCGTCCGCCTCGGGGCCGGTGGCGGCGCCCGCTCGCGAGATGAGAACGGCGGTGGAGCGCAGGATGACGGGGCCGAAGATCTCGAGACCGGCGGCGCGCAGCGTCGTGCCCGTCTCGACCACGTCGGCGATCGCGTCGGCCACACCGAGCTGCACGGCGCTCTCGACCGCGCCGTCGAGGCCGATCAGCTGGGCGTGGACGCCGTGGCTCTCGAGGAATGCGCCGACGAGGCCGGCGTAGCTCGTCGCGATCCTGACGCCCTCGAGGTCGGTCAGCTCGTGGTATTCGCCCGCGGGCCCGGCGAAGCGGAAGGTCGACGAGCCGAAGTCGAGCGCCGACACCTCGGTGGCGCTGGAGCCGGAGTCGAGCAGGAGGTCGCGGCCCGTGATGCCGACGTCGAGCGCGCCGGAGCCGACGTACGTCGCGATGTCGCGCGGGCGGAGGTAGAAGAACTCGACGCCGTTGCGCTCGTCGGCGAGGTAGAGCGACTTGGGGTCGCGGCGGCCGGAGTAGCCGGCCTCGGCGAGCATCTGACTGGCGGTCTCGGAGAGCGAGCCCTTGTTGGGGACTGCGACGCGGAGCATGGGGTACCGATTCTGTTATGAGGTGAGCTGCGGGGGTGTCGAGAGTGTCAGCTCACAGATGTCGGTAGATGTCGGCCGGCGTCAGGCCCTTCGCGACCATGAGCACCTGCACGTGGTAGATCAGCTGCGAGATCTCTTCGGCGGTGGCGACGTCGCCCTCGTACTCGGCGGCCATCCACACCTCGGCGGCCTCTTCGACGATCTTCTTGCCGATCTGGTGCACGCCCGCGTCGAGCTCTGCGACCGTGCCGGAGCCCTCGGGGCGCTCGATCGCCTTGGCGGAGAGCTCGGTGAACAGGTCGTCGAAGGATTTCACGTCGACTACGCTACCGTCGCTGCGACCCGGCGAAGTGCCGCGATGCGTTCGTTCGGGTCGGTGCCGTCGCTGGCGTAGACCGCACTGCCGGCGACGATCGTGTCGGCGCCGTTCTCGATCGCCGTGACGATCGTGGCGTCGTTGATGCCGCCGTCGACCTCGAGCCACACGTCGCGGCCCGAGTCGTCGATTGCCGCGCGTGCCGCGCGGAGCTTGGGCATGGTCTCGTCGATGAACGACTGGCCGCCGAAACCGGGCTCGACCGTCATCACCAGGATCATGTCGAGCTCGTCGAGGTAGTCGAGCACCGGCTCGATGGGCGTGCCGGGCTTGATCGCCACGGAAGCCCTCGATCCTGCGCTCTTGATGTCTTTGATGAGTTGGCGGGGGTTCGCGGCGGCCTCGGCCGAGAAGGTGACCGAGAACGCGCCGGTCTCGGCGTAGCGCGGGGCCCAGCGGTCGGCGTCGTCGATCATGAGGTGAACGTCGAGGGGCAGGGGGCTGACCTCTTGGATGCGCTCGACTATCGGCAGGCCGAGGGTGAGGTTCGGCACGAAGTGGTTGTCCATCACGTCGACGTGCACGAGGTCGGCCGTGCTGATGCGGTTCAGGTCTCGCTCGAGGTTGGCGAAGTCGGCGGACAGGATGCTGGGGCTGATGCGGATCGGCACGCGACCAGCCTATCGGCCCCGTTCGTCCGCCCGTCGTCCCTCCGCTGCCCCTTCCGTTTTACCTATAGGCGAGCCGTTGCCGCACAGAAATAACTGTGCGGCAGCGGCTTACCTATAGGTAAAACGGGCGGGGTGGGGGCTAGGGGCGCTTGCGCAGGAGGGCGACGAACATGGCGTCGGTGCCGTGGCGGTGCGGCCAGAGCTGGGCGAAGGGGCCCGGGCCGAGATCGAGGGGGCCGTGGCGATCGCCGCGAGCACTTCCGTCGCGTCGAGCAGCTCGACAGCGCGACCACCATCGCGAGCCCACCTCTTGAGGCCCGAGTCGACGATGGCGCGGCTTTCGGCCGTGTGCGGCGAGCAGGTGACGTAGGCGAGGGTTCCGCCCGGCTTCAGCGCCGCAAGTGCGGAAGCGAACAGTCGTGCCTGCAACCCGGTGAGCTCGGCGACGTCGCGCGGCTGCTTGCGCCAGCGTGCCTCGGGGCGCCGACGCAGGGCGCCGAGCCCGGTGCAGGGGGCGTCGAGCAGGATGCGGTCGTACGTCTCAGGGTCGGCCGCGCCGATCAGCGTCGCATCGCCCTGCCGCACTTCGACGTCGTCCGCCCCTGACGCCGCCAGGGCCTGCCGCACGAGCCCCACTCGGGCCGACACGAGCTCGTTCGCGACGAGCGAGGCGCCGCCGAGGCGGGCTTCGGCCGCGAGCAGTGCCGCCTTGCCGCCGGGGCCGGCGCACATGTCGAGCCACTTCTCGCCGGTGACGATCGGCACGACACGCGACAGAGCCAGCGCGGCCAGCTGCGAACCTTCATCCTGCACTCGAACCTTTCCGTCGCGGACCAGGTGCAGGGCGGCAGGATCACCGGGCGGTGCGGTGACAGCGATCGGCGAGAACCGCCCGGCGTCCGCCCCCGCAACGTCTCGGGGGTCGGCCAGCCCGGGCAGCGCCACGAGACTCACTCGCGGCGGAACGTTGTCGGAGGCGAGCAGCTCGTCCAGCTCGTCGGCGCGCCCCTCGGCGGCGAGGGCGCCGCGGAACGCACGGATGATCCACTCCGGGTGGGAGTAGTCGGCGGCGAGGCGCTCGTCGGCGCTCGTCGTGGCCTCGAGGACGCGCTCGTGCCACTCCTCCGGCGTCGACCGCGTGATCGTGCGGAGGACGCCGTTGACGAACCCGGTGCCCGACCGGCTGCCGACCTCGCGGGCCAGCGAGACGGACTCGTCGACGGCAGCGTGCACGGCGACCCGGGTTGCGAGCAGCTGGTGCGAGCCCAGGCGCAGCACGTCGAGCAGCGCGGGGTCGATCTTGGAGGTGGGCCGCCGGGCGGCGATCTCGAGCACCCGGTCGTAGTAGCCCATCATGCGCAGGGTGCCGTAGGTCAGTTCGGTGGCGAGCCCGGCATCCTGCGGCGACAGGCGGGCGCGCTGGATGCGCTGCGGCAGGAGGAGATTGGCGTAGGCGTCGTCGTGCTCCACCGCGCGGATGACGTCGAACGCGACCTGGCGCGCGGGCTGGATGCCGCTCACTGGGCGACTCCGATGCCGGTGCCGGCCGAGGCGCGACCGTCGTCGTCGTGAGTCGCCGGGTCGAACTGCAGCCCCCCGCGATCCGTCACGCCCCGCAGCCAGTCGGCTGCCGCCATCGCCTTCTTGCCGGCGGGCTGCACCTGGAGGAGCTCGAGCGGTGTCGTGCCCGTGCCGACGAGCACCCGCTTGCCGTCGAGCACGATCGCGCCGGGCGTCAGCGCGTCTGAAGGGACCGACGCCCGTCGCGCGGCGAGCACCTTGAACCGAGCGCCGCCGAGCAGCGCGCTGGCGCCCGGCTCGGGCGTCACTCCGCGGAATCGGTTGTAGACCGAGTCGGCCGGCTGCGTGAAGTCGAGGAGGCCGTCGTCGAGGGAGAGTTTGGGGGCGAGGGTGACGGGGCCCTCCTGCTCGGTGGCGCGACTCGATCCTGCGGCCAGGTCGTCGACCACGCGCGAGAGCAGCAGTGCGCCCGAGATGGCGAGCTCGCCGAGCAGCTCGCCGGCGGTCTCGTCGCCGTGGAGAGGCTTCGTGATGGCGCGGTGCACCACACCGGCGTCGAGCTCAGGCACCAGCTGGAACACTGCTGCCCCGGTCTCGTCGTCGCCGGCGATCAGCGCGCGCTGCACCGGGGCGGCGCCGCGCCAACGCGGCAGCAGCGAGAAGTGCAGGTTGATCCAGCCGAGACGCGGGGTCGAGAGCAGAGGCTCGCGGAGGAGCGCTCCGTAGGCGACGATCACCCCGAGATCGGCCTGCGCGCCGTCGATTGCAGACGTCACGTCGTCGGTGATGCGTCGCGCCTTGATGACGGGATGCCGAGCTCGTCGGCGGCCTCGGCGACCGGCGTCGGGGTGAGCACACGCTTGCGGCCCTGCGGCGTGTCGTCTCGGGTGAGCACGGCCACCACCTCGTGCTCGCTCGCGGCGAGGGCGCGGAGGGACGGGACAGCGGCAGCGGGGCTGCCGGCGAAGACGAGACGCAAACGAGAGACTTTCTGGTGGGGGCTTATTCGGCGAACGGCTCGACGTCGTCGAACCGCACTCTGAGTGTAGGAGCGGCGAGGCGGCGATTCGCCCCGCGAGGGTCGCCCGGGATGCGGCGCCGGTCGGTGGCCGCCCGGATCACGCGTCCGCGCAGGATGCCGGCGACCTCGCCTCCGTTCGCGTAGTCGAAGCGGACGATGGCGCGCACGGTGCCGCCCTCGACATCGACCGGCCCCAGGGTCTCGCGCTGAATCGACTCGGGGAGATCGCCGAGGGCGGTCTCGACCTGATTCGTCTGCCCGGTCAGAGTCGCCACGCGGATCGCGGGCGGGAAGCGGAGGTGCCGGCGTTCGGCGAGCTCGGCGGAAGCGAAGCGGGCGAGGTTCCAGGTCGACAGCGCCGAGGCGAGGGCACCCCCGACGCCCACGAGGAAGATCGGCGCGCGCCTCGCCGCGAGAGCCGTCGCGTCGGCCCACCAGCGCAGGCAGTCTTCGGCCACGCGCAGGCTCTCACGGGCGAGCATGCGCTCGCCGTCGAGCAGCAGCACCGCGCGATAGCCGCCGGGCGCGATCGGTTCGGCGCCGCGGGTGGCGACGACGATCGCGGGCTCGGCGTCGACGCGTGTCACCTGGCGGGCGCCGTCCGAGACGATCACCCTCACCCCGGGGAAGGCGCGGCCCAACTCGTCGGCTGTGCGGCCCGCGCCGGTACCGACGGTTCGCATCGTGGTGTTCTCGCACGTCTGGCAGTGCCATCCCACCGCCAGACCCCCGCACCAGGCGCAGGCCGGCACGGCGTTCTGCTCATGCTTCTGCAGCGGGCCGCTGCAGCGCAGGCACCGAGCTGTGTCTCCGCACTCGGCGCAGGCCAGGCGCGGCGCGTAGCCCGGGTGGGCGACCTGCACGAGCACCGGCCCGAACTCCACCGCCGCCTTCGCCTCGTTCCACGCCGTCGACGGGATCCGGGCGTTCGCAGCGAACCCCTCACGCGAGCCCTGCTGTGTCGTCGGGATCACCCGGGGCTGATAGCGCGGATCGGGCGATACCTCGGTGAGCCAGCCGATCTCGACCAGCCGCTGCACATCCGTCGAGCGGGCGTGCCCGGCGAAGACGAGCGCCGGGCCCTGCTGCTCGGTGCGGAGGAGAGCCGTGTCGCGCGCATGAACGTAGGGGGCGAGCGGCTCGGAGAACAGCGGGTCGCCGTCGTCCCACACCGCGACCAGCCCGAGGCGCTCGCTTGGCGCGAGCAGCACCGAGCGGTTGCCCACCAGCACCAGGGCCTCGCCGCCGCGCGCTCGCAGCAGAGCTCGGTAGCGGTCGGGGTTCGACTGCTTCGAGTCGAGCCGCACGATGCGCTCGGGCGGCAGCACCGCCTCGAGGGCGAGCACGAGCTGCTCCTGGTCGCGATAGTCCGGCACCGCCAGGATCGCGTTGTCGCCGTCGGCCAGGGCCACCGCGGCGAGCTGGGCGAGCGCCACGGCCCAGTGGCCGACCCAGAGCGGGCCCTCGTCGTCCCCGTCCGCGTTCTTCCGCGCCGGGCCCGGGCGGGGCGGCAGCTCGACGAGCAGCGGCACCGCGTCGAGCGCCAGGCGGGCACGCGCGCGCACCGCGCCCGGGAGGTCGGTCGACCGGTAGCCCGCCACGGCGTCGGGTGGGGCGACCGGGGTGACGGGCGCAGGATGCGGGGCGTCAGGATCCTGCGCCCTCTCGGCTTCGGTCTCGGCGGCGCCGGCCGCGAGCCACTGCTTCTCGACCCGCACCTGTCGCGTCGGAACCGCCACCCGCAGCAGGTCGCTCGCCGAGCCCCCCGCTCGATCGGCAAGAGCCCGCGCGAGGCGCCAGACCTCCGGCGCGAGGACGGGCACCGTGGAGATGAGGTCTTCGACCTCGGAGAGCGAACCGGCGTGCTCGGAGGTCGCGGCGACCTCGACGACGAAGCCGTCGGCCATTCGGCCGGCACTCCGGAGGGGCACCTTGACGCGCATGCCGGGCCCGATCGTGTCGGCGAGCCGGGCGGGCACGGCGTAGTCGAACAGGCGGTCGAGCTGCGGCAGGGGGGTGTCGACGAGCACGCGGGCGACGGCGGCGCGCGGCGCGCCGACGGACGCCGCGGGTACAGCGCTCGGCCCAGCACGGGTCGCAGCGGCTGGCACCGGAGTCGTCGCTGGCACCTCGGTCACGGGCAGCGCCCGATCAGAGCCCGGCGGCGGCCCGGAGGGCGTCGACGCGATCGAGGTGCTCCCAGGTGAAGTCGGGAAGGTCGCGGCCGAAGTGGCCGTACGTCGCCGTCGTGCCGTAGATCGGGCGCAACAGGTCGAGGTCGCGGATGATCGCCGCCGGGCGGAGGTCGAAGGTCTCGGTGATGGCGCGGGTGATCGTCTCGTCGTCGACGTGGCCGGTGCCGAAGGTCTCGACATAGAGACCGACGGGGGCCGCTCGGCCGATCGCGTAGGCGATCTGCAGCTCGAGGCGCTCGGCGAAGCCGGCGGCGACGGCGTTCTTCGCCACCCAGCGCATCGCGTAGGCCGCCGAGCGGTCGACCTTCGACGGGTCTTTGCCCGAGAAGGCGCCACCGCCGTGCCGCGAGGCCCCGCCGTACGTGTCGACGATCACCTTGCGACCGGTGAGGCCGGCGTCGCCCTGCGGCCCGCCGATCTCGAAGCGCCCGGTCGGGTTGATGATGAACTTCGTACTCGATGTGTCGAGCTGGGGGGCCTCGGCAGCAAGCACCGGGCGGATGACGTGCTCGATCACGTCTCGTTCGAGGTCGGCCATCGAGATCGACGGCGAGTGCTGCGTCGAGAGCACGACCGTGTCGACCGTCTTGGGCTCGGTGCCGTCGTAGCCGACCGTGACCTGGGTCTTGCCGTCGGGGCGGAGGTAGGTGAGCAGGCCGTCTTTGCGGACGGCGCTGAGGCGCTCGGCGAGGCGGTGGGCCAGCCAGATCGGCACCGGCATCAGCTGAGGCGTTTCGGTGGTCGCGTAGCCGAACATGATGCCCTGGTCGCCGGCGCCCTGGAGGCTGAGCGCGTCGTCGCTGCCCGTGCGGGCCTCGAGGGCGATGTCCACGCCTTGCGCGATGTCGGGCGACTGCGCCCCGATCGACACCTCGACGCCGCAGGTGCGGCCGTCGAAGCTGACCGACGAGTCGTTGTAGCCGATGCCGGTGATGAGGTCGCGCACGATCGTGGGGATGTCGACGTAGCCGGTCGTCGTGACCTCGCCGGCGACGTGCACGAGCCCGGTGGTGACGAGGGTCTCGACGGCGACGCGGCTGTGTGGATCGACGGCCAGCAGGGCGTCGAGGATGCCGTCGGAGATCTGGTCGCAGATCTTGTCGGGGTGGCCCTCGGTGACCGACTCGGACGTGAACAGGCGAAGGTCGCGGGAAGGCGTCACGGAAATCCTCAAACGTGGTGCGGGGTGGCTGCTGAACTGGCTCCCCCACTCTACCGTCGCCCCTCCGACACTCCCCGGGGCCGTCGTCACTCCCCGTCATCCGCTTGCGGGCCCGGCCGGCTGGTTCGCGCCACGCCGGCCGGGTCGAACCACGGGATCCGGTGGCTCGACCCGGATCGCGTGGTTCGACGAACCTCGGGCGCCGATCGCGCACCAGCGTCGCGGCCGATCCTCCCTGGACGTGACACTTCGGCGAGGTTCCTCCCCCAGGGACGCGGCGCGGAGATTTTCGGGAGGAACACGCGCGACGGGATCCTCCCGCGGCGACGGCGGCCGGGCGTTTATCCTCCCGGGCGGCCGATCATTCGTGCGTTTCCTCCCCGGAGGTCGCCGAGTCCTCCCGAGATCGACTTCCTCCCGGGGGCACGACGAAGGCGGGCCGCCCCGAAGGGCGACCCGCCTGCGTGACGCGGCAGCGCGAACTACTCGGGGACGACCTCGAGCGGCTTCGACGTGAGCTTGTCCTCGTTGATCTCGTGCATCGCGACGGAGAGCGGCTTGTCGTCGATGGTGGAGTCGACGAGCGGGCCGACGTTGTCGAAGAGCGAGCCCTCGTGCAGGTCGGCGTAGTAGTCGTTGATCTGGCGAGCGCGCTTCGATGCGAAGATGACGAGCGCGTACTTCGACTCGACCTTCGAGAGCAGGTCGTCGATGGGCGGGTCGATGATGCCCTTGTTCCTGTCGGCCATGGTGCCTCCTAAAGTTTCGGCTGCCGGGCGGCTCGAGAATGCGCCGCAGGCAATGCCATCAAGTCTACGACCTCCTGGGCCGCTTCGCTGACCTCGTTGTTGACGACTTTCGCGTCGAACTCGTCCTGCGCAGCCAGCTCGACCTTCGCGGTCTCGAGTCGGCGCTGTTGATCGGCTGTGTCTTCGGTGCCGCGGCCGATGAGGCGGCGCACCAACTCCTCCCACGTGGGCGGCAGCAGGAACACGAGGACGGCCTCCGGCATGACCGCGCGCACCTGCCGAGCCCCCTGCAGGTCGATCTCGAGCAGCACGCTGCGGCCCTTGTCGAGCGCGGCGTCGATCGGCGGCCGCGGCGTGCCGTAGCGGAAGGAGTTGTGCACCGTCGCGTACTCGAGCAGCTCGTGCTCGGCGATCATGCGGTCGAACTCGGCGTCGTCGACGAAGTAGTAGTGCACGCCGTCGATCTCTCCGGGCCGCGGCGCCCGCGTCGTCGCCGAGATGGAGAGGTGCACATCGGGGTAGTTGTCGCGGATGTAGCTCGACACGGTGCCCTTGCCGACTGCGGTGGGCCCCGCGAGCACGACGAGACGCGATTTGAGGCGCCCCTTCGACTCACGGTGCTGCAGCCAGTCGCTGAGGGTCGTTCGCTGCCGGACGCCGAGGCCGCCGACGCGCTTGGAGTCGGCGATGCCGAGCTGCTCCATGATGCGGGCGACGCGGGTGGGCCCGATGCCGGGGATGCTCGTCAGCAGCTCGCGCACGCGGAGTGTCGCCTCGGGGGCTGTCGGTTCGGCAGCCCAGCCCGACTCGGCGACTTCGAGGGCGGTGCGAGCACGCTCGGCGACGTCCCGCTTGACGGCAGCGCGGGCCCGGCGAGCAGCGACGGCGGCCTTGGCGGCAGCAGCCCGGTCTACAGGCGGCGGGGTCATGCGAGGCACGAGGCCACCTCGTCGTGGGCCGAGCGGATCGCAGCGGCGACTGCGGAGACGGACGCTGCGGCCGTGGGCTGGGAGGCGCCGGCCTGCAGCAACGACCTCGACGCGGACACGAGCACGCTGCCCGTCGCCGCGCCGAAGAGCTGCTGCACGTCGCCGTAGCGAGCTCCCTGCGCGCCGAACCCGGGGGCGAGGATCGGCGTGCCGACCAGGGCGTCGCGCGAGATGCCGTAGTCGGCGAGCTCGACGGTGGCGCCGATCACGAGCCCCACCGAGCCCAGTGAAGACGAGCCCAGCGACGACGAGCCCAGCGAAGCGGACGGGTCGGACGCGGCGTTGTCGTGGAGCACGTCGTCGACGATACCTGCGGCGACGGTGCGGCCGTCCGACAGAATCGCCGTCTGGGTGAGACGCGCCTCAGGATTCGACGTGGCGGCGAGCACGAACACCCCGCGCCCCGAGGCGCGCGCCTTCGCGATGAATCCGGCGTTGGCGCCGAGCCCCTGGAAGGCGGCCACCGTCACGGCGTCGACACGCAGAGGCGACGCGTCGTCGAGCCAGGCGTCGCCGTAGGAGTCCATCGTGGTGCCGATGTCGCCGCGCTTCGCGTCTCCGATGACGAGGAGGTCGGTGTCGCGAGCCGCGGCCAGCACCTGCTCGAGCGCCTCGAATCCTGCCGCCCCGTAGCGCTCGTAGAACGCCACCTGCGGCTTGATCACCGGGGCGAGGCCTGAGGCCGCCTCGACGACGCGCAGGCCGAACTCCTGTGCTCCGGCCGCCGAGACCGGCAGCCCCCACTGCTCGAGCAGGTGGGGGTGCGGGTCGATGCCGACGCAGAGCTGCCCGAAGCGGCCGAACGACTCGGCGAGTCGCGAGCCGAAGGCTGCCGTCATCGGACCGACTCGGCGGCGAGACCGGCGGAGGCGGAACCGGGAGCGGAACCGGAGGCCGCGCCGGACGCGGCGGCGGCACGGTCGAGGTCTGCCTGCCGCTCGATCGCATAGTCCTGCAGGCTCGTCACCTCGTAGCGTTTGTGGGCCTGGTCGATCGACGCCACCGCGACGCCGAGCTGGGCGATCGTGGTGAACAACGCCTTGTCGGCGGCGACCGTCGCGGCGCGGATCTCGTAGCCGTCGGCGCGACCGGACGAACCGGTCGGCGTGTTGACGACGATGTCGACCTCGTCGCGGTTGATCAGGTCGACGACGCTCTCGCCGCCCTCCGAGTACTTGCCGACGACCTTCGCGTGGATCCCGTTGCGGATCAGCACGGTCGCCGTGCCCTCGGTGGCGATGATCTCGAAGCCGAGCTGCTGGAGGCGCAGCACCGGCAGCACGATCGAGCGCTTGTCGTGGTCGGCGACGCTCACGAAGACGACGCCGGACGTCGGGATCCCTCCGTACGCGGCATCCTGGCTCTTGGCGAACGCGCGCGGGAAGTCGCGGTCGATGCCCATGACCTCGCCGGTGGAGCGCATCTCGGGGCTGAGCACGCTGTCGACGACCTGGCCCTCCTTGGTGCGGAAGCGCTTGAAGGGCAGCACGGCCTCCTTCACCGAGATCGGCGAGTCGAGGGGCACGTCCGAGCCGTCCTGCACGGGCAGGAGGCCGGAGTCGACGAGGTCGCGGATCGACTTGCCGACCATGATCAGCGAGGCGGCCTTGGCGAGCGGGATGCCGAGCGCCTTCGAGACGAAGGGCACCGTGCGGCTGGCGCGCGGGTTCGCTTCGAGCACGTAGAGGACGCCGGCGGCGATCGCGAACTGCACGTTCAGCAGGCCGGAGACTCCGATGCCCTCGGCGATCTTGAGCGTCGCCTCGCGGACGCGGTCGATCTCGCCCCTGCCGAGTGTGACCGGGGGCAGAGTGCAGCTCGAGTCGCCGGAGTGGATGCCGGCCTCTTCGATGTGCTCCATGATGCCGCCGATGTAGAGCTCGTCGCCGTCGTAGAGGGCGTCGACGTCGATCTCGACCGCGTCGTCCAGGAAGCGGTCGACGAGCAGGGGCTGGCCGGGGCCGATGACGACCTCGTCGCGCACCCGCGAGAAGTAGTCGGCCATCAGCTCGGACGAGTAGACGATCTCCATGCCGCGGCCGCCGAGCACGTACGACGGGCGGACGAGCACGGGGTAGCCGATCTCTTCCGCCACCGCGACGGCGGAGTCGTAGTCGGTGCCGGTGCCGTTGCGCGGGGCGAGGAGGCCGCCCTGCTCGAGGATCTGCGAGAACAGCCCGCGCTCTTCGGCCGAGTCGATCGCATCGGGCGTGGTGCCCAGGATCGGGATGCCTGCGGCGGCGAGCCCCTGCGCGAGGCCGAGTGCGGTCTGGCCGCCGAGCTGCACGACGACCCCGACGAGCTCGCCCGAGGCGCTCTCGGCGTGGACGACCTCGAGCACGTCTTCGAGCGTGAGCGGCTCGAAGTAGAGCCGGTCGCTGGTGTCGTAGTCGGTCGAGACCGTCTCGGGGTTGCAGTTGATCATGATCGTCTCGAAGCCGGCGTCCGACAGGGCGAACGAGGCGTGGACGCACGAGTAGTCGAACTCGACGCCCTGCCCGATGCGGTTCGGGCCGGAGCCCAGGATGATGACCTTGCGGCGGTCGGACGCGACGACCTCGGTCTCGAAGTCGTACGACGAGTAGTGGTAGGGCGTAAGGGCCGGGAACTCGCCCGCGCAGGTGTCGACCGTCTTGTACACAGGGCGGAGGCCGAGGTAGTGCCGGTGGTCGCGGATGTCGTGCTCGAAGCGGCCGCGGATCTCGGCGATCTGGGCGTCGCTGAAGCCGTGGTCCTTCGCCTCGGCCATGATGTCGTAGTCAAGGTCGGAGGCGGTTCGGATGCGATCGGCGACCTCGTTGATCAGCACGATCTGGTCGATGAACCACGGGTCGATCTTGGTGGCGTCGAACACCTGCGAAGGCGTGGCGCCGGCGCGGAGCGCCTGCTGCACCGTCACGATCCTGCCGTCCGTCGGCACGGACGAGAGCTCGAGCAGAGCGTCGACGTCGCCGGGCTCGCCCTTCCAGTGGAAGCTCGAGCCGCGCTTCTCGAGCGAGCGCAGGGCCTTCTGCAGAGCCGTGGTGAAGTTGCGGCCGATGGCCATCGCTTCGCCGACGCTCTTCATGGTGGTTGTGAGCGTGGTGTCGGCGGCCGGGAACTTCTCGAACGCGAAGCGGGGCACCTTGACGACGACGTAGTCGAGGCTCGGCTCGAACGACGCTGGAGTCACCTTGGTGATGTCGTTGGGGATCTCGTCGAGGCGGTAGCCGATGGCCAGCTTGGCCGCGATCTTGGCGATCGGGAAGCCGGTGGCCTTCGAGGCGAGGGCACTCGAGCGCGAGACGCGCGGGTTCATCTCGATGACGATGATCCTGCCGTCGGCCGGGTCGATCGCGAACTGGATGTTGCAGCCACCGGTGTCGACGCCGACGCGTCGGATGATGTCGATGCCGATGTCGCGCATCCGCTGGAACTCGCGGTCGGTGAGAGTGAGTGCCGGGGCGACGGTGATCGAGTCGCCGGTGTGCACGCCGACCGGGTCGACGTTCTCGATCGAGCAGATGACGACCGTGTTGTCGGCCATGTCGCGCATGAGCTCGAGCTCGTATTCTTTCCAGCCGGTGATGCTCTCTTCGAGCAGGACCTCGCTGGTGGGGCTGGAGTGCAGGCCGTCGCCGACCATGCGCAGCAGCTCGTCGGGCGTGTGCGCGAAGCCTGAGCCGAGACCGCCCATCGTGAACGAGGGGCGGACGACGAGCGGGTAGCCGAGGTCGTCGGCGAAGGCGAGCGCCTCGTCGAGGTGGTGCGCGATGTGCGAGCGGGCCACCTCGGCACCGGACTCGATGACGAGCTCTTTGAAGATCTGGCGGTCCTCGCCGCGGTTGATCGCGTCGACCTTCGCGCCTATCAGCTCGACGCCGTGCTTGGCGAGGATGCCCGCCTTGTCGAGAGCGATCGCCGCGTTGAGAGCGGTCTGACCACCGAGGGTCGGAAGCACCGCGTCGGGGCGCTCTTTGATGATGATCGACTCCAGGATCTCGGAGGTGATCGGCTCGATGTACGTCGCGTCGGCGAAGTCGGGGTCGGTCATGATCGTGGCGGGGTTCGGGTTCACCAGGATGACGCGTACCCCCTCTTCGCGCAGCACGCGGCAGGCCTGCGTGCCCGAGTAGTCGAACTCGGCCGCCTGGCCGATGACGATCGGCCCGGAGCCGATGACGAGGACGGAATTGATGTCAGGACGTTTTGGCATTACGCGGAAGCTCCGTTACGGCTGATGACGAGGGCGCGGAACCGGTCGAAGAGGTGGTTGCTGTCGTGGGGGCCCGCGGCCGCCTCGGGGTGGTACTGGACTGAGAAGGCAGGGATATCGAGGGCGCGGAGGCCCTCCACCACGTTGTCGTTGAGCGAGAAGTGGCTGACCTCGACGCGGCCGAAGCCGGCCGGCGAGTCGAGCACGCCGTCGATGGGGGCGTCGACCGCGAAGCCGTGGTTCTGGCTCGTGATCTCGACCGTGCCGGTGGTCTTGTCCCACACCGGCTGATTGATGCCGCGGTGGCCGAAGGGCAGCTTGTAGGTGCCGAACCCGAGGGCACGGCCGAGCAGCTGGTTGCCGAAGCAGATGCCGAAGAAGGGCAGCCCGTCGCGGAGGGCGCCCTGCAGCAGCTCGACCTGCGAGTCGGAGGCGGCAGGGTCGCCGGGGCCGTTCGAGTAGAAGAGCGCATCCGGTGCGATCTCGCGCAGCTCGTCGGCCGTGACCGACTGCGGCAGGACGATCACGTCGAAGCCGCGCTCGGCGAGGTAGCGCACCGTCGAGGCCTTGACGCCGAGGTCGAGCACGGCGACGGATCCGACGCGCTGCCCCACGGCGGGCACGTCGTAGCGCTCTTTGGTGGAGACCTCGCTCGAGAGGTTGAGGCCGCGCATGTCACGCCCGGCCTTCACGATCTCGAGCATGTCGGCCTCGGGCAGCTCGGCTTCCGAGCCGGAGAAGATGCCGGCCTTCATCGAGCCGGTGTCGCGGAGGCGCCTCGTGATCGCGCGGGTGTCGACCCCGCGGATGCCGACGATGCCGTCGTCCACGAGCTGGTCGTCGAGCGAGCCCCGGGCCCGGTAGTTCGAGACGACGCGGCTGGCGTCGCGGACGACGAAGCCGGCGACCCAGATGCGGCTCGACTCCGGGTCCTCGTCGTTGACGCCGGTGTTGCCGATGTGCGGCGCCGTCATGACGACGACCTGGCCGGCGTACGACGGGTCGGTCAGGGTCTCCTGGTAGCCGGTCATGCCCGTGGCGAAGACGGCCTCGCCCAGGGTGCGTCCGGTCGCACCGTACGCGCGGCCGACGAATCGGCTGCCGTCTTCGAGCACGAGCACGGCGGGGGTGGTGGGGGTGACCGTTGTCACGGGGTGGTGTCTCCTCTGGTGGGGGCGGTGCCCGCGGCGTCTGCAGAACCTGCAGGGCCGGTCGCGGGAACGAGTGCCGTGAGAGCGTCGACGAGCGGCGTGGAGCCTTCGTTGTCGCGCAGGTAGGTGTCGACGGGCGCCTCGCCGAGGCGCCAACCGATGCGGACGAGGCCGCCGTTCTCGACGACGCGGTCGATCGTCCAGGTGGCGGTGGCGACGCTCGTGATGTCGGCGATCGGGATCAGGAAGGGGCGCACCCCCGCGATGTCGAGCACGAGGCCCTCGGGGTGCACGGTGGCGACGGCACGACCGCGGAAGCCGAGGCCATGCGTGACGATCCGGTCGAGCTGGTCGCCGGATCGCGTCGTGGCGACGTAGAACAGGTCGCGCGAGAGGGCCGCTGTGCCGAGATCGCCCTCGGCGGGGGCGGGCGTCGGGCGGGCGACGTCTGCCTGGCGGCGTCCGCGGCGCTTCCAGCCCCACCGCATGACGAAGTAGACACCGACGCACGCGAGCAGGAAGCCCGCGCCGATCACCCAGTCGATCACAGGGCGGCCGCCGTCGCGCGCTGCTCGATCAGCTCGGGGTCGAGCACGCGCCCGTCGAGCACCGTGGCGTAGCCCGAGTGGAAGGTGGCGACGACGCGGCCGGGCAGCTCGCGCTCGAGGTAGGGCGAGTTCGTGCTCTTGCCGGCGAGGTCGTCGACCGAGAATGTCCTGGTCACACTTCGATCGTAGAGCGTGATCTCGGCAGGTGACCCCACTCCGATCGGCGCCCCGTGCCCGTCGACCTGCCCGATGCGCGCCGGGGCGGCCGAGAGCACGCGCTCGACGTCGGCCCAGTCGATCAGGTCGGTCTCGACCATCGTCTTGTGCACGACGCTCAGAGCGGACTCGAGCCCGACCATTCCGTTGGCGGCGTTGTCCCACTCGCAGGCCTTCGCCTCCTTGGTGTGGGGCGCATGGTCGGTGGCGACGATGTCGATCGTGCCGTCTGCGAGGGCGGCGCGGAGGGCCTCGACGTCTTCGGCGCGGCGCAGCGGCGGGTTCACTTTGTAGCGGGCGTCGTAGGTCGACACGAGGTCCTCGGTGAGCAGCAGGTGGTGCGGGGTGACCTCGGCGGTCACGTCGAACCCGCGCGACTTCGCCCACCTGATCACCTCGACGCTGCCCGCGGTCGAGACGTGGCAGACGTGCAGGCGGGCGCCGACGTGGTGGGCGAGCAGCACGTCGCGGGCGATGATCGACTCCTCGGCGACCGCGGGCCAGCCGGCGAGCCCGAGCGTCGCGCTGAGCTCTCCCTCGTTCATCTGCGCGCCGATCGTGAGGCGCGGGTCCTGCGCGTGCTGTGCGAGCACTCCCCCGAAGCCCTTGATGTATTCGAGCGCTCGCCGCATCAGCAGCGGGTCGGCGACGCACTGGCCGTCGTCCGAGAAGACGCGCACCCGGGCCTTCGACCGCGCCATGGCGCCGATCTCCGACAGGTGGGTGCCGCCGAGACCCTGCGACACGGCGCCGATCGGGCGCACGGTCACGTAGCCTGCGCGGTCGCCGAGCGCCTGCACCTGCTCGACGACGCCGGCCGTGTCGGCGACGGGCGACGAGTTCGCCATGGCGTTGACGGCCGTGAAGCCGCCGGCCGCTGCGGCGCGAGAGCCGGTGAGCACAGTCTCGCTGCCCTCGAAGCCGGGCTCGCGGAGGTGCGTGTGCAGGTCGACGAGACCCGGCAGTGCAAGGAGCCCGTCGGCATCGATTCGAGTCGCGCCCGCTTCGCTGAGGTTCGTGCCGAGAGCCTTGACGACTCCCCCGCCGTCACGGCCTGCACCGATCAGGATGTCGGTGGTTCGGCCGTCCGAGAGGGTCGCCCCCACGATCAGGTGGTCGGTCATTTCGCTCCTTCTGTCACGGTGGGTGCGCTTGTCGCGGCGGGTGTGCTCTCGCCGCCGGCGAGGGTCAGGTAGAGCACGGCCATCCGCACGGCGACACCGTTCGTGACCTGCTCGAGCACGGTCGACTGCGGTGAGTCGGCGGCCTCGTCGCTGATCTCCAGCCCGCGGTTCATCGGCCCGGGGTGCATCACGAGCGTGGTCGGCCGCAGCCGGTGGAACCGGTCGGCCGTGAGACCCCAGGATCGCGAGTACTCGCGCCCGTTGGGGAAGAACGCCTCGTTCATGCGCTCCTGCTGGATGCGCAGCATCATCACCACGTCGGGGTCGACGGTCGCCAGAGCCTCGTCGAAGTCGTAGTGCACGTCGACGCCGAAGGCGGCGACACCGTTCGGCAGCAGCGTCGGCGGGGCGACGAACGTCACCTCGGCGCCGAGAGTCTTCAGCAGCCAGGCGTTCGAGCGGGCGACGCGGGAGTGCAGGATGTCGCCGACGATCAGCACCTTCACGCCACTGAGATCGCGGCCACGACTGGCCGTGCCGTGGATCCTGCGCCGCATCGTGAACGCGTCAAGGAGAGCCTGCGTCGGGTGCTCGTGGGTGCCGTCGCCGGCGTTGACGACGCCCGCGTCGACCCACCCGCTCTCGGCCAGCACTCGCGGGGCGCCCGAGGCGGGGTGCCGGATCACGATGCCGTCGGCCCCCATCGCGGCGAGTGTCTGCGCGGTGTCCTTCAGCGACTCGCCTTTCGAGACGCTCGAGCCTTTCGCGGCGAAGTTGATCACGTCGGCGCTGAGGCGCTTGGCGGCGGCCTCGAACGAGATGCGCGTGCGGGTGGAGTCCTCGAAGAAGAGGTTGACGACCGTGATGCCCCGGAGAGTCGGCAGCTTGCGCACCTCGCGCGTCGAGACGGCGGCCATGTCCTCGGCGATGTCGAGGATACGGAGTGCGTCGTCGCGCGACAGGTCCGCGGTGCTGAGGAGATGCTTCACCGGGTGACCTCCTCACGGTCGGGCGGCCCCTCGATGGCGACCTCTTCGCCGTCTTCGAGGTGGTCGACCCCGTCGAGACGCACGAAGATGCGCTCCTGCGCCGAGGTCGGCAGGTTCTTCCCGACGTAGTCGGCGCGGATCGGCAGCTCGCGGTGGCCGCGGTCGACCAGCACGGCGAGACGCACGATGCGGGGGCGGCCGAGCGAGCTCAGCGCATCCAGCGCGGCTCGGATCGTGCGGCCCGAGTAGAGCACGTCGTCGACCAGCACGACGGTCTTGCCGTCGATGCCGCCCTCGGGCACGCTCGTCGGCATGGGAGCCCGGGTGGGCTGGCGGCGCAGGTCGTCGCGGTACAGCGTGGCGTCGACGGCGCCGACGGGCACCGTCTGGCCGCTGATCGTGGCGAGGGCCGTCGCGATCCTGTCGGCGAGAAGGACGCCTCGGGTGGGGATTCCCATCACCACGAGATCGTCGGCCCCACGGTTGCCCTCGAGGATCTCGTGGGCGATGCGCGTGAGCGCGCGTGTGATGTCAGCCTGACTCAGCACTGTTCTGGTGCTCAATCGGACCTCCTTTCCCGTCTCTCTGGGCGGATTTGAAGGTGGTCGTGTCGTTCGACCAGCCTAGCGCTTCCCGCCCATGACAAAACTCCCGCGACCGGCACAGGATCTAGTCCGCGGACTAGATCGTGTGCCGGTCGCGGGAGTCGAGGGGGTGAGGTCAGGCCTCGAGCTGCGCGTCGAGCGTGATCTCGACACCCGTCAGCGCCTTCGAGACCGGGCAGCCGGCCTTTGCGGTGGCTGCGGCGTCGGCGAACTGCTCAGCAGTGACGCCGGTGACCTCGCCACGGACGGTGAGCTTGATGCCGGTCAGCTTGAAGCCGCCGTCGGACGAGTCCGGGCCGAGCGAGACGTCGGCCTTGACGTCGAGCGCCTCGATGGTGCCGCCGGCAGCGCCCAGGATGGCCGAGAACTGCATCGCATAGCAGGCGGAGTGCGCCGCGGCGATCAGCTCTTCGGGGCTGGTGTAGCCGCCGGCCTCGTCGGCGGCGCGCTTCGGGAAGGAGACGTCGAACGTGGCGAGCTTCGACGAGGTGAGCTCGACCTGGCCCGAGCCCTCCTCGAGGGTTCCGTTCCAGGCGGTGCGTGCGGTGCGAGTGGGCATGTGTCTCTTCTTTCGTGTGAGTGAGGCGGGAGAGGTCGGGCGGGTCAGGGGGCCGAGCGCACGCTGTCGGCGATGGCGGTGATCTGCTGCTGAAGAAGGCGGATGGCTTCAGGAGCGAGGCCGGTCGCGGCGCAGACACCGGCCGGGATCGAGGTGGCCAGCTCTCGGATCCTGCCGCCCTCGGCCGTCGGTACGACCTCGACGACCCGCTCGTCGGCGGTACTGCGGGCGCGCGTCAGGAGGCCGGCGGTCTCGAGGCGGCGCAACAGCGGCGAGAGCGTTCCGGAATCGAGGTGCAGGCGGTCGCCGAGGTGCGAGACCGAGACGGAGCCTTCCTCCCACAGCACGAGCATCACCAGATACTGCGGGTAGGTGATGCCGAGGGGGGCGAGCAGCTCGCGATAGTGCGATGTCAGCGCCCGCGACGCGCTGTAGAGCGCGAAGCAGATCTGCTCGTCGAGCAGCGGCGTTGCCGGTGCGGTGGCCATGCGCTCACAGTACCACATTGTGCACAACCAAGTTGCACGCAACATGTCCACCCCACGATCCCTAACCTTTTCGGCTCACTCTGACCGTCCGGACGGTCAGGGCGAGCCGAAAAGGTAAGGGTCGGGCGCGGTTAGAGGCCGACACTCCCCTGCATGATGCCGCCGTCAATGAAGACCGTCGTCGCAGTCATGTACGACGCCTTGCCCGACGCGAGGAAGACCACCATCTCGGCGATGTCCTCCGGTTGCGCGAGCTTGCCGACGGGGATCGAGTCGTCGAGCATCTTCAGCTTGGCGGGGTCGGCCACGGTCTCGGCGTTGATCGGGGTGTCGACGGCGCCGGGAGCCACGTTCACGACACGGATGCCGTGCGGGCCGAGTTCGACACCGGCGGTGCGGGTGAGCATGCGGGTGCCACCCTTCGAGACGCAGTAGGCGATGTTGCCTGGCATCGGCCAGTCTTCGTGCACGCTCGACATGTTGATGACAAGGCCGGGTGTCTTCTGCGTGATGAACTGCTTCGCGGCGAACTGGGTGCCGAAGAATGCGCTCTTGAGGTTGACCGCCATGATCTTCTCGAACTCCTCCTCTGTGGTGTCGAGGATGCCGGTGCGGTTCTCGATGCCGGCGTTGTTGACGATCACGTCGAGGCGCCCGTAGGTGTCGACCGCCGTCTTGACCATCGAGTGGATGCCGTCGGCGGTCGAGACATCGGCGTCGACACCGACGGCCTTGCCGCCCGCGGCCTCGATCTTGGCGATGATCTGATCGGTGACTTCGCCGTGAGCCACGTAGTCGATGACGATGTTGGCGCCCTCGCGGGCGGCCGCGATGACGATAGCCTCGCCGATGCCCGAGTTGCCGCCGGTGACGATGATGGTCTTGCCGTCGAGAAGCATGCTGCATCCTGTTCTGTGCGACACCCTGTCGCGCCCCACGGAACATACCGCCGCTCTCGATGTGCCTTCTCAGGCGTGCGGCTACCCGGCGGCGGCGGTGGAGGCGATGCGCCCGAGGAGGCCGTTGACGAAGCTCGCGGAGTCGTCGGTCGAGAGGCTCTGCGCCAGCTCGACGGCTTCGCTGATGGCGACGGCGCTCGGGATCTCGTCGTTGTGCGTCAACTCCCAGATGCCGATGCGCAGGATCGCGCGGTCGATCGTGGGCATGCGGGCCAGCGTCCAGCCCTGCGAGTAGGTCTCGATGAGCTCGTCGATCTCAGGACGGTTCTCGATGACGCCCTGCACGATGTCGCGGGCGTAGCCCCAGGAGGAGTTGCGCTCGGGCTCGGCCATCGCGCGCTGGGTCTCGGCGACGAGCGCGTCGTCGATGGAGATCTGGCGGATGTCGGCGACGTAGAGGACGTCGAGGGCGCGCTTCCGCGCCTTGGTTCGTGCGCTCACAGGTGTGCGGCGGCCTTAGTCGTTGACGCGGCCGAGGTAGCTGCCGTCGCGCGTGTCGACCTTGACCTTGGTGCCGTTCTCGAGGAAGAGGGGCACCTGGATCTCGTAGCCGGTCTCGACGGTGGCGGGCTTGGTGCCCCCGGTCGAGCGATCGCCCTGGAGGCCCGGCTCGGTGTACGTGACCTCGAGGATGACCGAGGCGGGGAGCTCGATGTAGAGCGGGTCGCCATCGTGCAGGGCGACCTGCACGTTCTGGTTCTCGAGCATGAAGTTCTTGGCGTCGCCCACGACGGTGGCGGGGATGTTGATCTGGTCGTAGTCGGTCGTGTCCATGAACACGTAGCCGTCGGCCTCGGCGTAGAGGTAGGTGTACTCGCGGCGGTCGACGTTGGCGAAGTCGACCTTCGTGCCGGCGTTGAACGTCTTGTCGACGACCTTGCCAGTCATGACGTTCTTCATCTTGGTACGGACGAATGCGCCGCCCTTGCCCGGCTTCACGTGCTGGAACTCGACGATGTTCCAGAGCTGGCCGTCGAGGTTGAGAACGGCGCCGTTCTTGATGTCGTTAGTGGTGGCCATGCGCGGAAGTCCTTTGTGAAGATGAAGTGAGAGGGGGCCCGGGCCCCCGTGCGTGCGGCCGCTCGGGCCATCGACAAGTCTACCCGAGAGTCTACGCGCGCCCCTGAGGTGTGCTCCGGCTCGCGCAACACCCCGCGTTTCGGCCGACCTCCCCGCGCCGCGGCGCTGGCACCTCGGCCGAAACGCGGGGTCTCACATGACTGCGCGCATCACGCCCGCGTAGACGAGACACACGAAGACCAGGGCACTTGCGATGATGGCGGCACCTGCCAGAACGGCGCCGAGCCCCGGGACGGAAGCCACGAGAAGTACGATCAGCACCACGGTCGAGAGGAGCACCACCGCCTGGAACGCCGCGAGCACCACGAGGCCGGGGCTGAGCCTCGGCAGGCGTCGCAGGAAGTCGGAGCCGCCCTGGCCGAGACCTCGCCGGTAGCGGCGCCACGCCAGGGCGAGGCCCACGATCATCAATACGCCCACACCGGCGATCGCCCCCCGGACTCCCCCGGACAGGTGCGACGACCCGATGCTCATCGCCGCGATGAGTCCGACCAGCATCAGGCCGGAGAGCAGGATGCCGTTGACCCAGTCGAGCGAGCGCAGCACGGCGCGCCGGAGTCGCCGTGCGATGATGCGCGACCCCGGGTTCTCGGCGAGCATCTCCGCGAACGCGGCCGTGGCATCCCCCAACTTATTGCTGTCGAGCTTGACCTGCGCCAGCTGTCGCTTCGCATAAGCGTGAGCGGGGTCGAGTCGGAGGACCTCGCGATAGAAGGTCTCCGCGCCGTCGATGAAGCCCTTCGAGTGGGCGAGCCGAGCACTGACCAGTAAGGCGCCGGGCTCGTTCGGAGCCAGCGCAACGGCCTCTTGGGCTGCATCCCAGGTGTCCTCCGTCACGCGATTGTTCTCGATGTCGACCTCCACTCGTTGAGCATGGGTGACCCAGTTTCCGGGGGCGAGATCGATCGCCGTCAGAGCCGCCTTCAGCGCCTCATGATGGTCCCGATTGCGCGAGGCCGATGCCGCGACGAGACGCCACGCCCATTCGTTCGACGGATCGGCCTGGACGGCCTTTCGGGCCCACTCGAGGGATGCGCGAGTGGCGCGCACTTGCAGGCTGGCCTCGGCCATCAGAAGGACGGTGGCGTGACTGACGTCGCCTTGCCCCGTCAGTTTCGTCAGAATGCGATGCGCCTCTTTCGGCCGGCCGAGGTCGAGGCACAGCTGTGCAATGGTCACATCGTCGTCGTCCCTCGTCGCCGAGGCCCCCTGCGTCGTCATGTCGTCAGTGTGGCTGGAGGCGCCGTGCCGTGCCACCCCACGATCGGGTGGCGCGCGTGCCCAGGATGCCGGCGGCGAGGCAGCCGACGAACGGCACGAGGATCAATAGCCAGCGCAGCCCGAACTGCAGCGTCACGGGCAGGCCGTCGGCGCCCCGGTCGAAGACGGCGATCGACCACGTCACGGCGAAGATCGCCACCGGCAGGGCGACGAGCAGCCACCGAACGCCTCGGACCCTGTGTGCGGCGAACCAGATCGCCGTCACAGCGGCGTACGTGATTGCGAACCACATCCAGTCCAGCGACGTGAAGAGTCGGAACACCCCGAGCAGCTCGCCCCCGAAGATCGCGATGACGGGCAGGACGGCCGCGCTCGACAGGCCGCGGCGCGCGCGTCCTGCTCCGTCGATCAGGGCGAGGGCCGCGATGAACGCGAGGCCGGGGACGAGGGAGACGAATGCCGCGCTGACGTGGACGAGGGCGTGGAACCATGGACTCTGCTCGTACCGGTCGAGCAGATCGAGCAGCACGACGCCGAACACCATCGACGCGAACGCGAGCGCGATGAGAAGCGGCGCCAGGCGGACGGCGCGCGGGCCGCGGGATCCTGCAGCCACGGCCTCGCCCCAGGTCGAGCGACGACCCGAGCGACGGTGGAAGAGCGCCGTCGTGAACGCGCCCATCGCGAGCCGGAAGGCGCTCAGGTCGAGGTCGGCTGCGCCGTCGAGGTCGGCGAGCCACTGCTCGCGGCGGGTCTCGCGGTGCGCTTCGGGCGAGAGGGCGACAGCGGCCTCGACGAGGCGGCGGCTGAGGGGGCGAGCGGCGGTCACGAGGTCACCGCCCGACCCGAGCCGCCGGCCGAGCCGCTCGCCGAGTCGCTCGCCGAGCCGCTCGCCGAGGCGCTGCGCGACGGGCGGGCCGCGGCCACGGCCCGCCGGGCATCCGCGGTCTCGTGCAGCTCCTGTGCGGCGACCCGGCCCTCGGGCGTGAACTCGTAGAGGCGCCGGCGCGGCCCGCTGCGCTCGCCCTCGGCCTCCCATGAGCCGACGATCCAGCCCTGGCGCTCGAGGCGCTCGAGGATCGGGTAGATCGTGCCGGACGGCCGCCCGGTCGCCTTGATGACGACAAGGCCCCAAAGCGGCCCGTCGTCGCTGTCGAGCAGCGCCTCGAGCACGTCGAGCGTCGGGGCGGTGACGCGTTGGATCGGTTCCATGGCGCTAACCTAGCTATGTCGATTAGGCGCTGTCAAGAGCGAACGTCCCACGAGCACCATGCCCCCAAGCACAGGGGCCGTGAGGGGGTCAGATGCCGCGGCTGATCCTGGTGCCCGGTTTCGAGCTCGTGTAGTCGGCCTCGTCGAGGATCTCGTCTTCGAGCTCGTCGTCGGCGGGGCCGCGGCGCGCCCTGCGATACTCCCGGCGCTCGTCGAGCCACCGTCGGTCCTCCTCGTCGCTGTAGCGATTGTCGAACTCGCGGTTGATCAGCGTGAAGTACAGCACCACTGCGACGAGGCCGGCCAGCGCGATCGCGATCGCCGTGAAGAGGGTCGGGCCGTAGTCGATGACGGGCTTCAGAATGGCGGCCGGCCGGGTGGCCACGGCCGGGCTCTCGGAGACCATCTGGCCGTAGGCGCCGGTGTAGGTCGGCAGGTGCAGCTTGCTCTGGAGGTCGGGCAGGCCGATGACGGCGACCTCGTCGGACCCGGGGATGTCGGTGCGACCGGAGATCTGCGGCTCGGACGCGGCGAGACGCGCCGTGACTGTCACGCGCCCGGATGGAGGGGCCGGGATCGAGTCGGGGTAGTCGTGCGTCGTGCCGGTGGCGAGCCAGCCGCGGTCGACGATGAACACCGACCCGGATGCCGTCTGCAGAGGCACGAGCACCTCGAACCCGGGGTTGTCGTTGTACGACCGATCACGTGCGAGGAAGGTCTTCGAGGAGAGGTAGTGCCCCGAGACACTGACCTTTCTGAACTGGTCGTCGGCGGAGTACGCCTCGCGGTCGGGAAGCAACGCGCCGATCGCGACCGGCCTCTGGTCGTAGTTCTGGTTCTGCAGGTGGAGGGCGGAGACGACCTGGCCGAAGGTGTGCCACTGCCAAGCCGACCCGATCACGCAGATGATCGTGAACACGAGGGCGCCTGCCCCGAACTGCAGCCACTTGCGTTCGAGAACGAATCTCCACTGCTGCACCGTGTCTCCTCCTGGCCTCGTCCGAACCGTAGTGGATCCGGCCAAGAGCCACCTGGCCGTGCGGTTGCGGTGCTCGAGGTTCAGCGCCGCCGCCGGCCGTCCCAGATCGCCTGCAGCGGCGGGTACAGCTCGGCGTGGTCGCGCGGCAGGGCCTCCTTCACCCGCCGGCTCTCGTCGTCGGCGAGGATCTCGACCTCGCCGCGCTCGATCCCGTCGAGAGTCTGCGCGACGACATCCTGCGGGCTGACCTTCGGGGCCCTGACCCGAGTCACCATCTCGGTGTCGATGAAGCCCGCGTGCACGGCCGTCACGAGGGTGCCCTGCTCGTGCAGCTCGAGTCGGACCGCGTTGGTCAACGACCATGCGGCCGCCTTCGAGGCACCGTAGCCGCCGCTGGCCACGGGGGCGATCCAGCTCGCGACCGAGAGCACGTTGACGATCGCTCCCCCGCCGTTCCGGGCCAGCACCGGTGCGAAGGCCCGGCACAGGCGCAGCGTGCCGAAGAAGTTCACCTCCATCTCGTCGCGCGCGGCCTCGTCGGTCTCGGCGGCGATGAGCGGGTCGAGTCGCATGATGCCAGCGTTGTTGATCAGGATCTCGACGTCACCGCAGCGTTCGGCCGCAGCCGTGACGAGCGCTGCGTCCGTGACGTCGAGCGGGATCGTCACCACGCGTGGGTCGTCGCTCACCGGGTGCCCCGGCCGAGTGCCGGCGTAGACCCGGGCCGCGCCCCGTTCGAGCAGCGCCTCGACGAAGGCGGAGCCGAGCCCACGGTTCGCGCCCGTGACGAAGGCGACCGAGTCGGCTACCTTCACGGCGCCACCGGTGCCAGCCGCTCGCGGAGGAAGGCGACCACCCGCTCGCGCGCGGCCAGAGCCGGGTGCCCCTTCACCTCGCGCACCTCGTGTGTCAGCACCGAGTGCGCAGACCCGGCGAAGCCCCACTCGTTGCCCGGCGACGAGTCGAGCTGGATCACCTCGAAGGCGTCGCCGAGCTTCCGCTTGATGGCGTCGAAGCGGGCGGGCGGCACCACGGAGTCGTTGCTGAACCGCAGCCCGATCGCACAGACGGCGCCCTCGTTCGCGCGCTGGGCGATGCGATCGAATTCGGCGACCGAGACGCTCGGATCCTGCCTCGCGGCCTTGGAGATCGGGAAGGGCACGCCGGGCTGGCTCAGCACCGAGGCCGCCACCGAGTCGTCGACCGCCGCGGCCAGGGCGAAGCCGCCGGTGAAGCACATGCCGATCACGCCGACGGACCCGCCGGTGCGGGATGCGAGGTCGGAGGCGACCGCGCGCAGGTAGTCGGTGATCGGGCGGTGGGCGTTCGTGGCGAAGGCGCGGAACTCGGCGGCGACACAAAGGCGGGCCACGACGCGCAGGGCGTAGCCGGCAGAGACGGGCCGCCCGGGCTCGCCGAACGGCGACGGGATGACCACGGTGAAGCCCTCGTCGACGAGGTGGTCGGCGAGGCCCAACACCTCGGTCGTGATGCCCGGAACCTCGGGGATCAGCACGACGCCGGGGCCGGCCCCCTTCTCGAAGCAGTCGTACGTCAGCCCGCCTCCGGTGAAGGGCGAGCGCACCCAGCCGGTGAGGTCGGATTCGGGTGCTCTCGTCGGCATCGTGCGTCCTCTCGGGCGCGGCCGCTCGGCGGCGCCAGGGTCAGCGTACGGCTGCGGGGACGGTTGTGGCCGCGGTCGCCGGCACGGTCGCCTCATGGCGACGGCGGTTCTTGACGGGCTCCAGGATCAGTCGCGCGACGAGATTGCGCGACACGAACCACGCGGTGTCGGCGAGCCCGAGGGCCAGGCCGAACGCTGCCATCCTGATCTGCTCCATGCCGCCAGCCTGCGCCTCCCGCAGCCGCTCGGCGCAGTCCCAGTTCGGGTGCCGCCCGCCG
The DNA here is from genome assembly GCF_001577365.1 of Frondihabitans sp. PAMC 28766. Classification (NCBI taxonomy): domain Bacteria; kingdom Bacillati; phylum Actinomycetota; class Actinomycetes; order Micrococcales; family Microbacteriaceae; genus Frondihabitans; species Frondihabitans sp. PAMC 28766. The sequence continues at coordinate 2,714,602 of NZ_CP014513.1, forward strand.
CCCCGGAGTACGGTCGGCCCCATGAGGGCGAGGAAGCCGCGGCCACCGGTCTGGGAGCAGGGCACGTCTCGCGCCTACCGCGAAGGTCGGCTGCAGGATCCCGGTTCGCCGGTTCCGCCCCCGCGGCGGGTGCTCTTCGCGGGCATCTGGGTGCTCCAGACTGCAGCCGTGGCAGCCCTGGTCACGTCGTTCGTGCTCGATACCACGACGAAGGTCGACTTCTTCTGGGTCTACTACCCGGGTTACGCCGGCTTCCTCGTCAGCAACGGCTTCTTGCGAGGGTGGTCGAGACGGCGGGGGCCGTCCACGCGGCGGACGAAAGGTCTTGTCGTGGTGAGCTCGATCGTGCTGGCCGCGTGGATCACCGTGACGATCCTGAACGGCTCGCTCTGGCATGGGCGCGGCCCCGGGGTTGCGATCCCGCTGGCTGCGGTCGGCCTGGTCGTCGGTCTCGGCTGGGCGGTCTCGCTGTACCGCGCTGGCGGCGCCGGCTGGCGCTGGCGCTGACCGTCTCGGCCGGTGCCGTGCGTCGAGGCACCACCGATCAGACGAGAAACGGCCCCGCGGAGGGCGGAATCGGTCGGATCGGAGGTGCCTCGGCGGCGCCGGGCGCTGGGCGCTGGGCGCCGGGCGCCGGGCGCCGGGCGTCAGCCGGCCGAAGGCGCGGCGGGAGCGGCGGCCGCGGCGCGCAACTGCACACGCTCGGCGGCGGCACGCACGGCGAGGCGGTAGGAGTCGACGCCGAGACCCGCGATGATGCCAGTCGACACGGCCGAGATGACGCCGGCGGCGCGGAAGTCGTCGCGCGACGCCGGGTTGGCGAGGTGGACTTCGATCAGCGGCAGGCCGGTGTCGACCACCAGGGCTGCCGCGTCGCGCAGCGCGTACGAGTAGTGCGTGAACCCGCCCGGGTCGAGCACGACGCCCCAGCCGTCGTCGGCCGCCTGGTGCAGCCACGTGATGAGTTCGGCCTCGTCGTCGGTCTGCCGGAAGTCGACGGCGACGTCGACGAGGCCGTCGAGCCCTTCGAGGCCGCGGCGGAGCTCGGCCACCGACTCGTTCGCACCGGAGCCCTGCCCGGCGGCCGCGCCGCCGGGCAGACGTAGGCCCCGCCGCCCGATGTCGGGGCCGACGACCACGAGGACGGTCGTCACGAGCCGATCTCTTGGTAGGCCGCGAAGAGCAGGCTGTTGTCGGGCGCCTCGAGCACGGTCGGCCGGGCGATGTCGTCGAGCACGATGAACCGGAGGTGCCCGGCGCGCGCCTTCTTGTCGCGCTGCATCGTGGCGAGAAGCGTCGACCAGCGGCCGGTCGGGTAGCTGATCGGCAAGCCGAGCGAGGTCAGGATGCTGCGGTGCCGGTCGACGACCTCGTCGGAGAGCCGCCCTGCGAGCCGCGACAGCTCGGCGACGAAGACCATGCCGATCGACACGGCGGTCCCGTGGCGCCACTGGTATCTCTCGGCGTGCTCGATCGCGTGCCCGAGGGTGTGGCCGTAATTCAGGATCTCGCGGAGCCCGGCCTCGGTGAAGTCCTCGCCGACCACCCGCGCCTTGAGCGCGATCGAGAGCTCGACGACGCGACGGAACTCAGGCGTGGTGGGGTCGACTACCCGATCGACGGAGGCCTCGATGATGTCGAGGATCTCGGGCTCGGCGATGAAACCGGCCTTCACGATCTCAGCGAACCCGGCCAGGATCTCGTTGCGCGCGAGCCCGTCGAGCAGGTCGAGGTCGGCCAGCACACCGGCCGGTGCGTAGAACGAGCCGACGAGGTTCTTGCCCTCGTTCGTGTTGATGCCGGTTTTGCCGCCGACACTCGCGTCGACCATGCCGAGCACCGTGGTGGGGATCTGCACGAGCTTCACGCCGCGCAGCCAGGTCGCAGCGACGAAGCCCGCGAGGTCGGTGGTCGCTCCCCCGCCGAGCCCGACGACTGCGTCGGTGCGGGTGAAGTCGGCCTGGCCCAGGATCTGCCAGCAGAAGGCAGCCACCTCGACCCGCTTGCCGGCCTCGGCGTCGGGCACCTCGGCCATGAGCGCCTCGTAGCCGGCGGCGACGAGGCTGGTGCGCAGCTGTTCGGCTTTCGCGCCGAGGGGCGGCGCGTGTACGATCAGCACCTTCTTGACCTTCGGCCCGAGCACGTCGGGAAGCTCGGCGACGAGGCCGCGGCCGACGAGCACGTCGTACGGGGCCGCACCCGAGACGGAGATGACGGTGGTGGGCACGCCCACCGTGGGGGCGCCGGCATCGAGTGGCGCTGCGGCGGGGGCGTCGGTCATGGCTGGTCCGTTCCGACCCAGCGCACGATGTCGTCGACGACATGGGCGATGGGCCTGTTCGAGGTGTCGACCGTGAAGTCGGCGAGGGAGGCGTAGATCGGAGCTCGCCGGTCGGCGATCTCCTTCCAGGCGGTGAGACCGTCGTGGTGCAGGAGCGGGCGGTCTCTGCCGGTGATCCTGCTCGTGACGGCCTCGGGGGTGACGGTGAGGAGCACTACGTGAGCAGTCTGCAGCCGAGAGCGGGTGTCAGGATGCAGGACGGCGCCGCCGCCGACCGAGACGACCGTCTCGGCATCCTGCAACGCCTTCGACACCACCTCGTGCTCGACCTCGCGGAAGCGCTCTTCGCCGTGGGCCTCGAAGAAGTCGGCGATGACGCCGTGCTCGCGCACGAAGACGCGGTCGGTGTCGACGAAGCTGCGCCCGAGAGCCTTTGCCAGCTTTTTGCCGACGCTCGACTTGCCCGCGCCCATGGGGCCGATCACGACGACGGGCCGGGTGGTGCGCTCGGCCATCAGAGCGAGGCCGCAGCGACTCCGGTGCCGGCGGCGACGGTGGACTCGGCGGTCGTGGTGAGCAGGTCGGGGATCGCGTCGAGGTAGGAGGTGAGGTTGCGGCTGGTCTCGTCGATCGAATCGCCGCCGAACTTCTCGACGACGGCGTTGGCGAGCACGAGTGCGACCATCGCCTCGGCCACGACGCCGGCAGCCGGCACGGCGCAGACGTCGGAGCGCTGGTGGTGGGCGCTGGCGGTCTCGCCCGTGGCGACGTCGACGGTCGGCAGGGCGTGCGGCACGGTCGCGATCGGCTTCATGCCGGCGCGGACGCGCAGCACGGTACCCGTCGACATGCCACCCTCGGTGCCGCCGGCGCGATCGGTCTCGCGGGCGATGCCCTGCCCGGTCTGGAGCAGCGCGTCGTGCGCCTTCGAGCCGCGGCGTGTCGTGGTGAGGAATCCGTCGCCGATCTCGACGCCTTTGATCGCCTGGATGCTCATCAGCGCCTCGGCGAGCTTGGCGTCGAGCTTGCGATCCCACTGCACGTGCGAGCCGAGCCCCGGGGGGACGTTGTAGGCGAGCACCTCGACGATGCCGCCGAGGGTGTCGCCGTCTTTCTTCGCCTCGTCGACTTCGGCGACCATGAGGGCGCTCGTCTCGCCGTCGAAGCAGCGCAACGGGTCGGCGTCGAGTGCTTCGACGTCGTCGAGGGTCGGCAGGGGACGCCCCTCGGGCACGCGGACGGGCCCGATCGAGAGGGTGTGGCTGACGAGTTCGATGCCGAGCTCGGCCAGGAACGACTTCGCGATGGCGCCGAGGGCGACGCGCGCGGCGGTCTCGCGGGCGCTGGCGCGCTCGAGGATGGGGCGGGCCGAGTCGAAGCCGTACTTCTGCATGCCGACGAGGTCGGCGTGGCCGGGGCGCGGGCGCGTGAGCGGTGCGCTGCGACCCCGGGAGGCCTCGCTCACCTCGACGGGCTGCGAGTTCATGACCTCTTCCCACTTCGGCCATTCGGTGTTGCCGACGCGGAGGGCGATGGGGCTGCCGATCGAGCGGCCGTGGATGACACCACCCGAGATGTGCAGTTCGTCTTGCTCGAACTTCATGCGCGAGCCGCGGCCGTAGCCGAGCTTGCGCCGGGCCAGGTCGGCCTGGATGTCGTCGAGGAGCACGGGCACGCCGGCGGGCAGGCCCTCGAGAACGGCAATGAGTTCGGGGCCATGAGACTCACCCGCGGTCAACCAACGAAGCATGGAGTCGATTCTTCCACACGGGGAGACCCCAGCCTCCCGCCTGTGGACAACCCGCTACTGGTACGAAGGGTGCGCCCGAAGCCAGGTTTGGAACTGCGCCACGGCCTGCTGGTGCTCGGCGTAGGTGGCCGAGAACACGGTCTGGCCGGTCTCGAGGTTGACGGTCACGAAGTAGAGCCAGTCGCCAGCGGCCGGGTGGAGGGCGGCGTTCAAGGCGATGTCACCAGGATTCGAGATCGGCCCGACGGGCAGCCCCTTGTGCACGTACGTGTTGTAGGGGTTGCTCGCGTCCGCGCGTTGCGCGTCGGTCGTCGTCACGCTGTTCGTCGTGCCGGCGCCGTAGGCGACGGTGGCGTCGGACTGCAGCAGCATGCCCTGGTCGAGGCGGTTCTGGAAGACGCGCGCCACCTTCGGGTAGTCGGCGGCGAGGCCGGCCTCCTTCTGGATGAGCGACGCGAAGATGATCGTGTGCTCGTAGTTGGCCGGGGCGACGCCGTCGGCCGCGAGATGCTGTTTCATCACAGCGACCATGTCGGCGAAATAGTCGTGCGCCGTCTTGTGCGGTTGGAGGTCGTAGGTCGCGGGGAAGAGGTAGCCCTCGAGGCTCGTGGCATTCGACGGCAGACCGTACGACTTGTAGTCGTTCGCCGCGGCCTGGACGGTGGCCGTCGGGATCTTCGTCACCGACGCCATGAGGCTGACGATGCCCTTCAGGGTCGTGCCCTCGGGGATCACGAGCTTGGTCGTGATGAGGGTCGACGGCTCTTGCAGCCGGCTGATCGCCGACTGCGCGCTCATGTGCTCGAACATCGAGTAGGTGCCCGGCTGGAACTGGATGTTCTGATCGGCCAGCAGCAGCTTGTAGGGCGCCTCCGACGACTTGGTGATGTCGGCCTTCGCCAGCTTCGCGGCGATCGTCTCGCCGATGTCGCCCGACACGATCGTGAAGTCGACCTTCTTGCCGTTGCCCGAGCCGGTGTAGTCGTCGGTCGGCTTCTTGCCGAAGAGGGCGCTCACGCTCGGGCCGTACTGGTGCCAGAGGGTGTAGCCGCCGGCGGTGCCGCCGCCGAGCACGACGACGAGCACGATCACCAGGATCAGGGCGCCGCGACGATGTCCGTGACGCGCGCGCCGCTCGCGGGGCGGCTTCGGCTCGCGCGGGGCTTTCCGGACCTGGGCGTCTTCGGGCTGCGGCGCGACGGCGCGCCGGTCGGCGAGACCGTCGTTGTCGGTGCGGTGTCTCCCTGGACGGCGTCCGGCCCCGGCGTGGGCGCAGGATCTCCGTCGACAGTCGGCGGGGCTGCCGGTGCCGGCTGGGCGGCGGGAGTCGGCGGGGCTGCCGGTGCGGGCCGGGTGGCGGGTGCGACGGCAAGCCCATCGGCGGGGGCCGACGTCGGGCCCATCGGCGCAGTGGTCTCCGCGGCGGCGGAGGCTGCGGTCAGGCGCTCGCGCTCTCGAAGCTCGCGACGCGACATGGGCGCGGGCAGGTCGTCGCCCGTCACCCGGGCTGCGTCATCGCGGTCGCCTGCGGTCTCGTCGGTCATCGCACGGCCGTTGCCGGGTCGCCCGGGCCGGGCTCGATCCGCTGCTGCGCGATCGGCTGAACCGCTGAAGATGTCGTCCCAGAAGGGTTCGTCAGCCACGTCTCATCGTCTTTCGTCGGGGGGCGCCGGTGCATCGACGAGGAGGCCCGGTGGACGTCCGCTCGATCGTTCGAGGTCGATGGCGTGCTGCACGATGATAACAGCGGCCACCTGGTCCACAACGGACCGCTGCTTCCTCGACGATCGCCCCGCCGCGCGGAGGGCGCTCTGAGCCGTCACCGTCGACAACCGCTCGTCGACGAGCCGCACGGGGATCGGTGCCGCGGCGGCAGCCAGGCGATCCGCGAATCCACGGGCGTCTCCTGTCGACGGAGTGTCGCCGCCCGAGAGCGAGAGCGGCAGCCCGACGACGATCTCGACGGCGTCGAGCTCGGCCACGTGCGACAGGATGCGACGCATGTCGTCACCGGTCTCACCTGAACGCTGCACGGTCTCGATGGGCGTCGCGATCAGGCCGTCCGGGTCGGTCCGGGCCACACCGATGCGCACCTTGCCGACGTCGACTCCCACGCGGGCGCCGCGTCGAAAGGCTCCGCCGCCTGTCTCCGACACTGCCGGGCTCAGCCGCGGACGGCGTCGACGATCGCCGACAGCGCGGTCGGGATGGCCGAGACGTCGGAGCCGCCGCCCTGCGCCAGGTCGTCTTTGCCGCCGCCCCCGCCGCCGAGGATGGATGCCGCGGTGCGCGCCAGGGCGCCCGCCTTCGATCCTGCGTCGCGGGCACCCTGGGTCGTCGCGACGATGACCGCGGGCTTGCCCTGCACGTCGGCCGCGAGGGCCACGACCGAGGTCGAGCCCTGCCCGAGCCGCTCGCGGACGCTCGTGGCGAGGCTGCGGAGGTCGTCGGTCGACTTGAGCTGGCCCACGTGCTCGGCGACGAGGGTGACGGTGCCGACGGGCGAGGCCTTCAGGGCGATGGCCGGGACTCGGGTCGAAAGAGCCGCCGACTCGAACTCGGCGATGCGCTTCTCGGCCGCCTTGAGCTGCGCCGACAGGTCGGCGATGCGGTCGGGAAGCTCGGCGCGCGGCGTCTTGAGCGACGACGTCAGCTGGTTGATCAGGGCGCGCTCGGTTGCGAAGTCGCGGAAGGCGTCGATGCCGACGAGCGACTCGACGCGGCGGTTGGTCGACCCGATCGAGGACTCCCCCACCAGATTGATCAGTCCGATCTGCGACGAGTGGCTCACGTGCGTGCCCGCGCACAGCTCGCGTGACCAGGGGCCGCCGATGTCGACCATGCGCACCTCGTCGCCGTACTTCTCGCCGAAGAGCGCCATGGCGCCCGCCGCCCGCGCCTCGTCGAGGGGCAGGATGCGAGTGGTCACCTCGAGATCGTCGCGGACCTTCGAGTTGGCGATGTCTTCGATCTCGGTGCGAGTGTCGGTCGACAGGGGGTTCGACCAGTTGAAGTCGAGCCGCATGTAGCCCGCCTTGTTGTACGAGCCGGCCTGGTGCGCCTCCGGCCCGAGCACCTGGCGGAGAGCCGCGTGGATGAGGTGCGTCGCCGAGTGCGCCTGCGTCGCGCCGCGACGGTAGGTGGGGTCGACGACGCTGGTCGCGCCGGCACCCACGCCGACCTCACCCGAGCGGACCTGCACGCGGTGGCTGACGAGGCCCTTGACGGGTTTCTGCACGTCGAGCACCTCGAGGTCGAAACCGTTGCCGACGATCGAGCCCTCGTCGGCGTCCTGCCCGCCCGACTCGGCGTAGAGCGAGGTCTCGGCGAGGATGATCTCGGCGATGTCGCCGGCCACCGCGCGGTCGACCGAGGCGCCGTCTCTGATGATGCCGAGGATGGTCGACTCGGTGTTGAGGAACTCGTAGCCGGTGAAGACGGTCTCGCCCTGCGCGCGGAAGGCCGAGTAGACGCTGAGGTCGGCCAGAGCGGTCTTGCGCGACTTCGCGTCGGCCTTCGCCCGGGAGCGCTGCTCGCTCATGAGGGTGTCGAACGCCGTACGGTCGACCGTGAGGCCCGCCTCTTCGGCGATCTCGAGCGTGAGGTCGATCGGGAACCCGAAGGTGTCGTGCAGCAGGAAGGCGGTGTCGCCCTTCAGCTCTTTGCGATTGTCGCTCTTCGTCTCGTCGACCGCCGTGTCGAGGATTGTCGTTCCCGCAGCCAGGGTGCGGAGGAACGTCTCCTCCTCGGCGAACGCGAGGCGCGAGATCCGGTCGTAGTCGGTCTCGACCTCGGGGTAGGCCGCCTTCATCGCGTCGCGCGACGCCGCAAAGAGCTCGGCGAAGCTCGCGCCGTCGACGCCCAGCAGGCGCATCGAGCGGATGCTACGGCGCAGGAGGCGGCGGAGGATGTAGCCTCGGCCCTCGTTGGACGGGGTGACGCCGTCGCTCATCAGCATCAGCGACGAGCGCACGTGGTCGGCGATGATGCGCATGCGCACATCGTCGTCGTGGTTCGCGCCGTAGCTGCGACCCGACAGCTCGGCGGCCTTGTCGAGCACCGGGCGCACCTGGTCGATCTCGTACATGTTGTCGACGCCCTGCTTGAGGAAGGCGACGCGCTCGAGACCCATGCCGGTGTCGATGTTCTTGTTGGGCAGCTCTCGGACGATGTCGAAGTCGACCTTCGAGGTGACATTGTCGATCTGGTACTGCATGAACACGAGGTTCCAGATCTCGACATAGCGGTCGTCGTCCGTCGCCGGGCCGCCGTCGATCCCGTAGGCCGGCCCGCGGTCGAAGAAGATCTCCGAGCAGGGCCCCGCGGGGCCCGCCTGACCGGTCGACCAGTAGTTCGTGTCTTTGTCGAGTCGCTGGATCTTGTCGTCAGGAAGCTGTGCGACCCGCTTCCAGATCTCGATCGCCTCGTCGTCGTCTTTGTAGACGGTGACCCAGAGGTCTGTCGGGTCGAAGCCGAGGCCACCGTCGTCTTCGCTCGTCGTCAGCAACTGCCAGGCGTAGGTGATCGCCTGCTCTTTGAAGTAGTCGCCGAACGAGAAGTTGCCGTTCATCTGAAAGAAGGTGCCGTGGCGCGGGGTCTTGCCGACCTCTTCGATGTCGTTCGTGCGGATGCACTTCTGCACGCTCGTCGCGCGCTTGAAGGGCGACGGCACGAGGCCCGTCATGTACGGGATGAACGGCACCATGCCGGCCACGACGAAGAGCAGGCTCGGGTCGTCGCTCACCAGCGACGCGGAGGGCACGACGGTGTGGCCCCGGTCGCCGAAGAACTTCAGCCAGCGGTTGCGGATTTCAGCGGTCTGCATGGTGATCTCTCGTCAGGAAAGGAAGAACGAAGGGGGGACGGCGTGCGCTTTGCCTAGTCGCGATCGCGCAGCTCGGCCTCGCGGGCGCGGTAGCCACCGACGACGGAGTCGCGGAAGAGGCTGAGGCGACTGTCGAGCCCCGTGAAGAACTCACGCCCGGCCGGTGTCTGGTTGACCCGGTGGGCGACGTAGAAGCCCAGTGCGGTGCCGACGGCCAAGACGAACAGGGATTTCACGAAAAGGTCTCCTTCGGACGAACTGCCCTAAAGCCTACCGGGGCCCGCCTGGCCGCCGGGACGACGAAGGGAGCAGACCCACGTCAGTGGGCTGCTCCCTTCGAGAGGCGCTGGGGCTAGCGGGCCGCGTAGTACTCGACGACCAGCTGGACCTCGCAGGTCACGGGGACCTCGGCGCGCTTCGGGCGACGCACGAGCTTCGCCTGGAGCTTGTCGATCTCGACCTCGAGGTAGCCGGGGACCTTGGGGAGCACGTCGAGGTGACCACCGGCGGCGGCGACCTGGAAGGGCTCCATCGACTCCGACTTGGGCTTGACGTGGATCATCTGGCCCGGCTTCACCCGGAAGGAGGGGCGGTCGACGAGCTTGCCGTCGACCAGGATGTGACGGTGCACGACCATCTGGCGGGCCTGGGCCGTGGTGCGGGCGAAGCCCGAACGCAGCACGAGAGCGTCGAGACGCTCTTCGAGCAGCTCGACCAGGTTCTCACCGGTCAGGCCACGGCTCTTGCGGGCCTCTTCGAAGACGATCTTGAGCTGGGCCTCGCGGATGCCGTACTGGGCGCGCAAGCGCTGCTTCTCGCGGAGACGGACGGCGTAGTCGCTGTCGGTGCGTCGCTTGGTGCGGCCGTGCTCACCGGGAGCGTACGGACGCTTCTCGAGGTAGCGGGCCGCCTTCGGGGTGAGGGCGATACCGAGAGCACGCGAGAGACGCGTCTTGCTCCGGGTGCGGGACTTGGTGGACATGCTGATTCCTATCGATCTTGTCGGAGTATGGAACGTCTGCCAGGCGCGCGAGCGCCGACAGGCATAACAAGAGGGGTTGGTCGCCGGCTAAAGGCAACCCGGCAAGCTTACACGACGGGGGGCGTCGTCGCGACGGCAGGATGCGGGTCACTCGCCTCGGGTGATGCGACGCAACTTCTCGAGGCGCGCCGCCACGTCGCGCTCGTTGCCGTTCGCCGTGGGGTCGTAGTAGCTCGTGCCGAGCAGCGTGTCGGGCAGGTACTGCTGCTCGACGACGCCGAACTCGGAGTCGTGCGCGTACTTGTAGCCCTTGCCGTGACCCAGCCGCTTGGCCCCGGGGTAGTGCGCATCGCGCAGGTGCTTCGGCACGCGGCCGGCTTTGCCCGCCCGGACGTCGGCGATGGCCTGGTCGAGCGCCATGTACGAACGGTTCGACTTGGGGGCTGTCGCCAGGTACACGACCGCTTCGGCCAACGGGATCCTGCCCTCGGGCATGCCGATCAGCTGCACCGCGTCGGCGGCCGCCATCGCGATGACGAGGGCCTGAGGGTCGGCCATACCGATGTCTTCGCTGGCCGAGATGATCACGCGACGCGCGATGAAGCGCGGGTCTTCGCCGGCCTCGATCATGCGCGCCAGGTAGTGGAGCGCCGCGTCGACGTCGCTGCCCCGCACGGACTTGATGAACGCGCTGATCACGTCGTAGTGCTCGTCGCCGTTGCGGTCGTAGCGGAGCAGAGCGCGGTCGACCGACTGGGCCACCAGCTCGGCGGTGACGACGGGCGGCTTGTCGCCGCTGCCACCGCCCTCCTCGCCGTCGAGCTCGTCCTCGTCGTCGAGGTCGTCATCAGCCTCGCTGTCGGCGCCCCCGGAGTCGGCATCGCCGAGAGCCCACGCCGACTGCGCCGAGGCCTCGAGCGCGGTGAGCGCGCGGCGGGCGTCGCCCGACGCGAGCCGGACGATCATGGCCAGCGCCTCGTCGTCGAGCACGACCGTGTCGGCGAGACCCCGTGGGTCGTGCACGGCGCGCTGCACCAGCTCGGCGAGGTCGTCGTCGCTGAGCTGCTCGAGCGTGAGCAGCAGCGACCGCGAGAGAAGAGGAGTGATCACCGAGAACGAGGGGTTCTCGGTGGTGGCCGCGATGAGGATGATCCAGCCGTTCTCGACACCGGGCAGCAGGGCATCCTGCTGGGCCTTGGTGAAGCGGTGGATCTCGTCGAGGAAGAGCACGGTCGTGGTGCCGTAGAGATCGCGGTTCGACAACGCCTTCTCCATCACGCTGCGCACGTCTTTGACGCCGGCGGTCACGGCCGACAGCTCGACGAACTGCCGACCCGAGCTGTGTGCCACAGCCTGGGCGAGGGTCGTCTTGCCTGTGCCGGGAGGGCCCCACAGAATGACGGACACCGCGCCTGTCTCGCCTGTCCGGTCGGACGCGAGCTGCACCAGCGGCGAGCCAGGGCGCAGCAGGTGCTTCTGCCCGGCCACCTCGTCGAGCGAGGTCGGACGCATGCGCACCGCGAGCGGAGTCGAGCTCGCCCGCACGCCGCGCAGGCGCCCGCGCCACTCACTGACCGCCTCGGTGCTCATGGGAAGTCATGCTAGACCGGACCACCGACAGCCAGACCCCGAGGGAAGGTCCCGCCTGCCTACGAGCCGCCGGGCGCTCTCCTCCGTTACAGTCGAGGCTGGACCATCGCCCCATGGAGGATCAGTGACACCGAGCAAGAACCAGGACCGCGAGGCGCGAGACCGGCTCCGCAGGTACACCGCTCGACAGAAGGTGCACACCTCGCAGGTGAAGCGCCGCTTCCGCGACAACCTCGGCGCCATCATCGCCGTCGTCGTGCTCGGCGCGCTCGGGACCGCTGCGCAGATCGTGCACACGAGCGACACGACGCCCGCCGCTCCCTCCTCGTCGAGTGCGAGTGCGAGCGCCAGCGCCTCCGCCTCCGCCTCGCCGACCGCGACGTCCACCTCGACGGCGGCCGCTGGCAGCAACACGGGCGACGTGCCGGCGAAGACGATCGCGGCGAACCGCACCTGGACGGGCTCGATCACGCTCAACAAAGACGTGACCCTCGGCATCTCGCTCGACGGCAAGAAGGCCCCGCAGTCGGCAAGCGTCATGATCGATCTGATCAAGAAGGGCTTCTACGACGGCACGCACTGCTGGCGCATGAGCAATGCGACCGGCGCGAAGTTCTTCCAGTGCGGTGCGACGAAGGCCGACGGCACCGGCGACGACGGCTTCCAGTACGGCCCGCTCGAGAACGTTCCGGCCAGCAACGAGTACAAGACCGGCGTGATCGCCATGGCCCGCTCGACGTCGCCGTACTCGCAGGCCACCCAGTTCTTCATCGTCTACGGCGACACCTTCCTCGACGGCTCGACCGGCGGCTACACCGTCGTCGGCAGCGTCACGAGCGGCCTGCCGACCCTCGAGAAGGACATCACCGGCAAGGGCCTCACGCCGTTCCCCGCGACGGCGACCGCCCCTCTCGACAAGTCGACCGGCTCCCCCAAGGTCGCGACCACGATCACCGGCGCGACGATCAAATAGCTTGCGCGGCGCAGGCTCCGAGCTTGTGCAATAGGCTGAACACCCATCGCGAGGGACGGCTGTGCCCTCTTACGACGAGAACATCATGCAAGGTGGAATTGTGGCTGACAACGACAGTGCGCCCTGGGGCCGAGTCGACGACGACGGAACCGTCTACGTTCGCGAAGCCGAGGGCGAACGCGCCGTCGGCCAGTACCCCGACGCGACTCCCGAAGAGGCGCTGGCCTACTACCAGCGCAAGTACACCGAACTCGCCGGGCAGGTGACCCTCCTCGAGCAGCGTGTCAAGCGCGGTGCCTCGGCGTCCGACGTCTCGAAGGCCGTGGCGCACCTGCGCGAGGCCCTCACCGAACCGAGTGCCGTGGGCGACCTCGAGTCGCTGCGCACCCGGGTCGGGGCTCTCGACACCACCGTGGTCGAGCTAACGCAGCAGCAGAGCGCCGAGGCGCAGGCCGCACAGGCCGAGGCCGTCGAGTACCGCACCACTCTCGTGGTCGAGGCCGAGACGCTCGCCGCACAGGATCCCGCTCGCGTGCAGTGGAAGCAGGTCACGGCTCAGATCGACGACATCTTCGCCCGCTGGCAGAAGCACCAGCAGGAGGGGCCGCGCATCCCCAAGGGCGAGGGCAACGAGCTCTGGAAGCGCTTCCGCGCCGCCCGGTCGACGATCGACACGCACCGCAAGGCCTTCTACGCCGAGCTCGACGCCGTGCACCGCGACGCGCGCTCGCGCAAGCAGTCGCTCGTCGAGCAGGCCGAGGCGCTGGCACCCCGGGGCGCCGACGGCATCCCGACCTACCGCGCGCTCCTGGACGACTGGAAGCGTGCCGGTCGCGCCGGCAAGAAGTACGACGACGCCCTCTGGGCACGCTTCAAGGCCGCGGGCGACGTGCTCTACTCGGCCAAGGGCGCCATCGTCGCTCAAGACGAGGTCGAGTACACCGACAATCTCGTCGCCAAGAACGCCCTGCTCGACGAGGCTGCGCCGATCCTGCAGATCACCGATCGGACGGCGGCGCGCGACGCGCTCATCTCGGTGCAGCAGCGCTTCGACGCGATCGGGCGCGTGCCTCGCGATCAGGTCCGCCCCGTCGAAGACCGGCTGCGCGCCATCGAGAACCACGTCCGGAAGCTCGACGACGACTTCTGGCAGAAGAACAACCCCGAGCGGAAAGCCCGGTCAGAGGGGCTCGCCGGCCAGCTGGAGAGCGCCATCGCCAAGCTCGAGATCGAGCTCGCCGAAGCGCAGTCGGCCGGCGACACCCGCGCGATCAAAGACGCCCAGGAGGCGCTCGACGCTCGCCGGATCTGGCTGGACGCGCTGGGTTCGTAGTCGTCTTCGACGTCTCGGACCGTGGCATCCTGCCCTCCCCAGGGCGGGCAGGGCGCCGGGTTGTCCACAGGCGGCCACTGACGGGCGGCAGGATCCGGCGGGGTGCGTCACGCTGTCGGCATGACCTCACGCCCTTCCGCTCTGCTGACCTCCGCCGATCTCCCCTACGTCGAGCTTCAGGCGGCCGCTCTCGACGGCGACGTCTTCCGTGTCGACCGGGCCTTCTGCTCGGTCGCCGAGATCGACGTGCCGTGGCGCCGCGCTACGGCGCTGGCGCCCCTCTTCGGGACGGAGTTCGTCGTCGCCGGGCTGTCGGCCGCGTGGGTGTGGGGTGCGCTGGCGGAGGCACCGATCACGCACGAGGCGTTCGGTGACACCCGGCGCACGCACCGGGACATCCCCGCAGGGACTCGCGTGCGAGCGGCCCGCACCGAGCCGGTCGACCTGGTCGACTTCGGCCCCGTGCGGGTCACGTCGCCGGTGCGCACTGTCGTCGACCTCGTGCGGCGGGAGGCGTTCGGCGACGAGGCGGCTGAGGTGGTGCGTTTCCTCGTCTCCGAGCACGGCATCGACCGCGGCTCCTGCGAGGCTCTGCTCACGCGGAGCCCGCACCTGCCGCACAAGCGCCGCGCGCGTCAGCGCCTCGACGCCGCAGGCCTCGCGGATGTCGCCGCGGACGGCGCCACGCGGCTCGGCTGACGCGATGGCTTACCGTGGTGCAACGGGCGCCGCGTGGTGCAACGGCTCAAGCCCCTCAGGGTCGCACCACGCGATCTCGTTTGCACCACGGGAAGCGGTGGTGCGACGGGGATGCCGTGGTGCGACGTGGGAGGCGGCTCCAGGTGGCACCATGCGATCTCGTTTGCACCGCGGTCTACGTTAGTGCGACGGGGATCGCGTGGTGCGAGAGCGCGGCTCAGCCGCCCGAGACGCGGTAGACGTCGTAGACGGCATCGATGCGTCGCACGGCATTGAGCACCCGGTCGAGGTGGGTGGTGTCGCCCATCTCGAAGACGAACCGGCTGAGAGCCAGGCGTTCGGACGAGGTCGAGACCGTCGCCGAGAGGATGTTGACGTGGTGCTCGGAGAGCACGCGCGTGACGTCCGACAAAAGGCCCGACCGATCGAGCGCCTCGATCTGGATCTGCACCAGGAAGACGCTCTTCGACGAAGGAGCCCACGAGACCTCGATCATGCGCTCGGGCTCGGCCATCAGGCCCTGCACGTTGTGGCACGACGCCTGGTGCACGCTGACGCCCTGACCGCGGGTGATGAAGCCGACGATCTGGTCGCCCGGCACCGGCGTGCAGCACTTGGCGAGCTTGACCAGGATGTCGGGCGCGCCGCGGACGAGGACGCCGGAGTCGCTGTTGCGCAGTGGCCGTGGCCGACCCTTCGACGGGAACTCGAGGTCGAGATCGGTGTCGTCGTCGGCCTGCTCTTGGACCGCGGCGAGGATCTTCTCGATGACGGACTGCGTCGAGATGTGGCCCTCGCCGACCGCGGCGTACAGCGCCGTGAGGTCGTCGTAGCGCATCGCCGTCGCCACCTCGGCGATGCTGTCCTGGCTCATCAGCTTCTGCAGCGGCAGGTTCTGCTTGCGCATGGCGCGTGCGATCGCGTCCTTGCCCTGTTCGACGGCCTCGTCGCGGCGCTCCTTGGTGAACCACTGCTTGATCTTGTTGCGCGCGCGAGGGCTCTTGACGAAGGTGAGCCAGTCCTGGCTCGGGCCGGAGTCGGGGTTCTTCGAGGTGAAGACCTCGACGACGTCGCCGGAGGTCAGCGCCGACTCGAGCGGCACGAGGCGCCCGTTGACCTTCGCACCCATGGTGCGGTGTCCGACCTCGGTGTGCACGGCGTAGGCGAAGTCGACCGGCGTCGCACCGCTCGGCAGGCCGATGACCTTGCCCTGCGGCGTGAAGACGTAGACCTCTTTCGCGCCGATCTCGAAGCGCAGGCTGTCGAGGAACTCCCCCGGGTCGGCCGTCTCGGCCTGCCAGTCGGAGATGTGCGCGAGCCACGCCATGTCGGTCTCGGTCTTGGGGTCGGTGGTCGTGTCACGGCCGCCGTTCATCCGCTGCTTGTACTTCCAGTGCGCGGCGACGCCGAACTCGGCGCGCTGGTGCATCTCGTGCGTGCGTATCTGGATCTCGACCGGGCGCCCCTTCGGCCCGATGACCGTGGTGTGCAGCGACTGGTAGAGGTTGAACTTGGGTGTCGCGATGTAGTCCTTGAAGCGGCCCGGGATCGGGTTCCAGCGCGCATGGATCGAGCCCAGCACGGCGTAGCAGTCGCGCAGACTGTTGACGAGCACCCGGATGCCGACGAGGTCGTAGATCTCGTCGAACTCGCGACCGCGCACGATCATCTTCTGATAGATGGAGTAGTACTGCTTGGGTCGGCCGACGACGTCGCCACGGATCTTCGACGACTTGAGGTCGGACTTGACCGCGTTGATCACGTTCTGCACGAACTGCTCGCGCTGCGGGGTGCGCTGCTTGACGAGGCTGTCGATCTCGACGTAGAGCTTGGGATGCAGCACGGCGAAGCTCAAGTCTTCGAGCTCCCATTTGATGGTCTGGATGCCCAGGCGGTGCGCGAGGGGCGCATAGATCTCGAGGGTCTCGGTCGCCTTGCGCGTCGCCGAGGCCGACTCGACGAAACCCCAGGTGCGGGCGTTGTGCAGGCGGTCGGCGAGTTTGATGACGAGCACGCGGATGTCTTTCGACATGGCGACGACCATCTTGCGGACGGTCTCGGCCTGGGCACTGTCGCCGTACTTCAGCTTGTCGAGCTTGGTGACGCCGTCGACCAGCATCGCGATCTCGTCGCCGAAGTCGGCGCGCAGCATCTCGAGCGTGTAGTCGGTGTCCTCGACGGTGTCGTGGAGCAGGGCAGCCGCGATCGTCTTGGCGCCGATACCCAGGTCGGCGAGGATCTGCGCCACGGCGACGGGGTGGGTGATGTATGGCTCGCCGCTCTTCCGCAGCTGGCCGGTGTGCGCCTTGTCTGCGGTGGCGTAGGCACGCTCGATGATCGAGAGATCGACCTTCGGGTGGTGCATGCGCACCGTCTTGATCAGCCGGTCGACAGCACCGGCGGGCTGGCTGCGCGAGAAGAGCCGCGGCAGCAGTGTTCGTAGCGACGCAGTGGACTGGGGCGGGGTCGGGCCGCCAGCGGGCGCAGACGTGTCGGAGGTGGTGATCTCAGTCGTCATCAACGCCCACTCTCGTGTCGAGTCGAAACTCCAGAATACCCGTCCGGGTCAGCCGACCTGCGGCGCGGAGCCGTTCTCGCTCGTGAGTTCGCCAGAAGCGTTCTGCCAGGCGACCATGCCGCCGAGCACGTCGACGGCGTCGTAGCCCGCATTGCGGAGCGCGGCCGTCACCTGCGCCGACCGCCCGCCGAGGTGGCAGACGACCAGGATCTCGTGATCATGCGGGATCTCTTCGACGCGAGCGCTGAGCTCGGACATCGGCAGGAGGTGCGCGTCGGGTGCGTGACCTGCATCCCACTCGTGCTGCTCGCGGACGTCGAGGAGGTACGCACCGGATGCGACCTCGCCGACGGCTTCGTCGGCCGTGACCTGCTGGCGTTCGACGCTCACGGGGCCACCACCGCCTTGGCCTTCTTGGCGTCGCTCTGTTTGATCGACGCCTCGTGGCCGCGGATCTGCGAGTAGACGGGCGCCGCGATGAAGATCGTCGAGTACGTGCCGACCAGGATGCCGATGAACAGCGACAGGGCGATGTCGCGGAGGGTGCCCGCGCCGAGGAGCAGCGAGCCGATGAAGAGGATCGACGCCACCGGCAGCAGGGCGACCACCGACGTGTTGATCGAGCGGACGAGAGTCTGGTTGACCGCCAGGTTGACGGACTCACCGAAGGTGCGCGACGAGCCGTTCTTGTCTTCGTTGTTGTTCTCGCGGATCTTGTCGAAGACCACCACTGTGTCGTAGAGCGAGTACCCCAGGATCGTGAGGAACCCGATCACGGCTGCCGGCGAGACCTGCACGCCGAGCACGCCGTACACGCCCGCCGTGATCACGAGGTCGTGCAGTAGCGAGACCATCGCCGCGGCCGCCATCTTCCAGGTGCGGAAATAGATGGTCATGAAGATCGCCGCGAGGATCAGGAAGACGACGAGGCCTCGGACGGCCTGCCCGGTGATGTCACCGCCCCAGGTCGCACCGATGAACGACGTCGCGACCTTGTTGTCGGAGACGTGGTAGGCATGGGCCAGCTTGGTGCCGAGGGCATCGGTCTGCGTGGTCGAGAGGTTGTTGGCCTGCACGCGGACGGTGTTGTTGCCGACCACCGAGACGAGCGGCACCGAATTGGCGTCGAACGACTTGACGGTGTTCGTCGCGATGCTCTGGTCGGGGTTCTTGAGCCCCGAGATCTGGTACTCGGAGCCGCCGGTGAAGTCGATGCTGAACTGGAACCCACCGCGCACGATCGGCACGATGATCGCGATCAGGATCATCACCGCCGCGATGAGGTACCAGGTCTTGCGTCGGCCGATGATGTTGTACGAGCGCTTGCCCGTATAGAGATCGTTGCCGAACGTGGAGAAGCTGGCCATCAGGCGTCCTTTCCGGGCTTCGAGTCGGTGCGCGATTCGCCCGTGCCTGCGGTGGTGTCGGTGGAGGTGGTCGAGTCGGCCGGGGGCAGGCCGCCGTTCTTGGCCGCAGCGGCCTCGGCCGCGCGACGCTCGGCGATGGTCTGACGCTTGACGGCCTCTTTGCCGCCGGCCCTCTTGCGACCGGCCACGACGGGCTCGCGGAACTGGGCGCGACCACGGTAGACGGCGCCGAGGGCGTCCGGGTCGAGGCCAGAGAACTTGTGGCCGCCGCCGAAGAAGCGGGTGCGTGCGAGGAGGCGAAGCATGGGGTGCGTGAACAGCGCCACCACCACGACGTCGATGAGAGTCGTCAGCAGCAGGGTCAGCGCGAAGCCCTTCACGCTGCCGATCGCGAGGATGTAGAGCGTCGCGGCCGCGAGGAAGTTGACCGAGTCGGACGCCAGGATCGTGCGGATCGCCCTCGTCCACCCGGCCTCGACCGCCGATTCGAGGATGCGACCGTCGCGCAACTCGTCGCGGATGCGCTCGAAGTAGACGATGAACGAGTCGGCCGTGATGCCGATCGCCACGATCAGACCGGCCACGCCCGCCAGGGACAGCCGGTAGCCGTCGTGCCAGGAGAGGAAGTCGATCGTGAGGTAGGTGATCGCGCCCGAGATCGCCAGCGACAGGATCGTGACGAAGGCGAGGGCGCGGTACTGGATGATCGAGTAGATCACGACCAGGATCAGGCCGATGAGGCCGGCGATCAGTCCCGCCAGGAGCGACGTCGAGCCGAGCGTCGCCGAGATGACCTCGTTGCTCTGCACGGTGAAGCTGATCGGCAGGGCGCCGAACTTGAGCTGATCGGCGAGCGTCTTCGAGCTGACGGCGTCGAACGAGCCGGTGATCTGCGCCTTGCCGTCGGTGATCGCCGAGTTGGTGGTCGGTGCCGTGATGACATCGCCGTCGAGGACGATGGCGAACTCGTTGCGGGGGGCGGTCAGCGAGACCAGGCGGCTCGTGACGGCCTCGAAGTCTTTCGAGCCGGTGCCGTTGAAGGTGATGTTGACGGCGTACTGGCCGGTGCTGTTGCCCTGCGAGTTGGTGGCGATGCCGCTCGTCGCGTCGCTGATGGTCGAGCCCTGCACCTCGACGGGGCCGAGGATGTACTTCGCCGTGCCGTCGGTCGAGCAGGTGACCAGGGGCTTCGAGTCGGAGGAGTTCGAGACGTCGTTCGGGGCGTCGCAGTTGTACTTCGTGTAGGTGTCGGCGAGGGCCTGCGAGATGTAGCTGAGGTCGCTGCCGTTCGTCGGCTTGGCCGTGTAGGTGTTCGGCACCGTGGCGGGCGGCGAGTACGGCGTCGGGCTCGACGTGACCTTGCCTGCCTTGTCTTTGCCGACGGCGGTGTTGGTCGAGGCGCCGGTGTAGAGCACCGGGCGGAAGGTCAGGCGGGCGGCCGACTCGATGCGCTTCAGAGTGGCGGCGTCGGGCTTGCCCGGAATCGACACGACGATGTTGTTCTTGCCCTGTGTGTTGATCTCCGCCTCGGACACGCCGCCGGCGTCGATGCGCTGGCGGATGATCGTCACGGCCTGGTTGAGCTGGTCGGACGACACCGTCTTCCCGCTCTGGAGCTGGGCCTGCAGAGTGATCTGCGTTCCGCCCTGGAGGTCGAGGGCCAGCTGGGGTACGAAGCTGGCGTCGCTCCACCAGCCTGTCGTGCTGTTGGTCGCCTTGTGCAGGATCGTCGCGGCGCCATTGAGAGCCGCGATGGCGGCGATGATGATCAGGAGCCAGGTCAGGGAACGAAGGGCCTTCTTCGCGGGCGTCGATCGTGCCACGGAGGAACTCAGCTTTCTCAGGCGGTGAGCGCGCCGGAGCGCTGCCTCACCGGGTGGGGATCCGGCCGGTCGGCCGGATCGCGTGACAGTGTCAGTTGGTGTGCGTGTCGCTGTCGCGGGCGGTCGTGTTGGTCTGGATGCGCTCACCGAAGTCGGGCTCGGCCGACGGGATGGCGTGGTCTTCGTTCAGCGAATAGGACGAGGCCGACTCGGTGCCGGTGGTCGAGGCTGTGGCGGTGGTCACATCGGTGGTGTCGGCGACGGGCTCGACGACACGGCCGAGGGTCTGACGGTGCACCTTGATGACGGTGCCGGGGGCGATCTCGACGTCGGCCACGTTGTTCTCTTCGTCGAGGCTCACGAGGGTGCCGTAGAGGCCGAAGGTCAGCATGATCTCGCTGCCGGGCTGCATCTTGAGCTGCAGCTCGGCCTGGTCGCGCTTCTTCTTGCGGCTGTTGCGGAACATCACCACGATGAGCACAACAAGGATCAGAAGGATGATGTATTCGCCGTAACTGCCCATGGTGTCGTCTTCTTTCGAAAGAGGGGAGGTGGTTGTGCCGCGAGGAGATCAGTCGCGGCGGCTGAGAAGCCTCCGAGGATTATAGGCCATCGCCGAAGAGGCCCCCTGGGTGCCTCTCGATGCCGAAGTGGCGCCAGGCCTCGGGTGTCGCGATCCTGCCCCGGGGCGTCCGGGTCACGAGGCCCACGCGCACGAGGAAGGGCTCGACGACTGATTCGATCGTGTCGGCCTCTTCGCCGACCGAGACCGCCAGGGTGTTGAGACCCACGGGGCCGCCGTCGAACCGCTTCAGGATCGCCTCGAGGACGGCCCGGTCGAGCCGATCGAGCCCCAGCGAGTCGACGTCGTAGAGCTCGAGGGCGGCCTGCACGGTGGCGAGGTCGGCGCGCTGACCGTGCACGAGGGCGTAGTCGCGGACGCGGCGCAGCAGGCGGTTCGCAATGCGCGGGGTGCCGCGGCAGCGGCCGGCGATCTCGACGAGGGCGCGCTTGTCGATGTCGATGTCGAGCAGGGCGGCGGCGCGCCGCAGAACTTCTTCGAGCTCGGTCTCGTCGTAGAACTCGAGGTGCGCGGTGAAGCCGAAGCGGTCGCGGAGCGGGTTGGGGAGGAGGCCCGACCGGGTGGTGGCGCCGACGAGGGTGAACGGCGACAGCTCGAGCGGGATGCTGGTGGCGCCCGCCCCTTTGCCGACCATGATGTCGATCCTGAAGTCTTCCATGGCCAGGTAGAGCATCTCTTCGGCCGAGCGGGCCATACGGTGGATCTCGTCGATGAAGAGCACCTCGCCGGGCACCAGCGACGACAGGACCGCGGCCAGGTCGCCGGCGTGCTGGATGGCGGGGCCCGACGACATGCGAAGCGGTCGGTTGCCCTCGTGCGCGACGATCATCGCGAGGGTCGTCTTGCCGAGGCCGGGAGGGCCGGCCAGCAGGATGTGGTCGGGCGTGCGCGACTGCATCGCCGCGGCGCGCAGCAGCAGCTCGAGCTGGCCGCGCACCTTCGTCTGCCCGACGAACTCGCTCAGGGACTTGGGGCGGAGAGCGCCCTCGAAGGCGAGCTCGGCGTCGTTCTCGAGCTCGGGCTTGGTGAGGTCGAGGTCGTCGGCGCCCATCAGCGGGACCGCCGCATCAGACGGAGGCCCGCTGCGGGCCGAGACGCGTGAGCGCCGCCCGGAGGAGGGCGGGGACCGCGGAGGAGACCGACGGGTCGGCGTCGTCGAGCACCGCGTCGATCGCGCTCTGCGCGTCGCGCTCGGACCACCCGAGGCCGATCAGGGCCACCAGCACGTCGGCGGACGTCGTCGAGCGGGCGGTGACGGTCGGCGCCTGGACGCGGATGTCGAGCTTGCCGGCGAGCTGCACGATGATCAGCTTCGCGGTCTTCGGGCCGATGCCCGAGACGCGGCGGAAGGCGGCGTCGTCTTCGGAGGCGACCGCCGTGGCCACCTGCGACGGCGTGAGGTGGGCGAGCACGCCGAGGGCCGACTTCGGGCCGACTCCGGTGACGCCCCGCAGCAGGTCGAACACCTCGAGCTCGTCGGTCGTCGAGAAGCCGAAGAGCGACATGTCGTCTTCGCGGACGATGAGCGCCGTGTGCAGGAAGGCCGGAGATCCGATGGGAGAGGACAGGGCCAACTGCGGTGTGACCGCGACGCGGTAGCCGACTCCCCCGACCTCGACGACGACCGTCCCGCCCGATGCGGCGGCGACGGAGCCGCGGAGACTGGAGATCATCCGCCCAGCCTAGGAGTGCGCACCGACTTCTCGGCGTCGCGCCACGCTCGTTGGGCGGGTGTCAGGCCGTGGGCCGGGGCGTTCGGGGTGCGGTCGGTGCCGCGGCGCCAGGCATGGCAGATGGCCAGCGCGAGCGCGTCGGCGGCGTCGGCCGGCTTCGGCACCTCGTCGAGGCCGAGGAGGCGCGCGACCATCGCGCCGACCTGCTTCTTGTCGGCCGAGCCGTAGCCGGTCACTGCCGCCTTGACCTCGGACGGCGTGTGCAGGGCGACCGGGATCGAGCGCTCGGCGGCTGCCCGGAGGGCCAGACCGCTGACCTGGGCGGTGCCCATCACCGTGCGTACGTTGTTCTGTGCGAAGACTCGCTCGATCGCCATCGCGTCGGGCCGGAACTCGTCGACGAGCGCCTCGATGCCCCGCGCGATGATGAGGAGGCGCTGCTCGAGCGGCGCGTCGGATGCCGAGCGGATCGTATGGACGGAGACGAGCGACGGGCGCCTGGTCGTGTCGACCTCGATGATGCCGACACCGCAGCGGGTAAGGCCGGGGTCGACGCCGAGCACCCTCAGGGTCATGCCCCGACCACCGTGAACAAGCGCCTCTACTCGTCGTCTTCGTCGAGCTCGGCCTGCACGTCGGCCGTCACGTCGATGTTCGAGTAGACGTTCTGCACGTCGTCGTCGTCGTCGAGCGCGTCGATGAGGCGGAACACCTTACGGGCCGTCTCGGCGTCGGCCTCGACCTTGAGGCCGGGCACGAACTCGATGTCGGCGGCGTCGTAGTCGATGCCGGCCGCCTGAAGCGCGGTGCGCGCCGGCACGAGATCGCTCGGATCGGTCTGCACCTCGAATCCGGCGCCCTGGTCGACGACGTCTTCGGCACCGGCGTCGAGCACGGCGGCCATGACGTCGTCTTCAGAGAGGTTGTCGGTCTTCATGACCGTGATGACGCCCTTGCGGCTGAAGTTGTAGGCGACGCTGCCGGGGTCGGCCATCGTGCCACCGTTGCGAGACATGACCGTGCGAACGTTGGCGGCCGCGCGGTTCTTGTTGTCGGTGAGGCACTCGATCATCAGCGCGATGCCATTGGCGGCGTACCCCTCGTAGATGATGGTCTGGTAGTCGACGGCGTCGCCGCTCAGGCCGGCGCCGCGTTTGACCGCGCGATCGATGTTGTCCTTGGGGACGGAGGTCTTCTTCGCCTTCTGAACGGCATCGACGAGCGTCGGGTTGCCCTCGAAGTCGGCGCCGCCCATCTTGGCGGCCACCTCGATGTTCTTGATCAGCTTCGCGAACGATTTCGCGCGACGGCCGTCGACGACCGCCTTCTGGTGCTTGGTCGTCGCCCACTTGGAATGCCCGGACACGGTGCTCCTGTCGTTGCCTTGCAATAAGTCGCCACAAGTCTACCCACGACCGGTGTCAGTCGCGGCGGGCGCGCACCTTCGTCAAGAAGTACTCGTGGAATCGGTAGTCGTGCGTCATCTCGGGGTGGAAGGACGTTCCGAGGAGGTCGCCCTGCTCGACGGCGACGACGCGATCGTCGCTCAACTGCCCGAGCACGCGGGCCGCGGGGCCGACTTCTTCGACGACGGGCGCCCGGATGAACACCGCGTGCACGGGCCCGCCCTCGAGCACCGGCACTTCGAGGTCTTCTTCGAACGAGTCGCGTTGCGAGCCGAACGCGTTGCGTCGCACCGACACGTCGAGGCCGCCCAGACTCTGCTGACCCGCCATGCCGTCCAGGATGCGATCGGCCAGCATGATCAGACCGGCGCACGTGCCGTAGACCGGCAGCCCACTCGAGATCGCAGCCTTCAACGGCGCGGCCAGGTCGAACGTTCGGGACAGCTTGTCCATGACGCTCGACTCGCCGCCGGGGATGATCAGGCCCTCGACACCGTCGAGCTCGGACGAGCGGCGCACGGGCACGCCCTCCGCACCGAGCATGCCCATGACGTGCAGGTGCTCACGGAAGTCGCCCTGGAGGGCGAGCACTCCGATGCGAAGGGGGGGCCGGCTCACCAGCCGCGGTCCGCGAGGCGGTGCGGGGCCGGAATGTCGGCGACGTTGATGCCGACCATGGCCTCGCCGAGACCGCGCGAGGCTTCGGCGACGATCTTCGCGTCGTCGTAGAACGTGGTCGCCTTGACGATCGCGGCTGCGCGAAGCGCCGGGTCTCCCGACTTGAAGATGCCGGAGCCGACAAAGACGCCGTCGGCGCCGAGCTGCATCATGAGGGCTGCGTCGGCCGGGGTGGCGACGCCACCGGCGGTGAAGAGCACGACGGGCAACTTGCCGGTGGCTGCGACCTCGCGGACGGTCTCGATCGGGGCCTGCAGCTCTTTCGCGGCGACGTAGAGCTCGTCTTCGCGAAGGTGGCGGAGGGCCGCGATCTCTCTCGTGATCGTGCGGATGTGCTTGGTGGCCTCGGAGACGTCGCCGGTGCCGGCCTCGCCCTTCGAGCGGATCATGGCCGCGCCTTCGGTGATGCGGCGGAGAGCCTCGCCGAGGTTGGTGGCGCCGCAGACGAACGGCACCGTGAACTTCCACTTGTCGATGTGGTTGACGTAGTCGGCCGGGCTCAGCACCTCGGACTCGTCGATGTAGTCGACGCCGAGGGTCTCGAGGATCTGCGCCTCGACGAAGTGGCCGATGCGCGCCTTCGCCATGACCGGAATGTTCACGGCCTTGATGATCTCGTCGATCATGTCGGGGTCGGACATGCGGGCCACGCCGCCCTGCGCACGGATGTCGGCGGGGACGCGCTCGAGGGCCATGACCGCAGTGGCGCCCGCGTCTTCGGCGATGCGAGCCTGCTCGACGTTGACGACGTCCATGATGACGCCGCCCTTGAGCATGTCGGCGAGACCGCGCTTGACCAGGGAGGACCCCGTGGCGGGCGCAGTGAGGGAGGAATCGGTGGTGGGGGTGCTGTCGCTCATGATGCTGTAGCTTACGGTGTCGAAGCGCCCGGATCGCTCGGAGCCGAGTCGTTCGGCCAGGCGTCGGCGACGGCTTGGCGCACGTCGCCGAGTAGCTGCGTGATCGCCTTCGTCTCGGCGATGATCGGGAAGAAGTTCGAGTCGCCGCCATAGCGCGGCACGACGTGCTGGTGCAGGTGGGAGGCGATGCCGGCGCCGCCGACATCGCCCTGGTTGATGCCCATATTGAAGCCCTGCGCGTGCGACACCTCGGTGAGCACCCGCATCGCGGTCTGAGTCAGCGAGCCGATCTCGGCGACCTCCTCGGCGGTGGCCCGGTCGTAGGTCGACACGTGGCGATACGGGCAGACGAGCAGGTGCCCCGGGTTGTACGGGAAGAGGTTGAGGAGCACGTAGGCGTGCTCGCCGCGCGCGACGATCAGAGCCTCGTCGTCGCTCTTGCCGGGCGCCGCGCAGAACGGGCACTTGTCGTCGTGAGCGCCCTGCCCCTTCTGCACGTAGACGGCGCGGTGCGGCGTCCAGAGCCGCTGGAAGGCGTCGGGTGCCGCCGCGAAGGAGGCGGACGACTCGACGACGTCCGCCTCCTCCCGAGGGTCGGTCACTCTCAGACCTGCGCCTTGGTCTCGATCGCCGCGACGATCTTCTCGATGGCCTCGTCGACGGGGATCCCGTTCTCCTGCGACCCGTCGCGGTAGCGGAAGCTGACCGAGCCTGCAGCGCGATCCTCCTCGCCGGCGATGAGCTGGAACGGCACCTTCTGCTTGGTGTGGGTGCGGATCTTCTTCGGCATGCGGTCGTTGCTGTGATCGACCTGCACGCGCACGCCTCGCGCCTTGAGCTGGGCGGAGATCCCGTCGAGGTAGTCGCCGTACTCCTCGGCCACAGGGATGCCGACGACCTGCACGGGCGCGAGCCACACCGGGAAAGCGCCCGCATAGTGCTCGGTCAGCACGCCGAAGAAGCGCTCGATCGATCCGAAGAGCGCACGGTGGATCATCACCGGGCGCTGGTGCGTGCCGTCGGCCGAGGTGTACTCGAGGCCGAAGCGCTCGGGCAGGTTGAAGTCGAGCTGCACGGTCGACATCTGCCAGGTGCGGCCGATGGCGTCGCGCGCCTGCACCGAGATCTTCGGGCCGTAGAAGGCGGCGCCGGCAGGATCCGGGACCAACTCGAGACCGGTCTCGCGAGCGACCTGTGCGAGCGTCTCCGTCGCCTCTTCCCAGGTGGCGTCGTCGCCGACGTACTTCTCGGGATCCTTGGTCGAGAGTTCGAGGTAGAAGTCGTTGAGCCCGTAGTCCTTGAGCAGCGACAGCACGAAGCCCAGCGTCGTCTTGAGCTCGTTCGCCATCTCTTCGCGGGTGGTGAAGATGTGCGCGTCGTCCTGTGTCATGCCGCGGACGCGGGTCAGGCCGTGGATCACGCCCGACTTCTCGTTGCGGTAGACGGTGCCGAACTCGAAGAGGCGCAGCGGCAGGTCGCGGTACGAGCGGCCCTGCGACCGGTACACGAGGATGTGCATCGGGCAGTTCATGGGCTTGAGGTAGTAGTCGGCGCCCTGGCGGACGATCTCGCCCTCCTCGTTGCGCGCCTCGTCGAGGTGCATCGCGGGGAACATGCCGTCCTTGTACCAGCCGAGGTGGCCGCTGGTCTCATACAGGTTGGACTTGGTGATGTGGGGCGTGTAGACGAAGTCGTAGCCCTCGGCCTCGTGGCGCTCGCGCGAGTAGTTCTCCATCTCGCGGCGGATGATGCCCCCCTTGGGGTGGAAGACCGCCAGGCCCGAGCCCAGCTCGTCGGGGAACGAGAAGAGGTCGAGTTCGGCGCCGAGCTTGCGGTGGTCGCGCTTTGCGGCCTCCTCGAGGCGGCCGAGGTGCTCGCGCAGTTCGTCTTTGGTGGCCCAGGCGGTGCCGTAGATGCGCTGCAGCTGCTTGTTCTTCTCGGAGCCGCGCCAGTACGCGCCGGCCGACCGCATGAGCTTCCAGCCGTTCTGGATCAGGCGGGTCGAGGGAAGGTGCGGGCCGCGGCAGAGGTCGCGCCACACGACGTCGCCGGTCTTCGCGTCGACGTTGTCGTAGACGGTGAGCTCGGCGCCGCCGACCTCGACGCTGGATTCATCGACCAGAACAGTGCCGGCATCGCCTGCCGCCTCGTCGAGCCCGGCCGGCCCCTTGAGGCCGATCAACTCGAGCTTGTACGGCTCGTTCGCCATCAGCTCGCGCGCCTCGACTTCGCTGACGACGCGGCGCACGAAGCGCTGGTTCGCCTTGACGATGCGCTCCATGACCTTCTCGATCGCCTTGAGGTCATCGGGGGTGAATGCCTCGGCGACGTCGAAGTCGAAGTAGAAGCCGTCGTCGATGGGCGGGCCGATGCCGAGCTTGGCCTCGGGGTTGATGCTCTGAACGGCCTGCGCCATGACGTGGGCGGTCGAGTGGCGCAGGATCTCGAGACCCTGCGGCGAGTCGATCGGCACGGGCTCGGCCAGGCAGGGCCTCTCATCGGGGCTGGCGGGCTCGAAGGTGGCGGCCATGTCGTAGAGGGCGCCGTCGACGCGGACGGCGACGATGCTGCGGTCGGGGAAGAGGTCGAATCCGGTCGTAGTCTCCGTGACCTCGATCGGCTGGATCGAGGCGGCCACGGGTTCTACTGCGTCAGACAATCGTCTTCCTCACTGTCGAAAAGGGTTCCGTCCAGTTTAGGGGACCAACACGACCTTGCCGTGGGCGTGGTGCTGCTCGAGCAACTCGAACGCCGCCCGCACCTCGGTCAGCGGGAAGGTCTGCGCGATGGGCAGCGTGACCTTGCCCTGGTCGAGCAGCTTCGCCACGTGCGCCAGCACCTCGGGCGTCGACGCGTCGGACGACCCCTTCGACAAGGCGCCGATCTCGGCGGCGGCCCCGAACGCGATGATCG
The DNA here is from genome assembly GCF_001577365.1 of Frondihabitans sp. PAMC 28766. Classification (NCBI taxonomy): domain Bacteria; kingdom Bacillati; phylum Actinomycetota; class Actinomycetes; order Micrococcales; family Microbacteriaceae; genus Frondihabitans; species Frondihabitans sp. PAMC 28766. The sequence goes on from NZ_CP014513.1 coordinate 2,742,856, forward strand.
TCTCGATGCGGTCGGGCTGGAGGCCGAGCTCGACCCCGAGGTGCACGTACTCGTCGCCGAAAGTGTCGATCAGCGCGTCGACGCCGTTCGGCGCGAGCTCGCGGATGCGGTCCGCGAGGCCCTCGCCGTAGGCGACGGGGCGCGCGTCGACGCTGCGGAGCCACTCGTGGTTGCCCGCGGAGGCGATGCTGATCACGTCGACGCCGTCGACGACGAGCAGCTGGGTGACGAGCGAGCCCACTCCCCCGGCGGCCGACGAGACGACGACCGTCTGGCCGGGCTTCGGGCCGATGGCCGCAATGGCGGCCGTCGCGGTGGCCGCGACCACGAAGAGGGAGCCGGCGACCTCCCATGACACGCCCCTCGGCTTGGCGACGAGCTGGTGCGCCGGCACGGTGACGAAGTCGGCATGGCTGGAGCGCTGCTCCGACCAGCCGATGACCTCGTCGGCAGGATGCCAGGCCGTCACGTCGCCTCCTGCGCTCACGACGACGCCGGCGAAGTCGGTGCCCTCGCCGGAGGGGAAGGTGGCCGGGAACATCGAGTCGAGGAAGCCCTGGCGGATCGCTGCCTCGCCGGGGTTCGTGCCCGCAGCCTTCACCTCCACGAGCACGTCACCGGCAGCAGGAGGCGACACCTCGACGTCGACGACTTGCAGAACCTCGCGGTCGCCGTAGTGGTCGAAGCGGACGGCGCGGCCGTGCGTGGGGATTTCGGGGGCGGGTGAGTCGCTCATGGCGGTCCTTTCGTCGGGCACCTCGAAGCGTACGCTCGCCGGTAAGCACCCAGGAGGCACTCATGGCACGCATCGCAATCGTCGGGGGCAACGGTCTCACGGCCCGGCACCTCATCAGTCGGCTCAGCGCCCGGGGCGACGAAGCCCTCGCGTTGGTCAGGTCGGGTGACCAGGGCCCGACCATCGAGGCCCTCGGCGGCACCCCGGTCGTGCTCGACCTCGTCTCGAGCAGCGTCGACGACTACGCCGACGCGCTCCGCGGCGCTGACGCCGTCGTCTTCGCCGCCGGAGTAGGCGGCAACGGCGGCGATGTGAATGCCGTCGACCGCGACGGCTCCATCAAGAGCATCGACGCGGCGGCCGCGGCCGGCCTGCGTCGCTTCGTGCAGATCTCGGCCGTGGGGGCATCCGGTGGCACCCCGTCGAGCCTGTCGGGGCCGTTCTGGGAGGCCTACTACGCGGCCAAGCGCGCGGGTGACGCGCACCTGCGCGATTCGGGTCTCGACTGGACGATCCTCGAGCCGGGAGCCCTCACCGAAGATCTGGCCGCCGACGGCATCGAGCTCGGCACCCGCGTCTCGAGCGTGCCGATCAGCCGCGCCGATGTAGCCGCCACCGTCGTCGCCGTGCTCGACGAGCCTGCCAGCATCGGCTTCACCTGGGAGCTCGTCGGCGGCGACACCCCCGTGGTCGATGCGGTGAAGGCGGCCGTCGCCCGATAGCTGTCGTCGGCGGGCCGCTCGGAGTAGGTTCATTCACCAGATGTTCACGATCACCCTGCCCCCGCTGCTCCAGAGCCCGTCCGAAGGGCGTGTCCTCGCCGAGGCCCTGCCTGACGAGGGCGCCGCCCACGTCGAGATCGACGCGAGTCTCAACGCTCTCGCCGACCACGGCTTCGTCGACGAGCTGCTGGACGAGCTGCTCGCCCGCGGGCTCGAGGTGCTCGTCGTCGACGGCGCTCACCCCGATCTGCGCGGCACCTTCGCCAGCGCGGCCTCGGCACGCGACTTCGGCGAGATCTGGTTCGCCACCGACTCGGCTGCCTGAACCGATAGGTCGCCGATGTATCGCTGAGGCAACGGGTCGCGATACACTCGTCGGGTGTCCTCCGAGGTCGCTACGCGCGTGGCGGTCGCCGTCCTCGGCCGAGTGCTCGTCACCGGCCACGACGACGACGCCTCCCTTATCGAGCCCCCGGGTGCGCTCGCGAAGGCCTTGCTCGTCGCCCTGACCCTGGCCGGGTCCGACGGGGCGAGCTCTGCTCGCCTCGTCGACGACGTCTGGGGCGAGACTCCCCCCGGCTCGCCCAAGCCCGCACTGCAGACACTGGTCTCCCGGGTGCGGCAGACGGGCCCGCGCGGCCTGATCGAGTCGACGACCACCGGCTACCGCCTCTCAGCGGCGGTGCTCACCGATCTCAACGAAGCCGAGCGCCTCCTTCGTGCCTCCCGCAGCGAGGTTTCGGCCGACCCGGCGATCGCTCAACTCACGTCGAGCGAGGCGCTCGGCCTGTGGCGCGGAGAGCCCGGCGCCGACCTCCAGACCGAAGGGCTCGCCGGCGAGCTCGCCAGAGCCGCCCACCGTCTGAGGGCAGACCTGCTGACCGTGCGGGCCGAAGCTCGAGAGGCCGTCGGAGACCACGCGGCAGCGCTCGACGATCTCGATTCGCTTGCGGCGGGGCCAGCGCCGTCGTTCGCGGCCGCAGGAGGCGACGAGCACACACTCGAGCTCCGGCTGCGCGCTCTCGGCGGCCTCGGCCGGCGTCCCGAGGCGCTGCGCCTCTTCGCCGCCCATCGTGAAGCCCTGGCCGACGAGCTGGGCATCGACCCCTCACCTCGCCTCGTCGCGCTGCACACCGAGCTGCTGCGAGACGACGCCGAGACGCAAGCCACTCCTCCCGCGCGCGACGCGTCCGCTGCGAAGCCGCGGCGCACCGGGCGCGTGAGCGGGTTGCGCCGCGCTCCCAATGAGCTGCTCGGCCGGGATCGCGATGTCGACGAGGTCGTCGCGAGCCTCCAACCGGGTCGCGCCGTCACGATCCTGGGGGCCGGCGGCCTCGGCAAGACCCGGCTCGCCCACGAGGTCGGCTGGCGGATGCACGAGACGAGGCCCGAGCTGTCGGTCGTGGTGGTCGAGCTCGGCGCTGTGCGGAGCGCCGCCGACGTGCCCGCGGCGATCGCCGATCCGCTGGGCATCCGCGACGCCGCGGTGACCCGTCTGCCGCGCGGCGAAGTGATGCCGCGCGCGGATGTGCGCGAACGCATCATCGGCGCGATCGACGAGGGCCCGATGCTGCTCGTGATCGACAACTGCGAGCACCTCGTCGATGCCGCAGCGGAGTGGGTGGCAGACATTCTGGCCTCGAGCGCCGATGTGACGATCGTGGCGACGAGCCGTTCGCCCCTCGCGATCGCGGCCGAGCGCCTGCACCCGCTCGAGCCGCTGCCGGTCGAGGGCGCCGGCGCCCAGCTCTTCGAAGAGCGAGCGCGGCAGGCCCGGCCGGGCGCCGTGCTGCCGCGCGACGTGGTCGAGCGCCTGTGCGCTCGCCTCGACGGGCTGCCGCTGGCCATCGAGCTGGCCGCCGCTCGCGTGCGATCGATGCCGGTCGACGAGATCGAACGGCGGCTCGGCAACCGCTTCGCGTTGCTGACCTCCGGTGACCGGTCGGCGCCCGAGCGCCACCGCACGCTGACCGCGGTGATCGACTGGAGCTGGAACCTGCTGGGGCCGAGCGAACAGCGCCTCCTGCGCCGGCTGTCGCCGCTGCCGGCCGGGTTCAGTGCCGATGCGGCCGCTCACGTCGCCTCCTGCGATCTTTGCGACGTGAAGGGCGGCAAGAGGAGCGCCGAGACGCTCGTCGACGACGACCTCGACGGGCTGGTGGCCCAGTCGCTGGTCTCGGTGGTCGACGATCGCCGCACCGGCGCCGTCCGCTACCGGATGCTCGAGACGGTGCGCGAGTTCGGGCTGGCGCGGCTGCACGAAGCCGGCGAGAGCGCGCTCGTGCGCGACGCACTGTACGGCTGGGCGCTCGCGTTCTCGCACTTCGCTCTCGAACGGCTGGACGGCACGGATCAGGTCCGGGTGATCTCAGCCGTCGCCGCCGAGCAGGACAACCTCATCTCGGTGCTGCGGCACGCCGCCGACGAGGGCCGCGACGATGTGGTCGTGGTCGTCTTCGCGGCGCTCGGCTACCACTGGACCCTCCGCGGCATCCACGAGGAGGTCGCGGAATTCGGCAAGGTCGCCGTCCGCGCGCTCCTCCGGTCGAGGCCCGCTCGCGAGCACCGCGACGCCGCCCTGCTCGGCCTCGCGCTCGCCGGCAGCCTCACCTTCTTCGGCGACCGTCGCACGGGGCTCGTCGCGCTCGGCGCGCTGCGGCGTCTGCGGGAGGGCGGACCTGCCGACGACCCGTTCGTCGAGATGACATCGCGGCTGTTCGTGGCAGCCACTACCGATCTCGCCTCGCTCAAGGCCCTCCTCGACGAGGGCGTGCGGTCGTCGCACACCAGTGTCGTCGAGCTCACCTCGTTGGTGAGCGCGCAGGTGCACGAGAACGACGGCGACGTCGACGAGGCGATGGCGCTGTCGCTGCGCAGCCATGCGATCGCCGTCGAGGGTCGGCACGTGTGGAGCGAGGCCACCGCGGCCGGCCAGGTCGCCGAGCTGCACATGCAGCGCGGCTGCCCCGCCGAGGCGCTCTCGTGGTCGGCCCGGAGCCGCGACGGCCTCGACGCGGTCGGGGCGATCGCCGACGTGCATCGCGCCGAATGGCTGTCCGGCCTCGCCCTCGTGCAGCTCGGCCGGCTCGACGAGGCCCGCGCGATCTTCGAGCGCTTCTCCGAGGCCGACGAGCCGGACGCCATCGCCGATGGCGAAGACCTCACGATGGTCAGCCGCGCCGGCCTCGCCGAGATCGCTCTGGCCGAGGGGCGCGTCGCCGACGGGGTCGCCACCTACGACGCCTCCGCCGAGGCGCTCCGCCACGGCGACCTGTTCTCGCCGTGGCGCGAGCTGGTCGGCGCCGCAGCCCTCGCGGCTCGGGTCACCAGCGGCATGGGGGCGCAGGATGCCACTGGCCGGCTGGCCACGCGGCTCCGCGTGCGCCTCGTGGCCGGGCGGCGCGTGCGTGGCATGTTTCACGACGTCCCCATCCTCGGGTCCTGCGCCTTCGCCCTGGGGCTCTGGCTGCGCGCGCCGGGCGGGCCGGTCGATCGCCCCGAGCTCGGCCTGCGCCTCCTGGCGCTCGGCGAGCGGTTGGGCGCCCGGCAGGATCTCGGCGTGCTCGTCCAGGCGCCGCACTTCGCGGCCGTCCCCGCCGACGAGCTGCCCGCGCTCGACCGGTTCCGCGCCGAGGCGGCGGGGCTCTCCCCCGCCGACGCCCTGAGCCTGGCGATCGACCTGCTGGCCGATCGCACCCTGCGCCCGGCGCTCGTCCCGTCGGCCCCGCTCGCGCCGACCGCACACTGAAAGTCGCCTCCCGGTCGTCGAGGTGGTCCGCGGACCACATTCCCGACCGGAAGGCGACTTCTCGCCAGTGCGGCGAGCGCCGCGGGCTGCTACGCCTTGCGCATGTACGCCCGCACGGTGAGCGGCGCGAAGATCGCGACGATCACGGCGGCGCCGACGAGTGCGATCCACAGGTCGCCCGTGACAGTGCCGCTGTTGGTCAAGTCGCGGATGGCCGTGACCAGGTGCGACACCGGATTGATGTTGACGAAGGCCTTCAGCCAGGACGGAAGGGACGTCGTGGGCACGAATGCGTTGGACAGGAACGTCAACGGGAACAGCACCAGGAACGAGATGCCTTGCACGCTCGACGCGCTGCGGGCCGTGACGCCGAAGAACGCGAAGATCCAGCTGATCGCCCAGGCGCAGGCGATCACCAGCAGGCCGGCCAGCACGATGAAGCCGAAGCCTCCGTCAGGGCGCCAGCCGAGGATGACACCCATGATGAGCGTGATCGTCGTAGCGATGGCGTAGCGCACGGTGTCGGCCAGCAGGGCCCCTGCGAGCGGCGCGATTCGCGCGATCGGCAGAGACCGGAACCGGTCGAACACGCCCTTGTCCATGTCTTCGCGCAACTGGACCCCGGTCGTGACCGAGCCCGTGATGACCGTCTGCACGAGGATGCCGGGGATGATCAGAGGCAGGTACGCGTGGACGCTGCCGGCGATGGCCCCGCCGAACAGGAACGTGAACATCAGCGTGAAGATGATCGGCTGGATCGTCACGTCGATCAGCTGCTCGGGGGTGCGACGCACCTTGAGCAGCCCCCGGTAGGCCATCGTGAACGAGTTTCGAACCGTCTGCCCGAGGCTGACGTGGTTCTTCAGCTTCTGGGCGAGCAGCTGATTGGTGACGGCGGTCATGCGCTGACCTTGCCCTTCTGAGCGGTGGTGGTCTGGTCGGAGGAGGCCTCGGTGTCGGAGTCGACGCCGTGGCCGGTGAGGGTGAGGAAGACCTCGTCGAGGGTGGGCTTCTGCACGCTCATCTCGGTGAGACGGATGCCCGCCTCGCGGAAGGTGATGAGCAGGTCGGTGACGCGGTCGGGGTCGGCCATGGGGGCAGTGATCCGGCCGGCTTCCGGGGACAGCGTCGCCTCGACCCCGAGCACTGAGCGGATGGCCCGGCGGGCGTCCTCGATCTCGCCCGGGTCGGCGATGCGCAGCTGCAGCGACGACTCGCCGATCGACGCCTTCAGCTCGTCGGCGGTGCCCTCGGCGACGACGCGGCCGGTGTCGATCACGGCGACGCGGTCGGCGAGCTGGTCGGCCTCCTCGAGGTATTGCGTGGTGAGCAGCACGGTCGAGCCCTCGGTGACGAGGCGGCGGATGGTGTCCCACATCTGCGAGCGGGTGCGCGGGTCGAGGCCCGTGGTCGGCTCGTCCAGGAAGATCAGCGGCGGCTGGGCGATGAGGCTGGCGGCGAGGTCGAGGCGACGGCGCATGCCGCCCGAGAACTTCGCGAGCGGGCGCTTGGCGGCCTCGGTGAGGCCGAACTCCTCCAGCAGCTCGGTGCTCTTGCGGCGGGCGTCGCCCCGCGACAGGCCGAGGAGACGCGAGAAGATGATGAGGTTCTCGGTGGCCGACAGCTTCTCGTCGACGCTCGCGAACTGGGCAGTGACGCCGATCAGCTGGCGCACGACCTGCGCCTCGTGGCGCACGTCGTGACCGAAGATCGTGGCCGTGCCGGCGTCGGGCTTGAGGAGAGTCGCCAGCATGCTGATGACGGTCGACTTGCCGGCGCCGTTCGGGCCAAGGACTCCGTAGACGGTTCCGGCGCGGACGCTGAGGTCGACGCCGTCGACCGCTCGGTTCTCGCCGAACGTCTTGACGAGGCCGTGGGCTTCGACGGCCCAGTCGGTGGGGGTGCTCATTGGCGGTCCTTTCGGTGACCCGGCGCTTCGCCGGATGAATCGATGGTGCACGGGGGCGCTCACACGCCGCTTACACGGTGCTGACACGCGCTGGCTCGGCGCCGCGCCGCCTGCAGCGGATCGGCCCTGAGCAGGATCACGAGACAGCCGCCCTCACCCCCGCCCACACTGGCCGCATGACCGACGACACCCGACCACCGTTCTTCACCGAACCCCTCCGCAACCAGCTGCTGCACCAGCGCGTCGTCGTGCTCGACGGCGTGCTGAACGACGACAACGGCACCATGATCGCCGCGCAACTGCTCACGCTCGCCGCCGACGACGCGCAGACCGACATCGCCCTCTGGATCCATTCGCCTGGCGGCTCCGTGCCGTCGATGCTGGCGATCCGCGACGTGATGACGCTCGTACCGTGCGACGTGGCGACCCTCGCCCTCGGGCTGGCCGCCAGCGCCGGGCAGTTCCTGCTCTCGGCCGGGGCACGCGGCAAGCGGCGAGCTCTGCCGCACGCTCGCATCCTGATGCACCAGGGCTCCGCCGGGATCGGCGGCTCGGCCGTCGAGGTCGAGGTGCAGGCGGCCGACCTGCGACACATGCGCGACACGACCCTCGGGCTGATCGCCGCCGACACCGGGCAGCCCGTCGAGCGCGTCTTCGAAGACTCGCTGCACGACCACTGGTACACGGCCGCGGAGGCCCTCGAGTACGGCTTCGTCGACGAGATCGTGTCGTCGTTCGATGCCGTGATGCCGAGACGCTCGCACCCGATCGGGATCGGAGCGTTCGCATGAGCGCGGATGCTCGCATGGCTGCCGGCGGCTCGTACACGATCCCCAACGTCATCGCCGAGAGCCCCCGCGGCGACCGCGTGATGGACGTCTACTCGCACCTCCTGACCCAGCGCATCGTCTACCTCGGCACCGCGATCGATGCGGGGGTGGCCAACGCGCTGATCGCGCAGTTGCTGCACCTCGACGCCTCGGCCGGCTACAGCCCGCAAGAAATCAACCTCTACATCAACTGCGAGGGCGGCGACCTCTCGGCCATGCTCGCCGTCTACGACACGATGCGCTTCATCCGCTCACCCGTCGCCACGACGTGTGTCGGCGAGGCGATCGCCGCCGGTGCGGCGCTGCTCGCCGCGGGAGCGCCGGGCCGGCGCGCAGCACTCCCCCACGCGCGCATCGTGCTGCACCAGCCCGCGGGGCAGGGGCGCGGCACGATTCCCGACCTGATACTGCAAGCCGACGAGCTCGTGCGCGTGCGCTCGGACATCGAAGAGCTGCTGTCAGAGCACACCGGCCAGACGATCGCCGACCTCCGACGCGACACCGACCGCGACCGGATCTTCACCGCCGCGGCCGCGCGTGACTACGGCCTGGTCGACGTGGTGCTGGGGCGGGGTGGTGTGGCGACCGCTGCCCTCGGGGCTCAGGCGGCGACGGCGTAGAGCGTGAAGCCGATCGGCCGAGCGGCTGCGGGGGCGACCTCGACGTCGCTCGAGCCGTTCGCGACGGCGACAGCAGGATCGAGGAGGGTCAGGTCGACGAGGACGGGGGCCGTCTGGTTCGGCTCGGCTTCGGTGGCCGCGGCGTCGTCATGGCGCGGGGAAGCCGGCACCGCAGCGCTCTCCGCGAATGCTGCCCGTCGGCCCGTCGCGGCCTCGTGAGAGCGCAGGTCGCGCGCGATGCCCTCGGTGAGGTCGAGCAAGCCGGTGCCGAGCGCCCCGGCGATGGCCGCGATCATCTCGCTCGACGGCTCTTTGAGGCCGCGCTCGACCTCGGAGAGGTACTGGGGCGACACTCCGGCGCGGGCGGCCGTCTCGACGAGCCTTTCGCCGCGGGCAAGCCGCAGCTCGCGCAGGCGGTGCCCGACGAGCTCGCGCAGCAGCGGCTCGATGGCTGGGCGGGTGGTCAGCGTGCGAGCGTCGTGTCCCATGGCGACAGCCAACCAGCGCCGGGCGGTCGTCGCCACTCGTTCCGCTCAGAGCAGACGCCGCCCGCCGCCCCTCGGCCAGAAGTGGGGCCGCCGCCCCGCGGGCGAAAGCTTCGCCACTGCCCGGGAGGCAAGTCGTCTCCGGAATGAAGCCTGGCCGTCGCCGCGGAAGGTGTCGCGTCTCCGGGAGGAAGCCCGGCCGCCCGACCGTTGTCCCAGGAGGAAGCCCATTTTCGGGAGGAAGTCTCGGCGCGCGGGGAGGAACTTGGGCCCGAGACTCTTGCCAGGGAGGAGAAACCCGGGCAGTGCAGCCCCCGGGGAGGTCAGCTCGCAGCGTTTTCCTCCCGACCGCAGCGCCTCCCGCGGCCCAAGCGTCTTGGCGAGGAGGTCTTCTCCGCAGGAAGCGCCATACTCTCGCGCACCCTGAAGAGCATTTCTGCCCGATGCGCGCACCCCCGTGAGGATCGCCCGCGCTCACTTGCTCGGAAACCATTCGGCCGGCACCGACGCATCGGCCGGAGCCGGCGCCGGAGCCATCGGCATAACGCACGAACGGCTCCTCCCGGTGGGAGGAGCCACTCTCCTGTGGGCGATACCGGACTCGAACCGATGACCTCTTCCGTGTGAAGGAAGCGCGCTACCAACTGCGCCAATCGCCCTGGGGACTCGTCGATACTAATGGATGATGCGGCTCGACTCCTACTCAGCCACCCCGGCAAGACACGAAGCAATCTCAGTTTGTGCCTCAGGGAGAACATCGGATAGAGTTCCTGAGGTCGCAGAGATGCGGAAGAAACAACAGCAACAAATGCGGATGTGGCGCAGTGGTAGCGCATCACCTTGCCAAGGTGAGGGTCGCGAGTTCGAATCTCGTCATCCGCTCGAGTGAAAGCTCACCCCGATCAGGGTGGGGTGGCCGAGAGGCGAGGCACCGGCCTGCAAAGCCGTTCACGCGGGTTCAAATCCCGTCCCCACCTCCAGCACTGGTTTCGACCGGCACTGACAATTTCATACTCATGAGCGATTGGCGCAGCGGTAGCGCGCTTCCCTGACACGGAAGAGGTCACTGGTTCGATCCCAGTATCGCTCACCAGCAAGGCAGCGAGCCCCCGAGAAATCGGGGGCTTTTCGTGTGCCGAACGAGCTCGGGGCTGTCGTTTCTCGCCTCGCCCAGCGATGTCGGCCAGCGAGAAGCTGAAGGCGACATACTTCCGCCCGTCGACGACGTACGGAGCGGTCCGCTCCATCCCATGGTGGGTGTGGGTCGTATCGGCTTGCCAGTTGTGCGCTGAGCCCGATCAGGAGGCTCGAAAGCACGCCTCACCCCTGGAAAGCCGGATTGACGACGGTCGGCCCCTAGAGCAGCAGCCGCATCGGAGTCCCCGAGCGGAGCCGCGGCCGCGGCGACGGCCTGAAGCGCGGCGAGGGTGCCCAGCCCCATCGTCCCTTGTCCGAACCCCTGATCGGCCCGCTCGACGTCAGTCAGCCCAGTGCCGCGGGCTGAGCCCATCAGGGCGCGGATGGCGACGTGATCAGCGACGAGCGCGCGGCGGATTGTGACCGGCGCGACGCCAGTGATCTCTCGAGAGACCACGCGTGCTCGCCCAATCCGAATCGGCGGTCGGTCCGAAACTACCCTCGGACGCTTGTCGTCCCAGGCGTCGCCCGCCCTGATCGGGCGGCGCCTGCTTCGTAGTGCCTGTTTCCTGCAAGGGTGCCCAGACTTCAGCTCTCTTTTAGCCGAGGGCTATCACCATGCACTCGGAGGGTGTTTGCTTGGGGCACCTGGAGACGAAGTCAGAGTTTCCAGTCGGAACGGGCCGGCGGCATTCGGGTGCCGCCTCGATACGTTCCCAGGGTGGGCGGCGCGACGTGGGAAGCGCGCCCCCACCCGATCGAACGCGACGTTGTCGCGAACACCAGAATGGCCCCGCAGCTGTCGCTGCGGGGCCATTCTGGCGGGGTGCGGGTGACTAGGCGCGCTCGTCGAGGAGGACGTAGCCCTCTTCGCCGTGGACGGCGGAGTCGATGCCGGCGATCTCGTCTTCGGTCGTGATGCGGAAGCCCATCGTCTTCTGGATGATCCAGCCGATGATGAACGCCAGGACGAACGAGTAGACCATGACCACCGCCGCGGCGAGGGCCTGGATGCCCAGCTGGCCGAAGCCACCGCCGTAGATGAGGCCGACGCCACCGGGGTGGGCGGGCGAGGTCTGGTAGGCGAAGAAGCCGATGAACAGCGTGCCGACGATGCCGCCGACGAGGTGCACGCCGACGACGTCGAGCGAGTCGTCGAAGCCGAGCTTGAACTTCAGGTCGATGGCGACGCAGCAGATCGCACCGGCGACGAGGCCGAGCACGATGCCCCAGAAGGGCGTCAGAGCAGCACAGGCCGGGGTGATAGCGACGAGGCCCGTGACGGCACCCGAGGCGGCGCCGACCGAGGTGGCCTTGCCGTCTTTGATCTTCTCGACGATCAACCAGCCGAGGATGGCTGCGGCGGGGGCGGCGAGAGTGTTGATGAAGGCCACGGATGCCGTTCCGTCAGCGCCCAGCTCGGATCCTGCGTTGAATCCGAACCAGCCGAACCAGAGGAGGCCGGCGCCCAGCATCACGAAGGGAGGGTTGTGCGGCTTGTAGGCGCCCTTGGCGAAGCCGACACGGCGACCGAGGACGAGCGCCAGGGCGAGGCCTGCCGATCCTGCATCGATGTGGACGGCTGTACCGCCCGCGAAGTCGATCAGGCCGAGGTGTGCGAGCCAGCCGCCGCTCGTGGTCTTGGTGGGCAGGTTGAACACCCACTGCGCGACGGGGAAGTAGACGACAGTGGCCCAGATGCCGGCGAAGACCATCCACGCGCCGAACTTGGCGCGATCGGCGATCGCGCCCGATATCAGGGCGACCGTGATGATGGCGAACGTCGCCTGGAACGCCGCGAACGAGAGGAGGGGGTAGCCCGTGCTCGTAAGCGAGTGAGCCTGGTCGACGAGCGAATTGAGGCTGAACATCGACGAGTCGATGCCCCAGAAGCCGGGGATGCCGACGTAGTTGCCGGCGCCGGCGTTGTTGAATGCGATCGAGTAGCCGTAGAGCACCCAGAGCACGGCGATGAGGCCGATCGCTCCGAAGCTCAGCATCATCATGCTGATGACGCTTTTGGCCTTCACGAGGCCGCCGTAGAAGAAGGCGAGACCGGGCGTCATCAGCAGCACCATGGCGGCGGTGATGAGGACGTAGCCGGTTTGGCCCTGGCTGAACTGCTCCATGTGGTGTCACCTCTCAGTTGTGCAGAGCTTGATACCCAGAGCGCTCGACCGCGTTCGCGCGCGGTGCTGTCGATTTCTCGCCTCGGGTACCGCTCATCCTGTCGGCAAGAGGTTTCGGTCGATGTGCGCCAATGTTTCACCGATGTAACACGAATCGGGCTTATGTAAACAACACGTTTCGTGAGACTGGCCATGTGACGAGAACGGGCTGTCTGCTCGCCCCGATTCGGCCCAAGCGGGTCAGAGCAGGGTCAGCGCGACCAGGCGCGACATCGCCCGGAGGTATTTCTTGCGGTAGCCGCCGGCGAGCATCTCGGGGCTGAACACCTCGTCGAGGGGTGCGCCTGACGCGATCACCTTCACCTGGGCGTCGTAGAGGCGGTCGACGAAGGCGACGAAGCGCAGGGCCTGTGTCTGGTCGCGAAGCGGCGTTACGTCACGCAGGGCCACCACGTCGAGGCCTTCGATGAGCTTGACGTACTTCGACGGGTGCACCGTCGCGAGATGCTCGATGACCGCGGCGAAGTCGTCGACCGAGACGATTCCTTTCGCGTCGTCGATGGCAGGATCCAGCGGCTCGGTCACGGTCGCGTGCGCCTCGATCTCGCGGCGGCGGTAGTCGGTGCCGTCGATGCGCAGGGTGCGGAAACGCCCCGACAGGGCCTGGATCTCGCGCAGGAAGTCGCTCGCTGCGAACCGACCCTCCCCCAGCGCGTTGGGAGGGGTGTTCGAGGTGGCCGCCATGCGCGTGCCGCTGTCGGCGAGCGTGCCGAGCAGGCGCGTCATGATCATGGTGTCGCCCGGGTCGTCGAGCTCGAACTCGTCGATGCAGATGAGCTTGGCGCCGGAGAGCTGCGAGACGGCGCCGGCGTAGCCGACGGCGCCGACGAGGGCGGTGTACTCGATGAACGTGCCGAAGTACTTCGGCCCGTCGGTGCGGTGCCAGAGCGCCGCCAGCAGGTGGGTCTTGCCGACGCCGAAGCCGCCGTCGAGGTAGAGGCCGGGCGGAGTGGTGGAGGCTGCGCGGCGCCGGAAGAGCCCCTTGGCGGGGGCAGCCGACTCGCCGAAGGTGCGGACGGCCTCGACGGCCTCGGCCTGGGACGGGTACGCCGGGTCGGGCCGGTAGTTGTCGAGGGAGGCGCCGTCGAACTGGCGAGGCGGCACGAGGTGCGCGACGATCTCGGCGGCGGAGATGGTGGGTGCGCGATCGACGAGAGACACCGTCGCCCGGGTCGTCTCGTCGGTCATGCTGTCTCGTCGGTCATGCAGCAGTGCCTCTCGAGCGGCCGGAACGCGAATGTGTGACGGACTCTTACGATCGCTCCCGGCATAGACGGTGAGCGCCTAGCGTTGTGCGAGTGTCCGGCAGAATCGAGTTTACTGCCGTGGGCATCACGCACGAGTCGCCCGACGAGGGCGACGACAGGAGGAGAACCATGTCGATCGCAAGCGATCCGTCCCCGAAGTTCAGCGACTACGCGCACCCCGAGCGCCTCGTCTCGACCGAGTGGCTCTCTGAGCGCCTCGATCAGGTCGGGGCCCCGGGATCGGGCCTCGTCGTCGTCGAGTCGGACGAAGACGTCCTGCTCTACGAGACCGGCCACATTCCCGGCTCCGTGAAGCTCGACTGGCACACCGATCTCAACGACCCGGTGCTGCGCGACTACGTCTCGGCCGAGAAGTTCGCCGCGCTGATGAGCGAGCGCGGCATCTCGCCCGACACCACGGTGGTGGTCTACGGCGACAAGAACAACTGGTGGGCGGCCTACGCCCTCTGGGTGCTCACCCTCTTCGGCCAGAGCGACGTGCGCCTGCTGGACGGCGGCCGCGCGAAGTGGGAGGCCGAGGGGCGCGAATACACGCTCGATCAGCCGGCGGTCACCGCCTTGACCTACCCCGTCCCGGTCCGCGACGACTCGACGATCCGCGCCTTCAAAGAGGACGTGCTCGCCCACTTCGGCAGCCCGCTGATCGACGTGCGCTCGCCCGAGGAGTTCGACGGCTCCCGCACGACTGCCCCTGCCTACCCCGAGGAAGGCGCCCTTCGCGCCGGCCACATCCCGAGCGCGCAGAACGTGCCGTGGGGCAAGGCCGCGGCCGAGGACGGCACCTTCCGGTCGGTCGCCGAGCTCGACGCGATCTACCGCGACGGCGCAGGGCTCAGCGAGGGCGACGACGTGATCGCCTACTGCCGCATCGGTGAGCGCTCGAGTCACACCTGGTTCGTCCTGCATCACCTGCTCGGGTTCGAGAACGTGCGCAATTACGACGGATCCTGGACGGAGTGGGGCTCGGCCGTGCGTGTGCCGATCGTCATCGGCTCGGAGCCCGGCGACGCGCCCGTGGCTCTCGCCGCGCGATGAGCAACGACACACCGGGCACGGCCGCCGCGGCTCTGCCGGAGGTTCTCGCCGAGATCCGGCAGGACTTCCTCGACCTCGGCGTGAAAGACCGGCTGCAGCTGCTGCTCGAGTTCTCGAACGAGCTGCCCGAGCTGCCGGCGCGCTACGCCGACCACCCCGACCTGCTCGAGCAGGTCGTCGAGTGCCAGTCGCCGGTCTACATCTTCGCCGAGGTGGAGGAGCCCTCAGCCGGCGCCTCCCCCGCCGACAGCCACGTGCACCTCTACGCGACGGCGCCCCGCGAGGCTCCGACCACGCGCGGTTTCGCGTCGATCGTGTCGCAGGGTCTCGACGGCCTGACGGTCGCCGAGGCGCTCGGCGTGCCCGACGACTACCCGCAGACCATCGGCCTGGTCGAGGCGGTCAGCCCGCTGCGCATCCGCGGCATGACGGCCCTGCTGGGGCGCGCCAAGCGGCAGATCCGCGAGAGGGTCGTCCCGTACGAGGCGGCGGCCAAGGCCTCGTAGTGGAGATCCGTCTCCTGCACCGGGCCGCCGAGGCCGGCCACGACGTGTCGACGCGTCTGGAGGTCGGCTCTGCCGACTCGGTCGCCCGAGCGTCGACCCAATCGGTCCTCGAAGACTGGTACCGGCCGCCGTCCGACCCGTGGCTGCGCATCAACCTCATCACGGCGGTCTCGGGCGACGCGGCCGGCGCCGACGGCACGAGCGACACACTCTCGAACCCGGCCGACCGGGCGATCCTGAAGGCTATCCGAGACGTCGCCGACGCGGTCGTCGTCGGCGCCGCGAGCGTCCGAGCCGAGGGCTACCGTGTGCCGTCGAAGGCGCGTCTTGCGGTCGTCACGTCGTCGGGCGATCTCTCAGGCCACCGGATCGCCGACGACCTGGCCGAACGGGTCATCGTCGTCTGCCCCGCCTCTGCCGTCGATCGCGTGCAGTCGTCGCTCGGCGGCACCGTCGCGGCCTGCGCCACGATCTTCGTGGTCGACGACGCCGACGGCCGCCTGCAGCCCGCCGACATCGTCCGCGCCCTGCACGAGCAGGGCCTCACCTCGCTCATCTGCGAGGGCGGCCCGTCTCTGGCCGGTCAGTTCGTGCGTGCGGGGTTGGTCGACGAGCTGTGCCTCACGACGTCGCCGGTCGTGATCGGCAGCGGCCTGCCGGCTTTCGGCAGCGAGCGATTCGACGCGTCGAGCCTGTCGCTCACTCAGCTGCTGATCGACGACCAGAGCGCTCTGTACGCCCGCTGGCGGGTCGAAGGCGACCGAGCCACTCTCTGATGACGCGGTCGAAGCGCTCCGGGTCGATGTTCCAGAGCTTCGTGTGGCGCGCGACCGTGAAGACCTCGAAGTGGACGAGGTCGGGCAGTGCTTTCGCCAGGGCGTGAGCCGACGTCGACGGCACGAAGCCATCGTCGTCGCTGTGCAGGATCAGAGTCGGCACGGTGATCTGGTCGGCCCCGCTCACCAGATCGAGCGCATCGAAGTTGATCGGCTCGGCCTGCCCGGTGATCGCCGACAGGTGCGGGCCGCCGAGGATCGACAGCACGATGTCCTGCATGGGCATCGGCAGATGCAGGTGGTCGCCCTGGTAGCGGAGCGTGGTGCGCCAGTCGACGACCGCGGACTCGAGGACGACGCCGCGGATGACGTCGCCGTGTCGGCTGTGCAGCAGGGTCTGCAGGACGAGGGCGCCGCCCATCGACCAGCCCATGAGCACGATGTCGGTGGCGCCGTGGCCGGTGGCGTAGTCGATCGCGGCCTCGACGTCGGCCCACTCGGTCAGGCCGAGCCCGTAACGGTGGTCGTCGGAGGCCGGCGCCTCGCCGTCGTTGCGGTACGAGACGACGAGCGAGGCCCAGCCCGCCTCGCGGAAGGATGGGACGGCCCGCAGCGTCTCGGCCCGGACGACGCCGCGACCGTGCACGATGATCGCCCAGCGGCCGCCGAGGGTGTCGTCGCCCGGCACTGCGTCGACGGGCGGCACGAGCCACGCGGGCGCCGGGCCGATCGGCGTGTCGACGCGCACCTCGGTGAAAGGCAGCCCGAGGTCGGCGGGGCGGCGGTAGTACCAGCCGAGCAGGCCGCCGCGCTTGGCCGACGAGAGGACCCCGTCGTCGACGGCGTCGACCCGGCGCACGACGACGTCGCCGTTGTCGTGCACGATCTCGCCGAGGCGCGCATAACCGCGGCCGTCGTCGAAGTGGAACCCATAGCGGCCCGGCAGGCGAGTGTCGGGGGTCGAAGTGAGGGCGACGGTGCGCGCCCTGCGGTCGACCGAGATGATCCGGATCCGCTCGTGATGGGTCTTCGCGGGCGTCACGATGAAGCGGGCCACGGCGTAGGTGAGCCCGGCGAAACCCACGGCAGCGAGGGTCGCGGCCCCGCCCAGCGTGATCGCAGCAATGGTGCCGAGCTTTCGCGACGTCGACCTCGGGGTGCCCCCCGGCACGACACGTGTCATCGAACTGCCTTCTCTGGGCGAACGGGCCGTCAGCTGCTGCCTCTGTCGCCGAGCTCTCCCCGGCGTGCCTCTGGCCACCGGTTCGTCATCGAGCCTAGTCTTCTGACGTGTCCGAAACTCCCTCAGGTCCCCTCGGGGCCCCCGATGTGCCGGCGCCTTTCGCCCACGCGGTCGAGGCGATCCGGGCCCTCGAGGCGCGCGATGATCTGGCGGTCACCGAGATCCCGGCCCCGAAGGGTCTCGCGCCGCACGCCTTCGCCCTGGCGGCCGACATCGTCGGCGCGCGAGACCTGCCCGACCCCGAGCTCGGCACCGGGCGCTTCATCGTGCTCTACGACACCGACGAACCCGAGCAGTGGGGTGGCCCCTGGCGGGTCGTCAGCTTCGCGCAGGCTCCGCTCGAGGTCGAGATCGGCCTCGACCCGTTCGTCGCCGACGTCGCCTGGTCGTGGCTCGTCGACTCGCTCGGGGCCAACGGCGCTTCCTACCAGCTGGCTTCCGGCACGGCCACGAAGATCCTGTCGAGCGGCTACGGCGAGCTCGCAGGCCAGGGCGACGGCGCCCAGCTCGAGCTGCGGTCGTCGTGGTCGCCGACCGACGATGATCTCGCCCCGCACGTGGAGGCGTGGACCGAACTGATCTGCACTCTCGCCGGGCTGCCGCCCACCGCCGAGGGCGTCACCCTGCTGGCATCGAGAAGGGTCGGGCGTGACTGACGGCGCCCGTGAGGATCCTGAGGCCGTCGCGCCCGTTTCCGTTCCTCCCGTCGCCCGCGTGGCGACCGCCGACGACGATCACGGCTTCGTCGACGTCATCGACACCCGCGAGGCGTACCTCGAGGCAGTCGACGCCATCGCGAAAGGCCACGGGCCCATCTCGATCGACGCCGAGCGGGCCAGCGGCTATCGCTACTCACAGCGTGCCTACCTGATCCAGATTTTTCGTCGCGGCTCGGGCGTCTTCCTCTTCGACCCGCCGGCGATCGGCTCGATGAGCGAGCTCAACGACGTGATCCGCGACGACGAATGGATCCTGCATGCCGCGTCGCAAGACCTGGCGTGCCTCCGTGAGGTTGGCCTCGACCCGACCCGGATCTTCGACACCGAGCTGGGCGCACGCCTGGCCGGAATGCCGCGGGTCGGCCTCGGTGCCGTGGTCGAAGAGCTGCTCGGCATCCACCTCGCCAAAGAGCACTCGGCGGCCGACTGGTCGACGAGGCCCCTGCCGCAGAGCTGGCTGGTCTACGCCGCCCTTGATGTCGAGCTGCTGGTCGACCTCCGCGACGCGATGTACGAGCTGCTCGACGGGCAGGAGAAGATCGAGATCGCCGAGGAGGAGTTCGAGGCGACCCTGCACCGCGACGCCAAGCCGCCGCGACAGGAGCCCTGGCGCCGCACCTCGGGTCTGTCGACCCTCCGCGGGCAGCGCGCCCTCGGGCTCGTACGCGAGCTGTGGGAGGCGCGCGACGCGTACGCCATCGAGGTCGACACGTCGCCCGGGCGCCTCCTGCCCGACTCGTCGATCATCGCCGCGGTGCGAGGCAACGCGCAGACCAAGCGCGACCTCGGCGCCCAGAAGGACTTCGTCGGCCGCGCCAGCCGCACCGAGCTGGCACGTTGGTGGGCCGCCCTCGAACGCGGTCGCGCTTCGTCCGATCTGCCGTCGCTGCGCGGACCTTCGACCGACACCCTGCCGCCGCCGCGCTCGTGGATCGACCGCGCCCCTGAGGCCGACGCCCGCTACAAGGCCGCACGCCCCAAGATGCAGCACATGTCGGAGGCGATGTCGATCCCGGTCGAGAACCTCCTGACACCGGATCACCTGCGCCGCGTCGCGTGGGACATGCCCGCGGTGCTCGACGTCGAGCACATCGGCGCGGCCCTCCGCGATGCGGGGGCGCGCGAATGGCAGATCCGTGTCACGGCGCCGGCCATCACACAGGCCTTTGTCGAGGCCGGCCAATCGCTTCGCGACGGCGCCGACGACCCCTCGTAGGTTTCGTCACACCGACTCGTCGGCCCACAGGTGTCGCTCGTAGGATTCACGTCAGAACCGTGAATACAGGAGGCAACGTGGCCGAAAGAGCAGAAGTCGTGTTCGTCGACGGGGTCCGTACCCCGTTCGGGCGAGCCGGCGAAAAAGGCATGTACTGGCAGACCCGGGCAGACGATCTGGTGGTCAAGGCGATGAAGGGGCTGCTCGAACGCAACCCCGAGCTCGACCGTGCGGCCGTCGACGACGTCGCGATCGCCGCCACCACGCAGCAGGGCGACCAGGGGCTCACCCTCGGGCGCACCACGGCGCTGCTGGCGGGCCTGCCCGAGTCGGTGCCCGGCTATGCCATCGACCGCATGTGCGCCGGCGCCATGACGAGCGTCACCACCGTGGCGGGGGCCGTCGCCTTCGGCGCCTACGACTTCGCCCTCGCCGGCGGCGTCGAGCACATGGGGCGCCACCCGATGGGCTTCGGGGCCGACCCCAACCCGCGCTTCCTCAGCGAGCGGCTCGTCAGCGCCGAGGCGCTCAACATGGGCAACACCGCAGAGCGAATCCACGATCGCTTCCCGTCGCTGACGAAGGAGCGCTCGGACCACTTCGCCCTGCGATCGCAGCAGAAGGTCGCCGCCGCCTACGAATCGGGGCAGATCCAGCCCGACCTCGTCTCGGTCGCCGTCAAGAGCGACGCCGGCTGGGGCTCGCCGACCGCGACGAAGCGCCCCGGCCGGAGACCACCATGGAGGGGCTCGCCGCGCTGCGCACCCCGTTCCGGCCGCACGGCCGTGTCACCGCCGGCAACTCGTCCGGCCTGAACGACGGCGCCACTGTCAGCCTGATCGCGTCGGAGAGCGCCGCTCGTGCCGCCGGCATGACGCCGAAGATGCGCCTCACGAGCTTCGCCTTCGCCGGAGTCGAGCCCGAGATCATGGGGATCGGCCCGGTGCCCGCGTCCGAGAAGGCACTCCGCAAGGCGGGGCTCACCATCTCCGACATCGGGTTGTTCGAACTCAACGAGGCGTTCGCCGTGCAGGTGCTCTCGCTGCTCGACCACTTCGGCATCGACGACGACGACGAGCGCGTCAACCTGTGGGGTGGCGCGATCGCTGTCGGCCACCCGCTCGCCTCGTCGGGCGTCCGCCTGATGATTCAGCTCGCGCGCCAGTTCGAGCAGCACCCCGAGGTGCGCTACGGCATGACGGCCATGTGCATCGGCCTCGGCCAGGGCGGCAGCGTCATCTGGGAGAACCCGCACTTCGACGGAAGGAAGCGCAAATGAGCGTGGAGGCAGCAGAACTCGTGGCACAGTCTCAAGACGAAGTGGTCACGCACTCGTATGTCCGCGATGTCACCCTTCCGTCGGGTCGCATCCTGGCCCTCGTCACCCTCGACAACGGTCGCGACCACCGTCGACCGTCGACTCTCGGCCCGGTCACCCTCGTGGAGTTCCGCGACACGCTCGACGTGCTGCGGGCTCGCGCCGCCGCCGGTGCGATCCAGGCGATCGGCGTGACCGGCAAGCCGTACTTTCTCGCCGCGGGTGCCGACCTCTCGCAGGCCGCGACGATCTCCTCGCGCGAGGTCGGCAAGAAGATGGCGCAGCTCGGCCACGAGGCGCTCGGCAAACTGCACGACGCCGGTGTGCCGACGTTCGTGTTCGTCAACGGGCTCGCGCTCGGTGGCGGCATGGAGATCGCGCTCAACGCCGATTACCGCACCGTCGACGCCACCGCCCCGGCTCTGGGCTTCCCCGAGGTCTTCCTCGGCATCATCCCCGGCTGGGGTGGCGCCTGGCTGCTGCCGAACCTGATCGGTATCGAGAACGCCCTCAAGGTGATCATCGAGAACCCGCTCAAGAACAACCGCACCCTGAAAGCGAAGGACGCCCTCGAGCTCGGCATCGTCGACGTGATGTTCTCGTCGGCGGCCTTCCTCGAAGACAGCCTGAAGTGGGCCGACGGCGTGCTCGGCGGGTCGATCGAGGTCGACCGGCCGCATGTGCCCGGCAAGATCGAACGAGCCGTGAAGTGGGACGCCGCCATCGGCATCGCGCGCAAGTCGCTGGAGTCGCGCATCGGCACGGTCGCGAAGTCGCCGTACCGCGCCCTCGAGCTGCTGGCCGGCGCGAAGAAGGCCTCCCGCGAAGAGGGTTTCGCGGCCGAGGACGAGGCCCTCGCCGACCTCATCTCGGGTGACCAGTTCCGTGCCTCCATCTACGCCTTCGATCTCGTGCAGAAGCGCGCCAAGCACCCCGCCGGCGCTCCCTCCCCGACCTCGCGCGCAAGATCACCAAGGTCGGCATCGTCGGCGCGGGGCTCATGGCGTCGCAGTTCGCTCTCCTGTTCGTGCGCAAGCTGCGCGTGCCCGTGGTCATCACCGACATCGACCAGGGTCGCGTCGACAAAGGTGTCACGGGCATTCGCGCATCGATCGACGAGCTGCAGGTCAAGGGCCGGATCTCGCAGGACGAGTCGAACCGCCTCAAGGCGCTCATCTCGGGAACGACAGACATTGCCGACTTCGCCGACGCCGACTGGGTCATCGAGGCCGTCTTCGAAGAGCTGAAGGTCAAGCAGGAGGTGTTCGCGAACGTCGAGAAGGTGGTCTCCGACACCTGCATCCTGGCGACCAACACGTCGTCGCTCTCGGTGACGGCGATCGGGTCGGGGCTCGCGAACCCCTCGCGGCTCGTCGGCTTCCACTTCTTCAACCCCGTGGCCGTGATGCCGCTGGTCGAGGTGGTCAACACCGACGCGACCGACGACGAGACGCTGTCGACCGCGATGGTCGTGGCGAAGACGCTCGGCAAGAACGCCGTCATCACGAAGGACGCCCCTGGGTTCGTCGTCAACCGGATCCTTGCGAAGCTGCTGGGCGAGGCGATGCATGCCGTCGAGACCGGTACGCCCTTCGAGGTCGTCGACCGCGCCACCGCCCCGTTCGGCCTGCCGATGACGCCGTTCGAGCTGCTCGAGCTCGTCGGGCTGAAGGTGGGCGCGCACGTGCTCGACACGCACCACGCCGCGTTCCCCGACCGCTTCTTCGAGAGCGAAGGCCTTCACCGCCTGGCCGACTACGGCCACATCTTCGAACGCGACGCCAAAGGCAAGCGCAAGGGATTCGACAAGAAGGCCGTCGCGCTGGCGTCCGGGCCCGGCAAGGCGATGACCGAGAAAGAGCTGCAGACCAGGATCGAAGACGGGCTGGCCGACGAGATCGGCCGCATGCTCGACGCGGCAGTCGTCGCGGCACCGGAAGACATCGATCTCTGCCTCATCCTCGGCGCGGGCTACCCCTTCCAGATGGGTGGAGCGACGCCCTACCTCGACCGCGTCGGCGCCTCCGACCGCGTGCGCGGCCGCAAGTTCCACGACCCGGCCATCGTCGGCGTCGCCTGATCCCAACTCCCGCCCCCTCCGTTTTACCTATAGGTAAGGCCCTCCCGACAGAAAATTTCTGTTGGGGAGGGCCGCACCTATAGGTAGAACGGAGGGGGCTACTGCTGCTGCCCGCGCACGGGTGCAGGAGCCGGCTGCGACTCGCGACGGGCCACCGGGATCTTGCTGCCGAGCACCATTGCCGTCACGTCGCGGGCGATGGTGGGCGCGGTGAGCCCCGCTGCCTCGAAGATCTCCGACCGGCTCGCGTGCCCGATGAAATCGTCGGGCAGGCCGAGCTCGGTGACGGGCGTGTCGATGTCGGACGCCCGGAGATCCTGACGCACGCGCGTCCCGATGCCGCCGACGCGGATGCCGTCTTCGATGGTGACGACGAGGCGGTGCTCGGCGGCGAGGCCGATGATGCTGCGCGGCACGGGCACGACCCAGCGCGGGTCGACGACGGTCGCGCCGATGCCCTGGTCGGCGAGGCGGGCGGCCACGTCGAGACCGAGACGGGCCATCGCACCGACGGCCATGATCAGCACGTCGGGGCGGTCGCCGCGGGTCAGGATCTCGACGCCGTCGTCGAGACGCTCGATCGCGTCGATGTCGGGGCCCACGTCACCCTTCGGAAATCGCACCACGGTGGGGCCGTCGTCGACCGCCACGGCCTCCCGCAGCTCTTCGCGAAGGCGCGTCGCATCCCGGGGAGCCGCCAAGCGGATGCCGGGCACGACCTGGAGGATCGCGAGATCCCAGATGCCGTGGTGGCTGGGCCGTCGGGCCCGGTGACGCCGGACCGGTCGAGGACGAAGGTGACCCCGGCCTTGTGCAGGCCGACGTCCATCAGCACCTGGTCGAAGGCCCGGTTGATGAAGGTCGCGTAGAGGGCGACGACCGGGTGCAGGCCGCCGAAGGCCAGGCCGGCGGCCGAGGCCACCGCGTGCTGCTCGGCAATGCCGACGTCGAGCACGCGCTTCGGATACTTCTCGGCGAACCGGTGCAGCCCGACCGGGCGCAGCATGGCCGCCGTGATGCCGACGACGCGGCGGTCGTGATCGGCGATGGCGACGATCTCGTCGGCGAACACGCTCGTCCAGTCGGGGCCCTTGGCCGTTTCCAGCGCCTCACCGGTTTCGGGATCGATGTGGCCGACCGCGTGGAACTGGTCGGAGACGTCCGCCCTCGCCGGCTCGTAGCCGCGGCCCTTCTCGGTGATGGCGTGGACGATGACGGGCGCGCCGTAGTTCTTCGCCTGCGTCAGCGCCTCCTCCATCGCCTTCTGGTCGTGGCCGTCGATCGGCCCGATGTATTTGATGTCGAGGTTCGAGTAGAGCGCCTCGTTGTTGGTGAAGCGGCTCAGGAAGCCGTGGAGGCCGCCGCGCACGCCGCGGTAGAACGCGCGAGCGGGCGAGCCCATGTGGTCGAAGGCCGCGCGGCTCTGCAGATGCATGTCGCGGTACTTCTGGTTGGTGCGGACCCCGTTGAGGAAGCGGGCCATGCCACCGATGGTCGGGGCGTACGAGCGGCCGTTGTCGTTGACGACGATGATCAGCCGGCGGTCGTTGTCGTCGCTGATGTTGTTGAGAGCCTCCCACGTCATGCCGCCGGTGAGCGCACCGTCGCCGACGACTGCGACGACGTGCCGGTCACCGTGGCCGGTGAGGGTGAACGCGCGAGAGATGCCGTCGGCCCACGACAGCGACGACGACGCGTGCGACGACTCGACGATGTCGTGCTCGGACTCGGAGCGCTGCGGATAACCGGCGAGGCCGTCTCTCAGTCTCAGGTGACTGAAATCCTGCCGCCCCGTGACGAGCTTGTGCACGTATGACTGGTGGCCCGTGTCGAAGACGATGGCGTCTTTCGGCGAGTCGAAGACGCGGTGCAGGGCCAGGGTGAGCTCGACGACGCCGAGGTTAGGGCCGAGGTGGCCGCCGGTCTTCGAGACCTCGGTGACGAGGAATCGACGGATCTCGGCGGCGAGGGCCAGCATCTGGTCGTCGCTGAGTGCATCGAGGTCGCGGGGGTTGTGGATGGTCTCGAGGAGGCTCATGTCACTCCCTTTCAGCGGCTGGGTTCGACCGCGTTCTCAGCTTAGGCGTCGAAGGTCACGGACGACCGGAAGCCCCATACCCCGTGGGGAGGGTATGGGGCTTCCGAGAGGAGGAGATCAGACGAGCGACCGCAGCACGTATTGCAGGATGCCGCCGTTGCGGTAGTAGTCGGCCTCACCGGGAGTGTCGATGCGGACGACCGCGTCGAACTCGACGGTGGCCTTGCCCGGGGCCGAGTGCTCGGTCGGCTCGGCGACGACGTGGACCGTTTTGGGCGTGGTGCCCTCATTCAGTTCGGTGAGGCCCGTGATGCTGATCGACTCGGTGCCGTCGAGCCCGAGCGAATCCCAGGTCTCGCCCTGCGGGAACTGCAGCGGGACGACGCCCATGCCGATGAGGTTGGAGCGGTGGATGCGCTCGAAGCTCTCGGTGATGACGGCTTTGACGCCGAGCAGTGACGTGCCCTTGGCCGCCCAGTCACGCGACGAGCCGGAGCCGTACTCCTTGCCGGCCAGGACGACGAGCGGGGTGCCCTCGGCCTGGTAGTTCTCGCTGGCGTCGTAGATGAACGACTGCGGGGCGTCGGGCTTGGTGAAGTCGCGGGTGTAGCCGCCCTCGACGTCGTCCAGCAGCTGGTTGCGCAGCCGGATGTTCGCGAACGTGCCGCGGATCATGACCTCGTGGTTGCCGCGGCGCGAGCCGTAGCTGTTGAAGTCTTTCCGCTCGATGCCGTGCTCGGTCAGGTAGCGACCGGCGGGGCTGTCGACCTTGATGGTCGATGCCGGGCTGATGTGGTCCGTGGTGACCGAGTCGCCGAGCTTGGCGAGGACGCGAGCGCCGGTGATGTCGACGACCGGGGTCGTCTCAATCGTCATGCCGTCGAAGTACGGGGGCTTCCGCACGTAGGTCGACTCGGCGCTCCACTCGAAGGTGTTGCCCTCCGGGGTGGGCAGCGTCTGCCAGCGCTCGTCACCGTCGAAGACGCCGGCGTACTCGTGCGTGAACATGCCGGTGTCGATCGACTCGTCGATCGTCTTCTGCACCTCGCTGGCCTCGGGCCAGATGTCGCGCAGGAAGACGTCGGAGCCGTCCGAGCCGGTGCCGAGCGCGTCGTTCTCGAAGTCGAAGTTCATCGACCCGGCGAGGGCGTAGGCGATGACCAGCGGCGGCGACGCGAGGTAGTTCATCTTCACGTCGGGGTTGATGCGGCCCTCGAAGTTGCGGTTGCCCGAGAGGACGGCGGTGACGGCGAGGTCGTTGTCCTGCACCGCGGTCGAGATCTCGTCGAGCAGAGGCCCCGAGTTGCCGATGCAGGTGGTGCAGCCGTAGCCGACGGTATAGAAGCCGAGGTCTTCGAGGTAGCTGGTGAGACCGGCCTTCTCGTAGTAGTCGGTGACCACTTTCGATCCTGGTGCCAGCGTGGTCTTGACCCACGGCTTGGCCTTCAGGCCCTTCTTCGACGCGTTGCGGGCCAGCAGGCCGGCCGCGAGCATCACCGAGGGGTTCGACGTGTTGGTGCAGGAGGTGATCGCCGCGATGGCGACGGCGCCGTGGTTCAGGATGAACTCGGAGCCGTCTTCGAGAGTGACGTCGGTCGGCTTCGACGCGTGCGCCGGGGCGGCGACGGCGGCGTACGAGTGCGCGTGCTGGTGTGCAGTGTTCTCGTCTTGCGCGGTGAAGCCCACAGGATCGGAGGCCGGGAACGTGGCCTCGACGGCCTCGTCGACACCCGACTGGTCGGAGGCGTCGGTGTAGTTGCCCAGGTCGATCTCGAATTGACTCTTTGCCGACGAGAGCTCGATGCGATCCTGGGGACGCTTCGGGCCGGCGATCGACGGCACGACGGTGGCGAGGTCGAGCTCGAGGTACTCGCTGAAGGTGGGCTCAACCGCGGGGTCGTGCCAGAGCTTCTGCTCTTTCGAGTAGGCCTCGACCAGGGCGACCTGCTCGTCGCTGCGGCCGGTGAGGCGCAGGTAGTCGAGCGTGACGTCGTCGATCGGGAAGATGGCGGCCGTCGAACCGAACTCCGGGCTCATGTTGCCGATGGTGGCGCGGTTGGCCAGTGGCACCTCGGCGACGCCCTCGCCATAGAATTCGACGAACTTGCCGACGACGCCGTGCTTGCGCAGCATCTGCGTGATGGTCAGCACCACGTCGGTCGCGGTGACGCCGGTCGGGATCGAGCCGGACAGCTTGAAGCCGACGACCTTCGGGATGAGCATCGAGACGGGCTGACCGAGCATCGCCGCCTCGGCTTCGATGCCTCCGACGCCCCACCCGAGCACGCCGAGGCCGTTGACCATTGTCGTGTGCGAGTCGGTGCCGACGAGGGTGTCGGGGTAGGCGCGCAGCTGTCCGCCGACGGTGCGGGTGTAGGTGACCTGCGCCAGGTACTCGATGTTGACCTGGTGCACGATGCCGGTCCCCGGGGGCACGACCTTGAAGTCTTCAAAAGCGGTCTGGCCCCAGCGAAGGAACTGGTACCGCTCGCCGTTGCGCTCGTATTCGAGCTCGACGTTGCGCTCGAGGGCGTTCTCGGTGCCGAAGAGGTCGGCGATGACCGAGTGGTCGATGACGAGCTCGGCGGGCGAGAGGGGGTTGATCTTGGTGGGGTCGCCACCGAGATCGGCCATCGCCTCGCGCATGGTGGCGAGGTCGACGATGCAGGGCACACCGGTGAAGTCCTGCATGACCACGCGGGCCGGGGTGAACTGGATCTCGGTGTCGGGCTCGGCCGTGGGAACCCACGAGCCGAGCGCCTTGATCTGCGACTCGGTCACGTTCGCACCGTCTTCGGTGCGAAGCAGATTCTCGAGCAGGACCTTGAGGCTGAATGGAAGCTTGTCGTGACCCGGTACCGCGTCGATGCGGTAGATCTCGTACGACTTCTCACCCACGGTGAGAGTGCTCTTCGACTCGAAACTGTTTACGTCTGACACGTGCCGTCTCCCTTGCGCTGACTCGCCTCATCATGAAGGTGGAGCGCAGCGCGCCACCAGCAAGGCCAGCCTAAGTCCGCCGCCGACCCGCGGGCCGGCTTTGGCGATTTATCTTGATGTCGAGATAAATCTAGCACCGACCGGCCGATCTGGCGACAGCGACGCGTCGAACTCGATGGCTCTTTTCGAACGCGATCGCCCCGGGCATCGTCATGTCGCCGATCGTGGCGCGATCGTTTCGGGATGCCGCTCGAGCAGTCGGACGAGTTCGTGGCGTTCCTCGCCGAGAAGCTCGGCCACCCTCAGCCCGTCGGCCGGGTCGGTCATCCCGACGACATCGCCAAGGTCGCGACCTTCTTGGCCGGCGATCTCTCCGAGTGCGTGACGGGCGCCAGGATCCCGGTCGACGGCGGCGCCACTGCGATCACGCAGGGCGCGTTCGGCACCGACATCGTGCGGTCGCGGGCGGGTTCACGAGCAAGTAGCCCTCAGACCGACCTGCTGGGGTCAGGCCTGCTCGTCCGCCGCGTCGGCGGCGCGTGCCGCGTACACGGTCCGGACCAGCAGCCAGGTCACCCAGAGCATGGCGGCGTAGAGCGGCACGCCGGTGATCAGCTTGATGCCGCCCAGCAGGGTGGCCTGGTTCGCGAGGTAGAGCGGGATCTCGATCGCCAGCCGGATGGCGAAGAGCAGCACCCAGAGCCACGTCGTGATCGTCAGCACGCGTCGCTTGGCACGGTCACCGCGCCAGGCAGAGCCCTCACCGGTGATGAGGCCCACGACCACGCCGATCAGCGGCCAGCGCGCCACCAGAGTGGCCAGCAGCACGACGATCGACACGATGTTGATGACGATGCCCGGCAGGAAATTGTCGACGGCACGACCCGAGATCAGGGCCAGGATCGCCGAGATGGCGATGCCGAGCAGGCCGGCGATCGCCTGAGGC
This sequence comes from Frondihabitans sp. PAMC 28766, assembly GCF_001577365.1. Taxonomy (NCBI): domain Bacteria; kingdom Bacillati; phylum Actinomycetota; class Actinomycetes; order Micrococcales; family Microbacteriaceae; genus Frondihabitans; species Frondihabitans sp. PAMC 28766. The sequence goes on from NZ_CP014513.1 coordinate 2,771,317, forward strand.
ACGGGCCCGCGCTGCACGGCGCGCACGATCACGAAGACGACGCCCAGGGCCACCGGGATCAGCACCGACGGCAGCAGAGACTGCGTCGCCGTGTAGATGATCAAGAACGCGAACCCCGGCAGGATCGACTCGACCAGGCCTCGCACCCCGCCGATCGCCGTCAGCAGCGCGTGGCCGCTCGGGGCGTCGCCCGGCGCCACCTTGCCGATGCCGGCACGCAGCGCCGCCTGGCGCAGTTGGTCGCCCATCGACACGGCAGGGCGCTGCTCGTCCGGAGTGCTCTCGCTCATGAGCGGGTCAGACGGTGGTCGTGCCCGGGTCGCCCGGGTTCTGCTTCGGCATGTGCAGCGGAATGAGGTCGCGGGGCGGCATGGGGTCGTTGCCGCGCACGACGACGACGCTGCGGAAGAGCTCTTCGATCTTCTCGGCGGTCTCAGGATCGATGGTCGCGTCGCCGGCGATCACGCCGCGAAGGAACCAGCGCGGCCCGTCGACCCCGACGAAGCGCGCGAGGCGGGTGGTCTGCCCGGCGACCGCACCCTCCGAGCCGACCGCCACGGGGATCTCGGCGGTGATCTCGGGGCCGAACGGCCCGTCGACCTCAGTGGTCGTGCCACCCTGCTTGCGGATCTGGTCGGCGATCTGCTCGCGGATCTCGTGCCAGAGGCCGGTCGAGCGGGGCGCGGCGAAGGGCTGCACCTGGAGCGTCGACTTGGCGAAATCGAGCCCGACGGCGACGACGCGCTTCGAGCCCTCCTCGACCTCCAGGCGGAGGTGCAGACCTTCGCGCGGGACGATCTTCACGCCGCCCAGGTCGACGTATGGCCGGACGGGGTTGGCCTCGGCCTCATCCAGCGGCCCCTCCTCGGCGCGGTTCTCGGGGGCCGACTTGTCGTCGATGATCAGTTCGACCTGGGCCTCTTCGGCCTCGACCAGCTCGATCTCGTCGGAGTCTGCCGAAGTCGCCTCGACCTCGGTCGACGCGGCGTTCTCAACGCCCTCGTTCTCGACGAGCTCGGCCTGCTCTGCAGCCTCGCGGCGGCTCTTCCTGCTCACTTGTTGGTGCCTTCCGATGCGTGTGCGTAGCCCGTGGAGCCGAATCCGCCCTCACCGCGGACGCTCTCGGGCAGGGTCTCGACCACGGCGAACCGGGCCTGGACGACGGGCATGACGATCAACTGGGCGATTCTGTCACCCGCCGAGATCTCGTAGTCGGCCGAGTCGGTGTTGAGAAGCGTGACCTTGATCTCGCCGCGGTAGCCCGCGTCGACGGTGCCCGGCGAGTTGAGTACCGTGATGCCGTGCTTTGCAGCGAGGCCCGAGCGCGGCACCACGAAGGCGGCGTAGCCCTCGGGCAGCGCGATCGAAACGCCGGTCGACACGAGGGCCCGAGCGCCGGCCTCGAGGGTCAACGCCTCGGCCGATTTGAGGTCGGCGCCGGCGTCGCCGGGGTGCGAGTATGTGGGAACGACGCTGGCGTCGTGGCCCGCCACCGGGGCGAGAAGAACGTCGAGGGTCTGAGTCACGTGTCGAGGGTAGTGCAGAAGTCTGGTCGAATAGTCCTATGACCTCGTACCGCGAACGCCTCAGCCCTCCCCCGCTCGTCTACCTCGCGCTCCTCATGGTCGTGCCTGCGAGCGTGCTGGTGTTCCTGCCGATCAACATCCCCGTGGGCTGGCTCGTCGGCATCGTGCTGTTCTTCGGCTTCGGGATCGCGCTGTGGTTCGGCTCTCCTGTCCTGCGGATCGACGACGAAGGCTTCCACGCGGGCCGAGCCGTGCTCTACCCCGCCGAAATCGGAACGGCCGCCGCATTCCTCGCTGAGGATGCGACGGCCGAGAGAGGCGTCCGTCTGGACGCGCGGGCCTGGACACTGTTCAGGGGCTGGGTGCACCCGGTGCTGAAGATCGAGCTGACCGACCTCACCGACCCCGCGCCCTACTGGCTCGTGTCGACGAGGCATCCCCAAAAGCTGTCCCGTGCGATCGATTCGATCAGGCCGCGCATTCCAGGCAGATAGGCCCGAGCTTGGTCTCGTGGTCGAGCTGTGAACGGTGCTTCACGAGGAAGCACTCGACACAGGTGAACTCGTCGGCCTGCGGGGGCAGGACGACGACGTCGAGATCCAGATCGGAGAGATCCTGCCCCGCGAGCTCGAAGCTGCCGGGGTTGTCGGCGTCATCGACGTCGACCACTCCGGACATCTTGTCGGGAACCCGCTCTTTCAGCGCCTCGATCGACTCGGAATCGTCGTCGTTCTTGCGAGGTGCGTCGTAGTCGGTGGCCATGCCCATCCAGTTCTGTTGTTCGTGCTGAAAATCCCATGTCTTGCCAAACGGCGGGCACAGTTTGCACCAAACACAGTGCAATAGCAAACCCATCCGCACGGCCCAAAGACACCCGGATTTTCGCGTGTTTCGGGCCGCAGGAGTGGAACTCACGGCGCGCCCGTGTTATTCCCCGGAATGGCACGTGTTCCGTGGCATCCTGACTGGCGAATCGCGATGGCGAAAGGCGTGACACCATGCAGGATCTCAAGGTCATCGGAGTCGAGAGCGGCGCACTGCTCGTCGCCACGGACGCCGGCAGCGAATACCGTCTGCCCGTGACCCTGTCGCTGCAGACGCAGCTGCGGCAGGCGAACCCCGATCTGCGCTCCACGAGCGCGTCGGCGGCAGTGCAGAAGATCAGCCCGCGCGACATCCAGGCGAGCATCCGCGCCGGCCGCACGGCCGAGCAGGTCGCCACCGACACCGGGGCCGAGATCGACTACGTGCGTCGTTTCGAGGGGCCCGTGCTCGACGAGCGCGGCTTCGTGCTCGAGCGCGCCCGGGCCGTGCCGGTCAGCGTCGTGTCCGCCGACGGCGCAATCGGCGAGCTCTCGAAGTTCGGCGACGTGATCGACTCGCGTCTCGACGAGGCCGAGGCGAGCGACCGCGACTGGACGAGCTACAAGGACCCGGCCACCGGCTGGGTCGTGCACGTCACCTATACCGCCGCCGAAGTCGAGCGCGAGGCGACCTGGCGCTTCGAGCCGAAAAAGCAGGGCCTCGCCCCGCTCGACGGTGACGCCCACACTCTCTCGCGCCAGGACGGCTCGCGCACCACGCTGGTGCCCCGACTTCGCGCTGTCGACTCGACCACCGGCGGCGTCGAGCCCCTCGAATCGGCTGACGAGCCGGCACCGGCGGGATCGTCGGCGCCGAACGAGGCGGGTCGATTCGACAGTGGTGCGTTCGAGCCGGCGCCCGTGGCACCCGAAACGCTCGTGCCCGAGCCCCCCCTGCCCTTCGACCGAACTCGTGACGGCCGCACGGCGGCGTCGTTCGCCGCGATGAACCGCGCGCCCGAGAATGCCCCCGAGCACAACCAGACGGCCGACCTCCTCGAGGCGCTGCGCCGCCGCCGCGGCGAGCGGGAGGCCGCGCGCTTCGACGACGACCACGCGTCGACGCCCGAGTCGTCTGTGGACTCGCGTGCGGCGCACCCGTCGACGGGGTCGATGCGCGTCATCGACGTTCCGCTCGACGACTTCGAGACGGTGGGCACCGTCGATGAGCCGACTCCCGAGACGCCCGAGCCCCCGCGCACGACCAAGCCCCTCGCCACGCACCCGACGGCGTCGCGCCGAGTCGCCCCGCGGCGCCAGGCGCCGACACCGCCTCCCGCCGAGGAGGCTCCCGAGCAGCAGCGCGCCAAGCAGGGCGGTCGCGCCCGCAAGGGCCGTGCCGCCATGCCGAGCTGGGACGAGATCGTGTTCGGCGCCCGTTCGGACGACGACCCCGCCTGACCCCTCCCCTCCCCTCCCGTTTTACCTATGGGTGCGTCGTTCGCGCATAGGCGTTTCTGCGTGGCAACGTGCCGCCTCTAGGTAGAACGTGGTTGGACTAGCGGGCGAAGGCTCCAAAGCGCAGCAGCGGCACCTGCGTCTCGTCGGGCGACCACGAGCCATGCTGCCCGATCATGCCGCGAGAACGCTCGTCGACAGTCGCGTAGTACGCGATGCCCTTTCGCGCGGCGATCAGCACGTCGCCGATCCGGGGCGTCACTTCCGGAGCGACCTCGCCGAACCACCCCGCTTCGATCGCCTCGTCGCGGGTGACGACCCAGGCGCGCTGCCCCTCGGCGGCGCGCCATGCGTCGACCACGGCAACCCGTTGCGCGTTATCGGCCGACGCATCGAAGTGCAGCTGCAGGCACCGCGGCTCCCCCGCGAGGTGCCGCACGCCATCGAGCAGCCCGAGCTTGTCGCCGAAGATCACGTGCTTGTGCTCGGGCACGTCGATGATGCCGTGGTCGGCCGTCACCAGCAGCGCCTGCTCGCGCCCGAGCGAGGCGACGAGTCGCCTCACCTCGGCGTCGAGCGACTCGAGAGCTGCGGCCCACTGGTCCGACTCCCAGCCGTACCGGTGGGCCGCCATGTCGAGTTCGGGCACATAGAGGTACGTCACGCTGGGGGCGGGGTCGTGCAGGATGTCGATGGCGGCGTCGAATCGCTGGGTCACCGACTCGGCCGAGCGGTAGCGGGCGCCGCGCAGGATCGCCCGCGTGAGACCCGAGTCTGAGTAGCGGGTCGGGCCGACCGCCCAGACGGCCACCCCTGATCCTGCCGCCTTCTCGAAGGTCGTGGGCAGTCGCTGCCAAGTCGCGGGGTCGAGCAGGGCGTCCCAGCCCGAGAGCTGCTTGACGACACGGTCGTTCGCCGCGTCGAGCACCTTGTAGCCAACCAGGCCGTGCTGGCCCGGCAGCGCGCCGGTCGTGAGGGTGGCGAGGGCCGCCGCCGTCGTCGTCGGGAAGCCCGAGAAGATCGACGTTCCGGCGGCCGACAGCGTGCGGGCATACGCCGAGCGCGCGTTGAGGTTGGCTGCACCGAGCCCGTCGACGACCAGGATCACCACGTGCGACGCCCGTCCCAGCCTCAGCGTGTCGACGAAGCCGGCCTCGTTTCCCGGCCCCGTCACTGCGGCGATGCAACTCGGCACCACGTCGGCCAGGCTCCGGGCGTCGGGGTCGCGCGCCGGTACCATGGTCGTCATCGGCCCCAGTCTGGCACAGGGTCGGGCGCCGAGGTCCGGGACGGCGTTCGTCAGGCCCGAGTGACACAGCAGGCCCGAGCGACCCAGCAAGCCAGATCGACAAGCGAGAGTGCATGACCACGACCGACACCACAGGCGCCTCCGGCGGGTTCGACGGCGAACGCATCGAAGAGATCGATGTCTCGGCCGAGATGCAGGGGTCCTTTCTCGAGTACGCCTATTCGGTCATCTATTCGCGCGCCCTTCCCGACGCTCGTGACGGGCTGAAGCCGGTCCAGCGTCGCATCCTGTACCAGATGTCGGAGATGGGCCTCCGCCCTGACCGTGGGCACGTGAAGAGTGCCCGTGTCACCGGCGAGGTGATGGGCAAGCTCCATCCGCACGGCGACAGTGCCATCTACGACGCCCTGGTGCGCCTGGCGCAGGACTTCACGATGCGGCTGCCCACGATCGACGGGCACGGCAACTTCGGGTCTCTCGACGACCCGCCGGCTGCCGCCCGCTACACCGAGGTGCGCCTCGCCCCGTCGGCCCTGGCGATGGTCGAGGGAATCGGCGAAGACGTCGTCGACTTCGTGCCGAACTACGACAACCAGCTGATGCAGCCGGAGGTGCTGCCGAGCGCCTTCCCCAACCTGCTGGTCAACGGCGGTTCGGGCATCGCGGTCGGGATGGCGACCAACATGGCGCCGCACAACCTCGTCGAGGTCATCGGCGCGGCCCGTCACCTCATCGACCACCCCCACGCATCGCTCGACGACCTGATGGCCTTCGTGCCCGGGCCCGATTTGCCGACCGGAGGCACCATCGCGGGCCTCGCCGGCGTGCGCGACGCGTACGCGACCGGCCGCGGCAGCTTCAAGGTGCGCGCCCGCGTCTCGATCGAAAATCTGACGGCCCGCAAGAAGGGCCTGGTCTTCACCGAACTGCCATACATGATCGGCCCCGAGAAAGTCATCGAGCGGGTCAAAGACGGTGTGGGCAACAAGAAGCTCACCGGCATCTCCGACATCAACGACTACAGTGACCGGCACCACGGCCTGCGTCTCGTCGTCGAGATCAAGACCGGGTTCAGCCCCGAGGCCGTGCTCGAGCAGCTCTACCGGCACACCCCGCTCGAAGACGGCTTCAGTATCAACAACGTCGCGCTCGTCGACGGTCAGCCGCGCACCCTCGGCTTGAAAGAGTTGCTCGAGGTCTACGTCGCGCACCGCCTCGAGGTCGTCACGCGCCGCAGCCGTTACCGCCTGCAGAAGCGCGAAGATCGCCTGCACCTCGTGGAGGGTCTCCTGATCGCCATCGTCGACATCGACGAGGTCATCCAGGTGATCCGCACCAGCGACGACTCCGATGCAGCCAAGGGTCGCCTGCGCCAGATCTTCGACCTCTCCGACCTCCAGGCCGAGTACATCCTCGAGCTGCGACTGCGCCGCCTCACCCGCTTCAGCCGCATCGAGCTCGAGACCGAGCGCGACGAGTTGAACGCGCAGATCGCCGAGCTGCGCGAGCTGCTCGCCGACCAGAGCAAGCTGCGCGCCCTCGTGTCGACCGAGCTCGAAGACATCGCCGAGACCTACGGCACGCCCCGCCGTACCCTGCTGACCGAGGCGGCGCCGTCGGTGGCCTCCGCGTCGAAGCGCTCGGCCCCCCTGCTCGAGGTCGCCGATGTGCCGACGCGGGTGTACCTGTCGACGACCGGTCGGATCCTGCGGGTCGACCTGGTCGACGGGGCCGGCGACGGGCCGGTGCCGCCGTCGCGACGGACGAAGCACGATGCGATCCGGTCGTCGCTGACCACCACGTCGCGAGCCGAGATCGGCGCCGTCACGAGCACGGGCCGCCTCATCCGGTTCACACCCGTCGACATACCGGCTTCTCCCCCGACGTCGGTGCAGCTCGGCGCGGGCGTGAAGATCGGCGACTATCTGGGCGTTCTCGAGAAGAACGAGCAGGTGCTGGCACTGGTGTCGCTCGACTCCGACCTGCCACTCGCCCTCGGCACGGCGCAGGGCATCGTCAAGCGCGTCACGCCCGGCGCGTGGCCGTCGAAGCCCGACTTCCCGGTGATCTCGCTTAAACCCGGCGACGCGGTGATCGGCGTCGCCCAGGGTGGCGACGAGGACGAGCTGGTGTTCGTCACGTCGACCACGCAGCTGCTGCACTACTCGGCGTCGCTCGTGCGGCCGCAGGGGCCGGCCGGCGGCGGTGTCGCGGGCGTCTCGCTCGCGGCCGGGGCGACGGCGATCTTCTTCGGGGCCGTGGCGACGGGGTCGGACGCCGTCGTCGCGACCATCTCGACGTCGTCTGCGACCATCGCCGGTGCTGATCCTGGTCGCGTGAAGGTGTCGGCGTTCGCCGACTACCCGGGCAAGGGGCGTGCCACCGGCGGTGTCCGGGCACACGCGCTGCTCAAGGGCGAAGACGCGCTCTCGATCGCGTGGGTCGGCGTCGCGCCGCCCCTCGCCGTCGCAGCCGACGGCGGAGTGCGCCAGCTGCCCGCGACGCTCGCCCGCCGTGACGCGTCGGGCACGCCGCTCGACACCGTGGTCGGTTCGATCGGTGGCGCTGTCTCCTAGCTGTCCGCTGAACTCCGTCGACCGGCACGTGATCTAGCCCGCGGGCTGGATCGCGCGCCGGTCGCAGGAGTTCAGGGCCGGGCTAGAGGCCGAGCCCGCGCGCCACGATCTCGCGTTGCACCTCGTTAGCGCCGCCGTAGATCGTCGGCGCTATCGCCGTGCGCAGCTGCTGTTCCATACCCCACTCCGACCCGAAGCCGTAGCCGCCCATCAGCTGGACCGCCTCGAGCGTCGTCTTCTTGAACGTCTCGGAGCCCTTGAGCTTGGCCATCGACGCCTCGGTGTTGAGCGCGTCTTCGTCGCCCTCGTCGATGCGCTCGGCCACGTCGTAGACGAACGAGCGCAGCACGGCGATCTCGGTGGCGACGTCGGCGATGCGGTGCGCGACGGCCTGCTTTTTCGATAGTGGCTTGCCGAACTGCACGCGCGTGATCACGTGCGCAATCAACTGGTCGAGGGCCCGCTGCGACGCCCCCACGCACATCGCCGCGATGATGACCCGCTCGATGGCGAGGCCGCGGCTGATGTGCCGCCACGCCTCGCCCACCTCGCCGACCACGGCCGACGCCGGAACCCGCACGTCGGTGAATACGATGTCGTTGACCATCGGCGCACCCATAGTGCGGATCGGCAGGATCTCGACGCCCGGGGCGTCGGCCGACACCATGAGCAGCGTCAGCCCGTCGTGTCGCACGCCCGAGGCATCGGTGCGCGTGAGGACCAGCAGGTGCGAGGCCAGATGGGCGAACGAGATCCAGGTCTTCCGGCCGGTGATCACGTAGTCGTCGGCGTCGAGGCGCGCCGAGGTCGTGGCGCTGGCCAGGTCGGATCCTGCCTCGGGCTCGGTGAACGAGATGGACTCGGCGTGGCCGCCGCGAAGGGAGGCCACGATCGTCTGGCGCTGAGCTTCGTCGCCCCACTTGAGGTAGGACTGTGCCGCGGTGAGAGCGGTCGAGTAGGCCATGAGCGGCACGCCGGTGCGGGCGGTCTCTTCGAGCAGGAGGCACTCTTCGACGAAGGTGCGGCCGCGCCCGCCGTCGGCGGCCGGCAGCGACACGCCGAGCAGGTCGCGCTCGGCGAACGCGGCTGCGGCCTCGGGCGAGTGCAGCAGCGTGTCGTCGGCCGTGAGTCGGCGTCGGGTGGCCTCGTCGGGCACGAGCTCGGCGCACAGCGCGCGCACTGCGTCGCGGTACTCGGTCTGGCTGGTGGTCAGCCGCATCGTCGCTCCCGTCGTTCCGGATGGTCTCGGTCCCCTGCCTTTCTACCTATAGGCAAGCCATTCGCGCACAGAAACATCACTGCGCGAAGGCCCCACCTATAGGTGAAACGGGAGGGGGGGTCAGGTGTCGATGCGCTCGCGCGTGAGGCCCTCGGCGCCGTCGATGATGAAGTCCTTACGGGGCGCGACGTCATTGCCCATCAACAGCTCGAACACTCGGCCCGCGTTTTCGGCGTCCTCGACCTTGACGCGGCGCAGGAGGCGACCCGAGCGGTCCATCGTCGTGGTGGCCAACTGCTCGGCATCCATCTCGCCGAGGCCCTTGTAGCGCTGGATCGGATCCTGGTAGCGCTTGTTCGATTTGCGAAGACCGGCGAGCACCGATTGGAGCTCCTGCTCGGAGTACGTGTAGATCGTCTCGTTCGGCTTCGACCCCGGGTTCATCACGACGACGCGGTGCAGCGGCGGCACGGCGGCGAACACTCGACCGGCCTCGATCATGGGCCGCATGTAGCGGAAGAACAGCGTCAGCAGCAGCGTGCGGATGTGTGCACCGTCGACGTCGGCGTCGCTCATGACGATGACCTTGCCGTACCGCGCCTGCGACAGGTCGAACGACCGCCCCGAGCCCGCGCCGATCACCTGGATGATCGCGGCGCACTCGAGGTTCGAGAGCATGTCGCTCACCGACGCCTTCTGCACGTTGAGGATCTTGCCGCGGATCGGCAGCAGCGCCTGGTACTCGCTCGAGCGAGCCGCGCGCGCCGTTCCGAGCGCCGAGTCGCCCTCGACGATGAAGAGCTCGGTGGAGTCGACGTCGTTCGAGCGGCAGTCGACCAGCTTCGCCGGCAGCGACGACGACTCGAGAGCGTTCTTGCGCCGCTGGGTCTCTTTGTGGGCGCGAGCGGCGATACGCGACTTCATCTCGGCGACGATCTTGTCGAGCACGGCGGCCGACTGCGTCTTGTCGTCGCGCTTGGGCGAGGCGTAGATCGCCTTCATCGCATCGGCGACGGCGTTCGAGACGATGGCGCGCACGGCCGGGGTGCCGAGCACCTCCTTCGTCTGGCCCTCGAACTGCGGCTCGGGCAGACGCACGGTCAACACGGCGGTGAGACCGGCCATGATGTCGTCTTTCTCGAGCTTGTCGTTACCGACCTTGAGGCGACGGGCGTTCGCGTCGACCTGCGCCTTCAAGAACTTGAGCAGGCCCGCGTCGAATCCGGCCTGATGCGACCCGCCCTTGGGTGTGGCGATGATGTTGACGAAGCTGCGGGTGACCGTCTCGTAGCCCTCGCCCCAGCGCAGCGCGATGTCGACCTCGCACTCGCGCTTCACATCGGTCGACACCATGTGGCCCTTGTCGTCGAGCACGGGCACGGTCTCGGTGTAGTGCCCGGTGCCCTGCAGACGCCAGGTGTCGGTGACGGGGCGGTCGGGTGCGAGGTGGTCGACGAACTCCGAGATGCCGCCCTCGTATTCGAAGACGCTTTCGACCGGCCGGCCGTCCGGGGTGCCCGCCAGTGTGACGGGCCGCTCGTCGCGGATCCTGATGGTCAGACCCGGCACGAGAAAGGCGGTCTGCTGCGCGCGCGAGATCAGGTCGTCGGTCGAGAAGGCGGCACCCTTGGTGAAGATCTGCCGGTCGGCCCAGTAGCGCACGCGCGTGCCGGTCTTGCCTTTGGCGACCTTGCCCGTGACCTTCAGGACGCTGCCGTTCTCGAACGGAGAGAAGGGCGCGTCAGGATGCGGGTCGCTCGCATCGACATCGGCGAAGGTGCCGGGCTCGCCGCGGTGGAACGACATCGAATGAGTCTTCCCGCCTCGGTCGACCGACACGTCGAGGCGCTCGGAGAGAGCGTTGACGACGCTCGCGCCGACACCGTGGAGGCCTCCCGACGCCGCGTACGAGCCGCCGCCGAACTTGCCGCCGGCGTGCAGCTTCGTGAAGACGACCTCGACACCGGTGAGGCCGGTCTTCGGCTCGATGTCGACCGGGATGCCGCGGGCGGTGTCGCGCACCTCGACGCTGTCGTCGGGGTGCAGGATCACGTCGATGCTGGCTCCGAACCCGCCCAGGGCCTCGTCGACGGCGTTGTCGATGATCTCCCAGAGGCAGTGCATCAGACCGCGCGAGTCGGTCGAGCCGATGTACATGCCGGGGCGCTTCCGAACCGCCTCGAGACCTTCGAGCACGGAGAGGTGCCGCGCGCTGTACGTGTCGGTCGAGGTCGTGGTCACGGGTCTCCTTCGGTGCTGCCGCCTGCTGCCCCGGGAATGCACGAGCGCACGCGTGCGTTCAAGAATACGGGCGCCACCGCAACCTTCGGCGCCCGACACCCCTGCGTGACTCGCCCCTGCTCTGGGGGTGAACGAATCTCTTCGCGAACAGCGAAATCCAGCGAAATGTCGCACGATCGAAACAGCGCTGTGTTTTGATGAGTGTCACGTACCCGCGCACCACCGTTTGGAGGAGCATCCAATGACTCAGATGGCCACCGACCACAACGCCGTCGACGAGCTCGGCTCCCGGTACCAGTTGTCTGCAGCAGACCGCTGCGACTCCTGCGGAGCCCAGGCATACATCCGAGCCACCATGGCCTCGGGTGAACTCCTCTTCTGCGCCCACCACGGCGCGAAGTTCAAGGAGAAGCTGCAGCCCAACGCCATCGAATGGCTGGACGAGACTGCCAAGCTCAGCGCCCACTAAGCGCCTAGAGACCTACGAAGAAGGCCCGCTCCCCTCACCCGGGGTGCGGGCCTTCTGCCTGTCCGGCTCTCGAGGCGGGCACGCCTGGGCTACATGGCCTTGAAGACGTGCTCCAGGTTGGCGGCGATGACCTTGCGCGCCTTCGCGGCGAACTCGTCGAGCTTCGCGTGTGTGTCGTTGGTCGTGAACTCGGCGCCGTTGCGTGCGAGAGCCGCGGCCAGGACACGATCGGTCAGCGCGGGGTTGAGCGGCAGAGCCGGGCCCTTGAGCTGCGTGCCGAACGACGCGCCGCGCACGATGCCCTCCGTGCCGTCTCCGTTGCCCCCGCCGCTCGTGACGCGGCCGAACGGCCGAGCGCCCGCCGCGAGCTCGAACCGGGTGGCGTGGTCTTCGAACCCCAATAGCGTGAGGTCCGCCTCGCCGTAGGTGGTCTCGACCTGGAAGTAGTTAGCGCGGCGCTTGGCTCCGCGGTGCGCAGCAGCATCGAAGAAGCCGAGCCCCACGAGGTCGGCGCCTTCGCCCGAGATGCCGTTCGAGAGGATCTCCATGCCGCCGCCGATCGCGACGACGGGCACGCCGGCGTCGGCCCAGTCGGACAACAGCGGGGCGAACCGCAGGATGTCAGGGTGCAGCGCCCGCAGCGTCGACAGCGGCCCGGATCCGACCACGACGACATCGGCCGAGGCGGGCAGCGCGTCACCGACGCGGTGCTCGGCCACGGTCACGGTGACATTGGCTCGACGCGCACGCTCGGCCAGCGTGACGACGTTGCCGCCGTCACCCGAGACGCCGAGCTCGGCGGGGTACAGCTGCAGGATCGACAGGGATGGTGCGGTGGAGGCCATCAGGCGCGCTTCTCCAGGTCGGGATAACCGAGCATCTTGCGCGCGATCATCATCTGCTCGTAGTTGACGATGAAGTTCTTCGTCTTGGTGGAGGGGGCAGGCAGCGCCTTCATCAGCTCGATGGCCTTCTCGATGTCGGGCTCGACAGTCGTGATCGGGATGCCGGCGTGTTCGAGTCGCAGGGCGATCTGCCAGGCCTTCGCCCCCGAGACCACGTCGACGTGGTCGAGTGACGAGAAGTCGACGTCGTAGATCCACGAGATGTCGGGCGTGCCCTCATCGATCGCAAGCAGCACCTGCTCAGGCACGCTCTGCAGTGCGTCGAGGTTCAGCTGAAGGCTCGCGGCGTTCTTGAACATGACGAACTCGGCCTCGTCAGAGCCGATCTTGAGTCGCTCGCCGCGCCCGTAGGCGGGCTTCATCGCGGCGAACGCCCCCACGGCTCGGTCGAGGCGGAACTCGGAGCCGAGCGAGACGCGAGCCGTCTGGATCGCGGCGGCGGCGTCGACCGCGTAATGCAGACCGCGGGCGGGAAGGCGCACGTCGAGGCTCTCGCCCGACGATCCGGCAGTGCCGCCGAGAGCGATCGTGGCACCGTCGGCGGTGAGGGCAGTCACCTCGGAGTCGGCCGAGAAGTCGGCGGCGGCGACGCCGTCTTCGGTACGGCCGAAGTCGCTGGCGTTCTGCAGGCCGTGCGGGGCCGCCGTGACGAGCGCGGCGGAGGCTCCGAAGCGGGTGGTCACCTGCGTCACCGGGGTGGACAGCGCAGTCTGCGATTCGTAGCGACCCAGGTAGTCGTCGTCGCGGTTGGTGACGACATTGGTCGTGGCAGTCGCAGCCGTGTCGGTCATCATGTCGGCGACGCGCGAGGTCTCGTAGAAGCGGTAGAGCTGGTCGACCTGCACGTTGAGCATGAGGACGGTCGACGGGTGCAGGTGCCCGGAGAGCTCGACGGCGAACGCCTCGTCGACCTCGAGCACGCCCACGTCGGCCTTGAGCTTGCCGAACAGGCTGACTTCGGAGAGCAGTGCCGAGGCGATGCCCTGTGGGAGGTTCGCACCCGTCGGGTTCGTGAAGACCCGGAGGCCGTGTGACCGCATGATGTCGGACAGCATGTGCGTCGTCGTCGACTTGCCGTTCGAGCCGAGCACGAAGAGCACGCCGCGGTCGAACTGCTGCGTGACGTCGGTGAGGAACGTCGGCAGAAGCTTCAGGACGAGGTAGCCGGGGTACGCCGACCCACCCCCTCGGGCTCTTGCGAGAACGCGGGCGAGACGCCCGAGGAGGATGGGGAAGAAGTACTTCAAGTCGGTCCTTGTGTCGTCGACGTCGGCGGCTGGGCTGCTGGAGGCTTACTCCAGATAGTCGCGAAGCGACTGCGACCGCGACGGGTGGCGCAGCTTGGCCATCGTCTTCGACTCGATCTGGCGGATGCGCTCACGCGTCACACCGAAGGTGTCGCCGATCTGGTCGAGCGTCTTCGGCATGCCGTCGCCGAGACCGAAGCGCATGCGGATCACGCCTGCCTCGCGCTCGGAGAGGCTGTCGAGCAGCGATTCGAGCTGCTTCTGCAGCATCGTGAAGCCGACCGCGTCGGCCGGGACGACCGCCTCGGTGTCTTCGATCAGGTCGCCGAACTCGCTGTCGCCGTCTTCACCCAGCGGGGTGTGAAGAGAGATGGGCTCGCGGCCGTACTTCTGCACCTCGACGACCTTCTCGGGCGTCATGTCGAGCTCGCGCGAGAGCTCTTCGGGGGTGGGCTCGCGACCGAGGTCTTGCAGCATCTGGCGCTGCACGCGGGCCAGCTTGTTGATGACCTCGACCATGTGCACCGGGATGCGGATGGTGCGTGCCTGATCGGCCATGGCACGGGTGATCGCCTGACGGATCCACCACGTGGCGTAGGTCGAGAACTTGAAGCCCTTGGTGTAGTCGAACTTCTCGACTGCACGGATCAGACCCAGGTTGCCCTCTTGGATGAGGTCGAGGAACTGCATGCCGCGGCCCGTGTAGCGCTTGGCGAGGCTGACGACGAGGCGGAGGTTCGCGCCCAGCAGGTGGCTCTTGGCACGCTGTCCGTCGCGCGAGACCCACCGCAGTTCGCGCTCGAGCTCTTTGGAGAGCCCGGTCGAGTTCTGCAGCTTGTCTTCGGCGAACAGGCCCGCCTCGATGCGCATGGCGAGCTCGACCTCTTCGGCCGCGTTGAGCAGCGCGACCTTTCCGATCTGCTTGAGGTAGTCCTTGACCGGGTCGGCGGTGGCGCCGGTGATGGTGGAGGAGTAGACCGGCACCTCGTCGTCGTCGTCCTGCGAGATGACGAGGGCGCCCGTGGGCAGCACCTCGTCTGCCGCCTTGACGGCCTCGCCCTCGGAGTCGTCGGTGTCGGTCGCCTCGGCGTCGGGGGTCTCGACGGCGTCGTCGGTCTCGACTTCGGCGGTGTCGGCCACGGCGTCGTCGTCTTCGTCGTCAGCGGAGGCCTTCGCCGACTTCTTGGCCTTGGCGGGCGACGCCTTGGCCGTGCCGGCGGCGGCCTTTTTGGCCGGCGCTGCCTTGGCAGGAGCCTTCTTAGCGGGCGCCTTCTTGACGGCCGTCGCCGTGGCGGCGGTCTCGTCGACGGTGTCGTCGTTCGTCGTGAGGTCTGCGGTCTTGGTGCGAGTAGCCATGGGGTGCACCTTTCACTCGGGGCTGTCGCGCCTCGGGTGAGGAGGCGCCTGTCTGCCCTCGGCCAACCTGTCCAAGGGCATAACTAGGACCCATGTCAAGCCCCCGGCGTTTCACCAGGGACAGGAACGGGTCCGTACGTAATTATTGCACGAGCCGGGCCGACCTGTTTACAAGACCTGTCGAATCCTGGTATTGACGGTCGGATCGGGGCACAACACTCAGGAAGCAGAACCGAGACGGCCCCCTGTCTATTCCGCTCGGTCGCTACTCCGCTCGGTCGTCAGCTGATCGACGGGCCGGGCTCGTCGTCGCCGCGGCGCGAGAGGAACTTCTCGAGCTCGGCCGCCAGCGCGTCGGCGCTCGGCACCTGGCCGTCGAGGCCGATGAGCGGCGACGGCAGCGGGTTGCCCTCCATGTAGGTGTCGTGACGCTCTTCCAGGGTCTGCACGAGACGCGAGAGCTCGTGGTTGGTCTGCACCTGCTCATCGACCTTCGAAAGGAAGTCGCGGCCCTCGTCGCGGAGACGGTCGGTGGGGAAGATGAGGCTGGTCGCGGCGCTGATGCTCGACAGGGCGGCGACGGCGGCGTCGGGGAACTCGGTGTCGGCGAGGTAGTGCGGCACGAGCAGGACGAAGCCGGCCGTGGGATGGCCGGTCGCGGCGAGCTTGTGCTCGACGAGGTGGAGCGCGTTCGCCGGAGCCTGAGTGGTCGGCTTCCAGACCGAGAGCGACTCGATCAGGTCGACGCGGTTGCCGCTCACTGTGACGCCCAGCGGGCGAGTGTGGGGCACGGGCATGGGGATGGCCTGCACCCAGGTGGTCGACTTCACGGCGTAGCGCTCGATCAGCTGCAGCACCGCCGCGGTGAACTGCTGCCAGCGGAAGTCGGGCTCGAAGCCCGACAGCAGGAGGAACTGCTGGCCGATCTCGTCTTTCATCAGCGAGAGGGTGAGGCTCGAGGCCTCGTACTCGGCGATGTGATCTTGGTCGAAGGTGATGATCGGGCGGCGGGCGCGGTAGTCGAGCAGGGTGTCGACGTCGAACGTCGCGACGACGTCGCCGTCGAGCGTGTCGAGCATGTACTGCGTGAGCTGCGCGACGGTGCTGCCGGCGTCGGCGAAGCCGGTGAGGCCCGCGACGAGCGGGAGCCCCGCCGGGATGCCGTCGGCCGACGGCTCTAGCTCGTACAGGTCAGCAGGATCGGACATGCCTTCAATGCTAGGCACGGCGGCTCGAAGCCACGCCACCGTGTCGGATGCTGACAGCGAACATCGCGGGAGGGGACCGTCCGCTCGGTGGATAGCATCGATGCCATGACAGTGCCCCAGCTATCCGTGCTCGCCCCCGTCGATCTCTCCTCCCCCGCCGACGTGCTCGTCCTCGGCGTCGTGCCCGCCACGGGCGGGGCCGACGCCCCGACTCTTCTGGCCGACGCGCCCGATCTGCAGGCGCAGCTCGCGGCCATCGGCGTCTCCGGGGGCCGCGACGAGCTGACGCGGCTGCCGGCCGGGGCGCTCGGGAGTGCCGACCTGCCGGCGAGCACCTCCGTCGCTCTCATCGGTCTGGGGGGCGCACCCTCGGTCGAGACGCTTCGCTACGCTGCAGGATCCGCCGCCCGCCAGCTGGCCGGGCAGGCTCGCGTCGCGCTCGCCCTTCCGGTGTCGGGCGACGACGAGGCCCTGGCCGTGCTGGAGGGCGCCGCCATCGGCGCGTACGCCTTCGACTCGTACCGTCACGCGTCGGCTGCCGACTCGAAGGCCGCCGTCAGCGACGTCGTCCTTCTCACCGAGACGGCGGTTGCCGACTCCGTGGTCGCCCGGGCTGCAGCGGTCGCGACGGCCGTGCACACGGTCCGCGACCTCGTGACGACCCCTCCGATCGACCTGCCGCCGGCAGCGCTGGCCGATGCGACCGTGCGTCTCGCCGAGGGCAAGGACGTCACGGTGACCGTCCTCGAGGGCGACGAGCTCCGCGAGCAGGGGTTCGGCGGCATCGTCGGCGTCGGGCAGGGCTCGGCACGCCCGCCCCGCCTCGTCAAGGTCGCCTACTCGCCCGAGGGCGCCACCAAGCACCTCGCTCTCGTCGGCAAGGGCATCACCTACGACACCGGCGGGCTGTCGCTGAAGCCCGCGGGCAGCATGGTCGGCATGAAGTACGACATGACCGGCGCCGCCACCGTCATGGCCGTCACCCTCGCCGCCGCCGAGCTGCGCCTGCCGGTGCGGCTGACCGCGTGGCTGTGCATCTCCGAGAACATGCTCGGGGCCGATCCGATCCGACCCGACGACGTCCTGACCATCAAGAACGGCACCACGGTCGAGGTGACGAACACCGACGCCGAAGGGCGTCTCGTGCTCGCCGACGGCCTCTCGGCCGCGTCCGAAGAGCAACCGGATGCGATCATCGACGTCGCGACCCTCACCGGCGCGCAGGTCGTCGCGCTCGGCATGCGCTACGTCGGTGTGATGGGCACCGACGACTTCGCGCCGCGCGTGGTCGAAGTGGCCGACGCCGCGTCCGAGCCGTTCTGGCGGGTGCCGCTCGCGCCCGAGCTGCGCCAACGCCTCAAGTCGGACGTCGCCGACCTCGTCAACGCCACGCCTGGCAACAGCGCCGCGGGCATGCTGCTCGCCGGCGTCTTCTTGAAAGAGTTCGTGGGCAAGAAGGTGGGCACCGACGAGCTGATCCCCTGGGCCCACCTCGACATCGCGGGGCCGAGCGAGAACAAGGCCGGAGGCTACGGCTTCACGACCAAGGGCGCGACCGGCATCACTGTGCGCACCCTGATCGACCTGGCCTCCGCGTTCTGAGCGGCGTACTAGGGTAATGGAGGCGGGAAAATCCGTCTTCTTGGCAGGGGTGCGCGGCCCGACAACCGGCCGCCGTCCTGACCGATCGCACGAAGGAGTTGCTGGGTGTCAGAGCAGAACTATGACGTCGTCATTCTCGGTGGAGGCAGCGGCGGATATGCCGCGGCACTGCGTTCCAGTGAATTGGGCTACTCGGTGGCCCTGATCGAGAAGGACAAGGTCGGCGGCACCTGTCTCCACCGCGGCTGCATCCCCACGAAGGCCCTGCTGCACACCGCCGAGGTGGCCGACGTGTCGCGCGAGTCGGCGAAGTACGGCGTCAACACCGACTTCCACGGCATCGACATCGCGAACGTCACGACGTACCGCCGCGACATCGTCGAGCACAAGTACAAGGGCCTGCAGAGCCTCGTCAAGGCGCGCGGCATCACGACGATCGCCGGCGAAGGCAAGTTGACGTCCCCCTCGACGATCCAGGTCGGTGACGACACCATCACCGGCAAGAACATCATCCTGGCGACCGGCTCGTACTCGCGCAGCCTGCCCGGCCTCGAGATCGGCGGCCGCGTCATCACGAGCGAGCACGCTCTCGAGCTCGACTACATCCCCCAGCGCGTCGCGATCCTGGGCGGCGGCGTCATCGGCGTCGAGTTCGCCAGCGTCTGGAAGTCCTTCGGCTCCGACGTCCAGATCATCGAAGCGCTCCCGCACCTCGTGCCCAACGAGGAGGAGTCGGTGTCGAAGCAGTTCGAGCGCGCCTTCCGCAAGCGCGGCATCAACTACTCGCTCGGCATCCGCTTCCAGAGCGTCACGCAGGACGACAGCGGCGTGCACGTCACGCTCGAAGACGGCAAGACCTTCGACGCCGACATCCTGCTCGTGGCGGTCGGGCGCGGCCCGGTCACCCAGGGCCTCGGATACGACGAGGTCGGCATCACGATGGACCGCGGCTTCGTCCTCACGGACGAGCGCCTCCACACCAACGTCGAAGGCGTCTACGCCATCGGCGACATCGTGCCCGGCCTCCAGCTCGCCCACCGCTCCTTCCAGCAGGGCATCTTCGTCGCCGAAGAGATCGCCGGGCTCTCGCCCGTCGTCATCGAAGACGCGAACATCCCCAAGGTCACCTACTCCGACCCCGAGGTCGCGTCCGTCGGCCTCACCACGGCGAAGGCCACCGAGAAGTACGGTGCCGACAAGATCTCGTCGTACGACTACAACCTCGCCGGCAACGGCAAGAGCTCGATCCTCGGCACGGCCGGCTCGGTCAAGGTCGTCCGCGTCGTCGACGGCCCGGTCGTCGGCGTCCACATGATCGGCGCCCGCGTCGGCGAGCTCGTCGGCGAAGCACAGCTCACCGTCAACTGGGAGGCCTACCCGGAGGACATCGCGCCGCTGATCCACGCGCACCCGACCCAGAACGAGGCGATCGGCGAGGCGATGCTGGCCCTGGCCGGCAAGCCCCTGCACGCGATGTAACACAGTCTTCTCACTTCCCCACACAAGAACAGTTTTCTAAAGGAGTCCCCCTGATGAGCGAATCCGTCAACCTCCCGGCACTCGGCGAGAGTGTCACCGAGGGCACGGTCACCCGCTGGTTGAAGAACGTCGGCGATCGTGTGGAGGTCGACGAGCCCCTGCTCGAAGTCTCCACCGACAAGGTCGACACGGAGATCCCGTCGCCCGTCGCCGGTGTGATCGAAGAGATCCTGGTGCCCGAAGACGAGACCGTCGAGGTCGGCACTCCGCTGGTGAAGATCGGCGACGGCACCGGCGCCGGCTCGAGCGACTCCGCCCCCGATGCCGAGGCGCCTGCCACCGGCCCCGCCTCCACGGACGACCAGCCCGCCGCCGAGTCGAGCGAAGACTCCGAGGGCTACGAGACGCCGTCACCGGCCGACGAGGCTCCCGCCGAGGTGCCGTCGTCCGCTGCCCCCGCACCCGAGGAGGCCGCCCAGGCTGCTCCCCCGGCTCCGGCTCCGGGCGTCGACCCCGCGCCCGCGGCCCCCGCCGCGCCGGCTCCTGTCGCCGCTGCGCCGGCTCCTGCCGCTGCTGCCCCGGCCGCGCCCGCCCCGGCCGCTCCTGCTGCTCCCGCCCCCGCTTCGCCCGCCGCTCCCGCCCCGGCAGCTGCTGGCGGCCCCGTCGGTTACGTCACGCCGCTGGTGCGCAAGCTCGCCAACGAGAAGGGCGTCGACCTGTCGACCGTCTCGGGCAGCGGCGTCGGCGGTCGCATCCGCAAGGAGGACGTCCTCGAAGCCGCTGAGGCCGCCGCCAAGGCGACGCCCGCTGCCGCACCGGCCGCGTCGGCTCCTGCCGTCGCGTCGAAGTACGAGCCGCTGCCCGTCTCCGACCTGCGTGGCACGACGGTGCCGATGACGCGCCTCCGCAAGGTCGTCGCGCAGCGCGCCGTCGAGTCGATGCAGCAGACGGCCCAGCTCACCAGCGTGGTCGAGGTCGACGTCACGAAGGTCGCGAAGTTCCGCGACGCCGTGAAGGGCGACTTCCTCGCGAAGACCGGAAACAAGCTGTCGTTCCTGCCGTTCTTCACGCTTGCCGCGGCCGAGGCCCTCCAGGCCTACCCGAAGCTCAACGCGACCGTCGACGGTGACTCGATCGTCTACCCGGACACCGAGAACGTCTCGATGGCGGTCGACACAGAGCGCGGCCTCCTCACCCCGGTGATCAAGAACGCCGCGACGCTCGACCTCGCCGGGCTCGCCGCCTCGATCGCCGACCTGGCCGGCCGCACGCGCGACAACAAGCTGACCCCCGACGAGCTCTCGGGCGGCACCTTCACGGTGACCAACACGGGCTCGCGCGGGGCGCTCTTCGACACCCCCGTCGTGTTCCTACCCCAAGTCGCCATCCTGGGCACGGGCATCGTCGTCAAGAAGCCGGTGGTCATCACGGCCGACGGTTCGGAGTCGATCGCGATCCGCTCGATGGTGTACCTCGCCCTGTCGTACGACCACCGCATCGTCGACGGCGCTGACGCCGCTCGCTTCCTTGTCGCGGTGAAGAACCGCCTCGAGGGCGGCGACTTCCAGGGCAAGCTCGGCATCTAGATCAGTCATTGATCGCCGCTGGGAGCGATGCTCCGCAGCCGCCAACCGGCCTCCGTTCTCGTCACGAGAACGGAGGCCGGTCGGTCGTCCGGCCCGGTCGCCGCGTAGAGCGAGGAGTCGCCGAGCCGGTTGACGACAGCCCCGACGGACAGTTCGCGCGGCAGGTCGTCGAAATGGTCGGGCGACGCGACCGCCTCGGCATCCTGCGCCAGAAGCGGCGAGTCGGGCTGGTCGACGCCGGCTAGGCAGTCGGCGTCGAGGGCTTTGAGGCACGCGGCGCGGAGCGTCACGAGCAGTTTCACGGCGCGGTCGGTGTCGTCGCCGGAGAGGACGGCGCCATCGCCGCTCGGCGATCGGGTGGATGCCGGGCTCGGGGTGCTCGTCGGCCGGCTCTGACCGGCCACGGTCGGCGGGTCGGGTGAGGCGGAAGGGATGGCGGCGGCCGGCGTGCTCGCCCCGGTCGAGCCCGTGGGCCCCGACAGCAGCACCACCGCCCCGATCGCCGAGGCCATGAGGGCGCCTGCCGTCACCCACGCTCGAGGGCGCACCTCGCGAGCGGATCGTCGAAGCCGAGCGAGCAGACCGCCCGGCCCCAGCAGTGCCGAGACGAGCCGAGACGAGCCTAGAGACGACAGCCCGGGCGACGCGCTCGACGATGCTCCGCCCGAGTCGAGGGAGGCGCCCAGCTGCACCTCACTGGGCGGCCCGGCAGGCACCGCCGCCGGGCGCCGCGGGAGACCGCTCAGCGGCGAGGGCGGCGCCAGCTCGAACACGGCCTCGATCCACTCGTCGACCCCGGGCAGGTCTCCCCCGGCGGCTCGCGTACACAGCTCACGCAGCGCCTCGATGGTCGCCGCGTCACCACCCCCGGTGGCGTCGAGCACAGGCCGCACGAGTCGTGCGGCAGCCCCTCGGGCACCGCCGGGAGGCCGAACGAGTCGCTCGGGCCCGCGAGCGGGCGCAGCGCGCAGCCCGACGAGCACCGGAGCACCCCGAACGTCGAACAGCACCTGATCGAGCCCGAGCCGAGCGGTCAGGTCGATCTCAGTCACCCCGTCGAGCCGCCGGTGGGCCATGTGCCGCAGCGCGCGCAGCAGCGGCACCAGCAGCGTCACCGCCTCGCCAGCCGAGACCCTCCCGCGGGTCGCGAGCCATGACTCGGCGGTGCCGACCGACAGTTGGGGCAGAAGGATGCCGAGACCCTCGCCCGTCTCGACCACGCCCCGAAGCGACACGACGTGCGGGTGGTCGAGCGAGGCGAGCGCCGCCGCCACGGCGAGAGCCCGCTGCCGGCCTCCGTCGCCCGGATGGAGCGCGACGCAGGTCGGATCCTGCGCCGCATCGACGGCGGACAGCGCGGCAGGGAGCCACTCGAGCACGCGGAGGCGCGGGCTCTGGGCGAGGAGGAGGCCGGGGCGGCCGACGGTCGAACGGGCAGGCATGCGCCGAATGATGCCGGATCAGGCACTCGCTGGCGCGGGCCTGAGGCGCGATCTGTGGAGTACTGCGCTCATGGCGAACCTGGGGAGGAGTCGACTGGGCCGGTATGCCCGTATCCTAGAGACCATGGCACGCAACACACCCGCAGAGAGCTCGTCGTCGACCCCTGCAAAAGAGCCCGGCCGCTTGAAGCAGATGTGGCAGGTCTTCAATATGACCCGCCGATCCGACTCGACGGCGATCTGGTGGATGATCGCGGCGTTCGCCGTTCCGGTCATCATCGGTCTCGCGTTGGCGTTCACGATCGGCCGCTCGACCATCATCAACATGGTGCTCTACATCATCGTCGGCGTCATGGCCGGCGTGCTGCTCTTCATGGTCGTGCTGGGCCGCCTGGCCGAGCGCGCAGCCTACTCGCAGATCGAGGGGCAGCCCGGTGCCGTGGGCGCGGTGTTCAAGAGTGGCCTCCGCCGCCAGTGGCGCGCCAGCGAGATGCCGGTCGCCGTCAACGGTCGCAGCCAGGCCGCCGTCTATCGCGCTGTCGGACGACCCGGCGTCGTGCTCGTCACCGAGGGCACCCGCGGGGCGACCTCGAAGATCGTCGAGGAGGAGAAGCGCAAGGTCGCGCGCATCACCCCCGGCGTGGCGATCACCGTGCTGAGCGTCGGCCCGGATGCCGACTCGATCCCCCTGCACAAGCTGGCTTCGCGGATGAACCGCGTCAAGAACAAGAACATGATCGGGCGCAACGAAGTGCTCGCCGTGTCGAACCGCCTCGACTCGCTCGGTCAGAACAAGCTGCCGATCCCCAAGGGCGTCGACCCGATGCGCGTGCGCTCCGGCCGACCGCGCTGATCGACCCGTCACACGACGAACGCCGCTGCTCTCTCGGGAGCAGCGGCGTTCTGCGTTTCAGCAACCAGGTCGGATCCTGATGGGGTCAGATTCTGACGAGAAAGGTGTCGACGGCGCGATCGTGCAGCCCGCGCTGGTCGCGGTCGTAGATGACCGCCGGTACGACGAGACAGAGCAGGAACGTGCGGATCAGGGGCTTCCACCAGACGAGGCGACCACCGCGCGCCGGCACGAGGCGCAGCCGCACGATCAGGTGCCCGGGGCTGCCGCCGATCAGAATGAGGAACAGCGCCTGCTCGACGAAGAACACTCCCAGCGTCGCGAACGAGTTGTAGTGGAAGAAGGCGATCGAGATGACGACGGCGATCGCCCAGTCGATGAAGATGGCGATGAGCCGACGCCCGAACCTCGCGATGGAGCGCGGGCCGGTCTGAGGCAGGCCGAGATCGTGACCCGGCCACGGCGGGCGCTCTCGGGGGGCGTCGGGGAAGGGTGGCGGGGCGGAGCTGGACATGATGACGAGCCTATCGACGCTGTATGAGACGCCCGGTCGAGGGCGACCCGTAACATCCTCGAAACATTGGTGTCACGGGGCCGAAACGGCCCCTCAATAGCCTCATGACTGGAGGCGTCCCGCTTTCGCCCACGTTCCACGCCCATTGGAGATCCTCGCGTATGTTCACAGACTCTTCCGAGGTGCTGAAGTTCATCAAGGACACTGACGTCAAGTTCCTTGACATCCGCTTCACCGACCTTCCCGGTGTCCAGCAGCACTTCAACATCCCCGCCTCGACCGTCGACGAGGAGTTCTTCTCCGTCGGTCAGCTCTTCGACGGCTCTTCGATCCGCGGCTTCGCCTCGATCCACGAGTCCGACATGCAGCTCATCCCCGACGTCACCACGGGCTACGTCGACCCCTTCCGGGCCGAGCGCACGCTGATCCTGGTCTTCGACATCTTCAACCCCCGAAACGGCGAGCTCTACTCGCGCGACCCGCGTCAGGTCGCCAAGAAGGCCGAGCGCTACCTCGCCTCGACCGGCATCGCCGACACCGCGTTCTTCGCCCCCGAGGCCGAGTTCTACGTCTTCGACGACGTTCGCTACGAGGTCAAGCAGAACGGCTCCTTCTACTCGGTCGACTCCGAAGAGGGCGCCTGGAACACCGGCCGTGCCGAAGAGGGCGGAAACCTCGCCAACAAGACGCCCTACAAGGGCGGCTACTTCCCCGTCTCACCCGTTGACAAGACGGCCGATCTCCGCGACGACATCAGCCTCAAGCTGATCGAATCGGGCCTCATCCTCGAGCGCGCCCACCACGAGGTCGGCACCGGCGGTCAACAGGAGATCAACTACCGCTTCGACACGATGGTGCACGCGGCCGACGACATCCTCAAGTTCAAGTACATCGTCAAGAACACCGCCGAGCTCTGGGGTAAGGTCGCCACCTTCATGCCGAAGCCCCTCTTCGGCGACAACGGCTCGGGCATGCACACCCACCAGTCGCTGTGGAACGGCGGCACGCCGCTGTTCTACGACGAGAACGGCTACGGCGGTCTCTCCGACATCGCCCGCTGGTACATCGGCGGCCTGCTCAAGCACGCTCCGTCGGTGCTCGCCTTCACGAACCCGGCGATCAACTCGTACCACCGCCTGATCCCGGGCTTCGAGGCTCCCGTCAACCTGGTCTACTCGGCCGGCAACCGCTCGGCTGCCATCCGCATCCCGATCACCGGCACGAACCCGAAGGCCAAGCGCATCGAGTTCCGCGTGCCCGACGCGGCGTCGAACCCGTATCTGGCGTTCGCCGCTCAACTGATGGCCGGGCTCGACGGCATCCAGAACCGCATCGAGCCGCACGAGCCCGTCGACAAGGACCTCTACGAGCTCCCGCCCGAAGAGGCCAAGAACATCCCCAGGTCCCGGCTTCGCTCGATGCCGCGCTGCTGGCCCTCGAAGACGACCACGAGTTCCTGACCAAGGGCAACGTGTTCACCGAAGACCTCATCGAGACGTGGATCTCGTACAAGCGCGAGAAGGAGATTCTGCCCATGGCGCAGCGTCCCCATCCGTTCGAGTTCGAGATGTACTTCAGCGTCTAAGCCCCGCTGCCGCCGGATCATCGGCCCCGCCCTCCCCGGAGGGCGGGGCCGTCGTCGTCTCCGGGCCCGGGCCACGGTGACCCTAGAGCCGCGCTGCCCCCGGGAGGATGTTGCTCTTGGGGAGGAACTGCGGCCTTTGCGGGAGGAGATCTGCTGGCCCATCTACGAACGGGGAGGACCTAAGCCGCTGCGGAGCGCGGCGGGAGGAAGTCTTATCGCCGCTTCCTCCCGAAATGGCCGATCCTCCCGAGAGACTTCCTCCCGAGAGTCGGCCGACCACGAAAGTCCCTCCCCCCCAACGCACTTCCTCCGCAGCGGCGCCCTCGTTCTCTCCACGAGCATCTGAGCCTGACCTTTTCGGCTCAGCCGGAACGCCCGGGCGGTGAGGGCGTGCCGAAAAGGTAAGGGGTTGCTGGGCCCAGCCTGCGGAGGGACCCGGGGCGGAAGGACCAGGGGCGGCAGGATCACCAGGGTCAGGCGAGAAGACGGAGGGCAGCGACGGCCTCGTCCAGGGCGTCGGCGAGGTCGACGGCGCCGTCGGCGAGCCAGCGCTGCGCGGCGACGTTGAGAGCGGCGACGGCGGAGGCCGCGACGACCGCGGCCTCGATCGGCGAAGACCGGCGCGAGAGCAGGGCGGCCTCGAGCTTCGCCGCCCAAGAAGCGAGCTTCGCCAGCTCTCGTTCGCGCAGCTCGGGGCGGCCCGAGACGATTGCTTCGCGCACCACGAGTGCGTCGCGCCGCGGCGCCAGGTCGGCGACGACGCAGGCGAGACCGGCGAGGACGGCTTCCCGGACGGGCTCGTCGGCGGCCCTCTCGGCAGTGGCACGAGCGAGCACGTCGCCCAACTCGTCCGACCCGCCGAACAGCACTTCGCGCTTGTCGGCGTAGTAGCGGAAGAACGTCCGCTCGGTCAGCCCCGCGCGCACGGCGATGGCTTCGACGGTGGTCGAGGCGAAGCCGTCGCGCGTGTACAACTCGACCGCGGCGGCTCGCAGGCGGTCGGCGGCGTCGGTCGGTCGGCGTCCCATGACGTCAGCCTATCGATTTGTGACAGCCGCTGTCGCAATGTGCGTAGAATTGCGACAGCGGCTGTCACAAACCGGCCGCGAAAAGGAGACTCATGAGCACGGACGGAATCGACGGCAAGGTCGTGGCGATCACCGGCGCGAGCAGCGGGATCGGCGAGTCGATCGCGATCCTGCTGGCCTCGAAGGGCGCGAAGGTCGTGCTAGGCGCGCGCCGCGAAGAGAAGCTCGACGACCTCGAGGGCAGGATCCGAGACGCAGGCGGCGATGCCGCATCGATCGTCACCGACGTACGGCGCCGCACGGACGTCCAGGCGCTCGTCGACCTCGCGCAAGAGCGGTTCGGCCGGCTCGACGTGCTGGTGTCGAACGCGGGCATCGGCCCGATCAGCCCGCTCGACGCCCTTGCGGTCGACGAGTGGGAGGACATGGTCGACATCAACGTGAAGGGTCTGCTCTGGGGTATAAGCGCTGCGCTGCCCGTCTTCCGGGCCCAGAAGGCCGGGCACTTCGTCAACATCCTGTCGACGGCGGGCATCAAGATCGTCCCGACGATGGCGGTCTACGCGGCAACCAAGAACGCCGGTCGCACCATCACCGAGGGCCTGCGCCAAGAGTCCGGCGCCGATCTGCGGGTCACGGGGATCTCGCCGGGCATGATCGACACGGGGTTCACCGACACCATCTCGAACCCCGAGACGCGGGCCGCTCTGGCCGACCAGATGGCCATGGCCATCCCACCCGAGGCGATCGCCCGCGCCGCGCTCTACGCGATCGAACAGCCGGCCAACGTCGACGTCGGCGACATCGTGATCCGCTCGACCGCCCAGGGCTGACCCCTCCCGACCCTCACCTTTTCGGCGCAATCTGATCCCCTGGGCGGTCAGGACGTGCCGAAAAGGTAAGCGCCGGCAGACCAAAGGAGCGCCGCACCCCTCCGCGGGTACGGCACTCCGGCTGGTGGAGCCTGACGCGGGATCAGGCGGGCAGCGACACTCAGGCGGGCAGCGACACTCAGGCGGGCAGAGCAGAGCCTTCCAGCACGCGGCGCTGGCGGGCGACGGTGCGGCCGCCGAGCGGTCGCACCTCCCAGCCGGCAGCCGACCACACCTCGCTGTCGAGCGCGTTGCGGGCGTCGAGGACGACGGGGTTCGCAGCGAGCTCGGCGAGGTGCATGGGGTCTGCGTTCACGAAGACGGGCCACTCCGTGAGCAACAGGACCACATCGGCGTCCGTGACGGCCTCGTCGATGCTGTCGGCGAACGAGAGAGTCGGGAAGCTGCGCTGCGCGGTGGTCGACGCCTCGGGGTCGACGACGAGTACCTGGGCCCCACGAAGGTGCAAGGCGGCGGCCACGTTCAGGGCGGGCGAGTCGCGCACGTCGTCCGTGTCGGGCTTGAACGCGGCGCCCAGGATCGCGAGCTTGCGGTTGAGCACGGAGCCCCCGCACGCGTCGATCGCCTGGTCGATGACCCGCTGGCGCTGCAGCATGTTGATCTCGTCGACCTCCTGCATGAGGCCGACGACGCGCGAGGCGCCGAGCTCGTTCGCCCGCGACATGAGGGCGCGGATGTCTTTGGGGAGACAGCCGCCACCGAAGCCGAGGCCGGCGTTCAAGAACTTCCGCCCGATCCTGTCGTCATGGCCGAGCGCGTCGGCCAAGACGCGCACATCGGCGCCGGCGACCTCGCAGAGCTCGGAGATCGCATTGATGAACGAGATCTTCGTGGCGAGGAAGGCGTTGGCCGACACCTTGACGAGCTCGGCGGTAGCCAGGTCGCACGAGATGACGGGCGTGCCGGTCGAGATCGGAGCCGCGTAGATCTCGCGCAGGATCGCCTCGCTCTTGGCGTCGGTGCCGCCGAAGACGATGCGGTCGGGGGTGAGCGTGTCTTCCACCGCGTGAGCCTCACGAAGGAACTCAGGGTTCCAGACGACCTGCGTCTCGATGCCGTCGGGCTTCGAGTCGGCCACCAGCTTGCGGAGGCGCGCGGCGGTGCCGACGGGCACGGTCGACTTGCCCACGATGATGCCGTCGTGGCTGAGCGACTCTGCGACGGCCTTGGTGGCGGCCTCGACGTAGCTGAGATTGGCGGCGTGGCTCCCTCGGCGCTGCGGCGTGCCGACGCAGATGAAGTGCACGTCGGCCACCGAAACGGCGTCGGCCAGGTCGCTGGTGAATCGCAGGCGGCCGGTACCGACATGCTCGAGGATCAGCTCGGGCAGGCCGGGCTCGAAGAACGGCACGCGACCGGCGCTCAGCGCCTCGACCTTCGACGGATCGGTGTCGACGCCGATCACGTCGAAGCCCATCTCAGCCATGGCTGCAGCGTGGGTGGCCCCGAGGTAGCCGGTGCCGATGACGCTGATCACGGGCTTGAGGCCCGGGGCAGGAGGGCTGCTCGCGGTCTCGACGGCGGGTGTGGCGTCCTTCGTGGGCTTCTTGGGAGTGCTCATGGTGTGCTCCTGAAAGATGAAAGATGAAGTGGGAACGGTGGTGCGAAGGCCGGCTACGGGGTGCCTAGGTCGTAGCCGATGTCTTTGCGGGCGATGCCGGCTTTGAAGGCGGCGATCGACGACGACGACGAGTTGATCCGCCAGTCGTTCGTGTATTGGATGCCGCTGGTGCTGGAGGTGACGGTGTGGTTGAACCAGTCGAACCCGATGATGTCGCTGTTGGCCGGGAGGGACAGGTTCTGGAACAGGTCGGTGATCCACTTCGACTTCTGCCCGCCTATCTCGCTGGCTCCGATCTCGGCGAGGATGATCTTCTTGCCCGGTGCGATGTCTCGCAGCTGCTTGAGGGTGAGCGTGAAGGTGTGGTCGAACGAGTAGGTCTCACCGCTCGAGTAGGGCGGGCGGAGGTAGGCCGACATTCCGACCCAGTCGACGTAGTTCGTGCCCGGGTAGAAGCTCTTCGTGTAGGACTCCTCCTGGAAGCCCGACGTCGCGCTGAGGTTGTTGACGCGGTTCGGCGCCCAGACCCACGCGACCAGGTTGTTGGCTCCCTGGGCCTGGAAGATGTCGTGTACGTGCTGCCACATGGCCACGAACTCCGGCCCGCCGGTGTTGCCGTTCGTGCCGTTGCCCCAGGGGTACCAGTTCGCGTTCATCTCCTGGTCGAGGCGGATGGCCATGGGCTGGCCGTTCGCGACGATCGCCTTGGCGTAGGCAGTGATGTAGGCGTCGAAGTTGCCCTTGGTGATGTTCGCCAGGGAGTATGCCGTGAGGTCCTGGCCGGGCGTGTTGACCGAAGGCTGCGTCTCCCAGGTCATCATCGGCAGCTCGCCCTTCGCCCACGACGACTGCACGGCGTCGGCGCGGAAGGGAGCGTCGAACCCCTGGAAGTAGCCGCTGACGTTCGGCTCTGCACCGACGTCGCTCGCCACCTCGTTGGAGTCGGAGAAGCTGAAGGGCGACTGATCGGTGTAGAGGCCGAAGTAGCGCGACGTCGGGTTGATGATCGATGCGAGCGAAGGCGTCTGGACGGCCACCGGACCGTTGGGCTTGGTCGTGGCCGGCGGGGGCGCGGTAGTGACACCCGATGCCGGCGTGGTGGTGGTCGCGTCACCGGAGGAGGCGATCGATGACGACACACCCGACCCGTGGGATCCTGCGGCCAGCTGCGACTTGTAGGACGCGACCTGGCCCTCGGCCTTCGACTCGGCGGCCTTCGCCTTGGAGAGCGACGCCTGGAGGGCCTTGGCCTTGCCGAGGGCGGCGTTGAGCTGGGTCTGCTGCGAGGTGAGCTTGGCCGTCTGGGTCGACATCGTCGACTTCATCGAGACCAGTTGGCTCAGCAGGTTGGACTTCTCGGTCTTGAGCTGCTGATTGGTCGAGATCGGCTTGACGGCGTCGCCGACGAGCTTCCGCACCGGGCTGTCACTCGGTGACAGCCAGACGATCATCGAGATGAGGGCGAGCAGGACGACGATCGCAGTGGCGCCCATGGCGGTGCGGCGGGTGTTGCGCTTTCCGGTGGACCAGAACGCCCCTGTCTTCAACGGGGTGATCAGGGTCTCGCCGTAGCGGCTAGACGTGTGGTCAGACAATGAAGAGAGCCTCCAGGACGAGGATCGCAGCACCGATGAGGTACGGCCATCCGGCTTTGGGGTTGAGCCTTCGGCGCGGTGGCGCCTGAGGTGCAGGGGCGTTCACAGCGCGGGCGCTGCGGCGGCTCTTGACGAGCACGGTGCCCTGCTCGGGGTCGGTGGCTGTGCCGAAGTCGAAGAGCGTGTCGATCGAGGGTTCGCCCTGGCTGCCGTCGAATGCGGCTCGCCCCTCGTCGAACTGGGCCTCGAGGTCGTCGATGCCGGTGATTGCCGACTCCAGCTCGCGCTGCTCGACCACGTCGTGCACCTCTTCGGTGACGACGCCGCCGGTGTAGGCGCCCGCCCGGGTGCCCCAGCCGGCCGAGTGGCCCATGCGGAAGAAGCCGAGGATGCGGATCGGCATCAGGAAGAACGTCGACACGATGATGAAGACCGGAAGGCGGAAGAAGTCGCCCGGCTTCTCGGACAGGTGCCGCATCTGGCGGATGGCCATGCTGAGCACCGACGAGGCGATCATCAGGCAGACGATCGCTATCACGCCCGACTTGAAGCCGTAGTCGTGCAGGATGCCGATGTAGAGGTTCGTGCCGCGGTGGGTGAGGCCGTCGAAGATCCAGCCGCCGACGACGCCGAGGAGGACGAACGGCAGGACGATGTCCATCGCGAAGAAGAACGCGAGCATCGGGGCGTGCGCCAGCATCCACGGCATCATGCGAAGGGTGTTGTACTGGCTGCCGCGAGCCCAGCGCAGCTGCTGCTTGAAGAGTTTCTTGATCTGCAGCGGGGCGTCCGTGTAGACGAGCGACGTGTACTGGTAGACGGTGCGGTAGCCCTCTTTGAGCGTGAGGTTCGTCAGCGTGCGGTCGTCGGAGACCTCGAGGAAGACGCCCATGAACTTCTCGGTCATGAACTTGTCCATCACGCGCACGAGGATGTCGCGGCGGAAGGCGATGGTGCGGCCCGGGAGGCAGCCGATCTGGCCGATGACGCTCTGCGCCGGCATCGAGTAGAGCGCGCGGCTGTTCTCGAGCCAGTCGGCCCAGCGGGTGATCCACGAGCGCTCGGGCTCGAGGATGCGCTGGCGGGTGGTGACGCCGCCGACGTTCGCCTCGGCGAACGGCTTGACGAGCTCGGAGAGCGTGCCGGGCGTCCAGACCGTGTCGGAGTCGACCAGCACGGTGATGTCGCCCGTCGAGAGCTCGGTGCCGATCATGACGGCGTTGCGCTTGCCCGGGATCGGCGTGTGCGTCCAGGTGACGAGCGGCGCGAACTCCTCGCAGATGGCCTGCAGAACGGGGTTCGGTTTGCCGTTGATGACGACGATGATCTCGCCGGGGCCCTGTTCGACCATGCGGCCGATCACGTCGCGGAAGAGGTCTTCGGGCTCGTCGACCACGGGGACCACCACGCTGGTGGTGCCGGTGAACGTCCCCGTGAAGGGACGGTAGTTGCGGCTGATCACGACCTTGATGACCCAGAGGACCCAGATCATGATCGAGTAGACGCTGAAGAGGTACACCTGGGGGTGACCGTTGACGAAATGGCGGATTTGGAGAATGAACGTTAACACGATGTCGCCTCGCGGAGGGAGTAGAGGACGGCTTCCGCATCATTGGGGAATCGGGCGTTCGGGTAGTTGAATTTGTAGTCGATTCATTTCGACCTCACAACGAGGGCCACTCGCACTGGGGGCGTTCACGACCCTGGGGTACAGAAATGTCCTCCGATTGGTGTCGTGCGAAATGCCGACCGGAGTTCGGGTCGTACCAAGGGTGTCAGGTGTCGCTTGAGGGCGTCGCGAATGGGCATCGGATGTCGCTCGGTGGCGATTTGCATAATCCCTGTTCAGGGGGTCCTTCTGGACCACCTGGGTGGGTGCGGGTGCCGGTGGCCGCGGGAGTGACTCGCCACAGGAGTCACAAAGGCCTCATGTTTCTGGCGACATGCCCTCGTAACCGGGGCGTCACACTGACCGGGGTACGGTCACTCAGAACGGGGTACGTTCAACATTTCTCGGCCGGGCGACCGAACGAGCGCGTTCTTGGGCGTGTCGCACAGGTCAGGCGCGGGGCTCGGGAGTCTCCTCGACCCCGTAGAACCCCACCTCGAAGACGTGACGGGCTCGCCTCGTCGTCGCCAGGTAGTCCTCTTCGAGATCACTGGCCGAGCTCGGCGGGTATTCGAGCAACCGTGCCACGGCTTCGAGCTGACGTCGGTCGGTGGGCAGGACATCGCTCGTGCGCGACGTCCAGAGCATGACGGCCGAGCGGGCACGGGAGGCGATGATCCAGGCGTCGCGCAGGCGCTGGGCGTCGGGCGGGGTGACGAGCCCTGCATCCTGCGCCGCCTGGAGGGCCTTGAGAGTGGAGGGTGTGCGGAGACCCGGCACGGACGCCGCGTGCTGCAGCTGCAGCAGCTGCACGTACCACTCGACGTCGCTCAGCGAGCCGCGGCCGAGCTTGAGGTGGCGCGACGGGTCGGCGCCCTTGGGCAGACGCTCGGCCTCGACGCGGGCCTTGATGCGCTTGACCTCGCGGGCGTCCTGCTCGGAGAGACTCGTCGGGTAGCGGACGGTGTCGGCCAGGGTGGTGAAGTCGGCGAGCAGGGCGTCGTCGCCGACAGCCCCACGCGCGCGCAGGAGCGCCTGGGCCTCCCAGGTGAGCGCCCAGCGCGAGTAGTAGGCGGTGTACGCGTCGAGCGAGCGGACGACGGGCCCGTTCTTGCCTTCGGGGCGCAGATCGGCGTCGAGGTCGAGGGGCACCAGCGGGTCGTCGGTGAACCGGTGGAGGTCGGCCACGATCTGGGTCGCGCGCTGCTGGGCCGTCGCGTCGTCGGCTGCGGCCCGGTACACGTAGAGGATGTCGGCGTCCGAGCCGAAGCCGAGCTCTTCACCGCCGTACCGACCGAGGGCGATGACGCCGAATTCGAAGCCGGGGGCGTCGCGCCCGCGCCGCGCGAGCCGGAGGGCGCCGCTCAGTGTGGCGGTCATCACCGCTGACAGGCCGAGCCCGAGCTCTTCGATGCTGATGACGCCGACGATCGCACCGAGGGCGATGCGCAGGATCTCGCGGCGCCGGGCCGTCCGCAGGGTCTGGGAGGCCTGCACCGCGTCGTCGTGTCGAGCCACCGTGGCTCGGGCCTCGGCGACCAGCGCCTCCTCGGTGCGCGGCCGGAGGTCGTCGTCGTCTTCGAGCCACGATGCCGCCTCGGGGATGCGCTCGAGCAGGTCGGCGACGAACCGCGAGCTCGACAGCACGGTCGTGAGGCGCTGCGCGGCGCCCGACGAGTCGCGCAGCATCCGCAGGAACCAGTACGACTCCCCAGCCCGTCGCTCAGGCGCCGGAACGCCAGGAGCCCGAGGTCGGGGTCGGTACCGTCGGCGAACCACTGCAGCATGGCCGGCAGGAGGTGCCGCTGGATGTTGGCTCGGCGCGACACTCCCGTCGTCATGGCGCGGATGTGGCCGAGCGCGCCAGCCGGATCGCGGAATCCGATCGCGGCGAGGCGGGCGACGGCCGAGTTCGTGGTGAGCGCGAGCTCTTCTTCGGGGCGGCGCGCCACGGCCGTCAGCAGCGGCCGGTAGAAGAGGCGCTCGTGCAGGCGTCGCACTCGACGGCGGATGGCGTGCCAGTGCTCGAGCAGACCGTCGGCCGACGTCGCGAGCCCGGAGGCGCGGGCGAGGATGCGGAGCTCGTCACGGTCGGTCGGCATCAGATGCGTACGCCGCATGCGGGACAGCTGGATCCGGTGCTCCAACAGGCGCAGCTCGCGGTAGTCGCGGTCGAACTCGGCCGCCTCGGCCCGCCCGACGTAGCCCTCGGCGACGAGAGCCCCGAGAGCGCCGAGGGTCGAGCGCTGCCGGATGGACGGGTCGCCCTGGCCGTGCACGAGCTGCAGGAGCTGGATGGTGAACTCGATGTCACGGAGCCCGCCGGGCCCCAGCTTCAGCTGGCGATCGACCTGGTCGGCCGGGATGTGCGCGGTGACGCGCTCGCGCATCTTCTGCACCGACTCGACGAAGTTCTCGGTCGATGCGACCGACCAGACGAGGGGCGCCAGCGCGTCGAGGTAGGCCCGGCCGAGGTCGGCGTCGCCGGCGATCGAGCGAGCCTTGAGGAGGGCCTGGAACTCCCACGGCTTCGCCCAGCGCTCGTAGTAGGCGACGTGGGAGGCGAGCGTGCGGACGAGCGCGCCGTTCTTGCCTTCGGGGCGCAGGTTCGCGTCGACCTCCCACAGCGGCTCTTCGGGGGCGAGGTCGGAGAGCGTGCGGGTGGCGTGCACGGCCAGCCGGGTGGCGACCTCCACGGCACGGTCGGTGCTGAGGCCGTCTGCCGCCTCGGCGACGAAGATCACGTCGACGTCACTGATGTAGTTGAGCTCGCGCGCCCCGGCCTTGCCCATGGCGATGATCGCGAGACGGGTGCGCTCGACCTCGTCGGCGGGGAAGGCGACCTCGCGACGAGCCACCTCGAGCGCCACCTGGAGGGCGGCGCCGGCGAGATCGGCGAGGGCCGCGGCGACCACGTCGAGGCCGGCGACGGCGTCGTAGAGCGACAGGTCGAACGCGGCGAGGCAGACGAGGCACTCGCGGTAGGCGACGCGGACGGCCGTTCGCGCGTCGTCGCCGACGAGATCGCCGGTGGCCTGTTGAAGGTCGCGCTCGTAGTCGTCCTGGTGCGGCACCGTCCAGACCTTGCGCCGCAGCACGTCGAGCGACTCCGGGCGCCGGAGGAGGAAGTCGGCCAGGCCCTCGGAGGCACCGAGCACGAGCATCAGGCGGTCGCCGGGGCGCTCGTCGGAGGCCGTGGGGCTGGGATCGGACGCCGCGGCCAGCAACTCGGCCACCCGCTCCGGCACGCGCTCGATCAGGCGGCCGAGGCGCACCAGGGCCCGGTCGGGGTCGGCGCTCTTCGACAGGGCGTCGAGGAAGGCCGGCACCAGGGGCTGCTGCTCGGCGAGCTCGTCGAGCAGATCACGGCTCGCCCGCAGGTCGGCGAAGCCGAAGCGGGCCAGGTCGGTCAGCGCCGTTGCGGAACGTGGCATCGCGCTGGTCCTGTCGAAACGGTTCTGTCGGCGCGGGTGGGCTAGAGCATCTCGAGGTTCGAGCGGAGCTCGAACGGAGTGACCTGCGCGCGGTACTCCTTCCACTCCTGACGCTTGTTTTTCAGCACGTAGTTGAAGACGTTCTCACCCAGCGTCTCGGCGACCAGCTCGCTGTCCTCCATGAGAGACAGAGCGTGGTCGAGGCTGGCCGGCAACTGGTTGTAGCCCAGGGCGCGGCGCTCGGCGTCGGAGAGGCTCCAGACGTTGTCCTCGGCCTCGGCCGGCAGCTCGTAGCCCTCTTCGATGCCCTTGAGGCCCGCGGCCAGGAGCAGCGAGAACGCCAGGTAGGGGTTCGCCGCCGAGTCGATCGCGCGGTACTCGACGCGGCTCGACTGGCCCTTGTTGGGCTTGTAGAGCGGCACACGGACGAGAGCAGAGCGGTTGTTGTGGCCCCAGGTGACGAAGCTCGGAGCCTCGTCGCCGCCCCAGAGGCGCTTGTAGCTGTTGACGAACTGGTTGGTGACGGCGGTGATCTCCGGGGCGTGACGCAGGAGGCCCGCGATGAACTGGCGGCCGATCTTCGAGAGCTGGTATTCGGCTCCTGCCTCGAAGAAGGCGTTCGCGTCGCCCTCGAAGAGCGAGAGGTGCGTGTGCATTCCCGAGCCGGGGTGGCCCTGCAGCGGTTTCGGCATGAACGTCGCATAGACGCCCTGCTCGATCGCGACCTCTTTGACCACGGTGCGGAAGGTCATGATGTTGTCGGCCATCGTGAGCGCGTCGGCGTAGCGCAGGTCGATCTCGTTCTGGCCGGGGCCAGCCTCGTGGTGGCTGAACTCGACCGAGATGCCGAGGTCTTCGAGCATGCGCACCGAGCGCCGACGGAAGTCGTGCGCGGTGCCACCGGGGACGTTGTCGAAGTAGCCGGCCTGGTCGACGGGCTCTGGCTGGCCGTCCTTGCCGATCTTCGACGACTTGAGCAGGTAGAACTCGACCTCGGGGTGCGTGTAGAACGTGAAGCCGCGGTCGCCGGCCCGTGCCAGGGTGCGCTTCAGCACGTTGCGCGGGTCGGAGACGCCGGGCGCGCCGTCGGGCGTCGCGATGTCGCAAAACATGCGGGCCGTGGGGTCTTCTGTGCCCCGCCACGGCAGGATCTGAAAGGTGGTCGGGTCGGGATGCACCAGGACGTCGGCCTCGAACGAACGCGTCAGGCCCTCGATGGCCGACCCGTCGATGCCGACGCCCTCGGCGAAGGCGCCCTCGACCTCGGCGGGCGCGATGGCCACCGATTTGAGGGTGCCGATCACGTCGGTGAACCAGAGTCGGATGAACTTGATGCCCCGCTCTTCGATGGTGCGAAGAACGAAGTCGGTTTGCTTGTCCATTCAGGCCCTTTCTGCTCCCCGATAGGCTAGTGGACATGCCCCGACTCCGCTTGGCGCTCGCTCAGACCAACCCCGTCGTGGGCGACCTCGCGGGCAATTCCGACCAGATCGTCAGAGCCGCTCGAGCGGCTCGAGACGCGGGGGCGGATCTCGTCGCCACGGGTGAGATGAGCATCACCGGCTACCCGATCGAAGACCTCGCGTCGCGCCCCAGCTTTTTGGTGGCCGCCCGCGGCGCCGTCGAGGTCCTGGCGCAGCGCCTCGAGGCCGAGGGGCTCGGCGGCCTGGCCGTCGTCGTCGGGCACCCGGACGGCCCCTTCGAGCCGAGGCTGCTCGACACGTCGAACGCGCCCACGGCGATCGCGAAGAACTGCGCGAGCGTCCTGCAGGGCGGGCGTGTCGTGACCACCACGGCGAAGTACCACCTGCCCAACTACTCGGTCTTCGACGAGTACCGCGTGTTCATCCCGGGCGACGAGCTGCTGGTCGTGCGCATCAAGGGCATCGACGTCGCACTGATCATCTGCGAGGACCTGTGGCGCGACGGCGGGCCCGTCGGCCGCGTGATGGACGCGGGTGCCGGCCTTCTGCTCGTCATCAACGCGAGCCCCTGGGTCGCCGACAAAGACGAGGTGCGCCTGCCCCTCGTCAACCGCCGCGCCACCGAGAACGACACGCTCGTCGCCTACGTCAACATCGTCGGCGGCCAGGACGACCTGCTCTTCGACGGCGACAGCGTGGTGGTCGACGGATCGGGCGAGGTCCTGGCCCGCGCCCCGCAGTGGACGGAGCACCTGCTCGTCGTCGACCTCGACCCCCAGCCGAGTGAGAATCGCGCGCTGCCGGCCGGGATCCGCCGAGTCGACGTGAAGGCGCGGGAGTTCGGTCAGTACAACGCCTTGGCGCCCGACATCGCCGAGCTGCCTGACGACCTCGAGCAGCTCTGGAACGGGCTCGTCACCGGCCTCCGCGACTACGTGGCGAAGAACGGCTTCACGTCGGTCATCCTCGGCCTCTCGGGTGGAATCGATTCGGCCGTCTGCGCGGCGCTCGCGGCCGACGCCCTCGGCGGTTCGTGCGTCTTCGGCGTCTCCATGCCGTCGCAGTGGTCGTCCGACCATTCGCGGTCGGACGCCGACGACGTCGCCGAGCGCATCGGCGTCAACTACACCGTCGAGCCCATCAAAGACCTCGTCGAGCCGTTCGAGCGGCAGCTGAAGCTGACCGGGCTGGCTGCCGAGAACGTCCAGGCCAGGGCGCGCGCGCTGATCCTGATGGGGCTCTCGAACCTCGACGGGCACCTGGTGCTGACGACCGGAAACAAGACCGAGCTCAGCGTCGGGTATTCGACGATCTACGGCGACTCGGTCGGCGGGTTCGCCCCGATCAAGGACGTGCCGAAGACGATGGTGTGGGAGCTCGCGAAGTGGCGCAATCGTTTCGCCTCGGCGAACGGGCGCCCCGAGCCGATCCCCTCCAACTCGATCACGAAACCGCCGTCGGCCGAGCTTCGGCCGGGGCAGGTCGACCAGGACACGCTGCCGCCCTACGAGATCCTCGACGGAATCCTCGACGCCTACATCACGAAGGCCCTGGGCGCGGCGGATGTCGTCGCGCTCGGCTACGACGCCGCCACGGTGGCCGAGGTGACGAAGCTCGTCGACCGTTCGGAGTGGAAGCGGCGCCAGGGCGCGATCGGGCCGAAGATCTCGGGCATGGCGTTCGGTCGAGACCGGCGGCTGCCGATCACCTACCGCCCTACCGGCCTGTAGCCAGCAAACCCTCGCGGGCGGCAACCGCGCAATGCCTAGGCACTGCGTGCCTGCCGCTAGCGAGGGTCTGGGCCGGCGGCCGCGGCGCGGCTAGTTGTCTTCGGCAGCCTCTTCGGCGGCCCACTTCTCGCTGTTCGCCTTGATCTGAGCGAGCGCGTGCTCGGCCTCGTCACGAGTGGCGTAGGGGCCGGCGCGGTCGATCGCGGGCGAGACCATGCCCTCCTCGACCTCGTGCGTCTTCGTGTTGTACCAGTACTGCGTCGGTTCGGCCATGCCTAGACCCTAGCGCGAGCGGGGGTGGTCGGAGCCGCCGAGGGCGAAGGGCTAGAAGGCGGGCTTCGACTCGGCGGCGAGGGCGGCGGCGCCCAGGATGCCGGCGTTGTTGCGCAGCTTGGCGGGCACGATCTCGGCGCGCAGGTCGAGCAGCGGCAGGAATTCCTCGTACTGCTTCGAGACGCCGCCACCGACGATGATCAGCCGCGGGTAGAGCAGCGCCTCGAGGGTCGAGTAGTACTTCTGCAGGCGCTTCGCCCAGTGCTTCCACGAGAGGTCGTCGCGCTCTTTCGCGGCGAACGAGGCCTTCGTCTCGTAGTCTTTGCCGTCGATCTGGATGTGGCCGAGCTCGGCGTTGACGATCAGCACGCCGTCGTTGATCAGGGCGGTGCCGATGCCGGTGCCGAGAGTGGTCATGATTACGAGGCCGTCGACGCCCTTGGCGGCGCCGTAGCGCGATTCGGCGTAGCCGGCGGCATCGGCGTCGTTGACGAAGTGGATGGGCTGGCCGAGGGTCTTCTCGAAGAGCTTCTCGGCCTCGAAGTCGATCCACTTCTTCGACACGTTGGCGGCCGAGAGGGTCTTGCCGTCCATGATCGCGGCGGGGAAGTCGATGCCGACGTGGAGGCCCTTCGCCTGGTCGCCGAGCTTCTCGACCACCTGCTTGGTCACGTCGGCGATCGCCTCGGGCTCGCCGCCGGCAGGCGTGTCCATCTTGACGCGATCGGTGACGAGCTCGCCGGAGTCGACGTCGACGATCGCGCCCTTGATGCCGGTGCCGCCGATGTCGATGCCCAGTGCGTGGGTGGCCATGATGCTGCTTTCTGTCAAGGGTTCAGTGACGGTGGTCAGTAGTCGGTCAGGATCCTGGCGCCGCGTTCGGTCACGACCAGGGTGTGCTCGAACTGGGCGGTCAGCGACTTGTCGCGCGTCGTCACCGTCCAGTCGTCGGCCCAGATGTCGGCCGACGTCTCGCCGAGCGTGAGCATCGGCTCGATGGTGAACACCATGCCGACCTCCATCACGTCGTCGAACTGCGGGGCGTCGTAGTGCGGGATGATGAGACCCGAGTGGAAGGCGCGGCCGACGCCGTGCCCTGTGTAGTCCTTCACCACGCCGTAGCCGAAGCGCTTCGCGTACATCTCGATCGCACGGCCGATGACGTTGACCTGTCGGCCTGGTGCGACGGCCTTGATGCCGCGATCGAGCGCGAGTCGGGTGCGCTCGACCAGGTCGACGGCATCCTGCGACCCGGTGCCCACGACGAACGTGCGGTTGGTGTCGCCGTGCACGCCGTTCGTGAAGGCGGTGATGTCGATGTTGACGATGTCGCCGTCGACGAGCACTGTGTCGTCGGGGATGCCGTGGCAGATGACCTCGTTGATCGAGGTGCAGACCGACTTCGGGAATCCGCGGTAGCCGAGGGTCGACGGGTAGGCGCCGTGCGAGACGACGTAGTCGTGGGCTACACGGTCGAGCTCGTCGGTGGTGATGCCGGGCCGGATCGCCTCGCCGACCGCCGTGATGGCGTCGGAGGCGATGCGGCTCGATTCGGCGATCAGCTCGATCGTCGCCTCGTCGAAGACGTCGCCCTCGGTGTACGGCGCGGGCCCGACCTTGCCCACGTACTCCGGGCGATCGATGGTCGGAGGGACCGGACGCAGCGGCGAGATCCGACCGGGGGTCAGGTGACCGTGTGAATCCCGGGGCATGCCATCCAGCTTAGACGGGGTGGCAGCGTCGACGGGCCGACCTCTTCGGACGCGCCGGCTCTCGTGTGCCACACTCGGAACGGTCGGCACTCGGGCGTCGGCAGGGAGGGCGCGATGTCGAGACGGCGGTGGGTGCTGGTCGCAGCATCGTGTGCCGTGCTGGCCCTCGCCGTCGTGATCCTGTTCGTCGCCGCGCCGTGGCGTTCTGAGCCGATTGCGGCCCCTCCTCCTGCGGCGACCCACGCCACCTCGGCGCCCGCACCGACGCCGACTCCGACCGAGCAGCCGACGCCGCCGCAGTCGTCGCAGGCCGCCCTGGCGGCGGTGCCGCTGGCATTCTTCGACGCGGCCATCGCGGCGCTGCCCGACCCGGCCACTCTGCATCCTGCGACCGCCTGGCAGGTCGCCACGCCGCGGGCGCCCCTCGTCGGCCTCTACGCCTCCCCGGGCGCCGCCTCCCCCGTGATCGCCGCACTCGGCTCGACGGTGCCGACGATCAACCGCCCGACCGCCGTGGCCGTCTACGGGACCGAGGGCGGCATGATCCTGATCTCGACGCCGTCACGGCGCACGGTGCCAGGATCCGGGGCCCCGTCGGCGCCGAGCGCGACCTTCGCTTGGGCGCGTGCCGCCGACTTCATCCTGACGCCGATCGACCGCATCGTCGAAGTCGACAACGCGACGTCGACGGTCTCGATCGTGACGCGCGAGGGGGCTCTCGTCGCGTCGGAGAAGGCGCGGCTCGGAACCCCGACCGACCCGACGCCGGCGGCCACGTCGACGTACATGGAGGCCAACTACGTCGACCCGCGCGTGACGTACACCGACGGAAACCCCATCTCTCTCACCGGCGCGCACTCGTCGCTCCTGCCCGGCTTCGGCGGCAACTCGGCGCTGACGGCGCTGCACTACTACCCCGACCCCACCGGCAGCTCGCACGGCTGCGTCCGGGTGTCGGCCGCCATGACCCGGGCGCTCGCGAAGCTGCCCGTCGGCACGCCCATCGTCTTCAGCTGAGGCGCTGAAACGATAGAGGGCGAGCCGCGAGCAGCGTGGTCGAACTTCCTCCCCTGGCTGTTGTGCCTCGAGAGGAAGCGTGGCGACGGGAGGAAGACGCGGTCGTTGATCCTCCCGAGCGGAGATTCCTCCCGGGGCTGCCGGGCCGGGCGGCCGCCGTGCGGGGCTGCTCGGGCCGAAGAGAGCGGGGCGAATGGGCCGGCTGGTACGCCGGGTTCTGTCGCGCCGTGCAAGCACGGTGCGGACGGCCATCTATCTCGGCGATACGTTGCCGCAGCGCTCTAGCGGTCTACCCGGGAACTCGGCGAGCAGCCTCGAGCGTTCCCTGTCTGACCTTGCTCCGGGCGAGGTTTACATAGCCGGCCGGTCACCCGAGCCGCTGGTGGTCTCTTACACCGCCGTTTCACCCTTACCGCGCGGCCCTGGAGCCACGTGGCGGTCTGCTTTCTGTTGCACTTTCTCGCGGGTTGCCCCGGGTGGGTGTTGCCCACCGCCCTGCTCTGTGGAGCCCGGACGTTCCTCGGCGACGGCCCGAAGGCTGTCGACGCGACCGTCTTGCCGACCCATTCGCGGGCCCAAGTCTAAGGGGTGCCAGGGCCCGCGCCGGTCAGATGCCTGACTCGTCGGTGCGCACCAGGATCGCCTGGCTGTCAGGGCACAGCAGCACGTCGTCGGGCGCGGCCGAGCGAACGGCGGCGAGGTCGCTGCCGGTCAGCTCGACGCCGCTGGCGCTCGACACCCGCGCCCGGAGGTGCGAGGCGCCGACGCCGTAGCGCTCGCGCTGGCGCTCGTAGAGGGCGAGGAGCTCGGGCGGCACCTTGCCCGCGATGGTGGCGCGGTCGGCGACGCCGTGCTCGCGCTCCGTCTCGATGGCGGCCAGCGAGATGTCGCGTGCTGCAGCCGTCGTGTCGCGCCGGGCGGCGAGGGCCTGGAGCTCGGCGTGTGTCGCCGACACGACCGAGCCGTGCAGCTCAACTCTCTCCATGACCTCGAGCTCGAGGTCTTCGAGATCGCTGCGGCGGTTGGCGAGAGCGGCGAGTTCTTGCTCGAGGGCCGTAATGTCTTTCTGCGACGAGCTCGTCTGCAGTCGGTCCCGGTCGCGCTTCTCGCGAGCGTCGACGACGGCCACGTCGGATTCGATGCGGGCGAGCTCGCGCTGGGCGTCTTCGAGGGTGCCCTCCTCGGCGGTGAGGCGGACCCGCAGCGCGGCGGT
The DNA here is from genome assembly GCF_001577365.1 of Frondihabitans sp. PAMC 28766. Classification (NCBI taxonomy): domain Bacteria; kingdom Bacillati; phylum Actinomycetota; class Actinomycetes; order Micrococcales; family Microbacteriaceae; genus Frondihabitans; species Frondihabitans sp. PAMC 28766. Next base: position 2,814,124 of record NZ_CP014513.1, read on the forward strand.
CTGGGTCTCGATCTCGCCGAGAGCCGTCAGCTCGGGCAGCTGCTTGCCGCGGTGGGCGAGCTGCTGCACGCCGGTGTCGAGCTTCTGGAGGTCGAGCAGGAGGGCCTGATCGGAGGGGCTGGCTTTCAGGGGCATAAGCGTCTCACTCGGTCGTGGTGCGAAAAAGGGCCTGGTCGTCAGCGGACGACCGCGAAGTCCCAGGGGTCGGTGCGGAGGTCGCTCAGCGTGACCTCGAGGTCGGGCAGAGCCTGGCGCAGCTGGGCGGCGGCGGTGTCGAGCCATAGCCACTCGCTGGCCCAGTGCGAGGTGTCGATCAGTGCGGGGCCTCGCCCGAGCAGCATCAGCTCGCGCGCGTCAGAGGCGGGGTGGTGCCGCAGGTCACTCGTGATGTAGACGTCGGCCGCGAGGACAGCAGGATCGCCGAGGAGGGAGTCGCCCGCGCCCGCGCAGAGCGCCACGGTCGTGACGACTCGTTCATGGTCGCCTGCGATGCGCACTCCCCCGGCCGTCGGAGGCAGGATATCGGTCAGCTGTCGCGCAAGTGCCATCAGCGTGGTCGGCTGCTCGAGCCGGCCGACGATGCCGATCCCGGTCGCGCCTGACGGGTCGGTCGCACTCGGGGCGATCGGCGTCTGATCGACGAGACCGAGCTGGTGGGCCAGCACCCGGGAAGTGCCGGTCGCGACGACGTCGGCGTTCGTGTGGGCGGCGAGCAGTGCGACGTCGCCCGCGATGAGGCGCTGAATGACAGCGCCCTTGGTCGTGTCGGCGGCGACGGTCATCACGCCGCGGAAGAGAAGCGGGTGGTGCACGAGCAGCAGATCGGCGTTCATCTCGATGGCCTCGTCGACCGTGTCGAGCACGGCGTCGACGGCGAGGTGGATGTGCTCGATCGAGGCGGCAGGATCACCGACGACCAGACCGGGCGAGTCCCACGACTCGGCCCCCTGCAGAGGCCAGAGGGTGTGGACGGCATCGCGGACCGCGTCGAGGGTTGGCACGACGACCAGCCTACCGGCCCGTCGGTCGGGGTCAGCGGGCCTGACGACCTCGGTCGACGAGCACCACGACCACGAACGAGAGCACGATCGAGGCAACGATGCCGGCCACCAGCGACAGTTCGGGGTAGACCCCTTGCCCGTCGACGAGCCGCATGAGGTAGCCCTGCCAGCCGAACCCGGCGGCGGAGGTGCGCACGAGGCCTTCGCCGAGCGCCGTGCCGAGCACGAGGCCCGCGACGATCGCCCAGGCCGTGCGAGTCGTGACAGGCGCCGAACCATGCTGACCGCGACCGCGAAGGGCGAGCCGACCGAGGACGATGCCGATCCAGGCAGCCCCGACGACGGCCACGGCGCCGATCACGGCGGAGGGCACGAGTGCGGCGTGGACACCGGAGAGGACGAGCGCGACGACGACGAGGGCGGCAGAGGCCGCGGTGGAGGCGATCAGCAGGATGCGAGAGGCCCGGCCGGCCTGCAGTTCGCCATCGACGGCTCGCCGAGACCCCGTCGCCGGTGCGGGCTCGTCGATCTCGAGCAGCTCGGCGTCGGCTCGTCGCGCGCGCTCGTCGTGCACGTTGGCGGCGGGCTCCGGCACCGACTGGAGGGTCACGATCGGTGCGGCCGGGCTCGTGATGCGCTCGGGGACGATCAGTGTATTCGCTGGGATCGACGCGGCAGAGACGAACGTCGACCCGGTCTGCACCGGGATGACTCCGGTGAAGTGGAGCCGCGTGCGCTCGAGGGCGTCGAGAGCCTCGTCGGTGCCGATGCGCCGCATCTGCTGCTCCCACGCCGCGAAGCGGGTCGCTTCGGTCTGGCGCAACTGCATCTGCGCCTGCAGGATGCCGATCAGGTCGATCGTCGCCGTGTCGGTGGTGTGCCGACCGACCAGCGGCACAAGATCCTCGTCGTCCAGCGAGCCGCGCTCGGGCGGCTCGGGAAGCGTGACGTCGGTGGGGGTGGGAGCCTCGGGCGAAGCGGTCGAGGGCGTCTCGGGCGGATCTTCGCTGGGGCGGCGGATGGGGTGCTCGGGTGCGTCCATCAGGGCCTTCACCATCCCCGTCGCTCGCGTGTCCAGCGTGTCGGTCATGGCGGAATGATACTGGCTCACATGTTGGGATCGGGTCAGGGCGCGCGGCGTGCCGTGGCGACCTCGTGGTTATGATCGTCTCGCCGACCCCGTCCGACCACTCTCGGGGCGGTCGAACAACGGGGGAACGATGATCAACCTCAAAACGCGGGTGTCCGCGATCCTGGCCGCGTCCGCTCTGCTGGCCGGCGGGCTGCTGGCCGGCGGTGCTGCCGAGTCGGCCTCGGCCGATGCCTCGACCTGCTACCAGACGAACCCGACGTCGACGTCGACGTCGGTCAAGGGCTTCGACATCTTCGAGGACACCGGCGGGAGCCCCACGGCGGGCGCGAACATCGACTTCGCCGGCGCGCGCACAAATGGGGCTTGCTTCGTGTACATCAAGGCCAGCGGAGGCCTTCGCGTGACGAACAGCAATTTCGACGAGCAGTGGTCTGACGCTCGGAGCGCCGGCCTGTTTACGGGCACCTACTACGTAGCCGCACCCGACCTCACCGTGCCGATAATCGACGGACAGTCCGACGCCCAGCAGAGCGCCGCCTGGTTCCTCGGTCACGACGGCCAATGGGCGCCCGACGGGAAGACGCTGCCTCCGGCTCTCGACATGGAGATCAACCCCGCAGCCGTCTCGTCTTCGAAGACCTATGCGAGCGACCGCTGCTACGACATGACCTCCGGTGAACTCCGCACCTGGATCCAGCAGTTCTCGACCGCCGTGCAATCGGCCACGACTCGCAAGCCGCTGATCTACACCAACCAGGACTTCTGGAACACCTGCCTGGGCGGCTCCAGCGCCTTCGCAGCGAACCCGCTCTGGGTCGCCTCCTACGCCAAGACGCTCGCCATGCCGACGGGGTGGCCGACGTACGCGTTCCGGCAGACCTCCGAGACGCCCAACACACCGTTCCCCGGCGACCAGGACGTCTTCAACGGCACTCTGGCAAGCCTCCAGCACCAGGCCCTGGCCGACGCGTCGGCGCGGCACGACTACACGGTCGACGGCCTTCCCGACGTTCTCTCGGCCCCGGCCGGCGGCACTCTCAGCGCCAACGTCGGCACCGGCTCGGGCACACTCACCGGCTCGGTCAGGTCGCTCGGCATCACGATTCCCTCGGGCGCTCGCGTCGTCGTGCCCGGCGACATGAACGGCGACGGCTTCGCGGATCTGTATGCGATCCTCCCGTCGGGCAGCGTCGAGTACTGGAAGGGCCTACAGGGCGGCGGCTTCGCCTCGCCCGTCGTGGAGGCGACCGGGTGGAACGTGCTCCGCACCGTCGTGGGGGTGGGAGACTTCACCGGCGACGGCAACAACGACGTCCTCGCGCGCACCTCCGCCGGTCAGCTCTGGCTGTTCCCGGGCAACGGCCGCGGCGGGTTCTCGTCGCACCAGTTGCTCGGTTCCGGGTTCCAGTCCATGACCGCCATCGTCGGTGCCGGCGACCTGACCGGCGACGGCAAGCCCGACATGCTCGTTCGCACCAGCACCGGCCAACTCTGGATCTACCCGCGCACCTCGACCGGGTTCGCAACGCACATCAACGGCCCGACGGGCTTCGGGCCGGCCACCGCGATCTTCTCGGTCGGCGACTTCTCGGGCGACGGTCGCGACGACATCCTGGCGCGCCTGGGCGGTGTCCTCAAGGTGTTCAAGGGCTCCGGCGACGGCAAGCTCTCGTCGGGCGTCGTGGTGAAGGCCCCTGCCGGCGTCGCGACGAACTCGTTCGTCGGCTGAGCAGGCGGATCGCGCTCAGCGTCGGTCTCGGCCCGGAGCAATAGTCTGGGCCCATGGCAGAAGACGACGACCAGGATCCCCGCGTGCTCGGCTGGGTGCACCGCCACACCGAGCTCCTCTGGGTTCTGATCGGCGTGGTGTTCCTGATCTACGGCGTCAATGCCATCGTTCAGCTCGCCGGTGGCGTGGTCGGCCCCGACTACTCGAACGTCATCTCGAGCTTCGGTGGGGTGATCGCCGCGATCGTGGCGGGGATCCTGGCGCTTCGCGGTCGCGCCGAGCGACGTCGGGCCGGCGACGACGACTGACGCTCATTGCCCCGGGACGCTTCGCAGTCGGGTGACGAGAGCCGCCTGACCAGTGCCCGGGCGAACCCACAGGGCGTTGTCGAAGCGGCTGTCGACTGCGGCGCGTTTCCACCCGCCGATCGTGCCGAGGGCCCACGAGCGGCGCGCGATGACGAGGTCGGTGCGCGGCATCGCGCGATCGCTGTCGACGAGGCGCACGTCGTTCGGCGCGAGGAAGAACTGGTAGGCGTTCTGGCTGATGACCGTCGACGTCTGCGGGTGCCTCCAGTCGGCCGCGGTGTCGAACGACACGGTCGGATCGCCGGCGCGCGTGACGAGCGGCGCGAGTCGGAACGCCGTCTGGTACTGCCCGTAGACGGGCCCGACGGTTCGAGCCTGACCGATGACGGCTCCCGTGAGGGCGAAGACGAGTGCCCCGGCGAGGAGCCAGGTCGGTCGAGGTGTGGTACGTCTCACGAGCAGGAGACCGACGAGCACTCCCCCGCCGACGAGCCCGGCCTGCACGAGAGGGAGGGCGTGGTCGCCGTGCCCGACGAGCCAGTCGTCGAGAGCGAGGCCGAAGACGTTCATGGGGTTCCAGCCGGATCTCGTGTGCTCGGCTGTCGGCACGAGCGCGGCTGCGGCGAACCCGTAGCCGATCGCGACGACGGCGAAGACGGCGACCAGCACGACGGGGCCCCGGAGGCGCCGCCGCAGTCGGCCGACGCTCGTCGTCAGCCGAACGAGCCCCAGGAACGCCAGGACGTCGGTCGCCGGTTCGAGGTAGCGCCCGTACACGTAGATGTCGAGGCGCTCGTGCGTGGCGACCGACCCGCTCATGTAGCCGACGGACACGACGAGGAGTCCCAGGATCCAGACGGCCGTCCAGCACGCCCACCCGGGCTGTCGGTCGTCGATCTCTCGCCGGACCCCGCGTGCGACGAGTGCGACACCCGGAAGCGCGAGGCCGGCCGTCGCCACGACCGCGTACCAGATCTGCCCTGACGCAGTCAGAGCCGTGGCTCCGGGCTGGCTGGCGAGCAGTTCGGCCACCCCCGTCGTCTCGCGCCCGGTCGAGTGGTACAGAACGAGCTCGAGGTGCCGGTTGAGTGCGTATCCGGCGCCGGCGACGGCGAGGGCCGAGACGAGTAGCGCGGATCCTGCGCCCCACCGTTTTCGCGCGAGCAGCAGCACGGCCCACAGGACGGTTGCTGCGACGAGCCCGACGAGGCGGCCGTGGACGGTGAACGCGAAGCCGGAGGCAGCGCCTGCCGCGGCGAACCACGCGGCGGTGGCGAGACCGCCGTGGGCGTGGGCTCGTTGAGCCGCAATGAGCCCGAGCAGCGCGGCCGCGCAGACGACGAGGCCCAGAAAGCTCTCGGAGAGCGCGAAACCCGCCATGAGCGAGTGCGCCGGAAGCGCGACGACCACGGAGGCAGCCGTCACGGCGTGCGCTCGGCGCAGACCGAGCCGGCGCGCGAGTGCAGACAGGACAGGGATCGTCGCGACGCAGCTGAGAGCCGAGAGCAGCACGGCGATCCGGTAGAACGGCAACGGATCCGGCACCAGCCACCAGACCGGCACGAGCACGAGCGACCAGCCCGGGTAGTAGGAGTCGGCTGAGATGTGCAGGGCCGGCCCGCCGGCCATCGCGATCGCGTTGGCGAGATAGCCGATCTCGTCGCCGAAGAAGACCGGTGACAGGCGCTGGTCCGCGAGAATCACGACGAGCCCCGTGGTCACGGTGGCCGCGACGAGCGCGACGACGACCTCGGTTCGCCCGGACCGGAGGATCGAACGCAGACGCCGACCGGCAGCGAGGCGGACCGGACGCACCGGATCAGCCGCGGGGCCGCTGTCGAGGAGGGTCACGGTCGCACTGTAACGGGTGAGCGTGGCGCGGATGTGGGCAGGATGGGGTCATGACGTTCTTCTCGCGCGATCTCGGCGACGGCTACGACCTGGTGCTGCGCGACGCGTCGACGGTCGACGAGATGTTCGAGCTGACACTCCGCAACATCGAGCGTCTCCGCGAGTGGGAGGACTGGGCTCAGGGCGAGCAGAGCCGCGAGGCGAACGAGGCCTTCTCGAAGGCGACGCTGCACGCCTTCGCCGACGGCACGCAGCTGCCGCTCGCCCTCCGTCACGACGGCCGGATCATCGGGGCCGTGGGTCTGCGCATCGACTCGTACTCGCACTCGGGAGAGATCGGCTACTGGCTCGACGGTGAGCACGAAGGGCGCGGGGCGATGGCGCGCGCGGTCGAGGCGATCGTCGAGTGGGTGTTCGCCGACGAGGTCGTGCCGCGTCTCGAGATCCGCACGGCGACGGCGAACGCGCGCAGCCGGCGCCTGGCCGAGCGGCTCGGGTTCCGGCTCGAGGGCGAACTGAAGTCGGCCATGAAGGTGGGCGACGCGCGGCACGACGTCGTCGTCTACGCGCGCCTGGCTGACGCCTAGCGGCCCAGCACGAGGTGGTCGACGTAGCCGCCGGCGAACTTGCGGGCCGGGTCGGCGTCGGCCACCAGTGCCCTGAAGTCGTCGAGGCGCGGGTAGAGGCGGGCCACGTCTGCGGGGCCGAGGGCGGTCATCTTGCCCCAGTGCGGCCGTGGCGACAGCGGCCGCAGAGCCTCCTCGATCACGGGCAGGAGGGCGCCCACCTCGGCCGGGTGCTTCTTCCAGGTGAAGCTGAAGGCGATCGAGTCGCGCCCCGCGGTGGTCGAGAGCCACAGGTCGTCGGCGGCGATCGTGCGGATCTCGGTGACGTGCAGGTGCGGCCGGATCCGGTCGCCGAGAGCCGTCAGGATGCCGAGTGCGCGGCCGGCATCGTCGAGATCGACCACCCACTCCGACTGGATCTCGCTGCCCACCGAGGGGGTGCGGTCGATGCGGAAGTGCGGCAGGCGCTCCGACCACGGGCCGACGGTGCCGTCGGAGGGGTTCGAGTTGCTCGTCGGGTCGATCGGGTTGCGCTCGCGGGGGTCGCGATGCGCACCGACCAGCTCGTCGGGCATGGGCACGTCGGCGGCCCCGTCGGGGACGCGGGTCTTGACGAGCAGCTCGCGCCGCGTGTCGCCGTAGTCGGTGAAGAGGCTGACGCTGTAGCCGAGACCCATGACGTCGCGGAACCCGTCGCCCTCGAGAGCCGACCAGGGCACGCCGAGGTAGGCGTCCTGTCGCATCCTGAAGCTGGGCTCGACGTCGAGCGTCACGCGCGCGGTGACACCGAGGGCACCGAGGGCGATGACGCTGCCGTCGAAGCCCTCGTCGCCGCGGCGGATCGTTCGGAGCGTGCCGTCCGGCCCGACGATCTCGAGAGAGCGGACGGCAGTCGACAGCGAGCCGAGCGTGGTGCCCGAGCCGTGCGTACCGGTGGCGATGGCCCCGCCGACGGAGATGTGCGGCAGTGAACCCATGTTGTGAAGGGCGAGCCCTTCGGCCTCGAGCACGGTCGCGAGCTCGGCGTAGCGCGTGCCGGCGCCGACGGTCACCGATTGCCGGTCGGCGGCGATCGCTATGTTGGCGGGGATGGCGGTGGTCGTGACGAGCGCCCCGGGGCTGTCGGCCACGGCATTGAACGAGTGGCGGGTGCCCAGCGCGCGGATGACGGGCTCGCGAGCCACGGCCTCCTGCAGCTCGTCGATCGTGTGCGGAGACAGGATGCGCGCGGCACCGTACGTGTAGGTGCCGGCCCAGTTCTGCTCGTGGCCGTCGTGGTCGACGGGGTCGCGCTCTGCGGTGGACGTCATGCCGACCACTGTGTCACGACCCCGTAACGTTCGGCGGATCGGCCGCGCGAGGGATCCTCGCATCCTGCCGTCTCTCGATAGGGTCGAGGCGATGTCGACCGTCTCGTTGCTCCGCCACGCGCAGTTCCGGCGGATCTTCCTGGCGACATCGGTGAGCACTTTCGGCGACAGCATCGCACCGATCGCAGTGGCCTTCGCCGTGCTCGCCACGCGGCACTCGGCGATCGACCTCGGCCTGGTGCTCGCGGCCCGGACGCTGCCGCTCGCCCTGCTCTCGGTGATCGGCGGGGCCTGGGCCGACCGGCTGCCGCGCAAGAGCCTCATGGTCGCGAGCGACCTCGTGCGCCTCGGCACGCAGGGGGCGTTCGCCTTCGTGCTGGTCGGCCACTCCCCCGCGCTCGGGGCGATGGTCGCCCTGCAGGCCGGCAACGGAGCGGCGACCGCATTCTTCCAGCCGGCGTCGTCGGGGCTCGTGCAGGAGGCGGTGCCCGTCAACGACCGGCAGAGCGCCAACGCGCTGCTCTCGGCGACGGGCAACATCTCGTCGATCGCCGGGCCCGCCATCGCGGCTCTGCTGATCGCCTTCGCCGGCAACGCGTGGGCGGTCGGCGTGGACGCCGCATCGTTCGGTGTCAGCGCGCTCTTCCTGTCGCGGGTGATCGTGCCGCCGCGGGCCGTGAAAGCCAGGATCGGGATGGCTCGCGAGATCGCCGAGGGGTTCCGCGCCGTCGTCGAACGGAGGTGGCTCGGGCTCGAGATCGCCGGCTTCGCGCAGTTCCAACTCTTCATTCTCGCCTCATACGGCGTGCTCGGGCCTCTGGTCGCCGAGCGGCACTACGCCGGCGCGTCGACGTGGGCGCTCGTCGCTTCGGTGAGCGGCATCGGGGCGCTCGTCGGCGACGCGCTGTCGCTGCGTCTGCGACCGAAGCGGCCGCTGGTGGCGGCGAATCTCATCAGCCTGGGGTGCGTGCCGCTACTCGTCGCACTGGCCTTCGGGGCTCCGGTGGCGGTGCTCGTCGGGTGTGCCCTCGTCTTCGGCATCGCGCTGAGCCTGCCCGACACGCTCTGGTTCACCGTGCTGCAGGACAAGGTGCCGTCCCACCTGATGGCACGGGTGTCGTCGTTCGACTGGATGGGGTCGACGGTGCTGCGGCCCATCGGCCTGGCTGTCGTCGCGCCGGTCGCGGCCGTCTTCGGGCCCGGCGTGATCCTGGTGGTCGCTGCCGGGGCGACCGCGGCGACGCTGATGGGGTTGTTGGCCACGCCGAGCGTGCACGGGTTGATCGCGGGCCGCGAGGTCGACGAAAGGCCTTCGCCGTCGCAGTCGCCGTCACCGTCGGCCTGAACCCTCAACCGGCGGCGTTGAGCTCGAGGATCAGGCGGCGCTCGTCGGGCGTGAGGTCGGCGAGGGCCAGGACGCGCTGCAGCACGTCCGACTTGCCCACCGTGTACGTATCGATGTCCATGTCGGGGTCGGCGGCCAGCGCATCCTTGACGGCCGCGTAGGCGTCGCGAAGGTCGGCACGGCGTCGCAGGATGTCACGGACGGCCAGGTGGTTCCGCACGTGAAGCGTGCCGGAGGCGCACACGTACACGTGGCGGGCCGGCTCCTCGTCCGGTGCGCCCAGGGCTTCGCGGCCGGCGAGCCCGTAGTCGCCGACGTGCGCGTAGCCGACGGCCTCCAGGGCGCTGACGGCCGCAGCGACCTGCTCGGGCGGCACGATCACGTCGACGTCGAGGATCGGCTTCGCCGCGAGCCCCGGCACCGAGGTCGACCCGACGTGTTCGATCCGCGCTTCCTTCACCGCCGACAGAGCTTCGAGCAGGTCTGCTGCCACACCCTCGAGCTGCACGACCCATTCGGCCCGGTAGGGCACCACATCAACGGCCATCGACTCGCCGCACCTCTCGGCTCACCACTCGACGTCACCGTGGAGGAAGAGAACGGCGCCGGTGGGACCGTGCCACTCGTCGATCCAGGCCAGCGAGCGCTTCGTGCGGCCGAGGACCGGTTCGCCTGCGCTCCGCAGCGCCTCGAGCGCTCGAGGCGAGAGCCATTCCGTTCGGCACCCCTGTGCGCTGCCGCCGCAGCCGCAACTGTCGACGGCCACGGCGCGCGCGTTCTCCACCGCCGTGGCAGCGGCGGACGAACTCAGCTCTTCGCGAACGAGACTCAGAACGGTGCCGTTCAGGTCGACGAGATTGCCGTCGTCGTCGAGCACACCGGGCCGCGGTGGCGGTTTCCGGCTCGCCGTCAGGTCCGCCCGGAGCTCGGCGGCGATCTCGGCGAGCGACTGGGCTCTCGGCTTCTTGGCCACGTCCCGATCCTCGCACGGGCGTCAACGACAGCGCCAGCGTGCCGGGGCCTGCCATCATCGGAGGATGGAACAGCGCGTGATCACGACGGCCCGGCTGACACTCGTGCCCCTGGGCGACGAGCACCTGGAGGACGAGGTGACGCTCGACTCGGATCCTGCCGTCATGCGCTACCTCGGCACCGGGCTGCCCCGCACGCGCGACGTGGTGCTGCAGCAGCACGCCCGGCGGTTGGGGTCGGCGCGCGACGGGCTCGGGTTCTGGATGGGGTTCGCCGACGCCGACGCCGACGGCGATGCCGGCCCGGCCGTCGGCTGGTGGCTGCTCAAGCCCGCGCAGCACGGCGACGAGCGCGGGCAGGCCGAGCTGGGGTACCGCCTGCTGCCTCGCTACTGGCGGCAGGGGCTCGCGTCGGAGGGCGCGGCCGCGCTGCTCGATCACGGCTTCGGAGAGCTGGGGCTCGAGAAGGTGTTCGCCGAGACGATGAGCGTCAATCTCGGGTCGCAGGCCGTGATGAAGCATCTGGGCATGACGTATCTGCGCACGCGCCCCGTCGATCCTGACGACGAGGTGATCCCGGGGTCGGAGCACGGCGAGGTCGATTACACGATCACGCGCGACGCCTGGCTCGGCCGACCCCGGCGCTGACTCACGGTCGAACTGCGATCTCAGCGGCGCTTGCCGCGCGCGCCGCGCGAGCCGGCGAACCGGCGACGAGGCTCGGGCGCCGCAGCCCCGGCGCGACCCGGTAGCGTGGCCGGATGGCAGGCAGCAGGCACGCGACCGTGATCACCCCGCAGCAGGACGACTTTCCCCGCTGGTACCAGGACGTCCTCGAGAAGGCCGAGCTGGCCGACAACGGGCCGGTGCGCGGCACCATGGTGATCCGACCGTACGCCTACGGGCTCTGGGAGCGTATGCAGCACGAGGTCGACACCCGCATCAAGCGCGCGGGTGCCGAGAACGTCTACCTGCCTCTCTTCATCCCCCAGTCGTATCTCGAGCGCGAGGTCGAGCACGTCGAGGGCTTCAGCCCCGAGCTGGCCGTGGTCACGCACGCCGGCGGCAAAGAGCTCTCCGAGCCGGTCGTCGTCCGCCCCACCAGCGAGACGCTCTTCGGCGAGGTGATGTCGAAGTGGATCCAGTCGCACCGCGACCTGCCGATGCTGCTCAACCAGTGGGCGAACGTGGTGCGCTGGGAGATGCGGCCCCGTCTCTTCCTCCGCACGTCGGAGTTCCTCTGGCAGGAGGGCCACACGGCGCACGCGAGCCAGGAGGATGCGACCGCGTACGCCCTCCGCATCCATCTCGACGTCTACCGCGACTTCTTGCAGGAGGTGCTCGCGATCCCCGTTCTCGTCGGCGTCAAGTCGAAGCGCGAGCGCTTCGCAGGCGCGATCAACACGATGACGTGCGAGGCGATGATGGGCGACGGCAAAGCCCTGCAGATGGCGACCAGTCACGAGCTCGGCCAGAACTTCGCGAAGGCGTTCGACATCACCTACACGGGCGCCTCCGGCCAGGTCGAGACGTGCTGGACCACCTCGTGGGGGTCGAGCACGCGCATGGTCGGCGGCCTGATCATGGCGCACGGCGACGACCAGGGCATCCTCGTGCCGCCGCGGGTCGCACCTGTGCAGGCCGTCGTCATCGCGGTCAAAGACGATGAGCGCACCATCTCGGCGGCGACGCAGCTGGTGCAGGATCTCGAGGCGGCCGGCGTGAGGGCTCGTCTCGATGCCCGCACGACGCAGGGCTTCGGGAGGCGCGCGACCGAGTGGGAGCTGAAGGGCGTGCCGCTGCGCATCGAGGTCGGCCCGCGCGACCTCGAGGTCGGGCAGGCCACGATCGCCCGCCGTGACTCGGGCGACAAGTCGCCTCTGCCGCTCGGTGAGATCGCTGCCCGCGTGCCGATCCTGCTCGAAGAGATGCACGCCGAGCTGATCGCCACCGCGAGGCGTCGGCTCGACGAGCGCACCATCGACGCGGCCACGGTCGAGGAGGCCCTCGAGGCGGCGCAGACCGGGTTCGCGCGGATCCCGTGGCGAGACCTGGGCGAAGAGGGCGAGGCGACCCTCAACCGGAGTGCCGTCACCGTGCGGTGCCTTCAGACGGCGGACGGCACGGTACCCGGCCCGCAGGATGCCGAGGCCGACCTCGTCGCGATCGTCGCCCGCAGCTACTAGCGCGCCCGGCCCTCGGCAGCCTCAGCGCGCTCGCTGCACCCGCTTCTCGCTCCACACCGGCTCGGGCGCCTCGTACACGGTGCCGTCGCTGCCGAAGACGATGAACCGGTCGAACGAGCGCGCGAACCAGCGGTCGTGCGTCACGGCCATCACCGTGCCCTCGAAGCGGTCGAGCGCCTCCTCGAGAGCCTCGGCCGAGACGATGTCGAGGTTGTCGGTCGGCTCGTCGAGCAGCAGCAGCGTCGCTCCGCTGAGCTCGAGCAGCAGGATCTGCAGCCGCGCCTGCTGCCCGCCGCTCAGCGACTCGAAGGTCTGCTCGGCCGACGAGACCAGCCCGTAGCGGTCGAGCGCCCGGCTCGCGGCCTCGCGCGCCAAGCCTCGCCGCTCGTCGTCCCCCCGGTGCAGGATCTCGAGGAGGGTGCGGCCCACCATGTCGGGGTGCTCGTGCGCCTGCGCGAACCAGCCCGGCACCACCCGTGCCCCGAGCGTTGCGCGACCGGTGTGCGGCACCGGCTCGAGCTCGGCGCCCACCGCGGCCACGTGCCCTTCGCGGGGTTCGGGATCGGAGCCGCCGCGGGCCAGCAGCCGAAGGAAGTGCGACTTGCCCGACCCGTTCGACCCGAGCACGGCGATGCGCTCGCCGAACCAGAGCTCGGCGTCGAACGGCTTCATGAGCCCCGTCAGCTCGAGGTGCTCGCACACGACCGCGCGCTTGCCGGTGCGGGCCCCGGGGAGCCGCATCCGCAGATCCTGCTCGGGCGGTCGCTCTTGCGGCGGGCCGGCGAGCTCGAACTTGTCGAGGCGGGTGACCGCCGCCTGGTAGCGCGACGCCATGCTGTCCATCGCGGTCGCCTTGACCTTGAGGGTGCGCACGAGGGTCTTGAGCTTCTCGTGCTGTTCGTCCCAGCGCCGTCGCAGCTCGTCGAGGCGGTCCATCCGGTCGATGCGCGCCTGGTGATAGCTGTGGAAGGATCCGCCGTGCGTCCAGCTCGTGTTGCCGGCCGCCCCGGGCTCGATCGTGATGACGCGGTCGGCGACCTGCCCGAGCAGCTCGCGGTCGTGGCTGACGAGCAGCACGGTCTTCGGAGTGGTGCGAAGGGACTCCTCCAACCAGGTCTTGCCGGGCACGTCGAGGTAGTTGTCGGGCTCGTCGAGCAGTAGCACCTGCTCGGGCCCGCGCAGCAGCGCCTCGAGCACGAGCCGCTTCTGCTCGCCGCCCGAGAGGGTGCTGACCTCGCGCCACCGGGCGCGCTCGTACGGCACACCGAGGGCCGCGATCGTGCAGGTGTCCCAGAGCGTCTCGACCTCGTAGCCGCCGGCCTCGGCGTAGTCGGAGATCGCGTTCGCGTAGGCCATCTGCGTGTCGTGCTCGTCGCGCTCGATGAGGGCGTCCTCGGTCGCGGTGAGCGCGCGGCTCGCCCGGCGCACGGCGTCGGGCGCGACTGACACCAGCAGGTCGTGCACCGTGGTGTCGCCGTGGACGTGCCCGACGAACTGATCCATCACGCCGAGGCCGCCGTCGATGGTGATCGCGCCGTCGTCGGCCTTCAGTTCGCCGCGGATCAGGCGCAGCAGCGTCGTCTTGCCGACGCCGTTTCCGCCGATCAGGACGGCGTTCGTGCCGTCGCCGACGTGGAAGGACACCTCGTCGAGGAGGGTGCGGCCGTCGGCGAGCGTGTAGGTGATCTTGTTGACGTCGATGTAGCCCATGGGCGCGGCGCCCTCCTGCGGTGTGCCCGCTGCGGGGTGTGTCCGTGCGGACGCCGCCCGGGCGGGCAGCTGATCAGGCTAGCAGAGGCGTCGACCTTGCATCATTCGATGAATGGGTTTTGACTGGCCTGGGTGTTTCGGATCACTGAGACGATGTCGTCGTGATGAAACGATTCACCCTGGCCGCACCACTCGGCCCTGTCCCACCGTTCGACGAGATGAACCCAATGGAGGGTTGCATGCGCGTATTCCCCACTGCCTCGACGCCTGTCGGCAGAAGAAGAGTCACCACTCGAGGCCGACGGAGGGGGCGCACCGCCGCGATCGCCACCGTCGTCGCCGTCGGCCTGTCGGTCGGCCTGGCCACCCCGGCGATGGCCGGCCCCGCACCGACCTCGTCAGCCGGCCCGTCGCATCCTGCTGCGTCGTCGCCCTGGTCGACCGCCGACTACCGCCCGACCCCCGGTGACTGGTCGCCCTATGTCCTGGCGCCGAGCGGCCACACGGTCGACCCGACGTCCGTCCTGTTCGCGCAGAGCCGCGGCGGCTCGATCACCGGCACACCGCAGGCTGCGATCGCCGGCCGCGGTTCGGTCACTCTGACGAGCGGCTCAGCCGGCACCGCGGCCACGTCTCCCTTGCTCGCCCTCGACTTCGGCAAGGAGGTCGGCGGCGAAGTGAAGGTGCACGTCACCTCGTCGACGGCCACGGCGCCGACCCTGCACGTCTGCTTCAGCGAGTCGAAGGCCGAGATGGCGCTGACGCCGACGCAGAACAACGGCGAGGCCGCCTACGCCCCCGGCTGTGACACGGCCAACATCTTCAACGGGTTCGGCTCGGCGCCCTACACGTACGACTCCGACAGTCACACGCTCGCGTTCGACACCGGCAAGCTGCCGGCGACGGTGCAGGACGCCCAGATCCGCGGCGGGTTCCGCTACGTCACCTTCTTCGTCACCGGGCCCGGCGCGGTCACCTTCGACAAGGTCTCGCTCGACTATCTGGCCAGCCCCAACGAGAAGAACCCCGCCGACTACAAGGGCTGGTTCCTCTCGAGCGACAACGAGCTGAACAAGATCTGGTACGCGGGCGCCTACACGGTGCAGATGGACACCTGGCTCTCCGACACCGCGAAGAGCTGGCCCTACGCCGACGGCGAGCCCGACTCGGCCGACGCGCAGATCCCCTACGCCGACCCGTCGCAGGAGGTCATCCTCGACGGCGCCAAGCGCGACCGCGTGGTGTGGCAGGGAGACCTCGCCGTCGAGGCCCCCGTCACCTACCTGTCGACCGGAGACACGGCAGCGGTCGACAACTCGCTCACATCGCTCGCCAAGCAGCAGCTGCCCGACGGCTACGTGCCCGCCGAGAGCCTCGTCGGCCCGCACAACACCGGCGAAGAGCGCACCTACGGCGAGTACGTCACCTGGTTCGTCAACAACATGTACGACCACTGGCTCTACACCGGCGACCGCTCGTACCTGTCGGCGAACTGGACGGGGCTGCAGGAGGCCATGACCTGGCTGGGTCAGCAGCGCGACTCGACGGGCCTGATCTCGTTCGCCGCCTCGGGATCCTGTGGCCATTATGGGTACACCGACTGCGGCCACGAGACCTACGTCAACTCGCTGTACGTGCAGAACCTGCACCAGATGGCGACACTGGCCGGTGCGATGCACTCGTCGTCGGCCATGGCTGCCGCCTACGGTTCGCAGGCGACCGCCGTGTCGTCGGCGATCAACGCCCAGTTGTGGGACCCCTCGACGGGTGCCTACCGGCTCTCGACCGAGACCCCGACGGTGTACCCGCAGGATGCCAACGCGACGGCCGTGCTGACGGGCGTCGCGTCGGGAGCGCAGGCGACTCGCGCGCTCGCCTACCTCAAGGCGAAGAACTGGTCGACCGACGGCTCGCTGAGCGTGTCGCCGTCGACACCGGGCGGACCGCAAGCGCCGAACTACGAACCGCTGCCGAGCGGCTTCGAGGCGACGGCTCGGCTCGACTCGGCGACGACCGCGAGCCAGGACCTCGGTGAGCAGCTGATCAAGACCTACTGGGGCGGTCAGCTGGCGCAGGACCCAGGCAGCACGTTCTGGGAGAAGGCCGCCACCGACGGCACCCCGGGCCTCGGTGACTTCACGAGCCTCGCGCACGGCTGGGCATCCACCCCGACCGTCGCGCTGACACAGCAGGTGCTGGGCGTGACGCCGACCTCGGGCGGTTACGCGACCTTCTCGGTCGCGCCTCGCCCCGGCACGGTCTCGTGGTCCGAGGGCTCGGTGCCGACGCCGCACGGCTCGATCGCCGCGTCATGGAGGAAGTCGGCGTCGCAGTTCGCGCTCACGGTGAGCGTGCCGCGGTCGACGTCGGCCACGCTCGCCGTGCCGTCGTCGGCCTCCGCGACGGTGACGCTCGACGGGCACGTCGTGTGGGCACACGGACGCTCGGTCGGGCACAGCGGTGCTGCCTTCGCCAGCGGATCCGTCAGCGTCGCCGGCGTGGGCGCCGGCACGCATCGGCTCGTGTCTGCCACGCGCAGATAGGGCAGCGGAGCCGCCGTCTGCTCAGCGGACGGCGGCTCACTACTGACAGCCATCCAGGTACGGCCACGATTCGGACGTCGGAGCGCTGAGGTTGATCTGGGTGATGGTCCATCCAGTCCTCTTCATTCGTCGCGAAGTGAAGGTCACGGAAGATCACAACCGCTCGCCGGAGAAGGGGCCAAGGTCCCGTCTCGGCCATCCCTGGCGATTGTCTCCATGTCGACGAGGAGGGGTCGAAGGTCCCTACCCGCACCAACGGCACCCTGTCACCGTAGGAGTCGAGGCAGCACCGCTGCAGAAGAAGGTTTCGACAGATGACGTATCAGACGATCAACCCGTACACGAACGAGATCGTGGCGTCCTTCGACGACGCGACGACGGAAGAAGTGGATGCCGCCATCGGGGCCGCTCACGATGCGTTCCTCTCCTGGAGGGAGACGCCGTTCTCCGAGCGCACAGCCGTTCTGGCGAAGGCCGCCACGCTTCTCCGCGCCGACAGGCGGCGATACGCCGAGCTCCTCACCCTCGAAATGGGAAAGGTGATCGGTGAGGCCGAAGCGGAAGTCGATCTGTCGGCAGACATCCTGCAGTACTACGCCGACCGCGGCGAGACGCTCCTCGAGACGATCAAGGTGCCCGTGGCGTTGACCTCGGAGGGTGAAGTCGAGATCGTCAGCGAACCGCTCGGCGTGATCCTCTCGGTCGAACCGTGGAACTTCCCGTACTACCAGGTGGTGCGCGTCGCCGCACCCCAGCTGCTCGCCGGCAACACGATCCTGCTGAAGCACGCGAGCAACGTTCCCCAGGCCGCCGCAATGTTCGACGACCTCTTCGAGCGAGCCGGTCTCCCTGCCGGATCCTTCAAGAACCTCTATCTGCCGCACGATCTCACCGAGCACGTGATCGACGACCCGCGAGTTCGCGGCGTCGCCCTGACCGGCAGCGAAGAAGCCGGATCCGTCATCGCCGCCTACGCCGCCAGGGCTGTCAAGAAGAGCACGCTCGAACTCGGCGGTTCGGATGCCTTCGTCGTCCTCAAAGACGCCGACATCGACAAGACCGTCGAGTGGGCCGTGTTCGGCCGCCACTGGAACGCCGGCCAGGTGTGCGTCTCGGCGAAGCGCCTCATCGTCGTCGACGACATCTTCGACGAGTTCATCGCAAAATACCGCTCCGGTGTCGCCGCCCTGATCATGGGCGACCCCATGGACGCCGCGACCACCCTGGCCCCGCTGTCATCACAGGGAGCCGCCGACAAGCTCGAGATTCAGGTCGAGAAGGCCGTCGCGAGCGGAGCCACGTCCGAGAAGCTCGGCGCCAAGGCCCCGACGAAGGGCGCGTTCTTCCAACCGACGATCCTGACCGGGATGGACAGCACCAACCCGTCCTATTACGAAGAGTTCTTCGGCCCCGTCTCGATCATCATCCGTGCCGAGAGCGAAGCCGACGCCATCAGGATCGCAAACGACTCGCCATTCGGCCTCGGAGGCTCTGTCTTCACGAAGGACACCGTGAACGGCGAGAAGGTCGCGCGTCAGATCGAGACGGGCATGGTCTATGTCAACCACCCGACCATGGTCAAGGCGGACATTCCCTTCGGCGGGGTCAAGCACTCCGGCTACGGGCACGAACTGACCAACCTCGGCATCCAGGAATTCATCAACAAGAAGGTCATCGACGTCGTCGACATCAACGCCGCCTTCTGATCGATCAGCGACTGCTCGGCATCATCCTCGTCGCCAAACCCCAGGCCGGTCCCACGGTGGCGCTCGGCATCGTCGGCTTCTGTCTCGGGTGGGCGAGCACCACCATCGCCCGCTACGTCTATCCACCCGCGACACGCTCACCGGACCGATGACATGGTGATGATCGAACCTCCGCCGTTCTGAGCGCCGGCCAGTGTCCAACGTCCCGCCGAGCGGGTTCGGGCAGGTCGATGTGTCGCGAGATGCGATGATGGTCGCTGTTGCCTCGACGAGTCGACTCGGCCCGCCGCCATTCGATTTGCGCGTGTCGTCCAGCGATCTGCCGGTGAGGATGGTGCCCGTGAGAACAGCCCTGCTCGGTGTGATCCTGCTCGTCCTGGGTGCCGTTGCGATAGCCACCGGCATCCTGCCGGTGCCCGACGCCCTCGACGTCGCGAACCGGGTCTGGCCGATCCTGCTGTTCGTCGTCGCCATCACGGTCGTCACCGAACTGGCGGCCGAGGCCGGACTCTTCACCGTCGTCGCCGAGCGCCTGGCGAAGTGGGGGCTCGACCGCGCCTGGCTCCTCTGGCTTCTGGTCGTCGTGCTCGCCACGGCCTGCACCGTGTTCCTGTCTCTCGACACGACCGCGGTGCTGCTGACGCCTGTCGTCGTCCTACTGGCGCGCCATGTGGGCCTTCCGCCGTTGCCTTTCGCCATGACGACGATCTGGTTGGCGAATACGGCTTCGCTGTTGCTCCCGGTGTCGAACTTGACCAACCTCCTCGCTGAGCACGAGCTCGCGACAGGTCCGTTCGCCGGGCCCATCGGTTTCGCGGCTCTGATGGCAGTCCCGGCACTCGTCTGCATCGTCGTGCCGAGCGTCGTCCTCTTCGTGGTGTACCGGAGGGCCCTTCTCGCGCGCTACGAGCCGAAAGCGGGCACGTCGCCCGAGGATCGCGTTCTGCTCGGAGTCAGCGCAGTGGTGGTGATCCTGCTGGTGCCGGCTCTGGTGTCGGGAATCGCCGTCTGGATTCCCGCTGCCGGCGGGGCGATCGTGCTCGCTGCCTTCTTCGCTGCCCGTCGCACGACCGTCCTGAAGTTCTCGATCCTGCCGTGGCAGATCGTGGTCTTCGCGTCCGGACTCTTTCTGGTCGTACAAGCGGCCGGCGGCCTGGGCCTGACGACGGTCCTGAGCTCACTCGTGGGGACCGGGGATTCGGGTCTCGACCTGCTCCGTCTCTCCGGGGTGGCCGTGGGCGGCGCCAACGTCGTGAACAATCTACCGGCGTACCTCGCCCTGGAGCCCGTGGCCGGCAGCCCGCTACGACTTGCCGCACTCCTGATCGGCGTCAATGCGGGGCCCCTGATCACGCCGTGGGCCTCGCTTGCGACCCTCCTCTGGCACGAGCGACTGAGGGCACTCGACGTGCACATCCAGTGGAAGCACTACATCGGTCTGGGCTGCATCGTCGTGCCGATAACGGTCGTGCCCGCCGTTCTGCTGTTGCTCGCAGTCCACTGACGGCGTTCCCTCCGGCGCGGGGCCCTCATACCAACCAGCCGTTCTTTCGAACGAGCCCAAGCTGCTTCCAGAACCGTCCGAATCCGAAGGTGTCGCCCGTCGCCAGGCAGGCCGCGACGATGAGTGCCAGCGCGTAGACGATGTGGTAGTCGACGAGCGGATTGGTCGATGCGACGTTGATTGTGAACGGCCACTCCGCCAGGTACATCAGCACCATGACGACGCTCCCGACGACTGCGCTGATCCGCAGCCCGACGCCGAGAATGACGGCGATGCCGATGGCGAGCATTCCGACCATGAAGAGGATGTCAGTGGCAGGCCCTGCGATGTCCGCGAAGAAGGGCTTCAGTGGGCCTGTGACGCCGGCCCCGGTCAGGAACCCTTTCGTCGGTGACCCGCCGCGGATCCACGCGCCTGCGGCCGGGGTCGAGAAGCCGAGGCCGAAGGCTTTGTCGAGAAACGCCCAGAGGAATACCCAGCCTGTCGCAATGCGGAGCGCGGCAAGCCACCCTCGCGCTCGCGCCGAGGTGACGAGGACGGTCTCCGGGCGAGTTGCTGAGGGCGAGGAGGTCGCTGCGAGGGGTGCGGACGTGGTGCGTGTGGTGCTGGTCATGGTGACTCCTTGTGAGGGTGAGGCTGCGAGGGAGGTGGTGTAGGCGGTGTAGGCGGTGCAGGCGTCACGACGCCGTAAACCCGCGAACGCCCCACGAGCCTCTCCCCACCGGCCCCACCAGACCAGAGGCGGAGGTCCCGCCGCCCCGACGAATTGTTCGACGCGGTAGGACCTTCGCCCCTGGGGGTGATGCCGGACATCGTCGACGCTGTCCTCATGACCATTTCATCGACACGGGCACCGGGTGTTCTTCACCTGCCGACGACCAACCGGCTCATGTCTCGCCTCGCGGAACGGTTCCAGCAGTTCCACCTCGACGCTGGCACCCGCGGATCCGATGCCCCTCTGGGCAGGATCCTGCTCTTCTGCGGACCGGGCTGCAGCACCGCCCTCGTCGCAGACCACCTCGGCGCGGCTCTTGCCAGCGGCAACAGCGTCGTCGTCGGGTTCGTGGAAGAGCCCTCGTCATCACTGTCATTTTTTCTCGAAGCCCTCGCTCAGGCGTTGCCGACGAAGACATTCGAGTGCCTGACGACCACGGCCGGTCCGTGGAACCTGCTCTTGCCGGACATCTATGTCGTCGCCGTCCTCACCGCCCTGCACATCGTCGTTGCCGACGACAGCTACCGGCACGGAGCCACCTCACCCGGGCAGGGCTCCACCGCTGACCTTCTCAGTCTCTACACGACCACGCGCATCCTCACGAAAGAAGCCACCTCATGACCGACTTCACCACCCCCGCTATCGACGACCCGATGGACGACCTCTTCGCCACCGAACCCATGACCACGCCAGCCCCGAAGACACGGTTCCCGCAGCAAGAGCGCGAACCCCGCGAGATCTACCAGCTCGTCCGCGACGAACTGCTCCTCGACGGGGTCGCCCGGATGAACCTCGCCACCTTCTGCACCACGTGGGTCGAGCCCGAGGTGCGCCAACTGATGGCGGACTCGATCGACAAGAACATCGTCGACAAAGACGAGTACCCGCAGACCGCAGAACTCGAGACGCGCTGCATCCACATGCTCGCCGACCTCTTTCACTCCCCCGAGGCCGCGACCACGATGGGCACGTCGACCACGGGCTCGAGCGAGGCTGCCATGCTCGGAGGCCTCGCCGCCAAGTGGCGGTGGAAGGCCCGCAGGATCCAGGCCGGCAAGTCGACCACATCACCCAACATCGTCTGTGGCCCGGTCCAGGTCTGCTGGGAGAAGTTCGCCCGCTACTTCGACGTCGAGATCCGGCAGGCACCGATGACCGCGAATCACGTCCTGACCCCGGAGCAGGTCCTCGCCCGGGTCGATGAGAACACCATCGCCGTCATCGTCACCTTCGGGCAGACGTTCACGGGCCTGTTCGAAGACGTCGAAGCGATCAGCGGCGCCCTCGACGACCTCGAGAAGCGCACCGGGCAGAGCGTCGACATCCACGTCGACGCGGCCTCGGGCGGATTCGTGGCCCCGTTCTGCGCGCCCGACATCCTCTGGGACTTCCGGCTCCCCCGCGTGAAATCCATCAATGTCTCCGGGCACAAGACAGGACTCGCCCCAATTGGCAGCGGCTGGGTGATCTGGCGCGAAACGAAAGACCTCCCCGAGGAGCTCATCTTCAACGTCAACTACCTGGGCGGCCAGATGCCCACCTTCAACCTCAACTTCTCCCGGCCGGGCGGCCAAGTCGTCGCCTCCTATTACAACTTCCTCCGCCTCGGACGAGAGGGCTACAAGAAGGTGCAGTCCGCCACCTACGCCGTCGCCCAGCATCTCGCCGACGGCCTGGCCGCCACGGGCCGCTTCGACATCGTCTTCGGCGGCGACCCGCAGAACGGTATTCCCGCCGTCGCGTGGACACTCCACGACGACGACCAGAGCGCCTGGAACCTCTTCGACCTCGCCGAAGAGCTCCGCACCCGCGGTTGGCTCGTGCCCGCCTACACCCTCCCCGCCGACCTCGAGGAGACCATCCTGCAGCGCATCATCGTGCGCCACGGCCTCAGCATCGACATGGCCGACCTCGTGCTCGACGACATCGAGAAGGGCATGCGCAAGCTCGACATCCGGCCGCCGTCGGCACCCCTGAACGAGGAAGAGGGCCAGTCCTTCAACCACGACGCCACAGCCGTCGTCTCGAACGAGAAGGTCTCCTCATGAGCCAGCGACTCGACAGCCGACCGACCGCCTCCGGCCCGGCAGCCGATGGCCCCGGTGACCGGCAGGCGCCGTCGGCGAAGAAGATCGCCACGATGACCGTCCCAACGGTCGGATTCCTCACCGCGGCCGCCGTCGTCACCAGCCTCCGTGGCCTCCCGGTGATGGCAGCCGAGGAGTGGACGATGTTCGTCTACATCGGCTTCGCCGTCATCCTCTTCCTCATCCCCGCAGCCCTCGTCTCCGCCGAACTCGGCAGCGCCTTCTCCGACCGCAAGGGCGGCGTCTACACCTGGATCGGCGAAGCCTTCGGGCAGCGGTGGGGGTTCCTCGGGGTCTGGCTGCAATGGGTCCAGAACGTCGTCTGGTACCCGACCGGCCTCGCGTTCGCCGCAGCAGCCGCGGCCTATGCACTGAATGCGGCGGGACTCGCCGAAGCCCACATCTACGTCGGAATCTTCTGCATCGTCAGCTACTGGCTCGCGACCCTCCTCGCGTTGAAAGGCAACGCCCTGCTGGCCAAAGTCGCCAAGTACGGGTTCGTCATCGGCACCATCGTGCCCGGCGCCGTCCTCGTCGTCCTGTTTGTCTACTGGATCACCACCGGGCACACCCTCGGCTGGAACACCACCACCAACTCGGCCGTCACCCACGTCGTCAACGGATCGAGCGTTCCCCGGATCCTGCCGGCCCTCGCGGGTCTCGGCTCACTCGCGTTCCTCGGCAACATCATGCTGCTCTTCGCCGGCGTCGAAGCCCAAGCCGTGCACGTCGGCGAGATGAAGAACCCCAAGCGCGGCTTCCCCGCCGCCATGCTGCTCGCCTCCGTCGTCTCCGTCGCCGTGTTCCTGCTGGGGTCGATCGCCGTCGCCGGTCTCGTCCCCTACAAGAACATCGTCTTGCAGACCGGGGTCTTCGATGCCCTTGGAGTCGTGCTCGTCGGTCTCTGGCACGCCAACTGGATCGTCCAGATCCTCTCGGTGCTCATCTGCTACGGCGCCCTCAGCGGAGCACTGGCGTGGATCTCCGCACCCAGCCGAGCCCTCCTCGCCACGGCACACGACGGGTTGCTCCCTCCCATGATGCAGAAGACCAACAAGCAAGGAGTGCCCCGGAACATCCTGCTCATCCAGGCGCTGATCGTCACGGCCGTGTCGTCGATCTACCTCGTCACCAGCAACGTGAGCGCCGCGTTTTTCCTCATCTCCACCGTCACGATCAGCCTCTACATCGTGATGTACCTGTTTATGTACGCCGCCGCGATCCGGCTCCGCTACACCCAGCCGAACCTCTCCCGCGCGTTCAAGATCCCCTTCGGCAACGCCGGCATGTGGGTCGTCGCCGGCATCGGCTTCCTCGCTGTCGGCTTCTCGCTGCTGGTGTCGTTCTTCCCACCGACGCAGCTCCCGGTCGGCAACCCCGTCATGTACGTCGGCCTCGTCGCCGCCGGCCTGATCGTCTTCGTCAGCGCCGCCCTGCTGATCTTCCGCTTCCGCAAACCCAGCTGGAAAGAAGCCTCGCTCGGACACGACCGGCACGACGCCAGCTTCGAAGCCGCTCACGCACCTTCCGTGCCCGACAACACCGACACCATCGACACTCATCACCTCTCGGAGACGAAGTCATGACCGCGCACGCCAACAAGCGCCGACGAGCGCATCGACCAGATGTTCGGCAAGCACTTCTTCACGACCAACTTCTGGCAGATGTGGCCCACGACCTTCGCCTTCCAGAATTGGCACTCCGCCATCGAACTGCGACGGTATTTCCTCCGATTCGTCCAATGAACCGGGCACCGGTGCCCTCATGACGTGGGTCGACTCGGGCTGGCTGATGTCCATCGTCGTCTCCCACCAGCCGCACTTCCCCCACCTGCCGGCCGGGTACTCCGACCCCGGTGTCGATCCACGCCGTCGAATCGGCCCTCACATGAGCAGTCAGGCCCATGGCCGCCACCGTTCGTGAGCTCACCGTCGCGCAGGTCACCGCCCTCTTGACGCGACGCTTCCCCCTGAAGAACATCAGTCACGTCACCGAAACCGTCGCCGAGGAATACGACGCCCTCGCCGGCAACCCGATTCGCATCTACGTGCCGAATCTCGTCGAGCATGCTGCCCGGCACCGGCTCAGCCGCGAACCGGCCTTCACGACCTGATCGCTCACCCCCGGCCTCATCTTCATGGAACCCGATTGGCAGGCACTATGTCTGATCCGGGCGTGACTCCTCGAAGCCGACCCGTGTGTCGGCGGGAGAAGAGCTCTCCGGCAGGCCTGGGCCCCCCGAGTCCTGAGCCACAGTGCACAGGACGGGACCAAAGGCCCTCCCGGATCAGGTCGTCTGCGGCGAGAGTTCACGCATGACTTCACGCACACCGACCCCGGACAAGAAGCCACTGCTGGGTCTCCCGACCGCCTCCGCCCTGGTAGTCGGCTCGGTTATCGGAACTGGAGTCTTCGCCCTGCCTTCGGCGCTTGCGTCGTTCGGTCCCATCAGCCTCATCGCCTTCGCTCTCGTCACCGTCGGTGCTCTCGCCCTCGCTCTCGTCTTCGGGCGTCTGTCGATCAGGATCCCCGGATCCGGCGGCCCCTACCTCTACGCCCGCGCAGCATTCGGTGACTTCGCCGGATTCTTGAACGCCTGGAGCTACTGGGTGACCGCGTGGGCGGGCAACGCCCCGATCGTCGTCGCCCTCACCGGCTACGTCGAGGTGTTCGTCAACCGGGACCACAGCATCGTCGGATCCATCGTCATCGCGGTCATCGCCCTCTGGATCCCCGTCGTCGTCAATCTCTCGGGCGTCCGCAGCATGGGCGCGGCGCAGATGGTCCTGACCATCCTGAAGATCGTCCCCCTCGCTCTCGTCGCACTGGTCGGCCTCTTCTTCGTGAACCCCGCCAACTTCGGCCCCTTCGACTCGTCCGGCACCACCGTGTTCGGTGCCCTCGCCGGAGCCGGTGCCGTCGCCCTCTTCGCCTACCTCGGCATCGAGACCGCGTCGGTCGCGGCGGGACGCGTCAAGAACCCCACGAAGAACGTCCCCCGCGCCACCATCTGGGGAACGATCATCTGCGCGATCGTCTACCTCCTCGGCACCCTGGCCGTGTTCGGCACCGTCAGCAACGCGCACCTGCGCACCTCGACCGCGCCGTTCAGCGACGCCGCGACAGTCATCTTCGGCGGCACCTGGGCCGGCGACATCGTCGCCCTCGCCGCGATCGTCTCGGGGATCGGATGCCTGATCGCGTGGACGTTCATCGTCGGCGAGATGCCGAATGCCGCCGCAAAAGACGGCATGTTCCCGGCCGTCTTCGCCAAGGAACGACGCGGAGTCCCCGTCCTCGGAATCCTCGTCTCGACAATCCTGGCCACCCTCCTCACGGTCGTCGCCTACACGAGCTTCCAGGAGGTCTTCACGACCGTCGTCCTCCTGACGGTCTTCACCTCCGTGGTGCCCTACCTGTTCTCGGCGGCCGCCCAGATCTTCTGGCTGCTCAGCCGCCGCCGCCAGACCGCGTGGAAGCCCTTCGCCAAAGACATCACGATCTCCGGCCTCGCTCTCGCCTTCACCTTCTGGGCGTTGGCCGGCAGCGGACAGCAGGCCTGCTACTACGGCGTCTTCTGCTTCCTCCTCGGGGTCCCCCTCTACGTCTGGCTCCGGACCAGCAAGAACAAGACCGGCGCGCCACAGGCTGTCGTCGCCTCCGCACCACAATCCACCGGCACTCCCGTGCCTACCAAGGAGCTCATCCCATGACCGACACCGCTACAGCGACCGCGACAGCGACACCCGCGACCGGAACACTCGGGGTCCACTCCGAGATCGGAACCCTCCGGACGGTCATCCTGCACCGACCGGGGCTGGAACTCGATCGACTGACCCCGGCCAACCGCGAAGAGCTCCTCTTCGACGATGTCCTCTGGCCCTCCCGAGCTCGCTCCGAACACGATGGATTCACCGACGCCCTCGACAGCCGAGGTGTGAGAGTCCACCTCTTCAGCGATCTCCTCGCCGAGACGCTCGACATTCCTGCCGCCCGGGCGCAGATCCTCGACGAAGTCTGCTCGGCGCCCCTCCTGGGCTCTGTCCTCGCCCGCGAACTGGGGAAGGCCCTCGACGACCTGGAAGGCGACCGGCTCGCCGAGCTCCTCATCGGCGGCATCGTCAAGTCGGATCTGTCGCTCGGCCGAGGCGCGAGCCTCGCCCTCGACAACACCGCCGACGACGAGTTCCTCCTCCCCCCTCTGCCGAACACCCTGTTCCCGCGCGACAGCTCCGCCTGGATCTACGGCGGCGTCTCGGTCAACTCGATGGCCAAACCAGCGCGCATCCGGGAGATCAGCCACGTTCGAGCCGTTTACGAGCACCATCCCCTGTTCACCGACCAGGACTTCGAGCGCTACGACGACGCCGATTCGCCCACCCCTCGAGCAAGCATCGAAGGAGGCGACATCCACGTGCTCGGCGACGGACTCGTCCTGATCGGAATGGGCGAGCGCACCAGCGCCCCCGCCGTCGAGAACCTGGCGGCACGCCTGTTCGCCACCGCGCAGGCCACGCGAGTGGTCGCCGTCCGGTTGCCGAAATCTCACGCCATGATGCATCTGGACACGGTGATGACGAACATCGATCGCAACACGTTCATCATGACGCCGTCGCTCGACCCGGACCTCATGACCGCGTGGCTGCTCACTCCCGCGGGCGCAGCCGACCCGAGCGTGACAGTGGGTCAGCCGCAGAAGCTCTTCGACCTGCTCGCCGACGCGAGTGGGGTGCCGACGGTCCGGGTCCTGCGGCCGGACGAGGATGCTCGCGCAGCCGCCCGCGAGCAGTGGGACGACGCCACCAACTTCCTCACCATCGCCCCCGGCGTCGTCATCGGCTACGACCGCAACGTCGTCACGAACACCTACCTGCGTCGGAATGGCATTGAGGTGATCACCGTCGCCGGCAGCGAACTCGGCCGCGGTCGCGGCGGATCCCGCTGCATGACCTGCCCCATCGAGCGCGACGCGGTCCAGTCATGACCGGCATCGTCGACGCACCTCCTGCATTCACGCCCGCCAAGAGCCTCCTGAAGGACGGCGACCACAGCCCGGCGCAGGTACTGGCCACCCTCGACCTCGCCGATCGACTCAAAGCCCAGCGTCGGGCCGGCACCGAAACGCCTGGCCTGATGGGCAAGAACGTCGCCCTGGTCTTCGAGAAAGCCTCGACACGCACCCGGAGTGCGTTCGAGGTCGCCCTCCGTGACCAGGGCGGAGCCGGCGTCTACTTCGACTCGACCAGCAGCCACATGGGTTCGGGCGAATCCGTCGAAGACACCGCAAAGGTCCTCGGGCGCATGTTCGACGGCATCGCCTACCGCGGCTTCGACCAGACCGACGTCGAGCAGCTCGCCGAGTTCTCTGGCATCCCCGTCTGGAACGCCCTCACCGATCAGTGGCACCCCACCCAGGCCCTGGCAGACCTCATGACCATGCGGGAAAGCGCAGCCCGGGGGTTCGGCGACATGTCCGTCTGCTTCATCGGCGACTCCAGCGACAACGTGGCGCGCAGCCTCATGGTGTCGGCGGCGTCGCTCGGCGTCGACGTTCGGATCGCGTCGCCGGCGGGCTACCAACCAGACGATCGAACGATCGCCATGTCAGAGGAGGCAGCGAAGGCTTCGGGCGGATCGGTCACCGTCACGGCCGACATCGACACGGCCATCGACGGAGTCGACTTCCTCTACACCGACGTCTGGCTGAGCATGGGCGAGAAGGAGAGCCTCTGGGAGGAACGCATCACCGCCCTCCGGCCCTACCGCATCGACGAATCCGTGATCGATGCCACCCGGAATCCGCACGTGAAATTCATGCACTGCCTGCCGAGCTTCCACGACCGGGCGACCACCATCGGGCGAGCGGCATTCGAGAAGTACGGGCTCGACGGGATCGAGGTCTCCGACCACGTCTTCCGATCGGATCACTCGATCGTCTTCGAACAGGCGGAGAACCGGCTGCACACCATCAAGGCGCTGATGATCGAATCCCTCTCGCCCCGAAGCGTCACCGGGTCGCAGGCGTGAGGATCGTGGTCGCGCTCGGCGGCAACGCTCTCCTGCCCCGCGGCGGCCATCCGGACGCCCTCCCCCAGGTGGCGCGGCTGGATGCCGCCGCGCCGGCGCTGGCTCGCCTGGCGCAAGGACACGACATGGTCATCGTGCATGGAAACGGTCCGCAAGTGGGACTCCTGGCGGTCGAGAGCTAGAACGACAAAGGTCTCGTTCGCCCCTACCCGCTCAGCGATCTGGTGGCCGAGACTCAGGGGCTCATCGGCTCGTGGCTTCAGTCCGCCCTCCGAACCGGCGGCCTCACCAAGGAGGTCGCAGTGCTCGTCAGCTCGACCATGGTCGACCCGGACGATCCCGCCTTCCACACCCCGACGAAGTTCATCGGAGCCTCTTTTGACGAGTCCACCGCCAAACGGAATGTCGCTTCGTTCGGCTGGTCCGTTGCACAGGACGGGAACGCCTGGCGGCGCGTCGTCGCCTCCCCCCGACCCGTCTCGGTTCCCGCGACCGTGCTCGCGTCGCATCTCCTGGACGCCGGACACACGGTCGTCCTCGCCGGGGAGGTGGCATTCCCGTTGCCCGCCGAAACGGTGCCGACTACTTCGTCGAGGCGGTCGTCGACAAGGACCGCACCGCCGCCCTCATCGCCGAGACGCTGAGAGCTGACCTTCTCCTGATCCTGACCGATGTCACCGGCGTCCTGACCGATTTCGGAACGCCTGCAGCGGCCCTCGTCACCGCCGCCACACCCGACTCCCTCGCCCCGATGCCGTTTCCGGCGGGATCCATGGGCCCCAAGGTCGAGGCGGTCTCGGCGTTCGTCCGAGCCACCGGCCACCGTGCCGCGATCGGTCCTCTCGACGATGTCGAGTCGATCGTGGGCGGGACAGCAGGTACCCAGGTGACGGCCGATCGGCCGCTGGTTCACGAACCGTAGATCCGCGGAATGATCTCCGTCCGGGTCACTCCGTCCGGGCCGGGGAACGCGACCAGGATCGGAACCTGATCAGGACCCACACCTTCGATCAGTGAGAAAAACTCCACCTGCCGCCTTGTCACCTCTGCGGACATCGTTTTAGAACCGGACGGATCGGTCGAGTTCTGAGACGAACATGACAGCGGATGAGAGTCGCATGGGATGACCGACCTTTCAGATGGAGACGGGCGGACGAGTAGGTGCCTTACGGCGGAGAACCGTGACACGGAGGGACAGGTACGCGGCGGCTGCCAGTGGAATGGGTAGCCAGTACTCCATGAGCCGCCAGCCGACCACGCCCAGCAGGGCGACGGGCGCGGGGAACCCGAAGGCGACCAGGGCGGGCACCATGACGCCCTCGACAATTCCGATACCGCCGGGTGTGATTGGCAGCATCGCGAGAATGCTGCCGAGGCCGTACACGATCAGCAGCACACCTGGGCTGATCGGTGACCCGAATGCGGCCAGGACCACCCAGAGGGCGCCTGCATCCAGAAGCCAGTTCAGAGCTCCGAGGACGGCGAGACGAAGAAGACGTCGACTGTCCGAGAGCAACTCGGTGATCCGGGCCGCCATGATGAGGATGACTCGCTCGACGGCGTCGGGCTCGATGAGTGGAAGGCGTCCGGCCAGTTCGCGGGCGACCGTGACGGCTCGCCGCGAGTGTCGTGTCAGGATCCAGCACACCAGGATGGCGAGGACGAAGAAGGCGGCGACCATCACGGTCGCCACTGCGATGGCGGCGTTGGCGCCGAAGCTCGTGATCGACAGAACCAGGCCCGCGCCGAAGACGACTCCGAGCATCAGGTTCGATGCCGAGACTTCTATCGCCGCGCCCGTCAAGGCGTCGGCACTGGCCACGCCCACGCGCTTCAGCAACCCGAATCTGACAGCGGCGGAAGTGGTGCCCCCTCCGGGTACGACATGGTTGAGCCCCAGATCGGTCAGATCGATCCGCAGCAATGTCGAGTAGTGGGGTCGGCCCTGACCGAGGACGGTGGCCGTCATGCCACTGAACGCGACCAGGGACGCCAGCTCGAGGACGACCGCAAGCGCGACCAGTGGGACCGACAGCGACTCGAGGGTCGCAAGAGAACGCACCGCAGAGGAGTACT
Organism: Frondihabitans sp. PAMC 28766; assembly: GCF_001577365.1. Taxonomy (NCBI): domain Bacteria; kingdom Bacillati; phylum Actinomycetota; class Actinomycetes; order Micrococcales; family Microbacteriaceae; genus Frondihabitans; species Frondihabitans sp. PAMC 28766. Next base: position 2,844,852 of record NZ_CP014513.1, read on the forward strand.
GCGGGATGACCACCAGCCACACGATGACGGCGAGGACAGCCAACGCCACGACGACGACCAGCCATCGGGGCGGATGCAGCAGCTGCGCCAGCTTGGCCGATCGCGCGCTGGGAACGCTTCCTGTCGCAGCGGCGACTGAGCGCGCACCTGCTGATCCTGGGGTCATTCACGAAGACTGTCATCAGCCCGGGCCGGCTCACAGAGCACAAGGTCCTGACCTCGTCGGAGAGCTACGGCGGGACCTATGGCACTGGGCTGGGGAGCGGGAACCGCCGAGAGTGGGCGGATGAGTACCCCCGCGATCCCCTTTTGGAGCCTTCAGCCCGGTCCGTTGACGGCCGACGTGAAGAGCCGAGACGCGACCGGGAGCAACGAGAACAGTGCTCGCGTGCACCGGAGCATGCTGTCTGCCAGGACAAGGAACCGGCTGAGAATTCTCGGGCGGCAGTTCACGAGCCCCATCACGTTGATCCTCATCGTCGCCGCTTTGATCGCCGCCGCCACCGGCGACACCGTGGACGGCACGATCATCGTCGTCATCGTCGTCGCCAGCGCACTTCTCGGCGCCTGGCAGGAAGGCCACGCGGCCGACGAGGTCGCCGCCCTGCTCGACCAGGTCACCGTCCGAGTCCACGTGCAGCGCCACGGCGCCACGATCGAGGTCGAGTCGAAAGACGTGGAGCCTCTCGACGTGGTCACCCTGACCGCAGGAGGCATCATCCCGGGAGACGGTCTGCTCCTTTCCGCCGTCGATCTGATGATCGACGAATCAGCTCTCACCGGCGAATCATTCCCGGTGGACAAGATCTCGGGGTCCGCCCTTCCGGCGGACACTGCCCTGAGCAGTCGCACGAACTCGGCATTCGCCGGCACACACGTGGTCAGTGGCACCGGATCGCTGCTCATCGTCAGCGTGGGCGCATCCACGACCTTCGGCCAGCTGTCGGCGTCGGTGGCGACTCGGCCGCCGGTGACCAGCTTCGAGACCGGTATCAAGCGGTTCGGCCTCCTGCTCTTGCGCGTGATGCTCGTCCTCGTCGCAGCCACCCTGATCATCAACCTGCTCCTGCAACGGCCGCTGATCGACTCGCTGCTGTTCGCCCTCGCCCTCGCGGTCGGCATCACCCCGCAGATGCTCCCGGTCGTCGTCGCCATCAGCCTCGCCGCCGGAGCGCGCCGCCTCGCGAGAAGCCAGGTGATCGTCAAACGCCTCGATGTCATCGAAGACCTCGGCGCGATGAGCGTCCTCTGCACCGACAAAACCGGCACGCTCACCGACGGCTCCATCGAAATCGACCGAGCCCTCGACCCTCACGGCGCCGTCAGCAGCACCGTGCTCGACCTCGCCAGCCTCAACGCCGGCCTCCAGAAGGGGTACCCCAACCCGATGGACCTGGCGATCCTGCAGCGGCAACCCCTCCCCGCCGGCGCCACCGCCCTCGACGAGGTGCCCTACGACTTCCAACGCAAACGCCTCAGCGTCGTCAGTGACGTCGACGGCGTGAGAACCCTGATCACGAAAGGCGCCCTGGACTCCATCCTGAGCTGCTGTACCACGGTGGAAGATCCGATTTCCGGCGCGGCCGCCCTCAACACGGTGATCGACTCCGTCAACGAGCTCGCGAAGTCCCTTGGCGGTCAGGGCGCACGCGTCATCGGATTGGCCACACGCACCTTGGCCGACGATCATCCCGTCGACATCCACGACGAAACAGGACTCACCTTCCGAGGTCTCCTGGTGTTCCTTGACCCGGTGAAGAAAGACGCCCGAGCGTCAATGCTCGACCTCGAGACGCTCGGCATCACCCTGAAAGTCATCACGGGCGACAACCGGTTCGTGACCGCGTCGGTCGCCAAGGATCTCGGGCTGCAGAGCGACGTCGTCCTCGGCAGTGCGATCGGCGCCGCCCACCCGGCCGACCTGCAGAACCTCGTCACCCGGAATTCGCTCTTCGCCGAAGTCGAGCCCGCGCACAAGATCGCCATCGTCGCGGCCCTCCGCCGAAGCGGCGCCACCGTCGGTTACCTCGGCGACGGCATCAACGACGCCGGCGCCCTCCACACCGCCGACGTCGGCCTCTCCGTGAACACCGCCGTCGATGTCGCCAAGGAGGCCGCCGCCGTCATCCTGCTCACCCGAGAACTGTCCGTGGTCGCCACGGGAGTGCGCCTCGGGCGGCGAACCTTCGCCAACACCCTGAAATACGTGCGGGTGGCTGCGAGTGCGAACTTCGGCAACATCCTCAGCATGGTCATCGCCGCGGCCATCCTCCCGTTCCTGCCGATGTTGCCCGCACAGATCCTCTTGCTCAACTTCATGTCGGACATCCCCAATACGCTCGTCTCCCGCGACCGGGTCGACGACGAACGGCTCCGGACGGCCGGAAAATGGAACATGAAGGCTGTCACGCGCTTCATGATCCTCTTCGGCGCCGTCAGCACCGTCTTCGACCTGGCCACCTTCGCCCTGCTCGAATGGGGGTTCCGGGCCGACGCGACGCTGTTCCACTCGGGCTGGTTCGTCGAATCCGGGCTCACCCAGTTCGTCGCCATGATGACCCTCCGCACCAGCCGACACGTGTGGCGCAGCCGACCCGACAAGATCTTCTTGGTCGTCAGCGCAGCGATAGCCGCCGTGACCCTGATCCTGCCGTTCTCGCCGCTGGCAGGCCTCCTCGGCTTCGAGGCCCTTCCCCTCGGGTTCATCGGACTGCTTTTCGGCGTCGCCGTTCTCTACGCGGCCGCGAACGAGATCGTCAAGAGGTTCTTCCACTTCTGATCACGGTCGCTTCCACTGCGTTGACGGGGCCACTGCGAGCTGCGGCGGAGTCTCGTCTTCGTGAGAATCGGTCGACACCCCTAGGTCGGCAACGGACTCAGGAGTAACGTCTCACTCGGTTGCCCCAGCCCCAGGTCGCCACATCAGATCGCCCTTTTTCTGTATCCGTGCGCGCGAATGTCCGCTTTGTTTAGACGCGCACATCAGGATCTGCCGATTGCGACCGCTGGAGGAGTGGTCGTCGTAGGGCGATGTTCCGGTGACTTTCTCATCTGCGGCCGCCGCTGCCACGACGCACCGGCGATGACCGTCCGTCCACTCGCCCGCCGTGGCTTCACTCGGTGCGCCCGCGGACGGCCGAAGACCCGAAATGAGCATCCATGTTCGATCCCATCGGTTCCGAGCCCATCCCCGCCCCACCCGAAACGCCAACTCATCTGCGAGCCCCGACTGATAAGACCACCCCGGAACAGGATGCCGGACGAGCAACAATGGCCCTTCTGGCAGAACGGTTCTCGGCAGTCGAAACATCGGAGTCCGATCGGGATGTGACGGCTGCGTTCGGCGACTTCTCAACCGACGCCGGCATTGTGTTCAACACCCCGGTAGCCTCGCGCCCGCTTGCCGTGGGCCGCACCGGTCGTCGGTCCGGTCTGACTGTGATCGCCGAACCCGAATGCGGGACGGCCTTCCTCGCTCGACACATCGCGGCAGCGTTGGTCGCACACAACATCGTCTCGGTTTCGCTCCTGCAATCGCCTACACCCGCGCTCTCTCGCATGCTGCTCATCCTGGAAGACACCGTCCCCGATTCGTTCGTCGCCATCACGAAAAACGGTCAAGAGTCGTGGGCCCGTGTTCCCTCCGGTAGCGCCCTCGCCATCCTGACTCCTGGTGCTGTCTACTTCGAGGGTCGGGAGCCGGTGGTCTTCGACCCGTCCCTGTCACGTCTGGACTCGCGCCTCAGCCTCGTGTCGACGTACGGCTAGCATCCGCGCTGGTGCGGGTCACAGGTTCGCGGGTGGACGTTTTCTCGCGTTGGCCAGGATGCCGGCGTTCTCGCGGGCCCGCGATCGGCTACAGCGGACTCGTCGGTGCAGGAGGTGCGGTCGCTTCGGGGCGGAGGGCTGTGGGACCGCTATCAGGCAGTGACCCTGATCCCGCCGCCGCTGCAGCGTACGCAGCCGCCGTGGCGACGACGGATTCGGATGTTTTCGTCTCGCGGGCGAGGAACGAGCCGAGTTCGCTGATCGTGCTCATGAGAGGTGCGGGGAAGACGACGGTGGTGTTCTTGTCGACACCGAGTTCGATCAGGGTCTGCAAGTTTCGCAGTTGGAGCGCGAGAGGGTGGGCCATCATCGTGTCGGAAGCGTCTCCGAGGGCTGCGGCGGCGAGGGACTCGCCTTCGGCGGCGATGATTTTGGCGCGCTTTTCCCGTTCCGCTTCGGCCTGCTTGGCCATGGCTCGCTTCATCGTGTCCGGCAACTGGATGTCCTTCAGCTCCACGAGCGTCACTTCGACACCCCAGTCGAGAGTGGTGACGTCGAGGATCTGCCGAATGCCGGCGTTGATGACATCGGTTTCGGCGAGGATCTCGTCGAGGCTGTGCTGGCCGACGACTTTGCGGAGCGTGGTCTGCGCGATCTGGTCGATTGCGGCTGTCACGTTCTCGATGGCGACGACGGCCTTGACCGCGTCGACGACGCGGAAGTACGCGACTGCCGAGATGTCGACACTGACGTTGTCTTTCGTGATGATGCCCTGCGATTGGATCGGCATGGTGACGATCCGCAGGCTCACTTTGGTGAGCCGGTCGGCGATGGGCACGATGACGGCCAGGCCGGGATCCTTGGTGCCGGTCACGCGGCCGAACCGAAAGACGACACCCTTCTCGTACTGGGTGACGACGTGCAGAGACATTGCGAGTGCGATGAGGATCAGCACGACGATCACGACCACGATCGTGATGAGGGTGGTCATGCTCGTGCTCCGGGCTGCGACGTGAGAAGCGGCAGTGCCGAAGGTCCTGCCAGCGGCCGGGTCGATTCACCGTGCATGACGAGCACCGGGCAGTCGGCGTGCTCGGCGCAGGCGGAGCTGACGGACCCGAGCAGCAGCCCCGAGAAGCCGCCGTGGCCGCGGCTGCCGACGATGAGCATTTCGGCGCCCTTGCTCTGTTCGAGCAGGATCCTGGCCGACTGGCCTTCGAGGGCGACGGCTCGGAACCACGGCGGGGCACCGGTCGGAAAGGCCTTCCCGACGACGTTCTTGACGATGTCCTGGGCGTCCTGCTCTGGTGACCAGCCCCCGAATCCTGTCACGGACTCGACCTGCGGGTATGTCCAGGTGGTGACCAGGAGCAGATCGGTGTCGAGGACGGTCGCGAGGCGGATGCCGCGTTCGAGAGCGGAGAAGCTCGGCGCCGAGCCGTCGTAGCCGACGACGATGGTCGAACGTCGGTCGTCTGCCTCGGGGGCGGGAGGGGAAATAAGTGTGGAAGTCATGCCTTGACGATCACAGGTCCGGAAGGGGCACAACAGAGCACAAAGTCCCGCGGGACCGCATCTGAGGAAACGCCTGCGGTGTGGCCATTTTCTCAGCGCCAGGTGGCGCGCGAGAAGCGCCGACCGCTCAGCGACTCGACGTCGATGCGCACGACGTCGGGCGTCGGCGTCGGGAGCCAGGTGGTCAGTCGCAGCTCGGCGGCGATGTCGAGCTCGGCGACGGAGTTGAGGTGGCGCCCGCTGCCTTTCGCGACGACGCTCCAGGCCGTCGCGTCGTCATAGCCGTCGACTTCGAGAGTGACCCGTGAGCGGATGCCGACCTCGGCCAGTTTCAGGCCGGGTGAGGTGCGGAAGTAGAGCGACTGCCCGTCGACGCGAAAAGTCACCGGGAAGATGTCGATGTCGGAGCCGGCCGACAGCGCCAAGCGCCCCACGGGCGCCTCGCGGAGCATCTGCCAACACTCGCGATCAGTGAGTGTCGAGATCGCACCGTCGATGTCCCGCATGCTCAGATTCCCCGGTCGAGGAGCAGCTGCATCATCGAGGTGATGTCGATCGGCTCCGTGACCGGCAGCTCGACGTTGGCGGGGTCGGTTCGTGAAAGCCCGGAATCGGACGGAGCGACCGAGCCCGTGGTGTCGAGGCGGGCGAAGGCGGGGGAAGCGATGGTGCTCATGGTCGGGGTCCAGTCGTCGGGAGGGCGAGAGTGGGGCGCTGGTGAACGACCCAGGAGGAGTCAACCGTGAGCGGGCCTCGTGGACGAGTGCCGAAGGTCCCGCGTCCTTCGGCACTCTTCCCCCGGGCTAGGTGAGCAGGGCGGTACCAGCTGTACTCCATGTCCAGTCGGCGACCTCGGGCGAGTCCTCGCCGTGCTCGCGCGTGTGGGCGCGGGCCCGAATCCGGGCATCCTGCATGTCCTGACGCAGACGCCCCTCTTTGGCTGCCAGGCCGGGCACCCGGTCGAGGACGTCCATGACGAGCCGGAAGCGATCGAGGTCGTTGAGCATGACCATGTCGAACGGTGTCGTAGTCGTGCCCTCTTCGATGTAGCCACGGACGTGCAGATTGTCGTGGCCGTGCCGGCTGTACGTCAGGCGGTGGATGAGCCAGGGGTAGCCGTGGAACGCGAAGACCACCGGCTTGTCGGTCGTGAACAGGGCGTCGTATTCGAGGTCGGAGAGGCCGTGCGGGTGCTGCTGCTCGCTCTGCAGCCGCATGAGGTCGACCACGTTGACGACGCGAACGCGCAGCCACGGAACACGATGGCGCAGGATCCACACGGCTGCGAGCGTCTCCAGAGTCGGCACGTCGCCGGCGCAGCCGAGCACCACGTCGGGCTCGATCCCCTCGACCTCCGTCCCGGCCCAGTCGAGAAGGCCGATGCCGCGGGTGCAGTGGTCGACGGCCTCGGCCATGGTCAGGTAATTCTGCTCGACCTGCTTGCCGGCGACGACGACGTTCACATAGTCGACGCTCCGCAGGCAGTGGTCGAACGTCGACAGCAGGGTGTTGGCGTCGAACGGCAGGTAGACGCGGACGATGTCGGCCTTCTTGTTGACGACGTGGTCGATGAAGCCGGGGTCCTGGTGCGAGGCGCCGTTGTGATCCTGCCGCCACACGTGCGAGCTGAGCAGGTAGTTGAGCGATGAGACAGGGCGTCGCCACGGGATGCGCTTCGACGACTCGAGCCACTTCGCGTGCTGGTTGAACATCGAGTCGACGATGTGGATGAACGCCTCGTAGGAGTTGATGAGGCCGTGCCGCCCGGTGAGGAGGTAGCCCTCGAGCCAGCCCTGGCACTGGTGCTCGCTGAGCATCTCGACGATGCGGCCGCTGCGGGCGAGGTGGTTGTCGAGGTCGTCGATGTCGGCGTGGCCGGCGTCCCACTGCTTGTCGCTGGCGTCGAAGACGTCCTGGAGGCGGTTGGAGGCGGTCTCGTCGGGTCCGAAGATCCGGAAGTTCTCGGGATTGGCGACGATGACGTCGCGGAGCCACGTCCCGAGGATTTGCGTGGCCGAGCTCGATGTCGCGCCAGGGCTCGGCACGTCGACGGCGTAGTCGCGGAAGTCGGGCAGGCGCAGGTCGCGGCGCAGCAGGCCGCCGTTCGCGACCGGGTTGGCGCTCATCCTGCGATCTCCCACCGGCGCCAGCGCCGTCGCGAGCTCCACCGGGGCGCCGTTCGCATCGAACAGCTCGTCGGGGCGGTACGACCGCATCCAGTGCTCGAGCAGGGCGAGGTGCTCGGGGGTGTCGCGCGCGTTGGTCAGGGGCACCTGATGCGCCCGCCAGTTGCCCTCGGCGGGATGCCCGTCGATGGTCTTCGGGCAGGTCCAGCCCTTGGGGGTGCGCAGGATGATCATTGGCCAGGCCGGCCGCGACCCGATCGGCTGCCCCGACGCTGCGTCCGCCTTGATCTGTGCAATGTGATTCAGCGCGACGTCGAGGGTCTCGGCGAAACGCCGGTGCACGTCGATCGGGTCTTCGTCGTCGAAGCCGCCCGAGACGAGGTAGGGCGTGTAGCCGTAGCCGCGCATCAGCTCGAGCAGTTCGGACTCGGGGATTCGGGCGAGGACGGTCGGGTTCGCGATCTTGAAGCCGTTCAGGTGCAGGATCGGCAGGACGACCCCGTCACGCAGCGGATCGACGAACTTGTTGGCGTGCCAGCTCGTCGCCAGCGGGCCGGTCTCGGCCTCGCCGTCTCCCACGACGGCTGCGACCAGGAGGTCGGGGTTGTCGAAGACGGCGCCATAGGCGTGCGACAGGGAGTAACCGAGCTCGCCGCCCTCGTGCATGGATCCAGGAGTCTCGGGAGCGACGTGGCTGGGGATACCACCGGGGAACGAGAACTGCCGGAAGAGCTTCCGGATGCCTTCAGTGGTCTGGTCGATGTCGTCGTAGACCTCGCTGTAAGTGCCGTCGAGGTAGGTGTTCGCGACCATGCCGGGGCCGCCGTGGCCGGGCCCCGTGACGTAGATCGTGTTCAGGTCGCGCTCTTGGATGACTCGGTTCAGATGTGCGTAGATGAAGTTGAGGCCCGGGGTCGTGCCCCAGTGCCCGAGAAGGCGCGGCTTGACGTGTTCCGCCCGGAGGGGCTCGCGCAGCAGCGGGTTGTCGAGGAGGTAGATCTGGCCGAGCGAGAGGTAGTTCGCCGCCCGCCACCAGGTGTTCAGCCGATCGAGCGTCTCGGTCGAGGGAACCCGGGTGGCGCGCGACGGCCAGCTGGGTGCGGAGGCGGTGGGTGCGCGGTTCGTGAGAAGCGTCATGAACCGAGCGTCGTCGTGATCCGGCGCCGTCGACAGTGCCGAAGGTCACACTGCACGAAGGAGTAGCGAATGGCAGGCCGCGAAGCCTGGAGGACTTGAGCTGGTCGCGGTCATGATCAGGCGGTGACGTACTGCTTCACGGCGACCTCGATGTCGGTGATGCCCTTCTTCGCGTCGGCGAAGAGCATCCCCGTCTTGGGGTCGGAGAACAGCTCGTTCGGGATGCCGGCGTAGCCGGGGCTCATCGACCGCTTGATGACGACGACCGACTTGGCGTGGTCGACGTCGAGGATCGGCATGCCCGACACCGCGTTCCCGGGGCGGCGAGCCGCCGGGTTCGTCACGTCGTTGGCGCCGATCACGAGAGCGACGTCACAGGTGTCGAAGGCGGCGTTCGCCTCGTCGAGCTGCAGCATCTGCGTATAGGGCACGTTCGCCTCGGCGAGGAGGACGTTCATGTGCCCCGGCATCCGGCCGGCGACCGGGTGGATGGCGTACTTCACGTCGATGCCGTGGTCGGTCAGGATCTTCGCCAGGTCGGCGACCTCGTGCTGCGCCTGGGCTGCGGCGAGACCGTAGCCGGGCACGATCATGACGTGCTGCGCGTAGGCGAGCTGCAGCCCGACGTCGTCCGCGGTGACCTGGCGGACGTTCGCCGCCGACGCACCGAGGCCGTCGACCGCCGGGGCAGCGGCGTCGGCGGTGCCGAACCCGCCGAGGATGATGCTGACGACCGAGCGGTTCATCGCCTGCGCCATCTGCAGGGTCAGGATCGTGCCTGCCGCGCCGACGAGAGCGCCCGCGATGATCATGGCCTGGTTGTCGATCGCGAACCCGGCGAAGGCGACGGCGAGACCCGTGAACGCGTTCAGCAACGACACGACGACCGGTGCGTCCGCCCCGCCGATGGGCAGCACCATCAGGACGCCGACGGCGAGGGCCGCGACGAGCAGCACGATCAGGAGGGTGACGTTGCGCGGTTCGACGACCACCAGCACGGCTGCCAGCAGCGCGATCAGGACGACGATCACGTTGACGATTCGGCCACCGGGGAACTGCAGCGGCTTGCCGGAGATGATCCCCTGCAGCTTCCCCGCAGCGACGAGAGACCCGGAGAGGGTGACCCCACCGATCAGGACGTCGAGCACGATGGGGATCGAGGAGTCGAGCGACACCAGGGCACCAGGGTTGCTGCGCACGAAGTCCGCCAGAGCCACTGTGGCGGCAGCGCCACCGCCCACGGCGTTGAAGAGGCTGACCAGTTGCGGGACGTCGGTCATCTTGGTGGTTCGCGCACGGATGACACCGAAGACGGCGCCGCCGGCGAGACCGACCGCGAGGGCCGTCCATCCCCACACGGTTCCGCCGCTGGTCGTGACGGCGTAGACGAAGGTGACGACGATGGTGACGACCATGCCGCCGGCGGAGACGAGGTTGCCCGAACGGGCCGTCGACGGGGTGCGCATCCGGTGCAGCCCGATGACGAAGAGCATGGCGGCAAGCAGGTAGGCGACGCCGACGATGAATGCGAACGCGGTCATGAGGTCTTCTCCGAAGTGGTGGCAGGGGCGGGAGCCGCAGGGGCATCCGGGCGACGGAACATCTGGAGCATGCGGTCGGTGACGACGTACCCGCCGACGACGTTCGCTGCCGCGAGGGCGGCCGCGATCGCCGTGAGGATGTAGCCGACGGGGCTGTCGGCCAGAGCGGCGACGACGATCGCCCCGGCGACGACGGCGCCGTGGATGGCATTCGCCCCCGACATCATCGGGGTGTGCAGGGTCGAGGGGATCTTCGAGATGACCTCGAACCCGACGAGCAGGCTCAGGATGAAGATGGCCAGGTTGGAGTACAGGGTTTCGGTCATGAGACAGGGGCTTTCGTCGGCGCTGCAGAAGACGCGGTAGAGAGATGTCCGTCGTGGCTGACGACCACGGCCGCGTGGACCTCGTCGGTCGGGTCGATGGTGACGACGCCGTCCTTCGTGAGCGATACGACCATCGCGAGGACGTTGCGGGCGTACATGTGCGATGAGGAGGTCGCGAGGTCGGAAGCCAGGTTTCCGGCGCCGACGACGATCACTCCCCCGTCGGTGACGATTCGCTTCCCGTCGACGGAGCCGGCGACGTTTCCGCGCTGATCGGTCGAGGCCAGGTCGATGCACACGGACCCCGGAGCGAGCGCCGCGAGTGTCGCGGCGGTCACCAGAAGGGGCGGCGTGCGTCCTGGCACCTTGGCAGTGGTGATGATCACGTCGAACGACTCGAGGTGCTTCGAGAGCTCGTCCTGCTGCTGAACGGCCTCGTCGGCCGTCATAGCGCGGGCATAGCCCCCGGCCGCCGCACCCTCGGCGATCGACGAGGTGAGGAACTCGGCGCCGAGGGATTCGACCTCGCCCTGCGAAGCGGCACGGACGTCGTAGCCCGTGACGACGGCGCCGAGGCGCTTCGCGGTGCCGATGGCCTGGAGACCGGCCACGCCGGCTCCGATGACGATGACCTTGGCCGGGCGGGCCGTGCCCGAGGCGGTGATCATCATCGGGAAGTACCGGTCGAACGAGGCCGCCGCGAGGACGCCGGCACGGTAGCCGGCGGTGCTGGCCTGCGAGCTGACCGCGTCCATGGCCTGCGCTCGGCTGATGGTGCGAGGGAGCAGTTCGAAGGCCACGACCGTCACCCCGCGCGCGGCGAGGTTCGCGGTGAGGTCGGTGTTCGTGAGCGGCTCCACGAGCCCGACGAGCATCTGTCCGGAGCGGAGCGCGGCGGCGAGTGGCGCATCAGGCGGGCGGACCACGGCGAGGATGTCGCTCTTCGTGATGACGTCGTCGCGGGAAGACACGGTGACGCCGGCCGCGACGTATTCGGCGTCGGGAAAGCTGGCCTCGGATCCTGCGCCCTTCTCGACGGTGACGGCGAAGCCTTTGGCGATGAAAGCCTTTGCGGCCTCGGGATCGAGGGCGACTCGTCGTTCTCGGTCCGCGGTCTCGCGGACGGCACCGACGGTGAGCGTCGGTGTCGGTGCGGATTCAGTGGGTGAGGTCATGGGTCGAGTCTCGATCCGCCGGGCGACACCCCACAGTGCCGAAGGTCCCTCCCGCTGCGGGACCTTCGGCACTGCCGCGTGCACGGCACGGCTGGCACCGTGACATCAGGTGATTCCCGGCACGACCTCCTCGATCGAGGAGGACGCCGGGTCGCCCCTTACGACCTCGAAAGGGTTCCGTCATGAAGGCTGCAGTCGTCACCGCGTTCTCCGCACCGCTCCAGATCGTCGATCGAGAGATTCCCGAGCCGGCGGCCGGCCAGGTGCTCGTCCGGCTCGAGACGTGCGGGCTCTGTCACACCGACATCCACGCCGCCGGCGGCGACTGGCCCGTGAAGCCGCCGCTGCCGATCGTGCCCGGACACGAGGGAATCGGCATCGTCGAGAAACTCGGCGATGGAGTCACCGACCGGGCCGTCGGCGATCGTGTGGCCATTCCGTGGCTCGGCGAGGCGTGCGGTGAATGCCGCTACTGCATCGACGGCCGCGAGACCCTCTGCGAGAAGCAGGAGAACAGCGGCTACTCGATCGACGGCGCCTTCGCCGAGTATGCCGTCGCCAGCGCCAAATACGTCGTCGCGGTCCCCGACGGCATCACGTCCCTCGACGCGGCCCCGCTGAGCTGCGCCGGCCTCACCACCTACAAGGCGTTGAAGGTCGCCCGCGTCCAGCCGACCGAGCACGTCGGCATCTTCGGGATCGGCGGGCTGGGACACCTCGCGGTTCAGTACGCCCGGATCATGGGTGGCAACGTCGTCGCGATCGACATCGAGAAGCCGAAGCTGGATCTCGCCGCGGAGCTCGGGGCCGAGCATCTCGTGAACGCGGCGACCAGCGACCCGGTGGAAGCCATTCAGAAGCTGGGCGGTCTCGACGTCGCAGTGGTTCTGGCCGCGTCACCGAAAGTGTTCGAGCAGGCCTTCGCCTCGCTTCGCCGCGGCGGCCGCCTCGTGTGCGTGGCCCTGCCCGCCGACGGGACCATGAGCATCCCCATCTTCGACACCGTCATCAAAGGGATCTCGATCATCGGGTCGATCGTCGGCACGCGTCAGGATCTGGCCGAGGTCTTCGCCCTCCACGCCGCAGGCAAGACCCGAGTCATCGCCGAGACCCGGGCCCTCGACGACGTCAACGAGGCCATCTCCGAGGTTCTCTCGGGCAGCATCCCCGCGCGTCTCGTCTTCGAGTACAGCCGAACCCCCGCGACCGTGAACTGATACAGCGCAGCAACGCGAATGAGGCCCGCCGGCACACGCGGGCGGGCCCCGAATCGTGGATCCGGGCGTGGTTCGTCGAGTTCGGCACTCATTTCGACACCGTCATGGGCATCGAAGTGACGGCGAACGTCTCGATCGACCAGGATCCGGCCCTCGGGTCCGCTGACCGGGTCACCGCGCGGCTTCGACGAGGAGGGGATGCGCGACGCCCTGCGGCTCATCGACGGAAGCGCGCATGATCAGCACCGGGCACATCGCATGCTCGGCGCATGCCGAACTGACCGATCCGAGAAGCAAGCCCGCGAACCCGCCATGGCCCCGACTTCCGACCAGGAGCATCTCGGCGCCCTTGCTCTCGTTGATGAGCACCCGCGCCGCCTCACCCTCGACACTGACGGCCGAGAAGAACGCCGGGGCGCCTTGCGGGAAGAGCATGCCGGCGAGGTGAGCCAACATCTGCTGCGCGTCCTCCTGAGGTGACCAACTGGTGAAGGGAAAACCGGAGAAGGAGACTGGCATGGTCCAGGCCAGGACGACTCGGAGGTCGCGGTGCAGGTCGGTGGCGAGTGAAATTCCTCGGCGGACAGCCGCTAGGGAAGACGCGGACGTGTCGTAGCCGACGACGATGGCGCCGACCGGGGTGGCCGTGGCGTCGGGACGAGAGGGTGCGGTGTGGTAAGTCATAACCCGATGCTCACATCCCTCCGGACTGCGGCCTAGGGCACAAGGTCACAAGCCGACCCGCAGGACGTTGGACACTTCCCAACCCGATGGGATCCGTTCATTCTGATCACGCTGATCGGTCAGAGCAACGCACAAGAACCCAGGAGACACAGTGAAGACCAGCAAGACAGGGCTCAGCGCCCGCCGCCTCCCCACGCTCACGTGGCATCAAAAAGAGCATTCGACGCTGACCCGCGGAGAACGAGCCGCGGACACCATGCGAAACATCATGGGTAGCTGGCGGTTCGTGGCCGGGTTCATCGCATTCATGATCGTGTGGGCGCTGCTCAACTCGCTCGGCCACAGCTGGGACCCCTACCCGTTCATTCTCCTGAATCTGTTCCTCAGCATGCTCGCCGGGCTCCAGGGCGCCATCCTCCTCATCGCCGCGAAAAGGCAGGACGGCATCTCCGCCGCGCTCGCCCAGCACGACTTCGACACGAACGCCGCCGCGAAGATCGACATCGAGGCTCTCCTGGAGATCAACAACCGGCAGCTGACGATGCTCGACGAGCTGCAGAAAGTCCTGGGCCTCACGACCGCCTCTCTGAAGGCCGAGTGATCTGTCGGACCGAGCGGGTAGGCCGCTTCCTGTCAAACGCTGAAATGCGTACAAGCGCCCGCGAGCATTTTCAACGACTTCCCTCTGAGTTATGACCATCAACGCAAAACCATCCGCAACATGAACGGCTATATCCTCAGTCGTGACGCTGGGGGCACCATTCACCGCTACAACGTCGAGCGTTCCAGTCGAGCGCTCCTTCGTCGGCTTTTGGAGGAGTCCGTCCCTCAGGCCCAAGACGTCATCGCAGTCGTCCTTGGGCCGCCCGACGCGCGGTGCCCGACTGCTGTCCCTGCCTAGCTCCTCCGGCCGACGCTCTGCGGCCGCCGTAGGCTCTAGTCACTTCGTGTTCATCGCCGAACAGCCCCTGGCGCGTCGACACCACGATCCGCCGGTTGCGCCGGTCCATGCTTTCGATGGAAGGCGCGGAGTAACTCGCCTCCACCGACTGAAAGATCTGCCCGAAATGCACAGGATCATCTACACGCTGACCGACGAGTCACCGCGACTCGCCACCGCCGCTCTCCTGCCCATCATGACGGCCTTCGCCGCCGAAGCGGGCGTGCAGATCGACACGGCCGATATCTCTCTGGCGGCGCGAATCCTGTCCACGTTCCCTGAGCACCTCGACCCCGCGCAGCGGCGCCCTGATGCCCTCGCCGATCTGAAGGCGCTGATCGGCGATCCTGCAGCGAACATCGTCAAGCTCCCGAACATCTCGGCCTCTCTGCCCCAGCTCCAGGCCGCGATCGGCGAGCTGCAGCGCGCCGGCTTCGCCGTGCCCGACTACCCGGAGGCCCCCGCCGACGCGACCGCCCAGGTGATCCGCGGCCGCTACGACGCTCTCACGGGGTCGGCCGTCAACCCTGTGCTGCGCCAGGGCAATTCCGACCGGCGCGCGCCGGCATCGGTCAAGGCGTACGCGCATCGGCATCCTCATGCGATGGGCGCCTGGGATCCCCTGTCTCGCACGAACGTCGCCACGATGTCGGGCGACGACTTCCGGGCCACCGAAGCGTCTGTCATCACCCGCGCCTCGGGCCCTGTCACGATCGAGCTGATCGGTGACGACGGCACCCGGCGACCCCTTCGGGAGCCCGTAGCGCTCGAGGCGGGCGACGTCGTCGATGCAGCCGTCCTTCGCGTCGGTCCGCTCGAGGGGTTCCTCGCCGAGCAGGTCGCCCGCGCCTCGCGAGATGACGTGCTGTTCTCGGTCCATCTCAAGGCCACCATGATGAAGGTCTCCGACCCCATCATCTTCGGGCACGCGATCCGCACCTACTTCCACCCGGTGTTCGACCGGTACGGGACGACACTCGACGCTGCCGGCATCAACGCCGACGAGGGTCTCGCCGCTCTCTTCGCCCGGCTGAAGAGCCTGCCCGAGGGGGCCGAGATTCGAGCGGCGTTCGACGACGCCCTGCGGGCAGGGCCTGCCGTGGCGATGGTCGACGTCGAACGGGGCATCACGAACTTCCACGTGCCGAGCGACGTCATCGTGGATGCGTCCATGCCCGCGATGATCCGCTGGTCGGGTCGGATGACCGGCCCGGACGGCTCCAGCCACGACACCGTCGCCGTGATCCCCGACTCCAGCTACGCGCACTTCTACCAGACGGTGCTCGACGACTGCCGTCGCAACGGGGCCTTCGACCCGGCGACTCTCGGCACCGTTCCGAACGTCGGGCTCATGGCGGGAGCCGCCGAAGAATACGGGTCGCAAGACACCACCTTCGCCATCCCGCAGCCTGGTCTCGTCCGCGTCTCGAACGCGCAGGGCGAGACCCTTCTCGAGCACCGCGTCGACACCGGCGACATCTGGCGGCTGTGCCGCACGCATGACGACGCCGTCCGCGACTGGGTCGGCCTCGCCGTCGACCGCGCCCGGGCGACCGGCGCTCCGACGATCTTCTGGCTGGACCCCGCTCGCGCGCACGACACCCTTCTCGCCGGGCTGGTGCGCGACTACCTCGCACGCCACGAGACCGACGGGCTCGAGATAGACATCATGGCTCCGGTCGATGCGATGACGTTCACGCTCGCCCGCTTCCGCCGGGGCGACGAGACCGTCTCGGTCACCGGCAACGTGCTCCGCGACTACCTGACCGACCTGTTCCCGATCATGGAGCTCGGAACGAGCGCCAAGATGCTCTCGATCGTGCCCCTGCTCGCGGGCGGCGGCCTCTTCGAGACCGGAGCCGGGGGCACCGCGCCCCGCCTCGTCGATCAGTTGCTCGACGAGAACCACTTCCGCTGGGACAGCCTCGGCGAGTACCTCGCCGTCGCCGCCAGCTTCGACCACCTCGCCGGGTCCACCGGCGATGTCCACGTGCGCGTGCTCGCCGACACCCTCGATCGAGCCACCGCGCGGTTCCTCGAGGCCAACAAGTCGCCGGCCGACGACGTCGGCACCATCGACAATCGGGGCAGCCACCTCTACCTGGCCCTGTACTGGGCGCAGGAGCTCAGCTCTCAGACGGAGAGCTCCCGCCTCCGCGACGCCTTCGCAGGATTCGCGGAGCAGCTCTCCGCAGCGACGCCCGACATCGGCCGCGACCTCCTCGACACTCAAGGCGGGCAGCAGGACATCGGTGGCCGCTACCTGCTCGACGCAGGCGTCATCGACCCCGTCATGCGGCCCTCCTCCCTCTTCAACAGTGTTCTGGACGCTCTCCGTCTGACGCGCAGCCAGGATGTGAGATGAGTCAGCAGCGCGGGAAGAGGCGAGCCGACGGCCCTTGGTGTGCGGCGACAATTGGAAGTGCTCGGGGCAGTGGTCGAGCAGGGGCATGCCCGGGGTACGAAGCGCCGAGCCTGAGTGCGAAGCGCCAGGCCTGAGAACGCCAGAAAAGCCCCGTTCGGCCGGATTTCGCCGGTTGAACGGGGCTTTTTGCGGTGGGCCCTACCGGGCTCGAACCGATGACATCCACGGTGTAAACGTGGCGCTCTACCAACTGAGCTAAAGGCCCGCTTCCGGCGCGGCCGGAGCGTTCTGCAATGGTATCGAAAGCGGCGCGCGGCCGTGACACCTCGGGTTCCGGGCGGCCTTCCCGAGCCGCGGCGCCGGAAGGTCGTCCGAAGTCCGGGGTATCACCCCGACGCCTGCCGGTGGCACCGCGGTGCCACCGGAGAACCGGCCGGATGGCCGACGCGACGGCACGGGCCTCGCCAATACCGTCGAGCCATGAACGACGACGCTCACACCGCGGCGGCTCCGGCCACCCATTCACAGCACGCCACGGCCGCCACGGCCACCGCCCCCACGACGCCTGTCGATCGAGCAGCCTTGCTCGCCGGCCGCGACCTCACCGTCGACCTCGCCCGTGTGTTCTGCGTGCTGCTGGTCGTCGCCATCCACGTCATGATGGTGGGCGTCGGCACGGACGCGACAGGCGCTCTCTCCGTCACGGCACCTCTCGTAAAGCAGCCGTGGTTCGCCACTGCGACCTGGTTCGGGCAGATCATGCCGCTGTTCTTCGTGGTCGGCGGCTTCGCCAGCGCGACGGCTTGGGCCTCCGCGCAGAGAAAGGGGCAGGATGCCGGCGACTACATCCGGGGCCGTCTCCTGCGGTTGGGCCGTCCCGCCGCGGGCATCTTCGTGTTCCTGGCGATCGGTCTGCTCATCGCGGCGGCCGCGGGCGTCTCGCCCGACCTGCTGAAGACCGTCGCCGTGGGCATCGGCTCACCGCTCTGGTTCCTTGCCGCCTATGGCATCACCCAGCTGTTCGTCCCGCTCATGGCGAGGCTGCACGTCGTCAACCCGATCGCGACGCTGGTCGTGCTCGCGACCGCCGGTTTCCTGGTCGACCTCGCCCGTCATGCGACGGACGTCACGGACATCGGCCTGCTCAACTTGGTGTTCGTGTGGCTGTTCGTGCAGCAGCTCGGCTTCGTCTACGCATCGGGGTGGCTCGAGCGGGCGCCGAAGGTGGTCCTCGTCGCTGTGCCACTGGCATCCTGGGGTCTTCTGATGCCGATGACCCGCTCGGGCATCTGGTCGCCCGACATGCTCACCGACCTCAACCCGCCCATGTCGACTCTCATGCTGCTCGGCATCGCGCAGCTCTGCCTGCTGCGGCTGTTCCGGCCGGCGCTCGCCCGGGTGATGCGGACGAAGGCGGCGCAGGCGGTCGTCTTCGGCATCGGCAGCCGCGGCATGACCGTCTACCTCTGGCACGTGCCGCTGCTCGTGATCCTGCTCGGGGCTCTCCTCGCCGTCGGCGCACCCTTCCCGGTGCCGGGGTCGCAGCTCTGGTGGCTGACCAGGATCCCGACCTACCTCGCCGTTCTCGCTCTGGCAGTCGCCGTCTCGCTGGTGGTCGTCCGGTTGGAACGCGCACCCCGGCCCATCCCAACCGGGCGGCGCCGCCCGCCGATCCTGCTCGTGGGGGTCGCGGCAGTGCTGGCTGTCGCCCCGCCGTTCGTGGTGATGCTCGACGGGCTCGACCTGCTCTGGGCGTGCATCGGCGCTGTCGCCCTGCCCCTGTCGATCTGGCTGCTCGGCCGCACCCGGGCAGCCGACGTTCGGTGACACCCCTGGTTTCGGGCGACGTCACCGCGCCGCTGGGACGTCGCCCGAGACACCGGGTGTCGTCGAGGCCGGGCGGTCAGACGGGAAGCGGCACCAGGGCGTCGAGGGCGACGCGGTAGTCGGCGATCGACCGGGCTTGGCCGGGGGCGGTGATGAAGTGCTCGCGGATGACGCCGTTGATGTCGATCAGGTAGGTGGCGCGGTTCGCGAAGCCCTTGTGGTCGAGGAAGACGTCGTACTCTTTGGCGACCTCGCCGTGGGGCCAGAAGTCGGCCAGCAGCTGGAAGTCGTAGCCCTCGGCCTCGGCGAACGACCGGAGGGTCGCCTTCGAGTCGACGGAGATGCCTATCAGCTCGACGCGGTGATCCTCGAACATCGCGATGTTGTCTCGGAGGTCGCAGAGCTCGGTCGTGCAGGTGCTGGAGAACGCCAGCGGGAAGAAGACGAGGGCGACAGGCTTCACTCCGCGGAAGTCAGCGAGGCGAATGTGTTCGCCGAACTGGTTGGGGAGGTCGAAGTCTGGAGCCTGGATGTCGTTCTCCAGAGCCATAGCAAGCGTTCCGTTCCTGCCGCCGGGATGAGGCGACTCAGCATCGAACCACCGCAGATCGCGACGGCACGATACTCAATGGTACGCGCGCGTCATACCGCCGCAACCCCTCGTTCATCCGGGCCCGCGCCGAGCGTGCTCGGACCCCGGCGCACAACGCCTTTGTCGGTTTCGGCAACTAGAGTGGTCTGCGCGGGTTCAGCCCCGTCTCCCACCCATCGGACGACGACGTACCCGCGCGCACTGTGCCCCCTGAACGGCGGCGCGTGCGTCTAGAACGCATTGTTCCCTACAAAAGAACGAGGTCATAAGGGTGTCGGTCAACGAACAGGATCCGTATTCGGTCGACGATTTCGATCGGGATCCCGAAGAAACCGCCGAGTGGAAAGAGTCGCTCGACTCCCTGGTCGCCGCTCACGGCCACGAACGGGCTCGCGAGATCATGCTGAGTCTCTTGCAGCGCTCGCACGAGCTTCACGTCAACATCCCCGCCGTCCCGACGACGGACTACATCAACACGATCGCCCCCGAGAACGAACCGCAGTTCCCCGGCGACGAGGACGTCGAGCGTCGCTACCGCAAGTGGCTCCGCTGGAACGCCGCGATCATGGTGCACCGCGCGCAGCGCCCGGGCATCTCCGTCGGCGGTCACATCTCCACGTACGCCTCCTCGGCAGCACTGTACGAGGTCGGCTACAACCACTTCTTCCGCGGCCAGGGCGCCCCGGGCGGCGGCGACCAGATCTTCTTCCAGGGCCACGCCTCCCCCGGCATGTACGCCCGCTCGTTCCTGGAGGGCCGTCTCGACGAGCACGCTCTCGACGGCTTCCGCCAGGAGAAGTCGCACGGCCCCGACGCCCTGTCGTCGTACCCGCACCCCCGCCTGATGCCGGACTACTGGCAGTTCCCGACCGTGTCGATGGGTCTCGGCCCGATCAACGCGATCTACCAGGCCCAAGTCGCCAAATACCTCACCAACCGCGGAATCAAAGACGCCTCCGACCAGCAGGTCTGGGCCTTCCTCGGCGACGGCGAGATGGACGAGGTCGAGTCGCGTGGTCAGTTGCAGGTGGCAGCCAACGAGGGCCTCGACAACCTCAACTTCGTGATCAACTGCAACCTCCAGCGCCTCGACGGCCCGGTGCGCGGAAACGGCAAGATCATACAAGAGCTCGAGAGCTTCTTCCGCGGCGCCGGCTGGAACGTCATCAAGGTCGTCTGGGGTCGCGAGTGGGACGAGCTGCTCTCGCGAGACACCGAGGGCGCGCTGCTCAACCTCATGAACCGCACGCCTGACGGCGACTACCAGACCTACAAGGCCGAGTCGGGCGCCTACGTGCGCGAGAACTTCTTCGGCCGCGACCCCAAGGCGCTCGAGCTCGTCGAGAACTACTCCGACGAAGAGATCTGGCACCTGAAGCGCGGCGGTCACGACTACAAGAAGGTCTACGCGGCGTACAAGGCGGCGGCTGAGCACAAGGGCCAGCCCACCGTGATCCTGGCGAAGACCGTCAAGGGCTACGGCCTCGGCCCGACCTTCGAGGGCCGCAACGCGACCCACCAGATGAAGAAGCTGACGCTGAAAGACCTCAAGTCGTTCCGCGACGAGATGAGCATCCCGATCAGCGACGCCACCCTCGAAGAGAACCCCTACCTGCCGCCGTACTACCACCCCGGCCAGGACGACGAGGCGATCGAGTACCTGCAGGCCCGCCGCCGTGACCTCGGCGGCTACATCCCCGAGCGCAAGACGAAGCACACGCTCATCTCGGTGCCCGAGGACAGCGCCTACGGCGTGGTCAAGAAGGGCTCGGGCAAGCAGCAGGTCGCGACGACCATGGCGTTCGCCCGCCTGCTGAAAGACCTGCTCCGCGCCCCGGAGTTCGGCCACCGCATCGTGCCGATCATCCCCGACGAGGCGCGCACGTTCGGCATGGACGCCTACTTCCCCACCTCGAAGATCTACAACCCGAACGGTCAGCACTACACGTCGGTCGACCGCGAGCAGCTCCTGGCCTACAAGGAGAGCCCGCAGGGCCAGATCATCCACGTCGGCATCAACGAGGCGGGCGCGTTCGCCGCTTTCACCGCGACGGGCACCGCCTACTCGACGCAGGGCGAGCCGCTGATCCCGGTGTACGTCTTCTACTCGATGTTCGGCTTCCAGCGCACCGGCGACGCCATGTGGGCCGCCGGCGACCAGATGGCCCGAGGCTTCATCATCGGCGCCACCGCCGGTCGCACCACACTGACCGGTGAGGGCCTGCAGCACGCCGATGGCCACTCGCACCTGCTCGCGTCGACCAACACGGCCGTCGTCAGCTACGACCCGGCCTACGGCTACGAGATCGGCCACATCGTCAAGGCCGGCATCGAGCGGATGTACGGCACCGACGACCTGGGCAACCCGCTCTCCAAAGACCCCAACGTCATGTACTACATCACCGTCTACAACGAGCCGATGTCGCAGCCGGCCGAGCCGGAGAACCTCGACGTCGACGGCATCCAGAAGGGCATCTACAAGCTGAAGGCCGCCGAGAACCTCGGGCCGCGCGCTCAGCTGCTCGCATCCGGCGTCGGTGTGCCGTGGGCTCTCGAGGCCCAGCAGCTGCTGGCCGAAGACTGGAACGTCGCGGCCGACGTCTGGAGCGTCACCAGCTGGACGGAGCTTCGTCGTGACGGCCTCGCGGCCGAAGAGCACAATTTCCTCTACCCGAACTCCGAGCCAAAGACTCCCTACCTGACCGACAAGCTGAAAGACGCCGAGGGCCCGTTCGTCGCGGTCTCCGACTTCATGCACGCCGTTCAAGACCAGATCCGCCAGTTCGTGCCCGGCGACTACTACACACTCGGCGCCGACGGCTTCGGCTTCTCGGACACCCGCGCTGCGGCTCGTCGCTTCTTCAAGATCGACGGCCCGTCGATGGTGGTGCGGACGCTGCAGGCACTGGCGAAGCGCGGCGAGGTCGACCCCGGCGTCGTCCAGCAGGCGATCGACCGCTACCAGCTGCACGACGTGACGGCCGGCACCTCGGGCGCGGCCGGCGGAGAGAGCTGATCCGGCGGTGAGCCCCGCTCGCACGCAAGATCCGGCGGCGAAGCAGAAGACCCTGGCGTGGCTTCGAACGGTGTCCGGCGAGTTCGCGACGGCCACCATCAAGAAGCTCGACGAGACGCTGCCCTGGTACGGCTCCATGCCGCCAGGGCGGCGCTCGGCCGTGGGCCTCGTCGCTCAGGCCGGCATCACGTCGTTCATCAGCTGGTTCGACGACCCCAAGGCGACGCCCTGGATCGCGGCAGACGTCTTCGGCGCAGCCCCTCGCGAGCTGCTCCGCAGCGTCAGCCTGCAGCAGACCCTGCAGCTGATCCGCGTCACCTGCGAGGTCGTCGAAGACCGGGTGCAGGATCGCGACCCCTACCTCCGCGAGGCGATCCTGCTCTACAGCCGCGAGATCGCCTTCGCCGCGGCAGACGTGTATGCCCGAGCGGCCGAGGCCAGGGGCCTCTGGGACGCCCGTCTCGAGGCGCTCGTGGTCGACTCGATCCTGTCGGGCGAATACGACGACGAACTGCCGAGCCGCATCGCGGCCCTCGGCTGGCACGGCCACGGCGAGGTGTCGGTGCTCGTCGGCACGGCGCCGCGCATGCTCGACGTCGACGTCCTCCGGCGCACCGCGCGGCACCTCGACGCCGACGTGCTGATCGGCGTGCAGGGCTCTCGGCTGGTGCTCGTGATCGGCCGCGCCGAGACCGAGGCCGACGAAGCGGAGTCGACGGCGGGCTCAGGATCCGCAGCCTCGTCATCGCATCCCCGCCCGAGCTTCACCGACATCGCGGTCGCCCTCGAGCCCGGCTTCGGCGACGGCCCGCTCGTGCTCGGCCACGAGGTGCCGGGGCTGGTCGACGCGTCGGGCAGCGCCAAGGCGGCCCTCGCGGGGTTCGCCGTGGCTCGCGCCTGGCGCAACGCCCCGCGACCGGCGCAGGCCGACGACCTCCTGCCCGAACGGGCCCTCGCCGGCGATCCCGTCGCCCGGGCGACGCTCGTCAACCGCATCTACCGCCCCCTCAAGAGCCACTCGACCGAGCTGCTCACCACCCTGTGGTGCTACCTCGACAACGGGCGCTCGCTCGAGGCGACGGCTCGCGAGCTCTTCGTGCACCCCAACACGGTGCGGTATCGCCTGAAGCGCGTCACCGACGTGATCGGGTGGGACGCGACCGGGGCGCGAGAGGCGTTGATCCTGCAGTCCGCGCTGATCCTGGGCTCGATCGCCGACCCGGATGCGCCGACCGGGCGGAACAAGGCGAAGGCCGCGCACAAGTGACGCACGTGATGGTCTCCTCCAACGATTGCGCCGATTCTTGGTTGAGTCGCCACACGGCTTGTGGCTCGATGGTTGGCAGGATGGACCGGTGATCGTTCTCGCAGCTCCCGGGCAAGGCTCTCAGACGCCCGGCTTCCTCACCCCCTGGATCGACGACCCCGAGTCGGGAGACGAGGCGCGGGCTCTGCTCGCCGAACTCTCCGAGGCGTCGGGTGTCGACCTCGTCGAGCACGGCACCGTGTCGGACGCCGAGACCATCCGCGACACGGCCATCGCCCAGCCGCTCATCGTGGCGGCGGGGCTTCTCACCGCCCGGGCGCTCTTCGCCCGCGTCGACCGCTCGCTCGTCGGGGCCGTCGCCGGCCACTCGGTCGGCGAGCTGACGGCAGCCGCTCTCGCCGGTGTGATCTCCGAGGCCGAAGCGGTCTCGCTCGTCACCGTTCGCGCGCGCGGCATGGCTGCTGCGGCCGCCGCCACCCCGACCGGGATGAGCGCCGTGCTCGGCGGCGACGAGGCCGAACTGCTCGCGAAGCTCGACGAGCTCGGCCTCGAGCCCGCCAACTTCAACGGCGGCGGCCAGATCGTCGTCGCCGGCGCGCTCGACGCCCTCACCTCGCTGGCCGAAGAGCCACCCGCTAAGTCCCGGGTGCTCGCACTCCAGGTCGCCGGTGCGTTCCACACGCGCTACATGGTGTCGGCCGTCGAGCCCCTGCGTGAGGCGGCTGCCGCCGTGCAGGTCTCCGATCCTGCGACCCCGATCTATAGCAACCACGACGGCTCGCGCATCACCGACGGGCGCGAATACCTCGATCTGCTGGTGAACCAGGTGGCATCGCCCGTGCGCTGGGACAAGACCATGGAGTCGTTCGCGGCCGCCGGCATCACCGGCCAGATCGAACTCGCCCCTGCGGGCGCTCTCACGGGCCTCGCCAAGCGCGGCCTTCGCGGACTGACCGATCACAATGTGGCCTCCGTCGCCATCAAGACCCCCGACGACCTCGCGGCCGCCGTCGCCCTTCTGCAGGAAGCCACCGCATGAGCCCCACCCTCCTCCAGAACAGCGGCCACGCGTTCACCCGCATCCTGGCGCTCGGCGCCGCCCGCGGCGACCTGACTGTGACCAACGACGACATCGCCGGGCCGATCAACTCGTCCGACGAGTGGATCCGTCAGCGCACCGGAGTCGTCACGCGGAAGCGCGCCAGCCGAGACGTCGGCGCCGTCGACCTCGCCGAGACCGCTGCCCGCGAGGCGATCGACCGGGCCGGGCTCACGCCCGAGCAGATCGGTATCGTGCTCGTCTCGACCGTCAGCAACACGACGTTGACGCCGTCGATGGCGACGCTACTCGCCGAGCGCATCGGGGCGAAGCCCGCCGCCGCGTACGACATCAGCGCCGCGTGCGCCGGCTACACCTACGGCATCGCCCAGGCCGATGCCCTGATCAAGTCGGGCATGGCCGACTACGTGCTCGTCGTGGGAGCCGAAAAGCTCACCGACATCATCGACCCCACCGATCGCTCGATCTCGTTCCTCCTCGGCGACGGGGCCGGCGCGGCTGTCGTCGGCCCGAGCGACACCCCTGGCATCTCCCCCACGGTGTGGGGCTCGGACGGCCAGTGGTCGACGATCGGCATGACGTCGTCCTTTCGCGACTACCGCGAAGGGGGTGGCGACGTCGCCTGGCCCACCATCCGCCAAGAGGGACCGACGGTCTTCCGCTGGGCCGTCTGGGAGATGGTGAAGGTCGCGGGTCGCGCGCTCGAGAAGGCCGGCATCACCTCGGCCGACCTCGCAGCCTTCGTGCCGCACCAGGCCAACATGCGCATCATCGACGAGTTCGCCAAGCAATTGAAGCTGCCCGACACCGTCAAGATCGGGCGCGACATCGAGACCACCGGCAACACGTCGGCCGCGAGCATCCCGCTCGCAACCCATCGCCTGCTTCAGGAGAACCCTGAGCTCTCGGGCGGCCTCGCCCTCCAGATCGGATTCGGCGCCGGGCTCGTCTTCGGCGCCCAGGTGGTCGTTCTGCCCTAGGCAGAAACACCCCTTACAGGTGCGTCTGCTGCGCTCTGCGCGCCTGTGCAATGCGGACGTGAGCCCTGACCCGGTCCACGCCTGGTGTGCAATAGGATTTACCCCGGTCACAACACACCCTCAAGGAGAGAACACAATGGCACAGTCCACCGAAGAAGTCCTGGCCGGCCTGGCCGAGCTGATCAACGACGAGACGGGCATTGCGACCGACACCGTCGAACTCGACAAGTCGTTCACCGACGACCTCGACATCGACTCGATCTCGATGATGACCATCGTCGTCAACGCCGAAGAGAAGTTCGACGTGAAGATCCCCGACGACGAGGTCAAGAACCTCAAGACCGTCGGCGACGCCGTCACCTTCATCACCAAGGCTCAGGGCTAACGACCCCGTCACTCGGCCCGCGTCCACGGTGACGCGGGCCGATTCGTTTGTGCGCAAGGAGAAATCGCTGTGACCAAGAAGATCGTCGTCACCGGCATCGGTGCGATCAGCCCGCTGGGCACCACCTTCACCGAATCGTGGGACGCCCTGCTCGCGGGCGCGAGCGGCATCCGCACCATTGAGGCCGAGTGGGCCGAGACCTACGACCTGCCGATCCGGTTCGCAGGATCCGTGGCGGGTGACCCTGCCGAGATCCTGACGCGTCAAGAGACCAAACGTCTGGACCCCTCCAGCCAGTACGCGCTGATCGCAGCGCGCGAGGCCTGGTCCGACGCGGGCAGCCCCGAGGTCGTGCCCGAGCGCTTCCTGGTCGACTGGGCGACAGGGATCGGCGGCATCTGGACCCTCACCGACGGCATGGACACCCTCCGCGAGAAGGGCCCCCGTCGCGTCCTTCCGATGACCATCCCCATGCTCATGCCGAACGGGCCGGCCGCTGCCATCTCGATGTCGCTCGGCGCCCGCGCCGGGGCCCGCACCGTCGTGTCGGCCTGCGCCTCGAGCACCGAGTCGATCGCCAACGCCTACGACCACCTGCAGGCGGGCGACGCCGACATCGTCATCGCCGGTGGCTCCGAGGCATCCGTGCACCCGTTGCCGCTCGCCGCCTTCGCGTCGATGCACGCGCTCTCCTCCCGCACCGACGACCCGGCTGGGGCCTCGCGCCCTTATGACGTCACCCGCGACGGTTTCGTGCTCGGCGAGGGCGGCGCGGCCCTCGTGCTCGAGACGGAGGAGCACGCGCTCGCCCGCGGGGCGCATGTCTACGCTGAGCTGCTGGGCGGGGCTGTGACGAGCGATGCCTTCCACATCACCGCCCCGGATCCTGAGGGTACCGGTGGCGCTCGGGCCGTCGTGCTCGCGCTCGAGCACTCCGGCGTCTCGCGCGAAGACGTAGCGCACATCAACGCGCACGCCACATCGACCCCGGTCGGCGACGTCGCGGAGATTCGTGCCCTCGAGCGCGTGTTCGGCGATCACCTCGGCTCGATCGCGATCTCGGCCACCAAGGCGTCGACCGGGCACCTGCTCGGCGGCGCCGGGGCGATCGAAGCGGCGTTCACGGTGAAGGCGCTGGCGACGAGGACGCTGCCGCCCACGATCAACACGACTCAGATGGACGACAGCATTCACATCGACCTCGTGACGGCCCCCCGCGCTGTCGGCGACGACCCGATCGTCGCGATCTCGACGTCGTTCGGCTTCGGCGGCCACAACGCCGTCGTCGCGTTCCGCTCCGTCTGACCCGCCCCCCGGGCGCACGAAGGCCCGACCACCGCTTAGGTGGTCGGGCCTTCGTCTTACGCCCGCCCGTTTGCATCCGGGCGTGCACGTGGTGCCGTGGTGCAGCTTGTGGCGTCGAGAGTGCGCAATGTGCGGCATCTGGCGAAAGTGAGCCGCGAGTTGTGCACTCTCGAGGGAGGTGCTCTAGCCGACGGCGTGCAGCCAGGCGACGGGGTTGCCCTCGCCCGCGTGGCGGAAAGCCTCGAGCTCGTCGTCCCAGGCCTGGCCGAGGGCGAGGCGGAGCTCACGGTGCAGCTCGAGCGTGTTCGATCCGGCGATCTCCATGGCGTAGCGGATGCGGTCTTCGGGGATCACCGTGTTGCCGACCGAGTCGGTCTGCGCGAAGAAGACGCCGAGGTCGGGCGTGTGCATCCAACGGCCGCCGTCGCAGCCCGCGCTCGGGTCTTCGGTCACCTCGTAGCGCAGGTGCTCCCACCCACGTAGAGCCGACGCGATGGCCGCGCCGGTGCCGGCGGGGCCCTCCCAGTAGAACTCGGCGCGAAGGCTGCCCTTCAGCACCGGCTGCTCGCTCCAGGTGAAATTGACGGCGCGCCCGAGGGCACGCCCAGCAGCCCACTCGACGTGCGGGCTCAGAGCGCGAGGAGACGAGTGGACGAAAAGGACGCCACGCGCGCTCGACGCGCCGGTTTTTTTCGCAGAAACCTGCGTGTATTCAGCCACGTGTTCCTCCATTCGATTAGGTGCGACTTCCCCATCGACCTGGTGAATGGAATGAACGGTGGTACTTCCTTGAATTATGGCGGATCAGGCGACGAAATCACAACTGTGTGATTCCCGAGAGCATCGAGCCGGCAGAGACCGCTGGCCGGGCCTGACGAGCGCTACTTCGCGTCGGCGTAGTAGAGCGTCGTGTCTAATGTTGTGGGTATAGTCGTCGAAGTTTGGTGCGGGCGTCGGTTGTGGTGAATTGCCAGTCGACTTGTCGCTGGTCGGCGTTGGTGGCGTTTTGCCAGGCGGCGAGTTCGGTGTTGAGCAGGTCGAGGTCGTCGATGCGCCGGGTGAGGCATTGCCGTGTCAGCGCGGAGAGCTCGATCTCGGCGATATTGAGCCAGGAGCCGTGTTTGGGCGTGTAGTGGATCTCCAGGCGGCGGGCGAGCGCGCGGGCCTTGCCGGGTTCGAATGCCTCGTAGAGCGACCCGAGGGTATGGGTGTTGAGGTTGTCCATGACCAGTACGACCCGTTCGGCGTGCGGATAGTCGACGCTCAGGAGCTGGTCGATCTCAGCGGCCCAGTCCACTCGGGTCCGCCTCGGCCTCGCGTCGACACGGCGGCGCCCGGCGAGTGGTTCAACCCAGACGAAGATCGAGCAGGTGCCGTGACGGACATACTCCGAGTCCTCTCGCAGGTCGCGGCCCGGCGCGGCGGGGATCGGGTCGCGGGCGTGGGCGAGCAGCTGGTAGGGCTTCTCATCCATACACACCACCGGTACCGCCGGATCGAACGGGCGATGGTAGACCTCTAGCACGTCCTCCATCCGGGCCACGAACTCGCCGTTGGCGTGCGGGGGGATCGTCCAGCACTTCTTCAGATGAGGACGAAGCCCCCTTTTTTGAGGGTCCGGCCGATCGTGGAATGATCCAGCGGCGGCAGGCCCTCGGTGAGCAGCACGTGTTTCTCCAGCAGCCGCAGCGACCACCGGTCGAAACCTGCCGGGGGCTTCGTGCACGCCAGCGCGATCACCCGCGCCTCAACATCCCCAGTCACCTTCGCGGGCACCGGCGGGCTTGCGCGTTTGCGGCGGCCGATCACCTCCTCGATACGGCCGGCGGACTCCGTGAACCGCTTCGCGACCAGATACACCGTGCCCTCACTGACCCCTGCCCGCTCGGCCACCACCCGACGATCCGGCACCGGGCCGGGTGCCTCGTCCAAAGCCAGCAGAATCCGTGCCCGGGCGATCATCCGTGCCGGATGCGTTCCCCGCGACACCACCCTCGTCAGCTTCACACGATCAGCGGCCATCAACACGACGACATGACCCTTCGGTCTCGGCATGGCAACGACTCCTCCCGATCAAGTATTAATCGGAAACAGCCAACCCCTTCAATACCCAAACAGTTAGAAGCGACACGCTAGTAGGAGGTGACGGTGGCGACCGTGACTGGGAACCGCACGGGGGCGTCGCCGAAGAGCAGCCGCCCGGCCTCCGTCGCCGCAGACTCCATGAGGGCGGCCACGCGGGGCGCGACGGAGGCCGGGGTGTGCACCACGACCTCGTCGTGAAGGAAGAAGACGAGGTGCGGCGCGTCGGATCCTGCGCCGAATTCGGCGGTGAGAGACCGCCGCAGCGCTCCCATCCAGCAGAGCGCCCACTCGGCCGCCGTTCCCTGCACGACGAAGTTGCGCGTGAAGCGGCCCCAAGCGCGCATGCCCCCGTCGACCTGGCCCGGGCCGTCTTCGGGCGGGCGCTCGTCGAAGCCGGCGTCGGAGCCGGGCCGTGGTGACGAGCGCCCGAGCAAAGTCGAGACGACGCCGCCGTGCTCGCCGACGCGCGCGGCCGCTTCGACCAGGGCGATTGCCCGAGGGAAGGCCCGCGTCAGCCGCGGCATGAGTCGGCCGCCGTCACCCTGGGTCGCGCCGTACATCGCGCCCAGCATCGCGACCTTGGCCTCGGCGCGCGTGGCGACAGCCCCCGACGCGACGATGCCCTCGTAGAGATCGCCCTCGCCCGCGCGGGCCATGGCGCCGTCCTGCGACAGGGCCGTCAGGACGCGGGGCTCCAGCTGGGACGCGTCGGCCACCACCAGCGCCCAGCCGGGGTCGGCGACGACGGCGCCTCGCACGGCGCGAGGCAGCTGCAGGGCTCCCCCGCCGGAGGTGCCCCACCGCCCTGTTGCGGCGGCGGCGGGCACGTACTCGGGCCGGAACCGCCCGTCGCGCACCCAGGCCTCGAGCCACGACCAGCCGTTGGCGACCAGCAGGCGCTGCTTCTTCTTGTAGCGAAGCAGCGGCTCGATGACGGGGTGCTCGAGGTGCTGGAGCTCCCACTGGCGGGTGCTGGTGACGGTGAGGCCGGCGGTGCGCAGGGCGCGGATGAGCTCGGCGGGCGAGTCGGGGTTGAGATCGGGGGCGCGGAGGGCTGCGCGAACGGCCGCGAGGTCGTCGAGCATGCGCGCGGGGCGGTCGCCGGCTCGAGACGGGCGAGGGCCCAGAACATCGGTCAACAGCTCGTCATGGCGAGCTGCCGACCACGGGATGCCCCGGTGTCGCATCTCGACGGCGACGAGGGCTCCGGTCGATTCGGCCGCGGTCAGCAGTTCGAGACGGGAGCGCTGCGCGGACGTCTCGACGGCGTCGCGCTGACGGAGGAACTCGCCGAGAGCGTCGGGCAGCGACTCCGGCTCGACCACGAAAAGAGCATCGGCCTCGGTGGGAGCCGCCTGCGGGGCGTCCCACGGCCCGACGGGTGCGCCGTGCAAAGCGTTGCCCGCGGTGAATTCGGATCGACGCAGGATCCCGTGGACCAGACGCAGGTCGACGCACCTCTCGACCCGCAGGCCGGCGGCCAAGAGTCGCGGATACCAGCGGAAGGTGTCGTCCCACACCCAGCGCGTCGAATCCTTCTCACCCGCGCGGATCTCGTCGGGCAAGGCGGCCGACGGGACGACTCGCTGCGGACCGGCGGTCAGTCGACCGTCGTCTCTCGTGAGCCGGATGACGGCGACGGACTCGTCGGCGCGGCGGACGAGCAGGGTGAACACATGTTCGAGTCTACGGCGGCTGGCTACTCGTGCAGGAGCGACCCGTCGGCGGCGAGCACGTTCTTCTCGCCGGCCTCGACGGCTGCGCCGAAGCGGTTCTGCTTCGGCGGGATCGGGCAGTTGAAGTTGTACGAGAAAGCGCAGGGCGGCAGGACGGCCTGGTTGAAGTCGAGCGTGATCGTGCCGTCGCCGTTCGGGGCCGGGAAGAGGAAGCGCCCGACCGAGTACGTGGTGTCGCCGTTGGTCGCGTCGCCGAAGACGAGCTGGAGCCGGTCGCCGTCGCCTGAGGGGAAGGCGGCCAACTCGTAGTCCGCGCCGTCGCGTGAGAAGCGGATGAGGCCGGGCAGCGGCTGCGGGCGGCTCAGATCGAGGTCTTTCTGGTGGCGGATGTCGACCTGGGTGCCCTCCTCGGTCGGCACGAAGTCGGCCGTGACGACCCACGATTCGTCGTAGGGGAAGGCGTCGATCGAGCCGAACGCCTGGTTGCCCTCCGACTTGGCATCCCAGACGCGGAGCGCGTACGACGAGCGATCGTCGTTGGGGATGACGGTGCCCGTCACGGTCCCCTCGGAGCCGAAGCGGATGCTCGACGGGGCCATAGCGTCGGTGCCCGCGACGTAGACCGTGCCGTCGACGAGCTCGCCGTCGACGGTGATCTCGTCGGCCGGAGTCGCCGTGAGGGCGAGGCCGCCGAGCCCTGCCGGTGCGGGAGCCCAGGATCCTGCGACGCCCCAGATCGTCTGCGGGCCGTCGACCCACTGCGTGTTGACGAGCGCCAGCGGCCCCTGTGCGCTCGTCGCGCGTACACGGCGGCGCTCGTGGAACCGCTCGAGCTGGGCCGCCGCGGAGCTGCTGCTGGTGCTGGTACTGCTGGTGGTGCTGGTACTGCTGGTGGTGTCGGTCATGCCTTGTGCAACGCGCGACACCCCGCAGTCATGCCCGTTCTACCTATAGGTGCGGCCCTGCCACAGCGAAACTTCTGTGCGGCAACGGCTTGCCTATAGGTAAAACGGGAGGGGGCGGGCTACTGGCCGAGGCGGCGCAGCTGGGTCTCGAAGTCGACGACGGCGAGCGGGTCGTCGCGCTGAGTGGTGTGGCCGGCGACGAGGTCGGCGAGCTGGCCGGCGGCGCGGGCGACGCGGTCGGGCAGGGTCGTGGTGGTCTCGTCGCCGCTGCCCCAGTCCTCCGATGCCGCGAAGACCCCGAGGGGCACGACGACCGCGCGGAGATAGGCGAACAGCGGCCGCAGCGCGAAGTCGAGCACCATCGAGTGACGAGCGGTGCCGGCGGTCGCGGCGACGAGCACCGGAGTGCCCTCGAGCGAGTCCTTGTCGATCACGTCGATGAACGACTTGAAGAGGCCGCTGTACGACGCGGTGAACACGGGCGTGACGGCGATCACGCCGTCGGCGGCGACCAC
Organism: Frondihabitans sp. PAMC 28766; assembly: GCF_001577365.1. NCBI lineage: Bacteria > Bacillati > Actinomycetota > Actinomycetes > Micrococcales > Microbacteriaceae > Frondihabitans > Frondihabitans sp. PAMC 28766. The sequence goes on from NZ_CP014513.1 coordinate 2,877,259, forward strand.
CGCATCGATGGCCTCCTGGAGAGCGGGCGGGGCGAACCCGGTGAGCAGGTTGTCGGTGATGTCGTGCGCGAGGTCGCGCAGGTCGATGATGTCGACCTCCACTGTCTCGCCGTGGGCGGCGAGTGCTCGGGTGGTCGCTTCGGCGAGGCGGTCGGCCAGCAGGCGCGTGGACGACGGCTGGCTGAGCCCTGCGGCGATGACGGCGATCTTCTTGGTCACGCCGAGACCTCCTCCGGGGTGACGGCGGTCGCGGCGGCACGAGCCGCGACGAGGCCGGCGTGGGTGGGGCCGTCGGGGATGTCGACCGGGCGGTTCTTCGCCATCTCGGCGCGAAGCACCGGCACGACCTCCGAACCCAGCAGATCGAGCTGCTCGAGGACGGTCTTCAGCGGGAGGCCCGCGTGGTCCATCAGGAAGAGCTGACGCTGGTAGTCGCCGACGTAGTCGCGGAAGCCGAGGGTGCGGTCGATGACCTCCTGCGGGCTGCCCACGGTGAGCGGGGTCTGCGAGGTGAAATCCTCCATCGACGGGCCGTGACCGTAGACAGGCGCGTTGTCGAAGTAGGGGCGGAACTGGTTCTTGGCATCCTGCGAATTCTTGGCGATGAACGCCTGACCGCCGAGGCCGACGATCGCCTGGTCGGCGCGGCCGTGGCCGTAGTGCTCGAAGCGCTCGCGGTAGAGGCGCACCATCTGCGCGGTGTGCGACGCGGGCCAGAAGATGTGGTTGGCGAAGAAGCCGTCGCCGTAGTACGCGGCCTGCTCGGCGATCTCGGTCGAGCGGATGGAGCCGTGCCAGACGAACGGCGCGACGTCGTCGAGCGGGCGGGGCGTGGCGGTGAAGCCCTGCAGCGGGGTGCGGAAGTGGCCCTTCCAGTCGACGACCTCCTCCGTCCAGAGGCGGTGGAGCAGCGCGTAGTTCTCGATGGCCAGGTTGATGCCCTGGCGGATGTCTTTGCCGAACCACGGGTAGACGGGGCCGGTGTTGCCGCGGCCGAGCGTGAGGTCGACGCGGCCGTCGCTGATGTGCTGCAGCAGCGCGAAGTCTTCGGCGATCTTCACCGGGTCGTTGGTGGTGATCAGCGTCGTGGCGGTGGAGAGGATGATGCGCTCGGTCTGAGCCGCGATCGTCGCGAGCAGAGTCGTGGGGCTCGAGTTCGCGAACGGCGGGTTGTGGTGCTCGCCCGCGGCGTAGACGTCGAGGCCGACCTCTTCGGCGTGCTTGGCGATGGTGATCATCGCCTTCAGGCGTTCGTGCTCGGTTGGCGTGATGCCCGTGGTCGGGTCGGTCGTGATGTCTCCGACCGAGAAGATGCCGAACTGGACCGGACCCTGTGCCGTTGCGTTTGCCATGACCTCACCTTAGCTGATGTGTATGCGTTTGCATGCAGTTGGTGAAACGCGTGTCGGCGGTGGATATTCCCGGGCGCGGAATGCGGCCTTCCGCGCCCGGGGGTGGCTTACTTGATCTCGCCCTTCAGGGTCGTCTGCAGGGCCGTGAGCGACTCCTTCGGCGTCTTGCCCGACAGGACGTTCTGCATGAACGTGTTCATCGGGGTCGTGCTGTCGACGTAACTGACGTTCGAGAAGAGGGCCGTGCCGCCGGGTGCCGCCCAGGTCTTCGCGACCGGCTGCCAGACCTTCACGATCTTCACCTGGTTGGGGTCCGACTGGAATTCCGGGGTGGAGGCGATCGACTTGAGTACCGGCAGACCGATGCCCGTCTTCTTCGTCCACAGCTCGGCCATGTGCTTGTAGTAATACGTGAGGAAGGCCTCGCTGTCTTTCTGACTCGGGGTGTTCTTGTACATCATGATGTTGTTCGGGAAGTAGAGCGCACCCTTCTTGCCCGAATCGCTGGCGATGGGATCGCCGACCACGAGGTCGGCCGCCGTCGTGCCGCCGACGTTCGCGGCAAGCCCCGGCACGTCGATCCCCATGCCGAACTTCTCGGCCTTCCACTGCGAGTTCGAGTTGGTCGCCGTGTAGCTGATGGCGCCGGGGTCGACGTAGCCCTTGCGGATGTTCTCCTCGATGAACTCGAGCGCCTGGATGTTCGCCGTCGTGACGAGGTTCGGCTTGCCCTCGGCGTCGAAGATGCCGCCGCCGTTGTTGATCATGAACCCGACGATCATCTGGAAGGCGTTGCCGCCGGACGCATTGCCGTTGGCCGCGAACCCGTAGACGCCGATCTTCTTCAGGGCGGCTGCCGTGTCGAGGTAGGACTGCCAGTCGGTCGGGGGCTCGGCGCCGGCCTTCTCGAGCAGACTCTTGTTGTACCAGAGCACTCGCATGTCGAGGTTGTAGGGCACGGCCACGTAGCCGCTCGGGGTCTTCATGGTGTCGAGGAGGCCGGGGAGGAAGTCGTCGTAGATGCCGTTCTTCTTCCAGCTGTCGACGAGGTCGTCGGCCTCGGCGATGAACCCCTGCTTCGCGAACTGGAAGGCCTGGGTGCCTCCGCCCGACGAGACCGCAGGGCCGGTCTTCGAGGCCATCGCCGTGGCGAACGTCTGGGTGAAGTTGGCCCACTGGACGGCTTGATAGGTCGGAGTCGACAGGCCGGACGCCGGCTTGTACCCGAGGGTGATCTGCTTGTCGGTGGGGTTGAACTGGGGGCCGCCCCAGGGCATGTTCCAGAATTTGAGGGGTCGGGATGCGCTGCCTCCTCCTCCCCCGGTGCTGCAGGCGGCCAGCGCCGTGACGGCGGCGCTCCCGCCGATGAGGCCGAGGAATCCTCGACGGGACACGGCTGCTCGTGGAGTCGACATTGACGGTCCTTCCGCCTCGAGCGACTCGAGGCTTGTTCTTCGTTGAACGATGGAGTTTGCGCAAGTTCAGAGCGGTGAACTGCGCTGGCAGAAGTATGCAGAAGACTTTGTTGCGAAGCAAGACAAATTACTTTGCGCAAATTGCAGGATCTCGATATGGTGGCCTCATGCCCGTCCCCCGACCGACTCTGGAGGTCGTTGCGCGGCTCGCGGGCATAAGCGTCCCGACCGTGTCGAAGGTGCTTCGGGGCGGTACGGATGTCTCCGCCGCGACTCGCCAACATGTGCTCGACGCCGTGGCCCGCACGGGGTACCAGCCGCGTGTTTCAGCCCGGCAGCGCTCGGAGACGACTTCGATGCCGGCCCTGGTAGACCTCGTCCTGACCGCCGTCGACAACGCTTGGGCGACTCGCGCGCTGAGCGGCATCGAGGCCGAGGCGACCGACGCCGGAATCGGCGTGGTCATGACGATCGCGCGCGACACGGACGAATGGATGACGCGGCTGATGCGCCGTCGCTCGGAGGGGGCCGTCATCGTCGGCCTCGGGCCGACCGGGGTGCAGCTCGGCGCTCTGGCGGCCGCCGGCATTCCCGTGGTGCTCGTCGACCCTGTGATCAAGCCGCCCGACGACGTCTCGAGCGTGGGCTCGACGAACTGGGAAGGGGGGCGCTCGGCCGGCGAGCACCTCGTCGGCCTCGGGCATCGCCGCATCGGGATCGTCGACGCGGGGCCTGGCACCCTGTACAACGCCGCCCGCGTCGACGGCTTCCGCTCGGCACTCACGAATGCGGGGCTCGACCTGCCGACGTCGAGGATCGTGCACGGAGACTGGTCGCGCGACGCGGCCGGCGAGGCCGTCCTCCCGGTGTTGGCCGGTGCCGACCGCCCGACGGCTCTCTTCGCATGTTCGGAGAGCATGGCGTTCGGCATCTACGACGCGGCCGCGTCGCTCGGCTTACGGATCCCGCAGGATCTCAGCGTGGTCGGCTTCGACGACCTGCCCGAGGCGCAGTGGGCGACGCCGCCGATGACGACCGTGCAGCAGCCGACGGCCGAGATGGGATCGGTGGCACTACGGATCCTGCTGGATCTGATCCGAGACCGGCGGGCTCCGCGTGGTCGACCGCGTGGTGTCACGCGGATCGAGCTCGCCACCCATTTCGTGGTGCGCGGCTCGACCGCGCCGCCGGAAGCCTGAGCGCGGGAGGAGTCAGTCGAGCTCGCAGGCGATGCCGTCTTTGTCGGCGTCGAGCTTCGAGTTCGCGTTGTAGAGGGTGAGGTCGGACTTCGGGGTGCCGGTGATCTTCTTGTCGGTGTTCGCTTTGCCCGTGTGGTGGATCACGTTGTACTTCGTGCCGGGCTTCATGACGCCGTACTTGTACGTCTTGTGGAGTGCCGTGCAGTTCGCGTACTTCGCAGCGGACGCGGTCGTGGCAGAGGCCGATTCGGTGGCGGTGATCACGGAGGGCACGGCGATGGCCGCCGTGAGCACGGTGGCGGCGATCGCGAGACGTGGGGAGATCATGCTCCGACGCTAGGGGCGACGCCTCGCCGCCCGGGAGCCCCAGTGCGAGCGCCCCTCGCACGGGGGTGGGGGCGTCAGTAGCTGAGGTAGTCGTTCTCGTGCACGGGCGGCGCGAGCCGGAGGTAGCGCTCGGGCAGCTGCACCCGCGAGAGCGGGCCCTCGAGGTCGACCGTGTACTGCGGGGTGTCGAACTCGATCATCCAGACGCGGGCCGAGCCGCCGATCACCGAAACGCCCTGCCACGCCGAGCCGCCGGCGCGGATGACGAAGCCGGTGGGCCCGTCGGGGAAGGGCGACGTGGGGTCTTCGAGCGAGTCGACCACGTACACCTGGGCACCGATGCCGAAGCCGGTGTCTCGGGTGATGGGAGAGTCGGTCCCCCGCAGGCGCTTGCCGAACATGCAGTCATTCTTCCATTCGGCGGGCGCCAGCGGGAGCCCCGAATCCTCTGAGCGTCAGAAGAGTCGCCTCGGCCTTTCAGCCTGTCAGCGCTTCAGCGTGACCGTGAGCGTCGACGACGACGGCGCGTAGTACTCGTTGCCCGCATACGTCACGGTGACCTTCGAGGTGCCGACCGGCAGCACTCCCCCGGGCACCGCGCCGACGATGATCGGCAGCAGCCCGTTCACCGACGTCCTCTGCGTGCCGAGCACGGCGCCGGTCGGCCCCGTCTCGGTGATGAACACAGGTCCGGCGAGTGACTGCGACGCGAACTTCGACGGGACGACGGCGCCCAGGACGCCGAGTGTCGAGCGGGTGGTCGGCAGCAGTGCGATCACGGCGGCACTCGTGCGAGTGGCGATGCCGGCCACCTTCTCGCTCAGCGTTCCTGTGGAAGCTGCGAAGTCTGCTGATCCTGCGTAGTTCGCCGTCACTGTGTAGGCCGATCCGGAGGCGCGCAGGGCGCCGGCCGGGAGTGTGCAGGTCGCGACACCGTTCGACAGGGGCGCGGTGGCTGAGCCCGAGCAGGTGACCGAGGATCCGTCGGCTCCGGTGATCGCGAACGTGACGGCCCCCGAGGGGGTCGCGTCGTTGCTCGGCCCCGACACCGTCGCGGTGAAGGTGACGGCCGTGCCCGGGGCAGCCGTCGCGGCACTCGAGGTCACGGTCACCGAAGTGGCGAGAGGCGTCGGCGGCGTGTACGTGAAGGTCGACAGGAGGTCTTTCTGCAGACCCTGCACTTCGCCGGTCTTCGAGGTGAGACCGTCGCCGTACCAGTCGACCGTGCCGTCGTCCTGCGCGAGTTGCACGCTGGCTCCTGCAGTCAGTGGCTCGGGCACGCTCACGATGGTCTCCCACGAGCCGGCGTTGTCGGCGGTGGGCACCTGCGGCAGACTCGTGCCGGTCTTGCGCGGCGCGTGAGCGGGGTTGCCGTCCCACGAGTAGAGCGCGAAGCCGGTGTTGGAGCCGTCGGCGGTGCCCGCGATGATCAAGAACTGGCCGGCGGCATTCTCTTTGATGTCGCGGATGCCGAGGCCGCCGAGATCCATGAAGATCGGGGCGCCGAAGGTGGCGTGTGTCGCGGTCTGGTTGCCGGCAGTCGAGAGCGCGGTGTAGTTCGTCACCGGGATGAGCATCGCGAGGTGGCGGTCGGTCGTCGGCTCGAGCGGCGCGCGGAAGGCGAGGTAGGCCGTGCCGCTGGTGGGCGACGCGAACTCGAGGCCCTCGACGTTCAGAGCGGAGTCGTCGTGCCCGTCGACGCCGTCGGCCGACGAGGCGGCGAGACCGAGGTAGTTCGCACCGAGGCCCGAGCCGTCGGCTTCGTCCCACGAGACGAGGTCGGAGAGAAGGCCCGTGTAGCTGCCGAGATAGCTCAGGGTCGCCGAGGCGCCGGTGCCGGTCACCTTCGTCGCGAAGACGGTGCTGCGCGCCGGGGCGAGCTTGCCGCTCGACGAGTTGCTCATTGAGCCCTCCCAGTAGATGACGTCGCCGTGCTTCGCGGCGCCCTCGATGTCGATCTCGGTGTTGCCGTCGGGCAGCAGCGAGTCGAAGTCGAAGGTGGCCGCCGGGGCGCCCGACTTCGACATGTCGTACAGGCGGATCGTGTCGGACTCGTCGTCGCCCACGAAGTCGTAGCCGTCACCAGCATCGACCGCGGCCGAGGCGTTCGCGGCGCCGGAGAGGTACGAGACCTTCCTGGCGCTCGCGGTGAGGTCTGCCGAGACACCGTAGCTGATCTGGGTGGCGCCAGTCTGGCCGTCGGGGTCGGTAACGGTCAGGGTGATCGTCGCGGTCCCCGTGCCGACCGGAGTGACCGACAGGGTGCGCGAAGCGCCCGACCCGGTGACGGTGATGCCGGAGTCCGCGGCCACCGCCTGGTTCGACGAGGTCGCGGTCGCCGTGAGGTCGGACGCGTCGGCATCGGTGTCGCCGACGGTCACGCCGAGCGTCTCGTTCGACGAGTCGCCGAGGGCGGCCGACAGAGCAGTGTCGGAGGTCGTGATGGTCGGCTTCACACTGGGCGGTGTGATCCCACCGCCGGTGCCGATCACGGTGCCGGGCGCGAAGGCGACGCCGCGGAAGGTCTCATTCGAGGCCGCCGTGACGATGGGCGTGGCGACACCCGAGAGCTGCCCGCCGACACCCGAGTCGTCGGTGATCGACGAGACCGAGCCGGTCGTCGAGTCGGCACCCGAGGTGGTCGCGTAGAGCGTCACGTCGCCCTCGACGTCGTTGGCGGTGAGGCCGGTGACGAGCGGTACGAGCACCGAGCCCTCCTGCGTCCACGTGCCGTTCACGAGCCCGTACTTGACGACGCTGCCCGCGGTGGAGTCCGCCTCATAGAGAGTGTCGGGCGTCGACCCGTTGCCCAGAGTGAGGAGCGAATAGGCATAAGGATCCGACGGCGCCGTGTCGAAGGGAAGGTCCGTCACGGTCTGGCCGGTGGTGGTCGGCAGACCCTGGCCGATCCTGCCGATCGTGAGCCCCGCCTTCGTCGGGTCGGCCGAGGCGTAGAGCTGCCCGTCGACGACCTCTACTTGACGCACGTTCTTGTAGGTGCCCGAGTCGAGCTCGGTCGAGGTCGACGAGCCGAGCGTCGTGTAGCGGGCGCCGCCGGCCGCGCCGCCGATGTAGAGATCGGTGCCGTTCGCGCTCGCCGCCGAGCGGACGTTGTTGCCGTCGGCGGCATCCGTCAGCGCCGTGGTCGTGTCGACGGTGCCGTCCGCAGCGACGCGCCCGATCGTGCGTGCGGTCGAGGCCGCCGCCGTGGAGGAGACCTTCTTCGTGCCGACAGCGGCGGAGTAGCCCGGCGCGACCAGGTAGCGGCCGTCGGCCGACAGCGACAGGAGGCCCTCGGATCCTGACGACCCGCTGGCCGTGAGGGCGTGCGTCTGGCCCGATGTCGCCGTCGGCATCGGGATGCTCTCGACGAGCGTGCCCTGCGGCGTGTACTCGTCGAGGAAGACGGCGGTCGCGGCGCTCGAGAGGGCGCTCGTGCCGTCGCCGACGCGGTAGACGACCAGGTCGCCGGGCGTCAGCGTTGTCGGAGGCGCCGAAGTCGTCGAGGCGGTGGGTGCGGTGGAGGCGGTGGGTGCGGCGGAGGCGGCTGCGGCCGAGAGTCCCACCCCTCCCGTGGCGGTGAGGGCGACGGCGAGGGTCAGCCCGAGAGCTCTGTGCATGGCCCTGAAAGTAGGGAGCGCCGGTGAACGGCTTTCGTCGAGAAGGTGAACGCGGCGCTGTGTCTTCGCAGGCGTATAGTTAGTTCACATCAAGCAACTAGTTTGCGTCGATCCCCACCCCATCGCTTCTTTCGGAGACTGCTTCGTGCCCCCCTTCATCACCAAAGACCACCCACGCTACAAATGGATCGCGCTGAGCAACACCACGCTCGGTGTGCTCATGGCCGTGATCAACTCGTCGATCGTCATCATCTCGCTGCCTGCCATCTTCAAGGGCATCAACCTCAACCCGCTGGCCGCCGGCAACGTCAGCTACCTGCTCTGGATGCTGATGGGCTACATGCTCATCACGGCCGTGCTCGTGGTCACGTTCGGCCGACTCGGCGACATGTACGGGCGGGTCAGGATCTACAACGCCGGATTCGTCGTCTTCACCATCGGCTCCATCGCCCTGGCCTTCGACCCCTACCAGGGCGGCACGGGCGCGATGTGGCTGATCATCTGGCGTCTGGTGCAGGGCATCGGAGGCGCGATGCTGTTCGCCAACTCGACGGCGATCCTGACCGACGCCTTCCCCGCCAACAAGCGCGGCATGGCGCTCGGCATCAACCAGGTAGCGGCCATCGCCGGTTCGTTCATCGGCCTCATCGTCGGCGGTCTGCTCTCGACCATCGACTGGCGCGCCGTCTTCTTCGTGTCCGTGCCGATCGGCATCATCGGCACCATCTGGTCGTACAAGTCGCTCCACGAAGTGGGCGTCACGAACAAGGGCAAGCTCGACTGGCCCGGCAACGTCGTCTTCGCGGTCGGCCTCACCGCGCTTCTCGCCGCCATCACCTACGGCATCCAGCCCTACGGCTCGTCGGCCACCGGCTGGACCAACCCGTGGGTGCTCGCCGGTATCATCGGGGGCATCGTGCTGCTGGTGGTCTTCGTCTTCATGGAGCTCCACACGAAGTCGCCCATGTTCGAGATGCGGCTGTTCAAGATCCGGTCGTTCTCGATGGCGATCCTCGCGGGTCTGCTCGCGTCGATCGGCCGCGGCGGCCTCCAGTTCATGCTGATCATCTGGCTGCAGGGCATCTGGCTGCCGCTGCACGGCTACTCGTACCAAGACACCCCGCTGTGGGCGGGCATCTACCTGATCCCGCTGACCGTCGGCTTCCTCATCGCGGGCCCCATCTCGGGCACCCTGTCGGACAAGTACGGCGCGAAGGTCTTCGCCACGGGCGGCCTCGTGCTCGTCGCGCTGACATTCGTCGGTCTCCTGATCCTGCCCGTCGACTTCGGTTACTTCCCGTTCGCCGTGATCACCTTCCTCTCGGGCATCGGGTCGGGCATGTTCGGCGCGCCGAACCGCGCGTCGATCATGAACTCGGTGCCGGCCAACCAGCGCGGCTCGGCCTCGGGCATGGCGGGCACGGTGCAGAACGCCGGCACGTCGCTCTCGATCGGCGTGTTCTTCTCGCTGATGATCGCAGGCCTCTCGACCACTCTGCCCTCGACCCTGAAGGCGGGTCTGTCGTCGCACGGCGTCTCGGCTGCGGTCTCCACGCAGATCTCGCAGCTGCCGCCGGTGTCGACGCTGTTCTCGGCGTTCCTCGGGTTCAACCCGATCCAGGAGCTGCTGGGCTCGAAGGTGCTGGCCGGCCTCTCCCCCGCCAACCGCGCGACGCTCATCGGTAAGGAGTTCTTCCCCCAGCTGATCTCGTCGCCCTTCCACCACGGCCTCGTGGTGGTCTTCACCGCCGCGACGATCATGACGGTCATCGCCGCCGTGGCCTCGCTGGTGCGCGGCAAGAAGTTCGTCCACCTCGACCTGCCGACCGGCTCGGTCGACATCGTCGAAGGCGGCCCCGACGACTCCGCGACCGTCGTCGAGCCGTCGTCGGCCTCCCCCGTCACCGCGTCGAACGCAGTCCGAGACCGCTGATGACTGCCGCACCCGAGGTCTCGCTGCAGGTAGAGGCGGCTCAGGATGCAACGCGCGTCGACCCCGACGGCGTGCCCGCCCGGTTCGCGCTGGCGGTGGGGCGGCTGAACCGGCTGCTCCGCCCGGCGCGCCCCGAACTGAGCCACGGCTTGCTGCTGGCCCTCTCGACCGTGGTGAGGTGCGGCCCGATTCGCCCGTCGAAGCTCGGCCAGATCGAAGGAGTCTCGGCGCCGTCGGCCACCCGGCTCGTCGACGACCTCGAGAAGCGCGGGCTCGTGACACGGGCAGCCGATCCGGACGACGGGCGCGCGTTCTTCGTGACCGCCACCGAGGTCGGCCGCGAGGCCGTGCTCGATGCCCGCCGCGAGCGGTCCGAGCACGCCGAGGCGCTGCTGGGCGAGCTCGACGCCGACGAGCGCAGGCTGCTCGTCGCGGCGCTGCCCTCCCTCGAGAAGGTCGCCGGGGTCGTCCGTACCTGATCTGCTCGGGGCCCCAGCCGTCGCTGGCTGAGAATGCCCCGCGGGCGGGTGCTGAAGTGGAGGGTGCACCCGACGAAAGGACGCCTTCGTGGCCGACAGAAACTTCCAGCTCGAATCCGGACGAAGCGTCAGCTTCTCGACGACAGGCGACTCGATCGCCCGACGACTCGTGTTCGTCTTCCTCCCGGTCGGCGCCGCAGGCCTCTTCGACCCCGATCCGCTCGTGACCGACCGCTGGGGTGTGCGCCTCATCGAGGTCGACCGCCCGGGTTACGCAGCCTCCGCCCTCCTCGAACCTGGAATCGTGCCGAGCGTCGACGGCGTCGCCGACAACATCGCCGAGTACGTCCGCAACTCGGAGGCCAGCGCTGAGAAAGTCAGCAAGGCCGACCTCGGCAGCGTCGGCGTGGTCGGCTGGGGCTCGGGTTCGGCGTTCGCCCTGGCGTTCGCGGCCCGCTACCCCGACCTCGTCGACCGGGTGGCCCTCGCCGCCGCGCCGGCCCCGAAGAAGTCGCGACTGCGCAGCCGCACCGACGCCGAGGTCGACACGATCGCGCTGACCGTCGGGGCCACCGTCGACACGATGGCCGACACTGTGGCCGAGCACCCCTGGAACCGTCTGAGCGCTCTCGGCGTGACCGACGACGATCCTGCGCTCGCTTCGATCTCGGGCCTGGCCAGCCGCCTCGAGCGTTCGCTCGCCGAGGCCGCGACACAGGGCACCTTCGGCGTCGCCGCCGACCTGATCGCCCTCGACGACGACTCGTGGGCGGACGAGCTCTCGAAGATCACCGCGGCCACGCAGATCTTCACCGGCTCCCTCGACACGTACACCGACGGCCGCGACGCGTCGTGGTTCGCGAAGAAGATCGCAGGATCCGAGGTCGTCACCGTCCCCGACGCCGGTCACCTCGTCATCGCCACGGCCTGGGAGCAGATTCTCGCGCACGTCGCCCCGAAGCACGGCGGGCTGCCGCCCGAGGTGCGCGAGTAGCGGGTCAGCTGCCGCTGCTCGCGGCGCTGACGCAGATGCGAGCGGCGCCCTGGGCCGCGAGGGCGGCCTTGGTGGTGGGCAGCTTCTGCGAGGTGGCGCGCTGGCCGCGAACGATGAAGCACGATTTGTCGGTGACGTCGGCCCCGGTCTTCGGGATCCAGGCCGACCTGCCGCCCTTGACGAGGGCCGACACGTCTTCGTTCTTGCCGGTCGAGCCACCGGTCATCAGGACGTCGTAGGGCACGTCGGGGCCCGACCACTGCAGCACGTAGTTGTCGCCGCCGTCGAGCAGCTGGAGGTTCTCGACCCGGTCGGGGCCGCGGAAGACGGTCTGCATCAACACGAGCACGACCACCACGACGACGACCACGAGAGCGGCGGCCATCGATGCGATGAAGGCCGGCTGGTGGGTGAGGCGCCGAGCGGGACCCTCTTCGTCGAGCTCGGGCAGAGCCGGAGGCCGGGTCTCGAGCAGCAGGCCTCCCGACCGTGACGCGAGGGTCGTCGACCAGCGCGGGTCGGCCAGGTCGAGTCGGCCCGGGGCGGCACCGATGGTGTGGTGGGTGAGGACGCCGGCCGGGGCCACGGTGGGGAGAGGCGCGGGGGCCTCGGCGCGCACCGGAGCGGCCACCGGCAGTGAACTGGCGAGGGCCGGGACGGCGGGCAGGGCACTGAGCGCGGTGGGGGCGAATCTCTCGGCCACCAGGGGCGCGGGTGCAGCAGTCTCGCCGGATGCCCCATCGTCATGACGCACGCGCTTCGGCAGTGGAACCGGCCTGGGCCGCACCACCGTCTCGTCGTCGGGCACCAGGCCGGGTCGGGGCGGCGCGCCCGGCGGGCGAATGGGCCGCTTGCGGGCGTCGTGGCTGTCGGCGGTCACGGCACTCCTCACGCGGTCGGGGACGCCCTCGATGCTAACCTACGGGGGTTCGTTGATCAGGGGGAATGGGGGTTTCCGGTGCGTCGTGCGACGGTCTCCGCCTCGGGTCGCCGTCGCGCCCTCATCGCCTTCGTCGTCGTGATCCTGCTGGCCTCGTGGGGCCTGGCTGCGAATCGGCCGGCCCTCGCTGCGACACCCTCCGACCGGGCGATCACGCTGTCTTTTCTCGGCAGCGACACCCGCGAGATCCCTGCCGGCTGGACTGTGACGGCGTGCCCGCGGGGCGCCGAGCCCGACCTGGTGACGCTCACCTGCGACAACGGTGAGATCACGTTCACGGCCACCGACTTCGACCGCGGCCAGGGCAAGCAGAAGGTGACGGTGGCCTTCACCGTCGCTGGCCAGGCGAAGACCACTGTCTACACGGTGTCGCTCGAGGCCCCCGAGCTGCAGATCCCCGCCTCGACGACATACCGCTATCCCCTGCCGCAGGGCACGCCGACGACCGTGCCGTGGACGGCGCTCCGCTACACCTGCCAGTCGTGCGCCAGCGCCTCCCCGCAGTTCCGCAGCGGGTCGGTCAGCCCGTCGAGAGCCGGCACGGTGCGCTTCTCGGGCACCGGGGTCGTCTTCTCGCCCGCGCCCGACTTCTCGGGGCGCGCGACGCTGCACTACCGCCTGCGTGACCGGTTCGGCCAGCAGACCTCCAAGGCGAACGTGAAGGTGACGGTGGTGCCGGGCCGCAGCCACGCCCCGACGATGGTCGCGACGTCGGTGGCGGCAAAGGCCGTGCACGACAGCAGCGCGACTGTCGTGCGCGCGACCGGCAACGCGATGAAGCAGGACATCGTCGAGAAGACGCACCCGGCGATCCTCACGTCGTGCGGCACGCCCTTCCACGGCACCGTGACGTGCACGATGGACGGCTCGTTCGTCTACACGCCGGCGAAGGGCTTCAGCGGGGTCGACGAGTTCGGGTATCACGTCTTCACCCGGTCGAGCGGCGACCAGGCCGTCGGCACGGTACTCGTCGCCGTGGGCGCGAACGCCGCCTCCCGGGCCTCCGCCGCCGTCGAGGCCGGGCCGGCCTCGCACCGCGTGCCGGTCATCGCTCCCCTGCAGGTCGAAGCCGGATGAGACCGATGACACCGACACCGAAACCGACCATCCGCCCCACCGAAGGAGTCCGCTCGTGCGCCTGAGCCTCTCAGCACCTCGCCCCGACTCCACCGGAGATCACCACGACCTCGTGCTCGACGGCGAACCGACGATGACTGTCGGCGAGCTCGCGACGGCGCTCCAGCTGCCGGCCGACGCGGTGGCGCCCGGTGTGGATCCTGCCCTCGAGGTGTCGCGGGCCGGAGTGCTCGGCGGCGTGCGCCTGCCGCGGGGCCAGGCCTCGCCGGGCCTGCCCGCCCCGTTCGCGCCCGGCACCGTGCGGCTCGAAGTCGTCGGCGGCCCGTTCGCCGGTGAGACGCTCGCACTGCCGGCCGGCGCCGACATCACCGTCGGCTCGGGCCCGGAGGCTCTGCTGCAGATCGTCGACCCCGCGCTCGAGCGCCTGCACGCCACCCTCGAGGTCGGCCGCGGCAACGCCTCGCTGACGGCCGCCGAAGCCCCCACCATGACGGTCACCCCGACCGGCGACGCCCCCGTGGTCGTCGACGGCGACAGGATCACGGGGCCCGTCACCGTCACCCCCGACGACGTCGTCCAGCTCGGTGCGAGCCTGATCCGCATCGGCGTGCAGCCCCGCCGCGACGCCGACGTCTCGCCCGAGGGCCTCGGCCGCATCGCCTACAACCGAGCCTCGCGCATCCGAACGGCGCCCGACCGGCCGACGGTGCGGATGCCCGGCGAGAAGCCGAGCGCCTCGGATCGCACGCCGCTGCCGTGGCTCTCGGCCCTGCTGCCCGTGGTCATCGGCGTCGCCATGGCGTTCGCCTTCAAGCAGCCGATCATGCTGCTGATGGCCGCCGCGTCGCCGCTGATGGTGATCGGCAACAACGTGACGGGTCGCCGCACGGCCAAGCGCAGCGGCAAGCGCACGGTCGAGAAGTGGCAGGGCGAGATCGTCGACGCGAAGGCGCGCATCGCCGCGCTGACCCAGGAGCAACGGGTCGCCGCGTGGTCGGCCGACCCGGGCCCCGTCGCCGTGACGGACGTCGCCACGACGCCGACGTCGCGCCTCTGGGAGCGCCGCGTGACCGAGGCGGACGCGCTGCGGGTGCGCATCGGGGTCGGCGAGGTGCCTCTCGACGCGAGTTTCGACGGCTATCGGTCGAGGCCCGCCGGCGGGGACGACCACGCGGCCGGCGTGTCGCCGTCGCCGATCACCGTCGACCTGGCCGACGGGGTCGTCGGAATCGCCGGGCCGCGGCCCGTGACCACCGGGCTCGCGCGCTCGATGGTCGTGACGCTGGCGACGAGCCGTTCGCCGCGCGACCTCGCCCTGGTGCTGCTCTGCGATCAGGATGCGGAGTCCGACTGGGGCTTCGTCCGGTGGCTGCCGCACGCCGACGGCGCAGCCCAGGCGCTGGCCGCCATCGGCAACACCTCCGACACCCGTCTCGCCCGCCTGCGAGAGCTCACGGCTCTGCTCGAGGCGCGGCAGACAGCCCGGCAGGCGAAGGCCGGTGCCCGGTTCGACCAGCAAGTGGTCGTCTTCATCGACCAGGCCCGCGCCTACCGCACGCTGCCGGGCATGGTGGCGCTGCTCGAGCACGGCCCGAGCCTCGGCATCAGCGTGGTGGCGCTCGAGGAGGAGCGCGCGAGGCTGCCCGAAGAGTCGCGCGTCGAGATCCTGGTCGACCCGGCGGAGCCTGCTCTGGCCCGGCTCGAGGCGTCCGCAGGCTCGAGCCCGCGCGTGCTCGTCGACGCCGTGTCGCCCGAACTGGCCGACACGATCGCCCGCGCCCTCGCCCCGCTGGTTCACGTCGGCGGTGTCGGCGACGACAACCTGCTGCCGCAGGCCGTGCGCTTCGTCGACCTCGTCGGCGTCGACCTCGACGACCCCCAGCCGATCGTGTCGCGCTGGTCGTACTCGCCGCGCGAGACACGGGCGGTGGTGGGCGCAGGAGCCGACGGAGAGTTCGCCCTCGACCTCGCCCAGGACGGCCCGCACGGGCTCGTCGCCGGCACCACCGGCGCCGGCAAGTCGGAGTTCCTCCAGACCTTCGTCGTCTCACTGGCTCTCGCAAACCGCCCGGACGCGCTCACCTTCGTGCTCGTTGACTACAAGGGCGGCTCGGCCTTCGCCGACTGCGAGCGTCTGCCGCACACCGTCGGCCTCGTCACCAACCTCGACGGCCGCGAGACGGAGCGCGCCCTCGAGTCGCTCGACGCCGAGCTGAAGCGCCGCGAGCACGTGCTGCGCGACATGGGGGCGAAGGACGCCGACGCCGCCTGGGAGCGCGACCCGGTCACCGCCGCCGCGCGAGGGATGGCGCGGCTCGTGCTCGTGATCGACGAGTTCGCCGAGCTCAAGACCGAGCTGCCCGACTTCGTGACCGGCCTGGTCAGGATCGCGCGGGTCGGCCGGTCTCTCGGCGTCCACCTCATCCTCGCCACGCAGCGCCCCTCGGGTGCGATCACGCCCGAGATGCAGTCGAACACGAACCTGCGCGTCGCCCTGCGCGTCACCGACAAGGCGGACTCGACCGACATCCTGGGCAGCGGCGAGGCCGCTCTCATCAGCAGCTCGACGCCGGGTCGCGGTTATGCGCGCCGCGGCGTGGGGGCCGCCCCGGCCGCCTTCCAGACGGCGCGCGTCGCCGGCCGTCGCCCCGGGGTCGTGCACGCGACGTCGACCGCGCCGAGCGTGCTGTCGCGACCGTGGCGCGACGTCGGCGCCCCCGTCGTCTTCCCGAGGCGCAGCGTCGCCACGGGCCCGGTCGACCACGACGACACCGACCTCCGCGCGCTGGTCGCCGTCGTCACCGAGGCCGCTGCGCAGCTCGGCGTGGCCAAGAACCCCTCGCCGTGGCTCGCACCGCTGCCGACCCTCCTGAGCCTCGACGACGTGACGGGCTCGGTGCAGCCGGGCGCCGTGATCCTGGGCCTCGAGGATGTGCCGTCCGAGCAGGCGCAGCGCCCCCTCGCCTGGAACATCGCCACCGACTCGCACCTCGCGTTCGTCGGCGGTGCCCGCTCGGGCCGCACGTCGACCCTGCGCACGCTCGTGGCGCAGCTGGCGATGGCGCACTCCCCCGCCGACCTGCACCTGTACGGCATCGACTACGGCAACGGCGGCCTCGGCCCGATGGCGGCGCTGCCGCACACCGGCGCCGTGATCACGCCGCTCGAGCAGGGGCGCCTGGCTCGCTTCGTGGTGCGGCTGCAGCAGGAGGTCGGCCGGCGGCAGACGATCCTCGCGCGCGACTCGTACGGCGACATCCGCGAGCACCGGGCCGCCACCGGGTCGCCCGAGCGCGAGCGTCTCGCCTACGTCGCCGTGGTGATCGACGGCTGGGAGCGCCTCGCCGCCGACCTCGGCCCCGACGACATGGTGGCCTTTCGCGAGCAGATGGTGCGGATCCTCCGCGAGGGGCCGGCGGTCGGCGTCCGCGTGCTGCTCGGCGGCGACCGCTCGCTGATCAACGACAAGGTGTCCGGCTTCATCGACACGCGCTACGTGCTGCCCCTGACCGACCGCGAGGACTACCGCACGGCCGGGCTGCCGACGCGCGGGCTGCCTGCCGAGATCGGGCCGGGGCGTGTCTTCTTCGGCACCCCGCTTCGCGAGGTGCAGCTCGCCCTGCTGCCCGGCGAGCCGAGCGGCGAGGCGCAGGCGGCCACCTTCCGCGCCGTCGTCGACGAGGTGCGCTCGACGTCTCCGCTCGAGACGACGGCTAGCGGTGCGAGCCGCGCCTTCCGCGTCGACGTGATGCCGGGCGAGATCGAGCTCGGCGAGATCACCGACCTGCCGTTGGCTGCGGGATCGACGACCGAGGGCCTCGACATCGGCGTCGGCGGCGACACCCTGTCGCGCTACCGCGTCGACGTGGTCGGCTCGCGGGGCTTCGTCGTCATCGGCGAACGGCGCTCAGGCCGCTCGACCGCCCTCGCGTCGATCCTCACTCAGCTGGTCACCGACCAGCACCCGGTCGTGGCGATCGCCCTGCGCGACTCGCCGCTCCGTGAGACCGCGCGCCGACTCGGCGTGCCGACGGTGACCGAGGCGTCCGACGGGTCGGCCGAGCTGGCAGCCTTCGTCGAGACCGCCCTCACCGTGGGCCGTGGGCCGATCGCGCTGATCGTGGACGACGTGGAGGCCCTGAAAGAGACGGCCATCGAGACGGCCGTGCTGGCGGATCGCGACTCGTTCTTCTTCGTCCTGTCGACCCATGTCGACGAGGCGGGCGGCCTCTTCCGCGGGCTCTTCCCCGAGGCGAAGAAAGCGCGCCAGGGCCTCCTGCTCTCGGCCTCCAACGCCATGAACGGCACGCAGACGTTCGGGGCACCGCTGCCTCGGTCGCTGCAGGGCAAGGCCCCGGCCGGGCGGGCCGCGCTGTTCTGGGACGGCACGTTCGTCGAGGTGCAAACCCCCTTCCGGGTCGGTGACGGGCACGAGCCCCGCGGTCCCGTACGATCGACGAGAAGACAGGGGCAGGATGTGACGGACACAGTCGACGGGCGCACGCGAGCGGACGCCAGAGGCAGGCGCGGGCGGTCGAAGAGGAATGGCCCGCTGCGCTTCGTGCGCGACCTCGTCATCATCCTGATCGCGGCCCTCCTGATCTCGTTCGGCATCAAGACCTTCCTCTTCCGCACCTTCTACATCCCGTCGGTGTCGATGCAGAACACGCTGCAGATCAACGACCGGATAGTCGTCAACGAGCTCGTGCCGCGCCTCTCGCCGCTCAAGCGCGGCGACGTGATCGTCTTCACCGACCCCGGCGGCTGGCTCGACGGCGAGACGCCGACGCCGGTCACCACGCCCTCCACGAACCCCGTGGTCCACGGCATCCAGTCGGCCCTCACGGTGGTCGGCCTCGGCACCGCGGACAGCGACAACCACCTGGTCAAGCGCGTGATCGGGCTGCCCGGCGACCACGTGTCGTGCTGCAGCGCCTCGGGAGAGATCGAGGTCAACGGGGTTGCGATCAAAGAGCCCTACATCGACGTGCCTCCCGGCGGGGCAGCCGAGCCGGACAAGGACCGCTACGACATCACGGTGCCGAAGGGCGACGTCTGGGTCCTCGGCGACAACCGCTACCAGTCGGCCGACTCGTCGTACCACTACATCAACAAGAACGCCACGGCCTTCGTGCCGATCAAGGACATCGTGGGCAAGGCGTCCGTGATCACGTGGCCGGCCAGCCGGTGGACGACGCTCAGCAACTACCCCGACGTCTTCAAGTCCGTGCCCGCAGCCGCCTCCGGCAAGTAGAACCGGGGGCAGGATGCGAGGCGCCTGGGCGCGTTTCGGCGTGCTCGTCGTGGTGACCGCCCTGGTGCTCGTGCCGATCGCGGTGACGGTCGGCGCGGTGATCCTGCCGGGTGGGCACGCCCCGAGCCTTCGAGAGTTCGTGCCGTTCGTCTCGGGCGAGGGCCTTACGTGGTTCGGCAACAGTCTCGCGGTCTCGCTCGGCACGGCGGCCGTCTGCGTGCTCGTGGGCGCCCCGGCCGGCTACGTGCTGTCGCGCGGGCGATCGCGCCTCGTGTCGGGCTACGCGCTCGTCGTCTTCGTGCTGCAGGCCTTCCCGCTCGTGCTCGCGATCGTGCCGCTGTTCATCCTCTTCGCTCGGGTCGGTCTCGTCGACTCGCTGCCCGGCGTCGCCCTCGTCTACATCGGCGCGGGCGTGCCGGTGGCCGTCTGGCTGATGTCGTCGGGTGTCGACGGGGTGCCCGTCAGCCTCGAGGAGGCCGCCTGGATCGACGGCTGCTCGGTGGCGTCCGCCTACCTGCGCATCGTGCTGCGAAACTCGCTGCCCGCCGTGCTGACGACGGCTCTGGTGTCGTTCTTGTTCGCGTGGAACGACTACCTCGTGGCGTTCGTGTTCTTGAGGTCCGAGCAGAACTACTCTCTCGCCATCGGTCTCGAGACGTCGGGTCATTCGCCCGTGCTGGCGCTGCTCATCATGCTGCCGCCGGTGGTGCTGTTCGCGGTCTTCCACCGTCACTTCCGGTTCGGCGGGGTGGCGGGGGCGTTCGGCGGGGTGTGAGCCGCTGGCAGCTGGCGCCTTGACCGAGGTCTTCTCTGGGGCGGTGTGAGTTTTCACGGGACCTTCTCTTTAGTTGCAGAAGAGCGCCTGGAGGCGATACGGATCGGCCTCATTTTCGTTGGCTCGCGCCGTCCGGGGCTCCGAAAGATTGCGCGACGAGGGAACCCTCATCATTGACGACGAGCGACCCTGGGGGAATCTGTAGTGGACTGTTTCTCTGCACGGTCCGGGTCGAGTCCTCTCCATCGTCACAGTGTTGCTCGTATTTGCCGCCTGTCCTGGCCGCGGTGAGCGAGCGTCCGGTGCTTGCTTGTGCTGTTGAGGCTTGATCAGTTCAGCGGGCCGACCTCCAGATCGGGTGATGTCGAGCATGCAGCGATCGTTGGGGACTTCACGAACAGGGATGCCTTTTGTCCGGGAGGGTAGATGCGGAATCCGTCGGCGTGGGTGATTCCGCAATCGGGGCCATTGGTTCCGAAAATTCTCAACGGGGCGGAGGCTTGGCCTGCTGGTTGCAGGGTGACGGTGGGTGCGGCCTGAGTGCGGTCGAAGGTGGCCGCCGGTCCGATCTGCGTTCCGTTGCCGTCTCCCACATAGGACACGCCGGGCCAGCCCTGGAGGGTGCAGGCGACTTGTCCAGT